>JBMNHO010000001.1:0-412215 GCA_050950425.1 Oscillospiraceae bacterium
CGACGCCCGATAAACGCTTGAGTAAAGGAGGCCCGTTTTCTACCCTAGCGAGCGCGTTACTGCTGCTGGAATTGGGAATGGAACCTTCCGATCCTTTGTTAAAAGAAGTTGCCGACTTGATTTTTAGCACATGCCGGGAGGATGGGCGGTTTAAATTATACCCGCAAGGTGCAATCTATCCCTGTCAAACGATCAATGCCGCTAACGCCCTTAGCCATTTAGGTTATTCCTGCGATAACAGGCTTCAGAAAACCTTTGACCATCTTTTCGAGATACAGCACAGTGACGGAGGCTGGCGTTGTAAGAAATTCAGTTTTGGCAAAGGCCCCGAAACAGAATTTTCAAATCCCGGCCCAACGCTGACGGCTTTAGATGCTTTCCGATTTACGAATTTCCTCAATAAAGAACAGGCGCTTGATAGGGCTGTGGAGTTTTTGCTTGAACATTACGGATGCCATGATGAAATATCCTCATGCTCCGGAACCTCATAACCTGATCGGCATATTGCTTGAAAAAGAAGGCGACCATTTGGCCGCAATGAAGCATTTTAGGGCTGCATGGGCGCTTGATCCAACCTATATCCCCGCGCGATGCAATTTGGATCGATTTGGGAGCTTTTATTCAGACAAGCAATGTGCCTTTGACGAGACGGATTGTCCGAAGGAACCTAAAAAAGATTTATATAAAACGGTTTATGACCAAGACGGTATCGGCCACATTGTTAAAAGGGACTAGGCTATATACTGCCGGACTTTCCGTTAATGATTATCTAAAAAGGGGAAGAGACATGAAAATTATCATTATAGGCGACGGCAAGGTTGGGTATAATCTGGCCGAAAACCTGTCAAAAGAAAATAATGACGTTATTATAATCGATAAAAACCCGGAGGCCTTGAGAAAAGCGGGCGAATATTTGGATGTCATGTGCATCAGAGGAAATGGCCTGAGCACAAAAATACTGCTGGAAGCCGGAGTGACAGAAGCCGATTTGTTGATTGCGGCCACAACCAGCGATGAAATGAATATGGTGTGCTGCCTTACGGCTAAAAAGCTGGGAGCGGAGCATACCATAGCCCGAATCAGGGATCCGGAATACGCTGATGAGCTTTCTCAATTAAAAGCCGACCCTCGATTTGGATATGGTGATCAATCCGGAACAAGCCGTTGCCGGTGAGATCGCCAGACTGCTTGAATTTCCCCCTGCCGTTAATGTTGAGATGTTTGCAAAAGGTCGGGTTGAAATGGTGGAAATGAAGGTAACCCCCGATATGCCCATTGTCGGCATGAGTTTAAAAGACATCTCGAAAAGGATCGCCTCGGCTATCCTGATCGGCGGTGTGCTTCGGAATAATGATGTGATCATTCCCAAGGGAGATTTTATAATCAAAGAAGACGATACGATATACATTGTTGGCCGTCCGTCAAAAGTATTTCATTTTTGCAGGCGGATAGGCATTCATGTTCAAAAGATAAAAAGCGTCATGATTATGGGAGGAGGAAGAATCGCATATTATCTGGCAAAATATCTGAACGAAATGGAGATCAAGGTTAAAATCATTGAAATCGACCGTGACCGCTGCGTGGAATTGACAGAATTGCTTCCCCATTCATTAATCATTAACGGCGACGGTTCCGACGAGAGTGTATTACACTCGGAAAGCCTGAGCGACATGGGCGCATTTATCTCCGTAACAGGCAGGGATGAAGAAAACCTCATAACCGCGTTGCTGGCAAAACAATACGGTGTTCAAAAAGTTGTGGCAAAAATCAACAGGATGAATTATTCCGGCGCGATTAAAAACATGGGCATAGATAATGTGGTAAGCCCCAAGCTCATAACGGCGAACTACATTTTAAGATATGTCCGGGGCCTGCAAAACGCAATGGGCAATCCCGTAGATACACTTTACAGGATTATGGGTGACCGAGTGGAGGTTATTGAATTTACGGCCACTGCCCTCACGAGTCTTCTGGATACCCCGCTTAAAAAATTAAAAGTAGTAGAAGGCGTTTTAGTGGCCGCTATTGTAAGAAAAAATGAAATCATTATTCCGCACGGGAGCGATGTGATCAAATCGGGCGACAATGTTATCCTCATAGCAAAGGATAAAAAATTGACGGACTTAAATGACATCGTCGAGCAGGGAGAATAGCCCATGAATTACAGAATGATAATGAAAAGCATAGGAACCGTACTATGTATCGAAGCGGCATGTATGCTGCCTTCCCTGCTGGTGGCTATTATCTACCGTGATGGAGGCGTGGCACCTTTTATTTTTTCCATCATTATTGTGGCAGCGGCAGGGTTCGGGCTGTTAAGGATTAGAACAACAACATCGAGCATTTACGCCCGCGACGGTTTTGCTATCGTGGCGCTGGGCTGGATTCTGGTATCCGTGTTTGGGGCGCTGCCTTTTATTTTTAGTGGTGCGATCCCCTCTGTAATGGATGCGCTATTCGAATCCGTATCGGGTTTCAGCACAACAGGAGCGAGCATTCTCAGAGATATTGAAGCATTGCCTAAAGGCATCCTGTTCTGGAGAAGCTTCACCCATTGGATGGGCGGTATGGGAGTTCTTATTCTCATGATTGCCATTTTGCCATCCGTAAAGGCAAATACGCTTCATATCATGAAAGCCGAAGCGCCGGGACCCTCACCCGACAAGTTTGTACCTAAAATCGGTCAGACGGCGAAAATTCTATATATGATCTATATTGCGCTCACAGCCGTCGAAGTGGTGTTTTTGCTGGTAGGCGGAATGTCACTGTATGATGCTCTGATTCACGCCTTCGGAACGGCGAGTACCGGTGGGTTTTCCAACAGGAATGCCAGCGTGGCCGCATACGGCAGTGTCTACATAGAAACAGTAATCACCGTTTTCATGCTCCTGTTTGGCGTGAATTTTACCTTATACTACATGGGTTTCAAAAAGAACATCAAATCGATCCTGCGGGATGAGGAACTTCGCTTTTATTTTGGCACTGTCGTTGCGGCCATTATACTCATTGTGCTTAACATCAATGGCACAATATATCATTCCATAGGCGAATCGATACGATATTCTGCTTTTCAAGTTGGCTCCATCATTACCACGACAGGGTATGCGACCGCCGACTTCAATCTATGGCCTGCCTTTAGCCAAGGAATCCTTTTGATTTTGATGTTCATAGGAGCGAGCGCAGGTTCAACCGGTGGGGGTCTTAAATGTATCCGTATTATCCTTCTTTTTAAGATCATCAAACGGGAGATCACGAAAGTCATTCATCCCAGAGCGGTGCAAACAGTGAAGATAAACGGGCGTGTGGTAGATGAAGAAATCTTATCTGGCGTTATGGCATTTTTCTTCTTCTCAATATTAATTTTTGCTGTTTCGGTGTTGGCGGTTTTGCTGGAAGGAAAAGACCTCGTTACATCGACAACAGCGGTCATCGCATCCATAAATAATATTGGCCCGGGATTGGGCCTCGTCGGCCCGGCAGGGAATTATGCCGACCTTTCAATACTGAGCAAGGGGGTATTATCTATCTGCATGATTGTTGGTAGATTGGAGATTTATCCGATCATGTTGCTGGTTTTCCCGTCTTTCTGGAAACGCATCAATATCTAAAATGGCATTATGATATAATGTATAGTCTCGTGCAATCAGTAAAAATCAATTCAGATTGCACGGCTACCTTTGTTTTCAAGGGCGGCAATGAAATAACTACAAAATTTGCGGAAGTTGCAAAATGAAGATTCAATAAATTCCGGTAGTATCGTTGTGCCCTTATGGAAGGAGATATTGATAGAGGCACATTATACAGACGAACGGAAAAGGCATATTAATCACTCCAAGGGATAACCCCAAAAATTCCACCCACAGGCACCGCCCTCTGTGGGTGTTTTTATATACAAAATTAAAAGAAAGGGATGTGTCAAAATGTGGATAGGCTACACTAAACTGTACAGAAAAGATAAGGTCATGGTATACTTCCAAGGGGGAAAAGGAAGGAGAAAACCATGGCAGAAAGACGAGCGCGGAGGACCTTCAGCGAAGAACAGAAGAAGCAACTGGTGGAGCTGTTCAATCACGGCAAGCCCAGAAGCGAGATTGTCCGTGAGTACGACTTGACCGGATCAGCCTTTGACAAATGGGTGAAGCGGATCAACGCAACAGGTTCCAGCCACGACGTGGACAACCGGACGCCGGAGGAGCATGAACTTCTGCGGCTCAGGAAAGAGAATCAGCAGCTGCGGATGGAAAACGACGTATTAAAGCAAGCGGCGCTGATATTCGCACGAAAGTAGTTGTGATACGAGCCAATGCCCACAAGTACTCAATATCAGCGCTGTGCCGGTGTCTGGGCATTGCGCGAAGCACTTACTATTATGAATGTCGCGGTAGAGAAGACGAAAGCGCTCTGGAAGAGGCGGTTCAGACTGCGTATGACGAGAACCGCCGCGTATACGGTCAGCGGAAACTGAAGCGTGTACTATTTCGAAAAGGCTGGACGATTTCCCGGCGCAAGATCGGGCGGATCATGAAAAAGCGCGGGCTTGTGTCTGCTTATACCCGAAAGAAGTACCGCGTCCATGCTGTCAAGAGCAATGAAGCGGATATCCCCAACCTTCTTGACCGGGATTTCAACAATCAGGCGCCAGGGGCCTGTGTGGTCAGCGATCTGTCGTATGTCATGGTTGGCGCGAAATGGGCGTATATCTGCATCCTTCTTGACCTCGGTGCCCGTGAGATCATCGGATACAGCGCGGGTGCGCACAAAAACGCCGATCTGGTACACAAGGCCTTTTCAACGGTGAAAGGGAGCCTCTTCGCCATCCAGATGTTCCACACCGACAGGGGCAGCGAGTTCGACAACGCCCTGATCGACGAATTGCTCGACAGCTTCCAGATCAGCCGCTCCTTGAGCATGAAGGGGTGCCCCTACGACAACGCGGTAGCGGAGTCAACGTTCAAGATGATCAAGGCGGAGTTCGTTTACTCCCGGCGCTTTGACACGCTCGAGCAGTTGCAGCGAGAACTGGCGGACTATGTGCACTGGTTCAACAACATCCGCCTGCACGGTACGCTGGGATACCTGTCACCGACCGAATTTAAGAAAACCTGCACCTTATAATTTCTGTCCGATTTAGGGTTGACAATCCAATGAGTGACAACAGCATCAACAACAATCTGGAGGGGAACGCCCTCACTTTGGAGACGTTTGAGGAATTCGTCAAGAGAGTAGATAAGCGCTACGGTGTGATCAACACGCTTAGTGCCGACACGCCTGCCCAAACCCAAGCCACTACTGCCGCTTTACCTGATCCTAACCTGCTCACTTTCCCACTGATCAAGAGAGGGAGCCGTGGAGTTGACGTAGAATTCGCACAGGACATGTTGTGGCTGTTCCTTCGGCCCTATGACTTGTCCTCGGATGGTATCTTCGGCCCGATCACAGAATACTACGTCAAGCAGTTTCAGTCCTATAACGGCCTCATAGTAGATGGCATTGTTGGTCCCATTACCTGGGCAAAACTTGGCCCTACTGTTTCGACGGCGTGGTGGGATTCCCGTCCATGGCGTAGAGAAACCATTGTATATGAAGTGCAACGGTGGCTGTGCCTTGGTGGGAAATTTCCTAATGATTGGATCGACGGCGTATGGGGATGGCGCACTGAAAACGCCATTAAGGATTTCCAGCGCATCTATGGTATCACGGTTGATGGCAAATGGGGCAAGCAATGCTGGTCTATCCGTCATCAGGGCTGGTGCTAAAAAGAAAGCCGGAAACCGCTCAAACATACTTGGGGCCTGTGGAGCAATCCACAGGCCCTTTTTTGTTTTTGAAAATTGTTATTTCCACAAACAAGAATGTATTTGAGGTTCTGCATCCAAACCGTTTTCAGCTTCGCAAACACGCAGTTTTCTTCGCTCTGTAAGAAAGGCGAACAACGCTAAAAATAATAGCCGAATGATTGTTGCAGCATATTTCATAAATAATCCCCCTTAACTTGCTATTTTTCTATTATATTAATATAATGAAGAGAAAGGTGTTACCAATGTCACTGTTCTAAGGAGAATGTGCAAAATGAAAAAATATATTGGTCTAATAGAGAAAAGTTCTCTGTTGAGATCGTTCTCTATACAAGAAGTAGATTCTTGTTTAAGGGATGGAAGCTTCCGTATCAGCACCTATGGTAAAAACAATATCATCCACTTTTCCGGTGAGGCCTGTTTAAAGCTGGAGATTATTCTGTTGGGGCATGTGAGTGTAGAACGCATTGACGAAGCGGGCAACCTGATGACCATAGCGGAATTTAGCGGTGACGAAATTTTGGGCGGCAATCTGCTTTTTTCAAAAAGCCCCTACTATCCCTTGACCATTACCGCAAAGCAGCCCGCCGTTATTTTGGAGATTGACAAGGAGCGTCTTTTAACACTTTTCTCGAGTAAACCTGTTTTTCTGCGAAGTTATCTTGAATTTGTGGCCGACCACACCACCATCCTCGGAGACCGAATCAAACACTACGTAAACAAAACGATACGAGAATGCGTAATAGCCTATCTGAAGCACGAGCGGCAAAAGCAAAATTCAAAAATAATCCGGCTACCCATCACCAAAAAAGCTTGGGCTGAAAGAATCGGCGTTTCGCGCACATCCCTGTCCAGAGAACTGGCCAAAATGGAAAAGGACGGGTTGATTCGCTATGATTCAAAATGTATTGAGCTTTTGTAAGTACTTACTTTCTTGGCTTGACACTCGATGACCTGTTCTACGATGACGCCATGGCACTGCGCGTCCATAAATCTTTCTCGTATGAAGGATTGTTGGCCGACTGTTCTGATTATGAAAAGGCGATCCTCAGTGAGTCACTTCTCGCGTTAAAGACGATTTTGGAACGAAATAGATCATAGCAGGGATACCCTTTGCAACCTTGCAACCTTGACACTCTTTCATATAAAATACCCCGGAATATCAAGGAATACTGAGCGAAGTAAAGGTTGCAATTAGCACTTTATTTTTGCAACCTTGACAGCGTCTTTTGCATTGTTGCCATACTCAGCGATATGTCCTATACACAAAAGAAAAACCCACAGGATGACGGTCTACACACCGCCACCTGTGGGTTTTCCATCTTACTTATTATTTATATCCGCATGGATTTCGACGCCATCTCTGAACTTCACAGTCATTTCGCTCTCCGAATGGACGGTCACCGATTCGATAGTGGCAAGCCAGAGTTTTTCGTCAAACTCGGTAACCAGCTTATCATGGCATTTCAAATCGTCAAGGAAGCTTGTTATCCTTTCTCGCTTGGCGGTGCGTTCCAACAATTTATCGTTGATTTCAGCAATGCCGTTCCGAGCGGCTTCGTAGCGCTTCATTAAAACATCGTATCGTCTGTTGTACTCATTTTGATCCAGAACGGTGCGGGCGTTTTCTTCTACGCATTTTCGCATAAGCTCCATGACGATATCATATTCGCTTTTTAGCTCCGCCTGTCTTTTTTCAAGGGAGGAAGTGTCTGTCAGCGTCAGAATTACAGTCTCGTAATCACTTAAAACCTCATTTTTGTTTTCGATGAGCTGATTAAACGCCTCCACAAAAGCCTTCTGCAAAGCCGCTTCGTAAAGATGCGGTGTGTCGCATTTTTTGCCTTTATATTTATGGTTACACTGCCAAATGGTGCGGCGGTACTTGCTGGTGGAATGCCAGACCTTCGAGCCGTAAACACCATCGCATTCGCCGCAGATAACCTTGCCAGAGAATGGACTGTCGCTGGCTTTGTAGCCTCGGTATCCTTTACGCTGGCTGAGTTCGTGTTGCACCAAATCGAAAGTCTCCGGCGTGACGATAGCGGGGTGGCTGTTTTCCACATAATACTGCGGAACCTCACCCTCGTTGACCTTCATTTTTTTCGTGAGAAAATCCACGCAGAAAGTCTTTTGCAGAATTGCATCGCCCTTGTATTTTTCATTTTGCAGAATACTGAGAACGGTGGTGGACTGCCAGACCGTCTTGCGCGCCGGTGTTGGAATGCCGATCTCGGTGAGATGCTTCGCAATCCATGAAGGCGTTTTCCCTTCGAGGAACAGCCTGTATATCATCCGGACAGTTACTGCCTCGGTTTCCACAATCTTCGGCAGACCGTCCTCGCCCTTTTCGTAGCCGAGGAAGCGTTTGTATGGGAGAGTGACTTTGCCGTCCTGCATCCGCTTGCGTTGTCCCCATGTCACGTTTTCCGAAATGGAGCGGCTCTCTTCCTGTGCCAGTGACGACATGATGGTGATGAGAAGCTCGCCCTTGCTGTCCAGCGTGTAGATGTTCTCTTTTTCAAAATAAACCTCCACGCCTTTTTCCTTTAACTGCCGGACGGTGGTCAAGCTGTCTACTGTGTTTCGGGCAAACCGGCTCACCGACTTTGTGATGATGAGGTCAATTTTGCCGTCCAGCGCGTCCTGCACCATCTGCTTAAAGCCGTCGCGCTTGGCGGCGGAAGTCGCTGAAATCCCCTCATCGGTGTAAATTTTTACGAATTGCCATTCATCGTTTGCCTGAATATGGCGGGTGTAATGATCAACCTGTGCCTCGTAGCTGGAAAGTTGTTCCTCGGTATCGGTGGAAACACGCGCATAGGCAGCCACACGCTTTTTAACGTATTCCGCACTGAACGGAACCAGCTGTAAATTCATCCTCGGCGGTATTACTGTAACCCGTGTCTGACTCATACGCTCTTCCTCCTGTTCCTGTTGATTTCATACATGCGCTGGCGAGAAGCCTCGCGCAACTCGGGCGTCATGCGGTCGCGGGCAGTCTGCTTCATCTCGTCCGTCCAACTATCAGCACGGGAACGGTCTTGCCAAACCCTCTCCGCAAGACGACCGTCATGGAACACGAACATCAGCTTGTTGTCTTCCGGTACCCGAATCTCGGCAATCTGATCTGTAAACGCCACGGCTTCAAAAGCGATCAACCCGAGAGCCTCGGCAGTTACTGTATGGAGGATGTCCTCGGGAATTTGCTTGGCGGGGCAGCAATTCTTGCCATCTTGCAGGAATGTGGAGCATTGCCAGTATGGTTTTCCTCCAGCGACCTTCCGCTTGTAGTTCTTCCCGCAGCCTTCGCAAACAATTTTCCCGGTGAAGGGGTAGCTCTTCGGCGTAACCCCTTTTCTGTTTTTAAAGCGGTTCCTACGCCGCTCCATAATTTCCTGCGCCATCTCAAATGTTTCCATGTCAATGATGGCAGGATGGGTGTTCTCGGCGTAATATTGTGGAAGCCGTCCCTTGTTCCAGACCTCTCTTTTCGTCAGGTGGTCGGATACATACTTTTTCTGCAAAAGCGCATTGCCGGTGTATTTTTCATTCTTGATAATCGCCACCACGCGCTCTGCGTTCCATGTACCGCCACGCAAGGCAGGTACGCCCGTCTCGCGAAGCTTTTTAGCAATCAGGCTGCCGCCCATACCGCCGATATAGTCCTCAAAAATCATCCGAACGATGTCCGCCGTCTCCGGGTCAACTTCTACTTCGCCTTTTTCGATGCGGTAACCGAACATGAAGCGCAGGCTGACGAGCTCGCCCTGTGCAAAGCGTTTTCTGATTCGCCATTTGCAGTTCTCTGAAACCGACCGACTCTCTTCCTGTGCGTAAGAAGCGAGGATGGTGAGCATCAACTCGCCATCCCCGCTCAGAGAGTGAATACTCTCTTTCTCGAAGTAGATACCGATGCCGAGCAGCTTAAACTCTCGCACGATCTCCAGCAGGGTCACTGTGTTCCGCGCAAACCGCGCGATGGATTTGGTTATGACCATGTCGATTTTTCCGTCTCTGCAGTCGTTTATCAACCGCTGAAACTCTGGCCTATCCTCCTTTGTGCCAGTGAACGCTTCATCGGCATACACGCCGACATACTCCCATTCGCCATGGCGCTGGATGTAGTCGCTGTAGTAACTGACCTGAGCGGACAGCGAATGGAGCATCGCATCCTTTCCGCTTGAAACACGGGCGTACGCCGCTACACGTTTTAGCCTTGGTATAGGCGGCGCTATGGGTTCGAGTTTCGTTATAACTCGCACGATGATTCCTCCTTTCCGGGTGCTTGAATAGAATGATTCAGCATGTAATACATCACTCTTAAAGCCCGAAAAGTCAAGGGATTCTCGCTGGTAAAGCACCGATTACGGGGCGGTATTTCGCCTTGTAAATTGTATCAATTTTACGGTAATCCTTCTCGCTGATTAGTCCCTTGGAGAGCATCATACGGGTGATGGCCATTGCTACTCCAAAATTTTTCTCGCGCTCAAATGGACCTTTGGTCATCGGTGCACCACCTCTCCAACAGCCGGGTTTCGGTCAAAACGATCGGAAATATAGCAGGCATGCGCACAGTATTTTCGGTTCGGAGTGCCGTAATTGATAAACCCTCTGCCGCAGTAAGCACAAGTTAGCCGACGTGAGGCTTTCCGGTTCGGCTGGTGCCGATGCCTGTTCCACCAAGCATATCGACACTGATTACAGCAGAAGGTTCTGGCTTTGCCCTTTGCGGATTGTATTAATTGTTTACCGCAATGTTTACATTTTTCTTTGTTACCCGCACATCTCATTTTATTGGAAGTGCTGATGGCATTGCGTTGACAGAACGACTTGACCGTATTCACCGACATACTGAGTGAATTGGAAATCTGCGAGTAAGTCATCCCTTGCAGTCGCATATCTTGTATGTGCAGTTTTTGCTTTTCCGTCACGAAGAACCACCTCCTCGCTATACGGACAAAAACCATGCGATTTGATGGGGTGTTTAACAAAAAAGACCCGCGAAAGTGACGATTCACAATCGCGGGTCGAATGTCGTAGGGGTGCTACTCCCCATACCTGATGAAAGCATCGGTAAATCCAGCTGCATTGACCTTTTTGAGCATGGCATCGGCATTGGTCTTGACGCTGAACGCTCCGACCTGAATGCGGTAGAGCTTTTTCGGTTCGGTTGGCTCTGGTGCGGGAGATGTGGAAGCGGCATCAAGTAATCTCTTCACCTCATCACGGAACGTGTCCATGGACTTGCCGAACTTGGGGAACCAGTGCATCACATCAGCATGGTTGCTGGCGATGCCGCGCTTGTACCCCTCAGCATGGCAGATGAGCACACCGTCCTTTGCAGGATCAAGGTTGTACTGCCTGCAAAGATAGGCACATAGTTCTGCGGCTTCCTTGTAAACAGCGTTGAAATATGCGACATCGTTCAGGTCATCCTCGCAGATCTCAATCGAGATATGTGTATCGTTGCCCGAACCCTTAGAGCCGCTTGCGCAATGCCAGCCCCGCATATTCCACGGCAGCGTCTGGTAGGTAGCGACACTCCCATCCGCCAGGTTGCCAATGAAAGCGTGGACGCAAACCTGCCGCCCGCCGGGCTTATCCTGATTCCAGTGGTTGTTGTACTGGTTCTTGCCCAGCAGGCCGTCATCGGGCCCGACGTAACGCCGCAGGTTCGGGTTGTTCGCCCCGGTCGAGTGCACCATGATACCCTTGGGGGTTATGGTTTTACCTGCCTTGTAACAGGCGTTATTAACAAACAGGAGTTTGCGGAGATTCATTTTATGCCCTCCTTCAGGCTCTGGTATGTTATCTTCAAAGATCATGATGCTGCCCTTTCCGTAGTCGGATACGATATCAGCGCCGTCATAGTAGAACGCCAATATATCGTTGTAAGGCACGCCGTTCTTCGCCGCCCACATCGCGCCGATCTGGCTTATGCCAACACCGTGGCTGGCCTTTGTTTTCTTTCCAGCATTGGCGGCAATGTCCCACGGGTCGACTTTGTTGACGTAGTAGGGGTAATGCTTGCGCCATACATCACCGCTGCGCTTTGTTAGGCCGCCGTTGGAAGCGGAGTAGAAGCAGTCGATGATCGTATCATCGTAGCAAAGCACCTGCCCGGTGGTTTCCTCCACAGCCTGTCGGCTGCGGGGACTGGACGTTGCCAGCCCATAGCGGTATGCTTGAAACGATGTGGTATCGTCCATGACGGTGCCCGCCAGCGCGCGTTTGAGCGCGAATGTCCGCGCCGCCACGGCCTGTGCTTTCAACGCCTCCCTATGCGATGACTCGTATACTTCCGCCGGGACGACACCGCAAAGATATTCTTCAATGGGCATCTCTACCGGCTTTGTGCCGAACTGTGCGATGTTTTCCGCGCGGGTCATGCGTATTGTTACATTCACTTGCCGTCCTCCTTGTCTGTTCGTTCATGTAGTTGCGCGAGAATGTCCTTGAGCTTTTCAGGCACAGGCAGTCCAATCGATGTAGCGTTCTCCAAGAGCGACACGCCTTCATTGGCGATGTAGAAGAAGATGACCGCCGTGCGAAGCGGCGCGCTTGTGCCACCAAGCAGATAGGTGTCGATCAGGTGACCGATGCCGACTACCAAAAAGATCGCCACCTTCTTGGCAATGCCATGCGCCCCGATCCGGCTGGACAGTTTTTTCTCTACAATTGCCCTCAGTACGCCCGTGATGTAGTCCACAACCACAAAGGCGATGAGCGCATAAAGGAAGCCGTCCAGTCCGCCCAAATACCAACCCAGCGTCCCGCCAATGGCAACGAACGCGGTCTGAATCCATGACCAAATTGCTTTCATGTGTTTCCTCCGTTTTGTATTTTAGATATTTAAAAAGCGCCTCCGCATAGCGAAGACGCTGTGTAGCCGCGACCCTTACAGGGTCAATATCAAGTCTTGAATCTGCCGCATAACCGCAGCCCGTGGCCGCCCTGTGCCCAGCGGCAGCCAATCCACCTCCGGCACATCGAACCCCGTGCCCGTATCAAACTGGTTGATGAAGGTAATAACACCTTCCAGAGCGGCACGAATTTCAAGAATGTGGTACGGCCAGTTCTTGATGGCCGTCTTTCCGGCTATGATATTTTCACTCCAGTTTGCCGCCGCCAATCCGTAGTAACCCCGCACGGCATTGACGGCCTCGCGGATCGTCCGGATGTGCTCGACCTTCACTTTGGTCTCATTTTCGGTGATCGTTTGAAAAGGTGGTGCCAACACCGTAAAGTTGCAGATCACCTCCGAACTGGAAGACGCAATCCCTTCATCCAAGCAACGAAACACCGCCGTTACGCTCCCAGCGGGCAGATCATCATCGGCACGAAAAATAATCTTTACGCTGTTCCCGAGATAACCGCTCTGGGAGAAGCGTTCGGGGTTATTGACACTGTCCTGCCACTCATCAGTGCCGATTTTCACACATACCTTCTGTGTCTGCCCATCCGGTTCCGTGCCGGTCGTGATCAGGAAGCGCGGTTTCGCGTTATACGTCGCGCTTCCGGTCTTGGGTGCGACGACAATTGGCGCGGCGGGCAGGCTGTTCTTCTTGACCGTGCCGCTGATCACATACGCCGAGATCGCGCCCAGCGTGTCGGTTACACTGATCCGGTAGCGAGTGTAGGTTCCCGAAACGGTAGAGGCGGCGGTCTCATAGTTGCCAGAGGTCTCGCTGGACGAGATTGTTACCAGCGTTTCATACGCTGACCAGTTGCTGCCGTCCGATGAGGTCGACCGCTGGATGACGTACTGCTGGATGGCACTAGTGCCGGCCACCGCGCCGCTCCACGCCAGTGTAATGATGTTGACCTCATAGACCGCAGGCGTGGCATGAAAGGATGTAGGCGCGGTTGGGAGCGTGTTCTTCCGAACATGTGTCGTGGAAATCTTCCATTCGGAGTAGTAGTCCGCACCTGCCGTGCCCCTTGTGCGCACCTGAAAGCGCCGGTAGTTGCCCCGTGTCGCGGACGGGCTGACGCTTAGGCTCCCGCTTGTGGCCGTGGTGGTCACCGTGGTCAGCGCCGTCCAACCGCTCCAGTTGCTGCCGTCCGTGGACTCGCTGTATTGAATCTCATAGGACGAGATGGTGTTGCCTGCACCATTGCCGGCACCGCTCCAAGAAAGCGTGACGTTGCCTTCTGCCAGTGTGGCGCTGACGGAGCACGCGGTGGGTGCGCCGCAAGCGGTGATGGCGGCATAGATGCTGTTGCTTTCCTTGTATGCGGCGGATACCGCGCCCAACGTGTCGGTGACACTCAGGCGGTACTTTGTGTAGGTTCCGGCCACCGTCGTCGGCGTGACCACCTTGCTGCCGCTGGTCGAGGACGTCGTAACGGTTGTTAGTGTCGACCAAGATGACCAAGCCGTGCCGTTGGTCGACGTGCAGTGCTCGATGTTGTATTGCTTAATGGCGCTGGTGCCCGCCGCTGCGCCGCTCCACGAGAGCGTGACATTCTCGTTGTTGTAGGTTGCAGGACTGGCGGTAAAGCTAGTCGGCGCAGTTGGCAGCGTGTTCTTGCGGACGGTATTGCTGGACACCTTCCAGCCGGAGTAATACGAGCTACCTGCGGTACCGCGTGTACGCACCTGGAACCGACGGTAGTAGCCTCGCGTAGACGGTGGGCTGACCGATACACTGCCGCTGGTCGACGTAGTGCTCACGGTAGTCAATGCCGCCCAACTACCCCAGGAGGAGTTGTTGCTGGACTCGCTGTATTGAATCTCGTAGGAGGAGATGGCGTTGCCGACGCCTCCGCTTGCTCCGCTCCAAGACAGAGTGACAGCACCCTCGGCCAATGTACTGCTGACGCTGCAGGAAGTCGGCGCGCCGCAAGCGGTATATGCCGTGTAGTTCAGCGTTACAGAATAATACGAAGCATGCTTATACGCTTGAAAATGTGTTCCCCCGTGCAGCCACAAATAGTACGTGCCGCCTGCGGTCAGATTCACGGCGGTGGTTGTAAAACTGCTTTGATAGCCGGAGGCGGTAAGGCTGGAGAAAGTTACAGACCCGGACACCAGCCCTGACGGTACCGTATTCGTTGAGCCATCCTTGCCCGATGTGCTGATCCTGTAGTTAAAAGTCGCAGAGCTAGCTGCGGCTTTTACGGCAAAAAGCGTGAATGTCAGCGTGGCGGCGCTGAGATCGCCCGAGACAGACGGTACGGTGAATTTCAAAACATAGGGATGCGTTCCTCCGGAGTAACAGGTTTGTGAAGATGTCGCCCCGTACGTCGTGGAGCCGGAAGGAATCCATCCACTGTTCCAGTAGGAATGACCGGATATTGTACCCGCTGCAGTTGCCATATGAACTCACCTCTCATTCGTATACAGCGGACACCAATGAATTGACCAGTCCGCAGAGCGTTGTATTTAGTCTTGTGTCGGTGATGCTGCCCGCCGTGATGGACACCACGCCCTTGGCCACCGTGATGTCTGCAATGCCCAGTTCATAGATGTCGTTATTGCGGGTTAACTCTGGTGTCACGGGTGAGGCGCTGGCTACGCCGGTTAAGACCGCTAGGCGAATTTCACGGCCAACTGCGCTCCAGCGCACGACCACACGGTCAATCCGGGGATTGATACCGTTGGCGGTGGCCAGCTCTAACTCCAACGTGTCGGTGTTCTCATAAGCATAACCGTTTATCCAAGCGCTGCCGGGCAGCACCGCGATCTTCATGCCCGTGGCCGCCATTACTTGTAAATTCGTAGCGGCAGCGTAGAAGATGCCATTGCTAACCAGTTTGCCGAAATAGGCGGCGAAGTCTGAGGCGTTGTATACTCGGTCACCGCCTGAAGAATTGAAAAAGCCGCTTTTCTCCATCTAAAACCCTCCTTTGAGCTTTTGCAGCAGCGACAGGATGCCTTTGCCAAACACGATGTTCAGGCTTTGTCCGTCACGGTCATAGCTCTCTTCAATCTCGGTAATTCGCGCGGCCAGTGCCACGCCCCATTTCCTGGAAAGCACCTGCACCACCTGACCGAGATCAAAATCTTCTTTGTATTTCAGGTTGCCGTGGGGGTTGACCGCCGCGTCGAAAGACTGCACCATGGCTAATTCTGACAGCCTGCTCTGTCCCCGAAAGATCAGGGCATCCGCATACCCGCTGCCGAAGTCCTCCTGCCGCAGGTCTTTGGCGTCTACGAACACCTCGCGGCGCTGTTCGCCGGAGTCTCCAACGATGCTGACAAAGGTGCGATCCACGCCTTCGCCTTCGCCGCCAATCAGGGCAGTTTCTGCGTAATCCATATTGCTTTGGATGTATGTCTGCTCGGTCAGATTCTCGTATTCGCGGGAAAACACCGCTTGGGTAACCGCACCTTCATACAGCGTGATGGTAAAATTCCGGTCAACCGGGCTAAACATAGTCTTTATACCTACATTCGCCGTGTCGCACAGGACGGTTACTGCATCCATGAGGTTTCTGCAGGATATCTGCGTATTGACGGACGCCGATAGTGGAGGAGCAGTAAACGAGACGAAGTCGATTTTTCGATTCCCATCAACGGGGGCGAGGATGTGATGATCGAGCAGCGTCTGAACACATGTCGACATGTTTCCATTCAATATCTCTGTACCCCAGACGATACGCCGGGCGAGCAGACTGGTAGCGAAGCGCCCACTCACCGTGATGATCTCCTTATCCGCTTGTGACAGTTCTACATGCTCAATGATCCCGGCTTCTTCGTCATCGCTCTTCCACAGGTAGCTACCGATTTGCAGTAACGCAAGGTTCTCCGGCGTGGCGATGGCTTTGAGTTCGAATGAGCCGCAGGCGGAATACCTGCGCGTCCAGCGCAGATATTCAAAGGACTCTACGATGCCCGCAAGGTTTCGGGTCTGGTCAAATACATACAATTGCATAGTCATACCCCCAGGAAAAGCGGACGGTAGTAGATGCTGACTTCCAGCAAGTCCATGTTGGCTGCCGCATCATAGCGCAGCGTATTGCGCCCGGTGTCCAGCTGCAGGAAGGTGGAGTCGGTATCCAGCTGCGAAAAAGCATTGCTTTGCGTCTGACCGGTCACGAGCATCACCCGTTTTCCGGCGAAGTGGGTGTATACCCTCAGTTCTTCGCCAGCGGCCATGGTAGTGTTCAATCGCAGCACCTCGCCGGTGTCCACGTTCATGAGCTCGGGGTTGGCTACCGTACCCAACGCCTTGAACACGATCTGGCATCCGCAGGGGACGTCGCCGATGTTGTCCACCGTGATGATCTGGCTGGGCTGCCTCGCGCCAAACTCCATACCGCTCTCGGGGATCTCCAATTCGAACTGGAATAGCGATGTCCACATGGCCAGTTCTTCACGTACCTCCTCCAACGTCTCGAAAAAGGGAGAGGGGCAGAGCAGGCTGACAAAGAACTTCGGTGCGCGCTCCCGGGAGGAAGCCGTAAAGCCCGCTTCCTCCACCACGCAAGCGATCTGCCGCTCCCGATAGATAAACGTGCCCTGCTGCTTAGGCGTAAAGACGCGAAGGAACCGTTTGCGATGCGCATAGGCTTCATCAATTGTGCTGGCTATGACCGTGCCCTCCAGCGTGATGTTGCGCATGTCCAGTGTGGAGGAAATATAAAAAGCGCCATCCTGATCCGGCGCTTTGAAGGTGTTCACGCTCTGGCGGGCGGTGCCCGTTCCGTCTAGTTTACTTAGGAAGAAGGGGCGCGTCTGCTTGAGCGTGAGCCGTTCACCGGCGGTGTTAATGTATATCAGTTCCATGCCCGTTCCTCCTTTAATAGTCCAGCGCCAGCTTGCGCGACAGGTTCTTAAACTCCCGAGCCAGCTCTTTTTCAGACAGCGCCTTGGGCGTGACCACCGATATGGTCTGGTTGATGGTTGTACCGCCAGAGCCGAGCGCACCATCCCGCTCGGAAAGTCTGCCATTCATGTTTAACCCGATATCTGTATCAAATTGGGTCGGGATAGCGTCCCGCATATCTTTCGCAACAGTATCCATGGCGTCCTCAAAGCCCACGCCGATGCCTTCGCCCATGTTTCTGCCCAACCCCGCAAAGAGCGTGGAGGGGCTGCGAATGCCGAAGAAGTTCTTGATGCCGTCCACAATGCCGGAAAAGAAGCCTTTGATCTTTCCCCAAATCCAATCGGCGGCGTTTGAGATGCCCTGCCACAACCCCTTGATGAGGTTGCCGCCTGCTTCCACCAGCTTCCACGCCAAGCTCCCGATGGCTTCCACAATGCCGGTGATGATTTTGGGGATGGCCTTGACGATCTCCACGATGATGGTCGGCAGATTCTCAATCAGAGCGACGAACAGCTGCACACCTGCCATGATGATCTTGTCGATGTTCCCGATGATGGCGTCCACCAACCCGCTGACAATCTGCGGAATGGCCTTGACCACGGTGACGATGATCTGCGGCAGCGCTTGAATCAGCGACACCAGCAGCTTGATTCCCGCTTCGATGATGAGCGGGATTGCCCCGATGACCGCGCTGATCACACCGTCTATGATTTTGGGGATGGCCGCAACCACGGTGGTGATGATAGTTGGCAGCGCAGCAATCAGCGAGGTCAGCAGTTGGATGCCCGCCTCGATGATCTGTGGTATGGAGCCAATGATGAAATCCACGATTGCCAATATGATGGTGGGCAGCGCCGCGATGAGTTCCGGCAGTGCGAGGAGTAGCCCATCCACCAAGCCAAGGATGATCTGAAGCGCCGCGTCCAGCAGCATCGGCAGGTTTTCGATCAAGCCTTGCACGATAGTGATGATGGCTTGCACAGCCGCCGGGATCAGCTGCGGCAGCGCAGCACCGATACCGGACACAAGTGCAGCCACCAACTGTACCGCCGCGCTAATGAGCAGCGGAAGGTTGTCGATGATCGCGCCCACGATGGTCATAATCGCATCCACGGCGGTGGGGATCAGTTCCGGCAGCAGGTTGAGTATAGTTTCCAGTACCTGCGAAAATAGCTCCGTGACCGTTTCCAGCAGCAACGGGAGCAGATCGCCGATGGCCGACAGAATCGCGCCGGTGGCTGCAGGCAGCGAGGCCACGATGTTTTCCAGCGCCGGCACGATGTTCGCGACAACAGCTTGAAAAGCGTCGACCAGATTTTGCGTTAGGTTGGTCATATCCGCATCGGCGTTACCCAACCCGGCGGTGAATGAGCCAAGAGCGGCCTGCAACAATCCCAGAGAGCCTGATATTGTTTCCGTGGACTCCTTTGCAAAGTTGCCCGCATACTGCTCGGTGTTCTCGAAAAACATCTGCATGGCGACTTCGGCCTTTTCAGAGTTAGATGCGGAAGCCCATACAAAGTCCAGCCCCTTGGCGGCGGCGTAGGCTTGGATGGATGTGGCGTTCATGCTCACGCCGAGGTTATCCATCATAGTGAAATTACCCTTGGCCGCGCCTGCTACCGAGTCCAGCGCCATCTGCATGTCGATGCCCATGACCGATGCCATGTCTGCAGCACGCTGCATGGCCTTTTCACTGAGTTCAGCCGATCGTTGCACATCAAGGCCTGAACCTTGGAACAACGCGCCCATTTTATTGGCGGTCGCTAAATACTGTGATTGTGACACGCCCATATTTTTATACGCATCTTCGCCGATCTTCTGCATATGGTCGGCATAACCTTGAAAGACGGCCTCGCTGCCACCTAAGTTCTGTTCCAACTCACCGAACTGTTGCACAACCTCCTTGCCCAGTTTGATGGCAGCCGCTCCGGCGGCGATGACGACCGCGCCCATGGCCGCGCCGATTCCTTTGAGGATACCGCCTAGTTTTTCAAACCGGCCACCAGCGTCTTCAGCGCTTTTCCCCGACTCGACGAGTTCTTCGCCGAGGTCGTCCGCGTCTTCCGTAGATTCCTCCAGTTCGCGTTCCATGCCGTTAAGCTCGGCTTGTGCCCTGTTGAGCTGGATCTGCCAGTTCTGTGTGCGACGATCATTCTCGCCAAAAGAAGAAGCCGCGTTATCCAGCGCGGCCTTGAGGGTGGTGATCTTTTCTTTTTGGGCTTCGATCTCCTTGTTGAGAACGGCGTTACGAGATGAGAGGGCGTTGACGGACTTATCGTTCTTGTCAAACTGGGAGGTCACCAGCTGCATCTCACTGCCCAGCACCTTAAAACTTTGGTTGATGTCCGAAAGTGCCTTCTTAAACTCGCGCTCACCCTCAACGCCAATTTTTAGTCCAAAATTGTCCGCCATGCCGCCTCACCTCCTTAAAGGGCATGAAAAAGAGCCGATTTCTCGACTCTTAGGGGATAAGAAAAGCACCTGCTAATAGATTCAGCAGATGCTCTTAGTTTCGTTTTCTGGGATTACTTTTCATATGGCACACGGAAATAATCGAGGTATGCCCTAAACTTATCCTGCGCCGCAAGGCAGGTGTCCATCAGAAATCCCCGCTCGTTTTTCCATTCCCGCAAGCCGCGATAGTAGAACAGTTTCAACTCGTCGTCGATAATGAACGGCACGATGTTGTTCCGCAGGCACTCCTTAAAAAGCACAAGCCTGCCCACACGGCCATTACCGTCTTGGAAAGGGTGAATCGACTCGAAACGGTAATGAAATTCGACGATTTCCTCCAAGGACTTTTCTTTCACGGCGTTGTAAGAGCGCAGCAGCTCTTTCATGCGGGCGGGCACTTCCTCCGGCAGTGCGGTATCAAATCCGCCGACTTCATTAGGAAGCTTCTTATAGTCTCCCACAGCAAACCAGTCTTTTCGAGCGTTGCTTGTTCCGTTTGCCAATGTCAGATGCAACCCTTTGATGAACGCTTCGCTTAACGGCTGATTGGCTTGCTCAATCGCCATGTCGATACAGCGGAAGTGATTTGCCGTTTCCACGATATCATCCACATTCACAGCGGCATTATCGATGCCGATGGTGTTTGTTTCATAGATATACCGCGTCTGGTCATGGGTCAGGCGGCTGCCCTCGATGCGATTGGAGTTATAGGTCAACTCAATTTGTACCTTATGATAAATTCCGCCTTTCACGCCGCCGGTTTTCTCCGCGCGTAGAAATTCAAGCAGATTCTTTAGCTCATCCGTTTTTTTGTTGGAACGTTCAGGGCGCTGCGCGTCCTCCGGAATGTTCCATGTCTTTCCGGTCAAAAAGGCATTCGGAATACGCCCCTGCGCACAGTAATTACGAACCGTCCGCTCCGATACGTTCCACTTCTTTGCCATTTCCGCGACTGATAGATATTTCATGGGGCACCTCCACCGTGTTCAAAACACCACTCTTATTATACTCTATTATCGGCAAGAAACCAATTATTTATTAGGGTAAATCTCTGCTTGCTTGCCGATGACGGAAGACAAGAGGTGCTTTTCACATCTTATTAGATGCTGTCCGGAATAATATCATCAATCGACCAGTTTCGCTGGGGCTTCTCCATTCCTAAAAATTGTTTGTGGCAAGCCCATAGATCAAGAAACAGGCCGATGGGCATGAGCCAGTAATCTTCCGCGCTCATGCCCATCTGAACCGTGCCGTAATAATAAAGCCGGGTAAACAACTCTGCGTCGTTTAACCGGCTTTCCCGTTTTTTGATGCAGGTTCTGCCTCGCTTTCCACATTGCGCTTGGTGCCCTTGAACATCGCCTCGGAAATGGCGCTCTTGTAATCCGCCAGCTCCAGCGGCGTGGTCAGCAGTTCCACCTCATCGTCGGTGAGCAGGTCTTTGGGCGTATCCTTGTGTTTGAGGTTGTAGATGAGGATGGACTGGTTGGCTAGCAAGGCGATCAGCCAAACGATCTCCTCCAGCGCCATCTCAAAATTCTCGGCTTTCATCAGCTTCTCACCAAGGTTCTCCAGTCCACCGTACCGACCCGCGATGGCTTTGGTAGCTTTCGTGGTCAGAATGAGCTCATGTTCCGTGCCGCCGATGTTGATGACGGCGCTTCTCTCGTTATCCATTCTGCATCCTCCTTACGGTTCCGGCGTGTAGACCGGCTCGTACACTTCAGTGAACCAGCCGGTGACGGTGGAAGATGAAACGCCCGCGCCGCTCTCGGTCACCTCGGCCTTCCACGGATGCTTGCCCATACCATCTACCTTGTTGCGGCGCATAACCGTACCCTCGATGGTGGGAGTGGAGAAGGTGATGGAGTCGCCCTTGGTCTGCAGGTTGGTGGCGGGGATGCCGAATTTCACCTTGTACAACCAGAAGTAGCGGTACTTGCCATCCGGCTTCATGGCGCGGAAGCCCACAGCAACCGGTGCGCCCGCGTTCTCGCTGGCTGAGATTAGCACACCGTTGTCGTCGGTGACAGCACCGGTCAAATCCTGAGCGGCTGAAACGCCGATATCGTCCACGCCCAATGAGAGCGTGCCGGACTTAAAATCCTTGATGACCTCCGCCGCACCGTCGTCGGCATAGAGTACCGCCTCAGCCAGCTCAATGGACAGATCGGCTTTGATGGCCTTGGCCAGCTGCGCCGGAAGGCCATAGGTTTCCTCTCCGTCCTCGCTTTCTGTGATCTTTGCGTAATATAATTTATCCAAGCCGATTGTCGCCATGGATCATTCCTCCAATTCATAATGGTGTGCCACGTCAATGGCGTAGTGGTGGTAGCCGGTATCGTCCTCATGGCCGATGTAGCGCCGGTCGGTAATGGCCATGCCAGCATTCAGCAGCGCCGTTGTGATCTGCCTTTTGCGCTGCTGGTAGTTGCCCTTGGTGAATAAGGATATCCGCGCTTCCTGCACCTCCAAGCCAGGGTGGTTGTTTGCGTATACTTCGAAAGTATCGGCCAGCGGTGTGATCACCACATACTCGTCCGGAGCCGCATCGGAAAACACGCCGGTCTCCACAGGAAGCGGAATGGAGGACAGGAGGGTGTTCAGTTCGGATAAAATGCTCAAAGCTTTCCAACCTCCTCCTCCAGTGTGGCAATCATCGCGCTGGTGCAAGGCTTGCGGGTAGCAGTCTTCGCTGGCTTAAGGAAAGGTTTTGCGGGCTGGCCATGCTTGCCGTATTCGAGAATGTTGGCGATCTTGGCATTGCTGCCGCCGTCACGCCGAGATTCAGAGAAACCAATCTTCACATTGAGATTTCCGTTCCTGTCCATCAAAGCGGGTGAAAGCCCCAGCGCAGTTTCCAGTTCGCCGGTGGAGCGGGAATCGTACTTCGTCCCGCGTCCTACGACGGAGGAAAGGTTGCTCTTCACCTTGCTCAACACCAATTCACCGCCCGCTTCGAGCGCTTTCTCGCAAATGGCGTCCGTGTTTTCACCAAGTCGTGACAGCCTCAAGAGAAATTCCTCGGGCATTTTCATATCCACCTTAGCCACCGGACTTCACCTCCTTGGCAAGCACCTCGATGTACATGCTTCGTCCTTTCACATCTTCGACCGAGGTGATCACATAGCGACCAGCATCACAGCTAAGCACCATTGCCGTCGTTACAGTCACACCTGGTATGCTCCTGAAACGAAAGAGGTCGGTGGCATCTGAGAACGTGGCTCTGTTTGCCCATTTCACGTTACCGTGCCGCCCTTCCCGGTAAGCTCTGACCGAAGCCAGTATGTTGTCGACTTCGATGCTAAAGCCCTCCGCGTCCTTTATCGTGACTTGCTCGATGATGTTGATAAAGGTGTTCATCTTCCCAAAGCTCATGTCACACCTTCCAATCCCGGTCAAGCCGTAAAAGTAAATTTACCGTGTTCCAGACCTGCTGCCCGGCTTGTACGTGGTCGGCAAAAAAGCCACCTGTGCTGCCGTCCCGGCTTTCATAGAAGTGGGACGACAGCATGATGACGGCCTGTTCCGTGGTGGGAGGCATCTGATGCTCGGAATAATAGCATTCAGCTAGATGCTGATAGCTCTCGGCGTAGGAGACAGCGGCGGTGATATACATCTGCAAAAGCTCATCATCCGCCGCGTGTTCAAGAATTAGGTTTGCCTTCACTTTTTGGAGCATTGTCATACCGCCGCCATCCTTTCCTTATTCTTCTGAATCTGCTGTCATAAGCCCAGCAACCTTCAGCTTCGTGAGTAGTGCATTAAAATCAGCGAGGAGGCCGGGGATATCCTCAGCAGTGCTTGCCGCTTGGTTTTCTGCCTCAGGTGTTTCTGGTATAACAGGGTATGTGGGTACATACAACAGCCCGTCTTCGTCGACCGTGACGGGCACGGTATCTGTTTCAGCTTTGGCCGAAGCTTTCACCCCACCAAGAGCGCTTGCAGATGCAGGCGCGGCGGTGGAGGTGAGCCCCGTTACCGAGGCGCCCTCCTTGATCTCCAGCGTACCGCCGATGACGGTTTTATCGCCGCCCTGTTCGGTGTAGTTTTTTGCGTTATAACTCATATCGCACCTCCGTTACGCTTTCATTTGAAGGACCTTAATAGCCTCCGGCAGAATCAGTTTACCGTCCACACGTTGTGTGGCGCGAAATCCTACCTGTCCGGTCACAGCATATAACTCGTTTAAGCGCTGAAAACTGCGCCCCTGCCGATCAGCAATCCAGTAATACGAAAAGTCTCCAAAAGCCAGCACCTTCGCTGTCGCTTCGACCGTGGGCATCGCGCCGGTAGTCTTTACTGGACGGTTCAAGATGGTGTCGGGCTGGCCGGCCTGCACCGAGGGTTGCCATAGATATTGACCATTGCCATCTTTGAGCTTTCGCAGCACCTTCACGGTGGCGTCGTTCATCAGGAACACCGCATTCCTGCGGTAAGGCGTCTTCAACGAATAGAACAGGTCCAGCACCTCATCCATGGTAATAACCGTCGCACTGGCGGTGGTGACTCCCACCTGCGCGCCGCCTGTGGTATGCAGAATACCGGTGGGCTTGCCGGAGGCGTTGCCCGTAATAAAAGCTGTCTCTTCCGCCGAACCAATCCGGCGCGCGAACTCTCGAGCAATGTATTGCTCTAGGTTGAACACGCTGTCGTTGAGCAACTCCTCGGAGATCTTGAGCATGGTAGCCAGTTTAAAGGCGCCAATGCTCACCTGGGCAAAGGCATCATCCGATTCCGGGGTGCTACCCTCTTCTTCCACCCAGGAGGCCGTACCCTTGGTCGCTACCACAGGGATCTTTTTGTCCCCGGAGGAGGTGGAAATGATGTTGCACAGCTGTCGCATAACGTTCTCTTCCTCGAGCGCTTGGATGAGGGTACGTTCAAACTCATCGGGCACCAGATATCCGCCTTCGCTGTCCTCGCCGATCTGTAGAGCGTTGCGCACCTCGGAGCCGTGTTTATTACGCATGGCCTTCCAGAACGCCTTTTTGTACTCATCGGACGCCCTACCCGTTTTGCTTTCTATGCCGGTCACAGCGGGTTTACCCGTAAGCGGCGTATGCAGCGGCTTGGAAAACTCGCGATCGAGAGCTTCTTGTTTTTCGAGTCTGTCGATCTCCTTGCCCAGTGCTACAACATCCGCTTCCATTTTGTCATAGGTGGCAGTGTCTTCAGCGGACACCAGCCCGTCGTTGCCGCGCTTGGTGTCGAGGAACGCCTTGGCCGCTTCCCATGCTTTGGCGCGCTTTTCGCGCAGTTCAAGAATTCTGTTCATCGATAGTACCTCCATACATTTAGTGAGAAATTAAAGAAAGTCGCTTTTCCAGCGACTCGATGGGCGTGCCTTTTAGGGGCTTGGGTATCTTGGGTTTAACCTTGCTTAGCAGCGAGTTCGTCACCGCCCGGCGGCTAAAAGCATAGGTGAAATCCTCAATTTGCAGCCTTTTCTTGTCGTCTTCCAAGACGCCGTCGGCAAATCCGAGCTCAATGGCTTTGTTGGCGTTGAGCCAAGTCTCCGCATCCATCAGGTGGGAGAGCTTTACCCGAGACTGGCCGGTCTTGATCTCATAGGCGTTGATGATGCTCTCTTTAACTTCCGAGAGCATGGCGATGGCCTTTTGCATCTCCTCGCTGTCGCCGATTGCGACCGTCAGCGGGTTGTGCACCATCATGAGTGCGGTGGGAGCCATCAGCACCTTTGTACCGGCCATGGCGATCACGCTTGCCGCCGATGCTGCGATGCCGTCGATTTTCACCGTGACATTCCCGGGGTAGTCCATGAGCATCGCATAGATCTGACTTGCCGCGATGCAGTCGCCGCCGGGGGAGTTGAGCCAAATCATAATGTCACCCTCTCCGGCAGTCAAATCAGACTTGAATGCCTTGGGAGTGACATCATCATCGAACCAGCTTTCTTCGGCGATCACGCCGTCGAGGTAGAGCGTTCGGACACCGGATTCATCATCCCGCTCCCAGTTCCAAAACTTCTTCATTCAGGTTTCCTCCAATCCTGTTTTATTTGCGAACAGGCCTGCGTCTTGTAATTTGGTCATCGCGCCATTGATAAGATAGAGATCGCCGCCAAGCTCCGCCGGAATGCGGTCGAGGTTTTCGAGCTCTCGGATATCGTTCGCCGACATCCACCCGTTCTGCCTTGCGGTGGCGTACCCGCTCATACGGGAAACGTAATCACCGCGCAGCAGGCCATCCACGTTGAACTTAATGAAAACGGTCGGCTTTTCGCTTTCCATGAGCAAGGCCCGGCACATCGACTGCTCCCAGCGCACCACCCACGGGTCGAGGGTGTATTTCACAAACTCCAGCGACTGCTGCTCGATGTTACTGAAGGAGGATTTCTCAAGGTCGGCAAGCATATGAGGCGGTACTCGGAAGATGCGGGCGATCTCATTGATCTGAAACTTCCGTGTTTCCAGGAACTGCGCCTGTTCCGGTGAGATGCCGATCGGCTGATACTTCATGCCTTCCTCAAGAACAGCTACCCTGTGAGCGTTGGCGGAGCCTTGGTAGGCGGCATTCCAGCTTTCCTTAACCTTTTGCGGGTCTTTAATGGTGCCGGGATGCTCCAGCACACCGCCCGGTGCGGCACCGTTGGCAAAGAACTTTGCCCCGAATTCCTCGGTGGCAATGGCAAGGCCCACGGCGTTTTTGGCCATGGCAATGGGCGAATAGCCGACCAGCCCGTCAAAACCCAAGCCGGGGATATGCAAGACGTCGGACGGAGCTAGGTAGACCTGATTCTCTTTTCCAAGCGAAGGTACGATCCTCGACGCTGCGCTGATACAAATAGAAAAGCCGACCGGATGAATCCCGATCGACGGTCATTTTGTTGGGCATCAGCGGATAAAGAGCGATCACTTCACCACGAGCGTTTCGAATGATCTGTGCGTAAGCATTTCCCCAAAGTAAAAGATGACTCATCAGCGTTTCTCGAAACGCAAATGAAGTCATCTCCGGGTTCGGCTCATCGTGGAGCAGTTTATATAACGGGTGCTTCAGGTTTTTCTCTTTTCCCCCTGAACCGTTGTATCTATACACGTGGAGGGGTAGTCCCGCCAGCGTCTCAGATAGTATCCGCACGCATGAGTAGACCGCCGTCATCTGCATGGCTGTATGCTCGTTAACCGGCTTTCCGGCGCTTGTGCTTCCAAAAAAGAAGCTATAGCGGCTGCCACCAAGGGCATCTTTAGGTTTATCACGCGCTTTGAATATACCTTGAAAGATATTCATGGAAAATAACCTCCTATCAAAAAACAAGCAATCCACGTGTGTCATACACGCTTTCGCCCGTATCGTTTCCGCACCGAATCGCCCGGTCGAGCGCCATGATGGTGGCGACTGCACCGTCGATCTTTCTCGGTGGATTTTTCTTTGTCCGCTTTGATGTTGCCAGCAGGGTCGGTGCGAATGAAGATGTTATCCAGCATCCAGCGCAGTACCGGGTGACCGCCGTGGGCAATTTTCTCCTCCAGCGTCAGCTTCATCAGCTCTTTGGTCGGAGGAGACATATCCTTAAAACCCTGACCAAAAGGAATGACCGTGAAACCCATGCCTTCGAGGTTTTGCACCATCTGAACAGCTCCCCAGCGGTCGAAAGGCGATTTCTCGGATGTTATATCTTCTCGCCGAGGGTTCCTCGATGAACTGCTCAATGTAGCCGTAATGCACCACGTTGCCCTCGGTGGTTTGTAGAAAGCTCTGCTTTTTCCAGACATCGTAGTTTACATGATCGCGCCGAACACGCAAGTCAATGTTGTCCTCCGGCATCCAGAAGTACGGCAAGACGCAGTATTTGTCATCCTCGTCGGCCGGCGGGAACACCAGTACGAACGCCGTGATGTCGGTACTGCTCGACAGGTCAAGCCCTCCATAGCAGACGCGCCCTTCCAGCGACTTTTCATCCACGGGGAACGCACAGTGCATCCCATTTGTCCATCGGCATCCAGCGCACAGCTTGTTTGACCCACTGGTTGAGCCGAAGCTGCCGGAAGCTGTTCTCCTCGGCAGGATTTTGCTTGGCGCTCTCGCAGGCCGCCTTTACCTTATCCATGCCGACCGTGATGCCAAGCGAAGGGTTGACGCGCTTCTTCCACACCTTGGGGTCTGTCCAGTCATCCTCCTGCGCCGCGCCATAAATGACCGGATAAAAGGTGGGGTCACGCTTTCTGCCATCGATGATATCCAGCGCCTTCTGATGCACCTCGTAGCAGATGCTGTTGGTGTTGTCCCCGGCAGTGGTAATCAGGAAATACAGCGGCTGCATACGGGCGTCACCGGAACCCTTGGTCATCACATCAAACAGCTTTCGATTAGGCTGGGTATGGAGCTCGTCAAAGATCACGCCATGGGTGTTGAATCCATGCTTATTGGCCACGTCCGCCGAAAGCACCTGATAATAGCTGCCGGTGGGGACGTAGATCAAGCGCTTCTGCGTGGCCATAATTTTAACGCGCTTGGCCAGCGCCGGGCACATGGTCACCATATCTTTGGCCACATCGAACACGATGGCCGCCTGCTGACGATCCGCAGCGCAGCCATAGACCTCGGCGCGTTCCTCGCCGTCGCCGCAGGTGAGCAGCAGTGCGATTGCTGCAGCCAGCTCGCTTTTACCGTTCTTCTTGGGTATCTCAACATAGGCCGTGTTGAACTGCCGGTAGCCGTTGGGCTTTAATACACCAAAGACATCGCGGATAATGCGTTCTTGCCAGTCGATCAGCTCAAATGATTGTCCTGCCCAGGTGCCCTTGGTGTGCTTAAGCGCTTGAATGAATGCCACGGCGTAGTCGGCGGCGGCTTTGTCATAGACGGAATCTGCTGACTTAAACTTTGTCGGTGAATATCTCTTGAGTTTGCGTATCTTCGCCGCCTCCTTTCGGGCAAAAAAATAGACCTGCATACGCAAGCCATAATCTATCTGTACGAGGAACAACTCCCGCAAGGGAGCATCCTCTTTATACTCGATTTATGAATCGATGCGCTCTACACAGTCCACGCCGTATACCACGCCCAGCCTCGAACCATTATCCCAGCTTACGAAAATTGTGGCGGTGTCATCCACAAAAGACACTGTACCTTCATCACCGGGCATGAGGGTGGAATAAGGGTCGGACATGGATACTAAGGCAACCCTTGTCCCTTTCGGATATTGTCTGCGAACTCGCTCGACCGTCTCTTTGCTTGGAAAGTTCATCGCACACCTCCGCGCCTTACCGCACTCTTGATCGATAGGAACTGTTGCCCTTCAGGTTCTTCAGCAGGATTTTGCGCATCTGCTTATACTCGTCCCCAATGAAGCCGAGTGAGAGGAGCCAGCACCGCATGGCGTACTTGGGGTTGTCGAACTCGCGCTCCTTGGCGGTGATGCGGTGCTTTTCCTTTGCCGTCTCGCAGATCTTTGCAACCAGCGTGGTGTAAGCGTGAACCGTATCGCCGTCCAGATCGCCTTGAAACCACGGGAATCGGAGTGTGTCGTCCGTCTGCTGGATGGGCAAATCCGCAACCCCTAAAGCCGCCATGAGCAGAGGTGCCTTTGCGGTCACCAGTTTGGCGAGGTTGTCGAGCTTCTCCGGCGTAAAGCCGGTCAACGGAACCTCAATGACCAGTTCATCGAGTTCTGAGGCGGGCACGAAGCCTAACTCCTCAGGGCTTTCCAATGCGCCCATACCGCCCAGTCCGCTTTCGTAAGTGTCGGGTTCGTCGTATTCGCGCTCTGCGGCGTCAAAGCCCTGCCGATGCAACGCGTCCTCCAAATCCAGATTGTCCTTGCCCGTGACCGTGCCGGTTTTGTCGATGTGGTAGCCGCCAACCTCGTAGGCGAATGTGGGGGCGCCGAGGTACTTGGTCGGGGCGTTCAGTTCATGGCTGATTGCGCCCACCAGCGTTTTGCGTTCCTGTCCTGTTACGTTGTAGCAAAGTTTCATGGGTTATCCTCCGTTTCGATTGAATGCCGCAGTGTGTGCCTTGCGGTATACACATATATCACTCAGAACGCCGAGGATAGCAAGACAATTCGGAGCGTATTTTGGACAATAGTACATCTTGGTTTTGTGCAAATTTCGCCGCTTCCGGACAGCAAAAAGAGCCCCGCCAGGCTCCTTTACGTTTGCTCTATGTATGCCGCCCATAGGGGATAATCTCTGCCATCGGACATGACCAGCACGCCGTCAAGGCTACTTCGTCGTCTCACGAGAAGGCAGTGCCAAAGACCGTTTGCATCGACATAGCACAGGTTCCTGTTCTCCTCGATGAACCATCGCTCCACGGTCATATCGGTCACAAAGTTTTCGTAGTCAATGATGGCGAGGGTGATGGTCTTTTCTATCACATAGGGGTTCTTAGCCGAAACAAGGTGCGGTCTTCTCAAATCCTCCAGCCGAAACGGGAGCTTTACGAAATAGGCTGTGCGTTCACTCATAGACCGCCCCACCCCAACAGAAAATGGAGCGCGTCGTTAAACCCCGATATGTAGTAGTAACGTGTCTCCTCCCCGGTCTGCACGGAGAGGGCGTTCTCCAACTCCACCCACAGTCTTTCTTGTTCTTCTGTCAATACTGCTGCCAGCCGCTCTGAGCAGCGCGCCACATGGGTAATCGCTTCGGTGACCGGGTCGGGCGAATCCGTCCCTAAATCGCCCAGCCTTTGCGTAATAAATTCTGTCATGGCTCTTTGTAGCTTTTCATCCATGGTTCATACCCACCTTTCTTTGGTGGGACTATCTATCGCTCTAACAGGGTGTGAAAGCAAGCGCGTTCTCGAACGAAATAGGCATATAGTACCGCGCTGCAGCTGTCCTTATCCCCGAGAGCAAATCCCCACGTTCATCTCTCCTCACAACATATTGTAGATATACAGCATATCCATTACCGAAATTATACCATGAAACAGCTATAAAATGAACTCACAGTATATCCAATCGGGTGCGAGGAGAGTTTATATGGCAGTCAAAAGCGTATCGATCCGGATCGAGGAAGAGATGCTGGCGAAGCTGGGGTTTGTGGCCGAATACGAAGGCCGCTCGGTTAACAGCCAGATTCTTGTTCTGATACGGGATAGCATTAAAGCCTTTGAAAGCGAACACGGCGAGATTGACGGCGGCATCCAGCCCGATGTCAATGTGAAGCCACCACGCAAATAAGAGGGGCGTATGGGTGCGGCGGATCCGCACCTTTTTCTTTATCCGTCGACAGCTCTTTCGTTTATTAATTCAGCGAAGAGAAGAGCCTTTCCGTTTCGCAGAAGCGATACACCATCGTGTGATCCCCTGTGTTCGATGTATCGTTTCACGATCACATCGGCATAGCGCTCGTCCAGTTCAATGGTATGGCATATCCGCCCGGTCTGTTCGCAGGCCATGAGCGTGCTGCCGCTGCCGCCGAAGGGGTCGAGCACGATGCCGTTGGTCAATGAGCTGTTCACAATCGGGTAGGCGCAGAGCGCCACCGGCTTCATGGTCGGGTGGTATTTGCTCTTGGTCGGGCGATCAAAGTTCCATGTCGTCCGCTGCTTGCGATCCGCATACCAGCTGTGCCCGGCGGTTGGCTTCCACCCCACAAGGACAGGCTCGTGCGTATACTGGTAATCACATCTGCCCAGTACCGGCGTATTCTTGATCCAGATGCAGGTCTGGTGGCAGAAGAAACCCGCCTCGGAAAAAGCCGTTCTGAAATTGACCGTCTCGCGATCCGCGTGAAAAACGTAGATGCTGCCGCCATCCACCAGCGCATCATACATGCAGCGATACGCGCCGAGCAGGAAATCATAGAATTTCGCGCTCTCCATGTTGTCATTTTTCAGCTTACCCGCTGTGCCCTTATAGTCCACGTTGTAGGGCGGGTCGGTCACAACAAGGTTGGCTTGCTTGCCGTCCATCAGATGCTTATAGGTTTCGGGCTTGGTAGCATCCCCACAGATCAAACGATGCCGCCCCAGCAGCCATATATCACCCTGCATGGAGAGGGGCGCTTCCGGCAGCGGCTCGTCAAAATCGTCCTCGCGGATCCCTGCGACCACACTGTCTTTGAACAGTGCGTCCATTTCGGCGGCGTCAAAGCCGGTAAGCGACACGTCAAAACCGCTTGCCCCGATGTCCTTCAATAGGTCGGTGAGAAGCGGAATATCGAACGCGCCCGATATTTTGTTGAGCGCCACGTTCAGAGCTTTTTCCTTTTGCTCGTCGATATCCAGCACCACGCAATCCACTTCTTCATAACCCATCGCCACGAGGATTTTGAAGCGCTGGTGCCCACCGACGATGTTTCCCGTCCGGCTGTTCCAGATGATCGGTTCCACATAGCCGAACTCTTCAATGGAGCGGCGCAGTTTCTCATACTCGGCATCACCGGGTTTCAGATCTTTACGGGGGTTATAGGCGGCGGGATTCAACTTCGCCGTAGGTATTTTTCTTATGTCCATACTCATTCCTCCAGCTTGACGGCGCTCTCGCCGGTAAAGCTCTCCCAGCGCTTAATGATAAGGTCGCAGTAGATCGGCGACAGCTCCATCGCATAGCATCTGCGCTCGGTCTGCTCACAAGCGATAAGGGTTGTGCCGCATCCGGCGAAAGGTTCCAAGACTGTACCGCCGCGATCGGAGTGCATCTTGACGCACCGCCAAGGCAACTCCACAGGGAACATGGCGGGATGCTCCTTGTTGGCGCGTACGGTGGCAATCTCCCAGATACCCGCATAACCCCAGTTTTTGCGCTCTTCTTTGGTAAGCCTTTTTACAAACTTATAGCTGTGTTGGGCAAAGGCGGACACCCATTGATATTCCTGATCGTTGTATTCCTCGGTCGCATTGGCTGCCAGCGCCGTGATGTACTCATACTGCTGCACCGGTTTGTTGGTGACCAGATGATAGGGGCCGACGCCGAAGTTCATGCCTTGCTTCTTCCAGATGCGAATCCAGATCGGGCGAAAGCCATTGTCCGCAAATAACTGTGCCGAGTACATTTGTGTCGGCTCTATGAACTGAGAGCCGGTGGCAAATAGATCGCCGATATTCCAGCATACAATATCCGCGTAGCGGCAGATGTTTTTAATCGCCGGGCGCATGGTGTCAAACCATGGATCGATGCCCACTTTCTCGTACTCCTTGCCCACACCGTAGGGCGGGCTGGTGACAGCACATTGGGCGTGCACACCGTTCATGAGTTTGGCGAAATCCTCCTCATCGGTTGAATCGCCGCACAGCAGACGATGATTACCCAGCAGCCAGATGTCGTCGCGCCGCGTACGGGTTTCGCCAGACGCTTCGATGGCTTCCTTTTCCTTGTCTACATCGAAGTCATCCTGTACAGCATCCTTGGAATAGAACTTGTTCAAAAGAGCGTCTACCTCGTCAGCGTCAAAGCCGGTAAGGGAGACGTCAAAAGTTGTGGCGTCGAACTCCGCCATAAGCGTGGATAGCTTTGTTTCGTCCCAGTCGCCCTGAATCTTGTTGAGGGCAAGGTTAAGCGCTTTCTCCCGCTGTTCATTGAGCTCCACGACCACGCAGTCGATTTCCGTATGCCCAAGATCAAGCAGCACCTTCAATCGCTGGTGTCCGCCGACCACGTTGCCGGTGGTCTTGTTCCAAATGACCGGTTCCACATAGCCAAACTCCGAAATGGAGCGCTTCAGCTTTTCGTAGTCCTTATCCCCGGGCTTTAGATCTCTGCGGGGATTGTAGGCGGCGGGGTTGAGCTTTGAGGACGACACCTTTTCAATCAACATAGCGATCTGCCGCCTTTCGTAGTTCTTCACACAGCTTCATATCCGTGTTCTCCCACGGCAGAAGGTAGCCACAAAAATGGCCGTAGCTTGCCGTTTCCGCGTAAATGGCACGGCGTAAGCGCAGCTTTTCGATGATGGCGGCGGGGCGCAGGTTGAAGACCTCCTGCACGATGCTGCAAAGCTGGTCGCCCGAGAGCTTGCCGGTACCGAAGGACGCCACCGACACGGCCACAGGGTTGGCCTTCCCAATGGCATAAGAAAGAGCGACCTCGCATTGTTCGGACAAGCCGCTCCACACGATGTTCTTTGCAATGTACCGCGCCATGTATGCGCCGCTGCGGTCGACCTTGGTAGGGTCTTTGCCGCAAAGCGCACCGCCGCCGTGAGAGGCAAGGCCGCCGTAGGTATCCACCATGAGCTTTCTGCCTGTTAGCCCCGTGTCGGCAGCGGGGCCGCCTTCGACAAAACGCCCGCTGGGATTAATAAGGATTTCCGTGTCATCGTCCAGTGGGAAATCCTCAAAGCACTGCCAAAGAACGTTGTTCGTAATATCTGTGCGAAGTTGCTCCTGTGTCTTGTCAGGGATATGCTGTACAGATACCACTACCGTTTTGACGCGGCAGGGCTTGCCATCTTCGTATTCCACTGTTACTTGGCATTTGCCGTCCGGCAGAATGCCCTTGATGAGATTCCCTTCCCGGCATTCGTCGATTCGCTTGGCAATGCGTTGGGAGAGCACGAGCGGCAGCGGCAGATACTCCGGCGTTTCCTTGGTTGCGTAGCCGTAAACGGTACCTTGATCGCCAGCGCCCACTGAGCCATAAGGGTCTCTTTCACCGCTGCGATTCTCTAAAGAGGTATCCACGCCTGCTGCAATGTCCCTGCTCTGCTGATGTACGAACACGGAGATTCTATACTTTCGCGGGTTGTATCCAACCTCGCGCAGCACATTTCGCACGATAAAGCGAATGTCCACTTTTTCGCTACAGGTGATTTCGCCCGCCACGATAATTTTGCCCTTCGTCGCCATGACCTCGCAGGCCACGCGGGAAGCCCTGTCTTTCCTTAAGCATGCGTCCAGTATGCTGTCCGCGATCAGATCACAGAGCTTGTCCGGGTGCCCCTTGCATACGCTTTCCGCGGTTTTATAAGTTATCATGTTCATTGTCCTTTCCGAGCGGCAAGTAACCGCTCCATCACGTCGTCGTGCGGGGTCGCGCCGCGATAGTCAGTGGTGCAGTTTTCCCGTACCACCTGATAGATCTGAAACCAGATGTTGTTGGCCTGCTTCATGAAGTTCTGAGACATCGACACATAGGGGGAGGGGATGGCGTTCCCCGTGGTCGGATGTTTCGCCAAAAAGCCGAACTCGGTAATGGCCTGTTCGCATTGGATCCAGCGCGCCACGCTCTGCGCATATTGCTCGATGAGCTGCGTTGCGACGAACTGCGCACAGCCGCGCTCATTCAGCCACGACCATGTGTGTTGAAACACATCGACCGCCAGCGTCGTCGAACCGTCTTTCTGCTTTGCCGACATATAATCCCGAGGTTCTGGCATCCTCTCTCCAGTGAGGTTCGCCGTGTCGGTAAACTCCATGATGGTTAGCCTGCGGTGCCCGGGGTTTCCATCTAATATTTTATCGGCGATGGGCTTCTTCTTTTGCCCGGAACCGGGTCGTGCACCGCCTCTGTTGGTGCCGTCTTTGGCCATAAACATCACACTCCTATCATGGCGGGGGATATTACCTGTTTGAAACCGCGATTTTCAACGCGTGACCCCACGCCGCTGTCCGCTTGAAAAGGTTTTAGAGATTCGAGCGCCCCCACCGGTCGCCGCTCTCGGCAGTAATGCGCGAGTGGCAGGGTTTACACAGCGCCATGAGATTGCTGGTGTTATTTGTGCCGCCGTGACTGAGCGGGAGGATGTGATGCACTTCTTCGGCTGGTGCCAAGCGACCGTCTTTCTCGCACTGTTCACACAGCGGGTGTGCCTTGATGTAGCGGTCGCGAATGCGCTTCCAGGCTCTGCCATAGCGCTTGTTGCTCTCGGGGTCGCGCTGAAAACGATTGTAATGGCGCGTTGCTTGCTGCTGATGCTCTGCACAGTAAAGACTGTCGGTCAACTTGGGACAGCCGGGGTGCTGACAGGCGCGCTGTGGTTTCTTTGGCATTCGCTCACCTCCATTCGGGCATAAGAAAAGCCCCGAGGGATTGCTCCCGCGAGGCTAGTCTCTCATTCTATTGCTACGAGTCTATCATAGCGCAAAGGGCATGGTAGAAAACAGTAGAATTCACTGTACACTTTGGAGGGCGGATACCACAGATAAGGCCTTCCGGTGGATGCGATAGACATTGTCGATGGTGTATCCCATGTCCACCGCGATCTGTTCCCACGTCTTGAAGCACAGATATCGCAGTTCCAATAACGTCTGACATTCCGTGTTGTCCACCGACTTGATCAGCTTGACCATCTCACGCTTCAAGTCAATAAGGCGGTCTATGTCGTGGTTGATTTCCGTCTGTAGGTCTACGATTTTCGCTACAACCTCCGCCATCGTAGAGGTTCTACGGCTGGGGCTGCGTGGCATACCCGTAAGCGCCCAGGTACATTTTGTCGCCAGCTCATTGAGGGAAGCGACCTGTTCCAGCTTGGAATTAATGCGCTGATCAAGGCGGTATGCCTGTCCGAGATACTCTTTCGCCGTCATGCCGTCACCTCCGCTTTAAGCTTGGAGATGAGCATATCCGGGTCAATCTGCGTCAGTACGCCGAACCAGTTGGAGCGAAAGAACCGCTCAATGCTCCGACTCTCGTGCTCTACCAGGCGATGGTCGGGATAGCGATAGAGGATACGCAGCGCTTTGCGATAATCCTTAACCGCCTGAAGGACGATGGCGTTCGCCAGATTGGTATAATTGTCGTACATATGGACACGCTCCTGATTTATATTTTCCGAAGAAGCGGTGCCGCATTGTAAGCAGTGTATATAAAAAGCACGGATGCGTTGTTTTCAAAATCATTGCAGGGAGCCGTTTATCACAGTTCGCACCTCATCAACCGAGCGGACGACCAAAGCTGTGCCGCCACAGGCGAGGATTTTGCGGATGGTCACGTCTTGCAGTTTCGTGGTCTTGCCGACCGGGGTCTTGACCTCAAAGGCGTAAAACCGTCCGTTAATGCAGGCGATGATATCGGGGATACCTGCCGTGCCATAGATGCCGCCATGTTCCTTCCACGCAAAGCACTTGGGCACCGTCTTGAGATAGCGCAGGATTTTGGCGACCAGATCTTTTTCAGCCACAGTCTGCCTCCTTGTAACTTTTTTGCCCTTTGTAACCTTGTAACCGTGAAATATAGAGGTTCGCATATATACGCGCGCACATGCACGCGCACACGCATACGATGACTGCCTCGCGCGTATACCCTTAATTTTTGAAGTTACAAAGTTACATTTCATAAGAAAACCCTAAATCGTGCGATATATAGCGGGTTTGGGGCGTAACTTATTGTGTAACATCATCCTGTGGCGAGGTTACAATTCGCCCGAAAAGGTTACAGATTCCGCTTCTCATAGGGGTTCCACCTCCGTGATCTCAAAGCCAGAGACATCGCAGCGCGTTTTCAGCAGATCATAGTTGAGCGTCCAGACCCTTCTCACATCCGATCCCAGCCGCTTGATCACATTGCTCTCTAAGAAATAGTCTGAGTGCTGCAGCTGCTTTTTGAACTGGGCATAGGTCAGGGTTTCGCCAAGGATGGCATAATCCTTGCGGTACTTGGTATAGCGGTCGTAGACATGATTGAGCCAAAGCGCCAGCATCTTACCGTCATCTGTAATGGCATACTCGCTCTTGGGATCCAACCCCATGCGTGACATGATCTCCAGCGTCTGTTCCACGACGCTTTTGTTGCTGGTGCCGCCATCCAACAGATACTCCTTTGCCGCATATTCAATGTACCTGCCACAGGCATCCAGACTGAACGGAAACACCTCGTGCCAAGTGAGATCAAGCCCTCGACACAGCCTTTCTAGCAGCCGCAGGCCTGCCATCATACAGGCTAGGTTGTTGACGACCCGCGACGGCAGCTCCTTCGCAAACGCGCCCAAGCTTTCCTCGTACCAGCCATACACATCGGCGGTCTTTGTTTCCAGCGCGGTGTTCAACAAACTGCGTCCAAGACCGCCGAGCATATCGGTGTTAGAACAGAGCCATCCGAATGCGGCGCGGTATTCCACCGGCCTCAAATCCTTCTTGGAAAACAGCAGCTCTATACTGCGTTCCCGGATTGCCGCTTCATCCGCCGCTTCCTCACCGGCCACGACCAGGGGAGCGAGGAGGGCGTAGCTCACAACGCTCTGATCGGCGCGGCCACGGATCCCTTCCTGCCCGTCATAGCTGTTGCGAAAATGGTTCAGCAGGGCGTCCAGGCGGTACCTGTCGATTTTGGAAGGCTTGAACTCGTCCAGCGCCATCGGGATGGTGTTGGAGGATGCTGCATCCTTCATCAACGTGAACGCCGTCGTCTGCCCGGCCGCGATGATTTTTGAGCGGGAGAACACCGGCATGATCACCCGCTCCAGTGTGTTGCTCTTGCCGCTGCCCGCTTCACCGATGAGCATAAGATGCGGGAACTTCACGCTCCTTTCCCGTAGATGCGCTTTAATGAAACAGCCTGCCATCCACGCGAGGATGGGCACGGTCTTTGCCGGTTCGTTATAGGTCATGAGTCGTTCGCCGAGCTTTTGCAGCTGGTCTTTTGTTAGAGGTTTTGCTTCCAGTACCCGGCTCTCAATGCTCCGGTATTTTTCAAGCTGTATCATGTCGGAATACGGCAGCGCCGGAAGCGCCAACCGCCCCATCTGTCGTGACGAAAACAGCGCCACCGTCGTGCTTGTAGATGCCCATTGCCTTGACGCCGGTTTTCATCGGCCAGTCAAGCTCGGAAACATAGGCTTTGAGCAGTTCCAAATCTCCATCCGATCCGGTGTAGCTAAGGGCGATGGTGCGCTGATTGAGCGTATTCTTGAACCGCTGTTGGTTGGCGAAGTCGGTGGTCATAAACGTCAGGGGATAGGTTTCGCCGCGCACGGTAACCAGATTTGCCGTGAGCTGCGTTTCGTCCTCCGCGACGATCATCTCCACCGGCACAAACACAAAGTTCGTGATGGGATAGGTGTTTTCGCCCTTGGTGCGGAAGTACTGCCCTTTGTACTCATAGACCGGCGCACTCCCGCCGGGCGCATATGTTTCTGCGGTCAACTCACAGGCCTTGTCTAGCGTTTCTTCGCCATAAGTCGCGCCGCTGGCATGGTGTCGCGTATCCCACTTTTCCCGGAACAGCCCGCTTTGCCGAAACAGCCTGTCCATCTGCTGCTTATCCCTGCCCGACCAAAAGGCCAGCCTGCAGCACAGCGCCATGTCCGCTTCGGACTGGCTGGCGTAGGCATCCTGCCAGTTCCCTTCCCACAGCTTTGTAAAGGACTCGCCGTTTTCCGCGCTTTGGGCAAGCTCCAGAAGGTCGTCGTCGGCCAGCTGAATGGACGCGTTCTTTTGCCGCTTTCTCCGTTGTTTTTTGGGTGCACGGATATATGTCTCGTGGATCCATTGCAAGGCTCCGTTATCTTGGGCGATGGTATCCGTCGCGCCATCCAGCTTCTTGCCCGTCATGGTGAAATAGCGGGTATGCTCGTACATCTCCACGCCGGTCTTGGAATTCTTGTTGCCGGTGCCGGGCATCTTGCCTTTGAAGAAAAGATGCACGCCTGTACCGGAGGGGGAGAACTCCATATAGGTTGGCTGCCTCGCCATGATGGACTTGGCGGTATCGTTGAATGTCTTTGTTTCGGGGTCATAGCAATGGTCAATGTCCACGCCCACAAGGCCGCCGTCCTTTGCAAACATGAACCCCAATCCGGAAAAACCGTATCGCTCCACCGCATCGACGGCAGTAGCGTAATCCGTCCATGTGTTTGGATTGTTGGACGCCGCGCCCTTGCCCGTAATGGGGTTAAACGGTACTTTTTTATCCTTGCCACCGTCTTTATCGGGGATGAGCCGCCAGTTGACCCATTGTTTTCGCTCCATCAGTTCCTGCGGATAGATCACTTTGGCGACACCTCCTCACATTGGTCGTTGAAAAATCGGATGGGGATGCCGCGCTTCTCGGCGCGGTCAATCTCCCGCTGCATGCCAGACGATATACGTTCACCGAACACCCACACCTCTTTGCAACCGTCCAGAAAAACCATGCCCATGAACAGGCCAAGCTCGCGTTGCTCCGTGTTGCCGTCCGACAGGAATTGCGGATAGAATAGATGCGGTGCGAAGGGGATATAGCCTGACCGTACAGCAAAGGCACAATAGCGGCGAGCATTTTTGATGTTCCGCTGTAGATCCCCGGCAAAGGGCGATGAGATGAACACCTTGGGCATATACGGGCGCTTGCGCTGCTCCTTGAGGACATTGACGATCGCGTCATGGGCGGTCGGGTCGAGATAACCTTCAGAATTGTATAAATTCACTTTCACGAGCTCACCCCATTTCCTTCAGCTCACCGAAGCTCACGCCATATGCGGCCTCCGCGATAATCGGCACATCAAACTCCGGAAAAGGCTGCGCTTGCATGCAGTCCTTGACGAATGCGACCGCCTCGTCGAGCTTGTCCGCAGGGATTTCAAACACCAGCTCATCGTGGATTTGTAACAATGGCTTCAGCCACGGACGTGCTTTTATGCCCGCGACAATACGTCCCATCGCCAGCTTGAGAATATCTGCGGCGGTGCCTTGAATCGGCGTGTTCATCGCGCAGCGCTCTGCAAAGGAACGCTTGCCCCAATCCTCGGACAATATGCCGATGATATACCTGCGCCGCCCGAGCCAGGTCTCCGTATGCAGCGTAATGGCGGCTCGCTTTTTTGTTTCATCCTGCCAGAGCGTCAGGCCGGGGTAGCCCGCTTTCAGATTGCTGATGATGTTCTCGCAGTCCTGCTTGGACACGTCCAGCCCGGCCTTGAATCGCAGCGTCCGTTGCAGCCCTGCTGCGAACAAGCCATAGAACACGCCGAAGTTGCAGTTCTTCGCTATAGTGCGGCGCTCCTTATAATGCGGAGCTTCCCTGTCCAGCGCTTCGTCAAAGGGGATGTTGTATATGACACTCATGGTCTGGGCGTGAATGTCGCCGCCTTTGCGATAGGTTTCGAGCATTTTTTCATCGCGGCAGTAGAAGGCGCCAACGCGAAGCTCGATCTGTGAGAAATCCAGCGACAAGAGCGTCTTGCCCGTCGGTGCGATGATAAAGCTGCGCACGCCGACCGGGTCGTTGTCTTTGCGGGGGCAGTTTTGCAGGTTGGGGTTCCGCGAGGCGAAACGCCCCGTCGCGGTGCCCAGCGGCATCAGGTTGGGATGGATGCGCCCCGTCGCGGCATTGATGTGCGATAGGTATCCATCGATGTAGGTGCTTTTGAGCTTGCCCCACTTGCGGTACTCCTGCACCAGCTCAAACAGACGGATAAGCTCCGGACGCTTTTCTCTGCAATACTCGGTGAGCAGTATCATCGTCTCGTCGTCCGCCGCTTCCTGACGCTTCTCTGTCGTTTTTAATACCGGCAGACCAAGATCGCCAAAGAGATACTTCTTGAACGCAGATGTCGAGGCGTTTGCGCCGATATCCACACCGCCGGTCATGCCGTCGATTTCGGCGCGGAGCTTCACCAGCTTTTCTTGCGCTTCCTTTTGTCTTTCGCGCATTGCCGCTACATTCATCGGCACACCGTTATATTTCATCATGCCGCAGTAAACCGCCGTGGGGGATTCGACCTGCTCCACAATGGCTCTGTGGCGGGGCAGGTTCTTGGCAAACCAAGCGTTGAATTTATGATACAGACGCAGGGTGTAATCGCTGTCGGCACAGGCGTAGCGCAGGGTTTCATGATCGGCAGGATCCATCTCGTCAAAATGACGGCCTGCCGTGACCGTACTGAAGTCTGGCATATCCGCGCCAAAAAGCGATGTCGCCATCAGCTTTAGGCCGCTGTCCGACAGATTGCGAAACTCAAACTTGCTCTTGAGCGTCAACTGCGCCGCCGCGATGGTGTCGTAGCAAGGCTGGCATACGACAATGCCCAGCGCGTACAGGAACATCGCTTCAAAGGCGAGGTTGTGCGCCACCTTGACCACACCGGGGTTTTCAAACACCGCTTTGCGCAGGTATTCCATGACACCGTCGGGGTCGACCACATTCCTGCCGACCCTATGTGCCATCGGGATATATATGGCGCTGCCCTCTGCGACAGAGAGGCTGATGCCGACGATGTGTGCCTTGTGCGCGTCCAGCGCCGCCTTTGGCTCATCGCGCCAAGCATCATCGGGTGCAGTTTCGAAGTCGAATGCAATTGTATCCGCACGCCCGATGTATTCGCGTACCGCGCCGACTGTATATACAATGTTGTAATTCATACTAACTCCAATCCGCCGCTTGGCCGGGCGGATAAGCTCCGCCCGGCTGCGGCTGTTGTCTTTACGCAAGCGGCTCAATGATCTCGCCGGTTTCAGGATCCACATTGGCGGGGACATCTACGGTCGATTCCGTATCATGGCCGACGCGAAGAGAGAACGCTTTGACCTGTTCGGTCAGCCCGCAGATAAGCGCGTATTCTTCGTCGGTCAGGGCGCGATCCACCGAAAACTGCGCCTGCGAGTACGCGATGCCATTGTTGTTGGTGGCCTTCTTCAGCGTGAACTTGGTGACGACGGCGTTGGACTTCTTGCCCTTGGTGAGCAGCCGCATGATGTAGCGGCTGAAATCCTTGAGTGATCCGGTTGGCAGCGAAAGGATCAGCGGGAAGATCTCACCCTCGCGCAGCAGGTAGATGCGGCGGCGGTTCTTGCAGGCTTTCGCGCCGTTGTCGCCGGAGCCGAATTGGTTATATGGACACTTGGCGCACTCGCCGCCGGGGGTGCCGGTGCCGATCACTCCGTCGAAGCTGCCGCAATCGGGGGGATTGGAGCCGCCAGTATACTTGTCCGTGTAATAGGCGTTGAGCGGGTGGTGATATAGGATGACCGCCGAAAACTCTTTGACCGTTTCAGGCGAATCGGGGTTCTCGCCGGGGATCTCGAATACCGTCATGCCGCCAGCGGGGATTTTGATGCGCTCAAAGCTGCCGGAAAGGCCGGTGAGCTCCTCGGAAAGCGCGTCGTTCAAATTGAAGTCCTTCAGTGCCAGAAATGCGCTGTTGGTGGTGGCAAGCGCCGTGTTTTCATTGTTTTTCATCGTGTTGTTCCATCCTTTCATATTAGCGGGCAGCCTTGCGGACGCCCACGGTCGTTTTTTCGAATACGTTGACCAGCCCTTCGAGCCAGCTGGGCAGCGTCTCATCGTTCTCTGCAATCTGTTCCTTGACAAAAGCGGAGAGCGAGTTGGCATTGACGGTCTCATAGATCAAGCCGCCATGCCCTTCAGCGCGGAGCGCCTCGAACAGCTTGTCTTTGCGGTCGGCGGTTGCCGATGCCCGGACGGTGTTGGTAAGGCAAAACAGGGTACCGGAGCGGGTGAAGTTCTGCGTCTCCGTATCGGTCATGATCTGGGCTAGTGCTGCATCGGCCTCGTCAAGCTTCGCGTTCACGTCTTTGAGGTGCTGCTCCAGTTCTTTTTTCTCATCTCGCAGGGCTTTGAGCCGATCCGCGAGTTCAAACATCATTTCGGGATTGTGCATCGTGGGATCTCCTTTACATGAATGGGTTGTTGCCGTAGCGGTAGTCGTCGACCAGCGCTTTGGCGAGGTTGGCCTTGCTCTTCAATGCCTTGAGCACTTTTTCGTCCACGGTACCGGCAGCGGCCAAATAGATATAGGTGCAGGGCATGCGCTGACCGGCGCGATGGATCCGCGCTTTGCACTGCTCGAAGTTCGACATGCTGTAATCCAGCGAGTAGAAGACCATGGTGCTTGCCGCCGTGAGTGTGATGCCCAATCCTGCCGTGGCGATCTGCCCGATGAAAATGGGCACGTCCGGGTCATTCTGAAACCGCGCTATTTGCTCGTCGCGGTCTTTGACGCCGCCCTTGATGAGGGAATAGTTGACGCGCTTCTTTTCGAGAAGTTGGCAGATGGCGTCTAGCTCCGCCACGAAGCGGGCAATGATAACCAGCTTTTTGCCTTCCTCCAAGGCCGAATCCATAATGTCCTCCAACACATCCAACTTCGCCGTGCTGACCGGCTGGGCGGCGCTGCTTTCGTCGCTGCCAATAAACCCGCCGGTGAGCTGGGACAGCCGCAGGAGCTTCGTCAGTACGTTGGTATGGTGACCTCGCCATCCGACAGTTCGGCATAGCTCTCCTTGACCAGGCTCTGGTACAGTTTCATCGCTCTCGGCTCCAACTCCACTTTGCGGACGATATCGGTTGTGGAGGGCAAGTCCAAGCACTCCGCCTTTGTGGCGCGAAACGCGATGGAGTGCATGCGTCTGGTGAGCTCATCTTCCATGCTTTTCTTCAGGACTGGCGTGTGGTTGCCGTAGCCGGTCATGAAAAAGAAGGTGTTGCGGAAGCTATAAAAGCTCTGACCGAAGATGCGCGGATCGAGAAACTTATACTGCGAGAAGACATCTATGGCCTTATTGGTCACGGGTGTTCCGGTCAGCAGTAGACGGTATTTGGCTGCCGCGCCCAGCCGGTGCATCGCCTTCGAAGCGGAGATGTTATGCGTCTTAATCTTGTGCCCCTCGTCAGCGATGACGAGATCGGGCTTCCACGCTGCCAGCTCTTTCTCCAGCCGCCACGCGGATTCATAGTTCACAACGACCACCTGCAGGGGTTGCCCCGTCATGTGCCGGAGGGTATCGAGTTTCTTCGCGCCACTGCCTTTAAGAACAGCGAGGGTGTAGTCGAAATCGGCAAACTTGCCAAACTCCTCATCCCACACACCGACTATGGAGAGTGGGGCAACCACAAGCATCCTGCGGATGCGGCCAGCGTTATATAGCGCACCAGCCACGGCGATGGAAGGGAGCGTTTTCCCTGTTCCCATTTCCATAAGCAATGCCGCCCCGCAGCCGCTGGATGAATGCGCAGCGCCCGGCAGAAGACCGAACTTGCTGCAGACGAAATGGAATGCAGTGACCTGATGCGCGTAGGGCGTTGCTTTGATGGGCATAGGCAGCAATGGCGCGTTGTCAGATTTCATCGGCAGTATCACCTCCATCCGGCAATTCCGTGATGGATACACATTCCACGGTGTCTCCGGGAACGATCACCGTTACGCTGCGCTTTTCACCAAGCAGGTAGCGGAGCAATCGTTCCCGGATGGTACGCCGCTGGCACCTGACGATGCCGCCGTCCTTTGGCGTTTTGGAAACACTGATGCAAAGATTGTGCTTCATGCTTTTCTTTTCGTCCTTTCCGAGGGACGGTTTGTTGTGTCCCTCGGTATACGGACAAAAAACGGGTGTTTTGATGGGGTGTTCAGAAGAACTTCTTGAATTTCTTTTTTCCGGCCTCAATAGATTCATAGACCGTCTTGAAATTCGTGCCCTCCCGCCGGGCGATTTCATGGCATGAAAGGCCGTCGGCCAGCATCAGCAGCCGTGCTTGCTGCTTTTCGGTGAGGTGAGAGAACGCGTCATGGATGCGTTTGTTCTGAGCATCCGCTTCCAATTCATCCTCGGGGGTGATGCCTGTCCCGTACTCCTTGCCCTCATAAACGATTGCGTCCAGAGAGTAGCAGTGGCGGCGATTCTTGCGTGCGGCGCTGGCTTCCTCCCGCCGTGATGCGGTGATGTAGTTGCCAAGCTCCTCGTTGACCTCGACCTCAGAGGTGGTTCCGTCTGCAAAGCTCCATGTGATTTTCATTGCTCATAGCTCCTTCCGGAGCCTGAACAAGCAGCTGAGGATAAAAAATGAGCCTGACTCATAGCTTTTCAGCTACTTGTCAGGCTCGTATGTCATTATTTAATACCGGTCAAGCCGGTTGCATCGCGCTCTGTACGAAGCAATACCTATTCGATTTTTCTTACGCCGATCTGTGCTTTACAGACAACGCATTTTGCGTAGTAATCGGCAGGCCATGTGTCATCATCTACAACGCGCACCTCCGATTTGATACGAGCGTTTTCGTCAATAAGCCGCCCTCTACCGCATTTGGGGCAGAGCAGAGCTTTTTTCTTTCGATCTTTATTGATTTTTCCGTTAGGAACGGAAAAAGTATGTGCCATCAGGTATCCTCCTCTATGTGTACATCATTCCCGGCATAACAACCTCGTTTACACCTCGACCCGGCATCTTGATATCGCCCATGAGCGACGCCGAATAGATCGCTCTATTACCAAACCGCATTCTGATTTTTTCAACGGTATCTTCCAGCCGGTCGCGCCTCTCGCGTTTGACCGCATCATCGAACAGATCCAATTGCTGCGGCAACGTGCCGGAAACAAGGTTGATTGCCCGTATCGTTATAGCGCGGACGTTTTGCATCCAGCGATAATTACCCTCAAACAGACTGCGGGCTTTCAAGGCGATCTCCATCGGGCTTTGCGTGGGAAAGGGCATCTGTGCCTGATACTGTTTGTGCGTAAGCCCGTCGTCCTTTACAGTGATCTGGACGCCTTTTGCGGATAATTCGTGCACACGCAGCCGGTGCCCGATATCCTGCGACAGTTCCAGCATGACCTTCCAAACCTCCTCATTATTTTCAAGATCAGCGACGCAGGTGATGCCATGGCCGATAGATTTCACGGGCGATACGTAATCTGTTCGCATGACGCGCGACTGGTCTGTCCCGTTCGCGAACCGCCAGAGCATAATGCCGTTGACCCCCAGCAGCGTTTTCAGGAATTCTGGCCGGGCTTTCGCGATATCTCCGATGGTCAGGATTCCGTATCGCTCCAGCTTTTTTTCGTTGCCGACCCTACATACAAAAGGTCAGAAGCAGGAAGTGGCCACACCTTAGTTTGATAATCCGCCTCCTCAATGACCGTGATAGCGTCAGGCTTTTTCATATCGCTCCCAAGTTTGGCGAAGATCTTGTTGAAGCTGACACCGATGCTCACGGTAAGTCCTAGTTCTTCACGAACGATTTTTCTGATCTCTTCCGCAATCTCGAAGCCGCTGCCGAATGCTTTCTGACTGCCCGTGACGTCCAGCCAGCATTCGTCCATGCCGAAAGGCTCCACCTGGTCGGTAAACCTAAGGTAGATTTCTCTTGTCAGCCTGGAATACTTCAGGTACTGCTCGTACTGGGGAGGAAGGACGATAAGACCCGGGCACTTCTGTTTTGCCTCCCACGTGACCATGCCGGTTTTCACACCTGCTTTCTTCGCCAGTTCTGATTTTGCGAGTACGATTCCGTGCCTGTCCTCGGTGCTGCCGCACACCGCTACGGCTTTCCCTTTCAAGGCCGGATCGAGCATCATCTCCACTGACGCATAAAAACTGTTTAGGTCGCTGTGCAGGATTGCGTTCATCGTCGCATCCCTCCTCTCGTCCATATTAAATCACGATTAAGAACTTCATATAATCCAACAAGTGTTCGTATTTGCAATTTTCCATTGATTTTCTGTCTTGGCCATAGTAGAATATGTGATACGGGAGGTGTGATGGAATGGATAAGAAATACAGCGATACCCTTCGTGCGTTACGCAGGAAGCACGATTACCTGCAGCAGGATATAGCTGATAAGCTCAATAAGGCGGGTGTACCGACAACAAAAACACAAGTCAGCCGCTGGGAGACCGGCATTAACAATCCGACCATCGACCAGTTTATAGGCTTGTGCGACATTTACGGTGTTAAGGACGTGCACGCTGTCTTTGCAAATGGTGATTTGTCCGACTTGGAATATGCAATCAACCGTCAGGGCATGGAGAAACTGGCAGAATACAAAAAACTGCTAGTCGCAAGTGGGCTGTATGCGCCCGTAAAGCTGGAAGGAAGGGTAATCCCGTTCCGCAGACGCACGGCTCCGATGTACGATATTGGTGCTTCTGCCGGTACAGGTCAGTTCCTCGACAGCGATTCTTATGAGATGGTCGAAGTGCCGGATAACGTTCCGGACAGCGCCACCTTCGGTCTGCATATTTGCGGCGACTCAATGCAGCCCACTTTAGAGGACGGGCAGGCGGTATGGGTTCAAATGCAGCCCACTCTCGAAAACGGCGAAGTCGGCATCTTCTACCTCGACGGGAATGCGTATGTGAAAGAATACCGGCAGACGGAAAAAGGAGTGTTTCTCGTGTCTCACAACGAAAAGTACGCTCCGATCGCCATTAAAGAATACAATGAAACACGGATATATGGAAAAGTGATATATCCGAGGTGCTAAGCCCGTTTGCGGGGACATCAGATATGAGATAATTCAAGCGGTACTATATTTATTGGAAAGGGGCGTGTTGAATTGGAAAAGAGGAAAATGACAAAACGCGAACAGGATGTTTATAGCTATATACTCGAATACAGGAAAGAAAAACGCTTCTCTCCCAGTATGCGCGATATTGCTGCCGGTGTCGGATTGCATTCGGTATCGACCATCCATGTTCATGTGCATAACCTCATGGATAAGGGATGGTTGCAGCCCGTTGAGCGGATGAACAGAACGATCATCCCCATTGACGATGATGGTGTCTGATGATGGATGTTAAAGTGTACGTGCAGGTAAACGCCGACTTCAATCCCGATGGACTCATGCTCCCCAGGGAACTGATCTGGGAGGATGGTGAGAAATACACCATAGACCGGGTGATAGATATCCAACAAGCGGCTGCGATGAAAGCGGGAGGTCAGGGAGATCGGTATACCATAGAAGTACGCGGTCACAAGAGCTATCTGTTTTTTGAACGGAGTTCCAATCTGACTGGAAACAATATTGGCCGGTGGTTTGTGGAACGGAAGAGTGCGTAGAGAAGAAATTCCGATGCTCGCACGAGCAGAGTGTTGTTTTTTAATCAATACGAGATCTTTTTATTACCAAGATTAAGCCTTATCTTTGTCAACTCTTACATCAACGGCCGCGACCGGATGAATAAAAGCACAGTACAATAGACCGGTTATTTCACAATCAATCGTTCTCGGTTGCGAATCAAGCGGATACGGTTTTTTGAATTGAATCTGCGGTCATCTTGTGTTATTGTATCTTTATGAATTCCGTTATTGAGGTGAACATAAATGGCTATCAGTTATAAAAAGCTTTGGAAATTGCTGATTGATCGAGATATGAAGAAAAAAGACCTGCAACAAGCTGCTGGTATTAGTTCAACTTCTATTACTAAGCTTGGAAAGAACGAAAATGTCAACACAGAGATTCTTCAAAAAGTCTGTGTCGCTCTGCAGTGCGATATAAGCGATATCATGGAAATCGTGCCAGAGCATGTCCCTGCCACAGATGGTAGAGAGGAAGGTAATATAAAATGACCGAAAATCAAAAAAAATTATTGAACATCCTTCGTGAGATATTCCAATTTGACCAGGCAGATCTCGATTTTGGCATTTATCGCATTATGCGTATGAAACGAGACGAGGTCAACAGATTCATTGAAGAAGAATTACCCGCTCAAATATCAACGGGCTTGAACGCGCTTGCTGCCTTAGATACTACAGCCAGCATTGCAGAAATTGACAGGCAAATTGCAGAAACAAAAAGCGGATCATTGCCCGAAGCTATTAAGGCCTCCGCAATTGCCGCATATGAAGAACAGAAAAAATCACTTGCGGGAAGCGTTGATATTACCGCTATTGAAGCCGATATTTATAACCACCTGACAAATTTCTTCTCGCGCTATTACGACGATGGGGATTTTATTTCTCAACGTCGCTACAAGGATGGCGTGTATGCCATTCCTTATGAAGGTGAGGAAGTCAAACTGCATTGGGCAAATGCCGATCAGTATTATGTTAAGACTAGCGAGTATTTTAAAGATTATACCTTTAAAACAATGTACGGTAACACAGTCCGTTTCAAGCTCATCGAGGCTGAAACCGAGCGGGACAACAAGAAAGCAGACGAAAAGCGCTTCTTCCAACTTCATACTGATAAGCCGTTGGAGGTCATCGACGGCGTTCTGTACATTTATGTTGAATACAAAGCTTCGGAGTATAGTGCTAAAACAGCGCAAGCAAAGCACATATCAGAAATTGTAGAAGCGTTTGCTGTTGTGCAGACACAACCAGAATATCTTCCGTTTGCCTCCATTATGACGTTTACTGACAATAAGACATTGCTTGAGCGCCAACTAAACCGCTATACAGCACGTAACACCTTTGACTACTTCATACATAAGGATTTAGGTAAATTCTTGCGCCGCGAGCTTGATTTCTACATCAAGAATGATGTGATTTACCTTGACGACATTGATGAGCAGGATGATGCAAAAACCAAGGAATATCTGACAAAAGCAAAGGTCATTCGTAATATTGCGCGAAAGATTATCACTTTTCTCGCGCAGATTGAGGATTTCCAGAAGAAACTGTACCTGAAAAAGAAATTCGTGGTCGAGACGAATTACTGTATTACGCTCGACCGCGTGCCGGAGGCAATGTATCCCGAAATCGTCGCCAATGAAGCACAGCGTGAGGAATGGGTGCGTCTATTTGCCATTAATGAGATTGAAGGTGATTTGACCCAACTAGCATACTCCGTTCCACTAACCGTGGAATTTTTGAAAGCAAATCCTTTCCTTGTATTGGACACAGCTTTTTTCAGCACGGAGTTTAAAGAACAGCTTGTTGCCAGCATTGATGGATTGGATGAAAAACTTGATGGGCTTATGATACATAGCGAAAATTTGCAAGCTATACGCCTATTGCATGAAAAATACCACAATCAAGTAAAATGCATATACATAGATCCCCCATATAACGCAAAGTCAAGTGAAATATTGTATAAAAACACTTTTAAGCATGCTTCTTGGTTAAGCCTTATGGAAAATAGATTGTCCGCTGTGTCGTCTTTGTTAAAAGAGGATAGCGTAGTAACCATAGCTATCGATGAGGTTGAGCAAACACGCCTTGGAGAGTTATTACGTTTAATTTTCCCATCAAAACAGATAACAGCAGTTACTGTTGTACATAACCCATCAGGTCAGCAAGGTGATAATTTTTCATTTACAAATGAATTCGCTTATTTTATTTATAGCGATTTAAAGGATGTTTGGATTGTCAACCCTAAATCGGACAGAAATTATAAGGTGCAGGTTTTCTTAAATTCGGTCGGTGACAGGTATCCCAGCGTACCGTGCAGGCGGATGTTGTTGAACCAGTGCACATAGTCCGCCAGTTCTCGCTGCAACTGCTCGAGCGTGTCAAAGCGCCGGGAGTAAACGAACTCCGCCTTGATCATCTTGAACGTTGACTCCGCTACCGCGTTGTCGTAGGGGCACCCCTTCATGCTCAAGGAGCGGCTGATCTGGAAGCTGTCGAGCAATTCGTCGATCAGGGCGTTGTCGAACTCGCTGCCCCTGTCGGTGTGGAACATCTGGATGGCGAAGAGGCTCCCTTTCACCGTTGAAAAGGCCTTGTGTACCAGATCGGCGTTTTTGTGCGCACCCGCGCTGTATCCGATGATCTCACGGGCACCGAGGTCAAGAAGGATGCAGATATACGCCCATTTCGCGCCAACCATGACATACGACAGATCGCTGACCACACAGGCCCCTGGCGCCTGATTGTTGAAATCCCGGTCAAGAAGGTTGGGGATATCCGCTTCATTGCTCTTGACAGCATGGACGCGGTACTTCTTTCGGGTATAAGCAGACACAAGCCCGCGCTTTTTCATGATCCGCCCGATCTTGCGCCGGGAAATCGTCCAGCCTTTTCGAAATAGTACACGCTTCAGTTTCCGCTGACCGTATACGCGGCGGTTCTCGTCATACGCAGTCTGAACCGCCTCTTCCAGAGCGCTTTCGTCTTCTCTACCGCGACATTCATAATAGTAAGTGCTTCGCGCAATGCCCAGACACCGGCACAGCGCTGATATTGAGTACTTGTGGGCATTGGCTCGTATCACAACTACTTTCGTGCGAATATCAGCGCCGCTTGCTTTAATACGTCGTTTTCCATCCGCAGCTGCTGATTCTCTTTCCTGAGCCGCAGAAGTTCATGCTCCTCCGGCGTCCGGTTGTCCACGTCGTGGCTGGAACCTGTTGCGTTGATCCGCTTCACCCATTTGTCAAAGGCTGATCCGGTCAAGTCGTACTCACGGACAATCTCGCTTCTGGGCTTGCCGTGATTGAACAGCTCCACCAGTTGCTTCTTCTGTTCTTCGCTGAAGGTCCTCCGCGCTCGTCTTTCTGCCATGGTTTTCTCCTTCCTTTTCCCCCTTGGAAGTATACCATGACCTTATCTTTTCTGTACAGTTTAGTGTAGCCTATCCAGTTATTGGGAAAGAAACCCGCGATGAAAGCGGCACAGATGTGCGTACATTCAGAGATAATTCAGGTAATAGTAATTTGCGTACAGATGCTGCAAATTGTTTTTACCCTATTTATGTGAAAAATAATGAGATTGTTGGCTTTGGTGATGTGTCACCAGATGACTACCATCCAGCATCACGTTGTATCACAATAGATGATAGTACGATCGCTGTATACCCAATAGATAATAACGGTGTTGAAAAGAAATGGGTATTTGAACGTGGTACCGTTGAAGGGATTCTCGACCAACTATGGGTCAAAGGTGATGTACGACAAGGCGACATAGACATAATGCGCAGTAAATCTGTCTTTCGCTATAAGACGACATGGACAGAAAAAAAGTATTCCGCAAATAGCTACGGGTCTGCGCTTCTGACAGCCATGTATATTCCGTTTGATTATCCAAAGTCTATTTATACTGTTATTGATTGTGTAAAGGCATCGTTATCTGATAATGACTCTGGAATAGCATTTGATTTTTTCGCTGGCTCTGGTACTACTGGTCATGCAATAATCAGACTCAACAATGAAGACAATGGAATAAGAAAGTACATTCTTGCAGAAATGGGCAATCATTTTGATACGGCAACGAAACCGCGTGTTATCAAAGCTGTTTATTCTGACGACGTCGATGGTGTTGCCGGATGGAAAAAAGGCAAGCCCGTCTCTCGCAAGGGTAGCTCTCACGCCTTCAAATACCTGCGTCTTGAATCTTATGAAGACGCGTTAGACAACATCGTTCTCAGTGGTGGCAATTATAATTTGCTTGCCGATGTACGGGAAGGCTATATTCTTTCCTATATGCTCGGCGCCGAGGCCACGGGCAGTGCCAGCCTGCTGAATGTCGAAAAGCTGGATAAGCCATTCAGCTATAAAATGAACATTACCTGCAATCTTGAAAGCGCGGAGCGCACCGTCGACCTTGTGGAGACCTTTAACTACCTGCTTGGGCTTGCAGTCAAAAAAAGCCATGCGTTAGTATCCTATGATGCTGATTTTGCTACGGGTGAATACGGCGCGGTTTCCGCTGCGCTAAAAGCCGGAGACACTTATAAATTCAAGGCTGTTGAAGGGACTACGCCGAGTAGTGATAAGACACTAGTTATCTGGCGTGAAATGACAGGCGACATCGAGAAGGATAATGCGGCGCTCGATTCCTATTTCCTCTCGCTTCCGAACGCACGGAGTTTCAAGCGGATATATGTTAACTGCGACAACAATCTTTTAAACCTGCGTAGCAACGGTGAAAGCTGGCAGGTCGTTCTCATCGATGAGGAAATGAAAAAGCGTATGTTCGAGGACGTGGAATAAGGAGGCGGCACAATGGCAAGAAGAAGAACAACGGCTAACGAGCCGCAGCTAAAATTTTATCAAAAGCTCATATTGAACCGTTACCTATTGGCGCAGTTTGGCGTTGATAATTTACGTGAGCTTTCCGCAAATATGAAAAAGCCGTCGCTGGAAGAAATCGACGGTGAAGGTGTCACGGGTTTTTATAAACAGTTGATAACACAGTTCGGTGGCAAGTTTGCGATAAGTGAGGAATCGCTCGCCCGCTATGACCTGAACATTGTCTCTCATATGCGAAAAATTAACGATAAGCGCGATGAACCGATGGTTTTGAAGTACTTTCAATATCTGTCGCTGCTTTTTGTAGAATACTACCTGGACGAATATTTTAATAACCGTCAGGGTTTGATTGACGGCTTGAATTCGTATGTTGCCGATTTTAACGCCCAGTATCCAAATGATGCATATGAGCCGTATGTGGAGAGCGATCTCAATAAAATCGCTGTGTGGAATGCCACAGGCAGCGGTAAGACGCTCATCATGCATATCAATTATCATCAGTACTTGCACTACTCCGACGGAAAACTGCCGGACGATGCTACATACATTTTACTTACGCCTAAGGAAGGCTTGTCACTCCAGCATATTGAGGATTATGCCGATTCGGGAATTTCCGCGAGGATTTATGATAAATTATCCAGTCGCTGGACGCAGAACACCAATGAAATCAGTGTGCTTGAAAATACGAAGTTGGGTGACAAGGATCAAGACACCATAGTCTCTGTTAAGCGTTTCGGCAGCCGTAACGTTGTATTTGTGGACGAAGGACATCGTGGTTCTTCCTCCGGCAAAGATGGCAAGTGGCAAAAATACAGGGACGAGCTATGCTCTCACGGCTTTTCCTTTGAGTATTCTGCAACTTTTGGACAAGCAATTGCAGCCTCAAGTGATAAGTCACTTGCCGAGCGTTATGCCAAATGCATCATCTTTGATTATTCCTATAAGTTTTTCTATGGCGACGGCTACGGTAAAGATTACAATATCATTAACCTGCCAGACGACAGCGATGAGATGAAACGCAATGTTTATCTAACCGCTTGCTTAATGTCGTATTATCAACAGAAAAGACTGTACCTTTCACAAGAAAGCGAATATGCGCTTTTCAATGTTGAAAATCCCCTGTTCGTATTTGTTGGTGCGAGCGTCAATGCCGTGCGCACCGAACGCGGGCGTAAAGTATCTGATGTGGTGGATATTCTGTTATTCTTTAGAGACTTTATCACGAACACAGCAGCTTCTACATCAAATATTGAACGTATTCTTTCCGGTAATACAGGTCTGCTCGATAGCAGGAACCGGGATATATTTAGAAACACCTTCCCGTATCTTACAGCGACCGGCATAGCTCCGGCAGCGATGTATGTGGATATTTTGAAAACCGTATTTAACTGTGCTGCGGTGGGAGCTACCCTTCACATCGAGAATCTTAGAGGCATCAGCGGCGAGATCCGACTGCGTCTTGGTGAAAACGAACCATTCGGCGTTATTAACGTTGGCGACGATTCGGCGCTTCTGAACCTATGCACGGAGAACGGCTTCAATACCGATTCTATCGATTTTTCTGATTCGCTGTTCCAAGGCATTACAAAGCCGAAGTCAACAATCAATCTACTTATCGGCTCAAAAAAATTCACCGAAGGATGGAACTGTTGGCGCGTATCAACGATGGGGCTTATGAATGTTGGGCGCAGTGAAGGCAGCGAAATCATTCAGCTTTTCGGTCGAGGTGTGCGCTTGAAGGGCCGTGGAATGTCGCTGAAACGGAGCAATTTTTATAAAAAGGATTTTCCGGAGACTGTAGTGCCGGAGCATATCGGCATTTTAGAAACTCTCAATATACTCGGTGTCCGTGCAGACTACATGAGACAATTCAAAGAGTTCCTCGAGGCTGAGGGCGTTCCGAGTGAAAAGGGTCAGCCTCTAACCTTGAAAATGCCTGTGATTCGAAATAAAGAATATAAAAATAGGGGGCTTTATTCTTTGCGTGTAAAGGGCGACGCGGATTTTAAGAAAGCCGCAGCAAAGCCCTTCTTGCGCTATGAATCAGGTTTGCCCGTGATCACACTTGACTGTTATTCAAAGGTTCAGTTTGAATCCTCGCAAAAGCGGAGTGCAGGCGAGGTCACAAAAAATGTGACTGTGCTTCGCCAGGGACATCTTTCTTTTTTAGACTACGATGCAATTTACTCCGAGCTACAAAGATACAAGACTGAAAAGGCACGGCACAATGTAAATATCACTCGACAGGATTTGAGAGATTTGCTTCAAAACAACCAATGGTACAAGCTCCTCATCCCAGAGGATGAGCTTGTTGTGCGGAGTTTTGAGGATTATAAGCGTTTTGAAAGAATAGCCATAGCTTTGCTTACGAAATATTTCGACAGATTTTATTATGCACAGCAAAATCGGTGGGAATCACAGGTGGTTGGATATGACCTCGTTCCTATGGATGACAGCAACGAGAATTTCATGAACGAAGAAAAGGATGAGTATAGCATCAGCATTGATGACACAAGTGAAAATGAGACTGCAATATTATGGCTTCGTCAGATAATTGATGAAGTCAAGAAGGCGAAGAAAGAAAAAAGATTGCCAACCTTCGCTATTCCGCGTCAAGGAGATATAGAAGCAATCAGCGTTCCATTGCACTTATATAACCCTCTTCTGTATTTGGCGAAGGGGAACTTGGAGATAGGGATATCTCCCGTCGCACTAAACGAGGATGAGTTAAAATTTATTAAAGCTCTTCAAAAACATATCACTGCTCATACTGCTTTCTTTTCGGATAAAGAACTATACTTAATCCGCAATCGCAGTAAAGAAGGTGTTGGATTTTTTGATGATGCGGGATTTTACCCGGACTTTATCCTGTGGCTGATTGCGGACAGCAAGCAATATATTACCTTCATCGATCCGCATGGAATGGGGCGAGAATCAATATCTACCAGCAAAGTCCGTCTGTATAGCCGTTTGAAGGCTGATATTGAGAGTAAGTTGACTGTACCGTCAGTGTTTTTGACATCGTTCATCCTTTCTCCGACGAAGTATTCAGAGCTTGCGGATAAAAGCGCAACCATCGAAGAGTGGAATGCTAATCATGTATTATTTATGGATAACAGTGATTATATTGAAAAGCTGTTTGCTGGGATAATGGGCTAATACCATTGATGTAAATGTGAGGAGGGATTTTATGTTTGATAACGGCGCAGAAATCGTGTTCGTAGATTTTCATATGCACACATGTAAAGACAAAGAATTTGAATATTCCGGTATCCATAATTCCTTCGTGAGTGATTATGTGGATATGATGCATTTGAAGAACATTCATGTTGGCGTTATTACAAATCACAATAAATTTGATCTAGGTGAATATAAGGCGTTACGTAAAGAGGCGAAAAAAAGAGATATTTTCATTTTGCCTGGTGTTGAGCTTTCCATAAAAGAAGGTAGTAACGGGCTACACACTCTTATTGTGTTTAATCCTGATGAGTGGCTGGAGGGAGAAAGCAATCATATTGAGAATTTTCTTGGTATTGTATTTCGAGACATATGCAATAGAGAAAATGCTAATACTCGTTGTCAGACTGATGTCAAAACAACATTTGAAGAGCTGGAGAAATATAATCGGGACTATTTCGTCATTTTTGCGCACGTCGAACAAAATAACGGCTTGCTGGCAGAATGTGACGGTGGGATGATCCAAACCCTTGCGAGTACACCGTATTTTCGCAAGCGCGTACTTGGTATGCAAAAAGTGCGCACTCGCGATAACATTCCAAAGCTGAATGCATGGTTGGGATATAAGCCAGCATTGCTTGATGGTTCAGATCCTAAAAAAATTGATGAAATAGGAAAACCTAAAGGTGCATCGCTAATAAAGCTTGGAGAGTTGTCATTTGCAGCACTGAAATATGCACTTTTGGATCATGAAAATCGGGTGTTTTCAGAAGTAGTACCGGTTCAACACAGTCGCATCCGTTCAATTGCTTTTCAAGGGGGTAAGTTGGATGGTTGCAACATTGGACTTTCCCCGCATCTAAACACTTTTATTGGCATAAGAGGAAGTGGCAAATCTTCGGTGCTTGAAGCGTTACGCTATGGACTACAAATAGAGCCTTTTGTTGACGCGGAGTATAAGAAAAGGTTGGTTAAATGGATAGGCTACACTAAACTGTACAGAAAAGATAAGGTCATGGTATACTTCCAAGGGGGAAAAGGAAGGAGAAAACCATGGCAGAAAGACGAGCGCGGAGGACCTTCAGCGAAGAACAGAAGAAGCAACTGGTGGAGCTGTTCAATCACGGCAAGCCCAGAAGCGAGATTGTCCGTGAGTACGACTTGACCGGATCAGCCTTTGACAAATGGGTGAAGCGGATCAACGCAACAGGTTCCAGCCACGACGTGGACAACCGGACGCCGGAGGAGCATGAACTTCTGCGGCTCAGGAAAGAGAATCAGCAGCTGCGGATGGAAAACGACGTATTAAAGCAAGCGGCGCTGATATTCGCACGAAAGTAGTTGTGATACGAGCCAATGCCCACAAGTACTCAATATCAGCGCTGTGCCGGTGTCTGGGCATTGCGCGAAGCACTTACTATTATGAATGTCGCGGTAGAGAAGACGAAAGCGCTCTGGAAGAGGCGGTTCAGACTGCGTATGACGAGAACCGCCGCGTATACGGTCAGCGGAAACTGAAGCGTGTACTATTTCGAAAAGGCTGGACGATTTCCCGGCGCAAGATCGGGCGGATCATGAAAAAGCGCGGGCTTGTGTCTGCTTATACCCGAAAGAAGTACCGCGTCCATGCTGTCAAGAGCAATGAAGCGGATATCCCCAACCTTCTTGACCGGGATTTCAACAATCAGGCGCCAGGGGCCTGTGTGGTCAGCGATCTGTCGTATGTCATGGTTGGCGCGAAATGGGCGTATATCTGCATCCTTCTTGACCTCGGTGCCCGTGAGATCATCGGATACAGCGCGGGTGCGCACAAAAACGCCGATCTGGTACACAAGGCCTTTTCAACGGTGAAAGGGAGCCTCTTCGCCATCCAGATGTTCCACACCGACAGGGGCAGCGAGTTCGACAACGCCCTGATCGACGAATTGCTCGACAGCTTCCAGATCAGCCGCTCCTTGAGCATGAAGGGGTGCCCCTACGACAACGCGGTAGCGGAGTCAACGTTCAAGATGATCAAGGCGGAGTTCGTTTACTCCCGGCGCTTTGACACGCTCGAGCAGTTGCAGCGAGAACTGGCGGACTATGTGCACTGGTTCAACAACATCCGCCTGCACGGTACGCTGGGATACCTGTCACCGACCGAATTTAAGAAAACCTGCACCTTATAATTTCTGTCCGATTTAGGGTTGACAATCCAAAATATGTGCTTGATTCAGGCGGAAAAGTTATTGTTTCGGTTATGGATGAGCATGGTAAAAGCTACATAGTGAGCCGCATTAACGGTGAGAATCCTACAGTACTTGATCAGAGTGGAAATGATTTGGCGTTATCCGTATCTTCGATTGTTCGCAATCCACTTTATTTTGGGCAGAAAGATCTTGCTCTTACGGAACCAGGATATGAATTTGAGCTACTCCACAAACTTGTCGGTGCCAGAGTATCTACACAGGAAGATGCAATCACAGAGCAAGTGGATGTAATGGTTGATAAAATAAGGTTGCTTAACAATGTTACTGAAATACCTGACCAGATAAAAGAGCTTGAAGGAAAGCAAAGAGAACTGGAACACAAGCTAGAAATTTTCGAGGAAAAGGGTATTTCGCAAAAGCTGGTAAAACAGACGGCATGTAATGCTGATGGCATTAAGTTAGATAATGTTATTAATGAGGCTAAAAATGTTAACCAGCTTCTCAATGCTTTCCTATTGCAATATGATACATCGGCAGTTTCATTATTAGGGCACACATCCACGTATAACGCAGAAACGTTTCAGAAAGTCCAAGCTTGTGTTGATTCTTTCTCTGCTCACATGTTGGAAATTGCTAAACTAGCTGAGTCTATTAACGAGGACATTACTTCTTTGATAGCGGTACAAAAGGAGCTTTCGGATGCTATCGATGCGCTTAAGGAAGAATTTGCACAGATACGCCGTGATATACAGGATGACACCCTTGACATTGAGAGTTTTGGAAATTATGAAAAAGAAAAAACTCGAATGAAAGGCGATATTTGGATTGTCAACCCTAAATCGGACAGAAATTATAAGGTGCAGGTTTTCTTAAATTCGGTCGGTGACAGGTATCCCAGCGTACCGTGCAGGCGGATGTTGTTGAACCAGTGCACATAGTCCGCCAGTTCTCGCTGCAACTGCTCGAGCGTGTCAAAGCGCCGGGAGTAAACGAACTCCGCCTTGATCATCTTGAACGTTGACTCCGCTACCGCGTTGTCGTAGGGGCACCCCTTCATGCTCAAGGAGCGGCTGATCTGGAAGCTGTCGAGCAATTCGTCGATCAGGGCGTTGTCGAACTCGCTGCCCCTGTCGGTGTGGAACATCTGGATGGCGAAGAGGCTCCCTTTCACCGTTGAAAAGGCCTTGTGTACCAGATCGGCGTTTTTGTGCGCACCCGCGCTGTATCCGATGATCTCACGGGCACCGAGGTCAAGAAGGATGCAGATATACGCCCATTTCGCGCCAACCATGACATACGACAGATCGCTGACCACACAGGCCCCTGGCGCCTGATTGTTGAAATCCCGGTCAAGAAGGTTGGGGATATCCGCTTCATTGCTCTTGACAGCATGGACGCGGTACTTCTTTCGGGTATAAGCAGACACAAGCCCGCGCTTTTTCATGATCCGCCCGATCTTGCGCCGGGAAATCGTCCAGCCTTTTCGAAATAGTACACGCTTCAGTTTCCGCTGACCGTATACGCGGCGGTTCTCGTCATACGCAGTCTGAACCGCCTCTTCCAGAGCGCTTTCGTCTTCTCTACCGCGACATTCATAATAGTAAGTGCTTCGCGCAATGCCCAGACACCGGCACAGCGCTGATATTGAGTACTTGTGGGCATTGGCTCGTATCACAACTACTTTCGTGCGAATATCAGCGCCGCTTGCTTTAATACGTCGTTTTCCATCCGCAGCTGCTGATTCTCTTTCCTGAGCCGCAGAAGTTCATGCTCCTCCGGCGTCCGGTTGTCCACGTCGTGGCTGGAACCTGTTGCGTTGATCCGCTTCACCCATTTGTCAAAGGCTGATCCGGTCAAGTCGTACTCACGGACAATCTCGCTTCTGGGCTTGCCGTGATTGAACAGCTCCACCAGTTGCTTCTTCTGTTCTTCGCTGAAGGTCCTCCGCGCTCGTCTTTCTGCCATGGTTTTCTCCTTCCTTTTCCCCCTTGGAAGTATACCATGACCTTATCTTTTCTGTACAGTTTAGTGTAGCCTATCCAATTGAACGACAGCGACGCGAGCTTTTGAAGGAGAAAACCATCCGTACAGAAATTGCTGCCTGTATAAGGAAACGGAACGATATCCTTTTGGATATTTTTAATGCGTATAAATTAGAGATAGAGCGAATTAATACCCATCAATCAGAGTTGCAGATTTCTATAACCTTTAAGGGTGACAAAAACAATTTTTTAGAACAACTAAGAGCAGCATTTAGAGGAAGCAATATTAGTGAGGCTAAATATAGCGTTATAAGCGATGCTTTCGCTGACATGGTTGCAGTCGTTCATGATGTGCTAATGGAAAACGGTAAGCAGCTCCGGCCGCTGATAACACCGGCACAGTATGATTTGGTAGCAGCTAAGGTGCGCGAAAACTTCGAAACCCTCGTCAAATATATAACGCCTAATCTCGTAGGAATATCCTATCATGGAAAACCGTTGAAGCAACATTCGATGGGGCAGCGAGCTTCAGCACTCGTTTTGTTCATTCTATCACAGAATGACAACGATGTTATTATCATTGATCAACCGGAGGATGACCTCGATAATCAAGTTGTCTACACCGAATTTATCAAAAAACTGAAGGAAAAGAAGCCGAACACCCAGTTCATATTCGCAACGCATAATGCTAACATTCCTGTACTTGGTGACGCAGAAAGAGTGGTAGCAGCAGATGGTGTGGAAGGTGCTATGCGTATCAATTCTGGAACAATCGACTCTAAAGAATCGCATCAGCAGATTGTCGACATCATGGAAGGCGGTTATGAGGCCTTTAAGCGACGTAATACTATTTACTCCTCATGGGAGAGAAACGTCTGATATAGGGAGGGATTACCGTGAGTTCAGTACGAGGGATAAAAGTTGAAGTTGAAAGGCTTCTTTGGGGCATTGCAGCCGGACGCTGCGAATTTGAAGGATGTAATAAAGTGCTTTATCAACACGAAGTGACTGGTGACAGTGAAAATTATGCAGAAAAAGCACATATCCATGCAGTTAGCCCCGGAGGTGCAAGATACCGCCCAGATGACGACAACTTTAAAAACAGCGTTAAGAACTTAATGTTGGTTTGCCCACAATGCCATATAACCATAGATAGGAATGAACAGAAGTACACACCTGAAGTGCTTTTTGAAATGAAATACAAGCACGAGGAACGTATATTTCGCCTTACCAGTATCGGCGCTAAATTACACAGCCATATGGTTTTTTATACCGCCTGGATTGTCAACCCTAAATCGGACAGAAATTATAAGGTGCAGGTTTTCTTAAATTCGGTCGGTGACAGGTATCCCAGCGTACCGTGCAGGCGGATGTTGTTGAACCAGTGCACATAGTCCGCCAGTTCTCGCTGCAACTGCTCGAGCGTGTCAAAGCGCCGGGAGTAAACGAACTCCGCCTTGATCATCTTGAACGTTGACTCCGCTACCGCGTTGTCGTAGGGGCACCCCTTCATGCTCAAGGAGCGGCTGATCTGGAAGCTGTCGAGCAATTCGTCGATCAGGGCGTTGTCGAACTCGCTGCCCCTGTCGGTGTGGAACATCTGGATGGCGAAGAGGCTCCCTTTCACCGTTGAAAAGGCCTTGTGTACCAGATCGGCGTTTTTGTGCGCACCCGCGCTGTATCCGATGATCTCACGGGCACCGAGGTCAAGAAGGATGCAGATATACGCCCATTTCGCGCCAACCATGACATACGACAGATCGCTGACCACACAGGCCCCTGGCGCCTGATTGTTGAAATCCCGGTCAAGAAGGTTGGGGATATCCGCTTCATTGCTCTTGACAGCATGGACGCGGTACTTCTTTCGGGTATAAGCAGACACAAGCCCGCGCTTTTTCATGATCCGCCCGATCTTGCGCCGGGAAATCGTCCAGCCTTTTCGAAATAGTACACGCTTCAGTTTCCGCTGACCGTATACGCGGCGGTTCTCGTCATACGCAGTCTGAACCGCCTCTTCCAGAGCGCTTTCGTCTTCTCTACCGCGACATTCATAATAGTAAGTGCTTCGCGCAATGCCCAGACACCGGCACAGCGCTGATATTGAGTACTTGTGGGCATTGGCTCGTATCACAACTACTTTCGTGCGAATATCAGCGCCGCTTGCTTTAATACGTCGTTTTCCATCCGCAGCTGCTGATTCTCTTTCCTGAGCCGCAGAAGTTCATGCTCCTCCGGCGTCCGGTTGTCCACGTCGTGGCTGGAACCTGTTGCGTTGATCCGCTTCACCCATTTGTCAAAGGCTGATCCGGTCAAGTCGTACTCACGGACAATCTCGCTTCTGGGCTTGCCGTGATTGAACAGCTCCACCAGTTGCTTCTTCTGTTCTTCGCTGAAGGTCCTCCGCGCTCGTCTTTCTGCCATGGTTTTCTCCTTCCTTTTCCCCCTTGGAAGTATACCATGACCTTATCTTTTCTGTACAGTTTAGTGTAGCCTATCCAGCCAGTATCTCAGGTACTCACTTATCAGTCAACGACAATGATGCTCGAAATGCTCTGACTCTCATAGGGAGATATCCATCGGAAGATTCCCCGATTGATTTGGGACAAAGAGGTAATCTTATCGAGGACAATGAAGAGGACTTTTATATCAGCAACGCAAAAAATCTCTTAAGGGCTGTTAAGACAAGGATACTTGATGTTGTTTCAGAGGGCGAGAATATATCACTTTTTGCTTTAGCTCCACAGCCACTCTTGATGCTAATCGGTAGATTACTCAACGATAAATATAATGTTGCAGTATTTCAATGTCATCGGCGTGATACTAATAAATGGAGCTGGGACAAATCTATCAATCAAGTTGTTTTTCGATCGACGATGCCAGAAGAATCATCCTATACTACGAAAATCGCTCTTGTTTTTTCTTTGAGTAGTTATATTTCACGGGAGAGAATTATTTCTGTATTAGGAGAAGATACAGCGATATATTCCGTTACAGTAGAATCGCCTTGCAGAACTTTTGTTACGAATCCAAATATAATGGACGATTTTGTTTCTAAGGCAAGGGATGTAATGGAAGCAATAAAACAAAGGCATGGCAAGTACATAGACATACACCTATTCCCAGCAATGCCAGCCTCCTTAGCAATTCGCTTTGGGATGGACTATATGCCGAAAACCGATAACAAACTTCTTATCTACGACGAGCAAACAGAAAAAGGATTTGTTTATGCCCTGTCAATTGGAGGTAGCTATGACAATTGAACAGTTAAATGACCTTTATTTGAGAATTGCGGAGGAACTAGACATTTCCGACACACTCTTTGAAAAGGCTGTAACAAGTTATACTGCACTGGGCGAGTACATAAATAACCATTGCGATTGCTCGGTTAGTGTGTATACGCAAGGCTCTTTTAGATTGGGTACGGTTATCCGTCCACTTAGTGATGAAGATGAGTATGACTTAGACCTTGTTTGCGAGGTCATGGATATTCCTTATATTACGCCCAAAGACCTTAAAAATATGATAGGTGATATCCTGCGCGACTCCAAACGGTATTCGACGATGCTAGAAGAAAAGAAACGCTGTTGGCGCATTGAGTATTCTGATGAGGCCCAGTTTCATATGGACATCACACCTGCCATCCCCGATGTAAAAAAGGTGGATGCCATTCTAGTAACGAATAAAGATGATTTTGGTTCATATTCGTTTAATTTTAGTAATCCGAAAGGTTATTCTGACTGGTTTGAAAAACGAAAAGCTACTGCTGAGATGATTAGGAAAGCTGCGATTTATGAGGCCGCTGGGGTTGAGCCTGTCATTACGGAAAATAATAAGGTCAAGTTACCTTTACAGCGTGCCATCCAGATTCTAAAACGGCATCGGGACAAAATGTTTGAGTCTAATCCTGATGACAAACCTATATCTATAATCATAACTACGCTCGCAGCCAAGGCTTATAATGGCGAGGCTGGTGTATATGATGCTGTGAATAGAATTCTTGTAACTATGTCTACTTTTATTAAGGTCGAAGATGGCAAGTACTATATACCGAACCCAAGTAATCCTCAGGAAAACTTTGCGGATAAATGGAATAGTGAGCCAACAAAAGCAACAGCATTCTTCGATTGGTTGGAAAAAGCAAAGAAAGACATAGTTGCTGTTCCTCCGACTATTATTGACGAATACACAGACCTTGAAGATTCACTCGGGGAAACAGTGATAGGCAGAGCGGTTTCGGAAATAACCCCAAATACACATGATTCAAATCTTCCGGATACTGCATACAGTATTCCTAATATAAAAAATGCCCTTAGCGTACCACATAGGCAGAAGCCACCTTTTAAATTACCGAAACACCAGATTCTCGGTATCAAAGCTACCGTTACTTCAAATGGAAGTTCGTATCCTTACAAAAACAACGGCACACCAATACCCAAAAATTGTGGGATTGACTTCAATCTCCTTGTATCACCTAAATTACTTAACGGTGGATACACCGTAAAATGGCAGGTAGTCAATACGGGTGATGAAGCACGAGGGGATAATGGCTTGCGCGGAGGGTTTGAAACGCAAGTAAATTCCACTAAACGACACGAAGGAACTAAGTATCAAGGGACTCATTATGTACAAGCTTTCCTTTTAAAGCGTGGCAAGTGCATAGCAATGTCAAAAGAATTTATAGTAAATATTCAGTAAGGAGAATACGGTATGTTTTTGATTGATACACAAAACAAAAAAGCGATTTCACTTGAAAAGAAGTCTTTCTCAGAGCTCAAATTGTCAGAACGCTATGACTTGCAAGAGTGGATTGCTGATAATCCAAGAATCCTCGGTGAAAACCTCTTGATAATCCAAAAGGAGTTTGATGGCTTCTCTGATACTAACGAACGACTCGATCTACTCGCCATGGATGAGAGTGGCAAACTTGTCATCATTGAAAACAAGCTCGACGATTCGGGGAAAGACGTTGTTTGGCAAGCCTTAAAATACGCTTCATACTGCGCAACGATGACAAAAAGCGAGATTTCCGAGGTCTATCAGCGGTATCTCGTACAAGGTAACGCCCAAGATAAAATCTCTGAGTTTTATGACGGACAAGACTTCGAGAGCATACGCTTGAATCCCGTGGAAGGCGACCAGCGTATCATACTCGTTGCAGCGAACTTTAGAAAAGAAGTAACATCCACTGTGCTTTGGTTGCGCAACTACCACAGTGTTGATATTACCTGTATTAAAGTGACGCCATATAAAGACGGTGAAAAGCTGTATCTTGACGTGGAGCAGATCATTCCGATCCAGGACATTGGTGACTATCAGATTCGTTTGACGGCAAAGAAGCAGGAAGAAACAATCTCATCAAAAGAGGAAGCCACACGCTATAAAACGCGGTATAGATTTTGGGGGAAAGCACTGCCCGTTTTGCGAGTCAAAACAGGCATTTACAACAATGTATCACCCACAAAAGATAACTGGCTCACGGGGGCAAGCGGACATAGCGGAGTCGTGTTCAATCCAGTTATTCGGATGGATGGAGCGCGTGCAGAACTGTATATCGATACAGGCGATGAACAACGTAATATAAGCATATATGAAAAGCTGAAATCCAAAGAGAATGACATAATATCATCTTTCCCCGGAGAGCTTATCTGGCAAGACCTTCCCGGAAAAAGAGCGTGTAGGATTTGTGTTCAGTATCACGAATATGGCTTGAATAATGAAGAACATTGGGACGAAATTATTGACTGGCTTGCAGACAATATTGCAGCATTGATGAAAGCCTTTAAGCCTTTGCTTGATGTTATTGTGAAAAGTGTTGGATAATAGCGGCAAATGCTACTCGCAGTGTGAAACCCTGCTCGTTGGCGATACATTACTCAACAGAACGAAAAAATGCACACCCCCTCCTGCCGACGAGGTAAGGGTGTGCATTGTATCAAATCAATGGGCGCAAAACAGGGGGAGCGGTGGGATTAAACATTAATATCGACTTGTTCCCGCGAACAGGTGAAATCTGCTGAACTGTTCCCTCGAACGGAACACCTCCATAAAACCCACTATTGACCTATTCCCTCGAACGGACTAAATGAAAAATACAGACCAGACATCGAGGTGAGCCTATCGTTCCATTTAGTGTCTGGAAGAACATCAATCCTGTCCACTCAACCTATCAGCTTTGACTTGTTCCCGCGAACGGGCAAGGGCTATAAAACGGCGTAGACTTATTTCCTTCGACGTATATATGTTAAACTACAGAATAGACATCAATCTGATGAGCTCGTTCCATCACGTATTAGGAAACAGGTCGAGCCTTTAAGGATGGTAAAATAATGTTTGGTGCACGATGACACGATTCTTGAACTATGACACGAAAGGCAGGGTGCAGAAAAACCTCTGGTGCATCATGACACGGGATGGTGCAAAAAAAAGCGTAGAAAGCGCCTCTTAAAACGTTGCGGCTTTTGCTCTGAAATACGAAAAAGCCCAGTATTACTGGACTTTTTCGCTTCTCGTCATTGTATCAATAACGATGTTTAGATATGGTGGAGGCGGCGGGAGTCGAACCCGCGTCCGAACATGCTTCAGTGAAAATCTCTCCGGGCGCAGACGGTTATTTCGGGCAGACGCCCATTTCCCGCAACAGAGGGCAAGCCGTCACGCCCTTCTGTCTTGGTAGCTTCATTTTACATGGCACGGGCAAAGCTTACCGCACACACGTTCACCACTCAGTCACGCCCAGCTCCCGGCTCGTGGTCCTTCCGGGGTGGACGGTCGCGCTAATTAAGCAGCGACAGCAAGTCTATTATTATTGTTCTTTCATTTATAAAAGGTGCCCGTTTTTAGAAGGCCAGGCGCCTTCGCCCGCTATTTTCACCCCCGCATACCCGTCGAAACCGGTACGCCCCCATGAAAGCGCCCAATAATACAGACGCTAAATCGCTGGGGTGGGTGTTTGGAGTTTGCGCTATGATCTGAGAACGCTATATTACAGCTTTTCCGGCGCAGGATAGTCTATGCCAAATGTCTCCACAGTGACAGTTTTTATTTTCTGCGGCGTTTTTGGCTTGTCCATCCTATCGGCCGGCGTGGAAACGATCTGGTCGGCCACGTCCATTCCCTCTGTTACTTTGCCAAATCCGGCGTATTGCCCGTCCAGATGGGGGGCCTTTTCCACCATGATGAAAAACTGGCTGCCGGCAGAATCAGGGTGCATCGCCCGTGCCATAGAAAGGACACCGCGATCGTGTATCAGGGAGTTGGCAACGCCGTTTTTCGCGAATTCCCCTTTGATGTGGTAGCCGGGGCCGCCCGTTCCCGTTCCTTCGGGGCATCCGCCCTGAATCATAAAACCGGGGATGACACGATGGAAGGTTAAACCGTTATAGAATCCACTTTGGATCAGGCTGATAAAATTCTGTACAGAAACGGGGGCCACCTCTGGGTATAATTCTGCTTTTATGACTCCGCCGTTTTCCGTTTCAAATGTAACAATTGGATTTTGTGCCATATTCGTTTCACCTCTTCATTGATTTTCATTGATTCTTAGGTAAGCTTAAACACTATCTGCCCGCTTTAACAGCCCGGTCAATTTCCCGTTTGGCATCCCGGGCGGCGGCGGCGTCTCGCTTGTCATACAGCTTTTTGCCTTTTGCAAGGCCGATCTGCACCTTTACTTTTGCATGTCTCAAATAAACCGAAAGGGGAATCACAGCGTATCCGTCTTGCTTGATTTTTTCGTGCAAACGGGAAATTTCCCGTTTATGCATGAGAAGGCGGCGCTGACGAATGGGATCACGGTTAAAGATATTCCCTTTTTCATACGGGCTGACATGCATAGACAACACAAACAGCTCTCCGTTTTTGACGATGCAAAAGGAATCCTTTAAATTCAATTTTCCCTGACGGATGGATTTCACTTCCGTTCCAAACAGCTCGATACCCGCTTCCATTTTATCTTCGATGAAATAATCGTGATACGCCTTGCTGTTTTTAGCCAGAATTTTAATGCCGCCCTGCTCCATCGGAATCCTCCTTGGTTTTGCGCCTTTCACAGCCCCTGTACATGTTTGGACATGCTTGTTTTGCCGTGTTTGACAGTATACCATACTTCCGCTCAAATTACAAATCATTCCGCAGATTTATTTTTCCTAAAAACCATAGATTTAGTAGGTGCAGACGCATTTATCCCCCCCTATAGAACAAAGGACAAATACAAGGGGGAAAAAGCTCCATGGAGACAGCGCGGCCGGAGGTTTCTGCCCAACCAAAACAGGAAGACCCGACAGCGCACGCGGCGTACATCCTGAACAAAGCATATCCGCAGCCGCTTGCCCTGTTCTTGGCAGACTTCAAAGGGGACGGGCCGCGCGCCGCGCATTTCACAAACCCGGCTCCGTCGGAAATGGCAAGAGGCACAGGGTTTTCTGTCTGCGTGCCGTTTCGCTCCGATTCCCCAGCTTCAGACACAAAAATCAAAATTTCCTATTGCCATGCGGGGGCTGATGCGATATGATAATAAAGATACTTCAATTTTCGTTTTTATCCCTATAATCTGTATATTCAGAACGGTTCCTTGAGACATTCTCGCTTTGTTCGCCATACCCTTTACCGCTGGATTTGCGCGGGGTTCTGGCGGGTCGGGAATGCGTAAAATAAATGGATGAAACAAATTCGCTCCGCTTGGGGGTTTTTCTGTGAGTGAGCTTCTGGAAATCAAAAACTTAAATGTCTGTTTTACCGGCGGCGGCAGGGAAACAGAAGTCGTTTCTGACCTTTCCCTTTCCGTGGGGCGCCGAGAAACGCTGGGCATCGTGGGGGAATCCGGCAGCGGCAAAAGCGTGACGTCTTTGGCTGTCATGGGCCTTTTGAGCGCGTCCAATGCCCGGGTGAAGGGAGAGATCCTGCTGGAAGGCCAAAACCTGCTGGGAATGACCCGGCGGGAGATGGAATCTGTCAGGGGCAACCGCATTGCCATGATTTTTCAGGAGCCTATGACGTCGCTCAATCCCATTCAGCCGGTGGGCCGGCAAATTGCCGAAAGCGTTCTGCTCCATAGCAAAGCGACAAAGAAAGAGGCGACGGCCCGGGCGCTGGAGCTGCTGGCCCTGTGCGGCATCCCGGATCCGGAACAGCGGATGAAGGAATATCCGCACCAGCTCTCCGGCGGCATGCGCCAGCGGGTTATGATTGCCATTGCCCTGGCCTGCGACCCGGATTTGCTGATTGCGGACGAGCCGACCACTGCTCTGGACGTAACCATTCAGGCCCAGATTTTGCAGCTGATGAAAACCATCAAGCAGGATCGGAATATGAGCATTCTCATGATTACCCATGATTTGGGGATCGTTTATGATTTTTGTGACCGGGTGGCGGTGGTTTATACCGGGGAATTGGTCGAGTGCGCCCCCGCGGACTTGCTGTTCCACCAGCCGCTGCATCCGTACACACAAGGGCTGATCGGGGCGTTGCCCCGCCTGGGTCGGCCGGCTGACCGGCTGGAAGCCATTGAAGGCATGGTGCCCGATGCGGGCAGTATGCCCCATGGCTGCCACTTTCATCCCCGCTGTAAATATGCCATCAGCCGCTGTCAGGCAGAGCATCCGCCGTTGACGGTTTGGCCGGACGGAAGACAGGTCAGATGTTTTCGAGCGGAGGAACTGCAATAATGGAACAGAATGTTTTGGTGCGCATGGAAGGCGTGAAGCAGCACTTTACCGTGAAAAAATCCATGGGCCGGAAAATGACGCTTTATGCCGTGGATGGGGTGGATCTGACCATCGGCCAGGGGGAAACGCTGGGCTTGGTCGGCGAATCGGGCTGCGGCAAATCCACCTTGGGCAAGACGCTGCTGCACCTTTACCCGTTGACGGAAGGAAAGATCTTTTTCAACGAAGAAGACATTTCTCAATTAAAAGGGACAGCGCTGCAGCGCTTCCGCTGCCAGTCTCAAATGATCTTTCAGGATCCGTCCTCCTGCCTCAACCCCCGGCGGAAAATTGCTGAAATTTTAACGGAGCCGTTTGTCATTCATAAGCTGTATACCAGAAAACAGCGCAGGGAAAAGATCCTGGAGCTGTGCGACAGGGTTGGCCTGTCCCGCGTTTATTTGGATCGATATCCCCACGAACTGTCCGGCGGACAGAAGCAGAGGGTGGGCATTGCGAGGGCTTTGGCGCTGGAGCCAAAGCTGATCGTGTGCGACGAGCCGGTGTCCGCGCTTGACGTTTCCATTCAGGCTCAGGTGATCAACCTGCTGGATGACTTGCAGGAGCAGCTCAATCTCACGTATCTTTTTATCTCTCATAATCTGAGTGTGGTGGAACACATCTGCCGCCGCATCGGGGTGATGTATTTGGGCCGCATTGTAGAGCTGTCTCCGGCAAAAGAGCTATATGCTTCCCCGCTACATCCATATACACAAGCTTTGATTTCTGCCATCCCCACCATCGGGGCCGGAAAACGGGAGCCCCTGCTTTTAACGGGGGATCTTCCAAGCCCCACCGCGCCGCCATCGGGCTGCGCCTTTCATACCCGCTGTCCCTACGCCGTTGAGCGATGCCGGGCTGAAACCCCGCTTCTGCGCGAGGCGGAGAGCGGCCACTGGGTGGCCTGTCATCTGGACAGCATTCCTGAGCGCGTCTGATGCGCCAAGGGGGAAGCGGCCCGTCTGCTGTTTCGCGGACGGAACGGATTTCTCCGGGTGCATGAGAGGATAGAACGCAATAATTTAAGGAGGAGATGAACATGAAAAGAACAGCTTCCCTGCTTCTGTCGGTTCTGCTGATCGTCGGCCTGGCGGCCGGCTGCGGCGGAGGTGTCCAAGGCAACGTCTCTGGAGACGGCACAGGCAAAACCATTGTCATCGCCGGTCAGTCCGATCTTGTGACCCTGGACCCCGGCAATATGTACGAGCCGTATGCCAATATGGTCTCGTATGCCGCCTACGACATGCTCTACCGCGTCAAAAGCGGCACGATGGGCTCCCCGGAGCCGTCCGTGGCCACCGAATATACGGTGGACAGCACCGGCCTTGTCTACACCTTCACACTCCGTTCCGACGTGGTATTTGCCAGCGGCAACAAACTCACCGCCAAGGACGTGGTGTGGAGCATCAATCGTGTACTGAACATGAAGGAATCCAACGCCTATGCAAACATGAAAAACGTAGATAAGGTAGAGGCACCGGACGACACCACCGTCGTGTTTACGCTCAAGGAGGCGGACGCCTCCTTCCTGGTAAAAACCACGTCCAACGCCTACTGCATTTTAGACAGCGAGGTGGTCAAGCAGCACGGCGGCTCCGACACGGGGAGCGACACGGCAAAGGCTTGGCTGGACACAACTTCCGCCGGCTCCGGCCCCTATATCATCGAGAGCTGGACCCCGAAAGAGCAGCTGGTTTTGAAGAAAAACCCCAACTACTGGGGCGATGCCAAAAATATTGATACCATCATCTTCCGGGAAATGACCAGTGTGGATGCCCAAATGACCGCGCTGAAAAACGGAGAGGCGGACATTATTTTGGGCCTGAACGCCGAAACCGCCAAGCAGCTTGACGGAGCGGACGGCATCAACGTGGCCAAAGGCCCCACTGCGCTGCTTACATTCCTCGTCATGAGCCGGGATGCCGAGCTGTCTCCCGAAATGTCCAACCCCAAGGTGCAGGAGGCCGTTCGCTACGCGCTGGATTATCAGGGCTATCTGTCCATGGGCGGAGAAGGCTGCACCGTACCCCTGAACTTTGTTCAGCAGGGCTTTTCCGGCGCTTTGAACCGAGATCTGGCAACCCAGGGACAAGACCTGGAAAAGGCCAAGACCCTGATGGCGGAAGCCGGGTATGCCGACGGGTTCACCATCACTCTTACTTGCGCCAACAACAACTCCGAGGGATTGGAATGGACCACCATTGCCCAGAAGGTCAAAGAGGATTTGACGAAAATCAACATCACTGTGAATATCGAAACCTTGGAAGCCACCTTGGTTTACGAGAAAATGCGGGATGCTTCCATGCCGTTCTACGTCATGTTCTGGTCCCCCGACTACTACGACATCAATAATCAGACCGCGGCCTTCCTGCCCGGCATCGGGGAAGACGGCACAGCATATGGCAACCGGGCCAAATGGGAGCGCACCGCGGACAACGAAATGCTATGGACGCTTGCCGGAAAGATTCAGGTGGAAACCGACGAAGCCAAGCGCGCAGAGGATTCTGAGGCGCTGCAGCGGGCATTTGACAAGGACAATCCCTTTGCCTTCCTGCTTCAAAGCCCCAAAACGTACGCATACAGCACCAAAACCCTTGACAAAGTGACATACAACGATTTGTGCAAGATTGAGCTGTGCGAGCTTGCGGCGAAATAAACATTTTTATGCAATCAATGACCGCTTCGGAGGCGGGGCATATGCCCCGCCTCCGGCGGAATCTCCCAATGATGTCTGGAAGAAAGCGCTGCTGGAAGGCAAGGTTTTCTTCCAAACATCAGCAGAAAGGACGTGCCCGTCTTGTTGCGATATATCGCCCGGCGCCTTGGGCTTATGATTTTGCTGCTCTTTGGCGTCTCCATTATGGTTTTTCTGATCTCCCATTTGGTTCCCAGCAATCCGGAGGCGGCCAACCTGAGCCAGACCGCTTTAAATGACCCGGAGATTGTGGAGGCTTATCGTGCCAAATGGGGGCTGGACAAGCCTTTGTGGGAACAGTACGGTATCTACATGAAAAATATTCTGGTGAACCATGATATGGGCACATCCATCCGGACGGGGCGTCCCGTTTTGGATGAGTTAAAGCAATATTTTCCCGCAACGCTGGAGTTGTCTGTGTTTGCTATGCTCATTGCCATTGTGCTGGGCATTACATTTGGCGTAGTTTCCGCCATCTTTCAAAACAAACCCATCGACCAGATTCTTCGAACCATTTCCGTCAGCGGTGTGTCGCTGCCGAGCTTTTGGTTCGCTCTTTTGATGATGAATTTGTTTTGCAACGTGCTTGGTATATTTCCCAGCGGAAACCGGTTTGACCCCCGGATGTACAGCCCGGCGGGGGGAACCGGACTTTATGTGCTGGACGCCATTTCCTGGGGCAACTGGAACCTGTTGGGGGACGTGCTGTCCCACCTGTTTCTCCCCGCGCTGGTTCTGGGCTTTTTCACCATGGGGCTGATCACCCGGCAGACCCGATCCAATTTGCTGGAGGTCATGTCGTCGGACTACATACGAACGGCTCGTTCCAAGGGAATGAGTGAAGGGCGCGTGGTCTGGAAGCACGCTTTGGGCAATGCTTTGGTGCCGGTGATCACAGTCAGCGGCATGGGCTTTTGCAACTTGCTGGGCGGCATGGTGTTCGTAGAGAAAATTTTTTCTTGGCCGGGTATTGGCCAATACGCATATTTGGCCGCCACCAACCTGGATTTCCCTGCGATTTGCGGCGTGTCGCTGCTGATCGCCTTGACCTATGTGGTGGTCAATTTGATCATTGACATTCTCTATGGCATCATCGACCCACGCATCCGGTATCAGTAGGAGGCCGTTATGAATACACTGAAAGATTTGCTGCGGCAGAAAAATTTTATGCTGAAGCTGGGGCTGTTTATCTGCGTGGCTTGGATTGTCGTCGCGGTTTTGGCCCCGGTGATCGTTCCATACAGCCCCACAGCCCAGGATGTCACCATGAGCTATCGGGCGCCGTCCGCCCGGCATTGGTTCGGCACGGATGAGCTGGGCCGGGACGTTTTCAGCCGTGTGCTGTATGGCAGCCGGGTTTCGATCTCCAGCGGGCTGATCACCGTGCTGATCTCCTTCGTGGTGGGAATCGGCTTTGGCGGGCTGGCCGGGTATGCGGGGGGCATTGTAGACGATGTCATGATGCGCTTGTCCGAGATGATTCAGTCTTTTCCGCCCTTGATTCTGGCGATGGTCATCGCCGCCGCCCTGGGGCCGAACATTTCAAACTCCGTGCTGGCCATGGCCATCATCTGGTGGCCCAATTACGCCCGGCTGACCCGCAGCATCGTGATTTCCATCAAACAAAACGATTATATTACCGCCAGCCGAGTGCTGGGCGCTTCTCACATGCGAATTTTGGGCAAAGAACTGCTGCCAAATAGCGTGGGTTCTTTGGTGGTCATGTGTACCTTGGACCTGGGGAACGCTATTTTGATGTTCTCCGGCCTGTCTTTCCTGGGGCTGGGGGTTCAGCCGCCCATAGCGGAGTGGGGCGCCATGGTGAGCGACGGGGTTCGCACCTCGGCAAACTGGTGGGTTTCTACTTTCCCGGGGCTCGCCATCTTTAGCGTGGCCATTGGGGCCAACTTCATTGGGGACGGCCTGCGGGACTATCTGGATCCCAAAATGCGCCGCACCATTGCTTAACCATTGCCTAGAAGGAGAGAGGATATGAAAAAAATTCAGTTGAATGAATGTCCGATGATCGGTCTGCCGCTTTATGAGATGCAGCAGCTGTTTGGTGCATCGGGCGACTTTAGCGGCATGAGCATCAGCTATATTACGTTGCTCCCGGGCCGCCGGGTGCCAACTTCCGGCACCGGCGTCCACACAGGAGATGAATATTCCTTCTTTTTGGAGGGAGAGGTTTACACCGAAAGCGGAGACTACAAAGGCGTTTGCCAGGCGGGGGAGGGGACGCTCATTCCACGGGGAGAGCGTCATTGGTGCGAAAATCGAACGGATCGGCCCTGCCGTTTGCTCTGTGTCATGGTGGAGTGATGAAGCTTTTTGGGTTCGCCGGTTCGAACGTGAGCTGACGAACCTTTGTTTTACCGGTTGGATGCTGGTGCTGTGTTTGGCACACCATGGATGGAATAACCGGAAAGGGGAGTTTTATAATGAATCAGGCGCGTATCAAGCGTGTCACGGAACAAATGAGGCGGCAGGGGCTGGCTCAAATTTTAGTTACGTCTACCGCTTCTGTCTATTATCTGACCGGATTTTGGGTGGAGCCCCATGAGCGGATGCTAGCCCTTTATCTGGATGACAGCGGGAGCGCCGTGTTGTACGGCAATGCCATTTTTGGCCTGTCCTCCACGGCGGAGCTGCCGCTGATTGCCCATTCTGACGGCGAGGATCCTGTGGAACAGCTGTCGAAGGCCGTTCGGCCCGGGGCACTAGGCATAGACAAGTTCTGGTACAGCAAGTTTTTAATCGGGCTTTTGGCCCATCGCAGCGATGTGGTGCCGGTTCATGGCTCCGACCCTGTGGATTTGTGCCGGAAACGCAAGGATGAAACAGAGCGAGAGGCCATGCGCCATAGCTCCGCCATAAACGATCAGGTGATAGCGGAGGCCATTTCGGCCCTGCGCCCCGGCGTCCGAGAAAACGAATTGGCCTCTTTGGTAAACCGGGCGTTTCTGGCCCGGGGCGCCGACTGCGAGGGCGTCCAATTGGTCTGCTTCGGCGCAAACGGCGCCGACCCTCATCACAGCGGCGACGGCACTGTCCTGCGTCCCGGCGACAGCGTCATTTTTGATCTTTTCACGCCCATCGGCCGCTACTGGTGCGACATGACCCGTACGGTTTTTTACCGCTCCGCCGGGGAAAAACAGCGGGAGGTTTACGATTTGGTGCGCCGGGCCAATGAGGCCGCAGAGCAGGCTGTTCGTCCCGGTGTCCTGCTCTCCGAGCTGGACGGTATCGCCCGGAAGATCATCACAGATGGCGGCTATGGTCCTCAGTTTACCCATCGGCTGGGTCACGGCTGCGGGCTGGACTGCCACGAGCCGCCGGATGTAAGCGGCGTTTCTGACATTCCCTTGGAGCCGGGAATGGTGTTTTCCATTGAACCGGGGATTTATCTTCCGGGGGAATTCGGTGTTCGAATCGAGGATTTGGTGTTGGTTACGGAGACGGGCTGCGAGGTGCTCAACCATTATCCAAAAGATCTGCAAGTCATCGGCTGACAGCAAACAAACCGCCGACTTTTTCTGAGGCAGACGGTTCCAATGATGACTTGATCAGGCAGGAACGGAACAGGTGCCGGGGCCGTTTGCTCCCGGTGTATGTTTGCGGGGAAGAGCCGAGGGCCACGATGGCGATGCGTGGCGCTTTTTCCCAGGGAGGCCGCAGGGGACATGGCGGACATTCCGAAAAGACACAAAGGCTTCGATGTCACAGCAGCATTTGAAAAGCCGGCGCTGGCGTTTGGGGCTTCAGCGCCGGCTTTTTTGCGTTCCGGCATCAATGAAATAATGTTTCTTTTTTTGTTTCTTTCCGATGATATTTGTGTTAGAGTGATATCATTGGTCGATCCATCGATTCCAGCACACCAGCACATAAAGGAGGTGTTCCTCACGTGGATCAGCTGTTTTCTTCCGTTCAAACATGGTTGGAGCAATCCTGGACTTGGCTGCAAAGCGCGTCAATGTCTGGAACCTGGTATACATCGATCATCCGGTGGATTATGCCTGTTTTGGCATTTGCCATTCTGGCCGCCTCCGTTCGCTCTCTTCTGCGAGTCAAATACGCGGCGGAGGTCTGGGGCTATGTCAGTCTGCCGGGGGGCGTGCGCATTCCCTTGTCGCATTGGGAAAATACCATGGGGCGCTCGAAAACATGCGACATTCGGCTGAACTATCCAACGATCTCCCGCAACCAAGGAACCTTGATCCGGGACGATGATGGCAAATGGACCGTTACGGATCTTTCCTCCAAAACCGGGATTGCCGTCAACGGTTCCCGGATCGAACAACCGACGCCTGTTTCTCCGGGTGATGTGATCACGGTTGGGGGGATGGATCTTGTGTTCATTCCCGTTTCTCAGGAAGAGCAAGCCGCCCGCCTGCAGGAGCGGATGGAGGAGTCCCGGCCGGTGTTCCCTTGGGGGTCGCTCCTTCTGCTGACGTTATTTCAGGCGCTGACGGCGCTGGAATTTTTAATGGCATACGGAGATGACATCAATCCGCTCATTCCCTTGTCCTTTGCGGGGCTTTGCGGGCTGATGTGGTGTTATGCCCTTTGCATGCGTGCCGCCAAGCGCTTTGGCTTTGATATGGAAATCATTGCGCTTTTTTTGTCTACGCTCAGTCTGGCGGTGGTTTCCTCCTCCGCGCCTTCCGCCGCGCTCAAGCAGCTCATTGCCATTTTCCTGGGGCTGGTTGTTTTTCTGATCTTAGGCTGGATTTTGCGGGATCTGAAGCGTGCCGTTAAACTCCGGCCGGCGGTGGCTGTGCTTGCCATTGGGTTGTTTGGCCTGAACCTTGTTTTGGCCAAAGCGATTTACGGCGCCCGAAACTGGATTTCCATTGGCGGGTTTCAGTTTCAGCCCTCTGAGCTGATCAAAATTGCATTCGTCTTTTTTGGCGCCGCCACGCTGGATCGCCTGTTTGCCCGGCGCAACCTGTATGGGTTTATTGTTTTTTCCGGTTTTTGCTTGGGATGTTTGGCTCTTATGGGGGATTTCGGCACAGCGGCGATCTTTTTTGTCACTTTTTTGGTCATGGCGTTTCTTCGGTCCGGGGATTTTGCCACACTTTCTTTGATTTGCGGCGGGACGATATTTGCCGGATTTATCGTTTTGCAGATCAAACCATATATCGCCAGACGTTTTGCCGTTTGGGGGCATGTATGGGAAAATGCCAGCACCACAGGATACCAGCAAACCCGCACCATGAGCGCCGCTGCCAGCGGCGGCTTGGTGGGCGTTGGCGGCGGACGCGGCTGGCTGACCAATGTGGCGGCGGCGGATACAGACTTGGTGTTCGGTGTCCTCTGTGAGGAGTGGGGGCTGATCATCGCGCTGCTTGCGATCTGCGCCCTTGTTACCCTGGGGGTTTTTGCCGTGCGCTCTGTGAAGGTCGGACGCTCCACGTTCTATACCATTGCCGCGTGCGGGGCAACCTCTCTCCTTATTTTTCAGGCCATCCTCAACGTGTGTGGCTCTGTAGATCTCTTGCCTTTAACTGGGGTTACCTTCCCGTTTGTGTCAAACGGGGGCTCCAGCATGCTTGCGTCTTGGGGGCTTTTGGCCTTTTTGAAAGCGGCCGATACCCGTCAGAGCGCCAGCTTCGCCATTAGGCTGGAAAAGCCAGGAAAGGATTAAACCATGAAAAAGCTAGAGAAACGGTCTATTTTTTGCCTGATTCTGGCGGGACTTTTGTTGTTAAGCGGCGGAGTCTTCACATTTCGTTTTGTAAGAGACGGCAGCACATGGGCTTCCTTTCCCTCCAACCGCCATTTATACAATGGCGGAGTGCTGGCCACCGGACAGGTTTTGGATCGGAACGGAACCGTTCTTTCTTCCACCAAGAACGGAAAACGAATCTATCACCAAAACAAAAACATCCGCCTGGCCACGCTCCACGCCGTGGGGGACTCCAACGGGCGGATCGGAACAGGGGCGCAAACCTTTTTTGCCAGCACCTTAGTGGGATACAATGTGGTCACAGGGGCATATCCCATCGGCGGAACGCGCAATTTATATTTGACGGTTGATGCCGATGTGTGTGCCGCTGCGTATCGGGCGCTCAATGGCAGAAAGGGGACCGTTGGCGTTTACAATTATAAAACAGGTGAAATCATCTGTATGGTCAGTACGCCCACCTTTGATCCGGCCAACCCTCCGGATATCAAAGACGGGGATGATACGTACAACGGTGTTTACCTCAATCGGTTTCTGTCCTCTACGTTTATCCCAGGCTCTGTGTTTAAACTGGTCACGGCAACAGCCGCCATTGAAACGATGGACGATCTGTATGACAGAACCTTTCACTGCAGCGGACATTTGGATGTGGACGGCACGTCCATTACCTGCCCGAAGGCACACGGAGATTTGACCATTCAAGAAGCCTTGGCCGTATCCTGCAACTGCATTTTCGGGCAGCTGGCGTCAGAGCTGGGGGCGGATACATTGCGGAATTATGTAAATCGGACAGGGCTGACAAAAAAATATTCCCTCAATGGAATCGGCACGGCCGCGGGGACCTTTTCCTTTTCAGATCAAGACCGGGCCGGTCTTGCCTGGGGCGGCATCGGCCAGGGGAAAGACATGATCAATCCCTGCTCCATGATGATATATATGGGCGCCGTTGCCAACGGAGGATCGGCGTCTGTCCCCCGTGTCGTCTCCCAGGTGACGACAACCAGCGGTGTCCCTGTCGGCTCCTACAAGGCAGGTGATACAGGACAGCTGGTCTCAAAGCGAACAGCGGAACAGCTAAGCGAAATGATGCGCAACAACGTTGTAAGCAACTATGGAGCCAAAAACTTCCCGAACCTTGACATCTGCGCCAAATCCGGCACAGCGGAAGTCGGAGACGGGAGGGCCCCCCACGCTTGGTTTACCGGGTTTTTACGGGACGAAGAAAACCCTTTGGCGTTTATCGTTCTGGTGGAAAACGGCGGAAGCGGCAGCACTGTTGCCGGACAGATTGCAAACACCGTGCTGCAAGCGGCTATCAAAGCGAGCTGAACCGCAGACGAATTGCTAAAAAAAGCTGTTGGGTTCTTTCGAAAAAAATCTTCCCCGCGGCGGCGTATGCTGTGCCGCGGGGAAGATTTTTGTGTTCAGTTACGTCAAAATGCAGATCACCGTTTCTGCCCTATATAAAACAGCGCAATGGTCCCGGGCCCGGAATGGGCGCCAATGACAGGGCCGATGGGCAAAACCTCAATTCCTTTCACCTGAACGGTATCGCGAATCATCTTAGCCAGCTTTTCTCCGCGCTGGGCATCGTCCCCATGGCCGATGAAGATGGTCTGCCGCTCCAGGTCGACGGCATCTTCCTTCATATGTTTGATCAAGGTTTCCAGCGCTTTTGCGCGGCCCCGGGCTTTTTCCATCATGATCAAATGACCGTCGTCATCCACGTGCAAAATAGGTTTGATCTGCAACACGCTCCCCGCCACGGCAGAAGCCTTTGACACTCTGCCTCCCCGGTGCAAAAAGTGCAGGTCATCCACCGTGAACCAATGACACAGATGCAGTTTTTTAAGCTCCAGCCATTGATAGAGTTGATGAATGTCCAGTCCCGCTTCTTTTTGCAGGGCGGCAAGGGAAACCAGCATACCTTGCCCAACAGACGCACACAAGGAATCGACGCAATAAATGGTCCGCTCAGGATATCGTTCCTTCAGCTCCGCAATGGCCACGTTGGCCGATTGGATCATGCCGCTGAGGCCGGAGGAAAAACAAACATAGATCAGATCAAGCCCTTTTTGCAGGGTGTGTTCAAAAGAAGCAAGATAGGTTGCTACGTTGATCTGCGCTGTGCCGGCAACCTCTCCGCTTCGCAGCCGAGTATAAAACGCGGCGAGAGACATTTCCCGCCCATCCGCATAATGGGTGTATTCCTGTTCTCCAATTATAAAGGGCATGGGGATGACCTCGATCTGATATTGGGCAATGAAGGGAAGGCTCATATCAGAAGTGGCATCTGTTATAATGACATAGTCTTTGTTCATTTTGTGTTCCTTTCCGCGAATATGACCACAGCGCTTCGCCTGCGTTCATAATAAACCGCTCTGTTTCCAAGGGGGAAAATCATGGACCGTTGTCATTTCCTCAGTTTTTTATATATTACCACAAGTCAAGTGTCGGCTCAACTGTATTTATGGGCATCCCCGCTGAAAAAGGTGCGTAAAAGGCTTTTTCACGTTTTGCAGTCCTGCGGGCCAATGTGCCCTTCCCTCTGTCGTATCCGTATTCGCATCAAACGGCATCTGTCCCGCAAAAGCGGTTGTCAGCCCAAAAGGCGCAAAAGAGACAAGATGGGTTGACTTGATAGAGAAGAAACGGTCTGGCGGGGGAAAATGGAACCCCCTCGTTGAAGCAACTCTTATGTCGGGGCCTATGTAAGCTGCGTTTGGATAGGCGCCCATCCGGCGTCAGATGTTGTTGTCCGATTTGTTCGGGCATGCAATCCATCAAAGCAAAGCAAAGGCAGGCGCTGTACCGATCGGATGGAGGACGCGAGGAGACTTGATGTCCACAGAAGGATTTGCAACAGCCTGTTAGACGTTTCTTCCTACAAAGACAACGCGGATTTGCAAGGTCTTCTGAAAATTTTAATAGACCGGTCTTATCAGACACCGGAAAACAGGCAGGAGATCCCGGACGAGCTGATCCAGGAGGTTGGTTACGTACTCGGGCATATGACACGCCGGAAGGGGAAAACGCTGGCAAAGGAAGCGTTTCAAAAGCTGGAACCGTTTGCGGCGCGGCAAGCAACGTGAGAAGATATTTTGAAAGAGCAAATATGCCGCCATGGAACAGATGCAAACAAGTACAAACAACAAAGAAGCGGAAGGAAAACCTTCCGCTTCTTTGTTGTTTGGTGCCGGTGATCGGGGTCGAACCGATACGGTGTTGCCACCACTGGATTTTGAATCCAGCACGTCTGCCTATTCCATCACACCGGCAAAACCGAAGTTGATTATACAACAGATTCCACCAAAACACAAGAGGAAAATAAAAAGATTTTTAATTTATCTTAAGTTGCGCCTTTTTTATATTGTGATGCTTGTATATCCCGTCTCCCACTTGCCATCCGCCTTTCGTTTGGGTATAATACAAAGCGACCGCGTTTGACTAGAAAGGACGATATGAAATGAAACTAGGGATTGTCGGGCTTCCCAATGTGGGAAAGTCCACGCTTTTCAATGCCATTACAAATGCCGGTGCGGAATCTGCCAATTACCCGTTTTGCACCATTGAACCAAACGTTGGGATCGTCTCTGTTCCTGATGAACGGTTGGACTATCTTGCTCAAATGTACACGCCGAAAAAATATACGCCTGCCATCATCGAATTTGTGGATATCGCGGGGCTGGTTCGGGGGGCTTCCAAAGGGGAGGGGCTGGGGAACCAGTTTTTATCCAACATCCGCATGACCGATGCCATCATTCATGTGGTTCGGTGTTTTGACGATGAAAACGTCGTTCATGTGGAAGGGGAAACCGACCCCCTGCGTGACATTGAAATCATCCATTTAGAGCTTGCCCTTGCCGACATGGAAATGGTGGAGCGCCGCATTGAAAAGGCAAGGAAAGCTTCTAAGGGCGATAAAAAATATGCCCAGGAGGCAGAACTGTTGACGGGCTTGCTGGCCCATTTAAACGAGGGGCTTCCAGCCCGCAGCTTTGACTGCACAAAGGAAGAGATGGACACCATCCGCGTTTCGGAGCTTTTGACGTTAAAGAAGGTGATCTATGCAGCCAACATGGAAGAGACCACTTTTGCGGCAGGAGCGGAGCACAATCCCTATTACAGCAGGGTCAAAGAATTGGCCGACGGGGAAGGGGCTCTCGTGCTTCCCATCTGCGCCAAGACAGAGCAGGAAATCGCCCAGCTTCCCCCGGAAGACAAAGGCCTTTTTTTGGAGGAACTGGGGATGTCCCAATCTGGGCTTGACCGGTTGATTCAATGTTCGTATGATTTGCTGGGCCTTGTTTCTTACCTCACGGCGGGGCCGGAGGAAGTGCGGGCTTGGACCATTACAAAGGGAACGAAAGCGCCCCAGGCAGCCGGAAAGATCCACAGCGACTTTGAGCGGGGCTTCATCCGCGCCGAAGTGGTTTCCTTTGACGATTTGAAACGATGCGGCAGCATGGTCAGCGCAAAGGAAAAAGGGCTGATCCGCAGCGAAGGAAAGGAATACGTCGTGCAGGATGGAGACATTATTTTGTTCCGATTCAACATATAAGGGCCCTTTCGTCAAGCAGCAGACAGATCAACAAGCACCGTTTTGATCCGCTGTATTCAATCAATCAAAAAGCCATCCGGCGCGGGAAACGCCGGATGGCTTTTTCGCAATTTGTATCAAAAACGCAGCTATGAAAGCAACCGATGCTCCGCGGTTTCTTTCATGAGAAAAAACGGCCCCGGTTTACTCAGGATTCGGCTCTTCCGTGGGGGTAGTTTCGCAGCCGTTTTCGATTACTGGACGGTGATCCGCGTTGCTGTATTTCCTTCTGGGAAGGCCCATAGAGGATAAGTTTTGGTAGGATCTATATTCTTCCGCATTCAACGGAGGTGTTGGCATGAGGCCGGTGCATTCCGTCGCGGAAGAAACATCGGAACGATTCAAAAAATCGTCAACTCGTTTTTCCATTTGGTTCACTCCTTTTGTTTATAGTATGGCGTCAGGAGAAACCGAATATACAGCAGACCCAATGGAGATGAGTGGAAAATGCATTGGAAGGAACAAGAAAATTTTATGAAAATGAGGGATGACAACCCGCTGCCCGAAATAAAATGGTCTAAGATAATCGATGTACGGAACAAATGTTTGAGAGAAGTCCATGAAAATACCCATGCAGAGCAAGCTCTGCATGGGTATTGCGAGGGTTGTTTTTTACAAATCAATTTCGGTTGCCGTTTAGAGATAAGACAGAGGATTGACGGCCTTGCCGCCCACCCGTATTTCGAAATGCAAGTGGCTTCCCGTGGCGCGACCCGTGGCACCCATGCGGGCGATAAGCTGGCCTTTTGCCACCTTGGCGCCTTTGGAAACCAGGATCTGGCTGCAATGGGCATAATAAGTCTGTTTGCCATTGCCATGGTCAATGATGACCAGATTGCCATAGGTTCCCTTGTAGCCGGTGGAGGTGACTGTTCCGCCGTCAGCCGCTTTGATGGCTGTGCCGCTTTTGTTGGCAATGTCGATGCCGGAGTGGAAGCTGGTGGAGCCAAAAATTCGGCGATAGCCAAACTTGGATGTAATGTTCCCAGAGGTGGGCCAGACAAAGGAGCCGGTTGCCGCGGTTTTGGGGCGCTCCTTGGTGCCGACGGAAACAACCTCCGCAACCGGCGCCTGGGTAACCGTTTCTTCCGTTACAGTGCGGCTGAGGATGCGGTTGTTTTTTAGGATTTGCTCTTCCACAATTTGCTTTTCTCCCTTGGAGCCGGCGGTTTTGACCGCCCGTTCCCCTTTATACAGGCTCGCGTCGTTGACTGTCCTGGTTTCAAAAGGAATCTCTTCTGCATATGTGGCTGTTTTTTCCACATACACGGATAAGAGGGGGGCCTTTTCGGTTATTGCCAGGGTTTGATAAGAGGACAGGTTTTCATTGGTCAGGCCGGGGTTTAGGTTCAAGATCTGCTCCACAGCGACATTCCATTGTGCCGCAATGGAGGAAAGGGCGTCACCCGCCTGGATATGATGCACCTGGTCTGTGCCGCTTTCCGTTTGCAGGGCTTGCAGGATGTTGGTAGGGTCCTGCTCCGTGGTCTTTGCCACGTATTCTTCCCGGATGGACACCGGCTCTGCAAAATAGACCGAGCGGGTCTGCTCACCCTGATAGGGAGCCATCACTTGATGCAGCAACGCAACCAAAGAGTCCATGTCTTTGGCCGCGCCCACCAATGCGCCGTCCACGCGGAGGGCATACAGCTGTTCAATTTCGTCCACGGTTCCCAGAAGCTGTTGCTCCATAGCGGAGGAGGACGTATATTCATTGCCATATGTATAAAGATACTGATAGCTGGGGTCTGCCGCCAGATGATAGGGCTTTCCCAAAACCTGAGAGACGGCGTCCTCCGCTTGGGCCACGGCGGCTTCAAACGCCTCCCTTTGCGCCACTTTTCCGATTTCTATGCCATCAACGGAAACAACATAAGTTGGATAATACAGCGTGGAGAAGGCAACGGCGCCGAGAAGAAGCAGGGCGGCAAGGAAGAAAAACCCCTTCCGTGCAGACAGCAGGGCGAGGAGGGCGTGTAAACGGCTGTGCGCATGTGCTTTTGGCAACGATTGCGCGTTGGGATCAAACAGAACAGTTGGGGTACCATGGTTGATTCGTTCATCCATGTAAGATATGCCTCCTTTTGCAATGTTAAATACAATTGCGGTTCAGATCAATGGAAATTAACAAAATAGAATCGAGGTAATTACAAATCGAAATACAAAGGTTACAAATAATTACAAGTGATAGAATACAGGATTTTTCAAAGGACGTCAAGCCCTTTCCTCACAAATAAAATATATTTCGCTCGACAAAATATATCTTTCTTCAAGTTGATTCCAGCCTTTCCAGTGGGAATATGAGGAAAAAACAAAAAAGAGAGAGCTGTTTGCCATAAAATTTTCAGAATGGTTTACACTATGGCATATGGAAAGGAGCGGAATGCTTTTGGAGATAAAACGAATGGGAAGGCAAACGGTTCGCTTGCCCAACATGCCTTCTATTATAAGTTGTGCCAATGTTGTAGGAAAACAGGAAGGGAAAGGCCCTTTGCGGGAGTATTATGACGACATCAGCGAAGACTCCCTTTTTGGAGAAAAAACATGGGAAAAGGCAGAGAGTGAAATGCAAAAGCGGGCGCTGAACGCAGCCATTGCCAAAGCGGGCATCGGCACGGCCGCCTTATCGTATATTTTTGCGGGGGATTTGCTCAACCAATGCATCGGCACATCCTTTGCCCTGCGCCCGTCGGAGATCCCGTTTTATGGTCTGTACGGCGCATGCTCCACCATGGCGGAATCGCTGTCCTTGGCGGCCATGATGGTGGACGGGGGGTTTGCCAACTGGGTGGCAGCCATGACGTCTTCTCATTTTTGCACGGCGGAGCGGCAATACCGCAATCCTTTGGAATACGGAAATCAGCGTACACCCACGGCCCAATGGACGGCCACGGCGGCAGGTGCTGTTATTTTATCTAACCAGGGCAACGGGCCGTATATCACACATGTAACCACAGGGAAAATTGTGGATTGGGGCATTGCCGATGCCAACAATATGGGTTCTGCCATGGCGCCGGCAGCGTACCAAACGCTACGGGCGCATTTTACCGACACAGGGCGTACACCAAAAGATTATGACTTGATTGTGACAGGAGACTTGGGCGTTCTGGGCAAAGAAATTGTGATCGATCTTTTTGCCATGGACGGCGTTGATTTGCTGGGCCGGTACGACGATTGCGGTGTGCTGATCTATGACCTTGAAAAGCAGGACATGCATTGCGGCGGATCCGGCTGCGGCTGTTCGGCTGCCGTGCTGACGGGGTACTTGATGCACGAGATGAAAGCAGGGCGTATCAAACGGCTGCTTTTTGCGGCGACGGGGGCTTTGCTCTCGCCCACCTCCACCCAGCAAGGGGAGAGTATTCCGGGGATCTGCCATGCTGTCGCCATCAGTACAGAGAGAGAGGGAGCATAATGGGCGGATTCATGGGATATGTAAACGCGTTTGTCTGCGGGGGAATTCTCTGCGCCGTCGGCCAGATCTTAATTGATAAAACGAAGCTGACGCCGGCAAGGATTTTGGTGTTGTATGTGGTGTCCGGCGTCGTTCTGGGCGGCCTTGGGATTTACGATTATATCGAACAATGGGGCGGGGCGGGCGCCACGGTGCCCCTCACCGGATTTGGATACGCATTGGCAAACGGAGTGGAAAAAGCGGTTACGGAACAGGGGTTTTTGGGTGCGCTCTCCGGAGGCATCACGGCCACGGCCGCGGGGATTACCGCCGCCATTGTTTTTGGGTTCCTGGTGGCGCTCATTTTTAAGCCGGGAGACAAGAGCTGATCAATTTTGACCTTTTCTTTTGAGGGGAAATATGGCATACTAGTGTCAGAACCGAGCGTCAGGAAAAAAGAGGATGCGCCCTGCATCCTCTTTTTGGTGACGTGACCCGGGAAAGATAAAATGGGAGAGATTGAAATGATGGATTGGACGGAGTTGGAACGGCGGTGCACGGAATGTCGGAATTGCGCGCTTTCTGAAACCCGCACCCATGTGGTGTTCGGCACAGGCAGCAAACAGACAAAGGTGATGTTCATCGGGGAGGGACCGGGCGAGCAGGAGGACATAAAGGGAGAGCCGTTTGTGGGCCGGGCGGGGAAGCTGCTGGATGATATGCTGGCGCTGATTCATCTCAACCGAAACAATATATATATCGCAAATATGGTCAAATGCCGCCCCCCAAAAAACCGGGACCCCCGCCCGGAGGAGCAGGAGGCCTGCAATCTTTGGCTGCACAGCCAAATGTCGCTGCTGCGTCCTAAAATTATCGTTTGTCTGGGACGTGTTGCCGCGATGCGCATAATCAAGCCGGACTTTAAAATTACAAAAGAGCATGGCATTTGGTTTGAGCAAAACGGATGCCAGGTCATGGCGTTGTATCACCCCGCGGCGCTTCTGCGGGATCCAAATCGCCGTCCGGATACATTTGAAGATTTAAAGAAGCTGGAACAAAAAATTCAGGCGCTTTGTCCGGAGACCTTTTTGCTGAAAGGGTGATGGAAGGGCCGCTGAAAGCGAGGAGACACGAACTCCCCGCGGCGGAAACAGAAAAACGGATGGCAGGCACTTTTTGTGCCTGCCATCCGTTTCGATCATCAATGCCGACAATGGCTCTGTAATAGATTCTGTGATATAAAAGGGAAGTCGTTTTTCACCGGCGGCGTTTGCCGCGGTAGTGCTTGTTTTTTGCCCTGGGGCTGTTTTTTCCGGACAGACCCAGTTTACGCCGAACAAACCAAACAGCCAAAACCACGATGAGAACGACGATGAGAAGCTTTACAAAAGGGTTGCCGAAAAACTGACGTACCTGATCCCAGAAAAAGAGCCACTGGGAGCGGGACGCCCCGCTGACGGCAACCAAGTTAAGGGTTCCGTAGTCTTTCCCTTGATAAGAGAGGGTAATGGTGCCAAGCACTTGCCCTTGGGCAACCGGGGCATCAACAGGGTCGGCGGTTACGACAATTTTTTGTTCAAACTCGGAAAGGTCAATGGTTTTAAACAATGTGGCTTCCAAAGCTTTCTCCGGCTTTAAAACCACAAAATCGGTTTCGCTGGAAAGCCGCAACGGCAGCTCCTTCACCGGGGTTGTGGCGTCAAGCAACGTTTTTCGCTGAAAACATTCCAGCCCCCATTTGAGCAGCCGGCGGGATTCTTGAAAGGAATTTCGCACGATGGTTCCGTCGTCCCGTTGGATGTTTTCTGCCCCCAGCACCACGCTGATGACCGTTCTTCCTCCTAGGGTGGCGGAAGCCGCGAGGCAATGGCCCGCCTGGCCGGTGGAGCCGGTTTTGATGCCGGTGGCACGAGAATAGTAATATCCGGCGATCCTCTGGTTGGAAATTAGAAAGTTGGTGGTGCGCAGAATTCGCTCTTCTGACAAATTGGTGGGGGGAACAGTATACGACTTGGTGCTGCAAATGGTTTGGAATAGGGGATATTTCATGGCAGCCCGACAGATGAGAAAAATATCATACGCGGTTGAATAGTGCTCCGTGTTCGGCAGCCCGTGCGCATTGACAACATGGGTGTTTTCGCAGCCCAGTTCCTCTGCGCGCTGGTTCATATGCTTATGGAAGGCATCGAGGGAGCCGTCCACCGCCTCTGCAAATATGTTGCAAGCTTCGTTGGCGGAAGAGACGAGCATGCAGTAGAGCAGGTTTTCCACTGTCATCTCTTCTCCGGGCTGGATGTTTTGGGTGCTGCCGTCAGACGTCAGATTGCTTGTAATGGCGTTGGAACCGGAGATTTTTTGATCCAAAGAGAGCTTGCCCGATTCGACTGCCTCCAGCACCAGCAGGGCCGTCATTACCTTGGTGATGCTGGCAGGGTACATTTTTTCATGGGCATTTTGCTCAAACAGGATCTCCGGCGTCTCCAGGCTGACATCCACCAAGATAGCGGCCTTCGCCTGAATCTTCATTTTATCCGGCGAGACGTCGTCCGGTTGCGGCGTGGGGGTGGGAGATGGACTGGCATCGGGTGTCCCTGACGCGGAAGGAGAAACAGATGGAGAGGCCGAAGGAGATGCAGACGGAGAAACCGAAGGGGACACAGAAGAAGAAGCGGATGGAGAGACAGACGGAGAAAGACTCGTCTCGCCGCCGGACGGTGACGGGGAAGGGGCAATGGAAGGCGAAACACCCCCCGCGGACAGGGGGGCGGACAGGGACAGCGCCAAAAGCAGCAAACCGGCGCAAATTCGTTTTTTCATATGTTTCATACCCATCTCCTATGTGCTATGATATAATATATTTGTATATTATAACAAATCCTGTTTTTTCATGCAAGCATCAGGAGGCATTCATATGAAATTATCACCATTAGAACGAATCGTCATGGGGGTTGCGGCGGCTTTGGTGTTGGGCACGGCCATTGTCCTTTCCTTGGGTGATAAGCCGGTCTCCGTGGTTGTGGTGACCGAGTCGGAACGGCCAAGCGGACGTGTGGTTGCCTCCGAAGGGAAAAAACTGCCCGGAGACGCCGGCGGGCTGTTTCAGCTGCCGGACAAGACGGAAGCGCCGGCAGGGACGGATCAGTCGTTTTCCAAGGCGCCGGAAACGTCCCCGCCGGCTGGCGCTGATTCAGGCGTTTCGGGGCCGACGGCCGCTGTCTCGGAATTGCCCGAGACAGCGAAGGCAGAGGAAAAGATCAATTTAAATACGGCCACGGCGAAAGAACTGGAACAGCTGCCCGGCATCGGGGAAAAGCGGGCGGCGGCCATTGTTGCCTACCGGGAGGCCCACGGCCCGTTTGAAAAAATCGAACGGGTGACGAGGGTGTCCGGCATTGGGTCTGGGATTTTCAACCAGATCAAACCGTATATTACCGTAAAATGACGAAGGAAGACAAGAGGAGGTAATATGAGAATTTTAGTGGTAGACGACGAACGGGTGATTGTAAAGGGCATTAAATTCAATTTGGAAAACGAAGGATATGAGGTGGAAACTGGATACGATGGAGAGCAGGCGGTGGCTTTGGCAAAAAACGGCCAGTTTGATTTGATTATTTTGGATTTGATGATGCCAAAGATTGATGGGCTGCAGGCCTGCATGCGCATCCGGGAGTTTTCCAATGTGCCGGTTATTATGTTGACCGCCCGGGACGAGGATACGGACAAGGTGATCGGATTTGAGTGCGGAGCGGACGACTATGTGACAAAGCCGTTTAACATTCTGGAGCTAAAGGCCCGCATCCGGGCCATGCTGCGCAGAACCGGCGGCGGCGGGAAAGCGGCGGATAACCTCCTTTCACTGGGGGCCATTACCCTGGATATCGGAACACGGGGGGCGTGGAAAAACGGACAGCCGGTGGATCTGACGGCGAAGGAATTTGACTTGATGGAGCTGTTTGCCAAGCATCCGGGGAGGGTATACAGCCGGGAAAATCTTTTGGATTTGATTTGGGGATATGAGTATCAAGGAGACTATCGAACGGTGGACGTTCATGTTCGCCGCCTGCGGGAGAAGCTGGAGCCCTGCCCCGCTTCACCGGTGCATATCATGACCAAATGGGGTGTCGGCTATTATGGGAAAGAAGCGTAGCGTCAAAAAAGCCCCAATCGCCGGAAAATGCGGGCGGCGGAGCTGGCTTCGTCCCAGCAGGCTGCAGTGGAAGTTTGCCCTGCCTTATATTCTCATCACCTTTGCGGTGCTGGGGGTGCTGAACTTTTATCCGGTGCGGGTAACCCAGAGCCTGGCCTTTCAGTCAAAACAAAATACGTTAAGCGGGCAGGTTTCTGTTTTGGCGTCGTCCCTTTCGGGGCTGGAAACCCTGACGGCAGAAGGCGTTCGTCAGGTGCTGCATTTGCTGGATGAAAAAAACGTGAACCGAAGCCTCGTGACGGACGCTTCTGGGAAAGTGTTATATGACTCCACCTGGCGGGAAGAGAATGGGGATGTACAGTATGCTCTGTTTCGGGAAATTGCAAGCGCCCTGTCGGGCAACGACATGTTTCATTCCAAATACCGGGATGGGGCGTTTATCAGCCGGGCAGCCGCGCCTATCGTAGTGCGGGGAGAAATCATCGGCGCCGTTTATATTTACGAGGAAGATACGGAAGAGGGCGGGTTGCTGTTAGACATTCAGACCAATTTGCGGAATATATCTCTTGTGATCAGTTTTCTGGTGATCGTGACCAGTGCATCTTTTACACGTACCATCACAAGGCGGATCAGCGAGCTGCTGCGGGCCATCCGCATTGTGCGGGAGGGGGAATACAGCCACCGGGCGGTGATGGGCGGCCAGGACGAGCTGAAGGAGCTGGCAGAGGAGTTCAATCAGTTGACCGACCGGCTGCAAAAAACAGAGGCGCTTCGTCGCCGGTTTGTGTCGGATGCCTCTCACGAGCTGAAAACGCCTCTGGCCTCTATCCGGCTGCTGACGGATTCTATCTTGCAGGACATGAATATGGACGGAGCGACCACCCGGGAGTTTGTGGCGGACATCGGGGAAGAGGCGGCTCGGCTGCACCGGATTACCGAAAAGCTGCTGATGCTAACCAAAATGGACGTTGCCCTGCCGGAGCGGCTGGAGCCGGTGAATTGCAATCAAGTGGTGGAAGCAGTGATCCATATGCTCCGTCCTGTTGCGGCCGGACGGGACATTGCGCTGTACCTGCAAGCGTTGTCCCTGTGCGTTGTGGAGGCGACGGCGGACGACTTGTACCAGATTGCCTTTAATTTGATTGAAAACGCCATTAAATACAGCCTGCCCGGCGGGATGGTGACGGTAACTCTTTTGGGGGGCGATACCATCACACTGCAAGTAGAGGACAACGGCGTGGGCATTCCGGAGGAAGATTTGGGAAGGGTGTTTGAACGGTTTTACCGGGTGGACAAAGCCAGATCCCGGGAAGCGGGGGGCACCGGCCTGGGGCTTTCCATTGTGCAGGAATCTGTGCTGCGGCACGGCGGGGCGATAACGGCCACCCGGCGGGAAGCGGGCGGCTCTTGCTTCACGGTTGTCTTTCCTGCTTACCCAAAGAAAAAGGAGGAGCCGGATGAACCCATGGACTAAAAGCCGCTCAAATAGCATGTGGATATGCATGGCGGCGACGCTTCTGGCATTTTGTTTTTTGGCTGGATGCAGGCTCGATACCGAAGAGCCAAATGCGTCTTCCGCCATTGTTTTGGTGCATTATCTGGTGAACCTGGAAAAAACACCGATTTCCCAGCGGGCGGTGGTACAGGCCGTGCCATCCGGCCTGTCTCCTGTAGACGCCACGCCGGAGGAGCTTTTGCAGCTGCTTCAAACGAACCCGGGGGACGAAACGCTGTATGCGCCGCTGCCGGAGGGAACGAATGTACGCACCTGCCGGCAAGAAGGAAAGCGGCTGTTTCTGGACCTGTCCGCCGTGTATGGTCAATTGAAAGGATATGAGCTGACACGGTCCAATTGCGCCATTGCGATGACACTGACCCAGCTTTCCGATGTGGAGGAGGTGGTTTTGACGGTGGAAGGGGAGCCGATTCCCGGTTGGGAGCAAGGGAAGCTGGGACGTGGCTTAGCCTTGACGTCTGACGCGGAGCCGGAGGTTTCGCCTATTGAAGTGGCGCTGTACTTCTGGAACACGGAGTCCGGCGGCTTGCAAGCGGAATATCGCACCCTTTCCGCGCAGCAGGACGCCATTTTAGCGGCCAATATTGTACAGGCGCTCATTGACGGGCCGGAGCAAAGAGGGCTGGAAGCGCTGTTGCCGGAGGGTACCACCCTTCTTTCTATTTCAATTGAACATCGCTGCTGCGCGATTACACTGTCAGATGTTTTTTGGATGGAAGTGCCGGCGTCTGCCCAGCGGCAGGAGGCCGTCCTACGCTCTGTGGTGGACTCTCTCAAAAATCTGGATTTTATTGATTCCGTTTATTTTTTAAACACCAAGGGAGCGGCTGTGTATGGCGGCATTTCCCTTGATCAGCCGTTGTCTTGATGAAAAAGGGGTGTTTGGAAAGAAAAAAGCAGATGCAAAAGCCGTTGACAAGACGCCCAAATGCGTGTACCATGGAGAACAAAATGGTCGAAGGAGAGAAGGACATGTCGGAATATCAAATCAATACCAACTGTGTGCAGGCGGGATATTCGCCCAAAAACGGGGAACCAAGGGTAATCCCTATCATTCAAAGCACCACATTTAAATATGACACCAGCGAGGACATGGGTAAATTGTTTGACTTGGAGGCCGGCGGATATTTTTATACGCGCCTGCAAAATCCGACCAATGACTTCGTGGCTGCCAAAATCGCGGCGCTGGAAGGCGGAACGGCGGCCATGCTCACCTCTTCCGGCCAGGCGGCATCGTTTTATTCGATTTTTAACATCTGCTCCTGCGGGGATCACGTGGTAAGCTCCTCCACTGTTTACGGTGGAACATACAACTTATTTGCCGTTACCATGAAGCGCATGGGGATTGCATTCACGTTTGTAGCGCCGGACGCCACAGACGAAGAGCTGGACGCGGCGTTCCAGCCAAATACAAAGGTTGTATTTGGGGAAACCATTGCAAACCCCGCCTTGGCCGTACTGGACATTGAGCGGTTTGCCGATGCCGCCCATCGGCACGGGACACCTCTGATTGTAGACAACACCTTTGCGACGCCCATCAACTGCCGCCCGTTTGAGTGGGGCGCCGATATCGTGATCCACTCCACCACGAAATATATGGACGGACACGCCAGCGCCGTGGGCGGCGTCATTGTGGACTCCGGTAAGTTTGACTGGACAGCTCAGGCAGACCGCTATCCGGGCCTTACCACGCCGGATGAAAGCTATCACGGCGTGACGTATACCGAGCGGTTTGGGCTGGCAGGGGCATATATCACCAAGGCAACGGTGCAGCTGATGCGAGATTTTGGCGCGATTCAGGCACCGCAAAATGCGTTCTTGCTGAATCTGGGTCTCGAGTCGCTTCACGTTCGGATCCCGCGGCACTGCGAAAACGCCACCGCCGTTGCCGAATATTTGCAGGAGCATGAAAAAGTGGCGTGGGTCAATTATCCCAGCTTAAAAGGCGGGACATATTATGAGTTGACGCAGAAATATCTGCCGAACGGCTCTTGCGGCGTGGTGTCCTTTGGCATCAAAGGCGGGAGAAGCGGGGCGGAAACATTTATGAAGCATCTGAAGCTGGCTGCGATTGTGACCCACGTGGCAGACGCCCGCACCTGTGTGCTTCACCCGGCCAGCGCCACCCATCGCCAGCTGAACGATGAAGAGCTGGCGGCTGCCGGCGTCTTGCCGGATATGATCCGCTTTTCTGTCGGCATTGAAGATCAAAGAGACATCATCGCAGACATTGAGCAGGCGCTGGCCGCTGTTTAAGCGCGGCGCATCCGCGCGTTTTAAGCCATAGGCTGGGTTTCGCCAAAAACTAGAAAGAACGAAGGAAAAGGCTCCTCTGGAGATGCCGACCGGCATCTCCAGAGGAGCCTTTCTTGCGTATCCAGCCATCCGTGTATCTGGACATTGGGCCTGCTACCGCAGCGTTGCGATGGTGACGCCGTTTTCTCCTTCGCCGTACCGCCCCAGACGGAAGCTTTTGACATACCGGCTGGTTTTCAGCATCCGCTGCACGGCGGCGCGCAGTGCGCCGGTTCCCTTGCCGTGGATGATGGTGACCGTCTCTACTTTGGCCATCAAGGCGTTGTCCAAAAACTGCTCTAAGACGGCAAGGGCCTCCTCTGCCATCATACCGCGCAGATCCAGTTCCCGGGGGGCGGAAACCATGCGCGGCCCGCTGCCGCCGTGGGTGCGGACGGTTTGGGGCGCGGGCTTGTCCGCTTTCACTTTTCGCACTTCGCTGCGCTGCGCCGTTATCTTTAAAATGCCGGCCTGCAAGGTGAGAAGGCCGTCTTTTCTCACGGAAAGGACAGTGGCTCTTGTCCGGGTGGAAAGCAGCTCCACGGTGTCCCCCGGCGCGAGGGGAGCGGTGTCGGCGGGATGTTCGGGCATCACATGGCGGCCGTGGCCCAGTTGATCTTCCGTTTCGTTTAAGCGCCGCAAGATATCCGTTCGTGTTTCGTTGGCGTTTTGGGCGCTCTCTTGCTTTTTTTCCTGACGGCGCATATCATCCAGTTCGCGGAACACTCGATTGGCTTGTTCCCGGGCGTCGTTCAAAATGGCCTGGGCGTCCGTCCTCGCAAGGGCGGTGGCCTTTTCCCGGGCCTGTTCCAATTGCATTCGGTATTCCCGGGCGGTTTTTGCGTCCTGCTCTGTTTGCAGACGAAGCCGTCGCACTTCCAGCTTTTCCTGCTCCATGGCTTGGCGCTGCTGCTCCAGCTGGCTTAAGATGTCTTCAAACCGCAGGGCGTCGCTGTTCAGCTGCCCCTTGGCGGACTCGATGATCTCCTCCGGAAGGCCAAGCCGCCGGGAAATGGCAAAAGCGTTTGATTTTCCGGGGATGCCGATGAGCAGCCGATAGGTGGGCTGCAACGTCTCCACGTCGAACTCGCACGAGGCGTTCTGCACGCCGCTTGTGGTCATGGCAAAAACCTTCAGCTCGGCATAGTGGGTTGTGGCGGCGATGCGGGCCCCTTTGGAGCGGGCGTGATTGATGATGGAAATGGCGAGGGCGGCGCCTTCTGTTGGGTCGGTTCCCGCGCCAAGCTCGTCAAACAAAATAAGCGTGTGTCCATCGGCTTCTTCCAAAATACGTACAATATTCGTCATATGAGAAGAGAAGGTGGAAAGGGACTGTTCGATGCTTTGCTCGTCCCCAATGTCCGCTAGAATTTTGGAAAAAACGGCAATCCGGCTTCCGTCTTTCACAGGAATGTGCAGCCCGCACTGTGCCATCAAGGTCAAAAGGCCGATGGTTTTCAGGGTAACGGTTTTGCCTCCTGTGTTGGGGCCGGTAATCACCAAAGTGTCAAAGTCGGACCCAAGGCGCACGTCAATGGGAACGGCGGTCTTGGGGTCCAAAAGGGGGTGCCGCGCCCCGTTCAAAATCAGGCTGTCATCGGTGGAAAGGCTCGGCTCCATGCCGCCCAGCCGGTCAGAAAGACGGGCCCTCGCAAAAATGCCGTCCAGGGCCACCAGCAGAGTGTAATCCGCCAAAATATCGTCGCTGTGAGCGGCGGCGCCAATGGAAAGCTCCAGCAAAACCCGCTCAATTTCTTTTTTCTCCCGGGCGGTCAGCTCCCGCAGCTCGTTGTTTGCCTGCACCACACCCATTGGTTCAATGAACAGCGTGGCGCCGCTGGCGGACACATCGTGCAAAAGCCCCGGCACGTCGCTTTTGCACTCCGCTTTGACAGGGACCACATACCGGTCGGAGCGCATGGTGATAATCGATTCCTGCAGGTATTTGGAATAGTGGGGGGAGGAGATGATTTTTTGCAGCGTTTCCCTCGCCTTGGCGGTGGCTTGCCGCATGTGGCGGCGAATGGCCGCAAGCTCGGGGCTTGCGGCGTCGGCAATTTCTTCTTCAGAGACAATGGCGGTGGAAATTTTGTCCTCCAAAAACCGATTGGTGTGGAGAGAGTGAAACAGGAAATCGATGCAGGTGGCATCGCTCCGTTCCCCGCTGCCGTAGGCCTTTACCACCCGGCTGGCCCGCAAAACGCCCGCAATATCCAGCAGCTCTCTGGTGTTTAAAATTCCGTCCCGCTCCGCTCGGTGCAGGGCGGAAGCGATGGGTCGTACCTCCCGGAAGGAGGGCGCGCCCTTGCTGTCCATCATCCGCCGGGCGGCGGACGTCTCGCTGAGCCGGCGGCGGACTTCTTCCACGTCGTTTGACGGCTGGAGGGAAAGCGCCTGCTCTTTCGCCTCGCTGCTGACGGCTCCTTGGGCCAGCAGAGCGAGGACTCGGGGCAGCTCTAAAATAAGATTTGATTTTTCAACTAATTTTGTCATAATTGTTCACCTGATCGAATGAAAATCGAGAGGCACCGTCGGGATGTGCGGCCTACTCGATGATTTGATGATAATACGATAACGTGGGGAGCGTTCGATCCAGCTGAGTGGAAGCAAACGCTTCTGTTGCTTTGCCCAAGCGCTCCAAAGGCGTGCCGTCCAGCGAAAAGGCAAGAAAACGCTTTGGGTCTGCTTCCAGGATGTACCGCATGGCGTTTAAACTGTCCTGGCAAAGAGGGGCGGAATGGCTGGAGTAAGGGGTGGGTATCAGGCAGGTTCTGCAATGGAGCAGCCCTTCTGTCAAATGGAGCATGGGCGCCTCCGGCTGTGTACTACCGCAAACGGAACAAGCGGAAAGATCCGGCGCATACCCGGAGAGAGCCAGCAAACGCAGCTCAAAAGCCGCCTTTACGAGAGACGGCGGTTTTTTTAGCGTATCCAAGCCATAAAGCGTGTTCAGTAAAAGGGACAGAAGCTGGGCGTTGGGCGCGTCGGCGTCGGCAAAAACACTGGTCAGCTCCGCAAAATAAGAAGCCAGAGACAGCAGAAGAAAATCGGATTTGATATGCCAAAACTGGGTCAGAGAGCTGGCTTCATTCAGCGTATAGTGATCTTTATAGGAAAAGAGCTTGAAATCGGAATAGACCAAAAGCTGGGTGGCGGCGGCCAGACGGCTGTTTTTCCGCCGGGCGCCCCTGGCCCGCACGGAAAGCTTGCCCATCTGGGGGGTTAAAACAGTCAGCAGCTTGTCTGTTTCTCTCAGGGGCATTTCCCAAAGAACCAGACCGGGCGTGAGCAAAATATTGCTCATTCGCCATAACCAAAGTTGCGCATCCAACTTTGGTTGTCCCGCCAGTTTTCTTTCACTTTGACCCAAGTTTCCATATAGACCTTGGTACCCATAAAATGTTCAATTTCTTCCCGGGCCAGCGTTCCAATGCGCTTTAACATGGCGCCGCCTTTGCCGATGATAATGCCCTTATGGCTGCTTTTTTCGCAGTAGATGGTGACGTCCAGGTCGATGATGCCGTTGCTTCGCTCGGTAAACCGAGTCACCTCCACGGCGGCCCCGTGTGGCACTTCCCGATCCAGGCAAAACAGCATTTTTTCCCGTACGATCTCCGCAATCATTTGCCGTTCCGGCTGGTCTGAGGTCATATCCTCCGGGAAAAGGGGGTGGCCCGCCACGGCAAATTGGGACAGCTCGTCCAACAGCAAATCAAGCCCCTGCTCCTCCCGGGCGGAGATAGGCACCACTGCCTGAAAGGGATGGGCTGCTTGGTAGAGCGCAATGACAGAGAGCAGGGCCTCTTTTTTCACCGTGTCGATTTTGTTGATGACCAGAATGCAGGGCAGGCCGGTTTCCTTCAGCCGGTCGATCAGCGCCTGCTCCGGCGGGCCGATCCGCTCAACCGGCTCCACAAGCAAGAGGACGGCATCTACGTCGGCAACACTCTCCCGCACGATTTTTACCATATAGTCGCCCAAACGGGAACGGGGCTTGTGCAGGCCGGGGGTGTCTATCAGGACATACTGTATGTCGTCCCGGTTTAAAATGCCGCAGATTCTGGTGCGTGTGGTTTGCGGCTTGTTGGAGGTGATCGCCACTTTCTCTCCCACCAGGGCGTTGGTGAGGGTGGATTTTCCCACGTTGGGCCGCCCGATGATGGAGACCATGGCCGTTTTTTGAATATTCATATAAAATGTAAGTTCCTTTCGCTTAAATCCGCAGATTTATTCCTATATTAAGAAGGCCAGGACGGGATCTGTCAATGCCGCCTTTCCGGGGGTTGGATGATCCAAAAAAGAGCCCAGGGGACAGAGAGCAGGAGCAAAATCGTGACCACAGGCAAAGAGGAAAGGTTGCGCCAAATCGTCTGCCATACGGCGCCGGATGCAAAAAGACAGATGCCCACCAGGGCAGAAGCAATGGCTGTTACAAGGACGCCGCCGGCGGCGGCGTCCTTGGCCACGCGGATCAAGGCGTTTGGCTCTTGATCCGCCGCGTCACAGACACGCTCCACAGCCGTGTTCATCAGCTCCGCCGCGGGAACCAGACCGAAGCAGAGGCACAAAACGGCAAGGCGCAGGCCGTCAAACTCCGCCAGCAGCCCGGCGGAGGCGACGTAAAACGCCGCCGTCAGATGAACGCGCAGGTTGCGCTCCTGCCGGGCGGCCACTTGAATGCCCCGACCGGCATAGTAAAACCCTTTGAAAAATAAATTCCGTTTCATACCCGTTCTCCTGTGGGGGGCGTGCCCCAATGGCGCTTATCTTTGGGAGCCGCTGTTCCGGGTCAGGCCCAGTTGAGACAAAATGGCCTCTTCCTGTTCCCGCATTTGGGCTTTCTGCGGGCCGTCGTCCATATGGTCATATCCCAAAAGATGTAAAACAGAATGAACCGTGAGAAAGCCAAGCTCTCGCCCCAAAGAGTGGCCGTATTCCTCCGCCTGTGCCTTGGCCCGGGGCAGGGAAACGGCCATATCACCCAAAGGAAGGCGGCCGTTTCCCGCATCGCAAAGACCTGCCGGATCAAACGCGCCCGGCGAAAGCTGAAACATGGGAAAGGAGAGTACGTCTGTCGGCGCGTCTACCCCGCGCTGCTGTAAATTGAGAAGCTGGATGCCTGCATCATCCGTAAGCAGCACGTTGATTTCACAGGGCACGCGCACCTGCTCCTGAGAAAGCGCCTCTGCAATACAATCTTTCATCAATTGAGTCAGCGTCCGCTTGTCTTTTGCCGGCGTGTCATACCGGATGGAAATCAGGTGTTTCATTTTGCTCCTTTCTGCCGCCGCTGGGTGCGTTCTGTTTCGTATGTTTCATATGCCTTGATGATCCGCTGCACCATGACATGACGCACCACGTCGCTTTCTGTCAAAAGACACTGGGCGACGCCTTCCACATTGCGCAAAACCCGCATGGCTTCTTTCAGGCCGCTGGTCTTGTCCGCGGGCAGGTCAATTTGGGTAATGTCCCCCGTAATGACAATTTGAGAACCGAAGCCCAAACGGGTCAAAAACATTTTCATCTGCTCCCGGGAGGTGTTTTGGGCTTCATCCAAAATGATAAAAGAATCGTCCAGAGTGCGGCCCCGCATATAGGCAAGAGGGGCAACCTCAATATTGCCCCGTTCCAGATATTTGGCGTAGTTTTCCGGCCCCATCATTTCAAACAGCGCGTCGTACAAAGGGCGAAGGTAGGGGTCTACCTTGCTCTGAAGGTCACCGGGGAGAAAGCCAAGCCGCTCCCCCGCCTCTACGGCGGGGCGGGTCAAAATAATCCGATTGACTCGCTTTTGGCGGAACGCCGCCACGGCGGCGGCCACGGCAAGATATGTCTTGCCCGTGCCGGCCGGGCCGACGCCCAAAGTGACCACGTTATTTTGAATGGCGGAGACATATTGCTTCTGGCCCAGGGTCTTTGCCCGAATGGGCTTTCCCTTGGCGGTGATGCAGATCACATCGCCGCCCAGCTCCGCAATTTTTTCCGACTGGCCTTTCTTGACCAGATCAATGACGTATCTGACGTTTTGTTCGTTTATGGGCTCCCCTCGGGCCGAGAGGGACAAAAGCCCCTCCGCCGCTTTGACGGCCTGCATGACATTTTCCGTTTCCCCGGAAATTTTCAGCTCCGCGTCCCGGTTTACTACCTTGACATCCAAATCCTGTTCCAAAATACGGATATTTTCATCAAAGGAGCCAAAAATATCAATGGCATATTCCATACGTTCCAAACTGATGGTTTGTTCTGTCATTCACGTTCCGCGCAAACTGCGCTTCCCCCTTTTGTATCAATCTTTTTTATACTCATTTTTTCAGCCACAAGTCGGAGGCGAGATATCCAAAGGAAATGTTAGGTTGTTCCCTTGGCGCCGCTTTCAACCGGCAATTCCACGATTTTACCAATTTGCTCTTCGCATTCACAAAGCAGTGTGACAGTAAGCACGCCGTCCCTTACCTCCGATTCAAAGCTGTGGTTGAGCAATTCGCCATCGCCCAATTCTTCCTTCACGCCGGCGAGTAGGGCAGATTGCAGATATGCCTCTGCCGATGCTTGGTTCACGTCTGTTTCCCGCAGGGCATATTCCGTGTACGTTTCAATTTGCAGCCCCAAAGGGAAGGTGAGGTCAAAGGGCAGCGCAAGCCAATGTATCATTTCTATTTTATCATAATTGTCATAGGAAATTCTACTGTTTGTATGAAAATTTATCCGGCTTCCCCCCAAGAGAAGAGAAAAGCGGCGTTTTTCCTCCCCTGTGTAGGCTTTGGCGCTGGATGTGAGAAGGGTTTGGGCGGATCGTTTGTAATATGTTTTGGCGTAGACGTTTCCCATGGCGTGGAGCATGCGGGTACCCACGGAGCTGCCGTCTTTCGCGGCGCTTTCGATGTCGTCTACGCCGCTGATCAAGAGCTCGCCGGGTAAAACGGTGCTGCCGATCATCACCTTTGGTGTGCCCTCTAAGGTTTCGATCCGGGTGATCATCCCCGCTTTGGTGGCCACCACATTTGCGGGTGTCCGCAGATCCACAATATCCGGCTTGGAAATGCGCTCCCGCACGATCACCGTGGCTCTGCATCCGGAGATATTAATATTACAATAGGAGAGCTCCGGCATTTCCAACAAAACCTGATGAGCCAAAAGGCTGACGTCAATGGCGGGGCCATACACCCCGGAACGAAATCCCGCCTCTTTCAGCTCTGTCAAGATGCGGTCGGCAGAGACGGACTCGTTTCCTATCACTTCAATATCAATGATGAAACGAGAAAACACGAACAGAGAAAGCAGGCAAATGCCAGCGCCCACCAGAAAGGCATAGCGGCGGCGGAACCGGCCCAAAAAATAAGGAAGCCCCGATTGGCGCAGCGGCGTCACGGTACACATGGCGCGCTCCGCAAACGGCGGAAGGCGTTTGTAATGCTTGCGGGTCATTTTCACCCGAAGGCAGGTTTCGCTCTGATGGGTCAGGCCCCAAAAGGGCAGGCTGTTGGCGGCGCAAATATTGAGAAAGCGCTCCGGGTATGCTCCTTCCACCTCCAAATACACCTGGCCCTGTAATCGATTGACCAGTGATTGCATTGCTTGTTTCCCCCTTTGTTTCAAGGATATTGACATATAAAATTGAAACATTTCGAAATATCAGCAAACAAACTCCACGCTCAAAAGCTGGCCGGTGACCAGCAGCGCTTGGGCGTCCATGGCCCGCAGCATCAATTCCGTTCCTTTGATTTTGACAACACCGTCTAAAACACCTATATGAATCTCTTCCGTGCCGTACGACAAAATTCCTTTATGATGTTCCAAAAGCAGTGTGCCGGAACCGATGATCTCGATGCGGCTCATGCCGGCCAAAATATTCCCGGGAAGGTCCAGCCGCTCAGAAGCCCGCTCTAAAATATGTTTTCCGATTTTATCCATATGATCCTCCTGTAAATGGGCAGGCAGCGGAGGGGAAACGAAGACGCGCGCTCCCTGCATTACAAAACCAAATGCGCAAAATAAACAAAAACGGGGTTTTTGATCCCCATGATGTTTATGCAAAACGAGATGTAAGATTGCAAGTCCATGAAAAAAAGGAGGAATTCAAGATGAAAAATTAAAGAAAGCCATTGACGATGGGTAGGAAGTTTGATATGCTGAATAAGTGAGAATGGGAATAAAAGAATAGAAAAATCAGCGTGAGGGAGTGAAGATCATGTATATGAAAGAGGTAATGGTAAACAACCAAGTAGGGCTTTACGCAAGACCTGCTACTTTTTTTATACAGAAGGCCAACGAGTTCAAAAGCAGTATCTGGATCGAAAAGGATGAACGACGTGTCAACGCAAAGAGCTTGCTCGGCGTGCTGTCTCTGGGCATTGTAAAAGGTACCACCATCAGTCTTCTTGCAAACGGCTCAGACGAAGAGGATGCGGTCAATGCGCTGGCAGAGCTGATTTTCTCTGACTTTTCGGAGTAAAAAAGAAACGTTTGAAGGGGCGTTTGCGCGTTGACGCATCGCCCAAAGGCCATTTGAAAGCAGAGAAGAAAACGCCCGCCAGCGGGCGGGCTGCCCCTTGGATTGGGGCGGCTTTTTTCTTCTTTGGAGGGAACACAAGGCGGGACGGGAGGCGGCCTGTTCTGCGCGAAACAAAGCAAGGTGAAACAATCATGACACATTCCGCGCTGCGGGAAAAGGCTCGGGATTTGCCAAAATCTCCTGGCGTTTATTTTATGAAAAACCAAGACGGCGAAATCATTTATATTGGAAAAGCGAAGATGCTACGCAGCCGCGTCAGCCAATATTTTCAGGAATATGCCGATCATGGCGCGAAAACCCGGGCCATGGTGAGGCAGGTGTCTGACTTTGATGTGATTTTGGTCAAAAGCGAGTTCGACGCTTTGGTTTTAGAGTGCAACTTAATCAAACAGCACATACCAAAATATAATGTGCTGCTGAAAGACGACAAAGGATATCCTTATATCCGTTTGACGGAAAAGGCCCGATATCCCAGGTTTTCTGTGGCAGCTGCCCGCCAGAAAGACGCCGCTTCCTACTTTGGGCCGTATGGGGGCCGGGGGGAAGTGAAGGCCGTGATTGACGCGATCTGCAAAACGCTGAAGCTGCCCACCTGCAGCCGGGTATTCCCCCGGGACATCGGGAAGGCGCGCCCCTGCCTGCATTTTCATATGAAAAATTGCGAGGGGTGGTGCCAGATTCCAGACGGAGAGGCGCGCTACAAAGAGGCCGTCGCCCAGGCGGTACAGCTTTTGGAAGGACGGCAGAACGATTTGGAGCAATCGCTGCTGACCCGGATGGAGGAAGCGGCCGAAGCGCTGAAGTTCGAGCAGGCGGCCACGCTGCGAGACAGATATCAGGCGGTTTCCCGCCTGCGCAAGCGGCACCAGCTGGTATCCGGCGTGATGGCAGACATGGATGCGGTGGGGCTGTATCAAGAAGGGGAGCATGCGTGCATCGTTTTCTCTCATTTTGTGGATGGAGTGCTGCTGGGACAGGATAAGAAGCTGATCTCCTTGCCCATAGAGGAAACGGCGGAGACGGTTGTTTTCGCGGTTTTGAGCCAATACTACGGGAAGCGGGACCGGCTGCCCCGGCGCATTCTTCTGCCCATCTTGCTGGAAGATAACGCACTGGAGGAGCTGCTGTCCCGGCAGGCGGGGTATACGGTCAAACTCCAGACGCCGAAAAGAGGGGAGCAGGCTCAGCGGGTTTGGGTGGCCAATGAAAACGCAAAAGAATTTTTGCGCCAGGCACTGACAAAAGAGGAGCGGGCGCGCAGCCTGCTCGCGGCCCTTTCCAAGCACCTTTCTTTGGATGAAATCCCCCGCCGAATCGAAGCGTACGACATTTCCAATACAGGCGCGTCCGACATGGTATCGGCCATGACGGTGTTTGAAGACGGAAAGCCAAAAAAACGGTTGTATCGGCACTTTCTGATCAAAGGACAAGAAGGGCCGGACGACTACCGGGCCATGGAAGAGACCGTTCGCCGCAGGGTGAACCGCTTTTTAGCGGGGGACGATGCGTTTTCTCCCTTGCCCGATTTGATGCTGATAGACGGCGGGAAAACCCACGCTGCGGTTGCCAGGCGGGTTTTGCGGGAGAGCGGGCATGACTTGCCCGTGTTCGGCATGGTGAAAGATGAAAAACACAGGACCCGGGCATTGGTCTCCCCGGAAGGAGAGGAGATTGGCCTTGTGGGCAACCAAAGCATTTTTTCTTTCATCGCCAGAATACAGGACGAGACGCACAACAGCGCCATCTCATTTCACCGAAAGCGGCGCAGCCAAAGCAGCGGCGCATCGGTGCTGGATGAAATCCCCGGTGTGGGGCGGGCGCGCAAGGCGGCGCTGCTCCGGGCGTTTCACAGCGTGAAGGCCATCGGGGAGGCGACGGAAGAGGCGCTTGCCCATGTGGTTCCAAAGCCGGTGGCGGCCCAAATTGCTGCTTTTTACCGAGGGCCGGATCATGAGCCGCCGACACAGCGGGCAAACGAGACAAAAGAGGAAGAGGAACGACAATGCGAGTGATTACAGGAAGCGCCCGAGGAAGGCGCCTGAACGAACTGAAGGGAACGAAAGCAAGGCCGACCGCCGACCATGTCAAAGAGGCCATGTTTAACATTGTCCAGTTTCGGGTAGAGGGACGGCGTGTGCTGGATCTGTTCGCGGGCACGGGACAGCTTGGGATTGAGGCACTGAGCCGAGGGGCAAAATCAGCCACGTTTTTAGACATGCGGCCGGAGGCCGTTCGGCTGGTGCGGGAAAATCTGTCTCTTTGCAGGCTGGAGGGGCGGGCTAAGGTTCTTTTGGGCGGCGCGCTGGAATTTCTCGGCCGGACAGACGAAACATTTGACCTGATTTTTTTGGATCCGCCCTATGAATCGGAGCTGTTAAAAAGTGCGTTGGAAGCCATCGCAAGGTTTGACATTCTATCGGATCATGGTATAATACTGTGTGAAAGTAGCGTGACAGAATTGCTGCCCGAGCTCCCGCCGCCGTTTCAAGAGAGCCGGGCATATCGTTATGGCAAAATTAAAATTACAGTTTATGAAAGAAATGTGCCTCTTGTATAGTGAATGATCGGGGAATCTGTCACCCTGTGAGGCGAAAGGATGGAACCCATGAAAACTGCGATTTATCCAGGCAGCTTTGACCCTGTTACACTGGGGCATTTGAACATTATCAAACGCGCTGCCAATTGCTTCGATAAGTTAATTGTCTGCGTGATGTATAATATAGAAAAGAACTATGGATTGTTTTCCCCGGGCGAACGGGCGGAGTTGATTCGCCGGGTGACCATGGGTGTACCAAATGTAGAAGTGGATGTATCCAGCGACCTTCTGACGGACTATGCCAGGGCCAAGGGGGCCACTGTTGTGGTAAAAGGTTTGCGGGCTGTGTCGGATTTTGACAAAGAATTTCAGATGGCGCTGATCAATCGGCGTCTGAACCCTCAGCTGGACACCATGTTTTTAACCGCCAGCGAAAAATACATGTATCTCAGTTCCAGCGCCATCAAAGAGCTGGCCCATTACGGCGTGGATCTTTCCGGCTGGGTGCCTTGGGAAATCATTGATGACGTGGAGCAAAAAATGAAAGATTTGAGGGGTGTGCTGCCCGCATTTTAAAGGGCAGGCGATTACGGGCTACTCCGCGTCTTCCAGCTGGCGGATTTGACAGCTGCAGAAGGAACTTCCTTGGTTCGGCGGGCAAGGAGGAATGCGGTATCATTAAAAGACGGATTCGTCCGCCGGAGAAAGGGAGGAATATATGGCTGGCGAAGTAGATAGCCTGATTAAAATGCTGTATGAGATGATTGAGGATGCGAAGGGATTTCCACTGGGGGCGGATCGCTGTATCCTGGAGCGGGACAAGGCGTTGGATTTATTAGAGGAAATCCGGTCGCAGCTTCCGCTGGAGCTGGCGGAGGCTCAGAAGCTAATCGCCACGAGAACAGAATATTTGACCACTGTGAAGCGGGAAGCCGACCAGATCAAACGGCAGGCGGAGGAACAGGCGCGCCAGATGGTTTCGGCCGACGCGACGCTTCTCGCTGTGCGAAAAAAATGTACGGAAATTGTCCAGGCGGCGGAAACCCGCTCCCGTGAATTGCGGCAGGCGGCCAACGACTTTTGCGAGGACGCTTTGCACCGCACGGAGGAGGCGGTGTCGGCGGCTCACGAGGAGATCAAACATTCCAGGATCAAGTTCCGCCAAGCAGTGGGCAGTACGGCATCTTCCGCTTCTGCGCCAAGCGGCTCGGCATATGACGTAAGCAAGGACATAGATGTGTAAAGAAGAATGGAAACGATAGAAAACAAAAGAGGAGCCGTTTCTCTCGCTCTATGGAGGCTTAGAGGGGATTGTCCCGACTTTGGCCTTTCGGTAGACAAACAGAAGGAGCTTGCCCGCTGGATTTTCCAAAGGACAAGCTCTCTTTTTGTGGTTTCAGATTGTAGCATACGCTCAAAATTCGTCCTCTGCAGAAAAACAGAAGGTACTGTTCTGTTTCAAAGCAAAAGCGGCACAATACGCTTGTTCCAGCGGGATCCATTCTTGGAGAAACCGTGTAAACATGGAGTCATTGCGCGCTCGGATGCGCGCTTTTTGCGTTTGCTCTGACAAAGCAAGAAAAACTGTGATATGATACAGATGGCGGAGTTGAGGATGAAGGCTGTACGCGCCCTCTATCACGGTGAGGGGAGCAGCGGGCAGGCGCTCCGGGGGCTGCAGCGCTTGGCGCTTGCAGTCGAACCGTTGATAAGAAACAGGGGTGTTTTGCAAAAGAGCCGGGCCGACTTCCTGCAAAAACCGCTCCCAGTCTACGTTGCCTCCCGGGGTTTCCAGCCGCTGGGCTGTTTTGCGGTGGGCCGGGAGGAAGAAGTCGTCCATATGCAGCACAGTGCAGCCGTATATTTTTTGCATTTGGAGGGCAAGGGTGCTTTTTCCGGCACCGCTGCCTCCGTCAATGGCGACAACGCAACGCCCCTTTTGGGCAAGTGTCTGGTCAATGGCCGAAAACAGAGGCAGATACCGGGGAAACTGCACCCAAACCACGCGGTAGGAAGGGGCATACGCCTTTTGGTAGACATCGCTGTGAGGGACAGGGGGGTATCCGTCGCCCTGCCAGCCGGCCCATGTACGCGCCAGATCGTCTGGAGAGAAGGGGAGCAGAGACTCACGGCAAAGAGAAAGCAAAGCAGAGTATCCTTCCGCCAAATCATCCAAGGCAGCGGGGCGATCTCCCTGCTGGGCAGCGGCGGCTGCAACCGCCCGATTTACCCGCTCGGGAGAAATCCCGGCAGGCAAGGCCCCGAGATGAATGCGAGACAAGCCGTTTCCGATGGGGTCGTGTAAACGGGCGGTAGGAAGGGCGTTCCTCATTTCCGAACGGATGCGGGAGACATGCTCCTCTTCCCGGGAAGGGGAAATCAGGTGGCCCGGGCCAAAGACGCTTTGAAACATCAATTTATAAAAATCCTGCAACCCGCTGTTTGGATACCTTGCAAAATGCAACAAAAACAGAGCGGTCCAAAGGTCATTTCTCAAGGAGCTTCGCTCCTTTCAGCGCAAAGACCAAAAGGGGAACCAGAATAAGCTGCAACAAGATGCCGGGAAAAGCGTTTGCGAAAGCGCCCGCCCAGAAGAGCGCAAGGCTGAATTGGCTTCCGGACAGCCCCATCAGCAAATAGCTGGCGGCACCCCAAACAAAACGGCCGCAGAGCATTCCAACGATGAGGCTCACGTAGACATAAACAGGGCGCTTGGGAAGCTTATGGCAAAGCAGACTGATGAAAAGGCCGTAGGCGGCCAGCTCCGCCGACATGGCAATGGCGGTGGGAAACAGGAGAGGCATAGAGAAAAGCAGGCTGCGGAAAAGGGGCAAGATCAGCCCCACAGCCAGACCGTATGGCCAGGGGCAAAGGAACGCGCAGAGCAGCACCGGCAGGTGCATGGGAAGAAGGCGAGCGCCCAGTTCTGGGATTTGCCCGGTGAGAAAAGGGAGCATCAGGCCAATGCCCAGCATCAGGCCGGAAAGCGATAAGTATTTCACTGGTTTCATATCCAAATTCCTCTCTTTCACAACGCAATCGCGAACCAATGGTTTTTTCTTTATCCTACTGGAAGGATGGAGCTTCGTCAAGATCAAACGGGGAATTTTTACAGGTCTGTAAAGAGAGTGTCTTTTTCGTCATTGGCGTTGCGTACGGATCAATGATACTACAGATAGAGCGATAAACGGCAGAGAGCGCCTGCTGTTTCCGCCCTTTCAGGCAATAAAGCATCAAGTGCAGTATGAGAGGCTTTTTTCTCATCGGAAAGAAGGCTAATTATGAATAGAAAAGTCATAAAAAAGAAAATCGTTTTAATCGCCGGCGATTCCGAGAGGAACCGTTCGATTTTGGCGGACATGCTGAGCGAGGAATTTAAAATCATAGAAGCGGCAAACGGCGCGCAGATATTCGACGTCATTCGGACGCGGAAAGCGAAAATCGACTTGATTTTGCTGGATATGGTCATGCCGGAGATGGATGGATTTGAAGTGTTGGAGCGGATGAACGAACATCGTTGGATGGACGAGATACCGGTTGTCTTGGTTTTAGGAGAGCAGACGCCATCGCACATAGAGCGTGCCTATGACCTGGGTGTGACAGACTGCGTCAACCGTCCGTTTGACGCCTTCATTTTGCGCCGTCGGGCAGACAACGCCATTCGGCTCCATGCCAAACAGAAAAAGACGGCTTGTCTTACGGAAAGAAAAGACAGCGAAACAGAAAAAGACGATCAGCGTTTGATCCATATCTTCGGCCATGTGATAGAGTTCCCCAGTGGAAAAGACAGCCTGCATGTGCTTCGTCTCAACATCGTAACAGAGTTGCTTCTCAAGCGGCTGCTGCAGAAGGAGGAATGTCCGCTGTCTAGGGCCGGCGCGTATTTGGTCAGCAAGGCGTCTGCTTTACACGACATTGGGAAAGTGGCCATTCCGCTGGAGATTTTAAACAAGCCCGGAAAGCTGACTAGGGAAGAGTTTGAAATTATGAAAACACACGCGCGAAAGGGTGCCTCCATGCTGCAAAATCTTCCGTTTTATCAAAACGACCCTTTGGTTCAGGTGGCGTATGAAATTTGCCTTTGGCACCATGAAAGGTATGACGGCGGCGGATATCCAGATGGGCTGAAAGGAGAGGAAATCCCTGTTTCCGCCCAGATCGTGTCCCTTGCTGATGTGTACGCCGCGCTTACCAGCGGTCGTGTTTATCAAATGGCGTATTCGCATGAAAAGGCAATCGCGATGATTTTGAATGGAGAATGCGGTGCGTTTCACCCGCTGTTGTTGGAATGTTTGATGGAGGTTGAACACGACGTTTTGCTTCAGTTAGAGACAGAATACCAAGACCGAAACAGTCAGGGCGAACTGATTCAAAACAAAGAGTGGTCTGTTTCGGAACGCACGTTGCGGTTTTTGGAACAAGAGCGGAACAAGTACCTGTTTTTCGCTTCTACGTCCAATGAAATTCAGTTTGAGTTTACTTGCAGCCCGCCGATGATTACCATTTCGGAATGGGGAGCCAGGAAGTTGGGCTTGGACGAGGTCATTCAGGACCCGGCTCACGACACGAGGCTTTTGGACGTAATGGGCGAAGCGCAATTTCGGGAGCTGGCAGACGCCCTTTGCCGCACTACACCGGAAGAGCCGATGGTCCAATATATCTGTGAGATAAAGGTGGAGGGAAAGCCCCGGTGGCATCAGTGCACTTGCCGCACGATGTGGTCGTCGGAAGAGCCGCCCCAGTACATGGGAGCCATCGGCAAGGCAATGGACATCCACGAGGAGCGGCTTCAGTTGGATGAACTGCGGCATCGGGCAGATCACGATTCTTTGACGGGGCTGCCCAACCGGTCGAACGGCCAAAAGCGCATTCAGAAACTGATGGCACAACACCCTAACGGAAACTTTGCCCTGGCCCTGTTTGACATAGATTATTTCAAACACATCAACGATTGCTACGGACACTTGTTTGGGGATCGGGTGTTGCAACACATAGCCGATCAAATGCGCCAAAACATCAGAAGCGAAGACATTGCCGCTCGCGTGGGCGGAGATGAGTTTTTGATTTTCCTGACCTATCAGACGGATCTGGAGAAAATCATCCGCCGTATTTTCAATGCGTTAAATGGAAGCTGCGAAGGTGTTCCCATTTCCGTCAGCATGGGTGTTGCCTGCACAGAAAGGGCAGGAAAAGAGTATGACATATTGTTTCAATGTGCGGATCGGGCGCTTTATGCCGGAAAACGCCAGGGGCGAGGACGATATTTGTTCTATGATGAAAGCATGGAGCATTTGTTTTCCGCGCTGTCTTCCATCAGAGATCTGGGAGAAACGAAAGACGAAGAAGAAACGAAGGGGCCGACTGATTGCTGAAAAAAGAGCCACAAAGCGCCGTAGACCTCATGGGTGAGGGCCAAACGCAGTGGAGAACATTCCCGCCATGACCGGGCCTATGAATATGTGATCAAGATCAGGAGCAGCCCCGACCGGAGGGAAATGCGGGCTACTTCCGCTGCAAATTCGTTGCTGACGCCCAAGGGGACGTCGTTTGTCAACGTTGCATTTTTCAAAGGGTATTTCACTCCTTCCAGCGTTATCCCGTAAGACACGTCGCAAAAGGAAAAAACAGAGAGAAAAGCCCCCTTCTGCCGCCGGAGCGTAAGAGAGCCGGGGGACAGCGTGTAGAGCGTATAGCTGCTGTCCCGCATTTCGCAGCGGGCACCCTGTTTTGCCAAAAAAGCGCAAATGCTGCAATTGGCCCAAAAATGATCCACCCGGCCGCCGGTTGCCCCCAACAGCAAAAAGTCTTGAAACCCCAAGGAAAGCCCGTGGCGGACGGCCAGCATAGTATCTGTGTCGTCTTTCTCCGCGGAGACAGCGATACAGGGGATGGATGGATCCCGTGGGATAAGGCAGGAATCGAAATCCCCCATCAACAAATGGGGACGGATGCCTTGGGACACCGCGTGGTCGTATCCATGGTCACAGGCGATGATAAAGTCTGACGCCTTGGGTGTGAAAAGAACGCAGTCCGGCGCGCCGGAGAAAATGACGCATCGGGCCGACTTTTCCGGATTCGTCGGATGCAGTTTGGCAGACAAAACACTCACTCCGTTTCAACAAGGCGAAATTTGTGATGCGGGGAAGATCAAGCCCGAGAAGATTCCATACGGGTCAATCAATCTGTCGATTGGTTCTTCTGACGGATTCAGTATACCACGTTTGGGGGCAAACGAAAAGCGGTTTTCCCGGGAAACGGTTAAAACCGCTGGACCCTTTCCAATGCATACGTTAAAAAGGAGAAAAGATAGGTTGTCCTTTTCCGGGAAGTGGAGTAGAATAAAGAAGACTAAACCCAATTGGGAGGTGCGGGATGGATAAAAAAGCGATGCTGGAGGCCGTGTTTTCCCCTTGGCCGCAGCTTACGGAACAGCAGAAAGAGCTTCTTGTTTCGGGAACGGAAGCCGTACACTATGAAAAAGGAACGAACATCCACTGCGGCGGGAACGATTGCATCGGGCTTTTGGTTCTGCTGGGGGGGATGATCCGAACATATTTGCTGTCGGAAGAGGGGAAGGAAGTGACGTTATATCGGCTGCACGCCGGGGAGATGTCCATTTTATCCGCTTCTTGCGTTATGCCCGCCATCACCTTTGATGTGCAAATTGACGCGGAGGAAGACACCCAGGTTTTGCTTGTCAGTACCAGCGTGCTGGCGCAGCTGGTTTCTGAGTCTGTTTTTGTGGAATGCTTTCTGTACCAGCTGGCGGCGGTGTGCTTTTCTAACGCCATGTGGGCCATGCAGCAGATTTTATTTATGAGCTTCGATAAGCGGCTGGCGCTATTCCTTTTGGGTGAGATGAACAAGACAGAGGGAGACCTGATCCAGATTACCCACGAACAGACAGCCAAATATATGGGAAGTGCCAGGGAAGTGGTGACGCGAATGCTGAACTACTTTGCGGGAGAAGGAATTGTGGAGCTTTCCCGGGGCGGGATCCGTGTGCTGGACAGGAGAGGGCTGCAAAAACTGGCCCAGGAGAGCGGGCAACGGAAAAAAGGCTTGCGCAATGGGGGGAAATAGTGTAAAATAACATTTGCCTTATTAAACGAGCCGGAAACGGCACGGGATAAGGCCGCACTAGTCGGGGAGATAGCGGTGCCCTGTTGCCTGCAATCCGCTATAGCAGGGATGAATCCCGGCCCCAGGATTTCTGATGTGTTGTCAGTCTGTAAATTGCGGTGATGAGGAATCGGACCTGCGCAACGGGAAACCGTGAACCATGTCAGGCGGGGAACCGAGCAGCATTAAGCGGAACTTGCCGTGTGCCGCAGACTCTCCGTTTCCGAGCCAATGTTTACAGGAACGGATATATCAGTTGATTCAAAGGTCGGTGTGCGGTCTTGTTCTGTGCCGTTGTTTTATATTTGCGAAAGGAATTTGAATGCTCTATTGACTGTTTAATTGAGCAAAAGCCTTGTGGGGGAAGGAGCGTGTTGCCATGTACCAGGCGCTGTATCGAAAATGGAGGCCCAAAACCTTTGATGACGTAACGGGCCAGGAGCATGTGACAAAGACGCTGAAAACCCAGACGGCACAAGGGCGCCTGTCCCATGCGTATTTATTTACCGGTACCCGGGGAACGGGGAAAACCTCCTGCGCCAAGATTTTGGCGAAGGCGGTCAACTGCCAGCATCCCGTGGATGGGAACCCCTGCAACGTCTGTGATACCTGCAAGGGCATCGATCATGGCAGCATTCTGGAGGTGCTGGAGCTGGACGCCGCGTCCAACAACGGGGTGGAACAAATCCGCGCCCTGCGAGAGGAAGCGATTTATTCACCTGCTTATTGCAAAAAACGGGTGTATATTATAGACGAAGTTCATATGCTGTCCACGGCGGCATTTAACGCGTTGCTGAAAATTTTAGAAGAGCCGCCGGAGCATTTGATGTTTATTTTGGCCACCACCGAGCTGCATAAAGTGCCGGCGACGATTTTGTCCCGTTGCCAGCGTTTTTCCTTTAAACGGCTGCTGCCGGCCCAGATTCAGCGGCGGCTTTCCTTTGTGGCGGAGCAGGAGCATCTGTCGTTGCAGGAAGAAGGCGCATCTCTCCTTTCCCGTCTGGCGGATGGGTCCATGCGGGACGCGTTGTCCCTTTTGGATCAGTGCGCGGGGCTGGGAGAGAACATCGACGCGCCTTTTGTTTTAAACGTTTTGGGGCTGGCGGGAAATCTGGAGACCGCCCGATTGATGGAAGCTTTGGGCCGGCGGGACGCCCCCGGCGCGCTGGAGATTTTGGCGGAGCTGTACCAAGGCGGCCGGGAGATGGGAGCGCTGCTGGGCGCCTTGTCCGGCCTTGCCCGAGATATTTTAATCATGGAAACCACCCCCGCCGCCGCGGGCTTGCTCACGGGCGGCTACGAAACAGAAACACTGCGGCGACTGGCCCGGTATTTCACCCCCGCCCGGCTGATCCAAACGGTGCAGCTTCTGCAGCGGACAGTGGACGGGTTTTCCAAAAGCTGCAACCGAAGAACAGACGGGGAGCTGTGCATCATCCGCCTGTGCGACGAGACATTAAGCGATGACCTGACGGGTATTTTGGCCCGGCTTTCCAGGCTGGAGTCCGCCGTACGGGAAGGGTGTATCCCGGCAACTCCGGCACCGCCGCCCGGCGAAACGAGGCAGGACGACAGGCCCCCGGTATTTCCAGAAACGGAGATAAAAACAGAAGCGACGAAAACCGGCGAGACGGATGGCCGTCTCCCTTGGGAGGACTTGTCCCCTCTCCGGGCGCCTGTTCAGTCGGATGAAGAAAGAAAACGATCGGTTTCTGAGAGCGAGGCGGAAAAACCCCGTTCTTCTGAAATGGGAGAATCAGAGCGAGAAAAGTCTGCATCCAAACCGGATCATTCGGGGGGAAAACCGGCAAACACTTCTGCGCTGGAAACAGAAGACGTTTGGCGGGCCATTGAGGGAGCCATGCGCAAGGCGGTTTTGATGCCGGCGTTCGCTGTTTTGAGCAACCGGACAATGGTGGACTTTTCCCTGGAAAACCATGTGCTTACAGTCTATACGGACACGGAGCCGACCCGGAAGCTGGTTGGCGGACGAGAGGTAGAACAGGCGCTGGTTTCTGCCTGCGGCGCGCAATATGGCACGCCCGTCACCATACGGTGGCAACTAAAGGGAGAAAGGGCTGTTCCCAAGGAAAAGGAAACGAAACACACATCGGCATCGGCGACCTCGGAGCCGGCGCGGAAAGCCAAGGGAAAAGATAACGGGGATAAAATGGATGCGCTTTTGACCCTTTGCGAAGGGTTGGACGCTGTGATTTTAGATTGATCAGACAAGTGAAGGATGACCTCACTGATTTTTGAAAAGGAGAAAGAAACATGGCAAAAGGATTTGGCGGTGGCCGTAGCGGCGGAATGGGCGGCATGAATATGAACATGATGAAGCAAATGCAAAAGATGCAGCAGGACATGGCCCGTCTGCAGGAAGAGGTAGAGGCGCAGACCTTCACAGCGGCTGCCGGCGGCGGCGCGGTGGAAGCGTCGGTGAGCGGAAAGCAGGAAGTGGTTTCCATTCAGATTGATCCCGACGCAGTGGACGCGGAGGACGTTGAGATGCTGCAGGATATGATTGTGGCTGCAGTGAACGAAGCCATGCGTAGCGCAAAAGCAGCCATGAACGAGGCTATGCAAAAATGCACCGGCGGCCTGGCCGGTTTGTCTGGCTTGGGTCTGGGACTCTAGCGCGTAAGATCAATATTTTAAATCTAAAAAGATGGCCTATCGGCCGTCTTTTTTACATGACTGGGCTCCGGATGCGGCGCGGTATCAAACCGCCGAGACAGCTCTTGACAGCCGGATTTATTAGAAGTAATATAATCCAAATGGTTCTATGGATAACATCGTGAAGCATTTGCGCATGGCGCTGTTTCCCGGCTGCTGAGAGGGCTGAAAGAGAGAGGATACATGTCCCGGGAAGCGGGACGAAAAGGCAAACGAAACACGATGGTGCAGATCACAGCGGCGGGGCACCAAGTTTTATCTCAATCCAAAGAGAATTTACGACAATTTGGCGTTCTTGTCATTGCCACCCCTGCGGTGGAAAAGACAGCGCGGCTCGCGGGTCTGCTGAACGAATGGAATGACTTAATCGAAGAAAAGGTTGGAAATGTTGTATGATACGGATTTTGCGTTATTTAAAGCATGCAAAGAAAGCAGTTTGCCTGATTTTTCTTTTGTTGCTTGTGCAGGCATTCTGTGATTTGAAGCTGCCGGAATATACATCGGATATCGTGGATGTAGGCATCCAGCAAGGCGGGATTGAAACAGCTGTGCCGGCGCAAATACGGGAGGATACCCTTTGGGGGGTGAACCTGTTTTTGGATGAAAGCGAAGCTGCGTTTGTGAACAGCCAATATGAAAAAAACCAAGAGGGTGTATATATCCTGTTAGACGGAGCCGATGAAACGAAACTTTCTCAGATCATGCCGGCTCCCTTGGCGCTGTGTGCCATGGTGGAAGAGCGGATGGATCTGCAAACCTTGCGGGATACAGTGGAGTCAGGCGGGGTGTCAAAAGAGCAGTTGATACAGATGAAAGAAGAAATGATAAGCCAGATGGGGGACGGCTCCATGCTGGAACAAAGGGCGATTATGGCGGTGCAGCAGGAGTACAAAGCCTGTGGTATCGACCTTGGGGCGCTGCAGACCGGATACTTGCTACGCAAGGGCGGCGTGATGCTGCTGCTGACACTCGTCATGGTTGCAACGGCAGTGGGAACGGCGCTTCTGGCTTCCCGGGTTGCGGCTGGAGTGGGCCGGGATCTGCGAGGTCGGGTGTTCCGAAAGGTAATATCCTTTTCCAATGAGGAAATGGGTCGGTTTTCCACCGCATCCTTGATCACAAGGAGTACCAATGATGTTCAGCAGATCCAGATGGTTTCGGTTATGCTACTGCGGATGGTGGCATATGCTCCCATTTTAGGCATTGGCGGCGTCATTAAAGTGCTTGGTACAAAAATGGGGATGGGCTGGATCATCGCGGTGGGTGTAGCGGTGATCTTTGCCGTGGTTTTTGTGCTGATGCGCATCACCATACCGAAATTCCAAAAAATGCAGTCTTTGGTCGACCGTTTAAACTTGGTTTCCAGAGAGATTTTAACCGGTGTCATGCCCATTCGGGCCTTTGGCCGGGAACGGTATGAAGAAAAACGATTTGACAAAGCCAACGAAGATTTGACGAAAACCCAGCTTTTTACCAGCCGGATGATGAGCGTTATGATGCCGTCTATGATGCTGATTATGAACGGTATCACCATTTTGATTGTCTGGATAGGCGCGAAGGGGATCAGCGCCGGTACAATGCAAGTGGGGGACATGATGGCGTTTATCACATACACCATGCTGATTGTCATGTCCTTTTTGATGCTCACCATGGTTTCCATCATGCTGCCCCGGGCAGGAGTTGCCGCGCGGCGCATTGATGAGGTTTTGGCGATGGAGCCCTCCGTTGTGGACAGAGAAACCGTGCGGGACGATGCCTTGGAGCAGATACAGGGCGTTTTGGAGTTTCACAATGTGTCGTTCCGTTTTCCGGAAGCAGAGGAAGATACGCTGAAAGAAATCAGCTTCACGGCGCGGCCGGGGGAAACAACGGCCATCATCGGCCCCACCGGATGCGGGAAATCTACGCTGCTCCATCTGATCCCAAGGTTTTACGATGCAACAGAGGGGCACATCACCATTGACGGGCTGGACATAAGAGACATCTCCCAAAAAAAACTGCGCAGCTTTTTGGGGCTTGTTCCCCAGCGTAGCATATTGTTTTCGGGAGACATTGCCTCCAATATAAAGTTTGGGGGACAGGAAATCACAGATGACGACATGATACAGGCGGCGCACATTGCACAGGCATCGGATTTCATCGAAGAAAAAGAAGCGGGGTATCACAGCCCCATTGCGCAAGGGGGCACCAATGTGTCCGGCGGACAGAAGCAGCGCCTTTCCATTGCGCGGGCCATTGCAAAACGCCCGCAAATTCTGCTTTTTGACGACAGTTTTTCCGCCTTGGATTATCAAACGGATGCGAAACTTCGAAAGGCAATGGCGAAGTCTTTTTCAGATGCCACAGTCCTCATCGTCGCCCAGCGAATCAGCACCATTTTGCACGCAGACCAAATTCTGGTGCTGGAGGAAGGCAGGGTTGTGGGAGTGGGCACGCACCAGACTTTGATGGACACGTGCAAGGCATACCAAGAAATTGCCAGATCTCAGCTCTCGGAAAAGGAATTGAAAGGGGGGCATGGCGTATGAGTGAAAAGACGCAGCATCAGCCCAGAAGGGGAATGGGCTTTGGCGGCTTCGGCGGCGGCCGCAACATGAGCGGCGAAAAAGCGCAAGACTTTAAAGGGACGATTCGAAAACTTTTTTCCTATATTGGCCGGCATAAAATCGGCTTGATCTTTGTGGGTCTTTTCGCTGTTTTAAGCACCGTTTTTACCATTGCGGGGCCCAAAATACTAAGCCGGGCCATTACGGGTATTTTCAATGGTTTGATTGGAAAACTCTCCGGGACGGGCGGCATTGACTTTGAAGCCATCGGAGGAATCCTTCTGCTCCTTTTGGGGCTGTATCTCATATCGGCGGTCTTTTCGTTTGCGCAGGGATATATTATGTCCGGCATTGCGCAAAACGTCAGCTATCGGATGCGGCGGGAAATTTCAGAAAAGATTGACCGGATGCCCCTTTCCTATTTTGAATCCAGGACAGTGGGCGATGTGCTGTCCCGCATTACAAACGACGTAGACACCATGGGGCAGAGTCTCAACCAAAGCGTTACACAACTGATTACCAGCGTAGCCACTGTGATCGGCGTTCTCATTATGATGCTTACCATCAGCCCGCTGATGACACTGATCGCCCTTGCTATTTTACCTGTCTCCATCGGGCTGATCCGTCTCGTGATGAAGCGCTCTCAAAGGTACTTCAGGGAGCAACAGGCGAATTTAGGGGTGATCAACGGACAAGTGGAGGAAATGTATTCGGGACAATCGATCATCAAAGCATTCAGCCGGGAAGAGGCGGTGCTCCAAGAGTTTGAAGAAACCAATCAAAAGCTGTATGGTTCGGCGTGGAAGTCGCAGTTTTTTTCGGGACTGATGCACCCGGTTATGGTCTTTGTGGGAAACTTGGGTTATGTGGGGGTGGCGGTTCTGGGCAGCTGGCTTGCCATTGTCGGCACCATTACCGTGGGTGATATTCAGGCGTTTATCCAATATGTGCGAAGCTTTACCCAGCCCATCAACCAAATTGCGCAGATCATCAACTTGCTCCAATCCATGGCGGCGGCCGCGGAGCGGGTGTTTGAATTTTTAGGAGAGCCGGAAGAAGTCCAAGAGACGGAGGATCCCGTTTCGGCAGACGACATCAAAGGGCAGGTGACATTCTCCCATGTGCGATTTGGCTATGTAAAAGACCAGCCGGTCATCAAAGATTTTAGCTGCCAGGTGGATGCAGGGATGATGGTGGCCATTGTCGGCCCCACCGGAGCGGGCAAGACCACCATTGTAAAACTCCTGATGCGTTTTTACGATGTAGACAACGGCTCGATTACCCTAGATGGCCACGATTTGAGGGCGTTTGACCGGCGGGATTTGCGCAGCGGATTTGGCATGGTTTTGCAGGATACTTGGCTCTTCCACGGCACGATCATGGAAAACATAAGGTACGGCCGTTTGGACGCCACCGACGAGGAGGTTATAGAAGCGGCAAAGGCCGCCAGAGTTCATCACTTTATTCAGACGCTCCCGGGGGGATATCAAATGGAATTGGCAGAAGAGGCCAACGTGTCCCAAGGGCAGCGACAGCTGCTGACCATTGCAAGAGCCATTTTGGCAGACAATAAGATTTTGGTTTTGGATGAGGCGACCAGCTCTGTGGATACCCGTACCGAAGCCCAAATTCAAAAGGCCATGGAACATTTAATGAAAGGGCGCACCAGCTTTGTGATTGCGCACCGCCTTTCCACCATTTTGAACGCCGATCTGATTTTGGTGATGCAAAACGGAGACATCGTGGAGCAGGGCACTCACCAGAGCCTGTTGCGTCAGAACGGGTTTTACGCCCAGCTGTATCAGTCACAGTTTGACGAGGTGTCGTAACGTATCAAAAAGGGCCTCTCCTTTTTGGGAGAGGCCCCAAGAAGGGTCCAGAGAACAAAAAAAGCGTCCTCCGAAAGAGGACGCAAAACGGGGCGGGCAAGGCGCTTTCCTATGCCTGCTCTTCCGTCGGAAATTTCAGTTGATACTGTTCGATGGCGCTCTGGATGATCCGCTTGGCTTCCGATGTGTCCAGCACTTCGTCAACCGCCGTTTCTTTCTGTTCCAAAGCTTTGTACACAGAGAAAAAATGAGACATTTCGTTATATACATGGCTGGGCAGAGCGAAAATACTGCGGTATCCATTGTATGTGGGGTCATCAAACGGGATGGCAATGATCTTTTCGTCGGCCCTTCCGTTGTCCAGCATTTTAATGACGCCGATGGGATAACATTTGACCAAGGTCATAGGGTGGATCGACTCGGAACAGAGCACCAGGACGTCCAGCGGATCAAAGTCATCTGCATAGGTGCGGGGGATAAAGCCATAGTTGGCGGGATAGTGGGTGGAAGTGTACAAAATTCGATCTAAAATCAAAAGACCGGTTTCTTTGTCCAGTTCGTACTTGTTTTTGCTGCCTTTCGGGATCTCAATGATGGCATCAAAAGCATCGGGGGTAATCCGCGCGGAATCTATGTCGTGCCAAATATTCAACGTTTGCCTCTCCTTTTTCATTTGCAATTCAAGATCTCTTACTCATCCTTTACTGTATCATTGAGGGGTAGGGAAGTCAATTCGGCAAAACGTCCAAAGATGTGATATCTTTCATTTTGGTTTTTTTGGACTATCACATAAAACGAAGAGAGAACACTGCGCAGGGTCCGCTATATCGGCTGATTTGTGGTCTGGCAGCGGCTTGGGCACAGAAGTATGCAAAAAAGTGGTTGCATTTTGATTTAATTTGACGTATACTAGCACTAGTTTGATTCGTTTGATTACCGATGGATGGGAGATCCGTTTTATGCAGTACGATTGCCAGACATATCTTGTATGCGCTCCGTTTTTCTTTATGAGCCGTTGCCAGTTTTTTGGCAACGGTGGCTTTCCTTGCATACAAGATGAAATGAATGGGTAAATTTAAGGTGTCGGAACGACTACATCAGCTGGCTCATTGATTGCATCAACAATCAGTGGGCCTATTTTATTGGAATGCATCAAAAAAGGAGTATATTTTATGGTTATTGTAATGAAGCCTGGCGTCAATGAAGCGGAAATTCAAAAGATGGTGGTTCGTCTCCGGGATATGGGGATGGACGTTGGCATCACAAACGGAGTGGGTTGCAGCATTTTAGGCCTGGTGGGAGACACTTCCCAGGTGGACATGGGGAAACTATCCCTCAACCCAAATGTAGACCGGGTCATGCGGGTGCAGGAGCCCTATAAAAAAGCAAACCGCAAATTTCATCCGGAATCCACCATTGTTCATATGGGCAGCACCCAAGTGGGAGAAGGTGGGATGACGGTGATCGCCGGCCCTTGTTCTGTGGAGTCCGCGGAGCAGATCAAAGGCGTGGCCGGCGCGGTGAAAGCGTCCGGCGCTGCTATGCTGCGGGGAGGCGCCTTTAAGCCGCGTACCTCGCCTTATTCCTTCCAGGGCATGGAAGTGGAGGGCCTGGACCTTCTCTTGGAGGCCAAGGCGGAAACGGGTCTGCCCATCGTCAGCGAAATTATGTCCCCAAAGCTTTGCGAAGTCTTTGAGGAAAAGGTGGACGTCATCCAGGTTGGCGCCCGAAACATGCAAAATTTCGACCTTTTAAAAGAAGTGGGAAAGATGTCCAAGCCGGTTTTGCTGAAACGGGGACTTGCCAACAGCTACGAAGAGTGGATCATGTCTGCTGAGTATATTCTGGCCGGGGGCAACCAAAATGTCATTTTGTGTGAAAGGGGCATTCGCACCTTTGAAACATATACCCGCAATACGCTGGACATCTCCGCCATTCCGGCCATTAAAAAAATGAGCCATCTTCCCGTGGTGGTAGATCCGTCCCATGCGGGGGGATCCAGCTGGCTGGTGGAGCCCCTTGCCATGGCAGCCATTGCCGCCGGCGCGGACGGATTGATGATTGAAGTGCATAACGACCCCATGCATGCCAAATGTGACGGGCAACAGTCTTTGACCCCCGTCCAGTTTGATGCGCTGATGAAAAAGATAGGGGCCATGACGCAGCTCTTAGATAAACAGCTCAACCGCTGATTCGCTGCGGGAAAGCATCAAAAAGGGCAGAACAAGAAGCGAGGGATGATATGAAAACACTGCATGTGGATTTAGGGAAAAGAGCCTATGATATTTTGATCGAGCGGGGCATTCTAAAAGAGGCGGGGCGATTTTTAAGGCCCCTTCTCAAGGGAGACCGGATTGCCGTTGTGACGGATGAAATTGTGGCGCCTTTTTATGGGGGGCTGCTCCTCTCCAGCTTGGAAGAAGCGGGGTTTGAGGTTTGTCTCATTGTCATTCCTCCCGGGGAAAAGAGCAAAACCGTCTCCATGCTGGAGACGGTATATGACCAGATTATGGCGTTTGGGTTCACCCGGCAGGACACCGTTGCGGCCTTGGGCGGCGGCGTAGTGGGGGACTTGGCGGGCTTTGCCGCCGCCACCGTGCTGCGGGGCGTTCCTTTTGTGCAGATTCCCACCACGCTGCTTGCACAGGTAGACAGCTCTGTGGGAGGCAAGGTCGCAGTGGATCTGAAAGCCGGGAAAAATCTGGCCGGCGCTTTTTGCCAGCCCAAGCTGGTTTTAATGGATCCCAACTGCCTGGACACACTGCCCAAGCAGGTTTTGTCCGACGGAATGGCAGAAGTGATCAAATATGGCGCGGTATTTGATGAAACCCTCTTGCAGCTCTTGGAGCAGGCCGGCGGCATTGCCGGCGTCCGCCCTTATATGGAAGAGATCCTCTACCGCTGCTGCGATTGGAAGCGCAGCGTGGTGGTGGAGGATGAAAAGGATATGGGGCAACGGATGCTGCTTAATTTTGGCCATACTCTGGGCCATGCCTACGAAGTGGCCTATGGATATGAAACGTATCCCCATGGGCAGGCGGTGGCGGCCGGGATGTGCCGCATTGCAAGAATGCAGCAAAAGGCCGGAACCCTTTCCGAAACAGAGGCCAAGCGCCTGGAAGAGCTGGTTGCCTGCTATGGCATGCCCACGGAAATTCCTTGTACGCTGGAAGAATACAGGGCGGCCATTTCGAAGGATAAAAAGGCGAGGGGCGACGAGATCACGCTGGTGCTGCTGGAACGCCTTGGAAAAGGGGAGCTGACACCCGTGAAAACAGAAGCCCTGCTTCGCTGGATCGAAGAGACGGAAGCGCCGTCATCCGCCGGATGTGAAAGAAAAAAAGCAGAAACAAGGACATAAAAAACCGCACCACAAAACAAACAGGAGGGAATCGGTTATGACGCTAAAACTTACGCCTACCCAACTGAAGGGTGACGTAACGCCGCCGCCATCTAAATCACAGGCACACAGGGCCGTGATTGCGGCGGCTCTTTCCAAAGGGAAAAGCCATGTTGCGCCATTGGCGCTTTCAATAGATATCAAAGCAACCTTAGACGCCGTGGAGGTACTGGGCGCATCGTATGACCCGGCAACAGGGATCATAGAAGGCATGGAGTGCCAAGTGACAAAACGGGATGGTTTGCCGGAGATTGATTGCGCGGAATCCGGCTCCACTTTGCGATTTATGATTCCCATTGCCCTGGCTCTCTGCGGCGGCGCCGTCTTTTCCGGCAGGGGGCGTCTGATGGAGCGGCCCCAAGACCCGTATTTTGAGATGTTTCGAGAAAAGGGCATTTCCTATCATAAAGAAGGCAACACGCTGACGGTGCGGGGAACGCTGCCGTCAGGCACTTATCGCCTGCCGGGGAACGTGTCTTCACAGTTTGTGACGGGGCTTCTTTTCGCGCTGCCCATGTTGCGAGGAGACAGCGAAATCCAGGTTGTAACGCCTCTTCAGTCACAGGATTATGTGGCGATGACCCTTGACATTCTGGACGCCTTTGATGTTCAGGTGTGGCAGGAGGAAATGCAGCATTTTTGGATTCGGGGTCGGCAGCATTACAAGGCAACAAACTGCAAGGTGGAGGCGGACGCCTCCCAAGCCGCGTTTTTTGCCACTGCCCGGGCGCTGATGAACCCTGTCACTATTTTGGGGCTCAACCCCGAAAGCAGGCAGGGGGACAAGGTGATTTTCTCTATCCTGAAAACCCTCCAGGGGCGGGGCGTGCAGGGGATTGACATGAGCCAATGCCCGGATTTGCTGCCGGCCGTTGCGTTGGCGGCCGCCTTGCGGGAGGGGGAAGTGACGTTTCTTTCCAACGCCGCGCGGCTGCGGGCGAAGGAAAGCGACCGGCTGGCCGCCGTGACAAGGCAGCTCAACGCGCTGGGAGCCGAAATCAAAGAAGGAGCCGACTTTTTAGAAATCCGTGGGGTCAAACGCCTAAAGGGCGGCATGGTAGACAGCGAAAATGACCATCGGATCGCCATGATGCTTGCCATTGCCGCCACAGCTTCCGACGGAGATATCATCCTTTCCGGGGCAGAAAGCGTTCAGAAATCATACCCCAACTTCTGGTCGGAGTATGAACGGCTGGGCGGGAAGATAACAGCTTTAGAGGCGTAAAACACCCCTGTTTGACTGTCGCCGCTTGGGTCTGGCCTATCCCCTTGACGAGGTTGGAGAGAGACTAACCGTTGTCTTCCGTGTCGGACAAGTAGTCTTGCAACAACAGAGCGTCCGCTTGTTCCAAATCCCAGGCGCCGGCCAAAGATTCATTGTGGTGAGTTAGCTCGTGCAAAAGCACCGCCCTTAGCTGTTGGGCCCAAAAACAGGCGGGCGCTTGCCCGTATCGGGCGGCGAAAGATCCGTAATACAAAGTGATAGACCGGCCCAAAACGCCATACTGGTATTCTCCCATCACATAGAGAGGGCGCTCTGGCAAAGAGTTTGTGTGCAGCTTTACATCCGGCGAAAGCCAGATGCCGCCGGAAAGCCCCCGTAGCAGCGGGTCTGGCAACGCATCCGCCATTTTATCAAGCAGTTCGCCTGCTTCATCAAACGAAAGCATAGTTATGTTCCCCTTTTTCTTTTAGTGTACCACAGGAGCAGAGGGCCTGCAAGAAAGCGCCTCTGCGGAAAGGACCGAGATTATAATGCGATATACCATTTTTGGAGAGTCTCACGGCCCGGCCATCGGTGTGGTGATGGAAGACGTCCCGCCGGGACTGCTTCTGGACATGGAATTCATAAGACAGCAAATGATGCGAAGGGCGCCGGGGCAGTCGGATCTTTCCACTCCACGGAAAGAGGCGGACAAAGTGACGATTCTTTCCGGTGTGCTGGAAGGAAAAACCACCGGCGCACCTTTGTGCGCCGTTATTTCCAATACGGATACCCGGTCAAAGGATTATGAAACGCTCCGCCGATGCCCTCGGCCCGGCCACGCCGATTATACGGGGCAAATGCGATATGACGGGCACAATGATATCCGGGGCGGAGGGCATTTTTCTGGCCGGCTGACGGCGCCCCTTGTCTTTGCGGGGGCGCTGGCTCAGCTGTACTTACAAAGTCTGGGCGTTTTTGTTGGCGCCCATATTCAGGAAATCGGCGGCGTTGCGGATGATGCCCCGGACCGCGCCGCATGGAACAAAGCATTGTTTGAATCGGTGCGGCAGAAGGCGTTTCCTGTGTTTTCCGATCAGCAAGGGCAGAAGATGCAGGACGTGATTTTAGGAGCCAAGGCAGCGGGGGATTCTGTGGGCGGGGTGGTTGCCGCCGGGATCTTTGGATTGCCCGTTGGATGCGGCGGTCCTGACTTGATGGACACGGCGGAAGGAACCATTGCAAGACATCTGTTTGCCGTTCCGGCTGTGAAGGGGGTTTCCTTTGGCGCCGGGTTTGGCTTTGGCGCCATGCGGGGGAGCGCTGCCAACGATTCTTTTTACGTGGATGAGAACGGAGCGGTACGCACCAGAACGAACCACAGCGGCGGGATCAATGGCGGCATTACCAATGGAATGCCTGTTCTGTTCCAAGCGGCCTTTCGCCCCACGCCGTCCATTTCCATGCCCCAGGAGACTGTGAACTTAGAGACAATGAAAAGCGAAACTCTTGTCGTTGAAGGACGGCACGATCCTTGTATCGTTCACCGGGCGGTGCCTGTGGTAGAGGCGGCGGCGGCTCTTGCCGCCTGGACGGTTTTGGAAACGAGGACAGAGAAGGGAGGGGCGGCATGCCGGAATTAGACACGCTGCGAAACGGGATTGATCAAATCGACCGCATGATGCTGGATTTACTCGAGAAGCGATTGACTTTGACGGCTCAAGTAGCGGAATATAAGCAAAAAAAGGGGCTGCCTGTGTTGGATGCCGAAAGGGAAAAACAGGTGCTTGCCTCCAAGCAAAAATTGGTGCGGCGGTCGGAACAGAGAGAGGCGGTTTCCGCGTTTTTTGAAGCGATTATGGCCATCAGCCGTCGGCAGCAAGGAAGCATTTTGGCGGCAGCGAGACGCCCCGAACCCATGTCGGCGGACGTTCGGCTGCCTGTCGAAGACCCTCGTGTTCTGTTCCAAGGGGAATCGGGGGCGTACGGAGAAGAGGCGGCCATCGGCTTTTTTGGAGAAAAGACGAAAATGGACCATGCCACGTCCTTTGAAGATGTTTTCCTCGCACTGCTGGAAGACCGGGCAGATTACGGAGTGCTGCCCATGGAAAACAACTCCACGGGGTCGATCACGGCGGTGTACGACCTGTTTTCCCGATACGGTTGTTACATCGTGGGAGAGCAGATTGTCCCGGTGCGGCATTGCTTGATGGCCCCGTCCGGGGCAACGCTTCTGACCGTGAAAAAGGTTTATTCTCATGAACAGGGGTTTTTCCAGAGCAAATCCTTTCTGAAGCAGCAGGAAGGCTGGACGCTCCATCCGCTCCAAAACACAGCAGCGGCGGCCAAATTTGTGGCGGAGTCGGGAGATGTGACAAAGGCGGCGGTGGGCAGCCTGCGGGCGGCTCGGCTATATGGCCTGACCGTTCTGCAAGAAGACATTCACGACGAGGCGGGCAACGGAACCCGGTTTGTCATTCTTTCCAAAGAGCCGGAGCAGCGGGCAGGCAGCGACAAAATGAGCGCTCTGTTTAAAATTCCCCACGAAAGCGGAAGCTTATATCGGGTTTTGTCGGTGCTTTCCGCACACGGGCTGAATTTATTAAAGCTGGAGTCCCGGCCCATTGCAGGGCGGGACTGGGAGTATCTATTTTTCCTGGATTTCTCCGGCAACTGGGACGAGGCCAATGTGCAAGCGGCCATGGAGGAGCTGTCCCGGGTGGCGGTTCTTCAGGTTTTGGGCAACTATAAAGGCGCGGCGCGGCGCGGCGGGGAAGGGGGCGCCCTTTGAAGAATATCGTACTCATCGGGATGCCGGGCTGCGGCAAAACCAGCATGGGCCGCCGGCTACACAAAAGACTCCGCCGCCCATTGCTGGACACGGACGTGATGATTGTACAGCGGGAGAAACGGAGCATCCCCGCCATTTTTGAAGAAAGCGGGGAAGCATATTTTCGCCAGGTGGAACATGCCTGCGTCAAAGAGGCGGCCGCGGGAGAAGGGCAGATCATCGCCACCGGGGGCGGCGTGGTCTTAAACCCCGAAAATATGGCTGCGCTGAAACAAACGGGGATCATTTTCTTTTTGGACGTAACGCCCGGCTCCATTGAAAAGCGGACGAAGCTGCATGACCGGCCGCTGGTGGGGCAGGACAGCGGGAAACTGCGCAGACTGTATGATGAGCGGATCGACCTGTATCGACAATATGCAGACGTGCGGCTGGATAACCGGGGGCTGGCAAAGAAAACGATGCTACGCATTTTAAACGAGATCAAGCGCCGAGGGGGAGATTGATATGCGGTTTTTAGTTTTAAACGGACCAAACCTAAACTTACTGGGCCGGCGGGAGCCGGCGGTTTACGGCAGCGACACATACGCAGATCTGTGCCGGAGGCTGACCGTTTTTGCGGCCAGCCATGGCAGCAGCGCCGTTTGCTTCCAAAGCAATCATGAAGGGGACTTGATCGATCAAATTCACAGCGCCCCCGGGGAGTTTGACGCCATCATCCTCAATCCCGGGGCGTTTACCCATTACAGCTACGCCATTTTAGACGCCTTGCAGTCCGTCTCTGTGCCGGCTGTTGAAGTGCATATCTCCAATGTCCACAAGCGGGAAGCGTTTCGGCATACATCGGTTCTGGCGCCCGCCTGCGTGGGACAGATTTGTGGTTTGGGGTTTGACGGATACGAGGCGGCCATGGCCTATTTTCTCAAACAAGAGGCAAAGAACAGGGCGGGGACGAAAACCGGATTGCCTGTGTACCTGCGTAATGAAATGACGAAGCTGTTCGTCATTGGGGACCCGGTGGGCCACAGCTTGTCGCCCGTTTTGCAAAATACGATGATCGGCATGCTGGGGCTGCCCTACGTTTATTTGGCCCAGCCGGTTCTGCAAGAAAGCCTGCCGGCCTTTCTGGAAGCCTGCAAAACACTGGGCGTCGCGGGGTTTAACGCCACGATGCCCCACAAAGAGGCGCTGCCGCGTTTGATGGACGGGGGACTGTCCGATGAGGCCCGGCGCTTTGGCGCCGTGAACACCGTTTGTATTCGGGATGGGAAGTGCTACGGACACAATACCGATGGGCAGGGGTTTTTGCTTGCTTTGCGCCGTCTGGGTGCTGCGCCGGAAGGAAAGCGGGCGCTGCTGCTGGGCGCGGGGGGTGCGTCGAAGGCCGTTGCGCTCTCTTTGGCGGCGGCAGGGGCGGAAGTTGCCCTTTGCAACCGCAGCATGGAAAAGGCGAAAGCCATATGCAAGGCAGATCCGGCGCATATGACACCCTATGGGTTCGATATGGAAACACTTTGCGCCCTTGCAGCAGAAAGTGACATTTTGGTCAACTGCACCTCCCTTGGTATGGAGGGGACAGACGGACAGTTTGAAGACTTGTCCTTTGTGGCCCGCCTGCAACCGCATGCCGTGGTCTATGACGCCATTTACAGCCCTCGGGAGACATTGCTGCTTCGAACCGCCCGGGCACGAGGGCTAAAAACAGCGAACGGCCTTCTCATGCTGCTGTATCAGGCGATCTTATCTTTGGAGCTGTTTACCGAAGAGACGATGCTGAGCGAAAAATTGTGCAACAGCATGGAGCTGCTTTTAAAAACCCTTTGACCAAATGTTTCACTGTATAAAATCAACAAAACGCCGTAAACTGTGTTTGAGGTGGAATGAATGGTGCAGCGTTTTGGTGTATGGGGAGGAGAGCCCATTTCCCAAATGATTGCCGCGGGCCTTGCAACCTGCGGCATTTCTTTTGTACAAGTGCAACCAGAGCAAAAAAACTCCGACGGAGCCCTTTTTATCGTGCCGCCGGGGGCGGATCCTTCCGTTGTTCCATCGCCGCTGCATGTGCGGTATCTGTTGCTGCCGGGCGGATTTGTGCAGCCTTATATTCAGGCGGACTGCGCTGTGAGCTATGGGATGAAGGCACAAAACAGCATCACGGTGTCCAGCCTTCAGGAAGAAAGCATGGTCTTATCTTTGCAGAGGGAGCTTGTGACTCTGCCGGGGTATGTGCTGGAACGGCAGGAGCTTTGCCTGCTCCGGCCGGAGGGGCTCTCTACGGAGGAGGCTCTGGCGGTATACGGCTCTCTTTTGATGCTGGGCGTTATGCCCGGCGATTTAAACCGGTGCCGTCTGGCGTGACCCCGCCTCCTGTCGGGGGCGGAATATCCCTATAAAAATTTGCACTGCCGGAGCGCTGTGTTCTTTGATCATTTCGTCCCGACCATTCCACAATTGTATTCCTTTCCTGGATGGAAACATCCGTGCCCGTTTGGGGAGCATGGTTTTTTGCCGCACAAGCGAAAAGAAGCGGATGAAAGAACCAAGGGTTTCATATTTCTGTTGCATCTGGCATATAGTGGGACAAAGCCAGATACAAAAGGGAGTGAAACCAATGGAACGGGAACGAAATGAAAATCGAGTGCTGCTGCGGGGCGTTGTGGAAAAAGCGCCCTGTTTTTCTCACGAAAGCCGGGGACGGCGGTTTGAATCTTTTCCCCTTTCTGTTAAAAGATTGTCCGGGGCGGTAGACTGTTTGCCCGTTTTGTGCGAAACGGCGCTGGCAGAGCAGGTGAAACAAGGAACCCATCTGGAAGTGCGAGGGGAGCTGCGATCCTTCAACAACAAGAGCGGGCAGGGTCGGCGGCTGATTTTGTCTATCTTTGCAAAATCCTTGGAGGAAACCACAGAGGCATGTGAAAACGAGCTGCACCTGGACGGAGTGCTGTGCAAGGCGCCTGTATTTCGCAGAACACCCTTGGGACGGGACATTTGTGACTTCATCCTGGCTGTCAATCGACGGTACGGAAGGGCCGATTACCTTCCTTGTATTGCGTGGGGCCGCCTGGCAGAGTGTATCGCCGCAAGGCCTGTGGGAAGCCGGTTATCCTTAAAAGGTCGGATGCAAAGCCGCGCTTACCGTAAAATGTGCGGTGGTGTGATGGAAGAACGGACGGCTTTTGAGGTGTCTGTCATGCGCTTGGAACCGGAAGAGGCGGCGCGGACGGTTCCCTTTTACCCGGCCGGGTTGACTTAATATATAGTTGAATTTTGGGGCAATGCCATTGAGATCTGTCTTGTCCTTACGGGGCTGTTTTCTATCCTTGCAGGGCGATTATGATGCAGTTATGAAAAAAACAAAGGACGTGTTTTTTACACATCCTTTGTTTTTTGCGTTATTGTAAAAAACGGTGGCCTTAATAATGAAAGTGATTTGTTTTGCCGGCGCAGAACTGACCACCATCCATCCGGCAGACTGCATATGAGCCAACCGGACGGAAACCAAATGAAAAAAGAAGAATGGTACATTGGATGATCCATATCCAGCCGAAATATGATATTTAGAATGAAAAAAACATTAGAAGTCATGACATTTTCGTCAAAATAATGCATTGAAAGTTACAAGGATTCGTAATATATTACAATGAAGCAGATCCTATATCTCACAAGTTGGCATTACCGGTTCAGAACAGGTATGAAAAGGTAATGGGAAGGAATCACATGATTAAAAAGTCGAAATGTACCAGTCCTAGGTATCAGTTGATCGCAATCGATATCGCATCTAAAATTGTGGACAAACGTTATAATGTGGGGGATAAAACATACACCAGATCTTCCATTGCCAGTCAATACGGCGTGTCTCCGGAAACGGCAAGGCGGGCCGTTAGTATTTTGGCGGAGCTGGAAATTGTGGAAATCACAAAGGGAAGCGGAGTGGTCATCAAATCTTATGAAAAAGCCGTTGAGTTTGTGCATCAATACAATGATATCCAAACAATCCATGACTTAAAAAAAGATATTTTGGACAGTGCGGGACGGCAGCTGCAAGAGATGGATTACTTCAAGGAAACCCTCACAAAATTGATGGATAAAATGGATCGATTTCGTTCCAGCAATCCATTCATTCCTTATGAGATTAAAATTACAGCCGAAACACCTTTGTTGAACAAAACAGTGTCCGAGATGAATTTTTGGCACAATACATTTGCCACGATTATCGCTGTCAGAAGAAACAAGGAACTGTTGCGGTCACCGGGGCCTTATATTGCTTTTTTGCCGGAAGATATTGTGTATTATGTAGGAGACGATGAAAGCGCGGAACGAGTGTACCGCTTTGTATATCCGAACGAAGAAACATGAAGGTCTTTCATAGCTGCGGGTTCATTTGCAGCATGTTGGATGACACTCAAAGGCCGATTGCGTCGGGAGCCATTTTCAAGCATTTAATCAGCCTTTTTGGCATTCGCCCGATGCAGGGAAAACAGAAAATTCGTTTCATTGACAAAGCATCTTGTATTCACTATAATAAAAAAATAGATCAGAATTTTATTGCGGGATCCCAACACTGGGGAGGTATTGCATGAAAAAAACAAAGGGTGCGTTCCGCCTATGAAAACACTGCGGACCGTTAAGGAAACCTTAGTGTCTTCATTGCCTTTGGCCGCGATCATCATCATCATGTGTGTATTTGTCGCGCCTATGGAAGACCCGTTTCAGTATGTCAAGCTGACCATCGGCTATCTTTCTGTTGTCATTGGCCAGTCTCTTTTTTTAGTGGGGCTTGACAGAAGCATTCTCCCCATCGGGAAAATGGTGGGCAACTCCTTGATTCGGCTGAAAAAGAGTGCTTTCATCGTTGGTTTTGGGCTGCTGTTCGGTTTGGTCGCCACGGTGGCTGAGCCGGCGCTTGCCGTGCTGGCTCGGCAAACAAGAATGATTTTGGGGATTATAGACCCTACGGTTTTCATCTGGATTGCGGGGGTTGGAACCGGGGTGTGCGTGGGGTTTGCGCTATATCGAGTCTTAAAAGATTTGAGCATTAAGCTGGTGTTTGGCGCGCTGTATTTTCTTGTATTTTTTACGGTGATCTTTGCCCCGAACGAGTTTGTTGCACTGGCCTTTGATACCAGCGGGGCAACAACAGGAGACGTTTCGGTTCCTTTTATTTTGGCGCTTGGGCTGGGTGTCTCGGCTACCATGTCAAAGCGTAAGACAAACGACGACATTTTTGGTATCATCGGGATAGCGTCTGTCGGCCCCATATTAGCGGTATTCCTCTATGGGATCATTTTAAAGATTATAAACGGCGGCGTCATTCCCCCTGCCGACGCGTATCGCCCGGAAACAACAGAGGCCCTCGGCCGGGTTGTCTTTTCCAACCTTGGCGATGTCGCCCTTGCGATTTTACCTATTTTAATCGTTTTTCTTCCTTTTCAGTTTTTGTTTATTTGGCTGCCCAAAAAAGATCTTGCCAAAATGTTGCTGGGGACGGTTCCGGTCTACATCGGACTGCTTATTTTTTTATCGGGAATTGATTATGGCTTTGCGTTTTCCGCGAAATACATTGGCGAAGTCTTTTTTGAGCTGTCCCGTCCGGAGTGGTACAAATGGCTGCTGCTCCCGGTGGGATTCATTTTGGGCATGGCAATTACGCTGTCGGAGCCTGCCGTCACGGTCTTGGGCGACCAAGTGGAGGAGGTTACGAACGGGCATATCAAAAAACAGACCATCCGCATGACCCTTGCCATTGGCATTGGGTTTGCCGCGTTGCTTTGCATGCTGAAAATCTTGACTCAAACGAATATTTTGTATTATTTGGTGCCGCTTTATGTCATCGCCATGGTTTTGATGAAATTCACATCGAAGCTGTTCGTGGGGCTTGCCTTTGATTCGGGCGGGGTCACAGGCGGGGCTTTGACGTCTGCCTTTTTGACGCCGCTAACCCTTGGTGTTGCGCAAGCGGTGGCCGCAACCGCTGGCTTAAATGCCCCGTCTGTTTTGATCAACGGCTTTGGAATCATTGCCTTCATTTCGGTGACTCCGTTGATTTCCGTGCAGGTTTTGGGCATTTTGTACGACACGCGTTTGAAACAAGTGCGGAGGGCGTCGCAAGAAGAAGAGCTTGCGGAACTGCAAAGCCTTGCTTTGCCGTCAACCGAGCAAATGGAATCCAATCAGGTAGACGATGAAATGGAGCGGGGAGAACAAGCGCGGAATATGTCCGCGGAGGAGGTGTCAGAACATGGCCAGTGAGGGGAGCAGCCCCATTGTCTTTTTTACATTGATCGCGGGAAGAAAACAGAAAGATGCCCTGGTAACCCTTCTGCTGAACATTGGTGCACAGATGATAGACACAGTGTATGGAAAAGGTTCCGCCAAAACAAGTCCTTCCCTGATGGAAGCGTTTGGTTTCGTACCGGAAGAAAACAAAGTGATCATCACGTGCCTCCTGCCGCGGAAAAAAGCCGATGCCGCATTGGAGGTTCTTGTTAAAAAGTTTAACTTTGACAAGCCGAATACAGGGATTGCCTTTACCGTGGCTGTTGACTGTTTATCGTTCTAGAGGGAGGATATTGATATGAGAAATATAAAAGCGCTGTTTGTCGTGGTAAACGCCGGGTTTGCTGAGAAAGTTATCGAAATTGCACGGGCGGAAGGCGCAGGCGGAGCGACGATTATCAACGCGCGGGGCGAGGGTTCCAATATAAAAAAAATCATGGGGATCACCGTGGATTCAGAAAAAGAAATCATCCTCAGTCTGGTAGATGGCGACACTGCGTCGAGAATCATGTCTGTCGTGAAAAATGCCGCGGGCATATGCAGTCCTGCCCATGGGGTGTGTTTTACGCTGCCCGTGGACCAAACGACAGGACTCAGCCAGCTGTGTGAGCAATGACACAGAGGCGTCCTTCTTTTGAACAGCTTTAAACAGACAGCGCCAGCCCATATTGTTCGGCTGGCGCTGCTTACTCTAAAACACCACGGTTAAAAGCATTTTAAACCGCTCCGGGGCGTAAACCGCGTGGGGCGTTTGTGCCGGCATGACAATCGTCTCACCTTGGCTGAGCAGGTATACGGTTCCGGCAATGGTAATTTGTCCTTTGCCTTCCAAAATGGTTACCATGGCATCGCCGGCGGATTCATGAGAGCTGATTTCCTCTCCTTTTTCAAAGGCGAATAGGGTCAGGCTGACATGTTCATTTTGAGACAACGTTTTGCTGACCACTTGACCGTCTTGGTACTGCACTTCGTCGGGCAGACGAAGCACCTCGCTTTTTTTGATATTCTTCATTTTATTTCCCATCATCAATTCCTCCTTTCAAATACGGGCAATGTGCTGGAACATACCTTTATATTATCATCATCTCTATGGGGATTCAATCAGAGGATTCAATTAAGAGGCGGAAAGGCCCCTCATTTGCGCCGAAAGCCCCGGTTCACGGAAGCCGCCCCCTGTTCGGAAGGGCACAACAGCGAAAACAGCAGGAGAGGCACGCTGCGTTCGTTGACAAGGTTGACAAAAACGCATCATAACGCCACGGAACAAAAAAGTGCGCGTTTACAAAGAATGTGTGCCTTTCGACGTTTCGATGGGGTGGCCGAGCGGGATTAAAACAACCGGAAGGAGTGGTTGGTTGTATGCAAGCAATCACAGCGGAACATTTATCGAAAACGTATCATCAGGGGAAAAAGGCGGTGAGCGGCATCTGCCTTGCCATAGAGCCGGGAGAGGTATTCGGGTTTTTGGGGCCCAATGGCGCCGGGAAAACCACCACAGTGAAGCTGCTAAACGGCATTCTTTCCCCAACCGATGGAAGCTGCCGCGTTTTTGGGATCGACCCTGCCCAGCACCCGGCGCAAGTGCATCAAATATCCGGCGTTGTGACAGAACACGCCCAGATGTATGACCATATGACAGGGCTGAAAAACCTTGTGTTTTACGGTATGGTATTTGGCGTGGGTGAAAAGGAAAGCGAAACCCGTGCCGTGCGGCTTTTGGAAATGCTGAGTCTCATCGACGCGGCGAACCAGAAGCTGGCAACTTACTCCACCGGCATGCGGCAGCGCCTTTCTTTGGCTCGGGCTATGATGCATCGCCCCAAGGTTTTGTTTTTGGACGAGCCCACCTCCGGGCTGGATCCTGAAAGCACCCTTTATGTCAACAATATGATAAAAGATTTGGCCCGGCGGGAGGGCACGACGGTCTTTCTATGCACCCATCAGCTGCGTTACGCACAGGAGATTTGCAGCTCCTATGGTTTGATGGACGATGGCAGACTGTTTGCAACCGGCCGGCTAGACGCGCTCCGTTCCATGGTTTCCTCTGAATTAACGGTGAAGATCGGAGCCGATGATTTCCCGGAAGACATTCCCCATAAAAAAGTGGGAGAGCGGATGTTGGAGGTTCGTGTGCCGTCTGAAAGTGAAATTCCGTTCATTGTCCGGCGCATTGTAGAACAGGGAGGAGACATCTACCATGTGTCGGTCCACCGTCTGTCGCTGGAGGAGATTTATTTTTCCCTATTAAAGCGCCGAAAGAACAAAGAGGGGAACGCACAATGAATCAAATGCAAATTGCAATTATAAAAAAAGACCTGAGGGGTCTTGTGTATAACAAACGGTTGTTTCCGGCTTTGCTGATCGTGCCGCTGATTTTCACTTTGGTGCTGCCCACCATATTGATCCTGACCGTTCGTTTCGCGCCGGAAGAAATCGGCCAGATGCAGCAGGTTTTGGCACTGCTGCCCGTGGGAGAGCAGAGTGAAAACCTTCAGTTGCAAGTGGTTGGCTTAATGTTTAACTATATTATGCCGGTTTTCTTTATCATCATTCCTATTATGTCGGCGTCTATCATGGCGGCCAGTTCCTTTGTCGGCGAAAAAGAGAAACGAACGCTGGAAACCTTGCTGTACGCCCCGCTGAGCCTTCGCCAAATTTTTCAGGCGAAGATATTTGCTTCGTTTTTTTTAAGCATGTTTGTTTCCTTTCTTTCTTTTGTGCTGATGATACTGGCGGTGGAAACAGAGCTTTTTCTGCTGCTGGGCAGCCCGCTGATGTTCAACGCCAATTGGCTTGTCACCATGCTGATGCTTTCTCCCGCTATCTCTTTGATGGCCATTATTTTGATTGTACGCGGCTCCGCAAAGGCGCAGTCGGCAGAGGAGGCCCAGCAACGCACGATTTTTTTAATCCTTCCTATCATGCTTTTGATTGTGGGGCAGTTTACCGGGGTTCTTTTGATAAATACATGGTGGTTGCTTGGAATCAGCGTTCTGTTTGTGCTCCTTGCCTGTTTTCTCATGAAGAGCGGCTGGCATAAATTCAGCTATGAGGCCATCTTAAAGTAGACGGTATGCAGGGCTTCTTTTTGGTGTTTTCTTGTAACGGAAGACGTTGTGAAAAGGCCGCAGATCCATGGATCGGCGGCCTTTTCTATCTGCTATATTACTGCTTGTTTTGCAGAGAATCACGGATTTCTCTAAGCAAAGCAACTTCCTCGGGCGTTTCCGGCGGCTCCGGAGCGGGGGCTTCTTTCGCTGTATGGAAGTGGTTGATTGCTTTGATCACACTGAAAATGACAAGGGCGATCAGAAGGAAATTGACAATGTTCTGAATAAAGTTGCCATAATAAATGGCTGCCTCGGCAACATCTGTGGAGCCGGGAGTGATCACATATTTTAAGCTGGTAAAGTCGATGCCGCCAAAAATCCAGCCGAAAACAGGCATAACAATATCATTGACCAGCGAATTTACAATGGCTGTAAACGCGCTGCCGATGATGACGCCGACCGCTAGGTCCATGACGCTGCCCCTGGAGATAAACTCCTTAAACTCCCCCAAAAAACCTTTTGCCTTACTCATTTTGTTACAACTCCTAACCAACAGATTTGTTGATATATTCTGGCCTCTTTCCTTTTTCGCATGTTCTAAGCACACACTGAAAAAAGGCATTCTGCCGCAGGGCCCGCGGGCGACGCAGCATGGAAAGACGGATCATATCTATGTCTTTTACTATACCCCATCGAGCGATAAAATTCAATCCGTTTCGCGGTTGATTCGAAAAAATTTTTCGCGAATAGATCCGTTCCGTTTTTATGATGATTTCGTCCGGTAATTTCAAAAGGAAACATTGAATTTATCTTGCCTTTGTGGTAATATAACAAAGGCCATATGTCCATGCCCTTTCATAGTTCGATTTGCAGCTGTATCGCGTTTCTTCCGCTGGAAAGGGGAGCGCTGCACAGCCAAAAATACATACAAGCCCCGTAGCTCACTTGGATAGAGCGACCGCCTCCTAAGGAAGTGTTAAAACACTCCCCTCACCGAAAAAGTGGGTGTTACAAAGTAAATATGCGCCCGTAGCTCAGTGGATAGAGCACCCGCCTCCTAAGCGGGGGGTCGGACGTTCAAATCGTCTCGGGCGTGCCAATGAAGCCCAGTGTTTTCAAGGGTTTTCACAAAAATCACTGTCTTTGATCTTATCAGATAAGGACGGTGGTTTTTTGTCTTAAAAACAATTTTCTGCTTTTATTTTTGCTAAGGACTTTATGAATTTCTGGCACCTTTTGCTTTTTGTTTGGATTTGCTAAGCAATTTTTTGCAGTTATTTTACTTTATTAGCACGATTCTTTATTGCCATGAACTTTATAAACTGTTTGAACAATTCGGGGTTCGCCTTTGCCACCTGTATTGGCTCGTCATCTATAGCTTCTTCTTTTCTGCCATAGAGCCGATCGTAATCTGCACCATCTTTAAGATCGTTGAAGCCGCTGAGAATGACGGCATCCTCCATGGATGAAATCCAGAGCCGCTTTAGAGGCTTTTTACAGCTGGACAGATTGTATACCGTGCGGAAAATCAGTTCCTCCTCACGTCCGGCATCACAGGCATTTATAATCTCTTAAAAATTCGACACAGTCGTTGTATTGGCTATGCTGTTTTTGATTTCCAGATATCATTTGCGCGTCAAAGGAAACGCCAACGATCAAGCGGGGTGTTCACTTTTTTAGAAGAAGTGTTCATTCTGGCGTTTGATATTCAATAAAGGCATAGAAAAACCTCGGCAGAGTCGATTCAGCCCATGCCTAGGTTTTTGATTTATTTTAGGTATTATGTTATGATGTATATACACATCATACGAAGTATTGCTTTATTGCTTCAAAAACTTCATTTAAAAATTGATTAGGAGGGGACTATGATGAAAGCTTGTCGTAAAACACTTATTTTGCTTTTGGTATTTGCGTTTGCCTTGGCTGCAGGTTGCGCAGGTGAACCTAAACCAGCACAAGAATCGGGATCGGTTGTAGTCGTTACCCCAGAGACGACAGAAGGGCCTGTTGAAACGAAAGATCCGGAAATAGAAGGTGAGCCGGAGCGAGTATGGCAATATAAGTATGAAGGTGAAGATAGGGATATTACTATAGATAGCATTGCAACCTTTGGAGAATTTGTGGCCACCGGCCAATTTTGTGTAAGCTATATTCACCATCTCTCCGATGGTACGCTCATAGATGCTTTCCCCCATAAGCATACTGTGGAAGATATGGAGTTTTCTCCTGATGGGTCCGTTTTAGGTGCAGGTTTGGGAGTTTGGGGTGTGGATCTTACGGAACTTTCAGATGGTGCCGAGCCGAAGACCCTTGGAAAGGGGCATAACAGTTGCCTTGCCTTTTCTCCTGATGGTCAACATATAGTGACAGGCAATCGGGATGGAATCCTTTGGATTTGGGAGCTTGATAGTTTTACCCAGACGGACGCTCTCGAAAATCCTGATCTTGAAAATAAGAAGGTTATGGAAAAAACGTTGATTGCTATTGATTATCATCCATCAGGCAAATTGCTGGCGGCAACACACTGGACCGACGGCACTATCTATATCTGGGATATGGAAAAAAAAGAAGTAATCCAGTCACTGCAAGCTGATACAGTACATGGCACAAATGTCTTTCGTTTTTCACCAAATGGCAATGAAATGGCTTGTGCAGTAATGCATGGCTTTGATGAATATTTGATTCAGCTTCTTACAGTTGATAAAGGTGAAGGGATACACGATATTGTGATTCCGGCAAAAAGAATCAACGACCTGAATTTTTCTCCCGATGGCAGCTTATTGGCAGTTGCATCCCTCGGTTCCCCCATAACTATATGGGATGTTGCTTCTGGGAAGTTACTCTATACCCTGGACCAGGAGATAGCTCCTTTGGAGAATACTCCCTATCTAGATAATGCCCCCGATAAGGTAACCTTTACTGATGATGGAGGGCATTTAGCTGTCGCTTCCAAATGGGCTGGAACTCTTGAGTTGTGGCGGCTTCCCGGGGCTGAACCCATAGCTCCTCCACCGGTCGATATGCGCACGCCTCCACCCTTGCCTGGCGATGTTTTATTTGACACCGGCAGCGCGGAGTTAAAGCAGGAAGCGTTTGTCGAGCTTGAAGCGTTCGCGGAAGAGCTCTATGCCAACTTTACAAAAGCCACAATCACATTTATAGGACATACTGACAGCCGGGGCGACGCGCAGAGCAACCTTCAGCTTTCAATTGATAGAGCGCAGGCCATTAAAGATTGGTTCCAAAACTGGGCTGATAAAAAGGGATATAGCGAATGGGTTTTGCTTATCGATGGAAAAGGTGTCACCGAATTGAAAGTGCCTGATGTCGATGTTGAAGGCAACTTTATGAATGATGCCGGTGCACTAAACCGTCGCGTAGAAATAGAAATTGAACTTTAGAAGTAAGAAAAAATTTAAGTGAAAGGGGGGTATGTCATGAAAAAAATAATTTTCATTTGTTGTCTTATTTTAACCTTTGCATTGACCGCGTGTAACAGCAATAATGGGTTGAATGAATCCGCTAATGGTAATTCAATCAGTGGCAATGAGAGTCCAGTCACTGAAACACCAGGCAACACAAAACACGATGATTCCGTGTATGTGCCCCAAAAAGCTGTGCCAAAGAATCTGCCGGTCTACCCAGATGCGGTTCTGTGGTCTGATATGGAAACTTGGGCGGCTGAGGGGACTGGTTGGATGTGGTGTTATAATACAACAGCCAGCGGGAATGAAATCGTTGAATTTTTCAAAACTGAACTTCAGAATTTAGGATTTGAGATTGATGAAAATGGCACGTTTGCATTTCGTGAAGAATTCTCCGTAGCTACAACAGACGGAGTAATCGGAGTCGGTTGGTTGGACGATGAGATAGAAGACGTCAATCCGGATACACCTGGGCGCGGTTATGCCATTGTAGTGCATCTTGATGAATGGAATGGCTGATAATTTGTAAGAAAATTGTAAGGAAAAGGGGAAACGAGAGGAAGCCGGACGTCTTGAAAAATCAAGGCGTTCGGCTTCCTCTCGTTTCCGGTCGGACTGGAATTTGCAGAAAATAGCGATTGAAAAGACGTTTTTTGCTGATCAAACAAGGCAAAAGGAACTTGGACTTCAGCATTTCTTGGTCTGGTTCTTTTACATCGTTGCAACGAGCACCCCTTGGGACAAGAACGGTGCGATATGACGCATCCGTTCCGGCGCAAGGCCGCCATAGGGGCAGGCCGGTGCGTTAGAAAGCGGTTTTGGCCGCGACAATAGCCGGTGCCATCAATGTTCCGTCTTTTCAGTGAAATGCCGGCGGCCATTGTCTGCATCCGCAAAACAGACGATGGAACAAGACTAACCACTACGGATAGGGTAAAAAAATACGGTTCCGGTACAATAGTATTGTCAGGAGATGTTTATTTTCAGAAACGGGAGGATTTTTCACATGAAAAAAGTCGGCTTCATCACAACGAACAAAGTGCTTGCCCAAAGTCTCGCGGCGGCAGTGAGGAATCATCCTGATTTGAGACTGGAACCCTTTTTGCTGCTGAATCCACGCCAGATAACACTGGATGCGGACCTTGTAAAGATTGATATTGCCGTTATCGATGTGATGGAAGCGCCCCCGAAGGAAGCCGAAACAGCAGGGTCCATTTGTAAAAAACTGCGTCAAACGGTTCCCAACTGTCGATTGTTGCTCCTTGTATCGCAGGACAATGAAAAGGGATGTAAAATGACGATCGATGCCATCAAAAGCGGAGCTGCCGACGATTTTGTGTTTTACGATATGTCATTGGAATACTTGTTTGCCAAGCTGGCAGCTTTTTGAATTGTGGTATATGGCAGTGTATGGTATACTATCATTGAGCATTTACGGATACGGAGGGGGTGCATTTGCTTGGGAAAAGGAGCCCGTAATTGCATATGTCGGGTTGCGGCATGGGTGACGCTGTGTCTGGTTTTCTTTTCTCTTGGCGGGTGCGCCCGTGACAATGCGCAAAGCACCGTTGTATGCAATGGCGGTGAAAACGAACCTTATTCTGAGGTTGTGTCTAAAATACTGCCGTCTCATGCGGTTGTTATACAACAAGGCAGCCGCACGGCGTTCTCTTTTCTGGGCGCAGGCAATGAAGTGGAAGCGTTCGACGCGCAGGCGATCCCGGCGTTGGAAAATGGCATTGCCACGCATTGGTATCCGCACTATTTGGCCACAGTGGTCCTCGCGGTCGACCGTGACAGGACGGATGAGAGGATCGGCAGCTGGAGCGACTTATCTGCTGTGGATGATATCATCGGTTATTCCGATGTGTACCCGGATAGGTATTTATTGATGGGCGCCATCGCTTACGGCTTAGAAGGTGACGGATTCACACTGAAAAAGGCGGCGGGTTTGCTGGAAACGCTGCATACCGAAAAACGCCTGGCACGTAAGACGCTTGACGCCCCTATTTTGATTTGCTACGATTATCAGGCCGCTGCGCTCATAAAAAGCGGACGGAACATGCAGATCATCGTACCAAGCGAAGGAACGCTGGCTTACCATAAAGGACTGTTGTCAGGTGCGGAGCTTCACTTTACAAGCGATGTTGAACCATTGTTGCTGTCGGCTGGCTTTCGTCTGCTTGACGGCCGATGCGACAGCGCCCTTTATCCGCCTGCGGCGGAGTACGAGAATGCCGCTACTGTCGCGGATGATGTACATTTGAACACCGTTTTTCAAGACGTCAACCACATTTTTCGGCGAAACGTTTTGCACACGCGCCTGTACAGCTCTGCAAACGGACGGGAACACCAGTTTTTTGTTTTGCTTTATATGGTTCTTGTGGTCATATGGACGGCTTCGGTCTTTCGTCGGGCCATGCAAAGAAACGTCCAGCGCGCGACGCAGGCAATGGGATTCGTTTTGCTTGGATGGATCACTGTGCGTCTGATTAAATATCAGTTGGAAGAAGCGGTGGCGTTGAACCGCTATCTGTGGTATGGGTTTTATTTGTTTCAGATGGCGTTGCCGTTGGTGCTTTTGTGGCTGGCATGGGCAGTTGATCAACCGGATGACCAGGCTGAGCCGCCCAAGTGGCTGCGTGTCATGGCCGCCATCAACGGAGCGCTTATATCGCTTGTTTTCACAAACGATTTGCACAACTGGGTATTTACGCTCGATTTGAGCAACCCGAACTGGTCCTTCGAGTATGGATACGGCATCGGGTTTTTCTTTGTTACGGCAGCTTGGGTTGTTCAGCTTGTCACCGCCGTCGTCATACTGATCATTAAAAGCAGGCGAACCCCGCGCAAAAGGGGCCTTGTGCTTCTGCTGGCTTTTTGTGCGCTGCTGATTCTTTATGGCATGGGGTATATCACACGGATCCCCATTGCGTGGGATAGCGACTATACAATGGTTGTCGGGTTGTTTACCTTGCTGTTTATGGAAGTTTGCATGCGAACCGGCATGGTTCCGGTGAACACAAAATATGAAAGGCTCTTTACGCATTCTCCGCTCAATATGCAGATTATTGACAGCGCGGAAACGGACCTATTGTCCTCCGCTTCCGCTATGCAGGTTGACCATACGTTGCTCCGCAGGGCGCTTCAGTCTTATCCGCTGCCGGTCGAGCAGGACGAAAACACCCTGCTTTTCACCACCGGCATCACCGGGGGCTACGCACTGTGGCAGGAGGACATCAGTAAACTGAATCTCCTGCAGACGGAAATGGAAGAATCCGTGCGTAAGCTCACGTTGACAAACGCTGTGCTGGCAGAAGAGAAAAAAATCAGGCAGGCGCTTGATGAGGAAACCGCGAACAACCAGTTGATGACGCAGCTGGAAAACGAAATCGCCGCACATGTTGTCAGACTATCCGCCATGATAGAACAGTTGGATACAGCAAGCGACCAGCCGAAAGAAACCGGACGGATTGCGCTTTTGCTTTGCTATGTGAAACGTCGGTGTAATTTGTTTTTCAGGGAGCGTGAAACAACCGCTTTGCCAGGGAATGAATTAACGGCATACGTCGATGAACTGGCCGAAATGGCTGCTTATTCAGACGTTAAAATACTTGTCACAAGCGGAATAAAATCACCGATCCCCGTGCGGCAGGCAACTTTATTCTATGACTTTTTCTATACGGTGATTGATTGGGCGTCAAGCCGGGAGTGTCCAACGATGCTCGCGCATTTGGAAACAGGAAAAGAGACAATGGTGATGCGGCTGCTTCCTTCCTGTGACCCACGGTCGGTTGCATTGAGCGCGAAGCTGCATGCGGTGATCAGATCGTCCGGCGGTGTTTTTTCCATGAAAGACCTCGACGGTGCCGTCGGCCTTCAATTGGCTTTCCCAAAAGGGGGTGAGGGCAGTGACTGAGCTTTACGTTTGGACAGAAGCCGCGCGTCTGTTGCTGACTCTTCTCATTGCGCTCGCCGTACTCGCCCAGGCGCTGGCAATGGTTCTGAGCTTCCATCGGCACCATAAAAGCCGCAGCCAGTCCCTTGAAAGCATCTTGGAATTGTTCGTGCTGATTCAGATTCTGGTCTCTTCTTTGCTGCATGGGCAGATCATACATAATTATAGCAACAGCCTGATCGCGCCCACGGGATACGGCGTTTTGCGCATCGTCTGCTTTGCCGCGGTCGCGCTGATGGCGGGTGTTTTCATTGTGGCTACAAAAAAGCCGTGGCTCCTGCTTATTGCCGCAGGTTCCGCCCTCACGCTTCCAATGTCGGAGGTTGCGTTTGGAAACGCCTTCGCCTATCTTTATTTGGCGGCAATGCTTTTCTACCTGGCACGGGGCATCTGCGTTTGCGTCCTAAGATATAGGGAAGTCAAAACAAGTCTTTCGGCGTTGTCCATTAAAAACACCATTGATTTTTTGCATACGGGTGTTTTGTTCAGTGAGCCGGATGGGTTTATATTGCTTATAAACGTACAAATGCAGCGACTGATGAAAACGATAACCGGAAGGAATTACCGCAACGGAAATCGTTTCTATGAATGGCTGGCGGAGGGCGATACGGAGCCGGGCTGCCGAAGATCGGAGTTTCAAGGGCAGATTGTCATCCTGCTACCGGATAAAACGGCTTGGATGTTTACGAGGGTCGAGCTGCAGATCAAAAGGAAAAAGTACGTTCAGCTTACGGCAGCCGACATTACCCGGCGGTGGGTTCTGATGGATGAGTTGCGGCGGCAGGAGACAAAGCTAAAAACCAAGGGAGAAGAATTAAACCGGTCGATCATGAACCTGCATACCCTCAGCCGAGAAAGAGAAACCCAAAAGGCAAAAATGCGCGCGCACGACGTTTTGGGGCAACGGCTGACGCTGCTGCTGCGCACGATCCATAGTAGGCAGGCTTTGGATTACAGCCTGCTCCGATCCCTCTCCCGAGGGCTGCTTGATGATTTAAAAAGGGATAAAAAGGCGCCTTCCCCCCAGGAAGAGCTGGGTGCCTTGCAGCAAGCGTTTGGCTCCATCGGGGTGAACATTGAGCTGAACGGAACGCTGCCGATAGAACACACAAAAGGACGCATATGCACCGACATCATCAGAGAAAGCGTGACAAATGCGGTTCGCCATGGATTTGCCACAGAAATATGGGTACAAATCTGCTTTTTAGACGATGGATATCGCTTAGAAATAACAAACAACGGGTACCCGCCGTCCCAGCCCATTGTTGAGGGAGGGGGCATTGGCGGTATGAGAAAAATGGCGGAATCCTGCGGGGGCACGCTTGATGTGACCATCCATCCGTGCTTTGTTCTGACTGTCCATCTGCCAGGAGGTGAAATCCATGTATAAGGTGCTTATCGTTGACGATCACGAATCCATGCGCGATTCTTTGACCTATGCGCTCACTGACACAGGCGACTTCACAATCGTTGGAAACTTGCCGACCGCCGCACTTGCGGAAGCTTATTGCGGAAGATTGCGGCCCGATTTGGCGTTGCTGGATGTTTGCACCGAGGGGGGCGCCTCCGGGCTGGACGCGGTAAAAGTGCTAAGAAAAAAATTCCCCGATATAAAAATCGTCGTTATGTCAGGGTTTGACGAGATCACCTACGCGCCGCGGTCGAAAGAAGCCGGCGCGCACGCGTTTGTGTTTAAAAGCAAAAGCCTTGATTATTTTATCGAAGTGGCCCGCGGCGTGATGCGGGGCGAAACGTATTTTCCCGAAGCAAGGAACATTCCTATGCCAATGGGAGAGGCCCCCTTGACGGAAAGGGAAATGGAAGTGCTGCGCCTGATGTGCAAGCATTTGACCAGCCGGGAAATCGCGGAGAAGTTATTTATCAGTGAAAACACCGTGAAATATCATAAATCAAATATGTTGGCAAAAACGGGTTTTTCAAGGGCGGTAGACCTTGCGTTTCATATGATCTCCAACGGATGGATCAACCCGCTTTATTAAAAAAACGTGTCATCGTCCCGCGCCATGGGGAAAAACGGCATGATCTTTTTGTTGCTTCATGAAAACTACCCGCTGCGGATAGGGCGCAAGGGACCCAAAAGTGTTACAATACAAAAGTACCATAATAAAATAGATGGAAAGGAATGTGTATGATGAGGAAAAACAAACTGGTTGTTCTTGCGATGTCCGCTATGTTGGTTCTTATGATGCTGCTGAGCGCCTGCGGCGGAGGCGGCGATGCGCTGAAAGGAACATGGGCCGGAAGGAGCAACGATATGGAAGTCACCTGGACTTTTGATGGGAAAGGCGGGTGCAAAACGGAAAACGAATACGGCATAAAAGATGAAGGTACGTATACCATAGATGGTAGCAATTTGGCGATTAAAATGTCGATGTGGGATGATGAGATCAAATATCAGTTTAAGATAGATGAAAATCATCTTTCTATGACAGCGGAAGAAAGCTATCGTCCAAGCTACGAGCTGGAAAAGGAATAACGATTACATAAAGCGGGAGGCTGCCATAGCAGTTTCCCGCTTGTCTTTCCTTGTCCTGCCATTTCGCAAAAACCATCCGCCGCGGGTAGGGCGAGGATAAATCATTTCTGTTATACTGAAACCATCCGCAGAGAAACGGAAAAACTTTAAAGTGAGGAGGTCGGCGTACCATCATGAACAGGGAAAAAGTCCTGCTGATTATGGGCAGGAAAGTTCTCTCGGATGCTTTGTTGGCACAGGTGAAAAACGATATGCATTTTGTACTCCGAGCCGACCAAAGCTATGATTCGGCTGTCAGCACCGCAATCCATTACAGGCCGGGGATCGTGGTCGTAGAGATACCCGAATCCGGCAGTTGGAGGTCTGCCGAAAAGTGCCTTGTCATCTGCGATGCGATTCGAAAACAGGTCCCGGGATGCAAGCGGGTACTCTTATGCTCGGAACACGACGCGGATTCCTGCCGTGCGGCCATACAGGCAAAGCAGGAAAACAGAATTGATGATTTCCTTTACTACGACACAAGTGTCAACTATTTGTTTTTCAAACTCGAATCCCTGATTCAATAAAGAACAGAACGAGATAAACGCACGTCCGAACAGGGATGCGGGCCACTTAAAAAATAAGGGGAGGTAAGCAAATGAACATCAATCGAAAATTGATTGCGATGGTACTGTCTGTTGCTTTTACGCTGACGCTTCTCGCAAGCTGCGGAAAAAACGGGCCGCCCGTCTCTGATGATCCTAACATTGGTGTATGGAAAGCGACGAAAGTAGAGATGTTTGGGGAAGAATCAGATGCGAACGAGGTGTTCGAAAACGGTTTTGAGCTTGAGCTTATGGAGAACGGCAAGTGTGAGCTTCGCGGAGACAACGGGAAGGACACCTATCAATGGAAGGCCCAAGGGAATGCCATTGCCGTCAGCATAGACGGCACGGACTTTATGACTGCAACCATAAATGACGGCGTTATGGTAATCGACGACTTTATGGAAACCGGGATGAAGATAACGCTGGAGAAGGAGGGCGCCGTTTCCGGCGTGTCCAAGGCCAAAGAGGCTGGCTATTACGTCATCGATTCCATGACGATAGATGGAGAGCTTTATGACGCCAAAGCGCTGGAAGATGCCGGTATAAACTACTATATTCGCCTGAAGGAAGACAACACGGCAGAGATCAGAACGGATACCCTAATCAAAGGCACTTGGAAAGACGGCGAAATCCGCTATCAGCAAAACGGAGAGGATCTTGTGAACAAATATGTGCTGACGGACGATATTCTTACGATTGAAATAGCCGACGGGGATTCTCAGGCGACGCTTGTGTTCAAGCGCAGCAGCGAATCCGCGGTACAGGCCGCGTGGAATAGCTCTTGGTACGGCTATATATGGGTAACGAGAGGGTTTGGGAGCTTTGAGGACGATGGGGAAGATCCTTTCGTTGATGCTTACCTCACCATTGGGATAGACGAAACCGGATCCGGCACATTGAAAATCATCTTAGACGGCGACGACGAGAACCTGGTGGAAGCATCCATCAAGGCCGATGAAAACCATTTCGAGGTGACGGAAGGGTTTTTTGGGGATATAAAGCTGAACCCATCTGAATGGTGGGTCGCGCTGTCGCCGAATTCCGAGGGGAAAAAATTCGTTGTCAGCGGCACGTATACCGACCCCGAAGACGGCGGAGAAAATGGATTCGAATACATGTTCAGCTTCCGCCCCTTGGGCGAACTGTGGGAGCAGGAAGAGCGGGAAGGCGACAGGCTCCCTCCCGGTTACGATGCATATAAAAGCGAACAAAACTCTGGTGGCGGAACAGCTGATTTCCATACAGACAGCGGAGAGCCAACGGATGAAGTGACAAGTGTGGCTTCGCATTTTACAAGCGCGCAACTGAAAGATATAAACAAGAAGCTTTCACAGGCGTATAACAGTTCTTTGCTCAGAAACCTCAAATATGAGGAAGTTCGCGATAAGTATTTCGGAGGCGCCGATGGAACGCTTGATTATGACGGAGACATTCTCGCCATATACAGATGGTTTGCAACAGACGACGGCGAGGCGTATGTGCAAGTCTCTTTCCAAGACTACGGCGATGGATATAAGACGGCTGGCGGTATCGGCTCGTATCTTCCGTAAGAGATAATATTATATGAAAATTTAAGGGGGAAGAAAAATGGAAGGGCAAAGCAATGGGCTTCTTAAAGTGACAGGTATTCTGATGATCATTGGCGGGGGACTGGGCATTATCTTCGGTATCATTGCCGTGCTGGGCGTGAGTGTGGCGGTTGAGTTTATCAACGGCTTGGGAGGCGATGCAAATTTGGGTCTGCTGATGTTTGCGGCCATCCTGACACTTATCAGTGCGATTGTCAGCCTGGCTGCGGGCATTGTAGGCGTTGTGAATGCGGCAAAGCCCGAAAAGGCGATCGTTTGCATCGTATTTGGCATCCTGACGGCGGCGTTATCGGTCTTGGGTAACATATTAACCACGGCGGGTGGCGGCAGTTTCAGCGTGTTAAACTTGATGATCGGTCTGGTGCTGCCGGTGCTGTACCTGATCGGTGCGTTCCAGAACAAAAAGAAAATGGTGACGGCGTAAGGCTGGGAAGTCATAAGGGGTTCGCGCGAACCCCTTATGACTGTTTTTTTGCCGGCCGCATCAATTGATCGGCCGGCGTATTTGGCGGAAGTTCGGCGGCTTTATATGGAAACGCCGAAACAAAAAACGAACAGCGAACGGAAGCGGACAACTTTGAAGTTGGGATTGCTGAAAGAATTTTAATGGAGTGGTTTTGCTATGGATCATAAAACAAGACGCTTTTTGGTGGTGCTTGTGGCTATATTGTGCGTATGCCCGCTGGCAGCTTGCAGCCGGCAAGCGGTTCGTCCTACACCCACTCCCACCGGCAGCGGCAGTCTTCTGCCAACGACAGATGGCAGCCACCAGCCGCCTACGCCCCCGGCGACGAATGAGCAGATCAATAGTGACGATATAGACATCGGCGGCTTGGGCGATAGCGAGCTGATAGACTATCTGCTGGCCGAGGTGCCGGAGGTGTACCAAATGGTCACGGAGGGTGGGATGTCTGCGTTGGTCACCGGGGAAACCACTGAGTTGGAAGACATTTGCCGCGACATTTGGCTGGGGACGAACCTTGATGGGAAATTCACACGGGAAATCCTTTACACCATCAGCCCGTCCGGCGCGATATATATGTATCACCCGCTGGAAGACACATGGAAAATCTGCAACGCGACGGATGGCCAAGCGCAGCTCGCTTATGTGAAGCTGGACAAAGTTCTAGCCGATGGATTGGTACAATTTCTTGTTGACGATGTGTTATGGATTGACGATGTTTCCAAGCCGAATGGATATGCGATTGATAACAAGGCTGAGGATTGGGTTCCGTATACAGCCACCTTATGGACGGAGTGCCATGTATGGATCTATGTTCCCGATGTCGGAATGGAGCGCTATCAAGTCAGCCTTGACCATTTTGTCGAGGAGCTCCGAGGCAGACAAGGCCATATGTTAGCGGATATAAAGATCGATGAGGGAAGCATCTCATTCATTTCCGAACGGTATACGCCATGAATTCGGTCAATTATGCTTACGATAACCAATCGGGCGTGATTGATGACACAGCCACGCTGGCTCTGTTCGATTTTTTCTCGGCCTTGCGCGGAATGCGGACTGGGATGGGGCGTCATGCATGCAGGGGCCCTTTGGGCAAGGGTGAAAAACCCGTAAAATATGCAAAGGGAAGAAGCGGCCGACCGAAGTTTTCCAACCCATCCGATTGCAGTTTCCTGGGACACAGCGGAAAACACCAGGTCGTCGGAGATGTCTCCGTGAAAAAATGAAGCTGCACCACAATACATATTTTTATCAAAAGGAGGGTTGTCCTTTGAGAGAGATTGATAAGGCGCTAAAACTATACGGTATGATGGCGGATCGGTGCGAGAAAAGCGGTTACGCACCAAGGCAGGCACAAGTCTATCGTGAAATGATCGCGTTTATACAGGAATGCGAAACCAACGAGGAGGCTTCTGTAAAAATCAGAAACTCGAAATATTTTCTTGCGCCAAGTGCCGCCCTCATGCAGGATAAGTTTGCGGCACTCCAAAAAGCGTCGCAAGAAAACCACATGCCTGATGTAGCCGACGTATATCGGGAAAAGATTGCGCAGATTGACGCGGACATAGGCGCGATGTACGAAACCGGATATGAGATGACCGCACGGAATCGAAAGATTCCATATCTTCAAACCTGCGAGGCATTCGCCAATATTTATCATTGTTACCTGACGCTGTCGTGCAGCAGCACGTTGAATCATGTGGCCATACAGCATGCGCTCAAGGACCTGAAAGAATCTATGGGCAAGCTTGCAAAGCCCAGTCCGGACTTTACGGAGCTGGCGGCGCTGCCCATGTTTCGCGCGCTTGTGCCAGCAACGGACGCGGGGTACGCGCGCTTTGTGCGCGCGGTGCTTGCATTATACGAAAATGGCCCGGATTTCGAAGCCGAAAAGCAGCAGATCCAAGAAGAGTACGAAAACGTCCAAGCGCTTCTTTCTATGGAAAAAGAAACGATTGTCAACGCGGGAAACGAGAGCGCGGCAAAGATCCGGCGTGCGCAGGTCGTGGTCGTCGCGCCTGATTCAAAATCCGGCGGCTATACGTATATAGACGAGGAGGTCGTGCGCTTTGAGTGATATCACCAGGGGGATTGTCCAAGGCTATTTGGATACGTTCGAGGACTATACAATCGAAAGCCCCTCTTTGCGGCAACAAATGGAGGAATTAAGGCGGAAGATGGTTCTTTTTGCCGATATGAACCCGGATGCTTCGGTTTTTTATCAGAAATTTGCGGAATCGGGGTTGCAGGAGGAATATTCGAGACTGATTACAAAGGTTGCGATGGCCAGCATGGGAACGGCAGACGCAGATGGCAACGTAAAAACGGACGACAGCGACATGCCCGCACCGCCGCCTATATCGGTACGGGATTTCGTAGAGCAATACCGCGTCCCCTATCACGAGATTAAAAAAGCCGGATACCGAAAACGGGGCGAGGCCGCATATGAGGAAATTTTCGCCGTAGCGGACAGAACCAACGACATGTTGGAGGCGCAAATGATACTGGAGCAAGAACGCTTGCTGTGGAAGATCGTAAGCGAAGACACCCTAGACGTTTTGGAGCCCATATTGCAGGCTATGGACCCTTTGCAGCCCGCCATGACGATTGCCCTTGAAAAGCATGTGGAGGCTTATAAAAAGGCACAAAGCAGCGAAGAGCTGGACTATATCATAGAGCGGCTGGAATTTGAAAAAATCGCGCTTACGCAGCAGGCTATCGGCAGAATGAACATGGTGACGCAGCTTGTTTCCCTGCTGATGGATTATAGCGCCAACAAGCTCAACGCACAGCGCAGCGGTGGCCAAGGGGAGCCGGGTAAAAAGGCGCTTTACGCCATGATCAGCCTGCGAAGCGCGCTAAGACGTGCGTTGCAGCTTCTTGAAGAAGAACTTGGCCTGACATTTGATGATTTGCTTGCGGACGAGGGGCTGAAGATCTGGCTGCTCATCCCGCAAAGTGTGGATGAGCTGGGCCGGATCAAGAAATCGCTGCATCCGCAGAATTATGATGTGTTTAGGAATATGGTGCGAGATGAAATATTAAGCGATCTATCCATTGCGGAGATTCTGAGCAAAACACCGGATCAAATGATTTGGTATAGCTTGGGTCACGCGGAACAAAATGCGTTCCATAACAAGGCTGCCGGCAAGGCAAAACAGCTCAACGAGCATTTGACCTATTATCAGTATCGGGAGCAGTTGGGCCAAGCGTCCCGGCAGTATATGCCGCAAACACAGCAGGATCAATCGCATCAAGCAATGAACGCCATGAAAAAGAACAGTGTTGTTTCCAATGCAGCCGCCGCGCTTTCCCCGCTGGGAGGACAGCAGCGGAAAGAGCAGGCGAAAGGATTTTTAAAAGGCTTATTTGGGAAAAGACCCAAGTAAAAAAGCCGGGAGCGTCATCTCTATCAATCAATGTAAAGATGAGCGCTCCCGTGTTTTTTCGTCGATGATGGATATATCATTTGATGGACATGCCGTCTTCGAAAGTGAGATATATTTTCAAAAAGGACGGCATTTGCTTCGGAGAGATCATTTGCTCCGATGGTGAAGCATTGTGTCAAGGATGCGCCACGGCAGAAAGGGAAGCCTGGCATACGCTGCCAAAAGCACATAGCGGCACAACGTCACACTTCAGTCCAGATTCCATCAGCCCACGCAGACTCTGAACAAAAACGTCGGGATCTGTGTGGGCTGATGCGGGCATCCTAATGGCTGCATTCATGATTGCTATGATTTCCGCAACTGCTGTCGCGATGATCGCTGCGATGGTCACAGGTAGCCTCCGAATTAAACTCAAGGGTTCCGGCAAGCAACGCCTCAATAGCCTTATCAGCATCTCCGCTCACACCGCCGTAAAGGGTTATATTTGCTTCTGACAAAGCCTTTTTTGCGCCTTCTCCGAAACCACCACAAATCAATGTATCTACATTGATTTTTTTTAGGACATCCGCAAGCGCGCCGTGACCGCTTCCATTTGTGTTAACTGTCGTTGCTACAATTATCTTACCGTTTTCAATGTCATAAATCTTAAACCGTTCCGTGTGTCCAAAATGCTGAAATACCTGGCCGTTTTCATATGCCACCGCTACTCTCATCGTTATGTTTCCCCGCTTTCAATCATCATTATTGTGTGATCAGGTCGGCTGCCACCGAGTGGTTCGATCATCCCCGCAGCAAACCCCGGATCAACAGGAAGCCACGATATTGTGCCCCCCTTTTGGAACATTCCAGCTCACGGGCCGGCCGTCGTTTGCGTATCAGAGGCCTCTTTTTTTATGACAATGGCCACAGCCAAAGCTGGTGTTGCCTCCATCGCAAAGGACATAATCACCGCCGCTGATGGACAGCATCGTGCCATTTACAAGACATTTGGCCAGCTTGACACGGGCACTGCTGTAAATGGTCTGCGCGGTCGTTCGTGCGACCCCCATTCTTTCGGAGCATTGTTCCTGATTGAGTCCCTCCAGGTCAATGAGCCGTATTGCTTCGTACTCGTCCACCGTCATCAAAATGACGTTGTGTTTGTTTGCCTTACTGTCCAACGGGCCGAAGTTTTGATTGTCCGGCAAACAACATACACGGCGCCATTTTCTTGGTCTTGCCATCTTTATCACAGCCCTTCTTTTATGATATTGACATATGCCAATTACTACGACTTAATATAGCATGCTTTATGGCATATGTCAATAATTTGGCCGTTAAAACCATTGCAATCATTTTTCAATCCAAAGCGCCTGTTCTTCCTTGGTTTTGCTTCTTTGGTGACCATCGGTTTTTACGGCCGCAAAGAAAAAATGGCAATGATATGCGCTCTCCGGCGGCGTGACCTGCTGGGTGGCTGTCGGCCCGATCATATCCAGCAATCGCGCCGTTTTATGAAAATCCATGGTTTTGTCCCACTTTAAAAGGATTCATGTTTTTGGGCCAATCATATACAGTTCTTGTGATAAAAAATCAAATCAACCAATGGGCCAAGATGATTTGATTTTATCAGAATATCAAATTATAATAAAGAAAGAGTTCAATGTTTTGAGAGGGTACTATGATGAAAATAATCGTGATCGGTGGGGTTGCCGCGGGAACAAAGGCGGCGGCAAAAATCAGGCGCGGGGACAGGGACGCGCAAGTGAAGGTTTTGACGAAAAGCATGGAAATATCATATGCTGGCTGCGGACTGCCATATTATATCGGCGGTGTGGTTCCAACACGGGACGCGCTCATTGTAAACACGCCTGAAGTTTTTGAGGCACTGACGGGCGCGGAAGTGACCGTCGGCTGCGAGGTCACCTCGGTGGATACAGCCGGGAAACAAGTGTCTTACCGGCTGTGGAACGGAGAAGAAGGAAAAGAGCCGTATGACAAGCTGGTCATTGCGACAGGTGCGGTGCCGTTTATGCCCTCGGTGGACGGGATGGATCTGTCTGGAATCTTCCCCGTCCGAACCCCTGACGATGCCAACGAGATACAAAAATATATGGAGCAAAACGATTGCCGCAGGGCGGTTGTCTGCGGTGCGGGGTTCATTGGGCTTGAGGTAGCTGAAAACTTAATGGTCAAAGGGCTTTCGGTCACGGTCATTGATGCCGCGGATACGATTATGCCCAACGCCTTTGACCCGGAAATGGCAAACTACGCGAAAAAGCAGCTTCAGAAATCCAACATTACGGTGATGACGGGGACAAAGCTGCTGTCAATCATAGGAAGAGAGAAAGCAGAAGGGGTGGAAACGGACGCGGGAACCATTCCGGCCGACCTTGTGATTATGGCAATCGGCATTCGCCCCGCCACAAAATATTTGGAAGGGTCGGGCATTGATCTGTTCCGGGGAACCGTTCTTGTGGACGACAAAATGCAAACGAACGTACCCGGCATATATGCAGCCGGAGACTGCGCAATGGTTCAAAACAGGATCACAAAGGAGCCCCAATGGTCTGCCATGGGTTCTACGGCAAATATCACGGCACGGCTCTTGGCCGAAAACATCTCGGGAATCGCGAGAAACGAAGGCGGCGTTTACCCCGGCTGCCTCGGGACGGGCGTTGCGAAAATACTGCCCCATCTCAACTGCGGCCGGACGGGGATGACGGAACGTGACGCCTTGCAGCAGGGGTACGACGCCGTGTCGGCTGTTTGCGTTGTGGATGATAAGCCGCATTATGAACCGTCCTCCGCTTCTTTTGTCATGAAAATGATTGCCGACCGGGGGACCCGTCGGCTGCTGGGGATGCAGGTGTTTGGCCCGGGGGCGGTTGACAAGATGGTGGACATTGGGGTTTCCGGGATATCCTTGGGGGCCAGGCTGGAGGATTATGATACCATGGACTTTGCCTATTCGCCGCCCTTTTCAACGGCAATCAGCCCATTTGTAACAGCTTGCTATATCCTGGAGAACAAGCTTTCCGGCCAGCTGGAGACAATCACGCCCCTTGCATGCGCAAACGGCGCGGCGGAGGGATATACCGTCATTGACGTACATCCCGCACCCACGATTTCGGGGGCCAAGTGGGTTGACCTCGCAAAGGCCGATGGGGGCATAGACGGCATTGGAAAAGAAGAGCGGCTGTTGCTGATTTGTGAAAAGGGAAAGCGAAGTTATTTTCTGCAAAACCGGCTCAAGCATGCCGGATACACCGGCACAAAGGTGTTAGAAGGAGGCACAACATGCATACTGTAAAGACGGAAGGGAAAGGAAACGTGCTTCCGCCCAGCGAGATCAAACGGGTGAAGGGGCTGGGCTGCTTGCAGGACAAGCGGTTTGACGACGTGTTTAATGTTCGTGTGATCACTCGCAACGGGAAGATCACAGCGAGGGAGCAGATGGCCGTTGCCGAAGGGGCGCTGCGGTACGGCTCCGGCGAGATTACGATGACGACCCGTCTGACCCTCGAAATTCAAGGTGTGCCCTACGACAAGCTAGAAGAGCTGTTTGCCTTTCTTGCTGAAAACGGGCTGGAGACAGGAGGAACAGGGGCGAAGGTGCGTCCCGTGGTGTCCTGCAAGGGAACCACTTGCCAATATGGGCTGATCGACACCTTCGCGCTTTCAGAAAGGCTCCATCGTCAGTTTTATCAAGGGTACCGTGACCTAGTGCTGCCCCATAAATTTAAAATTGCGGTGGGCGGATGCCCCAACAACTGTGTCAAGCCGGATCTCAACGACATTGGCATTGTGGGGCAGAAAGTCCCCAAAATCAATGACGAGACCTGTCGCCGCTGCAAGGTTTGTCAGGTGGAAAAAGGATGTCCCATGAAGGCTGCGAAGGCAGCGGACGGGCAGATTACAATCGATCCGGAGGTGTGTAACCACTGCGGACGGTGCATCAAAAATTGTCCCTTTGGCGCGGTACAGGAGGAAATGGCTGGCTATCAAATTTATATCGGCGGCAGATGGGGAAAAAAGGTCGCAAGGGGAAGGGCGCTTAAAAAAATAGTCCAGACAGAGGACCAGGTTGCGGAGATGGTAGACCGCACCATTATGCTGTTCCAAAAGGAAGGGCAGAAGGGAGAACGGCTGTCAGACACCATCAACCGGCTTGGCTTTGCATACTGTGAGGACAAGCTGTTAAACGGAGCGATCAACCGGGAACCGACAGCAGAAAAGCAGAGGACAGGGGGAAAAACATGCTGAATGCCAAAAGGGGGTTTGCGATGCTGCTGGCTGCTATGCTGCTGCTGTCAGCCGTTTCCTGCGGCGCCGGGGAGAAGAAGGAGGACACTTCGCCGGAAAGTGGAAGCGAGACGGCCTTTCTATATTCCTTTACAGACAGCGGCGGAACGTCTGTGACCCTATCGGAAAAGCCGAAAAAAGTGGCCGTTCTTTTTTCGTCTCTTGCAGATATTTGGGTTACGGCCGGGGGAACAGTGGACATTACCGTGGGAGAATCCGTGGAGCGGGGGTTTGCGGATGCCGCTGCCGTGCTTGTGGACCCCGGCAGCGGCCATAACGCCATCGACCTTGAAACGCTGGTTGACGCAGAGCCGGACCTTGTCATCGGCACGGCGGATTATAAGGGCCAGACACAAGCGGTGGAAACCTGCCGGCAGGCAGGCATTCCCGCGGCTTTGTTTCGGGTGGAAAGCGTTGAGGATTATATCACGGTACTCAAGATATTCTGCGGCATAACAGAGAACGAGGGCCATTATAATCAGTACGGCACCGCAGTCGCAACGCAAATCGACACGATATTGGACCGGGTGAAGCAGGCAAATGCAGACGCCCGAAACATCTTGTTTATCCGTGCCGGCTCCTCCGCAAAGTCCACAAAGGCAAAAACAGCAGAGGATCATTTCGCGTGTCTGATGCTGGATCAATTGGGTACGGTTAACATAGCGGACACGGAACATACCTTAGCAGGCACTCTCAGCCTGGAGACCATCATCGACCAAGCGCCGGATTATCTTTTCATTACGACGATGGGGGACGAAACCGCCGCAAAAGGCTACATGAATTCATTGCTGCAGGAGGAAGGGTGGCGGGAGTTGGACTGCGTGAAAGAGGGGAACTACTGCTATTTGCCCAAAGACTTGTTCCATTACAAGCCGAACGCGCGCTGGGCAGAGGCGTATGAATTCCTTGCCGCCATACTATATCCGGAGAATGTATCAAACCATGGGTAAAAAAACGATAGGGACCTTTGTCATACTGACGCTCCTTTTGCTGGCGGCGCTGTTTGGGGCGATGGCCTTCGGGAGCGTGGTTCTCCCCTCTCAAAGAATGCTCAATGCGTTTCAGGGCTCTGACCATGTGGCGGAAGTGATTCTGTTCGAGCTGCGTCTTCCCAGAATGCTTGGGGCGGGGCTCGCGGGTGCGGGTCTTGCCGTGGCGGGGCTGCTGCTTCAAACAGTGACAGACAACGACCTGTGTTCTCCTAATATCATTGGGGTAAACGCGGGCGCGGGGCTTTGTGTCATGATTGTTCTATGCGTGGCGCCGGCCCTTTGGCGGCTTCTGCCTTTGGCGGCTTTTTTCGGCGCATTGGCAACGACCCTTGTTGTCCTGTCTGTTTCCTATTTGGGCAGAGACTATGAGCATAAATCAACTTTGGTGCTTGCCGGCGTTGCTTTGTCAGCCCTGTTAAATGCCGGAATTTCTTTTCTTTCATTGAAGTACCCCGACGTGCTGTCGTCCTATGCGGCGTTTTCTGTGGGCGGTTTTTCCGGGGTTACCATGAAGCAGCTCCCGATTCCGGCGGGGATCATTGCCGTCGGCTTTCTGGCGGCATGGATCATGGCGCCGAAGATCGGGCTTCTCTGCCTGGGGGATGAGATGGCCGAGACCCTTGGCATTCGTGTCCGGGCCATGCGCATGGCGGCGGTCGTGGTGGCCAGCGCTCTGTGTGCCGCTGTTGTGTCTTTTGCGGGGCTGCTGGGGTTCGCCGGGTTGATTGTGCCCCATATCGTCAGGCGTCTGACCGGGGCGGGCCTTCGGACAAACCTTCCCCTTGCAGCGCTGTGCGGCATGGTGGTCGTGATTTTTTCGGATCTTTTGGGTCGCGTTTTGTTCGCGCCGTGGGAGCTGCCGGCGGGGATTATCATGGCGTTTGTCGGGGCGCCGTTTTTCATCTATCTGGTCATAAGGCGGAGGAAAAGGTATGCTTGAGTGTTACGATGTTTCTGTGAGCTATAATAAGAAACGAGTGCTTGGCTCTGTTTCCTTCAGGGCGGAGCCGGGGCAGATCACCGTATTGCTGGGGAAAAACGGATGCGGAAAAACAACCTTGTTTCGGGCGCTTTCCGGCAATCTGCGGTACAGCGGCAGCATTGTTGCCGATGGATGCCAAATCAGCGGCCTGCCCGCGCACAAGCGTGCAAGGCTTGTTTCGGTTATGCCCCAGGTGCTTCGAAGCCCGGATATAACGGTGTGCGATCTCGTTGCGTTTGGACGGCAGCCATATACAGGGATCAGCGGCGTCCTGTCTGCCAAGGATCGGAAAATCGTGCAGGATGCCATTGAAAAAACCGGGCTGTCCGCGCTGGCGCACACAAAGATCAGCCGGATTTCCGGCGGTGAGCGGCAAAAAGCGTTTTTTGCCATGCTGCTGGCACAGGACACGCCGAATTTACTGCTGGATGAGCCGGGAGCTCATTTGGACGCCAAATATATGAACAGCATGTTCCGCTTTTTGAACGAAGAAAAAAACAAAGGGAAAACCGTTGTTGCCGTTCTCCATGACATCAACGGAGCGGTGGAAATCGCCGATCAAATCGTGGTGATTCATAACGGCCGAACGATGTTTTGCGGGACGCCTGCCGACTTTTGTCTCAGCTGTGTGGCTGAGGAGGTATTTGGTCTTCGAAAGTTCACATGTGAACATGCGGATGGCACATCGATTCTCTTTTTTCGTTAGAACATATGCAGGGGGCTTGCTTTCTGCGTGGAGTTTAGCCAAAACAATGTCACGTGTAAATGGAAAAACAAAAATGGTTTGCAAACGGGCCGGTCACGTTGAGTTTTTCGCATTTATAGACGGATTGGATATTGCGAAAAGGCAGATGTCCGCAAGGGGGAGATTTAGCGCGGCAAAGCTTTTGTTTTAGAGACATGGGAATACTTTTTTTTATTTTGGGAAAAGTGGTGAGTAACAGACTCCGCTTGACGGATTGAATTTAAATTTTAAAGCAATGTTCGTTCAAAGTATGTCGTTCTCTGAACGTCAAATGGTTTGCTCTCCTTTTTACGATTGAAAAACGAATCCGGTGACAAAATAGGGCAAGGATACTATCTTTTACATTTTGGATAAACGCATAAACGATTTCCTGCGGGCAAAGATATGATCGGGATGCGAATCCTGAAAACAAAGATCCAAACCGGATCAGAAAAAGGAGATTGACAACATGGCTAGATCTAACGGCAACCGTGTGATGGTTCCCGAAGCAAGAGAAGCTTTGAATAAGTTTAAAATGGAATCCGCCAATGAAGTAGGCGTTACTTTGAATCAGGGTTACAATGGTCACCTGACGTCCCAGCAGGCCGGCTCCATCGGCGGGCAGATGGTCAAGAAAATGATCGCTGCTTACGAAAACGGTCTGAAATAAACCTGCTGTTCCCCCTTGCCCCGGGCAGTTCATTGCCAGGGCGGGGGGGAACCCCTTTCCGGGCGTTTTGTACTTAGATCGGGAAAAGAAAAAACATCAGCGAAAGGGGGCGAACTCAAAAAGTCCGCCCCCTTTCGCTGATGGAAAGAAAATGAGAAAAAGTAAAAAACAAAACAACTGTTTTGTTTTTTCGAATGTGAATGAGACTGATATCTCAAAAAGACACCGCTGCGTCTCAAACAGAGATGCCACAATGGACGTTTGAACGACTAAAATTCGACATCGTTCTACAAAATAAGAAAAAACAAATCATCCGCCCCTGCGAACGAGAAGAAAAAACAGAACCAAAACAAACGTGTCCCCTTGTCGGCTGCATATGTCCCCTTAACGGCTGTTTTCAAAGACTTTGGTCTTTTATTATAAAAAGACGATGGAGACGCCTTGTGTTTTGGCGTAACGCACGGTATACGCTGTCCCGCTTTTTTCACTGCGCAAAAAACAGATGCAGTGGGCGCTGGCATCCACAAGACGTCTGTTCCGGCGGAACATACACGAAGGGTCGTATTCTTCCGATACATAAGTCACTTGGTCGGCGCTCCGTTTAATGGCTTCATATGCCAAAAAGTCCTGACGGGGCCATCTGTCAGCCTGACCCCTGTGAGGGAGCATCAGAACCAAGGAGAGAGCGGGGTGCGTTGTTTTCAAGCGCAACACCGCACGGGCGGCCAGCGTGTCGAAACCCAAAGCGCCGCCAGCGAAAAAACAGGTGACTCCATTTTCGGCCATATTGCAGATGGCCTGCTCCAAGCGAAAGAGAAACGTAGGGTCATTCGGCAAAACCCGATGGCCAGTGAAGCAGCAGACGTGTTCTCGATCCGGCGGGGCAAATTGTACTCGTTCCTCCATACTGCCATCCCCATTTGACTGCAAAGATATTTAAACGATACCACATCGCAGCCAAAGATGCAAGAGAATAGGTGTGATTTTTTGATTTAAATGTATGGAACGAATCTTATAGGCTTGACATCGAAATTTTCAGGAGGGGCGTACCAAAACGACTCCTTTCTTGGCAGGCAAGGAAAAAGGTGGTATACTGTCGAAACAAAGAAAGTTGGGCGGATTGCGGCAGAGGAGGGCGTATGAAAACAAAGCGGTGTATACGGTATATCCGGATGGGACTGATGATCGGGCTGATGACGGCTCTTTTCCCTGTTTATGCATGGGCCAGAGAGGAAAACAGCCGAAACACATGGGTTTTGGCCTCGCCGGGGCGGCAGGAACAGATCCAAACCGTGGCGGAAGGGTTTTTAGAGCGCCGGGCGCTGATGGAGTGGATGTATCAGGAAGAGGATTTGACGCCGTATTTGCTGGATGGAGGAACGTCGGAACACCTGCGGTTTTTTTTGAACCGGACAGAGTTGTTCAAAGACTTTCGAAAAGAAAACGGCGTGCGCAGGGAGAACTTCAACGTAAGATATACCTTTGGAAAGGTTTCTTATCAGGCAACAGACGGCACATATTTTGCCAATGTAACGGAAGAAGTGACATACCACATATTGGATGCTCCGGATGACGCCATGGAGACATATATTGCCACAGAGTTTCAAGTGGTCTTCAAAGAAACGGAAAAGGGGTTCCGGGTCGCCGATGTATATGACCCCGAGGACTGGTTCACAGCGGAGTATGAAGATAAGGAAGTTGATTGCGACGCGCTGTTAAAAGACTACACGGGGGACGCGAGAGTGGCGGCGAAGACCGTTTCAGAGCCTGTGCAAGAGGAAAGGCCCCGGATGCAGGACATGTCCGACACAGCCCTTCCAAGCACGGGTGCTTATCGGGTTAATACATATCGGCCGTATCGGCCGATGGATGCCATTTACTATGCTTATACATATTCGGCCAACGACGGCAATCAAAACATGTATTACAACCCTCACTTTTATTGGCACAGTCAGGCAGACTGTATTAATTTTGGCTCTCAGTGTGTCTGGGCGGGACTGAGCGGCAGCAACGACGCCGTCTCCATTCAAAGCCACGCCGCGCCTATGGATGCCGGCGGTTCTTGGCAGTGGTACGGGCGGGAGGCAAGTGACAGCAACGTGAGTTATATCACCTGGCGCAGCAACACATACTTCAATCGCTATATGGAACACATGAATGCGGTCGACAACAAAGAGTCAGGGGTGCTGTCCAAAATCATTGAATTGTCGGTGGAAGAGGGGTCCGGCAACGGGGTGTTGGATGTAGAGCCGTTTGGCCTTCTTGGCGCTGTCATGCAGGTAAAAGGCGGGTCAACAGAGTATGGCCACGCTATTTTTATAGTGGGGATCAACCCCACCAAAGACACCTTTACACGAAACAACATTTATTTCTGCTCTCATACAAGCAACCGACGCAATGCCTGCCTGGGAGATTGGTTCCCAAACTGTCAAATTCGTGTGTTTGAGCCGCAGCTGTACCGGGAAGTGTCTTACTGCACCAACCCAGAGCACACATACAGCCGTGTGGCCGGCGGGGCAGACGCCACCTGCAATGAGTGCGGCTATGTGCGTCTGTTTATTGACCCGTATATGATCAAACCGGTTACCAAAGGAACGAGGAGCACCATCGGCGGAACGGCCAACATTGCCTGCAGCGTGATGAAAATCACGGTCAAAACGCCCAGCGGAAAAAGTGCGGTTGTAAACACCACCAGCAACCAGCGCATTTGCCGCTGCTCATATACATTCCAAGAGTCTGGCTTGTATGAAATTACGATTTCCGGAACGGATAGGAGCAATGCGTATCAAGATAAAGTCACTCGCTCTGTGACATATACTGTGCGGGTGACCTGACCCATCAGGAGCATCGTTCAGGTGGATTTAAAAAGCGACGGCTTTGGGCAAATGTGCCCTGCCGGCGCTTTTTGCTTTGATTTATCTCGGGTTTTCTGTTTCTAAAAAGGCGTGAGCACATGAGCAAATGGAAAAACATAAAGCATGCCGCCTTTTATTATGCGGCGAGGCGGCGCATCGTTAAAAAACAGCGCTGATCGATATCTGGGGAACGCATTGAAAAAAGCTGGATACGGGCAGGAAAAAAACGGGCGAGACCTACACATTTGCATGAAAATATGATATGATAAATCGGATCAGAATGTAAAGTACGGGAAGCAAAGGAGAGACGACTCCAATGATGAGAAAAATGAAGCAATGGGGCTTGTGTATCTGCGCGTTCTGCCTGATGCTTTGCGCCGGCGGGTGCATGTTCAACACCGGAGAAAGTTTATACAGCCTGCCGCAAGCGCCGGAGGACTATCTGGATCTGCGAGAGCAGCTCGACCAGATCATTACGGGAGGCGCGGAATATGCGGCGCCTCAAAACGGCGCCAACACCCAGACGGTGCAGATGGTGGATCTGGACGGAGACGGCATCGGGGAAGTGATTGCCTTTTTCCGCGAGACAGGAAAAGAGCATCCCTTGAAAATTTATATCTTCCGCCAGACAGCAGAAGGGTACAAAAAGGCTGCCGTCATCGCAGGAGAGGGCACTGCGATCAACAGCATTGTTTACGGGGATATCACAGGGGACGACTGGTCGGAAGTGGTCGTTTCATGGCAGATGAGCGCCAAGGTGCAAAGTATGGCGGTTTATTCGTTGAAGCAGTTTGAAGTCGTGCAAATGATGCAGACGGAATACACGAAATATATCATGTCTGATTTAAACAGAGACGGGAAGGCGGAAATCATAGCCCTCCATTTGGATACCAGCGAGACGGGCAGCCGGGCGAGCTATTATGCTTATGAAGGAGAGGCCTTGGTTTTGATGGATTCCGCGCCTTTGTCTGTCGATGTTTCGGAAATCAGCAAGGTGAAGGCGGGGCTGCTATATGACGGAACACCCGCTCTGTTTGTAGACAGTCTTTTTCAGAAAGGCGGCATGGTGACAGACCTTTTAGCGATTGTGGACGGATCGTTCCAAAACATGACAATGGATCAAGAGTCGGGCACCAGCAGCGCAACCGTTCGGACATATGCCGTCTACTGCAGCGACCTGGATGGCGACGGCTATTTAGAAGTTCCGTCTCCTGAGCGCCTGCCCTATACGGGAAAGGCGTCCTCCGGCGGGGGAGCGGACGTGTCCTGGATCATCCATTGGAATTTATACGACAGGGAGGGGCTGGTCCGGCGTCTGGTGACAACGTATCATAACTACGCGGATGGGTGGTACCTTCGCTTGCCTCAAGCCTGGGTGGAGAAGGGGCTTGTGGTTTCCCGGGAAGATGTGGTAGCCGGGGAGCGGGTGATCGTGTTTTCCATGCGGACAGGGACGGAGAGCTATCTGCCATTTTTAAAAATTTATAAGCTGACCGGGGCCAATCGGGAGGATCGGGCCAAGATAGACGGGCGTTTTCTGCTGCGGCGGGACAGCTCCGCTTCTGACACCCTTTACGTGGCAGAGTTTTTGAACGCAGACCGGACAGGGGCATATCATTTGGAACAAGAAACGCTTATAAGCCTGTTCCATCTGATCCAGCCGGATTGGAATACGGAATCATAGCCATCTAAGGAGGAAAGAAGATGAAGAAAGTTTTAGTACTGGAAGATGAAGCGAACATTCGCAGCTTTGTGGTCATCAACTTGAAGCGAGCCGGATATGAAGCCGTGGAGGCCGAGACGGGGGAGCAGGCGCTGGAGCAGCTTCGCCTGAACCCGGATATTCGAGTGGCGCTTTTGGATATTATGCTGCCGGACATTGACGGATTCGAGGTTTGCCGCCGCATCCGGGCCGGGAACCCCAAAATCGGGATTATCATGCTGACTGCCCGCACCCAAGAGATGGACAAAGTGACAGGGCTGATGACGGGGGCGGACGATTATGTAACAAAGCCCTTCTCCCCTGCGGAGCTGACAGCACGCATTGACGCCCTTTATCGGCGCACCGGCGACGGGAACGAGCTGGAAAGCGGAGAGCTGCGGCAGGAGCCGTTTTTGCTGAACACCCGCAACCGTACCTTGGAGAAAAGCGGAAAGCGGATTAAACTGACTCAGGTGGAATACGCTTTGATGAAGATGTTTATGGATCATCCGGGCAAAGCCCTTTCTCGAGAAGAAATTCTAGACATGGTTTGGGGAAGAGATTATTTTGGCGAGCTTAAGATTGTAGATGTCAACATCCGCCGTCTGCGCATTAAAATTGAGGATGACCCGACCAGCCCTATGTATATCACTACGGTATGGGGATATGGGTACAAATGGGGCTTTTAGCTGCGAGGGGAATCGCGGGTTTAAAAAAGAAGAGACTTGACGTTTGCCGCGGCCACAAGAAACAAAGGTCTTATCCCAAAGAGATGGCTTTCAACTGTATTTCGGCGGCGTTTTGTTGCGGGGAAACGCTTGCGTGTCCGTCTTAGTTTGGAGAGACAAAAAAGGAGGGATCCCCGTTTATGAAATTCAAAAGGAAGGCACGAAAAAAGAGCGAAGGCATACGTCGGCGGTGGATGTTCAACAGCATCAGCGCCATTGTCCTCATCGTCATTTGTGCCGCCGTAGGCATTTCCAGCGCCATGGCGGGATATTTTTATTCCGGCATGAGCGTCAGCCTGGAGGCAAAGGCGCAGACGGCTGCCAATTTTTTTAAAACCTTTCAGGACTCTACGTCCTACTATCAGTATGCGGCGAATTTGGCGGAGACGTTTATGGAAAAAGATCGGCTGGAACTCCAGTTTATCGGCATGAACGGCCTGATTCAGTTTTCTTCCTTTGGGCTCACAGCGGGGACTGCCCCGGGAACACCCGATATAGAAGGGGTACTGGCGGACGGCAAAATCCATCAGTGGAAAGGAAGCGACCCGCGAACAGGAGAGCGGATCATGGCTGTTTCAGGACCCATTGTGGCCGGGGGCCAAGTGGTGGGTGCCCTGCGGTATGTGACCAGCCTGAAACTGGTGGATCGCCAGATTTTGGTGATTGTAGGCATATCCGCAACCATAGGTACCATTCTGATCGCCATTGTATATTTTTCAAACTTGTACTTCATTCGCTCTATCGTAGAGCCGGTAACCAAGGTAACGGAAACCGCCAAGCGGATTGCCGCCGGCAGTTATGGTGTGCAGATCGAGAAAAAGTTTGACGACGAGGTGGGAGATCTGACGGACACCATCAATGATATGTCTATCAAAATCAGCCAGTCGGAAAAGATGAAATCAGAGTTTATCTCTTCGGTTTCCCATGAACTGCGCACACCCCTGACGGCCATCAGCGGTTGGGCAGAGACGCTGGCCAGCAGCGAGATGCAGTCCAAAGAGGATGTGAGAAAGGGAATGGGGATCATCGTCAGCGAATCCCGGCGTTTGACAAAGCTTGTGGAAGAGCTGCTGGAGTTTTCCCGCATTCAGGACGGACGCTTTTTTCTTAATATTGAAATGGTGGATTTGCAAAGCGAGCTGGAGGACGCGATTTATACCTATCGGGAGTTTTTCCGAAAAGACGGCATTGCCTTGGAATATTATCCCTTGGAGGAAGAGCTGACGGAAATCCCGGGGGATGCTTCCCGGTTGCATCAGGTATTTTCCAACCTGCTGGACAACGCCAAAAAACACGGCGGAAGCGGGGGGAAGATCGAGGTATCCATGGAAAAAGAAAATGGGAATATGGTTGCCATTAAAGTGCGTGATTTCGGCCCCGGCATCCCGCCTGAGGAACTGCCGCATGTGAAATACATGTTTTACAAGGGAAATTCCAAGGTGCGGGGCAGCGGCATTGGCCTTGCGGTGTGCGAAGAGATTGTGACACTGCATAACGGGGAGCTGCTGATCGAAAACGCAGAAGGGGGCGGCGTTCTTTGCACCATCCGCCTGCCCCTTGACCGGGAGGCCGCCTAATGCCGAAGGATGGCGGGAGAAAAGCAAAAACGCTTTTTGAAGCGGCATTGATTTTTTGACACGGTGTTCGCTTTTGTGTCTCGGCCAGTTTGCAGGGCCGCCGCATCGCTATTTTTGTTGCGCCCGCATGCTCCCTCTCTTGAAATTTGAATGACTTTCTGTCATAATAGAAAAAAGCGGGAGAGCGGGAGGCGACCTGCCTTCATTGGCTTATTTGTACATCCCGTTGTTTGAGAAAGGATCCAACATGCCAAAGAAAAACGAAGACGTTTGTTTCCGCACGACCATTGGCGGACAAGCTCTCATTGAAGGAATTATGATGCTGGGGCCGGACAAAGAGGCCGTTGTGGTGCGAACGCCGGAGGGCATCGTGGAAAAGGTGGAAGACCGGGTGCAGGCCAAAGAAAAACACAAGATTTTGGGTGTTCCCTTCATCCGCGGCGTCGTCAATTTTATGGCCAGCATGATCAAGGGAATGAAGGCCTTAAGCTACTCGGCTTCCTTGGCCGAAACAGAGGAAGAATCGGCGGAGGAGCCGTCAAAATTTGACACGTTTGTGGAAAAAAATTTAGGAGCGGAGAAGGCGGAGAAATTTTTCATCGGGTTGGCGGTTTTTTTGGGTATCGCCTTTTCCGTTGTGTTGTTCATTTTGCTGCCAACGCTGCTGGCGGGCTTTGCCATTCCGACGGGCGGTTCTATGATCTGGCGTAACCTGCTGGAAGGACTTCTGCGTATCGTGATCTTTTTCCTGTATCTGGCGCTTATGTCGCGCATGAAGGAGATCAAACGTGTATTTGCCTATCACGGGGCGGAACACAAAACCATCTTTTGCTATGAAAAAGGCATGGAGCTGACAGTGGAGCATGTACGCGCCCAAACCCGCTTTCATCCCCGCTGCGGCACCAGCTTTTTGTTTGTTGTGATGATTTTATCTATTTTGGTTTTCTCGGTGGTGCAATGGTCCAATATATGGGTGCGTATGGGCATGCGCCTCGTGCTGCTCCCTGTTGTAGTAGCCGTCAGCTATGAAATCAACCGCTGGGTGGGGCGGCATGATAATGCCTTTACCCGCGTGCTCACTGCGCCCGGCCTGTTTTTGCAGCGGTTTACAACCAATGAGCCGGACGATTCTATGATTGAGGTGGGAATCCAGGCGTTGCGCGCCGCGCTGCCCAAAGAGGAAGGGGCAGACGCCTGGTAAAAGATTGCCGTAAAATGGAGCGCGTTTGGCTCCGCCGACTGCAAAAGCCACGATGATTGGTAAAACTGCGGGGGATAAACCGCCACCCAGGCAGGCGGCACGGAAGGAATGCAGAGGAGGGTCCGCAGTTGGCCACCACGTACAATAATCTTTATTTGGATTTACGACAGGCGCTGCGGGGCGCCGACATCCCGGGCGCGTCTTTGGAAGCCCGGGAGATGGTTTGCTTCGCAGCGGACAAAACAAGAGAATCTTTTTTCCGCGACTTAAATTTATACGTATCGGATGAGACCGTCCAAAAGGCAATGGCGCTGTTGCGCCGGCGCCTTGGGGGCGAGCCGCTGGCTTACCTGATCGGTGAATGGGAGTTTTACGGGCTTCCGTTGGAAGTGACAAGAGATGTGTTGATTCCCCGTGTGGACACAGAGCGGCTGACCGCCCGGGCCATTCATCTGGCGCGGAAGGCGGGGGAAAACGCCAGAGTGTTGGACTTATGTGCCGGCAGCGGCTGCATCGGTCTTGCGGTGGCGCGAAACGCGGTGAATTGCCGGGTGGTTTTGGCGGACGTATCGGAGACAATTCTTGCCCTTTGCAAGCGAAATGCCCGGCGGAACAATCTGCTCTCCCGGGTGACGGTCTTTCAGGCAGATGCATTACAGCCGCCTCCAGCTCTGTTGTGGGACTTTGACGTGATCGTGTGCAACCCGCCGTATATCCCGACGGCGGACATTGAGGCGCTGGAATCCACGGTAAAAGATTGGGAGCCCCACATGGCACTGGACGGAGGCACAGACGGCCTTCGGTTTTACCGGGCCATTGCCGAGCAGTGGCAGCCGGCTTTGCGCTTGGGCGGCGTGCTGCTGTTTGAAGTGGGGATCGGCCAGGCAGACGATGTAGGCGGCATTTTAGCCGGAAGCGGGTACGAGTCCATTCATATCTGGGAAGACGATCAAAGAATTGAGCGTATTGTCGAAGGAAAATGTAATCAGTAAAAGAAAGATCTCTCCCGGCGGGAGAGGATCACCGTTGTGCTGCCTTGTAAGTGGGGCAGTGATTGAGGAGGACACACATGGCAAAGAAAAATGCTCCGCTGGAGCCTGCATTCAGAGTGCCGAAAGAAGAAAGACAAAAGGCTTTGGAAACGGCCATGGAGCAGATTGAGCGGGCCCACGGGAAAGGGGCCGTTATGCGCCTTGGGCAAAACACCAATGCGATAGTGGAGTCGATTCCGACAGGATCGCTGACGTTGGATCTTGCTTTGGGCATCGGCGGGGTGCCGAAAGGACGGATCATTGAAATTTACGGGCCGGAATCGTCGGGGAAGACGACCTTGGCCCTTCATGTTGTAGCCCAGGCCCAAAAGCTGGGAGGAGAAGCGGCCTTTGTGGACGCGGAACACGCGCTAGACCCGGTATACGCCAAAGCGCTGGGGGTGGATACCGAATCGCTGCTGGTCTCCCAGCCGGACACGGGGGAGCAGGCGCTGGAAATCACAGAGGCGCTTGTGCGTTCCGGCGCTATCGATGTGGTGGTGGTGGACTCTGTTGCGGCCCTGGTTCCGAGGATGGAGATCGAGGGAGAAATGGGAGATGCCTTTGTTGGGCTCCAGGCCAGGCTGATGAGCCAGGCGCTGCGAAAGCTGGCAGGCTCCATTTCCAAAACAAATTGCATTGTGATTTTCATCAACCAATTGCGGGAAAAGGTAGGCGTTGTGTACGGAAGCCCGGAAGTGACCACCGGCGGCCGGGCGCTGAAGTTTTACGCCAGTGTGCGCATTGATGTGCGCAGGATAGAGACGCTGAAGAGCGGAGGAGATCTCATCGGCAACCGAACCCGGGCAAAGGTCGTGAAAAACAAGGTTGCGCCGCCGTTTCGGGAAGCGGAATTTGATATTTTGTACGGGCAGGGCATTTCCCATCTGGGCGAGCTGGTAGATGTGGGGCTGAAGCTGGATTTCGTTCAGAAAAGCGGTTCATGGTACTCCCTTGGGGAGCAACGGATGGGCCAGGGAAGGGAAGCCGCCAAGCAGTACTTAAAAGACAATCCGGATCAAGCCGAGTGGCTGGAAACCAAAGTGCGGGAGAACGCGGACAATCTGCGTCAAGAAGTGAAAAAACCGGCGGCAAAACCGGCATCCGGCCCGGTGGAGGTGACAGCGGAGGAGTTTGACGATGGAGACGAAATATGACAAGCAAAGCCTAAATGATTTGAATATGGAAGCGATGGACGAGGAGCCGTTTCAATCGTATACAGTGGAGCCGCCGTCGGAGGATGCAGCCGTTATCCGGCAAAATGCCATCGCAAAAGCGGCAAGGCTGCTGGCCTTTCGCTCCCACTCCAGGCAGGGCCTGTACCGAAAGCTGACCCAGCGGGGGTTTCCCCCTCCGGCTGTTATGGCCGCCATCGACCGCATGGAGGAGATCGGCGTTCTGGACGACCAGATATATGGAAGGAGCCTGGCGGATAGGCTGATCAAAAAAGGATATGGACCTTTACGGGTCGAAATGGAGCTGTACAAGGCGGGGATCGAGCGCGACTTGCGGGATGCCCTTGTCCAGGCGCTTCCTCCGGAGGGAGAGCTTGCGGCGGCGTTTCTTCGAAAAACGTGTGCCCCTGAGGATCTGCTGGATGAGGCATACCGCAGAAAGCTTGTGGGCGCCATGAAGCGAAAGGGGTACGGCTGGAGCGCCGTCAGCGAAAGCATGCGGGAGTACGAACGCATGGCACCGGAGGAACGGGAAGAATGAAAACAGCGCAAACCACAAGCAGGCCAAAAAAAACCATGGATAAGACCGGAGGAGGAATAATACGGTGCCGAAGGAACGAGTGGCCTTTGTATCTCTTGGGTGCGCCAAGAACTTGGTAAATACGGAACAGATGATGGCACTGGCGGTGGATGGAGGCTACGAGGTGACAGGCGACCCGGAAACGGCCCAGGTGGCCGTGGTCAACACCTGCGGGTTTATTGACAGCGCCAAAAGCGAGGCCATTGATGTCATTTTAGAGCTGGCCAAGCAAAAGGAAACGGGAAACCTGCGGGGCATTTTGGTTGCCGGCTGCATGGCGCAGCGGCATGGAGCAGAGGTGCAGACGCTGCTGCCGGAGGTGGACGGGCTTTTGGGTTGCGGCAGCTATGAGGAAATTACAAAAGCCATCCAAGGCGTGTTAAACGGCGAAAAGCCACAGCTTTTCGGTGACATTGATGCCCCGCTGCAGGAAACCCGGCGCATCCTGACAACGCCCTCTTGGACGGCGTATTTGCGCATTGCCGAAGGGTGCGACAACCGATGTGCGTACTGCGTCATTCCGAGTTTGCGGGGGAAATATCGCAGCCGGAGCATGGATGCCATTTTGCAGGAGGCCCGGTGGCTTGCTGATATGGGCGTCAAAGAGCTTTTGGTGATTGCGCAAGATATCACAAGATATGGAACGGACCTAAATGGCAAGCGGCAGCTTGCAAAGCTCCTGCGGGCGCTTTGCCGGATAGAGGGGTTTCACTGGATTCGGCTTCACTATCTCTATCCGGACGAAATAGACGACGATTTGATCGACGTCATTGCAACGGAGAAGAAAATCGTCAAATATCTCGACATCCCCCTGCAGCATATTGACGACGGCGTTTTAAAAGCCATGAATCGCCGGGGAACAGGGAGGGAAATTCGCGCTCTGCTCCATACGTTGCGGGCGCGCATCCCGGGTCTTGTGCTTCGCACCAGCTTGATTTGCGGCCTGCCGGGAGAAGGGGAGAGCGAATTTGAATCGCTGTGCCGCTTCTTGGAGGAGGAGCAGATTGAGCGGGCCGGCGTGTTTGCGTTTTCGCCCCAAGAGGGAACCGAGGCGGCCCGGATGGAAAACATCCCGGACGAAGAAACGGTGCTTGCCAGAATGGATCGGCTTCTTGCCATTCAAACCCAATGTCTAGATGCGTACAATGCGTCTCAGCTGGGCAGGCAGGTTGAAGTTCTGCTGGAAGGGCGGGACGAAGCGGGGCGGATGCATGGGCGGACCCCGGCAGACTCTACAGAAATTGACGGGCAGCTTGTGCTGGAAACAGAGGGAGAACATCCGCTGGAGCCGGGTCAATTTATTTTTGTGACGGTCACAGGCAGCGAGGACGGCGATTTGCTGGGCGTGCCTGTTGATGCGGAAGGGGAGGCGCGGATGGTATGAACACACCCAATAAATTGACTTTGGTGCGCATATTCCTCATTCCTGTGTTTTTGGTGTTGCTGTATATTTCGTTTCCGTGGCATCGCTATGTGGCTCTTTTCGTGTTCTTGGTTGCTTCTTTGACGGATGCGCTAGACGGTCACTTGGCCCGCAGCCGGGGGCAGATTACAGACTTTGGAAAGTTTATGGATCCGTTGGCAGATAAGCTTTTGGTGATTGCGGCCATGCTCTATTTTGTGGAGCAATGGCAAATGCCCGCGTGGGTGCTGCTACTGGTTGTGACCCGGGAGTTTGCGGTTACGGCGCTGCGCCTTGTGGCGGTGGAAGGGGGCAGGGTCATCGCGGCGGGGATTGCCGGGAAAATCAAAACCGTGGCGACAATGCTGGGAATTTGTGTGATGCTGGTCCCCCCCTTGGCGGCCGCCTCTTTGTTCGGGGTGACGGTAAATACCGTTTGTGTGGCGCTGATTTTGGTAACGACATTGTGGTCCGGGCTGGAGTATTTTTTGAAAAACAAAGATGTAATCAACTGGAAATCATAGCGTTTTCTGTGCCATGGGGGATTGCCGCTGCAAAAGCCTGCTTTTATTCCAAATAGGAAGGTCTGTGCCGTCTTCCATGAGGGAGACGACGTGATTCGTCTTGACAAACGGGAAGAGAAATGGTAAGATAGGGCAAACTTCATAGTGCGAGGAACGGAAAAAGTATCCCTTGAAATGGATCAGAGATCGTCCGCCGAAGGCTGAAAGCGGGTGTTCCAGGCAAAGGGGGAAGTGCGTCCGGGAGCACGGGGGATGAAAAGGCCCTCCGGTTTGCCCCGTCATAGGCTGTCATGAGTGAAAAACAAGAGTGGAACCGCGGTCGTATTTGCCCGCCTCTTTCGGAGAAGAGGCGGGCGTTTTTGTCTTTTTGCCCCCCGCATTGTCTGTCCATTTTCATAAGAGCCGGGATACCCGACTCAAAGAACACATATCCTAAGGAGAATTTGCATGTGCAAACGATTGAATGAAACATTGGGCGCATACCAAGCCCGAGACCCCGCAGCCCGCTCCAAGCTGGAGATCTTTTTGCTCTATCCTGGCGTCCACGCCATCATTTACCATCGGCTGGCCCATTTTCTTTACCGGCACAAGTGGAACTTTCTTGCGAGATTTGTATCGCAATGGAGCCGTTTTTGGACGGGAATTGAAATTCATCCGGGGGCCAAAATCGGCCGGCGGTTTGTGATCGACCATGGCGCCGGCATTGTAATTGGGGAAACCACAGAAATTGGAGATGACGTTTTGATTTATCAAGGCGCCACGCTGGGCGGCACCGGGAAAGACAGGGGAAAGCGCCATCCCACCATTGGCAATAATGTTATGATCGGCTCAGGCGCCCGGGTTCTCGGCCCCTTTCGGGTAGGGGATAATTCCCGCATTGCCTCCGGCGCTGTGGTTTTGCAGGAGGTTCCGCCGGACAGCACGGCCGTTGGCGTCCCGGCCAAGCTGGTGCGCGTGGCGGGCGTAAAGGTGAACTTTGCCGCCGAGGTGGATCAGATCCACGTTTTGGACCCCATTCAGACGGAGCTGAAGCAGCTCTGCGAGCGGGTGGTGGAGTTGGAGCGGAAGCTTGCCGGCACGTCAGACCCTCTGCCAAAGCAGCTGCCGTGCGGCTGGTCCAGCCAAATAGGGAAAACCAATGGAGCGGAAGCGGAAAACGGGGCCAAAACCGCATTTGATCAGACGCAGGAGGAAACAAAATGAAACTTTACAACTCGATGACCAAAGAGAAGGAGCCGTTTATTCCGATTGAAGAAAAAAAGGTTCGGATGTATTGTTGCGGGCCCACGGTATATAATTATATCCATGTGGGAAACGCAAGGCCCATGATTTTATTTGATGTGCTGCGCCGCTATCTCCAATACAGAGGGTATGATGTAACCTTTGTGCAGAATTTTACGGACATTGATGACAAGGTCATTCATAAGGCAAACGAAGAAGGGGTCACTTTCGACCAAGTGGCGCATCGGTTTATTGAGGAATATTTTAAAGATTCCCGTGGCTTGGGCGTTCATGACGCCGACATTCATCCGTTGGCGACAGAAAACATCCCCCAGATTATCAGCTTGGTTCAGACGTTGATGGACAAAGGGTATGCCTATCCCACAGAAGGCGGGGATGTGTATTTTCGTACAGAAAAGTTTGAGGGATATGGAAAGCTGTCGCATCAACCGTTAGAAGAGCTCAGGGCCGGCGCCCGGATTACGGTAAACGATATCAAAGAGTCTCCTATGGATTTTGCCTTATGGAAAGGGACGAAGCCGGGAGAGCCGGCATGGGATTCCCCCTGGGGCCCCGGCCGCCCCGGCTGGCACATTGAATGCTCCGCCATGGCAAACCGCTACTTGGGGAAAACCATTGATATTCATTGCGGCGGAGAAGACTTGTCGTTTCCCCACCATGAAAACGAGGTCGCCCAGAGTGAGGCTGCCAACGGCTGCCCCTTTGTTCACTATTGGCTTCACAACGCGTTTCTCAACATTGACAATACCAAAATGTCCAAATCTTTGGGCAATTTCTTCACCGTCCGTGAAGCGGCGGAGGCCTATGGGTACGAACCCATCCGGTTTTTTATGCTTTCCGCCCATTACCGCAGCCCAATCAACTATTCCAAGGAATCGCTGACCCAGGCTCAGGCGGCTTTGGAGCGGCTTTACACGGCTGTGGATAATCTGGATTTCTTGATTCAAAACGGGGAAGACCGCCCCATGAGCCGACAGGAGGAAGCGTTTACAGAGACATTTGATTCCTACAGAACACGGTTTATAGAAGCCATGGACGATGATTTTAATACGGCGGATGCCATCGGCGTTCTGTTTGAACTGGTGCGGACGGTCAACACGGAAATGACGAAAGGGGTGCCTTCCAAAGAGGTGGCGCAAACGTCGCTTGCCATGATCCGGGAGCTAACAGATGTGTTGGGGTTGCTTTATGAAAAGCGGGAAGAAAGCTTGGACGACAAAGTGGAAGCCTTGATCGAGAAGCGGCAGGCGGCTCGCAAGGCGAAGGATTTTAAAACGGCGGATGCAATCAGAGACCAGCTGAAAGACATGGGTGTTTTGCTGGAAGATACCCCTCAAGGGGTCAAATGGAAAAAAGCATAACGAAGAAACAGCGGTAGAGAATGGAAGAATAGCGCTCCGTCCCCCGATTTTGTGCTGGGGGCGGAAGCGGAGTGTTCGCGTTATGCGCCCAAAGGAGAAGGAGAAGTAGCCATGAAATGTATGGTGATTGACGGAAACAGCATCTTAAACCGAGCGTTTTACGGCATTCGCCTCCTGTCAACAAAAGAGGGAGTCTACACCAACGCTGTTTATGGGTTTTTGGCCATTTTGCAGAAGATGCAACGGGAGGAAGGGCCAGACGCCATCTGCGTGGCGTTTGACCGGCGGGAGCCGACCTTCCGTCACGAAAAATATGAAGAATACAAGGCGGGCCGGCATGCCATGCCGGAGGAGCTGGCGTCTCAGATCCCGCTGATCAAAGAGACGCTGGACGGGCTGCGGATCAAACGATACGAGCAGCCGGGCTATGAGGCGGACGATCTCATCGGCACCATTGCTGCCCGGTGTGAGCAGGCAGACTGGGACTGCGTTGTGGTCACAGGGGACAAAGACAGTCTCCAGCTGATCACAGAGCGGGTGAAGGTGGACATCGTTTCCACCCGCATGGGACGCACGGAAACAAAAGAGATGACAGAGGCGGCCTTTCGGGCGGATTATGGGTTTCCACCGGCTCAAATGGTGGATTTCAAAGGGCTGATGGGAGATTCGTCAGACAACATTCCCGGAGTGCCCGGCGTGGGAGAAAAAACGGCGCTGCGTCTGGTGCAAACGTATGGCTCTGTCGAGTCTCTTTATCAGGCGCTGGGGGAAGGCAAGGCAGAAGAAAAGCCGGGCGTTATGAAAAGATTGCAGGAAGGGCAAGAGCAGGCGTTCTTTTCCAGAGAATTGGCTGAAATCTGCAAAGACGTGCCCATGGATTTTTCCCCGGAAGACGCCATGGTTCAGCCGCCGGATGAAGAGGCGCTTTATCCCTTGTTTTTGAAATTGGAATTTCAAAAGTTTATTGAATTTTACGGTCTTCGTCCGGCGCAAACAGGAAAAGGCCAGACGTATGCGGAAACGCGTCTGACAGAAACGGTTGCGGCGAAAACGGCGGAGGACCTTGCCGTGCTGTTGGAGCAATGCAAAAAAGCCCCCTTTGTGGCCGTTTGGCCCCAGGCCGATTTTGAAGCCCTAGCGCTGGCTTCCCCTTCCTTTGGCTGTGTCTATCTTTCCAAAGCGGCAGAGGGATTTGACGATTTTTTAAGGGCGCTGTTTGGCGGGGTGGTTTCCGTTGTGTCTCATGATGTCAAGGATGTGATGAGACGCCTGCTCTCCCGGGCGTTTCCCATAGAGGGATTTGTGTTTGACACGGCTCTTGCCGCTTACTTGCTGGAGTCAACGGACGGGAGTTATGATCTGGAAAGACTGTCCATCGGTTACTTGGGCCGGGAACTGGCAGGCGCCCACGCGGCGGAGCAGCTTTCTTTTTCTTCCCCCGCGGAGGATGGAACAAAAGAAGGGGAGCAGGCGGCAGACGCTCTTTCAAAGGATGCGAAGGCCCTTGTGGATCGGGCGGCCTGCATTTCGGATTTGTACGGCGTGTTTCCCCAAAAGCTGAAAGAAATGCAAATGGCGCCGTTGTATGAAACGGTGGAGCTGCCCCTTTGCCGGGTTCTGGCCCGGATGGAGCAGACGGGCTTTTGCCTGGATCAAGAGGCGCTTCGTGCGTTTGGTGATATGTTGGAATCGCGTATTCAACGGGTAGAGGCCGTGATCTATGAATATGCCGGCGGCTCTTTTAACATCAATTCGCCAAAGCAGCTGGGTGATATCTTGTTTGGCACCTTGCAGCTGCCGCCGGTGAAGAAAACAAAAACGGGGTATTCCACCAATGCGGAGGTGCTGGAAAAGCTGCGGCACCAGCACCCCATTGTGACGGAAATTTTGGAATACCGTCAGCTTGCAAAGCTGAAGTCCACCTATGTAGACGGGCTCTTTGCCGCCCTGGCGCCGGATGGGCGGCTTCACACCAGTTTCCAAATGACGGTGACAGCCACCGGGCGCTTGTCCTCCACGGAGCCGAATTTGCAAAACATTCCGGTGCGGACGGATTTGGGCCGAGAGATGCGGAAAATGTTTTTGGCAGGGCCGGGAAAGGTGCTGGTGGATGCCGATTACTCCCAGATCGAGCTGCGTCTGCTTTCCCACATTGCCGACGACAAGGAGATGCAGAAAGCGTTCTTAGACGGGGTGGATATCCACACCGTGACGGCGTCAGAGGTGATGGATGTTCCCATCGACCAGGTGACGCCGCAAATGAGAAACAGTGCGAAAGCCGTGAATTTTGGCATTGTCTACGGTATTTCGGAGTTTTCCCTGGCCCAGGATATCGGCGTCACAAGGGCACAGGCCAAAGCATATATGGACGCTTATTTTGAACATTATCAGGGTGTCCGGCAATATATGAATCAGGTGGTTCTAGAGGCGAAGGAAAAGGGATACGCGGAAACGCTAATGCACCGGCGGCGCTTTTTGCCGGAGCTGCAATCATCCAACTACAACACCCGATCGTTCGGCGAACGGGTCGCGCTGAACATGCCCATCCAGGGGACGGCGGCCGACTTGATGAAACTATCCATGGTGCGGGTGTTTGACGCCTTGGAACAGCAGTATCCCTCGGCCCGCCTGGTTCTTCAGGTTCATGACGAACTGATCGTAGAATGTGACGAGAAGGACGGGGCCGGGGTGCTGCGGCTGCTGAAGCGGGAGATGGAAGGCGTTTGGACGCTGCGGGTTCCCCTCTCTGTGGACGGGGGCATTGGGAAAACGTGGTATGACGCAAAGGGTTGATGCCGTGTCCTGCATCAAACAGAACATTTCTGTCCTCGCAAGGGGTTTGGACGGAGATGCAAACAACCATCGCCTTTAAAAGGGCCAAAAGAAGAAAGGACTGGTCTTTCATGGACCCGAAAGAAAAACGAACCTGGGTGGAGGTTTCCCTCCAGGCCATCGAAGAAAATTATAAAGCGCTGCGCCGTCTGACCGGCGCCAACTGTCGGTTTTTAGGCATTGTCAAGGCAAATGGATACGGCCACGGAGCCGTAGAAGTGGCGACACTGCTCCAAAAGCTGGGTGCCGACTATCTGGCAGTGGCCTGCCTGGACGAAGCCGTAAAGCTGCGGACGGCGGGCCTCACGATGCCCATTTTGATTTTGGGTGCCACGCCGGTGGAGTTTGCGCCGGCTCTTTTGAACTATGACATCACCCAGACGGTGTTTGACTATGAAACAGGGGTGGCCCTTTCAGAAGCGGCAAAGACCATGGGAAAGACCTTGAAAATACATATCAAAGTGGACACAGGGATGTCTCGGCTGGGGTTTTTTGCCGATGAGGGGCAGGAGATATCTGCCGCCCGGGAAATTGGAAAGCTGAAGGCATTGCCCAACTTGCATTTAGAAGGCATCTTCACTCATTTTTCCGACGCCGACGGCAGCGAATCGTATACCATGTCTCAACTGAACATATTTCTTCAAGTGGTGGATCGTTTGGAACGGGAGGAAGGCATACACTTTGAAATTCGCCATTGCGCCGCCAGCAGTGCCGTGATAAACTATTCTTGTACCCATTTGGATATGATACGTCCCGGCTTGGCTCTTTATGGAATGTATCCTGGGGAAAATATGGAGTCGGTGGTGAAGCTGCGTCCCGCCATGTCGCTGAAAACCAGGGTGGTTGCCGTGCGTCATTTGCCCAAAGGGGCATGTGTCAGCTATGGCCGCACCCATACGTTGGAGCGGGACAGTGTTCTGGCTGTGTTGCCCATTGGATATGCCGACGGGCTACACCGAGTTTGCTCCGATGGGATTGAGGTGCTGGTGAAAGGACGGCGCGCCAAGCAAATCGGCAGGATTTGCATGGATCTCTGTATGGTAGACGTGACGGACATCCCGGGGGTTTGTCTGGGGGATATTTGCACGCTGTTTGGGCAGGATGAAGGTGCCGTTTTGCCGGTGGAAGAAATGGCAAAACAGGCGGGAACCATCTCCTATGAGTTGGTTTGCGTCCCCTCTCCTCGGGTTCCGCGTATATATATATAAAAAGCTCAGTTTCGGGGATCCGCTGCGCCGGAACCGTTTGGGGCCTTGCTGCATAGAGTGTGAATGCAGGAAGAATGCCTCTCGCGGCGATGGATTTTTCACATGAAGTATAAATTTCGCCGCCTTGTGGGAGAATGAAAGTAGCCTGGTTCCCAAAGAACGGGAGCCGGCAACTATCTTCCGGCGGAGTGTGAGCTTTGTGGATCATAATATCAAACGAGGCGATATTTATTATGCTGATTTAAGTCCTGTTGTTGGCAGCGAGCAGGGGGGCATGCGCCCGGTGCTTATCGTACAAAATGACACCGGAAATCGACATAGCCCCACCATCATCGCGGCAGCCATTACATCTCAAATCAATAAAGCGCGTCTTCCCACCCATATTGAGCTTTCTGCCCGCCACTATGGACTCACCCGTGATTCCGTGGTGCTTTTGGAACAGATTCGGACACTGGATAAGCGACGGCTGAAAGAGCGGGTTGGGCGGTTGGACGACATGTTGATGCAGCGAGTGGATTCTGCCATTGCGGTGAGTTTTGGCCTGCCAAGCCAGCAGGTGTGAAAAGCAGCGACGCGAAGCGTTCGCTTCGCGTCGCTCCAAGAAAACGGAGGTACATATGAAAGGGAGAACTTGGCTGACGTATTTGTGTTCCATTGGGCTTGTTGTCATACTGCTGGCAGGCTTTGGAACCGTCCTGGCCCAGCAGGGCGGAGCAGACGACCCCCTCGTGACGCTGAGCTACCTAAACAATCAGCTGACGCCGTCGCTATTGCAGCAAGTGGACAGCAAGCTGGAGGCAAAAAGCTCCCAGTTGTCAAAAGACCTGCAAGCCCAAGTGGACAACGCCCTCGAAAACAGCGGAACGGGGGAGACCACAACGTTTCAAACGGTGTCTCTTGCTTCCGGCAAGACGCTTCGCGGAAAAGCGGGAACAGAGGTGCTGTTACGCAGCGGAACCGGCGCCTGCGTCTCTTCTGCGTCCCCCGGCCTTCTGGATTTGACGGCGGGGACCGTTTTGGAAAACGGAAAAGTTCTGACGGCAAACCGGCTCTATCTGATGATTGCCGACGGCAAAGGAGTGAAGGCCGGCAGTGCCGTTACGCTTTTGGTTCGCGGCGGATATTCCATTTCTTAGCCATAGCGTGGGCTGAAGCCTTCGTTCAATAAAATTCAAAGCTCCTGTTCCTTCCCGGGACGGGGGTTTTGCTTCATTGGGAAAAGGGGCTATTCGTTTCTTTCTGCAAAACAAAGGGGAAATCAGAGTAATTTTTGCATCTCTCACATAAACTACTCCCACCAAACGACAGATAAAATAGGAGAGGAGCAGTATACTGATGAGTGAAGAAATGGAGCAAAACCCGATGTCTCAGGAAGCGCAAGAGCAGCGCGTTGAAATGGGCTCCACTGTGGTCAAAACGGAAAGGGGAACCATTCACTTTTTGACCATTGTAGGCCAGATCGAGGGGCACCAGATTTTACCGCCCAATAATAAAACCACGAAATATGAGCATGTGATGCCGCTTTTGGCTGCCATTGAGGAAGGGGATGAGGTAGACGGGCTCCTGCTGCTGCTCAACACAGTGGGCGGCGACATTGAAGCGGGCCTTGGGATTGCGGCCCTCATTGCCGGGATGAACAAACCAACGGTGAGCCTTGTTTTGGGAGGGGGCCACTCCATCGGCGTCCCATTGGCCGTGTCTACCAAACAGTCTTTTATCGTGCCGACTGCCGCCATGACCATCCACCCTGTGCGTCTCAACGGCTTGGTCATCGGGGTGCCTCAGACGTTTCAATATTTTGAGCGCATTCAGGAACGAATCATTCAATTTGTAACAGAAAACAGCAATGTGAAAAGAGAAGAGTTTGTAAAACGGATGCTGCGCACCGGGGAACTGACGTCCGATGTGGGCGCTGTGGTATATGGAGAAGAAGCGGTTTCCATGGGCTTGATTGATCAAATCGGCGGACTTTCCGATGCTTTGGGGTGTCTTCATCAGATGATTGCCGAGGAAAAGGGAAGGAAATAAAAATATTGTAGAAATATTCTGACAAGTGTGGTAATATAGTGCAATAAAAAAGATTGGAGTGACATGCACTTGTCGTATTTTATGGCTATCTTCCTGGGGCTGGTCCAGGGAATTGCAGAGTTTCTGCCTATCTCCAGCTCAGGTCATCTGTCTCTGCTGCAAAACTTCTTTGGTGTACAAAACGTAGAAAACGACCATATGTTTTTTTCTGTGTTGCTGCACCTTGGTACGCTGGTTTCGGTCTGTATCGTTTATCGAAAAGACGTTGCGGACATGATCCGAGAATTTTTCTTGGGCATCGGCGCTCTTTTTTCACCGAAACTGCGCGAAAAAAACCCCCCGCCTGCCAGACGGCTGGTGATGATGATCATTTTGGCAACCCTGCCCTTGGTTTTGATTTTGCCTGTCAAGGGCGTGGTGGAAGCTCTTTATACCAATACAATCTTCATTGGCTTTGCCTTGATCGTAACAGGGTTTGTCCTGTATTTGTCCGATCAGCTGGCCACCGGGCGCAAGACCGTTCGGAATGTGACCATCAAAGATGCACTGCTGATCGGCTGCGGCCAGGCGGTGGCTGTGGTGCCGGGGCTGTCCCGGTCAGGGGCTACCATTGCTTCCGGCATGATGTGCGGCCTGGAGCGTAACTTTGCCGTGCGCTTTTCTTTTTTGCTTTCCTTGCCGGCTATCTTAGGGGCCAACCTTTTGAGCTTGTCCGACGCGGTGCGGGTGGGGGTTGACACCTCCATGCTGCCAAAATACATCCTTGGGACAGTGGTGGCTGCCGTTGCCGGATATTTTGCCATCCGCCTTGTAAAGGGCCTGGCGCAAAAAGGAAAATTCGGCGGTTTCGCGTGGTATTGCTGGGGCGTCGGCATTTTGGCTATCGTGGCTACATTTGTGATTCGATAAAAAGAGAAAGGAAGTCCATATGGCGACCACAACCAAAAAAGAAACGAAACACGGGAGCGCGGGCAAGCGCCGCGCTCCCGCCAAGCAGAAGGCAGCTGCCGGCCGGCCGTCCGCCCAAAAGGGGAATCCGCCCATCCGACGGGAAGTGGGGGCGGTTTTATGCCTGTTTTTGGCGTTCTTTTCTTTTTTGGGCTGCTTCCATGTCCAGGCGTTGTTTATCAACTTCTTCTGCAACTTAATCCGTGGCCTTTTGGGCTATGGTTTTTATCTGGTGCCTCTTGCGCTCCTGTTTGCCAGTGTCATCTTGCTGTTTCACCGGGGGCGGCCGGTTCGGGCGCGGGTGGCCTGCGCGTTGCTTCTTCCCGTTCCTTTGGGCAGCCTGCTGCATTTGATTTTCTGTAGGGTTCCGTATCCTTTGTCGTTTGAGATGATAGGAGATCTGTATGCGTCCGGGCTGACGGGTGGCAGCGGAGGTGCGCTGTCGGGTACTTTGGCGATTCTGTTTGCCAAGGGATTCAGCCAAATCGGCTCGGGGGTTATTTTTGTGGTGTTGGTGTTGTTTATGGCCCTCGTTGCGGCAAACCGCACTGCTTCCGATGTGCTGGATTTTTTGAAAAACCGCCCTCGGCCTGTTCCTTACGAGGAAGAGCCGGAAGCAGAGCCTGTTTCCGGCAGGACATCGGGGAAACGACCCCGGCAGACAGTTGTCATTGATCTCCCGGTGGACGACCCGCCGTTGGCGCCACCTATGCCGATGTTGGAGGACAAGAAGCGAAAAAGCTGGTTCCGGCCGGGAGGAAAGCCTGCTCCGGATGTCGTTTTGCAAAGGCAGGCAGCGATGGACGGGGAAGACCAAGCAACCCGGCTTGCGCAAACGCAAACAGACAGACGTGTTTCTTCCGCTGCATCGGACACACCGCTCCACGCCGCCGGTGATCCTCCGTGGGAGACGCTGGCGCCACAGCCTGTGACGGGGGTTCAAAAGCCGGCAGAAAGCCCGCCTGTTTCGCTGGACCCTGCCCTTCAAAGAGTGAAACCGGAGGAAGCCCAAAGGGCCGCCGCCGAAGTGGCGAAACACATAGAGACTACCATGGATCAGCAAAATACATTGTACCAATATCCTCCCGTCTCTTTGCTTTCGGAAGGAAGGCGGGAGAACATGGAAGGAACCCAGGCGGAGCTCCTGCGAAACAAAGCGCGTTTGGAAGATACCATTCAAAGCTTTGGGATTGATGCCCGCATCACAAATGTAGTGAGAGGCCCGTCGGTGACCCGATATGAGCTGGAGCTGGATCGGGGGGTAAAGCTAAACAAGCTGACCAATCTGGCGGACGACATTGCCCTTTCGCTGGGCGCTTCCGGAGTGCGGATTGCTCCTATTCCCAACAAAAATTCTGTAGTAGGAGTGGAAGTGCCAAACCAGCTGGTGCAGACCGTCAACATTCACGAGGTGATCGACTCCTCCAATTTCCGAAATCACCCGTCGAAGGTGGCGTTTGCCATAGGCAAGGACATCGCCGGGGAAACCATTGTGGGGAACATCGGAAAGCTGCCCCATCTGCTGATCGCCGGCACAACCGGATCCGGCAAGTCTGTCTGTATGAACTCGATTATCGTGAGCTTGCTGTATAAAGCCACGCCGGAAGAAGTCCGGCTGATTATGATTGACCCCAAAATGATTGAACTTGGGATTTATAACGGCATTCCCCATCTGCTGATTCCCGTTGTGACAGACCCCAAGAAGGCCGCGGGGGCACTTCAATGGGCTGTGACGGAAATGATGAAGCGCTATCGGCTCTTTTCCGAGCTGAATGTGCGGGACATCGCGTCGTATAACGCCGCCGCGGCAAAAGACCCGGAGCGGCAAAAGCTGCCACAAATTGTAATTGTCATCGACGAGCTGGCAGATTTGATGCTGGTGGCGGCCAAGGATGTGGAAGAATCGGTTTGCCGCATCGCCCAGATGGCCAGGGCCGCGGGGATGCATTTGATCATTGCCACCCAGCGGCCGTCGGCAGATGTGATCACGGGCATTATGAAGGCCAACATTCCGTCCCGCATTGCGTTTGCTGTGGCTTCCGCCATGGAGTCCCGCATCATCTTGGATACGCAGGGCGCGGAAAAGCTGGTTGGCCGCGGGGACATGCTTTATTTCCCCTTGGGAGCCGGCAAGCCAACCCGGGTTCAGGGGTGTATGATCACAGGGGACGAGGTCGAGCGGGTGGCGGAATTTGTGAAGCAATACGGCAAGGCGGAGTACGCCGAGGATGTGATGTACGAAATCGACAGAAACGCCGAAAGCAAGGACAAAGGCGGAAGCAATTACCATCAAGACTCCATAGACGAAGGGGACGAGCTGCTCCCCGCCGCCATCGACGTGGTGGTGGACACGGGGCAAGCTTCCGTGTCGATGCTGCAGCGCCGGCTGAAGCTAGGCTATTCCAGGGCGGCCCGCCTGGTGGATCAAATGGAGGAGCGGGGGATTGTCGGCCCCTTTGAGGGCTCCAAGCCACGCCAGCTTTTGATTACCAAGGAACAGTGGCAGGAAATGCAGATGCGCAACAGCTTGGTGATCGTCGCCCGGGACGAGGCGTCCCCGTCTTCTTTGCCGGAAGAACAGGAGAAGGAGAAAGCGTGTTCCGAGGAAGCATTTGCGGCGGACAGTCAAGACCCCAAACCGTAATTGTTGCGGATTGGCCAAATATGCCGTCGGCACTTTGTTTTACAACGGGAAATCTTTTCTCCCCAAAATATCAAACGCGCAAAGGTGGCTCAGTTTAAAAATTCTTCATAAAATCGAGCCGTTGGGGCCATACTATCCCAGAGGGGATATCCCCAAATTGAAAGGAAGAAGGAGCGACTGAATATGACCGATCAGTCTAACACCGGCTATAACGCCAGCATTAAATGTAGTGTAAGTGAATGTGCGTATCACGCAAACAGCAAGAATTACTGTTCTTTGAATGAAATTCAGGTGGGTGCTTGCAAGAGCCACCCGACTTCCAGCGACTGCACAGAGTGTGCTTCTTTCACCTCCGGAAGCACAAAATAAACAATAAAAGACATCATAAAAGCAGGCCTTTTGCAGCAACGCTGCAAAAGGCCTGCTTTTATGACCACTTTTTGGCTTGAGGGGATAACGCAAACCAGCTACTTTCGGAGGTGCGTTACGAGAGCGTGTCAATGGTTTGCAGCAAAATAGCCCTTAGGTTTTCTTCCAACGCGTCTCCTGCCCGAAGCCGCTCCCGCAGGGACATCAGCACATGATCCATCGCCTTTAGCACCGGCAAATTATGCTGTTCCTTCGCTGTTCGATTTCTTACTGTTTGAATGCGGCCGTCCGACAAGATAAGGCGCCTGCTGCCCAAAAGGCTTAACACCGGGTCATGGGTGGAAAGCAGAATCAGTTTTTCCCGTCCCAGCAGAAACTGCAAAGCCGCCTCACGGTTGATTCCTGCATTTTCCAGCTCGTCAATGAGTAAAATAGGCGCCTGGCTCAGCAGTGCCGTATCGGCGATCATCAATGCCCGGGACTGTCCGCCAGACAGGGCTGACAGGGGGGTGCGAGGGGAAAACGGCTCTCCTGACAAAGCGTTGGCGGCATCTAAAATCTCTGTGTAGAGGCCCTCATCTGCCATGCGGCTATGTACATGAAGTTTTAAAAAACGCTCCACCGTTTCATCCAGCAAAAAATGCATTTGCTGAGACAATTCAGAGACAAAAGCGCCCCTGGCGCCATAACGCAAAGAAGATGCCGGCACAGCGCCGTTCACCAGAATCTGCCGTCCGGTGGGCGTGTCCCCTTGCGCCAGACTTTCAATGTCGGAAAGCAGGCGGCTTTTGCCGGAGCCGGTGGGCCCCAGAATACAAATAATTTCCCCGGAAAACAAGGTAACCGTTTCTTCCGGAACGGTTCCGTCTTTGGATGTCCCTCCTGTGATGGTAAGGCTATGAAGTGCCGGAAGGCGTGGAGCCTCTTCCTGCGCGGTGACATAGGCGGCAAGATCGGGCGCCAATGTCTCTCGTTCCAGCGCCTGCTCTTCAAAAAAATCGTCCGGCAGGCGGAGAAGATACGCAGAAAAGGACTCGCCCGGCGCGGGGGCAAGACCAAACAGGTCGGCAAATCGTCCGGCTGCCGGATGCCTTGCTCGTACAAGGGAAAATGGTTCCTCCATCCAATCAACTGTCATTGCACTTCATCCTTCCAATTGAGCATTCGCCGGTTCCCCATTTGATATTCCTCTCCAACCTTTTTTTCGCCCAGGCAGTAGGAACAGAGGGCAGAGGGCATGGGAAAGCGCAGCGTACATTCATCCAGTGAACCATGCCGCGGTGCATGAGAAAGAAAGGTTAAAAGGGGTAAAACACCCTGGCCTGTCCGCCCATTGATTTCCATCACTTGTGCCCGCGGGTTGCGCATGGAGATTTGAAGGGAAAAAACCTCTCGCTCCGCCTGCGAAACCATATCCCCTCGGGTGAGAACGATGCAGTCGGCAAGACGCAGCATGGGTCCGATTTTTTTCGGAGCCTGCAGCCCGGACAAATGATCGATTACGCAAACGGCGGGCACTTCTTTCAGATAAGGCGAGCAGCGGTTGCAGAGTCCGGCGCTTTCCGTCAAAAGCAAATCCAGCTTTTGCGCATGTGCCCAGGCCATAACGTTTGGAACGTTGCTGACAAAATAGTGGTCTGGACATTGGTAAGCGGACAAGCCGGTTAGTACAGGAACGCCTTTGGATGCATACCGTTCTTGATCGTCGGCAGACAGGCAGTCAAACTTGGCCACGCCGGCTTTCACCCCTTGGGCGTTCAGGGCCGTGATGACATGCAGCAGAACAGAGGTTTTTCCGCTGGAAGGCGGCCCTGCCACGGTAACCACTTGAAGCGCTGATGACGAAGCCGGGGTATTCTTTTGTAATTCCATTTTAATGTTTCCCCCAATCTGTTTTTTCTCCCAATGCGGGCACATGGGAAAGGTCTCCGACAGCAGCCTGGTAAGCGGACAGATCCATGGTTCGCAACGAAGACCAGTCAAAAAAGCAAATTTGTTTGTCTTTTGGCAAAAAGCGCTCGGAGGATTGGTGTATGGTGGGAAGGCACATACGCCCGCTTTCTCGGCCAAAGGTTTCTCCCATAAAGTAATTTGCCGCCAGCTGAGCCGAAGGCGGAAGCTCTTTTTGGGCGAGAAGTAGAAGGGGATATGCAAACGCCCCCTCGGACGGCCAAATGATTTGAGTGGATTCCCGGCGGGGGCAGCACTTGGCAAAAAACCAGGGCAAAACAAACAGGCCGCCCATAGACGCGCTGCTTCCCGCCTCCATCGCCATGCGGGCGGGAGAAGTCCCGCCTTTTACGTTTTTCCCAAAGGCGTCCATTCCGGCTTTTCCAAAGAGCTGATAGAAATAAAAATAGGGGATGCTGTCAGGCGTTCGCTTCCCCGTTGTGACGATCTGCCCTCGATACATGGGGTCCATCAAATCTGCCCATCGCCGGGGCAAAGGCAGCTTGCCCAGCCGGTTTCGATCCGCCAACAGGAGGAAAGGGGAAATGCTGTACAGGGTGATCTTTCCCTTGGGATCCAGAGCACCAGCCATTTTCGGCCCCAAATGGTTCGTGGGGAGGGACGTGCTTTCTGTTCCGTTTAAAAACAATGTTTGAAAAGAAGGGTTCAGCAAATGGGACAAACCCATAACAGCACAAAGAGGAGGGCGCTTGCCGCCGGGAAAGCGTTCCGGCCGCAAAACATCCGGCCCATTGCCGGAAACAGAGACAGACCACCGGAGCGGATTTCCCGTGTTTTGGCGGCTGAGGGTGTCCAGGCGGCCCAGCGCATGCTGTACTGTTAAAGCGTTCGGGACCAAGAACTGACCCCCAAAATGTAAAGATTCCATATATTCACCTTATTTAGACGTTTTTTGTCCTTATTATATTATCGTCATCTTTGGAAAAAGTCAACGAGAAGATAGACTTCAGCTCAAAAGGAAATAAGGGCTGTTGACAAGCCGTTTCTGTACCGTTTCGTTATTCTTAAAAAAGAATGGGGATATTGTTTTTCAGCCGAATCGGTTACAGGGCTGTGATATCATGATTCTATTGGTGAGCATAAAATGAGGGTAAATTGGGATAGGACAAGAAGGCACCTGGGGTGGTTCGATCTGCTAAAATTTTGTTTTTATGGAAGTGATTGCGGATGAAACAGCGAAACACGGCGGAAAAGGGGATGTGCATTGCAGCGCGGATTCTTTTGGCCTTATTTTTTTATGTCAGTTGTGTTCCGTTTGCGTTGCCTTTCGCAGGAGCGGAAGGCGCTCTGACCGTGTCCGTGCAAATCGGAAGCGAAAAGACGGTGGTCGCGACTTATTCCCAAAGCCAATTACAAGCGCTCAGCCAAAAGACGGCCGTTTACTCCTCGTTGGACGCAAACGGCCGGCCGATGACCTTGGCGGCACGCGGTGTGACCATTACCACGCTGTGTTCCGCATTGGGGATTCCGCTTTCAGATGTTTCCAGCATGACGCTTGCTTCTTCCGATGGGTGGAGCAAAAAATTAAATGGGGGGACGTATCTACGTGATGACCGGTATTTTTACCCCAAAATCATATCGGGGTACGATGAGAATGCGTCTTTATTTTTGATGGGAGCGGAGGAAGGGAGAACGGCGGTGCCGGCTCTGCTGGCGCTTTCCAGTCTGGAAGGAAAAAACACTGTTTTAAGCGGAGATGAGGCGCTCAGCCAAAAGGACGGCATTCGATTTTGCTTTGGTCAAACGAGCATAGACGAAGCGGTTTTCCTTTCTTACGGAAAAAAATTCAGTCGCTTACCTTTGTTTTAAAAGAAAGTACATCCTTTGTTTTGCCCACAACCCCCACAGCAACTCCGACCTCCAGCCCGTCCCAGAGTCCGAACCCCGGGGAAAGCGAGGACGATGAGAAATTGGGGCTTCGTGCAGACACTTTGACCATTACGGTGGGATATTTCGGCGGGCCGTACTATACCAAAAAAGTGCTCACCGTGCAGGACTTGTCCGCTATGCAGCAGGTACGCCAAACATATTCGTTTATTGATAATATGCCGGCTGTGGTATTGGACAGCGCGGTGGGAGTGCGGCTGAAGGACATTTTGAATGCCGCCGGCATTGACGCCAATTCCGTGGAGACTTTCCACTTTTATTGTTCTGACGTGACCCATTCCTGGTATCAATCGATCAACAAAGAGTATTTGCTGGACACAACCCGGTATTACTATCCCAATTTACCAACTCGGTGGGATTATGACACGGGGAAAGCACAAAAATGGGCCAAAGAGGGAGCGGTGGAGGTTGAGACGATCATTGCTTTAAAGGACAATTGGAAGCGGTTTGCCACGGCGCCGGATTTTAGCAGCATGACAACCAACACTCGTTTCCGTCTGCTGTTTGGACAGACCGACACATCCACCAAGACGGCTTCCCGCAGCGCGAAATGGATTCACACCATTCAGGTGACCCTTGGCGGCACGCCGCCCGCGGGGATTGCGCTGGATCAGTCTGCCTTGGATTTGGAAGTGGGCAGTACATATCAACTCTCTGCAAATGTAAAAAAAGCAGACCAAAGCACGGACACACGCGTTACCTGGTCTTCCAGCAACACCAATGCGGTGATTGTGGATTCCAGCGGGAAAATCAAAGTAGTGGGAGAAGGAAGCGCCATCATCACCGCCACGACCGTGACAGGCGGTCTTCAGGCCTCTGTCGTCATCAATGGGGAGCCCGAAAATTCTTCCGGCGGTGAGGCGACGCCCAATCCCGGCAGTACCGATGCGCCCCTGCCAACAGGAGCAGGGGACTCTTCCTCCAGCGGGACGTCGTCCAGCGGCACAACATTTTCTACAGAAGGACAAACGGGAGAAGAAAGCGGAACGTCCGCCGCCGGCGGCTCTGTGTATGAAGTTGGGGGAGAAGGACCGACGTCATCCGTCATCAGCAATCACACAACACCCCAAAACCCCGGCGGCGGCGTCCAGAACTGGAGAACGTATGAAATGTCTGGAACAGCGGTGGAACTGCCAAAATTCCAGACAGACACCAGCTTGCTGCCTTTTGTGCTGATAGGCGCGGCGGTTCTCTTTATGCTGGGGGGAGCCGCGCGGGTGGGGCAATACCGCCGGGCGCTGTAAAAATGCGTTGATCCGGTGGCTGCCTCAGTACGGCTTAATCAGTGGATACTATTTAAATAAGGGAAGAGTGGATACACTATGTTTTCTCATGAAACGTTAAACAACACCTTGCGCGCCGTATCGGCAAGCCTGCGCACTCCTGTTATCATTCTGCTTCTTCTGGCGATTGCAGTATCTGTCATTATGGTGGGGACGCTGATCGCGGAGCTGTTTACAGAGCGCATGCGGCTTCGTGTGAAACTGCCCCGGTTGGTGGACCGTCTGCGGCAGACGGATGTAGACGTGAAGGCCGTGATTCAGGAAAGTGGCCTTCTTCGCCGCCAACGGCAGTCCTTGCTGAAGCTGGTAGAAGACACGACATTATCCATGGAACTTCGGGAAGCGCTGGCACGCCGGCTGTTGTTCGAAGAGAAAGCACGTTACGACAAAATCACAGGCGTTACCGATCTCATTGCAAAGTTGGGGCCTATGCTGGGTCTTCTGGGGACGCTCATTCCCCTTGGCCCCGGTCTGATCGCGTTGGGTCAAGGAGATACGTACACATTATCGACCTCTTTGCTTTCCGCGTTTGACACAACGGTTGCGGGGCTTGCCTGCGCCGCGGTTGCTCATGTGGTGTCTACGGTGCGCCGCCGTTGGTATGCCAACTATACCGTAGCGGAAGAGACAGTGATGGAAGCGCTGCTTGATTGGGAGGAAAGACAATGAAACGGAGAAGACTCGCAGACGGCGGGCGTCTGTCCGCCACGGGTGAGAAAAAAGAAAGCATAAATCCAATGGACGGCATTGCCAATCTGGCGGATGTTATGCTGGTTTTGGCCTGCGGGCTGATGGTTGCGCTCATCGTAAGCTGGAACGTAGACATTGGCCGCAGCGAGACGCTTGTGGGCGTGGATGAGGGAACCCAGATGACGGAGGTGGATGGGGTTACCCAGTCGGATGGGACGACAGGGGCGCCGTCAGAAGGGAACGGATACGAAGAAATGGGAAAGGTATACCGTGATCCCACTACCGGAAAATTATATATGGTGCTAGAAGGAGAAACGTCATGAAGAAACGAAAAACAGTATCTTTATGCCTGGCGCTCACAATGTTTTTGGGATGTTTGGGGGCACCGGCCTTGGCAGATCACGGGGCTGAGGTGGAAGACGCCAATTCGTTGTCGGTTTATTTGCAGGGTGCGGGCAATGAACAGGTTTTGCTGCACACATACTCTGTTTCGGAAATGGAAGCGCTTACAAACGGAGAGGAAATCTACTATTCTTCTATCGATGCAATGCCGACCACGGTTTTGACGGTTGCGACCGGTGTGTACATAGAGGATCTGATCTGCGACTTAGCCCAGTATACAGAAAACGATTTAACTCAAACGACTAAAATGCAGATGACAGCATCGGATGGGTGGACACGCACGTATGCATTGGAAGATCTGTTTCAAACCAGATACTATTATGAAGGACTGTTTTATGCCACACTGACAAACGGAAAAGCAGATCCGGATGAAGTGGGCGAAGGGGTTGAGGTGCGCCCGATGCTGGCCGTGGATATCTGGCAAAATCGGGTACCCCTTGATTCCAGCGGCTATGGGGACGGGGAAAGCGGCGTTTCCGGTGTTCGGTTTTGCTTTTGCGCCGGAATGCTGCCGGGGGATCTAACCTCCGGCTATTCCACCACGGCTTCCTATGGACGGGGGATTGACACGGTGGTGCTAAAGACGAACCAGTCTGTCGAGCCGCCCTATGTTTCCGTTACCGGCCTTACCCTTGACAAGGAAACGGCAACCATTCAAAGCGGGCGCACGGTGCAGCTGACGGCGAAAACGATTCCCCAAGAAGCGACCAATTCCGATGTCCATTGGAGCAGCAGCAAAACAAGCGTCGCAACGGTAACCGAAGACGGGCTCGTCAAAGGCATCTCTCCGGGCACTGCAACCATTACTGCGGTGTCAGATGAAAACGAAGCATATGCAAAGTCCTGCGTTGTGACCGTGACCCAAGAAACAAAGCCAACGCCGACGCCGACACCCACGCCCACTGACACCGGAGCCATTGAGGTGCCGGTGAAAGGGGTTGCGCTGTCTCCGCAAACCATGGCCCTAAAGCTGAATGAGAAAGGAACGGTGGTTGCCACTGTGTATCCTTCCAATGCCAGCAACCAAACGGTCTACTTCAGCTCCAGTGCGCCCGGTGTTGTCCAGGTGGACACGCAGGGGGGCGTCACGGCCAAGGCGGAAGGAACTGCCGTGATCACGGCCATGACGGAAGACATGGGGTTTACGGCCGCTTGCACGATTACCGTGACCAAAGAGACGGAACCATCTCCCCCAATACCCGCGTTTCCGGACATCGAGACGTCCTGGGCAAAAGAATCCATCGAGCGGGCGGCGGCACTTGGCGTTGTCAACGGCAAGCCGGACGGAACGTTTGATCCAAATGGTACGCTGACGCGCGCGGAGTTTGTTGCTATGTTGCTGCGTACGCTGGAAGAGGTGCAGACTGTGCCAATGGAAGCTTCCGTGGCTTTTACAGATACCAAGGGTCACTGGGCAGAAAATGAGATCAGTGTGGCCGTTTCCATGGGGCTGGCCAGCGGATATGGAAACGGGAAGTTTGGACCGGATGATTCCATTACACGAGAGCAGCTGGCCGTTATGCTGCAAAAGGCTTGGAACCTTTCCAAGGGAGGGCAACTAAACTTTACAGATGGCATTTCGGTTTCGGCTTGGGCAAAAGATGCCGTGGCGGCGGCGGTTGGGGCCGGTTTATTCACCGGATATCAGGACGGCAGCTTCCGACCCCAGGCCAAGGCAACGAGGGCAGAGGCCACTGTGTTACTTTTGCGCGCTTTGGACGACGCGCGGAGCCGATGAAAAGGCGGGCCGTATACACGGCCGCCTTGGCAGCGGCGCTTTTCTGCGTGCTGATTCTTTCTGCCTGCGGGCCGGTTCGGGTGACAGCGGATCTTTCCGCCTATGGAGATACGCCGATTACCATAGCCGGACTGGGAGAAACAGAATTCCAAGTGACGGCCAATGCGCTCTCCGGCCTTGCATGTGTCAGCCAGGGGGTCTCCGGGAAAACGGCAAAAGCGGGAAGCATCCAAGCGGTAGGGCCGACGCTGGAAACGTTTTTGGCCCAATATGGGAAAAAAATCTCTGATTTTACCCGTATTCGGGTTGAAGCGAAAGATGGATACAAGCAAGGGTTTTTGCAGGAAAAGCTTCAAGAATATACGTTTATCCTGGCTGTGGCCAATGGAAACCAGCCGTTGGGGGAGGAGGAAGCGCCTCTGCGCCTGATCATCCCGGGGGCTCCGTCGAATGAATGGGTCCGTATGGTAACGCGCATTGAATTTATCGCAGAGTAAATGACAAAGAGGGTATATAACAAATGGAAAAGATACAAAAAGGGCTGCGCTGTCTGCTGCCGGTGGCGGCGCTTGTGTGCTTGTTTGGTATGGCTCGGGCCCAAGCAGCGCCGGAACAGTGCATTCTTTCCTTTACCGGCGACCCAAAGACGACACAAACGGCCACATGGAAAGATACAACGGCGACCCATGGGGTGATGGAGGTGGTGTCGGAAGCACAATACCAGGAACGTGCGTTCATCGGCGCCACGCAGACTGCCGCGCAAAAAACAGAGGATCTATTTTCTGCCACAATGATAGGCCTTGTACCGAACACCTCTTATTACTATCGGGTGGGAGACGGAACAAACTGGACAGACACCGGTACATTCCAGACAGCCGCCTCCTCCGGCGAATTTACCTTTCTCTATTTAGGCGACGTGCAGGAAGGCATGGAGCAGTGGGGAACCATGGTGGAGGAAGTATATGATATGTATGCGCCTGCCTTTGGGCTTGTCGGTGGCGATTTGGTCAACAACGCGAATTCCAAGACAGAGTGGAATGCGTTTTTCCAGGCAGCGTCTCCCGCGTTTTCCAAAATGTCCTTAATGCCTGTTGTGGGGAATCATGACATTGGAGTGTATGAACTGACCAGTCAAAAACCGGAACTGTATTTAAAACGCTTTACATTGCCTGAAAATGGGCCGCAAGGTTATTTGGAAGAATTTTATTCGTTTGATTATCAAAATGTTCATTTTTTGGTGCTGAATAGCATGGTTTTGGGCAAATACAGTGTTCCGGGGAGCCAAACCTATCAGGTGCTGCAAGAGTGGATCAAAAAAGACTTGTATGAATCGGAAGCCAAATGGAATGTGGTGTTGCTTCACCATCCGCCCTATACGATGGTAGCAGATAATGTATCCAGTCGAATCAACGCGGAATGGCTGCCCTTGTTGGAGCAGGGAGGAACAGATCTGGTGCTCTGCGGGCATCAGCATGCGTTTATGCGCACCGAGCCGCTGACGGGCGGGAGGATGGATGCCAATATGGGAATCGTGACCATTATGGGCAACTCCGGATCAAAAACATATGAACCGCAAAACCAGCCTTATATCGCGGCGTATGACACCCAGTACGATCCGGATGGCGTAAACAGCAATTATCAGCTGATTGAAGTTTCCGACGATGTTCTTCGGGTTACGACGTACCGCGGCAACCATGAGCTAATGGATGTTTGGGAGAAAACAACGCCGAACAGTGAGAAGCTTGCATCCTTTTCCTTTGGGCTGGAAGGGGATACGGAAATTCCGGGAGCGGGTGATGATGTTCAGGTCACGCTTTCTCTTGACCGGCTGGACAAGAACGGAAAAGAAGGATATACGCTTTACGGCGCCCAGACGGAAGTGACCTACGACCCTGAGAAAATGACGTACAAGAGTGCTCAAAGCGGCGCCGGCTTTCAGGTGACGGAGGAAACAAAAGGAACGCTGAAGGTGGCGTATTACAACCCGGACCAATCTGGGAACGTGGCTTCTCATCTGTGTGTTGCCACCCTTACCTTTCAGGTGAAAACAGGGAACGGGGGCACACTAACGCAGCAAAACTGCATCGTAACAGATGAAAAGGGTGCGCCCTATTCAGAAGTGGGCCATTCTGACCTGACGCTTGTGGGCGCAGACGCAACCGTTTCCGTCGAAACATGCACGGCGGGAAACACCGTTTACCGGCCGGGCTATACTGCCGTCTATTTTCAAAATATTTCTTATCCCGCAGGGGCAAAGGGATTGACACTCACCGTCAAGGGCGAGGAATATCCCGTTTATTTGGAACGGGACGGGGCCTTCGCCGCTTGTCTGCTGCCCATGACCTATGAGAGCCTGGGGCTGAACCCGGAGGCAATGCTGAAAGCCGGCCTGCGGTATCAAGCAGAAGATTCCCCTACCTATACCACATCGGATGTGACAGGGCCATCGGGTACGCCGGATGGCGTGCTGACAAATCGGGATCCTATCTTTTTGTCCAACATGATCGTTTTTTGCAATGTTCAGCAGACAGATGCCGTACTGCTCGGGGCCGATGGCAACCGGGATTTTGATCTGGATGTGAGAGACTTACAGTTGCTGTACATGGCGATGCTGCCCTGAAAACCGCTTCATAATGCATATAAAATCGTTTCAATGCTTTAAGAAGCAGTATCCTGATTGTCGAAGGGCCATTTTTTCACTCGTTATTCGGGCGTTCATATAACGTAAAGCAGAACAGAAATGAGGGGCGGTGAAAGGGAAGATACTAATAGAAGCCATTTGATCAGCAAGACCCAAAATGATAAAAAAGGAGAGTCATTATGGCAAAAACAGTACGATACGGAAAGAAACTGTTTTCATTGATCCTGACGTTGGCGATGCTTCTTGGAATGCTCCCGGCATTTCAAATTGTCGCAGAGGCCAAAACGGATTCTGCAGCTTCCTGTGAAAACTTTTTTTCTATGCGAAGGACAAAAATGGAGATTCGGTTCTCCTGGGTGTGTACCCCATTGACACACTGAAAGAACTGGCCCATGGATATCAAAGCGGTGTTTACGAAGGGCAAAACTATTATTTTTCTTATACCGATAATTTGCCTACCTACGGATATGCCGAAGGGAAGGGCATCACACTGCCGGAATTGATCGGCTATGTTAAGACCCATTCCACTGTTACGGGCGCAAACAGCATTACGTACAGCGGAGATGACGTCTTGGGCTTTATGGCTTCTGATGCCGCGACGTATTCCCAGGCATGGAAGGCGTCCGACGCATTCCAGACCCGGTATTATTATCCCGGCATTTACGATGCTGCCGACGGTTGGACCACTGATTGGGAAACCAACGGCGGCAACCCGGATGCAAATTATACAGATGATTCCGCAGCTGCAAACCCTGTTTATTTTACAGATGCCAAAAACGCGGCATCGGAAACAGGGGTAGAGACTCCCATTGTTTTGGCGGTTGAATCATATGCCGGACGGATTTCAGAATTGTCCAGCTATATTGCAAACAACGGCGGAGAAGTGACGGGAAGCCTTGATGGTGTGCTGGATACAGAAAGCAGCCTGCGCATTACCATTCCCACGACGGAGCAGGAAATGCGCACCGGCACAAGAACAGCCAACCGAAATTATAAATGGACTTACAGCGCACAGCTGAATATGGCAACGGCTCCGGAAAACCTTGTTTCACAAGGGACGGTGGCAGCGCCCACATTTACGCTGGAAGAATCGGGCAGCAACCTGATTTTAACCCTTGCCTGTGCAACAGAAGGCGCCTCCATTTATTATACGCTGGAAAGCGGCAATGCTTCACCGCAGACGCTTTATACCAGCCCCATTACCATTGAAAATAAAAGCCTGGCAGACTACGTAGCAACACCCTTCCAGTTCAAAGCCACGGCGGCGAAAGAGGGCTTTGCAGACCACGGAACCGTTGTTCTGCAATATCCCACGGCAGCGCCCGTCTTTGCTGCTTCCAGCGGCACCGCGCTGGGCGAGGATATGGTCTTTACCGCCGCAGATTCTGTTTCAAATGAAGAATGGACGAATTGGACAAGCAATATCACGGAAGTGACATGGAAAATACCGAATCAAAGCACATATACTGTGTTGGATTCTGGTGATTATACCATTCAAACGGAAAATCGCACTTTGACCATTCCATCCAGCAAAGTGACGGAAAAGGGAACCTATTCCTTCCTTGTCAAAGCAACGGGATACGCACCGGGTGCATTTTCACGCATTGTCAGACTGCCGGCTCCTGTTGTGACGGCGGACAGTACGGAGCATTACCCCAATGCGGAAATTACGCTCACCTTTGACGAAACAGCGGCCAACACCACGTACCGCACCGGCGTATCCGTCAAAGTGAATGACGTGTCTGTCAGCGCAACCAAGCTGGACCGCACACAGGCAGGGAAAATTATCATCAAAGACACGGCAAATGTATTCACCAGTGCGGGGAGCTACACCATTGCCCTTTCCAACGGGACCTATCTTCCTGGCTCCCAGACCATAACCCAAACCATCATAGATCCCGATGCCAATTGGGATGGAGTGACAGTAACGGAAGTGACACCTGACGGAGATGTTTACACCATCCATACAGCGGCCGAATTGGCATGGGTGGCGCAGCAGGTCAATGACGGGAATGACTTTGGAGGCAAGACAGTTGTCTTGGCCCAAGACATTGACTTAAACAACCAAGTCTGGACACCCATCGGCGACGCGACGCATGCCTTTGCCGGCACATTTGACGGCGCTTCCAAAAACATCACCGGGCTTTCCATTACAAATACAGCTGGCTCCTATCACGCGCTTTTCGGCAACAGCACCGGAACGCTGAAGGACTTTACCGTTTCGGGTGCGGTTTCAGGGGCAAGTGATACAGCCGGCGTGGCCGCAGTCGGCAGCGGCACGATTTCCGGCGTGACCAGCAATGTAGCTGTGACATACGCCGCCGATTCAACGCAGGTGGGTGGCATTCTGGGTGATGCTACCGGCAACATTACCATTGAAGGCTGCAAAAATACCGGCATTATCACAGACAACGGCGCTTCCACCCTGCAGAGCGGCAAGGTGGCCGGAATTGCGGGCCGGATTAACGACGGAATCACCGCATCCATCACCAACTGTGAAAACAAAGGCGATATTTCCGGTTATCAGTACGTGGGCGGCATCTTGGGCGGCAGTTTTGGAACAGTTTCCATCAGCGGCTGCAAAAACACGGGTGCGATCACGGCAATCAGCTTCGGAAAAGTGTATCTGGGCGGGATTGTAGGCAAGCTGCAAAACGGCACCATCGACAGCTGCTATAATACAGGCAGCATCCATGTGGCGCCGTATGACGACGGGCATATTCGCGCAGTGGGCGGAATTGCCGGCTGCGAAGAAGGCCATGCCGAAGGCACCGCCATCACCAGATCTTACAACAAAGGAACCATTACAATGGATACCTCCAAAATGACGGAGGGAAGTAAATTTATTTACATGGCGGGCAATATTTCCGGCGGAAACAAAAGCACAGATGCAAACACCATGACATACGCAAACTGCTTCTATCTGGAAGGGAGCTTCCCGATTCAAAGCAGCGAACACGCCAGCTATCGTTTCTGGAACGATGTATTTAAAAATAACCCCTTGGCATATGACACAAGCAGTGTTACAAAAGCAACAGAAAGTGAACTGAAGGGCGCTGCAGTGTTAAGCGCGCTGGGGAATCAATTTGAAGCGGGCACCGACGGCTATCCCGCGCTGTATTGGGAAGATGGCGGCACGGCGCCCGAACTGCAGAGCTATGATATTTCCAGCTCCGTGTTCGGCGGGATCGCCGCTGTCAATGTGGATGCCACCGCACAGGAGACTAGCATGGTTCCTGTTACTGTGACAGACATCGAAAGCGGCAAGCAAATCAAAAGCGTTACAGCGAAAGACGCCGCCGGCGAAACTATGCTTGTGACAGGGGGCGACGGCAGCTACAGCTTTACCATGCCAAACCGTGCGGTGATGATTACGGTAACGTTGGAAAACACAGTGGCGCCAGATGCGTCCAGCTATGGATTGACCATGCCGACGGACCTCGACGCCATCTGGAACGTTTCTGCTGACTCTACTTATCTGAACGCGGGTCAGGTAAAGGAAGGGGCAACCGTTTTTGTCCAGGCGATGAAAGCGGCCGGCGCTGCAACCACCACGCTGAACGGCATTACAGTGACGAAAGCCGGCGGCGGCACAGTGGAAGCCACTGTCGCATCGGAAGGGATTTACACCTTCACAATGCCTTCAGAGGCCGTGACAGTTTCTCTGGATGTCAGTTATGCAGACTTGAATGTGTACGGACAGACGGGATCCAGTCCTGTTCTTGCCAAAACGTATACACGCGCGCAAGCGATGACACTGGCAAACAGCAACCCACGCACCTATTTCAGCGGCTGGAGCACAGAGACGACGCCGTTTATCGGTGCGGTAGACAAATATGTGACCCTGGAACAACTGTTGTCTGACAGTGGCCTGACCTTTGCGACGGGAGACAGCTTAAAGGTGACAGGAGCAGACGGCTTTGCCCAGACGTATACATATGAATATCTAATGGGCACGGATCGCTATTATTATGCAGATATCCTGACAAATGGCGTGCTGGCCACAAACAAAACAGCGTTTGGGCCTGCCCTTGCCATTGCCAGCAATGCAACGTCCGATCCGGCTGCAGTCCTCTCTGATTTGAGCTGCGATACACTCAACGCATACCGCATGATCTTCGGCCAGTCGGAAGCAGAGCTGACCGGGCGGACGAAGATTGTGGATTCCATGCCAAAGGCTGTGGTCAGCCTGATCGTTATCAAGGTAGCCCCGGAAACGGACACCAGCTGGTACAACACCACAGACGCCAGCTTTACCATCACCACCGCCGCCCAGCTGCGGGGCTTTGCCGCCATTGTCAACGGCACGGCGGACGGCATCGCACAAGACAACTTCAGCGGGAAAACCGTTTCTTTGGGAGGCAATATTGCCTTGGCAGCCGATGGAATGTACCAAACATTTGATCATGTAAAATATGGTGCGCCCGGATATGCCATTCAAACCACACAGTATGTGCTGAAAAACGAAGCACCTGTCTGGACCCCCATTGGAAGCGGCACCGCCACCGGCAACACCGATGCCACAACGGCAAATGCCTTTGCCGGTACCTTTGACGGAGGAAATTATGCCGTCAGCGGCGTATACACCGGCACGAAAGACGCTGCCGCTGGCAATACAGGCACGGTTCAGGGCCTGTTTGGCGTGGTGACCGGTACGGTGAAAAATGTTACGGTCTCCGGCTGCGTCACTGCCAAAATGGTGGCCGGCGGTGTGGTGGCCTCTTTGAATGGCGGAACGGTAGAAAACTGCGTCAACAACGCCATCGTATTTACAGATGGCGGCACCACGCCCAACGGCAATGCAGAAAACGGCGCCGCCCGTGTGGGCGCAGCCGGCGGCATCGTTGGAAATGCCATGGACGGCTCCGCGGTGACCAAATGCGTCAACCATGCAACCGTCATCTGCGCAAACAGCAACCGTGGCGGCCGAACAGGCGGCATCATTGGCTTGATCGACAGCGCCACTGCGCAAGTTACGGTTGCGAACAACGGCAACACCGGCGTCATTGATTCTTATCAATATACCGGCGGCATCGTGGGCTTTAACAACTCCACCAAGGCGCCTATCGATGCCTGCTATAATACCGGAACGGTGATTGGACACAGCTCGGGCAGCACCTATGTGGGCGGCATCGTCTCTACCTGCAAGAGCAATATCACCAATTGCTATAATACCGGAGACTACAGCATTCGTATTGACGGAAACACAGGGGGTAAGTGCGCCCATTTCGGCGGAATTGTCTCTGACTTCAGCGGTACCAAGATTGAAAACTGCTACAACACCGGCAGCTGCCGGCCCTATGTGGGAGGTGTGGAAACCGGCAGTGTCTCTAGCTACGGCATGATCTGCGGCACTGGCTACGGTACTTCTGCCAACAACAAGCTGATCAACTGCTACACCCAGGAAACCAGCGCTGCGCTGAAAGGCGAGGACGTCAACAACGGCTGCGTTACGGTTCTGCCGACAGATGACTTAAAAGCCGCGGCTTCTCATTTGGGCGGCCTGCTGGTAGAGGACGTATCTGGCACAGCGCTGAACAACGGATTCCCCGTTCTGTATTGGCAGAGAGGCTTGGCGCTGCATACCATCTCGGTCAATGCAGGTATTGCAAACGGCTCTGTTTCTTCCGATATGGATCGTGCGGCGCCCGGCAAAACCGTGACGGTGACGGTAACGGGCAATGGGGACTATCTCTATCTGGCAAACAGTCTCACAGGCACATATAACACAAACCAAGAGGTTGTTTTTACCCCGGTAGACGGAAACGACAACGCATACACGTTTGTGATGCCGGAAGGAAACGTGGCTTTGACAGCGTCCTTTGCATATGTAAACGCGTGGGATGGAGTCACTGCGACGGAAGTGACACCTGACGGAGATGTTTACACCATCCATACAGCGGCCGAATTGGCATGGGTAGCCCAGCAAGTCAATGACGGGAATGACTTTGGAGGCAAGATGGTTGTCTTGGCCCAAGACATTGACTTAAACAACCAAGCCTGGACGCCCGTCGGCGACGCGACGCATGCCTTTGCCGGCACATTTGACGGCGCAGGTAAAGTCATCACAGGCCTGTCCATTATGGATGCAGAAGGCGGATACAAGGGCCTGTTCGGCAACAATACCGGAACCCTGAGAAACTTTAAAATTTCCGGTTCCATCGGATCGAGTGAGGCTTACATCACCGCCGGTGCAGACAACATTGGCGGCGCAGCGGGCTACAACAACGGGACTGTTTCCGGCGTCACCGGAAATGTGACTGTTTTTGTCAACACAGGAAGCATTTATGCAGTGGGCGGCCTTGTGGGACAAAATGGACCGGACGGCTTGGTGAAAGCCTGCACCAACCACGCAAATGTAATCGGGACCAAGCACACCGGCGGCGTAGTGGGCCGCAGCTATGGCGAGATCATTGCCTGCTACAACACCGGTGATATCACCGGAAACGGTGGAGGAAAAGACGGCATTGGCGGCATTGTGGGCTTGGCCGGCGATAAGGGCAGCACATATCCCAATTCTGTTCTCTACTGCTACAACACGGGAACCATCGGCAACCCGGGCGGCCGCTGGCACGGCGGCATCGTCGGGATGGCGGACAGCGCCACCACCGTGCAGTATTGCTACAACATCGGCATCATTACAGCGGGCCACAGCTGGAACTGGAACCCCATTATCGGCCATGTGGACAGCGCATACAGTACAGTTTCCAACAACTATTCCCTCCAGGGTCTGAGTGCGGGGGATACCACAGCCGGCACACAGCCGGTGACCATCGGCACTGTTTTGAGCGAGATGGATCTGAAAGGGGCTGCCTCAAGACTGAACGGCTATTTTGCCGGAGACAGTGTAGAAAACGCGCTCAACAATGGCTATCCCATCCTTTATTGGCAGGCAGAGCTGGATGAGCCGACGCCGTTGCCGGAAGGCGGCGAGCCTTGGGACGGCGCAACCATTGACGTTTCTTGGTACAACAACACAGATACGGCATTCCATCTTACAACACCGGCGCAGCTGATGGGCCTTGCGGCCATTGTCAACGGCAAATACCACAGCGATATCACAACAGTCATCGGAGATGATAACCACACCAAGATCGTGGCCGTAGCGATGAACTTCAACGCCTCCACAGGCGGCGCCAACGACGGCTATCGCGGCATTGACGATTTTGAAGGCAGGACGATTTATTTAGACTGCGACATGAACATGGGCGGCGTTTACAATGAAGCCGCCGGCACATGGAGCGGGGCTCGGTTTATGCCCATCGCAGGCGCATATCAGTTGGATCCCAATCAAACAGAAACACAGCTGAACTCGGTTTGGGGCGGCGTGTTCGACGGGCAGGGGCATACCGTCTATAATATTTATGCCAGCTTGTCCAACACGAGCTGGGCGGAATCTGTTGGCCTCATCGGCCGAATCGGCTGCCATGACTCGGAAGATGCCAGCGTGCGTCCTGCTGGAGCAGTGGTGCGCAACGTGGCCGTTGACGGCTATATTGACGCAGACCGCTCCGTCGGCGGCATCGTCGGCAAGATCGGCCAGACCGACGGCAAAGCTTTGATCGAAAACTGCATCAACTTTGCGACAGTCATCGGCCATCAAAAGAAAGGCACCGGCGGCATCGTGGGTGCTGCGTGGAACCGCGGGACGATTCAAAACTGCGTAAACGCCGGCAGCGTCTCCAACGGATACGAAATAGGCGGCATCGCGGGTGGAAACGAAGTGCAGATCATCAACTGCTACAACATCGGTTCCGTCAGAAGCGGAAACGGCCCCGCCATCGCCACCCCAGCGGGCGGCACTTATACAAACTGCTACTGGCTGACCGGCTCGGCCAGCAGTGGGCTGGCCAGCGGAACTTCGGATCAAATCATCGAAAAAGGTGCGGCAGAGATGAAAGACGCTTCTTTCCTGACGCTCATCAACGGCGATGGCCGGGCATGGGTGGCGGACAAAGCAGAAAACCCCATCAACAACGGATATCCCATCCCCCGGGTGTTTGCGGGCTCGGATACCGCAACGGTGGAAAGCGTAGTGAAGGAAGGCGAGCCAACCACGGCTTATGTGGAAGGCCAGAGCTTTACCTTGGGCGCAATGAAAATTTGGGCCAACTATTCCGACGGAACCAGAGAAGCTCTGACCAACTATACCGTCAGCAAGAGCGGAGCATTTACTCTGGCGGATCACAACAGCCAGGTTACGATTTCCGGCGCGATCGGCGACAAGCCATATCTCTATGAATATACCGTTACGGTTTCGGAAAATGTTCCGCTTGAAATCGTCAACACATCGTCTGTGCCGTCCAGCCTGATTTATCAGGAGGGGCAGTCTATCAGCCTTGGTACCACCATGGCCTATGTAAACTTCTCCAATGGAATCAACGGCTGGTGCTATGCCAACACAGACACAAATCTGACAGTGGACATCCCAGGGGCCTTGACCGCAGCAGACAACGGGAAAACCCTCAACCTGCAATATACCCTGAATGGCGTGACGGTGAAAAAAGAGCTGGGCACGCTGACGGTTATTCCAGTTGTATCGCAGGACACAAACGGGGTGTATCAGCTGTCCACAGTGGACGACATGCGTTGGTTTGCCGCCCAGATCAATGACTATCAGCGCAATGCCAACGGCAGCATCAGCGGCATGCTGATGAATGACATTGACTTGTCCGGCACTGCGTGGACGCCCATCGGAACGGCCTACACAGTAACACAGTACAAAGGCACCTTTGACGGCGCCGGGAAAACCATCACACTGAATATCGATGGAACCGGTGGAAACCAGGGTCTGTTTGGCTATGTGACAACAGGAACCATTCAAGACCTCACGGTTGCGGGTACTGTAAAGGGCGGAAGCAACGTGGCCGGCATTGCGGCATCTGTTTCTGGAGCCGCCACAATCACCAATTGTGTGAACACGGCGGCTGTCTCCGGCAGCAGCAATGTGGGTGGCATCGTGGGACAAATCAGCCATACAGACGCACAGGTGACCCACTGCATCAACAACGGCACCGTTTCCGGTACCAGCGCATACGGCGGCATTGTGGGCAACGCCAAGGGAACCATCGCATTCTGTCTCAACCGAGGCACGATTATGAGCGCCGGCGCAGAAGGGACAGGGAGCAACGCCGGCGGCTTGGCAGGACAGGCCGGCGCAGATATGAAGCTGCAAAACAGCGGCAACATGGGCAATGTGGCCGGCGGCACTTCGGTTGGCGGCCTGGCCGGATCCATCTATAAGGTGACGGTAATCGACTGCTACAACTCCGGCGACATAACGGCCAGCGGATCAAGCACATTGTACGGTGCAGGCGGCTTGGCTGGCAGCTACCGTTCCGGCGTTGCAGGAGCAACTTTGACCAATTGCTACAATGGAGGTACCGTCTCGGGCGCCAATGTAGTAACCGGGGCATTGTTGGGGCTTGACAACAAAGGTGCAACGCTGACCAACTGCCATTACATCGGAGATGAAAACACAATCGCTTGCGGCGGAACAGCCACAACAGCCGGCAGCACCATGTACGCTGTGACCGATGAAGCACTGAGAGCGCTGGCTCCCACTTTGGGCAGCGCATTCAAGGAAAACACCATGTCGGAAAACCGCTACTATCCGGTTCTGGCCTGGTACACGCAGAGGGAAGACTATATATTCCGCCTGGAAACGGATTCCACATTGATCCAAAAGGGTGGAGAAGTGACATTTAACCTGTACCTGGATCACGCGGAAGATTATACGTTATACGGCGCGCAGGCGGAAATTGTCATCGACCCGTCTATGTGGGAAATGGTCGGCACGGTCACAGGCGAAAATGGCTTTACGGCTAATATGGAAGGAGATGTCATAAAAGTGGCCGGATACTCTTCCGTTGGCGGACAGGAGATAACCAGTGATTCTCTGCTTCTTGCAACGTTTAAAGTCAAGGCATTGGGCAACGGCGCAGAGAAAGTGTTAACGCCGGAAAACTTCAGAGTGACCGACGAAAAAGGCAATCCGCTGAGCCATGTGTTTGCCCAGGGGACTTCTATCGACGTGGCTACTGTGATAGCCAATGTGCAAGCTGCTTCGTTCGAATTCCAAGAGGGCTACACCGTTCTCACAGTGACAGGGGTGACGGGGATCGATCCTGCAACCCAGCACTTGCAAGTGACATTGGATGGTGAAACCTACGCATTCTATAAATCCAACAAGGAAGAGGCCGAGTATAAGGCCATCGTTCCGGTGAATTACGATGAAGGTTTGGCGGCCAAGGCATCGGCAGGTTTGGACATTCAGGCCGGAGCCACCCAATGCTTTGAGTACGGCAACACCTATCGTGACGACAACGTAATCAACGTATCTGATGCGGTGAAAACCATCTATACGGTACTCAATCCAAATGTATTCCGTGCGACTGACCTGGCTTATTATGCCATGGATGTAGACGGAGACAACAATATCACGGTTGCTGACGCTCAGCTGATCTTTGTAAGGTACCTCAATTCCGCGACGGTATTTCCGGCGGAGCAGGCATAACTTACGCCCCTGACCTGCGGCAGTCGATGTCGCGCTGGCGTTTGCATTCAAACGGCGGAGCCCCCGGCACGCACCTGTGTGCCGGGGGATTCTCCCAACAGAAAGGGAATCTATGAAACGATACAAATTAACAGCGGTTTTGCTTGCGGTTGTTTGTCTGCTGGGGTTGTTTCCGACCTTGCACGCGGCGGCATCTGCGGAAACTTTTCAGTATACCATTACGGCCGACAAGCAGACTGATTTAAAAGTGGGGGACACGGTGACATGCACCGTCTCCTTAAAACGAACAGATTTGGAACAGGCCTATTTGATGTACGGCGCGCAAATCGCCGTAGAATGGGACGGCTCCGCGCTGGCGCTCCAATCCGACAGCCTGTCTCTTTATCCGGCGTGGAACCATGGCGTGGCGGTGGTCAGCGGGAAAACAAGGCTTACCATGCTGTTCGTGGATCCTCAAAACCAGGGGATTTCTACGGACGCCGCCATTACAGTGGCGACCTTCCAGCTGAAGATCACGCAGAAAAAAGACGCCTTGGAAGTGGGGCTGAAAAGCCCGATGGTGACAGATGCAACGGCTGCGTTCCGCACGGCGACGGCGAGCGCTCCTGTGTCTCTTGCCTTTCAAGATGAACAGCCAAATCCGACGCCTACCAACAGCGGAAACCCTGTCGTCCAATATCAAATTACGGTCAACGCAGGAACAGGCGGGGAAGTGAACCCCGGCACCACGACGGTTGGCGCCGGGGACACCCAGACGTTTACCATTACGCCCCATAAAGGATACGAAGTGGCGGACGTTGTTTTGGACGGTGTGTCCCAAGGAAAAACAAGCAGCATTACATTGGACAACATTCAAAAAAACCACACGCTGACCGTTACCTTTCAAAAAATAAGTCCCGTGGATGTTTGGCCGTTTGAAGATGTGGCATCCTCTGACTGGTTCTATCCCTATGTGAAGGATATCTATGAAAAGGGAATGATGGTCGGAACATCCGCCACCCGGTTTTCCCCCCAGATGGAAACCACAAGGGCCATGCTTGTCACCATCCTCTACAGGGCATCCGGCAGTCCGCAAGTGACAAAGACAAATCACTTTTCCGATGTGGAAAGCGGAACATGGTACACAGACGCCGTTATTTGGGCAGCGACGGAAGGCATTGTAAAAGGATATACCGGCGGGCTGACCTTTGGGCCAAACGACGCTGTCACAAGAGAACAGGTGGCAACCATTTTAAAACGATTTGCTGAATATCAAGGCCATGACACCAGCGCCAGGGAAAACCTGACAACCTTCCCGGACGGGGAGCAAGTGGCAGACTGGGCACATGACAGCGTTGCCTGGGCCGTAGGAGAGCAGCTGCTAAACGGAACGGGAACAGGGCATCTCAAGCCCCAGGGGACGGCGTCCCGCGCAGAAACGGCGACCGTTTTGTCTCGGTTTTTCAATGTATTATAGCGTTATCTTTTAAAAAGATTGACAAAAAAGATATAATGATGTAATATTTTAGAAGAAAACAAAAAAGCGGTATTTATTGAAAAATAAATACCGCTTTTAAAAGCGAGAACCATATGCGCGCAAGGGCGTGCAGAACGGGACTTTGAGGAAACGGGGGGCCTTTCATGCGCTGTATCATCGTAGGAAAAAAAGAGCAGGAAAGCAGGCTTTTGGAAGAGAGCTGTGTGGCGTCCGGTGTGGCGTTGCCGGTGGAGGTGGTGTCCAGCTGGGAGATGGCCGTGAAGCGAATGGAGCTTGGGGGGGCGGATCTTTTGTTTTTGGATCAGACCTGTGTTCCTTCCTACGACCAGCTTTGTAAATGGAAAGAGGACTTTCCAAGAGCGAACCTGATCTTGACAGTGCCGTCTGGCGCAACGCCGATTTATCAACGGGGAGACAGCTTTGGGCAGCTTCATCTTCCTGCCTCCAAACGACAGGTGGATGCGCTGCTGAAGCGAGTCAACCAGTTGATTTTATTTCGAAACTTACGCCAACGGGTGACCATCCGTACGTTTGGGCGCTTTGATCTGTATGTAGACCATGTGGTGGTGGTTTTCCCCAACAGCCGTTCCAAGGAGCTTTTGGCCATGCTGGTGGACCGGCGGGGCGGGGTGGTGACAACGGAAGAGATGATGGAGGTGTTTTGGCCGGAAGCGCCCCCCAGCGAACGGCACAAGGCGATCTGCCGCAAAGCGGCATCCCAGCTGCACAAAACATTGCAGCTGTTCGGTGTGGAAGGGATCTTGATTTTTGGCCGAAACCAGAGGGCGATCGCGGTGACGGCAGTGGAGTGCGATTATTACAGGTACTTAACGGGAGATCACAAGGCTACGGAAGAATATCATGGGGAATATATGGTGGAGTACAGCTGGGCGGAGGAGACAAACGGAAGGCTATATCACCTGGCCCAGACTCGCCGGCCGGAGGGCTAGGAAAGGCATGCTGGAAGGCAGGCGCATCATCAGTACAAAACGGGAGGACAAACCCTGCGGAAAACAACAGGCATTTTTACAAAAAGAAAAAAGACCCTTCCCTTGGCTTGTACGAACAACAAGACAAGGGAAGGGTCTTTCTATGCAAAGTTGGTTTTAATAGAATAGAGAGTCATCTTCTTTTACCCATTCCGCCACCGGGATGACTTCAAACTCTGTTTTTCCTCGTCGGATGACAACAGATTGGATGCCGGCGTTGATGATTTGCCGTCTGCACATGGAGCAGGCGGTTGCGTCACACAAAAGCCCCCCTGTTTGCGCGTCCCGGCCCACCAAATACAAGGTGGAACCGACCATATCCCGTCGGGCGGCGGAGATGATGGCATTTGCTTCTGCGTGAACAGAACGACACAACTCGTATCGCTCGCCGCTTGGCACTTGCAGCTCCTCACGGATGCAGTGACCCAAATCGACACAGTTGGCCCGCCCTCTGGGGGCTCCGTTGTACCCCGTGGAGATGATTTCATCGTGTTTCACAATAATTGCGCCATAATGGCGCCTCAGACAGGTGGAACGCTCCAGCACAGTTTCCGCGATGTCCAGATAATAATTTTGTTTGTCGATTCGATTCATTGGCCCCTCCAGCTCTCTTTTTCTTCAGTATACGCTACCCCCAAAAAAAGCGCAAGAGAATATGCAGTGCCAAGCATTTTTTTGACGAAGCGCAATTGGCTTTTCTCCTGTGCGAAAGGAGGCGCCAAAGAAGTTCTACCTCTTGGCCAGATCCGATATGATAATAAGAAAAGGCCTGAAAAGAGGAGGGAATATATAGATGAAAACCCATAGACTCAGAATGCGCTATTTGGTTTTGCTGCTGTTTTTGTTGTTTTCCCTTGCCGGGTGCAAAGAGAAAACGGCAAAAAGCATCCCCCAAGTGAACCAAGACCTGACAGAGAACAAAAGCTTTGCCGTGAGCACGCAATATTCCGGTGAAAACACCATTGTCAAGGGCAATGTGTACGTACAGGATTATGGCGATCAAGTGGTAGTGACGCTTTTGGCGGCTGTTGTCATCACTCAGACGGACTGGGGCGGCGTTGCGTTTCATATTCCAAAGGGGTGGCACCTGACGAAAGCACTTTCCAGCTATCCGGATGGGAGCGATGTGCAGCGGACGCAGCAAGCCGCTGTCTGGACGGCAGCTGACTCTGCATCGGACTGGGGGAGTTTCGTGGAAATTGGACGGAACAAAAATCAGATTCCCACCAGCGGCGGTACCGGATCCGTTGTTTTGGAGATGCAGCCGGATGATATCCGCCATCGGGATGACACATGCACCATTTTGGTTTCGGTCGGCTCCGGGATAAGAAACGGCATCCCTGTTGCGGGAACGCATTCCACGCGAGTGGACGTTGCATTTTCTCCGGCAAATTGAAACGGCTTTAAAAACGAGAGGGCTGCGGAAAGGGATGGAGCTTTGGTGATTCCAAATGAAAATAAAACGAAAAAAGGCGTCTTCTGCAAAACAGAGACGCCTGATTACGGAACAAGAAGGGAGCGCAGCCGCAAAACGGCCCGTCGCTCCAAACGGGACACCTGCACCTGAGAGATGTTTAGGACCCGAGCCGACCGAGATTGGGTCAGTCCTTTGAAAAAGCGTAGATAAATGACTTTCTTTTCCAGGTCGGGCAGGGTCGCAATGGCGCCTTGCAGCGTCACCCGCTCCAACACATGCTCTTCCATATCCCCGCCGCCCAATAGATCCTGCAGCGTCAGCCCGTGGTCTCCCGTTTCCGCTTGCAGAGAGGCCGGGGTTGCGGCGGCCAGTTCCGCTGCCGCAACTTCCTCGGGGCAGCATCCGGTGGCTTGGGCAAGTTCAGAAAGGGTCGGCTCTCTTCCTAAGTCATGCACCAAACGCTCCCGAGCGGCATATGTGGCAGCAGAACGTTCTTTGAGAGAACGACTCACTTTTACAGGCCCGTCGTCTCGCAAAAAACGGCGGATTTCCCCTGTGATTTTTGGAACGGCATAGGTGGAAAACTGAGTGCCATAGGTGGGATCATACCCTCGCACGGCTTTGAGAAAGCCCAAGGCGCCCAATTGATACAGATCATCCGGGTCTACCCCCCTGCCGCTGTAGCGGCGGACAATGCTCCAAATGAGGCCGCTGTTTTCACGTAAAAGCTGCTCGCAGGCATTGTTGTCCCCCATTTTCGCGTCCCGGAGCAATGCTTGCGTATCAGATCCAATCATTGGACGTCCTCAAGGGGAGTATGTAGTGTTTTGCGCATGACAAGGGTGGTGCCGCGCCCCGGGGCAGAGCGGACCCGGAGGGCATCCATAAAGCTTTCCATAATGGTAAATCCCATGCCGGAACGGTCTTCTCCTCCGGTGGTGAATAGCGGCGCCATGGCTTGGGAAATATCCGGGATGCCTGCGCCGTGGTCCTTGACAGTCAGCTCCACAACATCTTCAAACATACGGACGATCAGGTGGATGGTGCCGATGGTATCGGGATAGGCATGAACAATGCAGTTGGTAACCGCCTCACTGACGGCTGTTTTCACGTCATCCAGTTCTTCCAGAGTGGGGTTTTGCTGTGCGAGGAAGCAGGCCACGGCCGTGCGGGCAAAGGCTTCGTTGGAGGAAAGACTGGGGAATGTGAGGGACATGTGGTTATCCGGCTTTGGACGCATATGTAACACTCCTTAACAGAAAGAAATCAGGCGGTTTAGTCCGGCCGCCTGTAATACGCGTAAAGACTGGCTGGGTACATTGCGCACCACAAGTCCGCCGCCGGAATCGTTCATCCGCCGGTAGGCACGCAGCAGAACGGCAATGCCAGATGAGTCCATAAAGCTGAGATGCTGCAAATCCAACGTTGTGACCCGCGGTATCTCCAGTTCCATCAGCTCGTCAATGGTGTGCATGGTTTTTTTGGCGCCGTGGTGGTCCAGCTCTCCTTTGAGAAAAATGGTCAGTTCCCGGTCTTTGCTTTTGAAGGTGATCTCCAAAGGGAACACTCCTTCCGGTGAGAAATCAGCAGCACAGATGGTGCGGGCTTTGCTTTTAGTTTGTCCCATTGTTGTCTATTATATCCACCCCGATGGGAATTTTTTGTCACAAAAGGTGGAGGGAAAAGAAGCTGCCTGCCAAAGAACTGCTTCTTTTTGAGGGAGGCAGCTCTTTGACAGGCAAATATAGAAGGATTTCATATAAGTATAGAGACAGTTTGCTGCGTCATGGGGAGAACGGAACAAGGAAGCCGTTGAGCCGGTGAACAGAACCGTGCGGGGGAAAGGCCGGCCTAAGGGCCAGCGTATCTTTCGGCCCGGCCGCTGCTGTTTCCAAGGCGGCTGCTGGTAGGATTTCCATGCTGCGGGGAGGCGGAACACGGCGTTGCCGCCGATATTGGATATAAATGAAACATAAAAAACAGGGGAGTGTTAGATGCAGCCTTCTTCCTTTAGCCAGTTTACCGTGTCAGTCAAGGTCTCTTTCAGTTCCCTTGTCGTATAGCCCAATTCAGATGTTGCTTTTTGGTGTGAAAACTGCGCATTTGAATTGAGGGTGTAAATTGAGTAGGCGGTAAACAGCGGAGTCTGTTTTAGTATTTTATAATACAATTCAGCCAAAGGAGCAGTGGCTTTTACAAACCAAATCGGAAGAAAGTTTTTTATTTTACGCTTGCCTGTTATCTCATGCAAAAGGGTAAGGATATCTCTGATGCGGAAGAACTTATTTGAAAGAATATAACATTCGCCTTGGACTCCTTTATCACATGCCGCAATAATGCCGCCTGCCACATCGCGGACATCAACGAAATCGTACCCGCCGTTGACCCCGGAAGTTAGCCTGCGTTTACAATAATCGATGACCAAGGTTGTAAGGTGTCCTTTGCCGCGGTCATAAGGTCCGGTGATGCCGGAAGGGTGAACGACGCAGGCATTCAATCCCTGTTTGGCGGCATCAAGAACGTATGCCGTGGCTTCCGCTTTTGTTTTGGCGTATAATCCGACAACAAGTTCGGGATTAAATTCGGTGATTTCCGTTATGGTTACGCCAGGTGGTTTTTCAGGGATGGCATGGACCGAGCTTACATAAACCAGCTTTGACGCACCATATTCCACACAGAGATCAACAATATTTTTTGTCCCGGTTACATTTACGTCATATATGGCCTGATCGAATTTTGTAGCTATGGAAACGATACCCGCGCAATGTATGACGACCAATCTTCGGCCGTTTAGGTTTTCAAAACAAGGCCTTAGACTTTCCTTGTCGCAGATATCGCCAAAATACAATGTTGCTTTTTGGGGTGTGTTTTTTTCGTTTGGCAATGCGAGGGCACGTACTTGTTTACCACGATTGAGTAACTGTCGGGTAATTACACTTCCCAAATGTCCAGCTGCGCCTGTGACAAAATACAGCATCTCCATGCGAACCTCCATTATTCAGTGGTTTCTACCGATGTAATCCTCAAAAAGCATTCAGCGCCCGCATCGACAGCGCCCAAGGATCCCCGGTCAAATCACTTTTTAATTGTAAATGCGCTGAACCTCTTTCCGTATTTTAAAAATCCTATCATTCATAAATTCAGGGTAGTCTCGGAACCACTTGATGTTTAAGGGCGATGGATGGGGCAGGACATAGGCGGGTTTTCCGTTGATTTGTTTGTCCTCGAAGACCATTGACGACATTTTTTCCCCCGGAAAGAAAAGATCCGCCGCAATCCTGCCAATGATAATGTAAATTTCATTATCGACAAGTGCCATTTCCTTTAAAAGCCACTGCTGAGAACAGATCTTAGGCGGATGCCGGTCGCCTTTGCCTGGAGACTTCCCGGGGTAGCAATGGGCCATTGATGCAATATAAAAATGATCGGGATTGTAAAAGTCCTGATCGGGTATGCCATACCATTCTTTACGTAGCCTTTTTCCGCTGCTATCGTTGAAAGGCAGCCCTGTTTCATGCACCCGTTTAGAGGGCGCCTGACTGATTTGCATAATCTTGGCATTGCGATTGCCCATCACAACGGGGCGTGGTTCAAAACCGAAAGAATCCCAGCATAACCGGCATCGTGATATTTGATTTTGCAGATGAGCAAGCTCATCTTTTTCATGGCGTTGTTCTGTGTTTGTCATCTGTACCACCTGATCCAAAAACTAATTATGATAGCAACGGGCCAACATTTCGAAATCCCGCGTGAACGGGTGTGCCAAATTAGGCCGTCTCCGCACGGCCAAGGGATGATACGATACAATTGTGGGGCAGCTCATTACAGTATGCCATGAACCACGCAGGTTTTTCACATGAGCTTCGTTGTCCCCAAACACAGTTTGGACGACAGTATCGCCCAAACAAATTAGAAACCTCGGCCGGATTGCTTCAATTTGTCGAACAAGATATGGCATGCTGAATTGTCTTGCTTTTTCTTTGTCGTACTTTCGCAGCGGCCTGCATTTCAGCAAATAGGTTATATAAATATCTTTCGGCTTTAAATTTGACGCGTATATTGCTTTTTGCAGTGTTTGTCTCGTCCCGCAAACATACTCGTTGCCCTCTTTGGTCTCCCTCGCACCCGGATTATCTAAAATAATAACAATGGGGGCTTTGGGATTTCCCTCTCCCCATATAATGCGTGATTTTTCAGTGCACACTTCACACTGTTGGTAGCTCGCGGCTTCTAACGGTACATTGTCCTCTTGCCATATGCTCGGTAAAAAATTCGAATCCATCATGCCCACTCCAAGCTTAACAAAAACTATGTAGTGCATTGGTTCACTTTGGAAAAACGTAATGCTTCTTATCATTGCGGCCTCCAACACAAACCCCCGCTTTTTTACAAAGCCGCCGCTTTGGATTCCAGGTATGCTTTCAAGATGATGGCATGGTTGATGTTAGGGTCTTTTGCCCCATACAGCAAGGTAACCGTGTTTTCCCTGCTTTGAAGCAAGAGCTGTCGGACGGCTGATTGCGCCTCGGCATTCGCATCCAGTTCTGTTTGATAAAGAGCGGAAAACTCCTCGAATCTTTCCGTTTTATGCCCGAACCATTCCCGTAGCGGAGTGCTGGGAGCTAGCTCTTTTATCCAACCATCCAGCCGCGCATTGTCCTTGGAAATCCCCCGTGGCCACAATCGATCCACCAGCAAACGCATACCATCGTTTTCCTCGAAAGGATCATAAATCCGCTTTATTTGTATTGCCATATGAACGCTTACCCCGCCTTCCCTCACTAAGAATTGTATCGCATGAAACTTTATTCAGTGCTCCATTTCGCTCTCTTTTTCGCTCTCTTTATTGATAAAATCAAACGCTAAACTCCACAACGACTCCATCGGGATCCATTACAGTAAAATGCTTTGGCTTTGGCCCTTTGCTTATGATTTCTGACGGAGAATAACCCAGTGCGACGGCTTTTTCTCTCAGTTTCTCAAGCATGGTTTCCGCAAGGAAACTCATAACCATCCCCTTTGTTTCAACCTTTTCTACTCCGCCAAACGCAATGAGTTCCAGCATGGTTTCGCCGTTTGCATTTGCCAAAAACACGATTTCGCCAGCTTCCAGACGGATGCGGTTTATTTCATGTAAATCCACTAAGCCTTTATAAAAAGCAAGTGACGCTTCAATGTTTCTGACCATAAAAGTGATATAATTTAATTTCACAGATAGCCCTCCATAAATTCTATTTTGGTTCGGCAAGATGAAAAACAATGAAAGGGGGGTGCGGCCATGTTAGCGAGCCTACTTCAAACCGCATCATCTTATGGCGTATATTATAGCACACGCTAGAAAGGATCACAAGAATATAGCCCCGCTTGCGACCATGGAATCATCCGGATAAATCTGCCGTGTTGCACTTCATTTCATAAACATTTACACACGATCTGCAACCAATACGGCTTCGGAGGTTACACCAGTGTTTACGCGTTACCCGAAAGCATGGTGTAGCGCGCCTTCTTTATTTCATTTTCAAATAATTTCATCACGATTGATTCCGGAGCAACAGCGATATGCTCTTTGGCAATACGAAAGCCGATTATAAAGGCCCCATGGTCGGTAAACATGGGCTGATTCCATTTAAACGCTTCTTCCAATTGCGGAAACTCATCTTTTATAAAAGTTAGGATACCTGCCATACGTTCCTTTTTTCCCGGATCATCAATGCCATCTAAAAACAATAGGAACCCCCCATATTGTTCACCTCTTTCATTGTTTTTAAACCATAGGATATGATTGTTCCTTCCATACATCCAATCTGATCATTCAGATATCAAAAGCCATACAGATGGGGTTGTTTCCAGAAAGAGCTTTTCTTTCCCCAGTACTTATTATAGCATAGAGTTTTCCGAAGTTCTGCATGATTTTATGAACGTGTCCGGAGCGATGGCTTCCGGCTCAAGAGAATTTCTTTTCTGCTTAGCATGCTGTGAAATATTCACCGACGGTGACTGGATCACATAGCCTTGACCCCTTGCACTTTCGTTATATTTGCAGGAGGTTGAGATGCCCAAAGATGCGAACAGAGATGAAACGGTCTCGCCGGACAGCCAGACACGCAACCAAAACCCATCTGGAAAAGGAAGCGCCCCTCTGAATGACCAAAGCAGTTCAGAAGGGCGCTGATTTTTGATTGTTTTATCTTGATGGCAGGGAAGGGGCGGTTCTCCCTCGCTTCTGCCCCATGTATTTTATGCGTTTGAGGACAGGATCCGCGCGAACTTCCGCGGGCATGTCATCAGCCGCCGAAAATATCTATGGGCAAACAGATGACGTAACCAGCAGGGGAGATGGCCCTTCTCTGTCGATCATTGTTTTATAATCCCGGTTTTTCTCTTACGTTAGGCATTCATGAAAAGCTCAATGTCGTCATCAACCGTTCCGACGCCTGCGATTCCGAAGTTTTCAACCAGAACCTTGGCGACGTTGGGGGACAGGAAGCCCGGCAGCGTGGGGCCGAGGTGGATATTCTTCACGCCCAGATACAGCAGCGCCAAGAGCACAATGACGGCTTTCTGTTCGTACCAGGCAATGTTGAATGCGATCGGCAGCTTGTTGATATCGTCAAGGCCGAACACTTCCTGAAGCTTCAGGGCGATGACCGCCAGGGAATAGGAGTCGTTGCACTGGCCGGCATCCAGAACCCTCGGAATCCCGCCGATGTCACCCAGTTTGAGCTTATTATAGCGGTACTTCGCACAGCCTGCCGTAAGGATCACGGTGTCTTTCGGCAGCTTTTCGGCAAACTCGGTATAGTATTCTCTGGACTTCATGCGTCCATCGCAGCCAGCCATGACAAAAAACTTTTTGATCGCTCCGGATTTGACGGCATCCACAACCTTGTCCGCCAGGGCGAGCACCTGATTGTGGGCAAATCCGCCGACGATGCTGCCTGTCTCAATTTCTTCCGGTGCGGGCAGGGTCTTGGCAAGGGCGATAATCTCTGAAAAGTCTTTTTTCCCATTTTCATCGGCTTCAATACGCGTACAGCCGGGATAGCCCGTGGAGCCCGTGGTAAAAATTCTGCCCCGGACTTCTTCGCTCCTGGGAGGAACGATGCAGTTGGTGGTAAAGAGAATGGGGCCATGGAAAGTTACGAATTCGTCAAGCTGTTTCCACCATGCGTTGCCGTAGTTGCCGGCAAAATGATCGTATTTCTTGAAGGCCGGATAGTAGTGGGCGGGAAGCATCTCGCTGTGGGTATAGACATCGACGCCCGTCCCCTTTGTCTGCTCCAGCAGCTGCTCCAGATCGGTCAGGTCGTGGCCGGAAATCAGGATTGCGGGGTTTTTACGCACGCCGATATTGACCTCGGTTATCTCCGGGTTCCCGAATCTCGATGTATTCGCTTCGTCCAGCAGGGCCATGGCCTTAACGCCATATTCGCCGGTTTTCAGCGTCAACGCTACAAGATCATCGACCGTGAGGGAATCGTCCAGCGTTGCCGCCAACGCCTCATAGACAAACGCGTTTATGGCCAAATCCTCTTTGCCGATATTCTTCGCGTGCTCCGCATAGGCCGCCATACCCTTCAGCCCATATGTAATCATCTCACGGAGAGAGCGAACGTCTTCGTTTTCGGTTGCCAGAACGCCGACGGAGGCTGCTTTTTCCAGCATGGACGCCCGGGAGTCTACCGCAAAGGTGGCGGCGTCATGCAAAGCAAGCGCTCCAACCGTCTTCCTCAGCGCATCTCTCAAAACGATCATTTTTTGAATTTGAGCCTCAAGGTTCTCATCATCAAAGTTCGCATTGGTTATGGTCATAAAAAGGCTGCTCAGGACTTCATAATTCGTCTGATTCAAATTATGAATATCAACGTTCCCCTTCACAATAATATTAGAGATGCCTTTCAAGGTATAAATCAGAAGATCTTGAAGCTTTGCGACTTCCTCGTTCTTTCCGCAAACACCTTTCACTGTACAGCCTGTGTTTCTTGCTGTTTCTTGACATTGGTAACAAAACATACTCATTTGTTTTTCCTCCTGTTGCTATATATTTGGTTTCAGCAGGTTCGAAATCGTTCTCCCCCGCAAAGCGGGAGAAGGGAGCCAAAGCCCCGCATTAGAACCCGGCGATCGCCTTGCCGAACTCCACAGCTGACTGCTGCGCCGCGGCATCCGGATTCCATTGGTTCCTGTAGCCTTCCGACATGACCTCAAATCCTGCGTTTTCCATCAGCTCATTCATCACTTTAACCGATTCTCCGCTCCAGCCGTAACAGCCGAACGCCGCCGCTTTTTTCCCCTTGAACCTAAGTTCCTTCATGAGATGGATAAACCCTGCCATTGAATGCAGAATGCTGTTTGCGATGGTCGGGGAACCGACAACGACGGTTTTTGATTGAAACACCTCGGTGATCAGATCATTTTCGTCGCTCTTGGAAAGATTATGGATTTTAACAACCACATCAGGATCGGCCAACCTGATTCCTTCCGCTATTTTTTCAGCGAGCAGCTTTGTGCCGTTCCACATGGTGTCATAGATTATAACAATTTGATTCTCCTGATAATCGCTTGACCACTGCGCGTATTTTTCGATGATCTGCATGGGATTGTCCCGCCAAATGACTCCATGACTTGTTGCGATCACCTCAATCGGGAGGTTCAGCGCAGTGACTTCGTCCAGCTTTTTGCTTAAGATGGAGCTGAACGGAGTCAGGATATTTGCGTAATACTTGATAGACTCATTGAACAAATCGCATTGGTCAACCTGATCGTTAAACAGCCGCTCTGTGGCTAAATGTTGCCCGAAACGCGTCGTTGCTGAACAAGAATATTATCCCGGGTCAAATAAGTTGCCATGCTGTCCGGCCAATGAAGCATTTTCATTTCGACAAAAATGAGTTCTTTTCCGTTCCCAATGTCAAGTTTGTCTCCCGTCTTTACAACTTGAAAGTTCCAGTCCTGATGATACTGGCCCTTCAAGGATTTAACCGCGCTCGCGGTACAGTAAATCGGCTTGTCCGGAATATGCTTCATCAAGGCGGGAAGGGCACCGCTGTGGTCCACTTCTCCGTGGTTGACAACAATAAAATCAATTTGATTCAAATCGATTTCCTTGGCTAAGTTATCCACAAACTCTTCAGCGAAAGGAGCCCAAACCGTATCGATTAGGACGGTCTTTTCTTCCTGAATCAAATAAGAATTATAGGTGGACCCTTTATGCGTTGAATACTCGTTGCCGTGAAAGTTTCGAAGCTCCCAATCGACTTTGCCGACCCAAAAAACATTGTTTTTGACTTGTTTTTTCACGTCTACCACGCTCCTTTACCGGTATCCTTTATTCATCCCCTCGGTTGCATCAGTTTATTCGCCTTTGCTCCCATTTCATTGTTGTTGGCGCAGCATGATTTTCTTTCAGTTTTTTGGAGCAGGCGCCTTGACGACAATCAGCTCGAGTGTTTCGTCATGCAGATTTTTAACATTCATTTTCGTTTGGAACGGAATCTTCAGCAGGGTGCCTGCGTCGTACTCGTGGATTTCCTGTTCGTCAAGCCCGATCGAAAGCATACCTCTTATCACCGTCATGTATACGTTCGAGTTGGAAAAATGCTCTGGAAGACCATCGCCTTGAGGAAACACCATATGCAGATAATGAACGTTTTCGTCAAACAAGACTTTTTCCACTGCTTTTTCATCGCCTTTGCTTAACTTGAAAATTTTCTCTACCATTTCTACAATCCTTTCATCACTTTCACAAAGCCAAGCTGCTCACTGTTTTTTTATTATACCACAGAAATCCACCCTTGTTTGTTGTAATTACAACAATTTGAGATATTTTACGTTATTTTGAATAGCAAAAGGATTTTTCAAGGCAAGTCAGTTAGAGATTTCCACACAGGCGACACAGTGGGTGATGATGGCAGCGTTCTTTTCCCCGCCAAAAACAGTTGTCTCAGGCGGGCAGGCTGTTTCGCGCGATCGACATCGAATTTTCATTGCTGTTCGCCGCTGTGCTTGCTCTGCCAGCCTGCGCTGAATAAATACAGGACAGTCAAAAGAAGCACCGGCGGCAGGGTAAGGGCCGAGTAGGCCCGCGATGGGAAAATAAGAAGAACTCCCGCTGTCAATTGGATATATGCCAAAACCCGGCACCAGCCATACCGGTAAGGCTGCCCGGCAAAGGCCAGTCCCGCTATGGACGTCACCATGGAAAAAGCGTACACCAAGGCCATCCCAAAGCAGCCCACTCCGGCATAGTCGTAGTCCAGAGAGGCGTTGCCGATCAAATGCATGCACCACAGCAGCATCGGCAGGGCACAAAGCAGCATCAGCGCGGAGGAAATCCGGAGAAACACGCCTTTGCGCAGCCGGTTATTTGGCATGTTGTTTACATTCATTGCGTAAAGCTCCTTTTTACACGTTATGCCGCCGTCAACTGAAGCACCAAGTCCGGCGGCGCATGGACAAACCCAAAACAATGGTACATAGCTCGCCCATTTTATGAAATGAGTGAGCCTGCTGTAAACGTGCGGAAGGCCGCCGGTCGGCGCAGCCAGAAAACAATAGAAAGGATAATGGGCGGAAAGCCAATCACTTTGGAAGATGATTGGCTTTTTTTGCTTTTCTGTTGCGTTGTGCCGGTCAGCCCCCATTTGGCACGATTTCGTTCATCAATGGCGCTCCCAAGGCAAAGACGGTATCTGTAGCGTTGACCAGATTGGGGTTAGGGAGACCCAATCGTGCCAGATTTTATTTGGCTTTCTCAAAGGTCCGGATTGTCATCAGCACGGCGGCCTCCCTGGAAGCCATGCCATATCCCGAGGCCTCATGGGCGGCATTCAAAGGTTTCGGCATGAAATAGCCCTTTTCATTCCCTAATATGATGCCCAGCTTGGCCATGTATTTCGTTTCTTCCACTGCCCAGGAGGCGATATGTTCCTGGTCGGGGAAGTCCGGTATTCCCGCGGTGCTGTAGTCGGCGTTGGGCAAAATGGCCTTGATGGCCCGGTAGAGCATGGTGGCGCATTGCTCACGGGTGATCAGCATGTGGGGCGAGAAGGTTGTCGCGGAGGTGCCGGTTGTGATGCCCACCTGATAGGCCTTCAAAATCCGGTAGTTTGTCGTGTCCGTAAAGGGGTTAACGCCTGTTACAAGTATGATTTTGCCGGTGGCCGTCTCATAGAGCTGAACGGCGAGCTCCGCGAATTCCTCCCGGCTGATGGACTTTTTCATGTCCAGCCCCTTGAGAATTTCCGGAACGAGACCCGCGTCAAAGGCCTTTTCCAATTCGGGGACGGCCCAGTCGCTGGCGCTTTGATAAAAAGGTTCCTTGAGGGCCTCCGGCGTGGATAAAATCTCAGCCTCCAGGCCCTTTCCGTTGCTGTTTACGGCACGAACTTTGAAGGTATAGCTCTGCCCATTTTTCAGCCCGGTAAAGGTGTAGCTGCTTGTGTTGCCCGCTGTGATCCATGTAGCCCCGTTATTGCTCGTCACCTCGAAGCTCGTAATGGTGCCGGTTCCGCCGTAGGCCGGCAGAGCCCAGCTTAATGTCACCGCTGCGTCGCCGGGTTTCGCGCTGAGGTTTTGGGGTGCGGAGGGGGTCGGCGCTTGGGGGGCAAAGACAAAATAACTAAGTTGAGATTTGTTCAGGCCGATAATGGCGTTTTCAGATGGCAGGTAGTTATTTTGGCAGGAAAGATGGTTCAGATTCGGATTCTTGCTCACATCCAGCGCGGTTAGCTGATTGTTGCTGCACTGAAGATAGTTCAGATTCGGATTCTTGCTCACATCCAGTGAGGTTAGTTGCACGCCTTCACAAAAAAGATATTCCAGATTTGGATTCTTGCTCACATCCAGCGCAGTTAGCTGATTGTTGCTGCAATGAAGATAGTCCAGATTCGGATTCTTGCTCACATCCAGTGAGGTCAGATTGTTATTGTAGCAAAGAAATCTCTCCAAACCATAAAAATACTCTATTCCGTCAAGGCTGGCTATGCCTTTACCGGACACACTTAGTACAGTAATCTTCGACACATCGGTGGTGTACACCTTGTCAGCGGCGCCCTTGCCCAACTTCTCTCTTACTGCCGCCAGAAAATTCGCGTCTGTAAACTTGTCTGTGATGTCGATTTTAAATTCGGGCATCGTGAGCGCCGCCGCCTGCGGCACAGCCCCCAGCATGAACACCAGCACAAGCAGCAGGAGAATCAGCCTTTTCAATGCCTTTTTCATCATAACTTCCTCCTCAAACCAACTTTAAATTAATAAAGCGTTGCGTAAACCAAGCTACTTTGCCGACGCCAAATTCGCAACCGCGAGCCTGCCCGCTTCCGTGAGCTTTTCCCGGTTGCCCTCATCGTCCAAGTTGCCGATGGCGATGAGGATATAGTAGCCATCCTCCAGGATGTGAAGTCCCGGCGTGGCGAAATACGCCTCACCGCCGACATTCTCCACTTTGACCGCATCCTCAAAATTCTCCACAATCGCCCGATACAGGCTCTCCGGCGTCTGTCTCTGCTCCGCCGGCATCATGGCTTGCTGTGTGAGGCTAATCTGGAAAAAGTGATTCTCCGACTCATATAGACATTGCTTGAGCCCCACCCTTTCCTGTTCACTGGTTCGGGCCGTGTCGAGGCTCACTCCAAGGATGCGCTCAGCTTCTTCCTTGGAAATCAGCGACGACGGTTCGATGACTCCCACCGCCGGGCTGTCGCTGGAAAGGGAATTTTCTGTTTCCGAAGGCGCTTCTGCCCGATTATCTGCGGGCTTGCCGCAGGCGCCGAGCGACAGCAGCAGCACCGTGGCAACGAACAAAGACACAACTGTTCTCATTTCAAAACCCTCCATACTCAATATTTGCGATAAAAGCAACCGCGCCCATGCCGGAGCATCAGCCTCTGGGGGCGCTCTGTTTGTTTTTTCATATTACTCTCTCCTTCTTTAAGTTTAATTATAAAGTAAAAGAATTGTTTTTGATAGCTACTAAATGTAGTAGCTTCCCACAACACACAGTTCTGACCAAGGCTAGGGCTGTGTGTTGTGGGACAGGCGCAGCCTGCTGGGGCGGGCGGTCAATATAAACAGCTCGCACATCGACAGGCTCGGAAGCGGGCGGGCGCCCGCTTCCGAAAAAACATGAATTTCTCGTGCCCAATATAGCGACCGTTGTCTCGCTCTCGATCCGGCAGGATACCACCGGGATGCTCCGTTTTTCGCAGAAACATCAGAAATCAGCGGATCACCGTTTCGATCCTCGATCCGGAGCTTGCGCTGCTCACGCCAGAAAAGCTGACGCCGCCTATGCCAAGGCTTTTCGAGGCAAAAGGCTTCATCTAGTCGCAGGGACAGTATCTGGCGCACATTGAAGGGCTGAAAAAGCTGGAAAACAATATAAAATCTGATGGTGAATGCCAAGGATGATCTTGCGCCGGGGATGCTGCTCTACATCAAGGAAGATACAGGGGGGCGGATGGCGGAAACGGACACTTCAATGTTTTCGTTCGGTCTGCTCGGTTTCGCGCCTGTGGAGCGGAGGGGAAAAACGGTTGGGAGAGATGCGCCCCGGGCCCCATATCCGCCGGTCGATGACGGTATTGTGGATTCTTTTGGGTGCGATTCAGCTCTTTTTGGGACGGCGGATGGTCTGCTTGCCCCTGAAGGCGCGGGTTGCCTATTGTGTTCTTCCTTTTTTGACGTTTCGCAATAATAAAGAAATTTCCTACCGTATTGTACTTTACAAAATAACGCGTAGGTGATATTATGATGAAGTTAAAATTCATGCCACATTTATGAAAAAATAGGAGGCAATCATGAAAAAAACGTTTTCCATCATTCTCGCACTTGTGCTGTTGCTGATGACAGCGGCCTGCGGCTTTTCAAATTCAAATCCGTCGGCAAACGAAACGCCCGCAGCGTCGGGGGAAGAACCCGTCGACCTGAGCGGCCAGACACTTCTCGTTTATTGCGGCGCGGGCATGCAGAAGCCATTTCAGGAAATTGCCGCAGCCTTCCAGGAAGCCACCGGCTGCAAAGTGAACGTCACATTTGCCAACGCCTCGCAGATACAGACCCAGATATCGGAGTCCCAGGAGGGAGACTTCTTCATTGCTGGCTCCGTCGAAGAAGTAAAGCCCGTAACCGACTATGTCGCCAGCAGTGTAAATCTCGTCAAACATATTCCTGTTCTTGCCGTAGCGGCTGGGAATCCCAAGGGGATCACCGGAGTTGCTGACCTTGCGAAGGATGGCGTTGTAACGGTTATCGGCGATCCTGAATCGACTCCTATTGGCAAGATTGCCAAAAAAGTGTTTTCTGATTTCGGCGTTGCCGAATCCGTGCATCTGGCAGCTACCACGACCACAGCCCCCCAGCTGGCCACCGTTATCTCCCTCGGCGAGGCCGATGCCGCGATCATCTGGAAGGAAAACTGCAATGTTGACGGCGTGGAGATTTGCGATACCGCGGACATGGACGCATACGTTAAGACGATTCCCGCTGCAAGACTGAATTTCAACGCCGAGTCTGAAGCTGCCGCGGCTTTCAGCGAATTCCTGGCCACCGACGCGGCAAACACGATCTGGACATCCTATGGTTACGAACTGGCGGAATGAAAAACGGCAGATTCAGCGTATTTAAACTGATCTGCATATCACTGACCATGCTGGCAGTCGTTTTTATCGGCAGCAATGTGGTTGTCATTGCGTTCCGGGGGCTTTCGGGCCTCCCGGAATGCATTTCCCATCCGGAAACGGCATTCTCAGTAAAATTAAGCATGAAATCAGCCTGTATTTCCACCATCCTGTGCTTCGTTCTCGCGGTGCCTGCGTCATACACGCTCACCAGAACCAATATACCGCTGCGCGGTTTTTTTGAGGTTCTGCTTGAACTGATGATGTCCCTGCCGTACATCGTGCTGGGTCTGAGCATGCTGATTCTTTTTTCTTCGCCCTTCGGCAAAATGCTGAAGGCCGCGGGGTTTCCGGTGGTATTCAGCCGAAACGGCGTGATTCTGGCGCAGCTTGTGGTAAACTTGCCCTTTGCGATAAAGCTTGTTTCCACGGCGTTCAAAGGAGCCGACCGAAAGTTTGAGCATGTCGCGGGGCTTTTGGGTGCAAAGCCGGGCAGATGCTTTTTTACCATTCTGCTGCCCATATGCAGGAACAGTCTGATCAGCGCCGTCATACTTGTGTGGTCACGGGCGCTTGGGGAATTCGGAGCAACGCTTATGCTGGTGGGCGTCACGAGGATGGAAACCGAGACGCTCCCCGCGAGCATTTATCTGAATGTGAGCACAAATGATCTGGGCGCGGCTCTGGCCAGTGCCTTTATCCTCCTGTTCATATCGGCCGTATCTCTGGCTATGGCAAATTTTCTGACCAGAACCAACAGAAAGCGGAGCAGATATGTGTGAAAAAATGAAAACCATCATGAAGGTGCAGGACATCACGCTTAAACGGGGCAGTTTTTCACTTGACGGGATTAACCTGGACATTCGGGAAAATGAGATCTTGTCCATCCTGGGCAAGACCGGATCAGGAAAGACCATGCTGCTGGAGACGATAGCGGGCTTTTACCGTCCGGACACAGGTGACGTCCTGTATCATGGAAAAAGCGTGAGCCGCATGCCTGTTTATGAGCGCAACATAGGGTATTTATATCAGGACTACTGTCTATTTCCGCACATGACGGTGCAGGCGAACATCGAATATGGACTAAAAATGCGCAAATGTGATAAAGTGGAGATGAAAAGCCGTGTTGAATCGATTGCGGACAGATTTGAAATCGAGCACATCCTGCATCAATATCCGGGTACCCTCAGCGGAGGCGAGCAGCAGCGAACCGCGCTGGCAAGGGCGCTTGTCACCCGCCCGGAGCTACTCTTGCTTGACGAGCCCTTTTCGGCCCTCGATCCGGTCACTAAAAAAAAGGTATATGAACTGATCCGGGAGATCCGTCAGGAATTTAAATGTACAGTGGTTTTTGTTACCCACGATTTCAACGAGGCGGAGCAACTGTCGGACCGGATCGGTGTTATCATTTCCGGCAGGTTATGCGGGGTGGCCGAGGGCAGCGAGCTTTACACGAACACATGGGACCCGGAGGTCAAAGACTTTCTGGGCATAGCACATCATACAACGCGGGAGGGAAAAAAACATGAACAGGGAAGAGTTGTTTGCGAAGATAAAAACCAGGTTTTTGTCAGTCTTGAAGGAACATAATATTGAAAACGATACAGTGGACATCAGTTGCCGCGCGCTCTCTCCGGAGGAGGCGATCGGAAACACCGAGCGCAGAGATTTTCCCATCATCACAGGCAAGGACATTATGATACAGGCGGAATACCGGGGAAGCCGGGGACAAGCCTTCACAGACGCGCCTGCTGTTTGCAGCGTCTCGCTTTCAGAAATACTGGAGACGGATGTCGCAAATGACGACCACGCCAGGGGGATTTTTGTAGCGGCGGTCAATGCCGTCATGCAGTCGCTGGGTCTGTGCAGGGACACCGTACACTGCCGCACCGAAGGCCCCGAGAAATGCGCGCAGGATATGCTCTCGTTCCTGCAATTAGGCTATCCAGATTCCAAAAATATCGCCCTTGTGGGGTACCAGCCGGCTCTCCTTGAAATGCTGGCAAAAAGCGGGTACACAGTCAGAGTGTTTGACCTGAACGAAGACAATATCAATCAGGTAAGATATGGAATCAAAGTCGAAGATGGCGCAGCTGCAACGGGGCGTACACTAGAGCCGTGGGCGGATCTGATTCTCTGCACCGGCTCCGCGCTGTGCAACGGCACCATTGTCGACTATCTGGAGCTGGACACGGAAGTGCTGTTTTTTGGCATCACAGTCGCGGGAGCCGCGGAGCTTCTCGGGCTAAAACGCGCTTGTTTCGCTGATAAATACGAAATGGATCCTGCCGGGAACTAAAAATACGTTGATCATAAGAACGTTGCCAAAATAAAAGAAATGGTCAAATACCATCGTGACTGCACTGGTTGATAGACCCAACTTACACTAAGGGTGTCGCTTTCGGGCTTTGGCAGATGAAAAGCATCTTTCGACGGCGGATCCCATATGCCGGAAAAACCACTGAGAAAAGGGAACGTTTTAGAGTTTTCAAAAAACATGCGGGGGCGTGGCTTTATGCCATGCCCCCGCATATTTTGTTTACGCGGATACAAGATAAGGGAGCTTTGCAAAGGGTCGCTTGCAAATATCGTTTGTTTTTCACTCTGATGCAATCTTCCTAGTGCATCTCGCAATAACTTGTATATTGATTTTTATCATTTTACTGTCTCATCAATGAGTTATACAGTACCTGCGCCATTTCCGCGCGGCTTGTCGTACCTGTCGGCATGAGCATTCCGCCAGAGCCGGCGACGGCGCCGGTCTTGACCAACAGCGTCATGGCCTCGTTTGCCCAGGGGGCAATGTTGGCAGCGTCGGTGAAGTCGGCAAGTGTTCTGCCGGAGTCTCCTTCGGAAAGCTGGCCGATGACCTTCAGTGCGTTGTACAGCAGGGTAAACATCTCTTGGCGGGTGATGGGGTTTTCGGGGGCGTACATATTGTTCCCTACGCCCGCCGAGATTTTAAGCCGCTTTGCCGTTGCCAGATAGCCCGTGTACCAGGTGTCACCCGCATCGGAGAAGTTGTCAATGGGGTCCGAGTCCGGCTTGATTCCATACGCCCTCATCAGCAGGACGATGAGCTCGCCCCGGGTCAGCCTGGTCTCAGGGCTGTAATTGCCGCCGCCCGTGCCTTTGGTGATTTCCCGTGCCGCGAGGAAGCTCACCGCTTTGCCATACCATGCGTCAGCTGCCACATCGTTAAAATCCACCTTGTTATACGCCACTGCGTAGTCGCTGAAGTGGGTGGTGCGGAAGGTGACCATACCCGTTGCCGCATCGTAGCGTCCGTTCGGGACCGTGACCACGTTGCCCGCGCCATCAATGTACCAGACAACGATGCTTTCGGGGTTTTCAAGCTCTGCCGCAGTCGGCGTATAGGGGATGGACACCGTCACAGGTGCGCCGGGGTTGCTCCAGTCGGTCTGCTTCCCGTCAATGGACAGCGTGAGCTGGATGAGAGGCCTGTCGCCGATGGCTGTCTTCACGCTTTCGGGGAGCGACGCCTTGTCGCCTGCGCCGATGCTGATCTGCGCCTTGTCTCCCGTTGCATTTTCCGCCCCTGTCAACATATTGGAAGGAACGGTTATGCTTCCGTTGCTCGTCTCGATGGTCAGGCTGCCCTGCGCATCGGCTGTTGATAAATCCGGGACAGGGATGCCGACTGTGTAGGTGTCAACATGGGGGATGGAGGGCATCGTGATGACGGTTCCGTCTGATGTCAGCTGTCCGCTATCTATATCCGCGGAAGCACTTCCGGCGTCCTCGTCCACCGTTACAGGAATGGGTGTTTGAGTGCTGTCTCCTGTTTTTACATCCGCTTTGTATACGGGAGCAGACGGCGTGGGTTCACCGCCGGATGGGGGCGGCGCGGTAGGTACATTGTTTGTCACAGCCTGATTGGCAAATGGTGCTAGCGTGCCGCCGTCCGTCGATGTTATGTTTCCGCCGGAAGGATAATGCACGGTAACGGTGTCCCCATAAGCAACCGGGGACGGAAGCGTGAGTACAATCTTTTTCGCGTCGGCGCTGTCTAAGACCTCGCTGATTGACGGTCTGAGAGAGCCGTTTACGACAACCGCGAACTGAGCCGCATCTCCCGTCGGGCTGGACATATCCTTATCAAAGGTCAGAACGACTGTTTTGCCGTCCGCGCTCGTTACAGCGCTTTGGAGGACGGGGGGTACAGCCGAGAACGTATGGGTCAACACGAAATCATTCGCCACTTCAGCAGGCATGGTGAAGTGGAAGGTCTTATTGATGGGTGTTGTCGTTAGATCCTGTTCCGCTGTGACCGTTTCGGTTTTCGGGTCGGCGGTCAGGCCCGCTTTCACGCTCGTCAGGTCGATCGTATGGGTGCCCGCCGCCGCCGCCGTGCCGGTTAGGGTGACGGTAGCCATGACGCTTGTCCCGGCGGCTACGGGGCTTGCCGGGCTAAATGTCACTGCCGCTGTTACGCCGTTTTGAGCAATAGATGCAGGCGCGGCGAGGGCATACGTCGGCATCGGCACGGTGTTTGTCACCGCCTGGTCGGAAAACGATGCCAGAGCGCCGCCGTCGGAAGAAGCAACCATTCCCTCTGTATAACTCACGGTAACGGTCTGTTCGTATATAACGGCAGTTGCCAGTGTAAGTTCTATTGTTTTGGCATCTGTTCCAAGGGCCGCTGCTGTAACCTCATTGGTGTTGCCGCCTGCTGTTACGCTAAACTGGCTGTGTTCTCCGTCCGGGGCTTCCATTTCCTTGTCAAAGGTCAGGATTATTTTTCCCCCGTCTGTACTCGTTTCCGCACTTTGGAGAAGGGGGGCATCGGGCATGATAGGATCAGTTTCATAAATCTTGAGATCGTCAAAACGGATGGTGCAGGAATGACCCGCTGTAATATTCAGGTAGGTGTAGTCTCCGATTGCCTCTAAATTGTCAGCAAGCTGCACTCCGTCAACATAGATATTGTATTTCTTCGTCTGCGTGTTGACTATTATTTTTACATGATACCACTGGTCTAGTGTATAGTTCCCCAAAGGCTGGATTCCGTAATCTCTATCCGTGATATAGCTGCCAATTTTGCCGCCCCTGAATTCAACACCCAAGGCATTGGTAAATGTGCCTCTGCCTTCTCCTGTAAGAATCCTAACCTCTCCCGGCCAACCTCCGCTTATCGGCTGCGCCTTAAATTCAACTGCATAGGTTTTGCCGGAGCTTGCAAAATCACTTCCCAGCGAAATATCGGCATCGGCGGCAGTGCCTGATGACGATGTCAATGTTAAAACCTGGCTTGTGTTACCCTCGGTGCCCTGTATAACCTTTTGATACGCTGCTCCTGATCCATTATGCTTTGCCTTGAGGGGAGAAAAATCACCGGAAGTAAGCGTTGTGTCAAGGGGGTAACTCTCAAAGTTCTCCCAGCAATAATAATCACAGGGGATATCAAAGGTAATAGGTGTACTTACGTCTCCCTCATCATTAACCACCACCACATGGATGTACTGGGCGCCGCTGGAAAGGCCTATGGCTGTCAGACTTACACTTGTATCGGCCGCTAGAGTGCCTCCAAATTCCCAACCGATTAGATTGCCAATGGCCGGGGCTGTGGCACTCTCCGATACACAGTAATAATAATCTCCCGCTGTATTGGAAGTAAGCTTTACTGTAGCACTTTCCGCCGAAGCGCGATACACCGCACCCGCGGTGAGGGCATACATCGGCGCCGACACGGTGTTTGTCACCGCTTGGTCCGCAAACGATGCCAGCGCGCCACCGTCCGTCGATGTTATATTGCCGAAGGGAGGGTAGTTCACGGTGACGGTATCCCCAAAGGCAACCGGAACCGGAAGCGTGAGTACAATTTTTTTCGCGTCGCTGCTGTCTAAGACCTCGCTGGTTGACGGTCTGAGAGAGTCGTTTACGATAACCGCGAACTGAGCCGCATCTCCCGACGGGCTGGACATATCCTTGTCAAAAGTCAGGATGACCGTTTCGCCGTCCCTGCTCGTTGCTGCGCTTTGGAGGACGGGGGCGGACACTGTAAATATGGCTGCCGCCGCATTGTTGTCTGTCGTGGTGACGCTGCCCTCATAGTCGCGGTCCCCGGCTGTCGCGCCTGTTACCCTCGCCCCTGCCGGGAGGTAGAGATAAATTTTTTCCGCGTCGTCCGTAAAGATGTCCTTTTGATTGAAATAATCGGCTCCGACAATCTGCAAATCCGAAACCCGCGTCCAAGCACCTGCCCCGGAAAAAGTGATTGTGGTCAAATAAACATTGTCGCCGTTTGCATTTACCGGCTGTATGGAGATGGATTTTGCATTGACCGAGCCGCCGTTGATCTGGATATTGCTGCAAGCTCCAGAGCCTCCAATCCCCGCGCCTCCAGAGGTGGCTTTTACAGTCCCGCCGCTGATGATAATATTGTGCGCCTGCCCTCCGCCGCCGGAATAAGGGACTCCGCCGCCGATACCGGAGCTTTTAGCTGCTCCTGTAGCATTTACGATTCCTCCGCTGATGTAAATACCGTCAGCGCTGCCGATATCACTTCCGCCGATGCCCGCGGCACCTCCTCCGCCATAGGCTGAGCGTCCTGTGGAGGTGATTTTACCGCCCTGAATGATGATATTGCTGCTATTTCGCCAATTCCCGATTCCTGGAGCGTCGAATCCGGATGTGGCGGAGATGTTGCCGCCGTTGATGGTGGTGTTATCCCCCCAAATGCCAGGGGCACAGCCGCTGCCTGAGGCTGTGAGTGAGCCGCATGTATCATCGCATATGTGCCCCTCCTCCCCATAGTGCTCGCAGGCAACGGTCATCCCGCCGCCATAAGGGCCGGACTCGTTTTTCAAGGAGGTAGCAATTACGTTGTCTGTCCCGTCCTGCAAAATAACTTCTACGTTTCTTATGTCGCTGGCCGTGAGCGTTATGCTGTTTACGCTTATCCCGTCTAGCCTGATCTTCACCGTGCCGGTGGTCGCCGCAACGGTGATCGCATGCGCTGCCCCGCTGCCGGTGAGCGTAATCGTTTGGGTTTGCGGGATGTTGTCCGCCGTCTGTGACGCTCCATAGGTCACCTTATAGGTGCCCGTCGCAGTGCCGTCGGCGATGGTGATAGTTCCCTCTGAAATGTCAAACGCGCCGGGAAGGGCGACAAGGGATGCCTCTATCGGGTCGAGCGTTGCTTCCGGAGCAGTCAACACCCCTGTAAATGCGGGATTTCCATCCGAAAGATGCGCTACATATGTTGTCCCGTCGGCTAAGTTCGCGAAATAGTCATTTGCTCCCGAAACGTTTGCAGCCAGGTTATTATAGTTCTTAGGTAATGTCATCTCAAATGTTTCCGGACTGCCATCAGCCCGTGTCACGGTGATATCCGTATCCTGCGTCACGGCTTCGTCAAGCATGAGGTTGAGCAGATATGCACCATGTCCCGTCTCCGCTGCTGTGCCGGCAATGGCCGAATAAATGCCCGATGAATAGGCCTTTACATCTGCCGTATTGGCAATTGCAATTTCCGAGCAAAAACCGATGCCCGGGGTCCCATCACCTGTGGTGATCTCTCCGGAATATGCCCTTACAGTTCCATTATTTATCGTAATTTTCCCATTATGCCTCGATGGATCTGAGCTGCCACCACCGATGCCCGCGCCGCTTGCTTTGACGCCGCCCGCAATCGCGGTAACGGTGCCCCCGTTGATTGTAATCTCGCCGCAGGATCCGCCACACCCTCCGCCAATACCTGCCGCGCCGGGGGAACCATAGGTGCCGGATCTGCCATCCCCGCCTTTTGCAAAGATCGTGCCGCCGTCAATGACGATTGCACCGCTGGTTTCAAACTGTCCGCCTCCAATTCCGGCTGCCCCATAACCACTAGTATAGCCCCCACAACCGTATGCTTTGAGCGAACCATTTCCAAGATCCTGCCCCTCAGTTGTAATTGTCAGCGAGGCGGTCTCATGAACCCGTATCCCGGCATGATAACTCGCGTTGCTCTCCAGCCTATTCTCGCTGTCATCCGCAAGGATCAATGTGACCTTTGAATTTGCTCCGCACTCAAAGGGAAGGGCAATGAGCAGGTTGACATTCTTGAGGGTCACTGTCGCGGTGACCCCCGTGTCTACGCGAATCCTGTAAGAACTCGTTTGCTGCCCTGTTCCTTCCAGAAGATAGGAACCGTTTTCGGTAATGCGGAAATCAGGAGATGTAATCGTATATCCTGTCCCGCTTTCCTCCCCGGTATTAACGTTAAATTCGGCGTCAAAAGAACCGCTCGCCTGCACCGTCGGCGCCGCTGTGGCGATGAGCGACAGGCACATTGCCGCGCTTAGAAGCCATGAAAGAATTTTCCTCATAATCGCATACCTCCAAAGTAAAATTGATAAGTTGATGTTTCACCTTCTTTGACAATGTCGACTCAAAGCGCCCTGTTTCCCGCAGGAGAGCGACTGACCCAAAGTGCGATGTTTCCTATCCTCCTTAACTGACAAACATAGGCGTGATCTCTGTTTCATAATGAATTTTCTCCGCGGATTGCTCCAGCTCCGAGGGGTCAATTGCCGGGCGCAGCAAGCGGATATTCTGCGTTCGCCCCTCCGTCCCGTAGGTGAATGAAATGAAATCACCGCCGATCTTCACGGCCCTCACCCAGATGCCGTCCCGATTGAATTGGATGACCTTTTCGCCCAGCAGGATGCCAAAAACAGGAGACGATCACCTTCGAGACGCACGATTTTCAGCCGCCTTCGCTCTCGCAGCCAAAGTCCCGCCGCTACTGGCTGGAGATTTATAACGTTTGCCGGAAGTGCCTGCATCTGGATTTCGGATATACTGCCTTTGAAAAAAAGGAGCATTGTTCCCGCCAGAATGCCAAGACCGATTGGCACCGCCAAGGCACGATTTTTTTATTGCCTTCAAACACAACCCCCCTTTTCAGCTGGATTTTGTCTGTCAGGAACAGCATATCAAAAAACGAGACTACAAAAACCACCCAATCGGGTGGTTTGCATGAAAAAGCCCCCACCCATTCCGGGTGGGGGCTTTGAATAACAGGCTTTTTAGCGGTATTATGCAGTGGGGGGCGTGTTTTCTTTTTGAAGTACGATGTTAATCAGCTCCGTGCGGCTTTGCACACCAAATTTAGAATAGACATTCTTTATATAATATTTGACGGTGTTTTCGCTGATCATCAGTTCGCCGGCGATGGCTTTGTAGGTCTTTGCTTGAAGCAGCAGGGCAGCGACCTGGCTTTCCCGCTCCGACAAATTTCCGAATTTTGCGGCCCGGTCGATTTGACCCGTCTGCTCCTGTGCGGGCAGCTCGGAAAACGCTGAAAGGTAGGCATGGTTTTTGAGCAGGGAAGAAAGACGTCTGTGCAGCGGCGGCAGGAGAACCAGCGTCACACAGACCACCGCCAGCGCCAGCAGCGTCGGGTTGAAGATTTGCACTTCCGGGGAGGCAATAACGTTGCCGATCAGCCCGCCCAGCAGCACACCCAGCACATTGGCCGACAGCCCGACCCCAAGCACTTTTGCCGGGTTTTTGTGGAAATCCAGCATCTCGCCCAGAATGCTCCACCAAAACAGGTCATACACCCCGCAGGCTCCAAGCATCAGCGTGTTGACAATGAAGTAGCTTATGGCAGAGTGGTCAAGGCATATAAAGGCAATGAAGGAAAAACCAATCATGGCAATGGCCACGAAGAGGATATCCGTACGGTTTGTTTTGCGGGGCAGATTTCGCATGACGAACAGGGCGGCAATATACGGTATGGCCCAGTACCAGCTTGTCAGCCATGTGAGATGCGCGTAGGCGGGGTTTAGCACCTGATACATCAGCCCCGAATTGATGGTGATGATGATTACAAACAAGCACAAAAACGCAAGCGGTTTTACAATGCTGATCGGTTTGTTTTGGCGTATGGTGGGTGCGGAAGCTGCCGTGTCAGCAGATTCCGGCAACCGAAGCGCGAACAAAAAGGCAAGCCCAAGGGTGAGCATGGACAAAGAAAGTCCAACGCGCGGCGAGATATGAATGGCCGCCATGTTCAGGAGGATCATCAGGATATTGGAATAGATCAGTCCGTCCGCCGCCGTTTTGATCCGTTCGTTTTTCGGGGTGCCGCTCCATAAGTAATATCCCCAGGCCGCCACGCAGCCGCCGGCCAGAAACGAGCTTGGAAGAACTGCCACCAGCCAAAGGCCGGAGGGAGGGAATAAAAAGGCGCTTGATCCAACGATACACAAAACAATCGTGCCAAGCATGAGTTTTTTCGCGGCTTTCATGCTTTTTATAAAGAAGCCGCAGGAAAACAATCCGCAGAATGTGGCAGAGACCGCTCCGAAAACCATTATGCGAGGCTCTATCTGATAATAGCCCGCAAGGGCGTAAAGGATTTGGCCTTCAAAGGGGAATGCCAGCAGCCAGGCAAAAAAAAGGGAAAAGACGATGACGGATAATCGACGGTCATTGACCAGCGCCCTTGTGCGTTGCGTTGTTTTGTTTCCCGTCACGTTTTCACCTCTTTCCGTTCGGCTGCGGGGGGGCTTCCGCCCGTTTCTTTTCCGGCCATCCTCCAGATAGGCGGCGTCTTTGGGGATGAGCCACACGTTGAAGACTTTGTGCGCGCCTTTAATCCGGTCGTTTGTACAATGATAGAGAACCGTGCGGGCGGCAAAGCCCCACGTATCCGCTGTTTCTTTTACACCGACGTACTCCATGGCACCTTTCCCCAGAAAAGGCATTTGTCTTCATACATTATATTTCTTATGTGCGAAAGATTCAAGCGGAAAAATGAAAACATTGTAAAAGACGTGGATACCGTTTCTTCTGTCGCCTTTTCGAAGCTCCTTACAGCGCAAACAACAGTGATAGCCGCAGACGGTGTAGTTCCATCTCTTGCCGTGGGATCTTAATTCGGCGCATCTGGTCTTCGTTATAGGGAGGAGCGCAAAAGCGAGGCTACGAGTGTTTTGCTCATTAAGCATATTCGATCAGCGCAAGCTGAACACCGAAACGCTCACTCTGCTGATGATCTTGGCGCTTGTGGCCATGCTGTTTTGCCCGGGTGTGAACCCAACGAAGGAGCTGCTGTCTTTGTACTGCACCACCTGCGGCGCGGTGGTTACATAACGCATGCGATAAAGCACCCCTGTTGCGCGAAATAATATAATGTAAAAAGAATCAAATATCAGAAAACAGTCAAAACGATGTTAAATTTCAATTGAAAAGTCCATATCTTTGTGCCATAATATAGACAAAGGATTCCCAATGCTTTTTCCAGATCCGATAGCGCCCCGGGAAGCAGAATGAAGGTTCTGGATGCATGAAATATAGAAAACATATAAAAATATGTTTTAGATGAAATGTAGGAGGTAAAAAAGATGTCTTGTTATTATTTGATTGGCATTCGTATGAACAACAGAGGCAGCAACGCAACCGATCTTCAAACGGTGCTCACAGAAAATGGATGTATGATCAAAGCCCGGCTGGGTCTGCATGAAGCGAGCGAGGACGTATGCGCAAATGACGGGCTGATCGTCTTGCAGCCCTGCGGGGAAGCGGCGGAAGTAGAGAAATTGGTCGAGGATTTAAACGGTCTTGACGGGATCACCGCAAAGCTAATCGATTTAAACTAATTGGTGTATAAGCGCTGAAAGAGGCCCGGGAATCATTGTAAGACCAATGATTTCCAGGCCTCTTTTTATACCGTGCGCAGGATGTATATTTCGTTTTTGGGGAATATCTTTTTGTCTGCTTGTTTGACTTTTTGGCCGTATATTACTATAATATAAAAAGGTAAAATAAGAAGACAAACACATCATGAAATCAAATAAACACCAGCCTGACGTCAGCCACCGGGAGGACGAAAGATCGATATAGCTATTAAATTTGATACATGGGAATAGCCGTATCCGCCGGGATGCGGCCATTTTGTTTATGAAACACAAACAGGAGGAAAAAGGATGCAATGATGGGAATGAACGATACGCCCTCTGCAAACCGTGTACATATCGGATTTCTCGGGCGCAGGAATGCGGGCAAATCCAGCATCGTCAATGCGGTGACAGATCAGGAGCTTGCCGTGGGCTCGGATACAAAGGGCACCGCCACAGACCCGATTTATAAAGCCATGGAGCTGCTTCCTATGAGGCCAGTGGTTATCATCGACACCCCCGGGTTATGACGACTATTTATGGCTTATAAGAATTTAGGGATTGACATTGGGGATTACCCAAATGCTTATGCCCAGTATGCCAATGAGATTACATTACCACTTCACACGTTATTAAGTGATGCGGATGTGGAGTATGTCTGTAGAAGTTTGAAGAAGGCAATGGATGAAGTGTTACAAAAAGGGAGGCTGCTATGGCGCAGCAGGAGTGAGTTTATGAAGAAGATAGCGATATTAGGTTCTGCGAATGCATTAAAACCTAAAATTATAATTGAAACGCTTTATGAAATGAACTTATTGCTTGATATAGAATTATTTTTATTCACTGAAAATGATACAGGGGTGTGTGCTGACTACTGCAAAGAAAAAGGCATCAAGACGGTTGTATTTCTAAGTACAAAACTAGATGAAACCAATACTTTTGAACTAGCTAAGAGACAAGAAATTGATTTGCTCGTAAGTGCAGGTTGGCCATATAAAATTCCATCATTGTTTCTCCAGTTATTTAAGTTCAATCCTATAAATTGTCACGGTTCGGTGTTACCTGATTATAGAGGCAATAGGGCATATATGCATTACTGGGCTAACTGTGAGGAGTATTATGGTGCAACGATCCATTACATGAACGAGAGATTTGATGACGGTAATATTCTTATACAAGGAAGATTAAAAATGTATCTTGAGGAAACCCCCTCCATTTTGCATAGACGCAGTGCAGAGTTATGCGCATTTCTTTTGCCGTCAGCCATTGCATTGGTTGAAGCTGGCTATGAAGGCAGACAAGTTGATGGATTGAAGCGTTATTTTAAGAAATTGACACCTGAAGAATTTGATCAGTATAGAGAATATAATGAACAGAAAAGCAAGTTAGAACGGAAGCTTACTCCTCATAAAATAGTATAAAGACTGGTTAGACTGTCGCGTTACAATTTCGATTGCCACAACAGGATCAGCATGGTCATTTGCGTACAATACGGATGAACAACAGAGGCAGCAACGCAACCGATCTTCAAACGGTGCTTACGGAAAATGGATGCATGATCAAAGCCCGGCTGGGTCTGCACGAAGCGAGCGAGGACGTATGCGCAAATGACGGGTTGATCGTCTTGCAGCCCTGCGGGGAAGCGGCGGAAGTAGAGAAATCGGTCGAGGATTTAAACGGTCTTGACGGGATCACCGCAAAATGGATCGATTTAAACTAATTGGCGTATAAGCGCCAAAAGAGATCCGGAAATCATTGTAAAATCAATGGTTTTTGGATCTCTTTTTGTGCCGGACGCAGGATGCATATTTCGTTTTTGGGGGAATATCTTTTTGTCTGCTTGCTTGACTTTTTGCCTGCATATTACTATAATATAAGAAGATAAATGAATCATAGGATCAAATAAAAGATCAAACAAATATCAGCCTGACGTCAGCCACCGGGAGGACGAAAGATCGATATAGCTATTAAAATTGATACATGGAATAGCCGTATCCATCGGGATGCGGCCATTTTGTTTATGAAACACAAACAGGAGAAAGAAGGATGCAATGATGGGAATGAACGATACGCCCTCTGCAAACCGTGTACATATCGGATTTTTCGGGCGCAGGAATGCGGGCAAATCCAGCATCGTCAATGCGGTGACAGATCAGGAGCTGGCCGTGGTTTCCGACACAAAGGGCACCACCACAGACCCGATTTATAAGGCCATGGAGCTGCTTCCTATGGGGCCGGTGGTTATCATCGACACCCCCGGTTATGATGATGAAGGGAGCCTGGGTGAGCTTCGCGTCAAAAAGACAAAACAGGTGCTAAACAGAACCGACGTTGCCGTGTTGGTGACAGATATGACGGAGGGCATCGGGGCGTGCGAAAAAGAGCTGATTACACTGTTTCAGCAAAAAAAGATCCCGTACATCGTTGTCCGCAACAAAAGCGATTTGGCGGACGAGCGTCCCGAGGTTGGCCCGGAGGAGCTGTTTACCAGCACCGTCAATAAAACAGGCATATACGAACTGAAGGAAAAGATTGCGAAAGCAGTTTCCACGGAAGAGTCCAAGCTGCGCATTGTAGGCGATTTGCTTCACACGGGGGATTTTGTGGTCCTTGTGGTTCCCATTGACGAATCTGCGCCCAAAGGCCGGCTGATCCTCCCTCAGCAGCAGACCATCCGTGATATTTTGGAGGCGGACGCCGTTGCCCTGGTGGTGAAGGAATATGAGCTTCAGGCGATGCTGGAAAAGCTGGGGAGCAAGCCGGAAATGGTGATTACAGACAGCCAGGTCTTTGCCAAGGTGTCGGCGGATACCCCTTCTGATGTTCCGCTGACGTCGTTTTCCATCCTGATGGCAAGGTACAAAGGGTTTTTAAATACCTCTGTGCGTGGGGTGGCAGCCATTGAACGCTTGAAAGACGGGGACACTGTGCTGATCGCCGAAGGCTGCACCCATCACAGGCAGTGCGATGACATTGGAAGCGTTAAAATACCAAGATGGCTGAAAGACTATACCGGGAAGGCGATTGAGATCCAAACCGTGTCCGGCAGAGAATATCCCGATGACCTTTCTCCCTATGCCCTCGTCATCCATTGCGGCGGATGTATGCTGACAGAGCGGGAAATGCGCTACCGTATGAAATGCGCGGAAGACCAGGGGGTTCCGTTTACCAATTATGGCATTATGATCGCGTATATGCAGGGCATTTTAAAGCGCTGCCTCGGCATGTTCCCCAGCTTGCTGAAGGAGCTGGAAGATAAAACAACGTGATTGCTACAATCTGCGAAAGCGCCGCGAGAACGGCCTGCCGCCAAGATAAAAACCTCAATATCAAAAACAGGAAGAAGGGCGGCCCAAAGGCCGCCCTTCTTCCTGTTTGATGCCTGTATGCGACAGGGACGTGCGTTTTTTATGCGGGATATGTGAGGGAGGGCTGTTACTCCACCGCTTTCAAAGACTCCGCCATATTGATCCTGTCCAGCCGGAAGTACATGAAAAAGTCCACGACAACGGCAAAGAGCAGCGTCGCCGCAAAGGCGATCAGATAGCTCGGCAAGTTGATCTGCGCATCGAAGGTAAGCATATCGACGTGGATGTTGTTCATGACATAACCATGCAGCCATATGCCGAGGGGAATGCCCGCGAGGGCACCCATTACAGTCAGGGCCAGGTTTTCACGGTAGACATAGGAGGCGGTTTCCCAGCGACGGAAACCCAAAACCTTTATTGTGGCAATCTCACGCAGGCGCTCCCCGATATTAATATTTGTAAGGTTGTAAAGTACGATAAAAGCCAGCGCCCCGGCGCAGAAGGTGATGAGCGCAACGATGTATTTCATGCTGTCCAGGGAATGGTTGATCATAGAGCGACTCTCTTCATTCACCGTAATGGTCATGACGTATGGGGAAAATCCCATGGCAGCGGCGGACGCGTAAGGGTCCGCGCCCTCCTCAAAGTTGATGTATGCGGTGTTTACACTTGCGGAAAAGCCGCCGGCTTCCCGCAACGTATCGCCGGAGACATATACATAGCTGTGGATAATGTTACGGTACGTGCCGGAAACGGTTACCTTCAGCTCTCGCATATCAGCATTGCGGAGGATGATGGTGTCCCCCACATTGACGCCAAGTGTTTTGGCGAGCCCGTTGTCGATCAAAGCCTCCCCCGGGCCGGGCAGATGTTGCGCCGCACCGTCCAGCTCGAAGTTTACAAAAGAGGATAAATCGGTTTCGTCTGTTCCGACAAGGTTTACGCTTTTTGTGTGGTTGCCGGCCTGGGCGTCCACGGTGGAAACGGAGAGGAAAGCGCAGGAGGCGACAGAGTCATGATATGACTCAAGAAAATCTGCTTGTTCCGACTGGCTCATAGGATCGCGAAAGCTGACCTGCGTGTCATAAATCGAGATGGTCTCAAACTGTGTGTTTGCAAGGCCCGAGATAGAGTCGTTCAGGCCAAAGCCGGTGATGAGCAACGCAGTGCATCCGGCGATTCCGATGATCATCATGAACATACGTTTTTTATAACGAAAAATGTTACGCGCGGACACCTTTTCCAGAAAACCGAAGCGATTCCAGAGAAACGGAATGTATTCCAGGAAAATACGCTTTCCGGCTTTTGGCGATTGGGGCCGTATCAAGGCGGCGGGCACGTCTGCAAGCTCCTTCTTGCAGGAGAGCAAAGTAACAAGCAAAGAGGAAAACACAAAAACAGAGCATACGATGGCCGAAAATCCCCAGTCAAATACGAAATCAATTTCGCCAAATCCATACATGATGTTGTATGCCTGCCAGATCACCTTGGGGAAAACAAACGAGCCCAGCCAGACCCCCATAGCGCTTCCAAGGCCGGAAGCAAGGCCGGAGTAGAGCAGATAGCCGCCGGCAATTTCCCGGGGCGTGTATCCAAGAGACTTGAGCGTGCCAATTTGAGTGCGCTGTTCGTCTACCATGCGGCTCATCGTAGTGACACAGACGAGGGCGGCCACCAGGAAAAAGAAGATGGGGAATATCTTGGCAATGCCGTCTACAATATCCGAGTCGCTTTCAAAGCTGGCATAGCCTACGTTAGTGTAGCGGTTCAGGACATAGACCGTGGGCTTTTTGATGCTGTCTATCTCCTTTTTCGCATCGTCCAGCTTTTCCTTCACGTCACCTAGTTCTGCCTTGGCATCGGCAAACTTTGTGTCCGCCTCTGCCTTGGCCTTTCGATAGTCGGCCTTTCCCCTCTCCAGCTTTTGGAGACCGGAGGCATACTGAGATTCGCCGGCGGAGAGGGTTTTCTCGGTTTGGCTGATCTTTGCAGCGGCAGCGTCTATCTGGCTCTTGGCAGCCGCAAGCTGGCCTACCCCTGCGTCATACTGGGCTTGTCCCTCCTCCAGGGCCTTTGCCCATGTGGCCAGCTGCTGTTTTGTTTCGTCTAAAGTAGAGCGGACGTTGTCCAGTTGCGCTTTGCTTGCATCCAGCTGCGCCTTTGCTTGGGCCAGCTGGGCAGTCAGGGCGTCCAGCTGGGCCCTTGTGCGGTCCAGCTTGGCTTTTTCGCCTTCCATGGCCGCTTCGCCGTAAACAGCGACGTCGGCATTGTACTGCTCCAGATCTTTCTGATATTGGGCTTCCATGGCTTGGTACTTGGTATATTCCGACTCATACTGTGCTTTCCCTTGCTGGTATTGCGCCAGACCGTCAGCGTATTGGGACTCCCCCGCTTGATATGCGGCATAAGCCTGGTCGTATTGGGCGCGGCTGGCATCCAGCTGCTGCTTGGAAGCGGAAAGCTCCGCCTGCGCGGAGGAGGACTCGTTCTCGTATGTCGCTCTGGCTGCGGCCAGCTGAGATTTCCCGGTATCTAGCTGTGCCCAGCCGCGGTTTAGCTCGTTTCGGCTTGCAGCCAGCTTTCGTTCAGCGGATGTAGTCTTTTTCAGGGCTTCGGACAGCGCTAGGTCGGCTTCTGACTTTTGGAATTCATATTCGGAAAGGCCGTCCTCGTAGTCCTGGATGGCATCCTGATATTGGGTTGTGGCTTGGGTCACCACCTCTTCGTATCTGTCATCACCCCGGGCATTTGCCGCATGGGTGACAGCGTCCTCGCTTTTGTCAACGGCATCGTCATATTCCTTGGAATAGACAAATCCGGTGTTTGCGAGGCGAAGATAAACATCTGTATAATAATCAGAGTGCAGGCCGCCGTCACCCACAAAAATAAATCCCCCTACAGAGCCGTTTCCAAGGGAAGTGGTCCCCCGCGCGTAATTGATGTAAAGGGGGCTGGTTGCCAGACCCACCACGGTGTATTCCTTGTGGGTAAACAGATCAGAGGAAGTGTCTTCCGTGTTGACCAGCGTAATGACATCGCCCAGTTCCAGATTGTGCATATAAGCGGCATCGGCAATACATTCGTTGGAATGCTCCGGAAGACGACCGGACTGCAACGCCAGCGTGTTCAGGCTATGGGGCAGGGAATATACCTTCAATACATCTTCGCTGCCGCTTGGCAGTGCAAACACGGCATCGGCCTGTATGGAGCCTTCCGCCTGCTCTATATCGTGCAATGCGGAAAAGGCCGCAACGTCATCATCTGTCAAGCCAAGGGTGGAGAGGACCCTAAAGTCAAACAGAGAGCGGTTCACGCTATCGTGTTCCAGTGTGTGGAGCATGGCAGATTTTGTGACCTTAAGGCCGGCGAGAAAGCCGGCACCCAGCATAACGATGCAGAAAATGGCCAAAAACCGTCCAAAGCTTCGTCGGATTTCCCGAAACATTATTTTATGCAGACTTCGTTTCATGCAACATTCACCACTCTATTTCTTCCACCGGCACGGGACATTCATTGCGCCTGACACCGCCGATGGTTCCGTTTTTGATGGTAACCACACGATCTGCCATCGCGGTGATGGCGCTGTTATGTGTGATGATTACAACGGTAACACCGTCTTCTCTCGCCGTTTCCTGAAGCAGAGCAAGGATCTCCTTGCCTGTGCTATAGTCGAGTGCCCCGGTCGGCTCGTCGCAAAGCAAAAGCTTGGGACGCTTCGCCAATGCGCGGGCAATGGCCACTCGCTGTTGTTCCCCGCCGGACAGCTGGCCGGGGAAATGATCCATCCGCTGGCCCAATCCCACACGGCGCAGAACGTCCTTTCCATCCAACGGATCGTTCGATATCTGGCTTGCCAGCTCCACGTTTTCCAGCGCGGTTAGATTGGGCACCAGGTTATAAAATTGAAACACAAAGCCAACGTCGAAGCGCCTGTAATTTGTAAGCTGACGCTTGGAAAGAGAGGACACTTCCATCCCGTCAAGGGTGACGGTTCCAGAGGTTAATGTGTCCATCCCCCCAAGGATATTCAAAAGCGTGGTTTTGCCGGCGCCGGACGGGCCGACAATGATGCAGATTTCGCCCTTTTCCACGTTGAAAGTCACATCGTGCAGCGCCACAATGCGAACCTCTTCCTCATTGCCGTATATTCTTTTGACATCTTTCAATGCAACAAAACTCAATTCCATCACCTTACCATTTCAGAGAGTATGTTACATTTTAAAGACAATAAAAGGGGAAGTCAAGAGAATATATGTAAACAAAGTGAGACGGCTTCAACCGCTGGGAACACACTGCAAAAGGGGCGTGAAAGATAGATGTCACCGCCTTTTCGGGACGTTGCCACACTGCCGCTGAAAATTGAAACAAAGAAGGGAAGCGGGCCTTTCCGGGCTTGGAGGAGAAAATAAAATCGAAAATTATCCAAAGGTGTCTTGACACCTCCGCTTTTTTGGTTTACAATACGATCAAACCAGTCAAGATACATGTCAAGACATATTATATGAGGTGAACGGGATGAAACAAACAAATCAAAAAGTTCTGAAGATGGTAATTGCCGCACTGCTGTGTGCGGTGGGGATCTTAATTCCAATGTTTGCGCCGAAAATCGTATTGGAACCCATGTCCTTCACGCTGGCTAGCCATGTGGCTATTTTCATTGCAATGTTTATCTCCCCGTCCGTGGCGTTGGCCGTCACGCTGGGGACCAGCGCGGGGTTTTTCTTCGCTGGGTTGCCTCCGGTGATCGCGCTGCGCGCACTGAGCCATCTTGGTTTCGTGGTGGCAGGCTGTATCATCTTAAAAAAGCGCCCCGACATTCTCCTTCGCCCCGCATCGACGGTATGGTTTGGGTTGGTTCTCGCGGTGATTCACGGGATCCTGGAAGCGCTGACGGTCACCGTGTTCTATTTTGGCGGAATGCTGAGCAGTGGATTTTACAACAGAGGGTTTGTGTTTTCGGTCCTTCTGATGGTAGGAGTAGGCACCATTGTACATAGCATGGTTGATTATGCCATTTCCCTGGTGGTGTGGAAGCCTCTCAGCAGGGTGGTTAAAATCCCCGTCAGCGCACCCATTCGTGCCTCGCAAAAGCAAACCGTTGCATAGAAGGCTTCATGCTTCTCAAAATCACATACCCGGCCTGCCTCACAGGTGAGACAGAACGGGCGTTTGGAACCAAGATGAACCAGAAAAGAAAAGGCCGGGAAAACAGTGTTTTCCCGGCCTTTTCATGTGTTTTTCATGTGTTTTTCATGTGTTTTTCAATGGGGCATTACATTTCGGGGGACAAAGTGGCCTGCACCAAACCATCGTGATCCAGAGTGGCAAGCTGCTTGACCCGGTCCATATCAAGACCTGCGGCCTGCGCAAAGCGCGCGCCGTATTCGGGATCTGCCAGATAGCAATGTGCGGCATGGCGGTATTTGATATTTATTGTGCAGGGTGCGATATCATCTGCAGTGTTTTGAATCAAAATGGCTTTTTTCTCTTCTGTCAAAACGCGGAACAGGTCGCCTCCGGCAAGGAAACAGTCGTCTGTGGGGTCATCCTTGGGGTCATATCGATACATGGCACCTTCTAAATCCAGAGGCGGCTCCATCACGTCCGGCTGGGCTGTCCACGCGCCATAGCTGTTGGGGGAGTAGGCCGGTGTGCGGCCGTAGTTGCCGTCCACACGCATTGCGCCGTCACGATGGTAGTCATTGACTTCTGATTTGGCCCGGTTCACGGGAATCAGGTTGTGGTTGACCCCCAAGCGGTACCGCTGGGCATCCCCGTAGGAAAAGAGCCTGCCCTGCAGGAATCGATCCGGGCTAAAGCCAATGCCTGGCACCACATGGGCAGGCGTGAAAGCAGCCTGCTCTACCTCTGCAAAGAAGTTTTCCGGGTTTCGGTTCAGCTCCAAAACGCCAACTTCAATCAAGGGATATTCGGCGTGGCGCCAAATTTTTGTGATGTCAAACGGGTTTTCATAATGGTTTTTTGCCTGTTCTTCGGTCATGATCTGCACATACATGGTCCATTTGGGGCAATCGCCCCGTTCAATGGCGTCGAACAAATCTTTGCCATGATGTTCCCTGTCCATGCCGTTGATCTTTGCCGCTTCCTCGTTGCTGAGGTTTTGGATGCCTTGCTGTGTTTTAAAATGGAACTTGCACCAAACCCGCTCATTTTTGGCGTTATAAAATGAATAAGTATGCTCACCAAAGAAATGCATGTTGCGGAAAGAGGCGGGAATGCCTCGGTCGCTCATCACAACGGTGATCTGGTGGAAGCACTCCGGCAAAAGGGTCCAAAAATCCCAGTTGTTCTGGGCAGAGCGGCGGCCGGTCCTCGGGTCACGCTTGACGGCCCGGTTTAAGTCTGAGAAATTATGCACGTCCCGGATGAAAAAGGTAGGTGTGTTATTGCCAACCAGATCCCAGTTGCCTTCCTCCGTATAGAACTTAACGGCGACGCCCCGGATGTCCCGCTCGCAGTCGGCAGCGCCCCGCTCCCCCGCAACAGTAGAAAAGCGGATGAACAGATCTGTTTCCCTCCCTAGCTGCAGCACGTGAGCCTTTGTATATTGGGAAATATCGTGGGTCACTGTGAGTTTTCCGTAAGCGCCCCACCCCTTGGCATGCATCCTGCGCTCCGGGATCACTTCACGGTTGAAATGGGCCATTTTTTCCATCAGCCAAACATCCTGCATGACAACAGGGCCGCGCGGGCCGGCGGTGATAGAATTTTCGTTGTCGGCAACGGGGGCGCCGACTTCATTGGTCAATCTTTTTTCGTCTTTCATAGCGATACTCCTTTCCGTTTTGGCATGTCGTTTTAGCTTTGATGATTGCAACGCAAGGTGACAGGAAAAGCGTAAGGGAACGCAACCGTGAAGGTGCGCGGGGATCCGGCGTGATCGATTTGCCGGCACAAACAGGGGAGGGAGAAAGCGACCGATGGGATGACTATATCAACGGAGGCCAAAGCGTCTTATTGGAAAGAGAAGCACATCATCAGCATCCAAAGATAGGCGCAGGTTTTGGGCAACATCAACATTCCGATTTTTGGGTGTTTGTTTGACCACAGCACAACGGGCAGATAAAACCCAAAGCTGAGCAAAATAGCAAGCCACATCAAGGAAGGCGCGCCCGGCGCCCCGTGGAATACAAAAAACAAACCGGAAACGAGCAGCCCCAGCAGAAAAAACGGAATGTTGCGGAGGATGCCCCAGCGAAGGGGAGGGCGGCGCTCTAACCATTTGTTTTGGGGCAGCAGGCAAAGGATGATCCGGACGAAAGCGAGCAGGTAGACGGCATAGGACCAAGGGGCAATGCCCGCCGGCGCGAAAATCAACAGACCAACGTGCCACAAAAGCAAGTAAAATACGGTCATGGTGATGGAAGTGATTTGTTTTCCGCGTCCCAAGGCCCGGCGCATCGGTTCCTCCCGCTGGGTGAGGATCACTGCAACACGAGGCAGGAGATGAAAGGCGTCCCCTAACGCCAGTGTCAAAGCCATTATGCCGGCCAAAGCACGCGGCGTACTTTCCCCTGCTGTTAAAAGAAGCTTAAACCCACAAAGCAGCGCAAGAACCAAGTAGTCCATATCAAAAACAGCTTCTACCAACCCAAACAGTCGGGATTTACCGGAATGCTTGGCGGCATTGCAGTTGGTGGCCATCATCAAGATATGAAAAGATACGGCTATGCCGACGGCATTCAGAAAAACAAGAAGCCACCATTTTGAAATGAGAACCATGGAGAGCAAAAGCATTCCCCAAAGGTAACCCAGGCTGATGCCCACTGTTTTGAGAGAAAGCCCTGACTTTTGGTGATAACAATGAAGATATTCACGGAAAAACGAAACGTTCATCACACGAGCTCTTAGCTTGGGGGTGCGAGAGAAACAGGCGGCAGTGACCAAAACAAACGGCGTTGTCGGCCACACCGGAAGCAGCAGACCCACTGCCCCCAAAGCCAAAAACAAAAACCCGAGGATGACCCATACAATGGTTTTGATATGCAATGAGAGCCCCCTTTTTTTGATCGGAACATGGCATAGTTCGAAACAATTCTTATTATCTTTACTATATCGCAAACTGCAAATCATGTCAATAAAATAAGAAATATGTTGTGAGCGGAATGCCGTTCCATGAGGCGTTATGCGCTTCCATATACAAAAAGGTACACTGAAAAAGCGATTTTACTTGCTGGTATAGAAATTGCAAAGAGGGAAATACTAGCAGAAACAAACAGATAGGAGCGTGACCATGGACAAGCAAAACGAAAACGAAGTGCGCATTACCACGTATGATAAACTAATGCGCGCATGGCAGAACTCCATGGAAATGGCCCGGGAATTTCGGGTTCATTCCCAAGAGATGAAAGAAGACCATGAAGACAAAGAGATCAGCCATATGCTTGCGGAATTTGCGGTAACAGAGGGGCTGCATGCCGCGAAACTGCGAAACCTCCTGCTGGAGCATCAAAAACAAAAGTAAAAAACGAGGCGTTGCAGGCTTGCAGCGCCTCGTTTTTTTGGCCAAGCAAAAGATCAGTTCAGTTTTTCGAAGTCTGCCGCGCCGTGCTTGCACAAAGGGCAGATAAAGTCAGCGGGCAGCGGCTCACCTTCGTAGACATAGCCGCAGATTTTGCAGACATATCCCTTTTTGTCGGGCGGGAGTGCCGTGGCCTGGGGCTTGATATGCTTCTGATAATACGCATAGGTCAACGAGGGACCGGCGGAGAGGACCTTTGCCTCTGTTACTTCCGCTGTAAAGACGGTGTGGGTTTCAAACTCTTCGGTTCCCACCACTTTGGCAGAGACGAAAGAATTGGTATAAGAGGGGATATAGAGCAAGCCGTTTTCCGAACGGTTTTCCGGAGAGGCGTCCGCCAGTTTATTGACATCTTTGCCGCTTTGGAAGCCAAAATGTTCAAATACTTTAAACGGGGTCTCTTCCGTGAGAACGGAAAGATTGAACACGCCGGTTTTCAACACCATGTCGTGGGTGTAATTCTTTTTATTGATGGCAATGACAATGCGCTTGGGTGCATTCGTCACTTGGATCACGGTGTTGGTGATGCATCCGTTGTCTTTTTCGCCGTCTTTGGCAGTCAGCACATAAAGGCCGCAAGCCAAATTGTACATTGCCTTGGACTCAATCTTTTCTTTGTCGGGCGCAGCTGCCTCTTTTGGCCGCAGGGTTTCCAAAAGGGCGTCGGCCAGCGCGTCAATTTCCGCCAACTGAGCATCTTTCACGGAAGATTTAATGGTAACCCCGGCCTCTAAAACGTTCATGTTCTTCATAGATCCGAGGATGTTCCGCATCAAGTTGCCGGAAGCAGGCGCCCAGGTGCCGTTTTGCAAGATGCCAACGGTACGATTTTGCAGATTGTGGGCTTTCAGATCCAACAGCACGGTTTCCATATTGCAGAAAATCCCGGCATTGTAGGTGGCGGACGCAAAGACCAAGTGGCTGCAACGGAACGCCTCGGAAACGATGACAGAAGGATGGGTCGTCGAGACATCATACATCGCGATGTTCCGCACGCCGGCATCGGCCAGCTTGGAGGCCAAAATATTGGCGGCGTTTTCCGTGTTGCCGTAAATAGAACCGTAAGCAATCATAACAGATGCTTCGTCTTCCGGTGTATAAGAGCTCCATTTAAGGTATTTATCAATGAACCAGCCGATGTTTTTTCGCCAGACAGGCCCGTGCAGCGAGCAGATCATGTTGATTTCCAGGTTAGCGGCTTTTTTCAGCAGCGCCTGCACCTGGGTTCCGTATTTTCCAACAATGTTGGTATAATACCGTCTGGCGTCCGGAAGCCATTCAGCCTCGAAATTCACTTCGTCGGCAAACAGATTTCCGTTGATGGCGCCGAAGGTACCGAAAGCATCGGAGGAATAGAGTATTTTGTCTGTTAAATCGTATGTCACCATGGCTTCCGGCCAGTGAACCATAGGCGCCATGACAAACGTAAAGGTATGCTTCCCGGTGGAAAGCGTGTCTCCTTCTTTCACCACAACGGCCCGGGAATCGATGTCAAAATCAAAAAACTGCTTGATCATTGTAACTGTTTTGGCGTTTGCCACGATTTTGACCTCGGGATACCGCAGAACCAGCTCGTCCATGGTGCCACAATGATCCGGCTCCATGTGGTTGACCACCAGATAATCCAGCTTTCGCCCGTCCAACACATGAGCAAGGTTTTCAAAAAACTGCTCGCTGACGGCTTTGTCCACCGTATCCAGCAAGACGGTTTTTTCATCCAAAACTACATAGGCGTTGTAAGAAACCCCTCTGGGGATGGGGAACGCGTTTTCGAACAAAGCCAGCCGCCGGTCGCTTCCGCCGACCCAGCTCATATCGTCCGTTATTTTTTTGACACAGTACAAACAATCACCCTCCTGTTATTCAGATCAACGCAACAGGGAAAGGAGGCCTTTCTTGAAACAAAACCGCCGGGATGGGGTATTCGTTTTCCTTCAATAATGTTATACACAAAGCCATCGTTCACAAAGCCATCGTTTCCCTCGGGAAATCCGAAAAATTATTTGGGTAGAGTATATCATATTTTTCACTGAAATGCAAGAGAAAGCCCCCATTTTACGCATCGCCTTGATGATGAAAAACCAAAATCAGAACAGGAAGAACCAAAAAAATCTACCTCACGAGGCTGGGGCGAAACGGCACACCGCTTCGTAAAATCGAGGAAGGTTTTACGGATGAAAAGAGGAAGTTACTCTGACGGTTTTGACAATTTCCCTGGAAATGTGGAGGGTCGAAATTGTAACGTTTGTCAACATTTCCCGCCTGCACCTCCGTTTTTCCCACACCAGCTGAAACAGGCATAGAAAAAGGAAGGGGAAGTTGCCAGAAGCTGTTTGACAGGGGAACGGTTCTGTATTATAATGAGCGCGGCGGAAATCTGAAGAAATTCGGGCCACTCCGCAGGTATAGAAGGGAGAAGATTCCGATGTCAAAATACACGCGAGAGGAAATCATTCGCCGCGTCAAAGAAGAGGGGATTCGCTTCATCCGGCTGCAATTTACAGATATTTTTGGGCAGCTGAAAAATGTGGCCATCACGGCATCCCAGATCGAAAAGGCGCTGGACGGAAAGTGTATGTTCGATGGATCTTCCATTGAAGGATTTGTCAGAATTGAAGAATCTGATCAGGTGTTAAAGCCGGATTACGATAGCTTTGTGGTGTTTCCGTGGGAACCGCAAAACGGGAAAGTGGCACGCCTGATTTGCGATGTATACACGCCGGAGCAGGTTCCTTTTGAAGGAGATCCCCGGTATGTGCTGCGCCGCGCGCTTCAAGAGGCGGCTGATATGGGTTACACGTTCAACGTGGGCCCTGAGTGTGAATTTTTCCTGTTTGTAATGGACGAAAAGGGAGAGCCGACCCTGCAACCCCATGACCAAGCTGGATATTTTGATTTAGGGCCTGTAGACCATGGAGAAAGCGCCAGGCGAGAGATATGCCTCGCGCTGGAGGACATGGGATTTGAAATTGAGGCGTCTCACCATGAGGTGGCCGCGGGCCAGCACGAAATCGACTTTAAATATGCAAACGCCCTGACGGCGGCGGATCATATTGTCACATTTAAGCTGGCAGTCAAAACACTGGCGCGGAAAAACGGCCTCCACGCCACGTTTATGCCAAAGCCTCTCTTTGGACTTGCCGGCTCCGGGATGCACGTCAACATGTCTCTGTTCCGTGGGGCGGAAAATGTGTTTGAAAACGCGGAGGATCCTCTGGGCCTCAGCGAAACGGCGTATCACTTTATCGCCGGTGTTTTAAAGCACAGCAAGGCCATCACCGCCGTGACAAACCCGCTGATCAACTCCTATAAACGGCTGGTGCCGGGGTACGAAGCACCCTGTTATGTGGCTTGGTCGGCCCGCAACCGCAGCCCGCTGATCCGCGTTCCCTCCAGCCGGGGGAAAAGCACACGGATCGAGCTGCGCAGCCCGGATCCGTCGGCCAACCCATATCTGGCGCTGGCTCTCTGTCTGACAGCGGGGATGGATGGCATCCGCAATAAATTGACGCCTCCGCCTCAGGTGACGGGGAACATCTACGAAATGAGCCAGGCAGAACGGGACGCTTCGGACATTGGCTATCTGCCGGAAACCTTGATCGAAGCCGTGCGGGAGCTGGAAGCGGACGAGCTGATGATAAAGGCCCTTGGCCCCCATGTGGCAGACCGGTACATAGAAGCGAAAAGACGAGAGTGGGATGAATATCGCACCCACGTGAGCAACTGGGAACAAAGGAAATATTTAAAAGCATTTTAAGGAGAGAGCCAGAATACCCTTTTGAAAGAGACAGAGACGGCGGGCTTGCATGCCGCCGCCTCGTTTATCATAGATGCTCTGCATCTTGGAAAAGGGGATATGGCCTTGAAGTTTTTGAAAATGCATGGTCTGGGCAACGACTATATTATAGTGGACGATTTGACATGCCGGATCAAACATCCCGGCGCATTGTCGCAAGCCCTTTCAAAGCGTCACGAAGGCGTGGGGTCAGACGGCCTGATTTTAATTCGCCCGTCCCAAGCCTGCGACTTTCAGATGAAAATGTACAATGCCGACGGCTCAGAAGGGGAGATGTGCGGAAATGGCATCCGCTGTCTGGGTAAATTTGTGTATGAACAGGGGCTGACCCCCAAAACGGCTCTTCTCATTGAGACAAAGGCCGGGGTGCGGCGGTTGGATTTGCAGGTGCGGGACGGAAAGGTTCCGGCGGTTCAAGTGGATATGGGTGTGCCGGAGTTTGCCCCGGGAAAGATCCCTGTGGCGGCTTCGGGAGACTTGTTCTTGGAGCAGCCCATTGTCATCGACGGGGTGACCTATCTTGTGACCTGCGTCTCTATGGGGAACCCCCATGCAGTGGTATTTTTGGAGGGGATTGCCCCGCTGAACCTGTCCCGCATAGGGCCGAAGCTGGAGCGTCACCCCCTGTTCCCAAACCGCGTCAATGCGGAGTTTGTCCAGGTGGCAGGCCGAAACAATCTTCACATGCGGGTATGGGAACGAGGCTCGGGAGAAACCATGGCGTGCGGAACCGGCGCCTGCGCCGCCGTTGTGGCCGGTGTGATGACGGGCCGCTGCGACAGACAAGTCAGCGTACATCTGCCCGGCGGAACGCTGGATATTTGCTGGGAAGCAATTGGAAATCACGTACAAATGACAGGACCGGTGAAAACTGTTTTTGAAGGAGAAATACTGGATGACGAAAGTGAATGAAAATTATCTGAAATTACCCGGCAGCTATCTGTTTTCCGAAACAGCGAAGCGGGCAGAGCGGGCGGCAGCCGCCCATCCGGAGCGAAAACTCATTAAGCTTGGTATCGGCGATGTGACGAGGCCGCTGGCCCCTGCCGTGGTCGCCGCGCTGCATACGGCTGTGGATGAAATGGCGGCTGCGGAAACGTTTATGGGATATGGGCCGTATGAAGGGTATGGCTTTCTGCGGGATCTGATCTGCAAGTTTGATTATCAGGACCGAAACGTCAACATCGCGGCGGACGAGATTTTTGTCAGTGACGGCGCCAAAAGTGATTGCGGCAACATCGGCGATATCTTCGGGGCGGATAATATTGTGGCGGTCTGCGACCCGGTATATCCGGTGTACGTGGACACCAATGCCATGGCCGGGCGGGCCGGCGACTGCGGGCCGGACGGCATCTGGAGCAAGCTGGTTTACATGCCCTGCCTGAAGGAAAACGGATTTGTGCCCCAAATTCCCACAGAGCGGGCGAACCTCATTTATCTTTGTTTCCCCAACAATCCAACCGGCGCAACGGCAACGAAAGAACAGCTTAAGGCGTGGGTGGAGTATGCGCTTGCAAATGACTCGGTTATTTTATACGATGGCGCCTATGAGGCGTTTATCACAGACCCGGATGTTCCGAAAAGTATTTTTGAAATTCCCGGGGCGAGGGAGTGCGCCATTGAATTTCGCAGCTTTTCCAAAACGGCTGGTTTCACCGGCCTGCGCTGCGCATATATGGTGATTCCCAAAACGCTGAAACGAGGCGGCGTGTCTTTGCACGATATGTGGTTCCGCCGGCAGAGCACGAAATACAACGGAGTGCCCTACGTGGTGCAGCGCGCCGCCGCCGCGGTTTATTCCCCGGAAGGCAGGGTGCAGGTGCGGGATACCATCGCGTATTACCAAAACAACGCAAGCATCATAAGGGAAGGGCTGCGTCATGCGGGCTTCACCGTATATGGCGGAGTGAACGCGCCCTATATCTGGCTGGAAACGCCCCGGGGCATCGGTTCTTGGGCCATGTTTGATCAGCTGCTGGATCAGGCGGGCGTGGCAACGACGCCGGGCGCCGGATTTGGCCCGTCGGGGGAAGGATACATTCGCCTCACCGCATTCGGCGATACGGCATCGGCCAAAGAGGCCGTGGAGCGGATCAAAAACATATTTTGATGTTTGACGACGGTATGACAACGGGGGACGCCGCGAATCCATGCGGCGTCCCCTGCGTAATACCATATGCAAACGGGACAGTTTGGAGGTTTCTGCAATGTGTGGAATCATAGGATATGTGGGGCGAGAGCAGGCGGCGCCCATTTTGCTGGACGGCCTGTCAAAATTGGAATACCGGGGCTATGACTCGGCAGGCGTTGCCGTCTATTCGTCACAAAAGGGACTGGAAGTGGCAAAAAGCAAAGGGAAGATCAAAGATTTGTATGCGCTGATCAATGGCGGCGCAGCCTTGGAGGGCGCCGTTGGCATTGGGCATACCCGCTGGGCCACCCATGGGCAGCCGTCGGATATCAATTCCCATCCCCATGTCAGCGACTCGGGTAATATGGTCGTGGTGCATAACGGAATCATCGAAAATTACATTCAGATCAAAGAATTCCTGATTGCCAAGGGCGTTCGCTTTGTTTCGGAGACGGATACAGAGGTCGTGGCGCAGCTTTTGGATTATTATTACAATGGCAACTTGCTGGCCGCCGTGGCCAAGGTACTCTCTCGCATTCAAGGCTCTTATGCCCTTGGCATTTTGTGCAGAGACTGCCCGGATCAGGTCATCGCCGCCCGGAAGGACAGCCCGCTGATTTTAGGATTCGGAGAACACTGCAACTTTTTGGCATCGGATGTCACCGCCATTTTAAAGCACACACGGGATGTTTGTTATTTGGACGACGGCGAAATTGCCGTTTTGACGAAAGATCGGGTGACGGTTTACAATACGGATCTGGACTGCGTGGAAAAAGAACATACCTACGTGGATTGGGAAATTTCCGCCGCGGAAAAGGGCGGATACGAGCATTTCATGTTCAAAGAGATTTTGGAGCAGCCCAAAGCGGTGAAGGACACCATTTCGCCCCGGATTCGAGACGGAAGGGTTGTGCTGGACGACGTCAAGCTGACCAAAGAAGAAGTGGGGCAGCTGGATCGACTGTATATCATCGCCTGCGGGTCGTCTTATCATGTGGGCGTGGTGGCAAAGTACATGCTGGAGCGGTACACGCGGATTCCGGTGGAGGTCGCTCTGGCGTCAGAGTTTCGATACTGCGACCCCATCGTCAGTGAGCGCACGCTGGTGGTTGCCATCAGCCAGTCCGGGGAAACGGCAGACACCCGGGACGCCATGCGGGAGGCCAAGCGTCTGGGGGCCAGAACCCTTGCCATAGTCAATGTAGTAGGGTCTACCATTTCCAAGGAAGCGGACGACGTGATTTATACCTGGGCCGGGCCGGAGATTGCCGTTGCGACAACGAAGGCATATAGCGCCCAGCTTGCCGTGATGCAGCTGCTGACCCTTTATCTGGGGGATCTCACAGGGAAAATGTCCAGGGAAACGTATGATGCCGTTTTGGCCGGCCTTGTAGGCATACCGGAGCAGATGGAGGACATTCTCTCTCGGAAAGAAGAGGTTCAGTATCTTGCGTCTCTTTACTTTAACAACCGCTCTGTGTTCTTTTTGGGCCGGAATCTGGATTATGCCATTGGCATGGAAGGATCTTTGAAGCTGAAGGAGATTTCTTACATCCATTCCGAGGCGTATGCCGCCGGAGAGCTGAAGCACGGCACCATCTCTCTCATTGAGGAAGGGACGCTGGTGGTGGCCCTCGCCACCTATGATCCTCTATATGAAAAGCTGATGAGCAACGTGGTGGAGGTAAAATCCCGGGGGGCGTCTGTCTTGGCGCTGACCACAGACCGCCGCAAGACAGAGACAGAGAAAGAAACCGGCGGATGCAAACGGGTGGATTACGTCCTTTCTGTTCCGGATACCCATGAAATGCTGCTTCCTTCTTTGGCCGTGCTGCCGCTGCAGCTGTTTTCCTATTATGTTGCCCTGCTGCGGGGGTGCGACATTGACAAACCGAGGAACTTGGCGAAATCTGTTACAGTCGAATAAGAAAAGCGGCTCGACACTGTCGAGCCGCTTTTTTGTTCAGGCAAGTTTGCAAGGGGATGCAAGGGCTTATCAGATGGATTCAATGCCGAAAAAGCGCTTTCCATTTTCCAAGGTTATACGGGCAACGTCCTCCACGTCAACTCCCCCCCGGGTAGCAGCAATGACCTCTGCCACGAAGGGAAGCCGTCGAGAGTCGTTTCGCTTTCCCCGGAAGGGAACGGGGGAAAGATAGGGGGCGTCCGTTTCCAGCATCAGCCGGTCAAGGGGCATGTAGCGGATGACCTCCAGCGCCTTTCGGGCGTTTTTAAACGTAATGGCCCCGTTGAAGGACAGATACCAGCCCAAATCGAGAAGCTGTCTTGCCATCTCCAGGCTGCCGGAATAGCAGTGGTACACGCCCTTTACCTTGGGAAAGGAGCGGACAATGTCAAAACAGTCCCCATGGGCGTCCCGGTCGTGAATGATCACAGGGAGCGCGACGGACTCCGCCAAGGCCATCTGTTCCCTCAGCCGTTTCTGTTGTACCTCCCGGGGGGAGTGGTCATAGAAATAATCCAGGCCGATTTCCCCGATGGCCATCACCTTGGGATGGGCGGCGAGCCCGCGAAGCGTGCTCAGGTCGCCGTCTGTCATTTTTTTGGCGTCATGGGGGTGGACGCCCACGGCGGCGTAGACAAAGTCATATGCTTCCGCCAGCCGGATGGCCGCCCGGGAGGACGCCATGTTGGCGCCGGGGTTTAAAACAAGAGAGATGCCGGCGTCGGGCAAGGCGCTTAGGATCTCGTCCCGGTCATCCTCAAACGCACGGTCATCATAGTGGGCATGGGTGTCAAAAAACATGCAAGTCAAACCTCCCAGTTTCACAAACGGACCGAACAGTTGTTCGGCCCGTTTGATCAGATCCAATCGTCATCAACCGTTAGAATATCAAAAGAAAACAAATACCAAAAGGCATTAGCAGAGCTTTGCGCCGGCAGGGATGGCGTCGTCCAGCGTCAAAACCGTCAGCGTTCCTTCTTTTTCTGCAGAGAGGATCATGCCGTTGCTTTCTATCCCCATCATCTTGCGGGGAGGCAGATTGGTGCAGGCCAAAATGGTTTTACCAACCAGCTCCTCCGGCTGATAAAACTGGGCAATGCCGGACAAGATTTGCCGGGGCGCGGCTTCGCCGCAATCCAGCTGAAATTTCAATAGCTTTTTTGATTTTGGAACTCCTTCGCACGACAAAACCTTGCAGACGGTCATGTCCACTTTGGCAAAGTCATCAATGGTGATGGGGGGCAGAGCAGGTTCCTCGGGGGCTTCTTTCTTTGCCGACGACTGTTCCAGCGCCTCCAATTCCGTTTTCATATCAATCCGGGGGAAGAGGGTGTCGCCCTTGGTGACGGAAACGGTGCGGGGCAAAACGCCAAAGGTAGAAAGACTGCTCCATGCCGTCATTTCCGCTGTTGCGCCGATCTGGCTCCACGCCGCTTCGCAGGAAACCGGGATAAACGGGGTCAAAAGGCCGGTTGTAACGCGCAGTGTCTCCAAAAGATTATACAAAACACGGGCAAGGCGGGGCAGATCCGCTTCTGATTTCGCCAAAATCCATGGTGTGGTTTCGTCAATATATTTGTTGGCGCGGGAGATGACGGAGAACACTTCCATCAATGCGTTTTGGAAGGAGAATTTCTCCATTTGGGCTTCATACCGATCCCGCAGGCCTTGCGCCATGGAGATCAGTTCTTCATCAATGGGGGCGCTTTCTTGGGCCTCCGGCAGCGTTCCGTCAAAATATTTCTGCACCATGGCGGTGGTGCGAGAGAGCAGATTTCCAAGGTCATTGGCAAGATCGGAATTGATCCGGGAGATAAGCGCTTCGTTGGAAAACGTACCGTCGGAGCCAAAGGGGAACTCACGCAGCAGGAAGTAACGCAGAGCGTCCACCCCGTATCGGTCGGCCAGAATGACAGGATCTACCACGTTGCCCTTGGATTTGGACATTTTGCCCCCCTCCAGCAGCAGCCAGCCATGGCCGAACACTTTTTTGGGCAGGGGCAGATCCAGCGCCATCAGCATAGCGGGCCAGATGATGGAATGAAACCGGGTGATCTCTTTGCCCACAAAGTGGACATCTGCCGGCCAATAGCGGTCAAAATCGTCATATCGATCGTTTTGGTACCCCAGAGCGGTGATATAGTTGGAAAGGGCGTCCACCCAAACGTAAACCACGTGGCCTTTGTCAAAATCCACCGGGATGCCCCAGGAGAACGAGGTGCGGGAGACACAGAGGTCCCCCAGGCCGGGCTTTAGAAAATTGTTGACCATTTCATGCATGCGGGAGGCCGGCTCTAAGAAATCCGGCTGATCCTCATAGAGTTTTAAAATGCGATCCGCATACTTGGAAAGGCGGAAGAAATAGGCCTCCTCCTCCGCATCCTGCACCTCTCTTCCGCAGTCGGGACATTTCCCGTCCACCAGCTGAGTTTCCGTCCAAAACGCTTCGCAGGGGGTGCAGTATTTGCCCTTGTAGACAGATTTATAAATATCTCCTTGGTCATAGAGCTTGCGAAAAATTCTCTGTATGGCGGAGATGTGGTAGTCGTCCGTGGTGCGGATGAACCGGTCGTTTGAAATGTTCATCAGCCTCCAAAGATCTTTGATGCCGGCCACGACCTTGTCCACAAACTGCTGCGGGGTGACGCCGGCTTCCTTTGCCTTCAGCTCAATTTTCTGGCCGTGTTCATCTGTTCCCGTGAGGAACATCACATCATACCCCAGCATGCGCTTGTATCGCGCCATTGCGTCCGTTGCAACCGTGCAATAGGTGTGGCCAATGTGCAATTTATCAGATGGATAATAAATTGGGGTGGTGATGTAGTATTTTTTCATCTTTGTTCCTCCTTCAACTGGTTCCCTCATATTATACACCGTTGGTGCAAATTTTCAATCGCTCCGTGCCTTTTTCCGAACAAGAATAGGGAAAACGCAAGCTGCGTTTTCCCTCTTTCTTTTCCCAATTACTTAGACGGCTCTGGTTACTTTTCCAGAGCGGAGGCATCTTGTGCAGACATAGATATGTCGGGACGAACCGTCCACAATCGCCTTGACTCGCTTTATATTGGGCTTCCATGGCCGATTGGAGCGTCTGTGGGAATGGGAGACCTTGATACCAAAGGTAACCCCTTTATCACAAATTTCGCATTTTGCCACCTGTCGAAACCTCCTCCTATGTTCAAATCCGGCGCACAATGCGCTAAACGGTATAATAACAGACGGGGAGAGAAAAATCAAGTCTATTTTCCGGAAAAAGACGGACTTTTTCTGAATGAAGCGGGAAAGCAAGGGCAAGTGTTGCCAAATGAAAAAACAATGTATATAATAAATATATCTATCTATGCGCCTGCCTATCTACCGAAAAAAGGGAAAAAGGCTGGAGAAAACAAATGAATTGCGAAAGAATCCGAGAAAAGGAGGGGCTGTCGTGGAGGAAAAGCAACCGGGGGGCTTGTATAGCGTCAAACTTTGTCAGCTTGTGGAAGAGATGAATTTGGAGATACTACGAAAAAGCAGTGACTATGACAAAACGGTGATCTATACCCAGGATGTCAATCGGTGCGGCGTACAGCTGACTGGTTTTTATGAGTATTTTGACGAGCGACGGATGCAAATCATCGGCCTGGTGGAAACCAGCTATTTATCTGGGCTGACGCCACAGCAGCGGGAAGAGCGGTTTGAGCAGCTGTTTTCCCACGAAATGCCGGGTCTGACCATCAGCCGGAATTTAGAGTGCTTTCCCGAGTGTTTGGAGATGGCGGAAAAATATGATAAAACCATTTTACGCACATCTGTGACGACCACGGCCCTTTTGGGAGAGATGATCAGCAGACTTCGTGTTTGGCTGGCGCCTCGGATCACGAGACACGGGGTGTTGGTGGAGGTATACGGGGAAGGTATTTTGCTTTTGGGCGAGTCCGGCGTGGGAAAAAGTGAAACGGCCATCGAACTGATCAAACGGGGCCATCGCCTCATTGCGGATGACGCTGTGGAAATCAAAAAGCTGGATGAAAACCGGGTGGTGGGCTCCGCGCCGGAGCTGATCCGCCACTATATTGAGCTGCGCGGTGTGGGTGTCATCGACGTGCGCAGGCTTTTTGGCATGAGTGCTGTCAAGCTGTCTCAGGATATTGACTTAATTGTGGATTTGGAAATCTGGCAGGAAGAGGTCATGTACGACCGCTTGGGTTTGGATGAATTGTATACCAATATTTTGGGGGTTCAGATTCCGTCCATAACCGTTCCCGTCAAGCCGGGGCGAAATTTGGCCGTTATCATTGAAGTAGCGGCCATGAACAACCGTCACAAAAAAATGGGGTACAACGCGGCGGCGGAGTTTGCCAAACAGATCAATGAGCATTTTGACCAAAAGCTGGCTGAGCGGGAGAATAAATGAAGGGGGAACTTGCATGGATCGTTTGTTGGCATTGGAACAGGAGATCAAAGCACAGTGTCCAACGCTTATGCTGCGCCAAAACGAGAAAATGGCCAAACACACGTCGTTTCGCATTGGCGGCCCGGCCCGTTTGATGGCGTTTCCCAAAACAGAACAAGAGCTGTCTCTTCTTTGCCGGTTGGCCGCCGCAAACGGCGTTACGCCATATATTATGGGAAACGGAAGCAACCTTCTGGTGGCAGACAAAGGGATCGACGGGTTTGTGATTCAGACGTTTGACGGTCTTTCTGCACTGCGAACGCTGGACGATGGAGTTCTTTTTGCGGGGAGCGGCGTGCTGCTGTCCCGGGTGGCCACGTTTGCAAAGCGGCAAGGGCTTTCCGGCCTGGAATTTGCTCACGGCATCCCCGGTACTGTAGGGGGTGCCGCTACCATGAATGCGGGAGCATATGGCGGCGAAATGAAGGACATCGTATTCAAAACGGAGTTTTGTGATCTTTTGACCGGGGAAATGGGGACCGTTGAGGGAGATGCCCATGCATTTGTCTATCGGGGCAGCGCCTTCTCAAAGGGCGGTCGAGTGGTCACCGGTGTATATTTTCGCTTGACGCCGGGGAGCCCGGAGGCGATCGGCAAGCAAATGGATGCCCTTTCCCGCCGCCGCCGGGAGAGCCAGCCCCTGGATTTACCCAGCGCGGGCAGTACATTCAAGCGGCCGCAGGGGGCGTTTGCCGCCGCCTTGATTGATCAGGCGGGGCTGAAGGGGCTGCAAGTGGGCGGCGCTCGGGTCTCGGATAAACACGGGGGCTTTGTGGTCAACGCCGGCGGCGCTACTTGCAAAGACGTGTTGGAGCTGATAGCGCAGGTCAAACGACAGGTGCAGGAACAGTTTGGCGTTTTGCTGGAGCTGGAAGTGAAGGTGTGGGGGATGGAGCCACCTTGCCTTTGAGAAAGGAGGCGGAGCAATGGAACTGTTGATTGTGTCCGGGCTGTCCGGCGCGGGAAAGAGCGCCATCATTTCGGATTTGGAGGACTTTGGGTTCTATTGTGTAGACAATATGCCCGTGGAGCTCATTCCGAAATTTGGAACCCTATGCATGACCGAAGCGGGAAAGTATGAACGGACCGCCATTGTCAGCGATATACGGGGCGGGCGCAGCTTTGAAGGGCTGTTTGAGGCGTTAGAGCGGTTGACAGAAATGGGCTGTCCTTATAAAATTTTATTTGTAGAAGCGCCTGTGGATGCATTGATCAATCGGTATAAAGAGAGCCGGCGCAAGCACCCCTTGGCGGCTGACGGGATTCCGTTGGCGGAAACAATGCGGCAGGAACAGACCATTTTGGCGCCGGTGCGCGCCAGAGCGGAATACATCATCGACACCACGGCGCTGTCCACCCGAAAACTGCGGGGGGAATTGTCCCGCCTGTTCGCGGAGGGGGAAACGGAAAAAAACATGCCTGTAAGCGTGACCTCTTTTGGATTTAAATACGGGGTGCCCATTGAAGCGGATCTGGTGTTTGACGTCCGCTTTTTGCCGAATCCGTTTTACATCAAGGAGCTGCGCAGCTATACGGGGCTTTCGGAAGATGTGCGCTCTTTTCTGTTCGGATATCGGCAGACGACGGAGTTTATGCAGCGGCTGACAGGGCTGATCGGGTTTTTGCTGCCGCTGTATTTGGAAGAGGGGAAGTCCGCCTTGGTCATTGCCATCGGCTGCACCGGCGGGCGCCACCGGTCGGTGGCCATTACAAGGGCGCTGGCGGAATTTATCCGACAAAAGGGATACGACGCGTCAGAAAACCACAGGGACATGACCCGGCAATCCAATGCGTATTGACGGGTGATAACGAAATAGAACCGGAGGGGACGAAATGTCCTTTTTATCAGAGACAAAACAGGAAATTTGCAAAATACCGGTGGATCATAAATGCTGCGCATTGGCGGAAGCGTGCGGCGTTTTATTATATGGCAATGCGTTTTCAAGAGATGGGATCCGCATTATGACAGAAAGCAAGGACTTTGCGCGGCGGCTGCCCCGGCTGTTTCAGCGGGCGTTTGACGTAAGCTTTGATACATTGCCTGATTTGGAGCGCAAGGGGAAGCTTCAGCTGCAAATGATAAACAAAGAGAAGATTGAGCGGGTATTTGACCTCTATGGCTACGGGAACGCTCACAGCGTCTCGCTTCACATTAACTTTGCGCTGTTGGAGTCCACCTGCTGCCGGAATGCCTTTTTTCGCGGCGCCTTTCTGGCAGGGGGGTTTGTAACCAATCCGGAAAAGGGATACCATCTGGAACTGCTGACGTCTCACAGCTACGTGAGCCGGGAAATGGCCACGCTGCTGCAGGAGGAAGGGTTTTCCCCCAAGGAGACGGCACGAGGTGCCAATCAGGTGGTATATTTTAAGCAGAGCGAGGCCATTGAGGATTATCTCACCACCGTCGGCGCGCCGGTGGCGGCCACAAAGGTGATGATGGCAAAGGTGGAAAAAGATCTGCGAAACCGGGTGAACCGCAGGGTCAACTGCGATGCGGCCAACCTGGACAAGGCCATCGAAGCGGCCCAAAGCCACTTGGAAGCCATCCGGCGGTTGGATACAGGGATTGGCCTGCATACGTTGCCGGAAAAGCTGCAGGAAACCGCCGCCCTGCGCATGGCCCACCCGGAGCTGACGCTTTCCGAGCTGGCGGAACAATTTGACCCGCCGGTGACAAAATCTTGTTTGCATCACCGTTTGCGGAAGCTTTCCAATTTGGCCAAAGAATCCGGCCGGCTGTGAACCAATATAAAAGAGGAGCTGTATCATGTCATTTGTCCATCTCCACGTGCACACAGAATATAGTTTGCTGGACGGCGCCTGCCGCATCCCCAAATTGATGGAGCGGCTGAAGGAACTGGGCCAAACGGCGGTGGCCATCACCGATCATGGCGTTATGTATGGTGTCATTGATTTTTACAAAGCCGCCAAAAAAGCGGGGATCAAGCCGATCATCGGCTGCGAGGTTTATGTGGCGCCTCGGGGAAGGCAAGACAGGATCAAAGCGCTGGACGGGGACGCGCGGCATTTGGTGCTGCTGTGCCAAAACGAAACGGGGTATCGAAACTTATCCTACCTTATCAGCTGTGGTTTCTTAGAAGGGTTTTACGGGAAGCCAAGAGTGGATCTGGAGCTGCTGCGGGAGCACGGGGAAGGGCTGATCGCGCTGTCCGCCTGCTTGTCCGGAGAGGTGCCAAAGCGCCTTTTGGCGCGCCAGTATGAAGAGGCCAAGGAATATGCCTTGGAGATGCAGCGCATTTTCGGAGCGGAAAACTATTATCTGGAGCTCCAGGATCATGGCATCGCGGAACAAAAAATAGTGAACGAGGGGATACTGCGGCTGCACCGGGAGACAGGGATCCCCTTGGTCTTGACAAACGACGCCCGTTATCTCACACGGGCAGATGCCAAAATGCAGGACGTTCTTCTTTGTGTGCAGACCAACCGGACAGTGGATGAGCCGGACCGGATGAAAATGGGCGGGGAAGAGTTTTACATCAAATCGGAAGAGGAAATGCGCGCCCTTTTTCCGGATCTTCACGAGGCCGCGGACAACACCGCAAAGATTGCGGACCGCTGCCAGATGGAATTTGTATTTGGGGTTCACCATTTGCCGGAATTTAAGCACCCGGAAGGCATCCCCGGTGATCAATATTTTGATCAGCTGTGCAAAGAGGGGTTCGTGCGGCGCTATGGGGATGCAAGCCCCGCGCATCAGGCGCGGCTGGAAACGGAAATGGAAATGATCACCCGGATGGGGTTTGTGGATTATTTTTTGATTGTCAGCGACTTTATTTCCTATGCAAAGGGGCAGGGGATTCCGGTTGGCCCGGGACGTGGCTCCGCGGCGGGCAGCATGGTGTCTTACTGTCTTGGCATCACAGACATTGACCCCATGAAATACGGACTGTATTTTGAGCGGTTTTTAAACCCGGAGCGCATCAGCATGCCGGACATCGACATCGACTTCTGCGTCAACCGCCGGCAGGAGGTGATCGACTATGTAACGGAAAAGTACGGATCCGACCACGTGTCTCAAATCATCACATTTGGAACGATGGCGGCCAGGGGCGCCATCCGCGATGTGGCAAGGGCGCTGAACGTACCCTATGCCAAGGCGGACGCCATCGCAAAGCAGGTGCCGTCTACGTTGCATATAACCCTGGAAGAGGCGCTGCGGGTATCAAAGCCCCTGCGGGATTTGTACGAAGAAGACGAAGAGGTCCGGCAGGTGATTGACGCGGCCAAAAACCTGGAGGGGATGCCCCGGCATGCCTCTACCCATGCGGCCGGCGTGGTCATCACCAAACGGCCGGTGTATGAATATGTCCCTTTGGCAAAAAACGATGAGTCTGTCGTGACCCAGTATACCATGGTTCGTCTGGAAGAGCTGGGCCTTTTGAAAATGGACTTTTTGGGGCTGCGAAATCTGACGGTTCTAGCGGACGCCGTTCGCATGGTGCAAAGCCGGGATCCGGCGTTTTCGCTGGAGACCATCCCGGAGGATGACCCCTCGGTGTTTCAGATGCTGACAGCCGGACGGACGTCCGGCGTGTTTCAGATGGAGAGCGCCGGCATCACCGGCGTCTGCATGGGGCTAAAGCCCCAGAGCATTGAAGACATTACGGCCATCATCGCGCTTTACCGGCCGGGCCCCATGGAGTCCATTCCCCGGTTTATCGCCTGCAAGCAGAACCCGGAAAAAATTCGGTACAAGCACCCCATGCTGGAAGAAATTTTGCGTGTCACATACGGTTGTATCGTGTACCAGGAGCAGGTGATCGAGATTTTCCGAAAGCTTGCGGGATACAGCCTGGGCCAGGCCGACATGATGCGGCGGGCCATTTCGAAAAAGAAAGCCAAGGAGATCGAAAAAGAGCGGCAAGCATTTATCTCTGGCGATCCGGAACGAGGGATCAAAGGCGCCGTGCAAAACGGCATCGAGCGTCCCGTCGCGGAGTCCATTTACGACGAAATTTACGACTTTGCCAATTATGCGTTTAACAAGGCGCATGCTGTGGCGTATGCCGTTGTGGCGTATCAGACCGCCTATTTTAAATGCCATTGCACCAAGGAATATATGGCGGCGCTGCTCACCTCCGTGCTGGACAACTCTGCAAAGGTGGCGGAGTACATTGCAGAGTGCAGGGCATGCGGCATCGGGCTTTTGCCGCCGGATGTGAACCGCTCCCGGGATCAGTTTACCGTAGAGGGGGACAACATCCGGTTTGGCCTTGTGGCGGTGAAGGGTGTGGGCCGGGGGTTTATCCAGACGCTGCTGGCGGAGCGGGAGGCAAACGGCCCGTTCCTCTCTCCCTTTGACTTTTGCAAGCGGCTGTTCCAGAAGGAGCTCAATCGCCGGGTGCTGGAAAATCTCATCAAATGCGGTGCGCTGGATTGTTTCAGGGAAACCAGGGCGACGCTTCTGGAAGAATACCCCGGAATGCTGGAGCAGATCGGCACAGACTTGCGCCGCAATCTGGAAGGGCAGCTGAACTTATTTGGCGAAGCGGGAATGCAGGAGCCGGAGGGAATCCTGCGCAGACGGCCGGAATGTTCCCTCCGGGAAAAAATGGCCATGGAGAAGGAAACCACGGGGCTGTATTTATCCGGACACCCGATGGATGAGTACCGAAACTTGGTCAAGCAGAGAAACGCCATCCCCATCGGTATGCTTTTGGAAGCGTTTCGAGAAGAGACCCGGGAAGGTATGCCGGGGGAGCGGCCGGTGCAGGATGGGGACAAGATCACCACAGCCGGAGTGATCACAGCCATGAAAACCAAAACAACCAGAAATGACTCTGTTATGGCATATGTTACGCTGGAAGACAATACCGGCGCCATCGAGCTTTTGGTGTTTGCCCGGGTGCTGTCGGAGCATCGGGGCGCTTTGGCGGAAAACACACCGGTGCTGGTGACAGGGCGTGTGTCCGCCCGGGACGAGAAGGACCCCCAGATCCTGGTGGATTCCATTCAACTGTTGGAAAAAGGATTGGAGCATGCACCCGAAACGAAAGAACCGGACGAGAGGAAGCCGGAGCAGGGGAAAACGCTTTACCTGCGGCTGCCATCACAAACCTGCGGGGAAATGGAACACTTGAAACGTCTGTTTTTTATGTTCCCCGGGGGGGAAAAGGTTGTTCTCTACTGTGCGGATACACGAGAAAAGCTGGGCGGGCGCTGCTTGCTCCACCCGGCATTGATGCAGGAACTGCGCGATGTGCTGGGCGAAGAAAACGTGGTACTGAAATGAAACAGATAAAGAGAAATGAGAAATGAGAGGAGCATCCTTTGGTCATTTTAGGAATTGACCCCGGCATTGCCACCATTGGGTTCGGCGTGATTCAAACGGAAAACAACGCCCATAAAATGATTCAATACGGGGTGATCAGCACCCCGCCGGGAAGGCGGCTTTCCGCGAGATTACTGCAAATTTCAATGGATTTGGAGCAGCTCATCGAGATGTTCCGGCCGGAGGCCATTGCGGTGGAGGAGCTATTTTTCAACACCAATGTCAAAACCGGCATCTCCGTTGCCCACGGCCGGGGCGTCATTTTGATGACGGCGGAAAAATGCGGCGTTCCCTTGTATGAATACACCCCCCTGCAAGTGAAGCAGGGGGTGGTGGGCTATGGCCGGGCGGAAAAAATGCAGGTGATGAAAATGACCCAGCGGCTGCTGCGTCTGGAGAAAATACCAAGGCCCGATGACGCTGCGGACGCGCTGGCCGTGGCTCTCTGCCACGGGCGGGCGTCCTCCTCACTTTTGCGGCTGGTGGGAACAGATTAGGACAACGAGAGAACAGGAGAAAACCAATGTTTTATTATATCAATGGAACGGTGGCGCATATAGAGCCGTACCGTGCCGTGATCGACTGCGGCGGCGTGGGGTATGACTGCGCCACCTCGGCCTACACGCTGGCGGGGCTGGAGACGGGGGGAAAGGCAAAGCTATATACGTACCTGCACGTGCGGGAAGGCGTGTTCGACCTGTATGGCTTTTCCGGCCAAAGTGAGTTGGGCTGCTTTAAATTGCTTTTGGGCGTGTCGGGCGTCGGTCCCAAAGCGGCCCTTTCCATTTTGTCCGCCAATTCCCCGGAACAATTTGCCATGTCTGTGATCACGGGAGAAGAAAAGGCATTGAGAGTTGCCCAGGGCATCGGAAAAAAAATTGCCCAGCGCATTATTTTGGAGCTGAAAGACAAATTGAGCAAAGGGCAAATCGGTACAGGAGAGGGCAAGACCCTTGTTGCTGATGTTCAAGCGGGCAGCAAAAGCGGGGAAGCGGCCGCCGCGCTTTCAGTCCTGGGTTATTCCGCCGCGGAGGTGTCCACTGCCCTGCGCGGGCTGGACGCAGAAGCGCTGACATTGGAGGAAATCATCAAACAGGCGCTCAAACGCCTGAACAAGTTCCAGTAAATTGGGGGAACAGAAGGGTTCAAAACAATGAGCATTGATTTTTCAGATACGGAGTTTCAGCGAGAGGAGCCGATTGTCAGCACCACGCTGCTTCCGGGAGACGAAGCGGAATATTCTCTGCGTCCCAAAAAGCTTTCGGAATACATCGGGCAGGAAAAGGCCAAGGAGAATCTCTCCATTTTTATCGAAGCCGCCAAAATGCGGGCAGAGCCGCTGGACCATGTGCTGCTCCACGGCCCGCCCGGCTTGGGCAAAACGACCCTTGCGGGGATCATTGCCACAGAAATGGGCGTGAACCTTCGCATCACCTCGGGGCCGGCCATCGAAAAGGCAGGGGATCTTGCGGCGCTGCTTACCAACTTAAACGAGGGAGATGTGCTGTTTGTGGACGAAATCCATCGGTTAAACCGTGCGGTGGAGGAGATTTTGTACCCCGCAATGGAGGACTACGCCATCGACATTATCATCGGGAAGGGACCTTCCGCCAACTCGATCCGTCTGGATTTGCCCAGATTTACGTTGATTGGCGCAACGACTCGGGCAGGGCAGCTTTCCGCCCCTCTGCGGGATCGGTTTGGCGTTACGCTGCGGCTGGAGCTGTATACGTCGGAGGAGCTTTCGGAAATTGTGGGTCGCAGCGCGGGCATTTTGAATGTGCCGATTGAGGGGGCAGGGGCGATGGAGATCGCATCCCGTTCCCGGGGGACACCGAGGATTGCCAACCGGATGCTGCGCCGGGTTCGGGACTTTGCCCAAGTACGGGCCGACGGGGTCATCACTCAAGCGGTGGCAGACGCGGCGCTGACGGCCTTGGAGGTCGATTACCTTGGCCTAGACGCCATTGACCGGCGCATGCTGAGCAGCATGATTGAAAATTATGGCGGGGGGCCTGTGGGGTTGGAGACGCTGGCGGCGACCATCAACGAAGAGCCTGTGACGCTGGAGGACGTGTATGAGCCGTATTTGTTGCAAAAAGGGTTTTTAACCAGAACGCCCCGGGGGCGTTGTGTGACGCGGAAGGCATACGAACATTTGCATCTGGAGCCGCCGGGTGCGGAACAACTGCAATTGTGAAAAATGAGATAAATGGTGTCAACAACACATTGTTTTGAATTTATTGGCTCAAAATAGAGGGGAATTCAGGTCAGATGATACAAAAAGGTGCCAAATGACAGAGGAATCCTAAAAATATTTTACAAAAAGACTTGACAGAGCCGCACTTCAAAGCCTATAATGAAAATTGTTATAGAAGGAGTTTATCACTTTGGGCGAGTTCCACGACCCTTTTCTGGACACAAGCGATGAGACGCTGTGTAATCGTGCCGCATCAGGCGACCGTATTGCGGAAGAAACGCTTATCCTGCGCTATGCCCGTTTGGTGCGCGTTTTTGTGCGACCATATTTTCTGGCAGGCGGGGACAGCGAAGATTTGATCCAGGAAGGCATGGTAGGTTTGCTGAAAGCAATACGGGAATATGATCCGTCCCAAAATGCGTCGTTTCATACCTATGCGGAGTTGTGTATGCGTAGCAGGATTTATTCTGCCATTCGGGCTGCGGCGCGAGATAAGCATACGCCCTTGAATCGATATATCCCCTTTGAACATCCTCAGTTGCAGGAATTGACCGACCGATCTGTTGCACGCGGATTCTCTAAGAATGATGACCCGGAGACGCTGTTGCTTCAAAAAGAGGCCCATGTTGAGTTGTTGGGTACCATTGAAGATTGCTTGTCTGATCACGAGCAAATGGTTTTGGAAACGTATTTAAAAGGGTTATCTTATTCCGAGATTGCAACCGAAATTGGCTGTTCTGTTAAGTCGGTAGACAACGCAGTCCAGCGTGTTAGGCGCAAATTGGCGCGCCAATGATCCAGGCGAATTCAGCGCAGGCTGAACCACGCATATATGCCCAAAGCACACAGGAGTGTGCAAAATCAGTCGGTGCAATTCCGTACGAGGGCGAAGACTTTTTCAAAGAGAGGGTTAGAAAATGTACGAGGACAAGACACTTACCTGTAAGGAATGCGGCCAGGAGTTCGTATTCACCGCTGGCGAGCAGGAGTTTTACGCAGAAAGAGGCTTCCAGAACGAGCCCCAGCGCTGCAAATCCTGCCGCGACGCTCGTAAAAATGCAGCCAGAGCGCCCAGAGAACACTTCATTGCTGTGTGTGCTGCCTGTGGCGGAGAAGCAAGAGTTCCGTTTGAGCCGAAATCTGACAGACCTGTGTATTGCAGCGATTGCTTTGCACGCATCAAGGAACAGCAGTAAGGCAGATTGCACGCTCCGGTAACAAAGAGTGAGCAAGCGGCCCTTTCAAAAAGAAAGGGCCGCTTTTCTATTCCCTGCGCAAAAGGGGAAATATTTTCAATTCGCTCTTGCAATTAACGGAAAAACCGAGTATAATAATCCTTGTTCCTTTATGTATCATACCGTGCGATATCGGAAGAAAAACCCCCTGGGACTTATTTGTGTTTCTCCGTCTCCGGCAGCAAGCTCCCATCAAGCGAAAATAAGCGTGAACCTGCGGTTCTGTTGGGGGAGCAATGTGTACGGGGTTTTGTCTCACTTCAGTTTCGGCGGGTTATGTCCGATTTGTAGCGGTAAAGCCAAATAAATTTTCATCATTTGGGCGATTAGCTCAGCTGGGAGAGCGCTGCGTTCGCAACGCAGAGGTCGTGAGTTCGATCCTCATATCGTCCACCAGTGAAAAGCCAGCAACCATCGTGGGTTGCTGGCTTTTTCTTGTGTTTTGCTTGCCGTACGGGCACCGTCTGGCCAAAGGGAAGGCTGCGGGGCGCACTTTGCAAGCAGGGGGCGCTTATGCGGCTCCTGGACGAAAACATTATCCCGCTCCCGCTTGATGGTCCCATTTGTCAGCCAAGCCGTGCGCCGCAGGCCCCGCAAAAACGGGCGCCGGGGATGACCGGGTTTCCGCACTTGGAGCAAAACTTGGCCTGCGCGGCTGCCGTAAATCTGGCGGGCAGGTCTTCACCGGTGGCCGGGTTGGGGAGAAACAGCCAATCTATATCCTCGCCATCCATGCAAAAACCGATCGACCCACCGGGAAGCGCTACATAAAAGCTGCCCTCATCGGCAGGGTTTTCTTCATCATGTATTTCAGCGATGCCGAGCAGACTATGTTTGTCGTATTCCTCATCGGAATAGGCAAAGCTCCAGCCGGCGCAGCGTGCGACGGCATATTCAGCCGCCGCCAGCAAAGAATCAAATTGGTTCATTTCAAAGACCTCCCTTTTATTTAAAAAGCAGATTGCTGCACCGCTTACAGCGGTCGTTTTGTACGGGGTTCATCATGGAACACACGTTGCAGTAGATGATGCGGTCTTTCGATTTATCAAATTTTTCGTACGTACCGAATTTGGGATGATACCTCACTTTGTCTCCCACAGTCAAATAGTCGTACATCATCCGCCGACTATCCTTTTCCACGATGGTCTTTTTCTTTCCCGCATCGGTAATGATTGTCACCGTGAATTGCGAATAGACAATTGATGAACCGTCTCTTTGTTCGTGTTTCTTTTTGCTGGACTTGTTGGTGACGGCACCTTCCCATATGGGCCGTTTCGTTCCGGACAGGGCAAGCAAACCGACGGTCAGCACCACAAGGGCGATGCACGCACCGACGACAACAGACTCCTCAAAAGGGAAATCATCCATCAGCAACCCGGCAACAGGAAAGCCGATGAGGGAAGCGGAGATCAATATCCACATAAAAATGTTGGTGGCCCTTCTGTTTTTCCGCGCGGCCTCGAGGATTTCCGGATGATTGTATCGATCCGAAAACCCGATAAGAATCTTGCTCTGCGGCAAGATGGGGTCTGCCTGCGGCGGGCATTTTTCTCCGTTGTTTACAGCAGTGCCACAATGAATGCAAAACACGGTTTCCCCCGGCATCGCAGCCCCGCAGGAAGCGCACAGATTGGCGTTATTCTGCTGTGTTTTCATGCCGCAGTTCGGGCAAAAGGTCGCATCCTTTGTGAACCGGGTCCCACAGTTTGAGCAAAACATATCGGCACCTCTTCTGATGTTGTATGGCGGCGGCGGGATTGTTTTTCCAGCCGGCTGTTATAGCTGTCTACCGTACCCACGGCGGTGTGACCCCAGATTGCCCGTGTGAGGGTGGAAAGGCTGACATACATGGCAAAAAGCAGCACGGCACAGATGAGGAAGAGGCGTTTTGCTGCCTTTTTCCTGGCCGTAGGCGGGTCTCCTTATTTATTTGACGCGTACATAACGCTCTCCGAAATTGGCGCGGATAAAGTCCTTGCCGTATGCGCCCTCATCCTTGTCATACGCAGTCAAAACAAGGTTTCCCACGTCAAGCGTATCCATTTCCAGCGTTCGCTTGACAGGATCAAAAACATAAGTGGTTGTTTGATATTTTGTCGTTGGTCTTCCACCGTAATTAAAACGATAAGTGCAGTTCGTACCATCGAGAATTTCAATAAACAAATCAAATTCAGCATTGCCTGAATCTGTGTTGTCGGAACGAACGGTGTTCCAGCCACCCGTAAACCACTTGGCGTCAATCCCCGCGTTTTCCAATGTCAGCTTCACGGAAGGCTGGTCATACGTGAAAGGAAGCGAAAAGGCAGCTTTGTCGTTGACTTGATCCTCCCACGTCGGATAAAATTTCACACACGAAGGTGAGTCCATGGCAAGGTAGTTATAAAGGGTGCATTGAAACGTGCTTTTGTCTTCCCTTCCCGGCATCCAGCTCCATATGGTAGGCTTATCTTGGGGGGATGCTGCAAAGGCGGCGATGTACTCTTTGTATTTCGTTTTGCTTAACGGAAGTTCCTTCCCGTTTTCATCAGACACAAAAACACTAAATTCGGTCACCGTATTCAGCTGTTCTTGAAGATCCGCCATTTCCCAAAGAAGCCTCTGCTTCGCGTCTAAAATGCAGCGGTCATAAAGGCAGGCATACAGTTTTCGCAGACGATAATTTGTAATTCCCTTTAGTTTTTCTTTTTGCTTTGCGATCTCAGCTGCGCTTGGCTCTTCCCATGCGTCCGCCCGGTGGATATCCTCGGCAATCAGCTTACGAACCCCCGGCTTTAGCTTCCAAAACACGCTTGTATAATCATCCACCAGTTTGTCAAACGCTTGAAATATTTTCACGGGCTCGTTGCGGTGTTTCAAAAACGCCTGCTTTAGGAGCCGTGCCCAAACATGGCCCTTGCTTACGATTTCGGCGTCTTTCATATCATCAAAATATGCCCTTGCCGGCATCTTGCTTGGTAGCGTGCAGCCAAACGACCGGCTGTAGTTGGAATAGGAGACGTATTCCCATGTGAAATACTGGTATGCGTGCTCTATGGGGCCGTCATAACCCTGGTTATATACATTGGTAACCTCTTGATCCGCCATACCAAGGATCCAAATTCCCGCCGCCGCAATGGTAAAAGGAGTCAAACCGAGGGAAGAGCCGACGACGCCCAAGCCGAGCTCAGCCAAATCGTACCGATGGGCCTTCAGCGCATCCGTCACATTTCCGGACTCATACCAGCTAAGTCCCACTTTAATGGCAACCATTCCGGCACCGATTTTCCCCAGCTTTTTTCCTAGCGTCTTGGATAATTCCTGCGATACAAATCCAGATGTGGAGATGAGTTTCACCGTATTGTCAGATGCCGAAACAATGTAACCGGACAAATTCAATGAATCAAGCGCGACATCAATCAATCCGCTGTCCTCTGCCGAGTTTTTTTTCAGCATCCGAAAAAAGATCTCTGCGTCTGCGGAAGCGCTATTTAGCGCCTTCTCAAGCTTTGCGGAGTTGAAGGCCACTTTTGCAAGCGGGCCGCTGTTGTACCCCGCTGTATATTCGAAATAGTCAAACAACGCATATGTGGAAAAGTGGTCGGTGTAAAAGGTGATGGTGTTGTCTGCTTCATTCAGCTCGGAATATAGAAGCTCCCACGTGTTTGAATCTTCATGATAATACTGCACAAACAGCCGGTCTGCCGCATTTTCCATCTGTTCATACGGCAGTGTGATGGACACCAATGTGGGGAACTCTTCCGTATCTTCTATGTGGAAATCATAGCAGTGGGCGGAGATTCCATATTTTTCGTCCGTTTTTATCCCGAGGTCTTTGATGTGAAGCGTTTCATCTTCTGAGAGATTGAACGCACCGAAATCCACGACGATTCCATTTGATTTCGCGATTGTGTTTTCAGGCCCGACATCTATCGTAAAAGGCTTGGCTTTGTAATCGTTGCTTTTTAACCTGATATCAGAAAAACCGATCACGCCGTCTGTTTCCCTGATGGCGGTTTCCCTGCCGGGCTCACCCTTATTGGCTCCGCTTTTTACCGCAAAACCCGGCCAGCCATACAAGGCCACAGCAACAATTTGCAGCAAAAGCACAATCGAGAGTACAACGCAAAGCACATGGCTTCCGCCACGCCGCCGCGCTGCACTTTTCGGTGGTGTGTTCGAACCTGAGTATATCTTCTGTCCGGATGGTGCATAATTTTGCTGCGGCGGGGGCGTGCCGGCGGCAGATGCGCCACATTTGCCGCAGTAGAGGGCACCATCTCTCATTTGATTACCGCAATTCGCGCAATATTTTCCCATTTCCACCCCTCCTTATGGTCGCACCAGCGCGATGAGCGCCGGTATCCCGTTGGGCGTATCCATCGTGCCAACGGCGTACTGTTTATCGCCCAGGGAATAGAACTGTGTCAGGCGTATCGTCCCCATGCCGGAAGCCCATAGACCGCCGTCTTCCCATTTGCCATTGAATATGGTATTCTCCATGTCAGTTTCGTCGAAACTTTCCCCCTCGTTTGACCAAAAGATGAGATACCAGTCGAGGGTAAGGCGAAGATCGTCTGCCGTACCCGTGAGGGAAATGTTTAGAAATTCATAGGCGCTGGAGTCATAGGCATCGTCCGGGTCGTAAATGATAAACGCTTTCCAGCCGCCGCTAAGGGGGCTTAGCTTGTCTATGGTTTCCGCATCCGCGGGAACGCCGTTATAACGCACATCCTCCGTGTACCACAGGAAACTCTCCATATCAGGGCGCTCTTCCGTAGACAGACTGGCGTTTGTTTCCTCCGGCGGTTGACTTTCACTGCTTACAGCGGGCGTGTTTTCTTCTTTTGTCCCCGCTGTGGTCTCCTGTTCTGTGGCAGTAGGCAGGGCCGAGCCCTGTGCAACCGGAGTTTCCGCCTTCTCTGGCACACCCCGAAGATTGGGTATGATGGTAACAATGCCTACCACCGCCATCAGCAGGTTTGCCGTTATGAGTGTTGCGATCAATCCTCGTTTTTCTTTGCGGGCGGGGGAAACGTTTCCATTTCTCATCCATACTACCTCCATTTTATGGTTTGATTTTTACAGATCCTCCCTGTTGAGACCCCATCGGAGGACCTTGCTGCCGACGAGCGCACCAAAGGCCGATCCCATAGCTTCCTCGGCATTTCTTTACTTTGCAGCCGACCCATTGCAGCCACGTTGCCCAAAACCGTCAGCGGGAAGAGGCGCGCAGATTTCGCTGCCCTTCACGCATGGGCAAAATGCGGCGAATGGAGAAAAAGCAAAGAACCTCGCGCGCCATTTATGGATTCCGCTTTCCGGACAGGTCGATGACGTTGCACACAGTGAGCTGATGGTGGGAAACGGTGAATTGAATATCGAATGTATGAAACGAAAGGCCGTAGACCCGGTCGGGCTTTGCGTGGTATGAAGGCCGGGGGTCTTGTTCCAACGTATCAATGAGGGCTTTTTGCCGCTCTTCCGGAATCAGACGGAGCAGATCCGGCGGGAAGGAAACGGAAAGAAGCGGTTTATCGGCCTGAAACGCGGGATGGCAAATGGCCTCTGGGTGGGAGTCTGTGTAAGGAAGATACGGCTTGATATCATAGATCGGGCTTTTGTCCATCAAATCGGCGCCTGAAACATGCAAGATAGGGCCGGAAGGAGTGTGCAGATCGATGCGGTTCAGACGGACGGAGGAAAGGCCGATGGCATTCGGCCGAAAAGGGGAACGGGTGGCAAAGACGCCCAAACGGGCATTGCCCCCCAACCGGGGCGGCCGGACCGTGGGAGACCAGCCGCTTTGTACGTTTTCTGAAAACTGCCAGAGAAGCCAAATGTGCGAAAAGGACTCCAGGCCGCGCAGCGCGTCTGGATTGCGATAACCCGGCTCGAAGACGATGGATGCTTCCAGCGTATCCACAAGGCCGCTTTGACGGGGAACGCCGAACTTTGTTTTAAAATCACCCTCAATGTGTGCGATAACGCGCATGGGAAGAAAACACCTCGCAGTCAATTGTTGTTTAGCAGAAATAGGAGTATTTTTATGATACCACAATCGGCAAGCCAGGACAAGACGCCGCTTTTTCCTTTGGATGATTCAAAAATCGGATGTCATGGCGGGGTGGGATAGGAAGGGGGAAAACCAGATCACCTAGAAACATATCGGGCGCTGCGGGACGCATGGAAAACCTAGTGTGAGGGGATGGAAACATATGCGGAAGAGGGCGTGTTTGAAGTGTATCGGCCTGTGTACGAATCCACAGAAAAGACGGTTTTTGCCCATGTTCCGGCGCAGTGATGCTTGACAGGAAAAACAGTTTATGATACAGTAAATCATATTTATCATAAATGTATCAAAAGGCAATGATAGGGACGTAAATGCAGAGAAACGCACAGAGAGAAGGACGCTTGGCTGAAACGCCCTTTGCGGGAGAACGCATGTGCCACCACCCTAGAGCCGCCCGCCGAACCGCGCAGCGTAGTAGACCGGGCCGGGTACGCCCGTTACAGCGCAATGAAGCGGGAGCCGACTTGATTGCGGCTTCAAGCAGGGTGGAACCATGGGATTTTATCTCACCCCTGAAGAAATTCAGGGGTGAGTTTTTTTACCCCTTGGAAAGAAAGGAAGAACAGAAACATGATCCAATTGACGTTAAAGGACGGCACTGTGATCCATCGGGAGGCGGGGATCACAGGGCTTGAAGTGGCAGAGTCCATCAGCAGCGGGCTGGCCCGGGTTGCCTTGGCCTGCGAGGTAGACGGCGTGCCCAGGAGTTTGACGCTTCCCATTGAGCAAGACGGCGCCCTTTCAATTCTGACCTGGGAAGATCAGGCGGGGAAAGACGCGCTGCGGCACACGGCGTCCCACGTGCTGGCTCAGGCGGTGAAACGGCGGTATCCGGAGGCCAAGCTGGCCATTGGCCCCGCCATCAAAGACGGGTTTTATTATGACATCGACTGCGACCATATGTTCATTCCGGAAGACCTGGAGCAATTGGAAGCCGAGATGAAGAAAATCGTCAAGGAAAATTTAAAGCTGGAGCAGTTCAACCTCCCCCGGGAAGAGGCCATCCGCTTTATGGAAGAACACGGCGAGTCTTATAAAGTAGAACTGATTCAGGATTTGCCGAAAGACGCCACGATATCATTTTACCAACAGGGGGAGTTCGTGGATCTTTGCGCCGGCCCCCACTTGCCCGCCACGGGGAAAATCAAGGCACTGAAGCTGACTTCCTGCACAGGGGCGTATTGGCGGGGCGACTCTGACCGGAAAATGCTCCAGAGAATTTATGGAACGGCATTTTTGAAAAAAGCGGATCTGGAAGAATATCTCACCCGGATGGAAGAAGCAAAGAAAAGGGACCACCGAAAACTGGGCCGGGAGCTGGATTTATTTGCCCTGATGGATGAAGGCCCGGGATTTCCGTTTTTCTTCCCCAAAGGCATGATTTTACGCAACCAGCTGGAGACATTTTGGCGAGAAGTACACGCAAAGTGGCGGTATGAAGAAATTCGCACACCTCTGATTTTGAACGAGGAGCTATGGCACCGCAGCGGACACTGGGAACATTACAAAGAAAATATGTATTTTACCCAGATTGACGGAGAAGGGTATGCCATCAAGCCCATGAACTGTCCCGGCGGGATGTTGGCTTATAAGCGAAAGCCCTGGTCATACCGGGATCTGCCTCGCCGGGTGGCAGAGCTGGGCCAGGTACACCGCCACGAGCTGTCCGGCGCGTTGCACGGCTTGTTCCGTGTGCGCAGCTTTACCCAGGACGACGCTCATATCTTTATGACGCCGGAGCAAATTCCCGGGGAAATTGCCGGGGTCATTGAGCTGATTGACAGCATTTATAAAGTGTTTGGTTTCAAATATCACGTGGAGCTTTCCACCTGTCCGGATGATTTTATCGGGTCAGAGGAGATGCGGGAGCTGTCAGAGAACGCGTTGCGTCAGGTGATGGAGACCCGGGGCATGGACTATGTGGTAAACCCCGGAGACGGCGCGTTTTACGGGCCAAAAATTGACTTCCATTTGGAGGACTCCCTCGGAAGGACCTGGCAATGCGGCACCATCCAGCTGGACTTTCAGATGCCGGAACGGTTTGACCTCACTTATACGGGATCAGACGGAGAGAAGCATCGCCCGGTTATGATTCACCGGGTGGCGTTCGGCAGCATGGAGCGGTTCATCGGTATTTTGATCGAACATTATGCCGGTGCGTTTCCCGCTTGGCTTGCTCCGGTTCAGGTGACGGTTTTGCCCATCACCGACCGGACGGCAGACTATGCCGATCAGATCGCTTTTACGCTGAAAAACGCAGGCTTCCGGGTGGAGACAGACCATCGGAATGAAAAAATTGGCTACAAGATTCGAGAAGCCCAGGTGCAAAAAGTGCCCTATATGATTGTTTTGGGCGACAAGGAGGTAGCGGAAGGGACTTTGGCGGTTCGTTCCAGAAACGGTGGCGACTTGGGTGTAATGACCACGGAGGAGTTCGTACAAAAGCTAAAAGTAGAAGTGACAAACAAAGCGTAGAAGGGACGAAACGGAGCCGACCCTCGGCGGGCGGGTCGGCTCTCTCCAAAGAAAGGAACCAGAGATGAAAAAAAAGCTTCTGAGCCTGCTCCTGGCAGCAGGGGGCCTTGGGGTGGTCGCGCTTGCCGCAGTGCTGGGCGGATCGGCATCAGACCCTCTGATTTCGCTGCATTATTTAAACGATACCTACTTGACGTCTGTCCTTCGCACGGCCCAGGAAAAGATTGAGACTGCAGGGGATGCGGCGTACGAAGAAGCGCTGGATTATCTGGATGCGAAACTTGCGTCCGGGGGGGCGGCCGGCTCTGGATTGCCTGGTCAAAAAGGATATCTGCATGCGAATGGATTTTTGGAAATGCGGCTGAAAAAGGGCGATGTCATCTCCGGCATAACAGGGACGGGGGCCATCCTGTGGGCAGGCAAGCTGTCTGTTTCTTTTTCCGGCGGGGCGATGATCGATGTTACCTCCGGAAAAACGGTGGCAAGCGGCACGGCGCTTGTGCCCCAGCAGCGCTATCTGACGGGGGAAAACGCCAAGCCCAGCTTTGTGGTGCAGTCTGATACGGCGGTGGTCTCTATAGACGGCTTTTATACGCTGAAAAAAAGCACACAGACCGACTATAACCAGCTGGCCGATGCGTTGCGGCAAATCGGCTTGTTCAAAGGAAAGGACATATCCATCGGCTCGGGGTACGCGCTGGAAGACAAAGGGAACCGGATCGAGGGGCTGATTATGTTCCTCCGCATGCTGGGGCAGGAAGAAGAGGCACTCTCCCGCAAAACGCCCCATCCATTCACCGATGTGCCGGATTGGTGCAACGGGTATGTGGCTTACGCCTATGAAAAAGGATACACCACCGGTGTGTCCAAAACATCGTTCGGCACCTATCAGGAAATTGGCGCGGCGGAATACATGACCTTTTTGCTCCGTTCCTTGGGATATCGGGACGCAGATGGGGAGTTCACATGGGACACATCTCTGGAAAAAGCAAAAACAGCAGGGGTTATAACAGCGGGGGAGCGGACCCAACTGACCGGCCAGCCGTTTTACCGGGCGCAGATGGTGTACCTGTCGTACTACGGCTTGCTGGCCCAGAGAAAGACAGGGGAGACACTTTTGACTTATCTGGATGCCCAAGGCGCACTTCAAAAGACCCAAGTGGAACGGATCATGGCTTCTGTGACCAGCAACCGAATTTTATAAGCGAAAATCTTTCATTCCACCGCACCTCTTGTGACGAACCGCATAAAATGAACTGAGACCGAAAGAAACGGTTTTAAACATATTTAACAGGAGGTTCGGCACTGATGTGTTGCAGTAATAATAGTTGTGGTGGCGGCGGCAGTAGCGGCCTGTGGATCATCCTCATCCTAATTATCCTGTTTGGCTGCGGCGGCTTTGGCGGCAGTTGCGGCAATAGCTGTGGCAGCGGGTGTGGCAGCAGCTGCGGCTGCTAGTTACATTTGGATACCTTGTCGGCTTATGCGGGGGGAACCCTGTTTGTACAGATGCAGCTGACAGGGGCTGACTCTGGGTGCAGTCAAAACCCTCATAGAGCGTACGCTCTATGAGGGTTTTTCGTTTGCATCGCAAGGCTGATGCGATGCAATTGCACAAGATGCGATTGACGAGATCGGAAAGATATGATACGATGGCGGTCAATGGGTGGAATAAGTATCCAGATTGGAATCGGGATATTAAAAGGAAAGAAAAACAATGGAGCAAAGGAAAGCCCCGGACAGGCAGCAAAACAAAAAAAGGCTCCTTTTGCTTGGGAGCTGTGTTCTCATCCTGGCAGCCGTTGTTTTGATGGCCTGCCCGACCATTGGATCATTGACGTTTTCTTATCATCCCTATTATTTTCTGGGGCTGGTTGCATATGGGCATGTGGCGCCGATGGGGACGTTTCTCTTCGCTGTGGCATGGCTGTTGGCCAGTCTGTGGAACGGGTGGAAGACTAGATGTGAAACCCGGAACATAGAGCTTTGGGTGCTTGCGGCGCTTTCTTCTATGCTCTCCGTTGTGTCTGTTTTTTCCTTCGCAACGCCTACGGGCTATAGCATCGCCATCGCCGGGCTCCTGGCGCTGGCCGGCATCGTGCAGATCGTCAGCTGTGCGTGGCTTTACCGCAAGAAGATGCACTGCGGGTGAAACAAGAATACACGCATTAAGGGTTCCGCGCAGAGCAGGCGTTGCGCGGAACCCTTTTTGTCTTTGGCGGTGCAATGGATCATATGACATACTCATTCCCCGGCTGATCAGACCCCATCAAATCGGCAATGGTATAGCCGTCGAAAAAGTCATTGACGAGCCGATGAAATTTTCCCCACAAGGGCAAAGTGCGGCAGCCGGAGGCACGGGGACACTGTTCCGCGTGGGGCTCCAAACAGGCGACCGGGGCCAAGCTGCCCTCTGTTAATCGCAGGATGCTCCCCACTGTATATTGCTCCGGCGGCTTGCTCAGCCGGTAGCCGCCGCCTTTCCCCCGAAGCCCGATGAGCAGTCGCTCCCGCACCAGCACCCTTAAAATTGCTTCTAAATATTTTCCGGAAACCTCCTGCCGGGCGGCAATCTCCTTCAGTGGAACATACCCGTCCGACTGGTGTTCCGCCAAATCCATCATGACACGAAGGGCATACCGCCCTTTTGTTGAGACAATCATCGCGACCCCTCCATTTATAAACCCATTATACCATAAGGTTTATGGGGTTTCAAGCGTGCTTTTGATTCTGAAGATATGAATGACGAAGGAGGGATAAAGCGGAGTTGCTACAATAAACAAGATAGAAACGGTGTCACCATTGCCCGTAAAGGACGACGATAGAAAAAAGCGAATGCCCAGATGTATGAAACAGGAGAAGCCCGAGGCATCCGTTTTTTGCGATAAAAGAAAGTTTGTTTTTTGATCCATTTATAGTATACTTAAATTGCAATAAATCTATGTTCTGGAATGGAAGTAACAGGAGACAAGGCTGACATCCGGCGTGGGTAGGGGAGGAAGATAATGAGCATTTGGGTTTTGACACTGCTTTTTTTGTTGACTTGCGCGTCGGGATACGGGTTATACCGCATGCCTCGGCGGGTTGCCTTCTGGGTTGGAACCGGAGTTGGGTTGCTACTCATATGGGGCGGCGTTTTGTTTTGGCGGGGTGGACTCCACGCAGTATGGCGTGGGGTGTATTGGTTTGCTTTGATGGTTGTGCCGATTGGCCTTTTGTGCTTGGCAGGCCTTTTTTTGGCCGCCGGGGTGTCTTGCCGAACGAGAAAAAAGGAGAGGGGACTTCCGTTTTTCCCTATCGCTGGGATTCTGGCGGGGCTTGCCCCGGCGGTTGTTCTGATTTTGCTCTTCGCCCCGCTTGGAACAGCTTGGTCCGGCCTATTGTACAGCTTGGTTTTCCTCGCAGGCTTCGTGTCTGTTTTATTCATTTTGTTTTTGATCTCCCTCCTCTATTTTTCCGTTTTTCCGAAAGACGCGTTCTGTGTTTTGGCAGACGGGATTATTGAGGAAGAGGCGGGGGAACCGAGCGTGGACACAAGGACATCCCGTCTGAAAAAGGCGCTGCGAGGCTGGAAACCTGAAGAAGTGAAATGGGTTTTGGCGGGATCTGAGCCGCCAAACCCCTTGCGTCCGCCTGATGCGGAAGGAATGAGGGCATATTTAATGGATCGGGGGGTGCCGGAAGAGGCCATCTTATTGGAAAACGGGACAGATACGATTTTGGAGCTTTTATGTTACATATCTGATCAGCCGGGCTGGAAAGAGGACTGGTGGACCGTGTTAACAGATCGCTGCGATGTTTGGGCTGTGGTATGCGCGATGGAGCATCTGGCCTTGCAGGGGGATGTGGTGGGAACAAAAGAAATCCGCCCCTGCTCCGTTTCGCGCTTGACGCGGGGATGTGTTCGTTTCTTTTTTCATTGGCGCCGCAAATGGCTCATTTGCGGCACTGCGTGGTTTCTGTTTTTTGTGGCTTCGTTGATGCCCATTTGGAGATAGCAGCCCATCGGACAGAAGGGAGCATGTCTTTCCAAAGAAAGAAGGACAGGAAGGGGGAAAGGTGGATGTCGATGGTATAAAAACGCTTTCTATTTCTAAAAATTTGTAGTATGATAATCCCATTGGAATATAAATCATTCAGGCGCGGCTTTTACCGCCACCGAAAAAGGAAGGGAAAATTTATGGATCGAAATGCATATGGTAAAATGGACTACACATTATGTTTGTTGTCGGCTGCTGCAAATGGAAAACAGCAGGGATGTATTATAAACTCATTCCACCAGGCAACTTCGTCTCGCCCGCCGAAATTTACGATTACAGTCAATCAGGACAACGAAACCTGCAAGGCAGTCACCAGCGCAAACAGTTTTTGCGTGACGCTTCTGTCGGCGGATTGTCCGGAAGAAATCGTCAATGCATTTGGCTACAAATCCGGCCGCGCCGGAGATAAATTTGCGTCTTATGATGTTCAGCTGGATGCAGCGGGAAACCCCTACCTGAAAGAGCATATGCTCTCCCGTGTGAGCTGCCGGGTGATAGACAAAATAGAAATCGGGAACTTCATCCTGTTCGTAGGAGAAGCAACGGAGGCGGAAGTGTTTTCTGACGGGTCTGTCTTGACGTTGGAGGGGCTTGCCAGCCGCGGCAAAAGCGCCCCGCCCCAAGCAACGGTTTACCGCACTGTTGCGATGAATCAATACCGCTGCACGGTTTGTGGGTATATTCACGAGGCTGAGTTTCTGAAGCCGGACTTCCGCTGCCCTGTTTGCAATGCGCCGGCGGAGAAATTTGTATTGATTGAGCCGTAATCAACGCCGGATTGAAACGCTCCATCGCAGACAAAAAAATGGAGGGAAATAGGGCTGCAACAGAAAAAGCTGGTGTTGGGCCGAGAGATGATGAAGCAAAAACCCCGCCGCATTCGGGTGAAAGCGGCGGGGGCTTGCCTTTTGCGCGCATTTGTGGTATAATAAGAAAAACTGAATGATAAAAGAACCGTCTATCAGAAGGGCTTTTGGTATTGCATCATTTTGATGCCATATGGAAAGCCCTTTTTTTTTATAATCACAGGGCACTCAGGCCGATTTTTATGAGAACGGCCGTTGATATAAGAATCAAACGATGAGGAGGATGTCAAGTGAATAGTATAACAGTGGAAAAACGAAATCCGGCGGCAAAGGCAAAGCAGCTCAGACGTTCTGGAATTGTGCCTTGTGTAATCTATGGCAGTTCCCTCGAAGAGTCCATTTCGGGGCAAATGGGAAGGGAGACGGCAAGGCAATTGCTGCGTAAAAAGCACGAAGGCAGCACCGTAAAAATTCAGTACGAAGGAACGACCATACCGGGGCTTGTCAAGTCGGTGGATCGGAGTGTGATCGGCGACGAAATACTCCACATTGGGTTCCAAGCGCTGGACGCCAAAAAAAGTGTCAACAGCAAGGCTCGCATTATCTTGGAAAACAAGGAGAAAGTGGAAGGAGTTCTGGAGCAAATGCTGTTTGAAGTACAGTATGCAGCCCTGCCGGAAGACTTGTTCGATACGATAACAATCGACCTGTCGAGCTTGTCCGTTGGAACGGTGCTGACTGTGGAAGATATTCCGGCACTTTGCGAGGAAACCATTGCCCTTCAAACAGCCACAGATAACATTGTGTTGAGAATTGGGGACAAGAAACGGATTTAAGGATGGAGTGCGTAAATAAAACAACACTCCATTGTGTTTTTTGGATCCAAACGGAAAGAGTCCAAACTTTTGCATGGAAAAGCAAGACGGGCAAGGCTCTTTCTCAGCTTTCAGAAAGGAGAAGGCAATGATCGGCCATGCCGTAAAGCATAATATTTTTGGTACAGGAATTATCACAGATATTTATGATGACGTTATAACGATCTGTTTTGGGAAAAAAGAGAAGAGGTTTATTTATCCGGATGCCTTTCGGGATTACCTGGCCTTTTCGAATCAGGCAGAACAAAGACGCATCGATCAAATGATTACAAAGAAAACAAAAAAAGAAGAAGAAAGCCGACAAAAGGCGCAAGTAGAACGAGACCGGCAGAGAAGATCAAAGAACTTTAAAGTCATAGTCAACTCACAAGCCGTTTTCCAGATTTCAGCGCAAGACAAAAACCGTGTTTTTTCTGATTGGGTGGTTTCCACCGGGAAATATTTAAGCGGATATTCCAAGGGATTGCCTCGGGTTCCGGAACGGTTAAAGCCAAATGCCGTTTGTCTGTTAACGGAACGGCCGAAAGACGTGCCGGAGGCCCAGCGCCGTATCATCGGTGCATTTATGGTTGAAAGTGATTTTTTCGGTGATGAATGCAAAGACGGGTTGATTCGCGCCCATGAGACATACCGAATCGCTCTGCGGGAAGAAGCCTATCTGCCTTTCTGGAGCTATTTTGCGGAATCTGTACAGCCCAAATGGGGGAACACGGCTTATAAGTATTTTTCCAATCAGGTGATGCAAAGCATCCTTCAGGACATGATAGCAGGCAGCACACAGGAAGAAAAGGAAAACATTCAGTCGTTCAACCGATATTTTAGGAAGCTTAATCGTTTTTCATAAACATGCCCTCGAGAGAGGGAAGGGACGATAATAAAAAAGCTCTCAGCGCCAGCTGAGAGCTTTTTTTATTATCCTTTTTTATTATATAACAGGATCACGGAGATTTCGTTATTATTTTGTCATGCTGGCAACTTCGTCCGCGAAGTTGTCCGCCTTTTTTTCAATGCCTTCTCCTTTTTCGAAGCGAACAAACCCTTTGACAGCGATGCTGCCGCCCAGTTCTTTTGCCACTGCATCCACGTGTTTTTGCACGGAAAGCTTATTTTCCTTTACATAGGGCTGGTTTAACAGACAGATCTCTTCGTAGTACTTGGAGATCCGGCCATTGACCATATTCTCAGCAATTTTTTGGGCTTTGTCCTCGGGCATATTTTTGGCTTTGTTTTCTTCCAAGGCCTTGGCAAGCTGGATTTCACGCTCTTTTTCCAGCTCTCCGCCGGGAACGGCTTCCGGGTTCAGGTAGAGCGGGCGCATAGCGGCAATTTGCATGGCGATATCTTTGCCGAGAGCAATGACGGCCTCGTTGTCTTTTAAGTTGTCGGACACTTCCATGTTGACCAAAACGCCGATTTTACCGCCCATGTGAACGTAAGGCACCGAAACACCGGTGTCATAACGGGCAAAACGGCGTACTTTAATATTTTCTCCGATGGTCAGCACTTTTTCCTGCTGCATTTCCGTAATGGTTTTGCCGGAATCCAGGAAAGAGAGCGCCATCAAAGCATCCAGATCGGCAGGTGCTTTTTCCGCCACAATCTTCGCCACGTCGGACACAAACTTTTGGAAGTCCTCGTTTTTGGCGACGAAGTCCGTTTCGCTGTTCACTTCTACAATGGCGCCTGTCCCGTTTGCGGAGACAATGGCGCTGACAACACCTTCCGCCGCGATTCTGCCGGCTTTTTTCTGCGCCGCGGCAAGGCCCTTTTCTCTCAAAAAGGCAATGGCTTTTTCCATATCACCACCAGACGCGGTCAGCGCCTTTTTGCAGTCCATCATGCCGACGCCAGTCGCTTCGCGCAGGGCTTGTACGTCTTTTGCTGTAAATGCCATGAGATTTTTCCCTCCATTTATCATTCCGTGAATTGTATTCATAAAAAGTGCCCGCCGCACCCCGGCGGGCACTTTACAGTTCAAATTACTCAGCGGCAGGTGCCGGTTGTTCCGGGGCTGTTTCCCCGGCCGGTGCTTCCTCTTCGCCTGTTTCCATGCCTTGTCTGCCTTCTACAATGGCATTGGCCATTACGCCGGAAATCAGCCTGATGGCGCGGATGGCGTCATCGTTTCCGGGGATGACGTAATCGATTTCATCGGGGTCGCAGTTGGTGTCTACGATGGCAACAATGGGGATGCCGAGCTTGCGGGCTTCGGCAATGGCGTTGCGCTCCTTGCGGGGATCAATGATAAAAAGGGCACCGGGCAACTTTTTCATATCCTTTACGCCGCCCAAATATTTTTCCAGCTTGGCGATTTCACCTTGCAGCTTGATGACTTCTTTTTTAGGAAGCATATCAAAGGTGCCGTCCTCCTGCATTTTTCGGAGCTGATTGAGACGGTCTACCCGGCCGCGCATGGTCTTAAAGTTCGTCAGCATACCACCCAGCCAACGGGCATTGACATAATACATACCCACACGGGAGGCTTCTTCCCGGATGGCTTCCTGTGCTTGCTTTTTTGTGCCGACAAACAAGATAGATTGGTTGTTTTCCGGAAGGCTGCGCACAAAATTATACGCTTCCTCCAGCTTTTTAACGGTTTTTTGCAGGTCAATGATATAAATACCATTTCTCTCCGTGTAAATATAGGTGGCCATTTTCGGGTTCCACCGGCGGGTTTGGTGTCCAAAGTGGACGCCTGCTTCCAAAAGTTGTTTCATAGATACGACTGCCATTGATACATTCCTCCAAAATTCGTTTTTACCTCCGCCTTCTTCTTCGAAACGGCCCACCGAACCCACCGCGGGGCGCGGACGGCACGCAGCCGACTCTCCAAAGGCGTGTGTAGTGCCCAAATATGTTAGCATATTTTGAGAGATTATGCAAGGGTAAAAAGAAAGATTCCCTTTATTTGTTTTTTTGGCCCGATTTTCGGTCCAATGTTTCATAGTCGTCCAGAACAGATTTCATAATCGCGTTATAGATTTTTTCCGGATGGCGGCGAAAGTTGTCCTCCAGCCGCTGGGCTTGCGTTTCGTTGGGGGCGAGAAGATCCAGCGTCATGATATTCTCAAAATCGTCATCTAAAGAAAGTCGAACGGTAAAGCCGCTGTCTGTCCGCGGCATTCGGGTGGATTTCACCTGGGCACTGCGGCGCAGACGGGCGTTTAAAAGGGATAGCTCACGGTCTGCGTGCATCCTGACGGAATACGGCAGACTGCTTTCGCAGATGGCGCCGTTTTTCACGCCTTTTTCTGTGATGGTGTACCGATCCTTTTCCGCCTGGTTCAGGTGATCCGTTTTCACAAGCTCTGCCAAAGCCTCCACATATTGAAAATAATCAACACCCTCATCGCACATAGTAAGGTCGGTCAGCGTGGGAAAATCCAGCGGTTCCACGGCGCGGGTCAAGATATACAAAATAAGGAATTTGATCTCTAATTTATCATGGATAAAGCCAAATCGAGACATCATTCCACTTCCTTTCGTCCAGTTATGGTACATGCTCCGTTTTTATTATAGCGGAAAGAAGGACAAAGGTACAGGGGGTTTTTCATCATTCTTCCTTTGCATGGCATAAAGTGGGACAGGCGCCCATAGATATAGGGCAGGAAACATTGAAAAGAACAGGAGAGGGAGGATCTGGATGGATCAATTGACATATGGAGCGGCTTGTTTTGAAAATGCGGCAGAGCTTTTGCCCCGGGAAATGCGTTATGCTGTGACAAAACTGCCTTTGTCCCAGCGCGCGGAGGCAGAGGAGATTCGTCTGCGGGCCGGGCGTGGGCTGATGATTTGCGGTCCCGCGGGGGAATATCCGGTGGTCAATGGACAAGGGTTGATGGTCTACCAAAGCGATTTGCGGCATGTATTGGAAATTGCCACCCAGGCATCGGCCCACAGCGCCCTGGAACAAGTGCGGCACGGATTTTTCACCGTGCGGGGCGGGCATCGGATCGGCCTTTGCGGGACAGCGGTGGTAAGGGCAGGAGAGGTTTCCAATTTGCGGGATTTATCATCTCTTTCCATCCGCATTGCGAAGCAGGTGCCGGGGATTTGCTCCGGAGTGTATGAACAGCTTTGGGAGGACGGACGATTTTGCAATACGCTGATTCTTTCCCCTCCGGGGGGCGGAAAAACAACCTTGCTGCGAGATTTGATTGTACGGATATCAAATGGAGACCCGCAAAACGGCATCGCCGGGCTACGGGTTGGATTGGCGGATGAACGAGGGGAAGTGGCGGCTATGTACAACGGAATGCCCCAGATGGAGATCGGCCTGCGAACCGATGTTTTAGACGGCTGTCCAAAGGCGGAGGGAATGCTTTTGCTTTTGCGGGGGATGAACCCTCAAGTGCTGGCGGCGGACGAAATTACGGCGCCGGCAGACTGCGGCGCTTTGGAAATGGCGGCCAATTGCGGCGTTGCGCTTCTCGCCACTGCGCACAGCACAGATCGGGCGGAGCTGTTTCGCAGACCTATGTATCAAACACTGCTACGCCGCGGCGTTTTCAAACGCCTGGTTGTCATCTCGGTCAAAGATGGACAAAGGGTGTATCAGGTGGAGCGACTTGGGGGTGCGCAGGAGGAGCAGAAAGCGCCAAAAGAGCCGGCTTCAAAGGCCAAGCGGTTTTCTTCAGAGGAAGGAGAGCGGCTCTATTGCACCGGACGGAGGGAGCCGCCCCGCAAGCTGGTTTCCCCGGGCTGTAACCTGGCGCGCGAAGAGGCGCGCAAGGCGAAGGAGGAAGAGAGACAGACACCGGCACGGACGGGAGGAGAGAAGCCATGTTCAGGCTGATCGGCGCGGCGCTGGTTCTCATCGGGGGGGCCGGTGTTGGGGTGGGGGCGGCCAAGGAGCTGGGACGACGCACCGGAACCCTGTCCGCTTTTTTGGCGGCGCTGGATCGTATGGAAGCGGAGCTGACGTTTCGCCTGACCCCCATGCCGGAGCTGCTCTCTCGCCTTTCCGGCGATCTGGAAGGGCCGGTGGGAATGTTTTTTTCCCAATGCGAGCAAGGGTTGTCTGCGCTGGGGGACGTTCCTTTTTCCAAGGTATGGAACCAAGCGCTGCAGGAAGAGGGGCTGGCCCTTCTGCCGGAAGACCGGGTTCCTCTGGAGCAGCTGGGTGCGGTGCTGGGGCAATATGACGTGGAGGGCCAGCGCAATGCCATGGAGGGCGTTCGGCATCAGCTGACACTCTGTTTGGAGGCAGCCAAAAGAAAACAAGGGAAGATCGGACGGGTGTATCGTGCCCTTGGGATTTCCGCGGGCGTGCTGTGCATTTTATTGTTTTTATAAACACATGCGTGACGCGATAGGAAGTGAATCATGGATATTGACCTGATTTTTAAAATTGCCGCCATCGGCATTCTGGTTTCTGTGCTCAATCAAGTGCTTGTACGTTCGGGTCGGGACGAGCAGGCAACCATGACAACACTTGCGGGGCTTGTGGTGGTACTGATGATGGTGGTGCGGGAGATCAGCGACTTGTTCTTGCTGGTGAAAAGCCTGTTCGGGCTGTGATCGGACATGGAATTGACATTGAAGATTGCGGCCGCGGGGATGACGGGCGCCCTTTGCGCCATGGTCATTCGCCGCCATGTGCCGGAGCTTGGCATGGTGGTTGCGCTGGTGACAGGCGCCTTGATTTTGGGACTGGCCTTGACCTTGTTTTCCGGGGTCACTTCGTTTCTGGAGGAGCTGCAGGAGCTGTCCGGGCTGGCGCCCAGCGTGGTGGCACCCATGGTGAAAACGGCGGGCATTGCCATCGTGACGAAATACGTAAGCGCACTGTGCAAAGACGCGGGGGAGGGGGGGGTTGCCTCCGTGGTGGAAACAGCGGGCGCAGCCGCGGCCCTCTTGGTGGCGTTACCCCTTTTGCGCACGGTTTTGCAAATGCTGATCGGACTTTTGAAAACGTCGTAATCCGGCTTTGGCGGCTCCCCTGAAGCTTGAAAAGAGGGTTACAAAAACGAGGATCAAGCGGAGGCCGTCTTTTTAAGAGGGTGCTTGCGTTGGGAAAGGAAAGGTCGTGTACATGATACGCAGAGCGCTGTTGGCCGCGTTGCTCCTGCTCGCTGTGCTTTATTTGCCCGCTTTTGCGACGGGAGAGGCAGAACATGATGTTTCCAAAGGGGTCTGGGAAGAGCAGAAAGAGGCCTTGGACACAGACAAAGTGGAAACAGAAAGCCAGGACTATACCAACGGTATGACAGTGGACAATGCAGACTTGAATGCGGGCTTGCAGTCTTTGCTGGAGCAGGGCGGCGCCCAGGCGGGGTCTGTCCTGCAAAAAGCGCTGCGCAGCGGCGTGGTGCTTTTAATTTTGGTGATGCTTTGCCAGGTGGCCGACGGCTTTTTCACAGAAGGGACGCCGGACGTGATTTACTTGGGCGGCGCGATGGCCGTGACGCTCACCGCTTCTTCCGACCTCACGAGTATGGTGGGACTGGGACAAAGCGCCATCGAATCCATGGACATGTTTTCCAAAGCGCTGCTTCCCACGCTGGCAGCCGCCACGGCGGCCTCCGGCTCCGCGGCGGCCTCCGCGGCAAGGCAAATGGCAACCATGCTGTTTTCCGACATTTTGCTGACGGTGATCAGCCGGCTGATCCTCCCGATGATCTACGCGTACATTGCCCTATGCGCGGCAAAAGCCGCATTGGGCAATGACGGGCTTGGGAAGCTGGCCGGTCTTGTCAAATGGGGCAGTACCAGCGTGATGACCATTCTGCTGCTGGCCTTCACAGGGTATCTTACCGTCAGCGGTTCCATTGCGGGAAGTGCCGACGCGGCCACCTTAAAAGCGGCCAAGTTTACCATCTCCACTGTTGTTCCGGTTTTGGGCAGTATTTTGTCAGATGCCACAGAGTCTGTGATGGCGGGCGCTGCATTGCTGAAAAACGCCATTGGCGTCATCGGGCTCATTGCTGTTTTAGGGATTTGTTTGGGGCCGTTTCTGCAGCTGGGCATTCATTATTTGGTCTATAAAGTGACGGCCGCCTTGGCAGGCGCCATTGCGGACAAACGGCTGTCTGATTTAATCGATTCCATCAGCGGTGCCTTTGGACTTGTCATGGGAATGACGGGCGCCTGCGGTATTTTGCTTCTGGTTTCCATTGCGTCTGCCGTAACAGCGGTGAAGGGGGGATAGACATGGCGGAAGGAATCCGTGATTGGCTGGTGGGCATCATCGCCGCCGCGATGCTGGCCGCCCTGACAGGATGCATCACACCCAAGGGAACCATCGGAAAAATCGGAAGAATGGTGGGCGGGCTTGTGTTAATGCTCTGCTTGCTGCGGCCGGTGGCGGGGATTGACCTGACAAGCTTTTCTCAGACGCTCACGGCTTATCGGGCGGAAAGCGGCGGATACAGCGCGGAACTGGAGGAAACAAATGAGCAGCTGCGAAAAACCATCATAGAGGAGAAATCCGCTGCATATAGTGAGGAGCAGGCAAATGCGATGGGGATCACCTGTCGGGTGAATGTTTTATGCCAAACAGGGAAGGACGGAACGCCATACCCCTATGAGGCGCTAGTGATCGGGCATTTATCTGCTGGAGAGCGGGAGAAAATGCAGCGGATGTTGGAATCGGATCTTGCCATTGCGCCGGAAAAGGTGTATTGGAAAACGGAGGAACCATGAAACCATCAAAAGAGATCAGCGACGGGCTTAAAAAACCATTGCAATTTTTTGAGAAATATAAATTTTTGCTTTTGATTGTTTGCGCCGGGGTTTTGCTGCTTCTCCTGCCAACGAAGAGTGGCCAGACCAAAACAACATCTGCGTTGGCTTCTGAGCAAAAACTTTCCTTCTCTGTGGAAGCGGAGGAGCAGAAAATGAAGCAAGCCTTGTCAAAAGTGTCCGGCGCGGGCCGGGTGGAGGTTGTGCTGACGCTGGCAAACAGCGGAGAACGCCTGTTTCTACAGGATAAAACAAACAGCCAAAAAACAAGAGCAGACGGGGAAAGGGAGCAAAACGCAGAGCAAAGCGCAGTGATCATTTCAAGGGGATCCGGATTGCAGGAGACCGTTTTGACACAGCAAACATATCCCAACTATCAAGGAGCGCTGGTGGTTTGTGAAGGGGGCGGCGATCCTTTGATTTGTCTGGAATTGACAAAAGCGGTTTCCGCGTTAACGGGGCTTGGCGCGGATAAGATCACCGTGTTGAAAATGGGAACCAATTGAAGAAGGGGAGGAACACCATGAAGATTTGGAAACGGAACATGGTCATTGCCGCGGTCATTTTGTTTGTGGGAACGGCAGTGTATCTCAACTGGTCCTACGGACAGGAGCAGCAGGTGTTGGGCACGCAGCAGGACACAGACAAAACGGCGCAGACGGGCCAGGCAGACGAAAAAGTGCTGGGGCAGCCTGTTTTGGTGGATGGAACGGCAGGGGAAGGTATTTCGCTGACGTCCCCTTCCGCTTCCCCCGGCGCATCCGGCAGCCCGGCGCCCGGCAAATCGGGAGGGAGCAACTACTTCGCGTCGGCAAGGCTGACTCGGCAGCAGGCGAGAGATTCCGCCATGTCTCTGCTGAAAGAAGCATCGGAAGATGACGCAAAGACAGCGGAAAGCATTCAGACTCTGGCCAACAGCACCATGGCGGAGTCCCGAATCGAAAATTTAGTGACCGCGAAAGGGTATGCGGACTGCGTGGCATTCATCAGTGAAAACAGCATCAGCGTCGTGGTGGCCACAGAGACAGGCACACTGCAAGAAACAGATGTGGCGCGCATTATGGACATCGTCAAAGGAGAAACCGCATTTTCCCAAAACCAGATTAAAATAGTGCCGGCCGCCGAAGAGGGGTAACAGGGAAAAGACGAGACCATGGTCTCGTCTTTTTGGGTAGCAGAGGGAGAAGAAAAAACAGACTGGGAGGGGCAGACGCGTTCCGGTTTTTCTGTTTTTTTTCGGTTTACTTGCGGTTAAAAGTCTGTTAAAATCGATTCAAAAGGAGGGCTGATGTCACGATGAAAAAAAGAGGAGCGGCGTTTGTTTTGCTGACGCTTGTTTTGTCCTTTTCGCTTGCTGCGTGCGGTCCCCGGGAGGCCCTGGGGGAGAACGGGGCATATACGACGCACACGGATGAAGAAATGGGGCTCACCCTGCAGTTTCCCCAAAAAGAGCAGACGGACGGGACCATTCATTACGGATCGCGTGCAGGAAGCGGCGAATATGCGCCTGAGAAGGAAAGCCATCTTCGTTTTGTATCGGGAGGGGCGGATGTTACGCTGTTCCGGATCTTGGCTTATGCGGAAAGCGATTGGGACAGCTGGAGCAAAGAAGGGCACACAGTCAGCGAGATCACAGGGGTGCCCAATTCCGAGGAAATCGGCAGAGAGAGCGGGATGGTTTATGTTTATGCCCGCCCAGAGCCGGATGAAACGGGAATGGATGCCGACACGAAGGCAGAATACCAGCGAATTCTCAACATGGTTCCGGCCGTACGCGGCAGCATCGCGCTGATCCCCCAGCGGGAGGAGAGCGGAGCGGCCTTTCCCAGCTTTTCAACCACCGATTTGAATGGGAATGTGGTGGACAATGCGTCGTTTGCAAACTATAAGCTGACCATGGTCAACATTTGGGGTACCTTCTGCGGCCCATGCATCAGCGAAATGCCGGATTTGGCGCAGCTGAGCGAAAATATGCCTGAGGGAACCCGGCTGGTCGGGATCGTGATAGACGCGGCGGATGACGCGCGTCAAACCCTTGCCAAACGCATATTATCCGAAGCCGGGGCAAGCTTTGAAAACTGGGTTCCGGGGGATGCTCTGATGGAGTATATAAATGAGAATATCACAGGCGTTCCCACCACTTTGTTTGTGGATGAAAACGGACGGATCGTGGGAGATGCCATTCTCGGTTCACGGAGCGGGGAAGCGTATTTAAATGCTTTGAACACATATCTGAAGGGATAGCCGGCGAAGGAACGTTTAAAGAAAAAGACAGGGGAGCATGTGTCGTGGCAGAGAGCAAAAGAAGGGCTGTCCGTTGGGGCATTTTGGCGGCGGCGGTTCTGATGGTCGGATTTGGCGTGTGGAGCGGCGAGGTACGTACTGTTCTGGAAAAGGCCGTCAACATTTGCCTGGAGTGTATCGGCATTGGATAAGAGAAAATGGGTGCAGGCGCTGGTTGCCTTTACCACCAACGCCCATGTGCAAGGGTTTTTACAAGGGAAGATTTACAAAGGAAAACTGAAAAATGTTTGCGTGCCGGGGCTCAATTGTTATTCCTGCCCCGGCGCTCTTGGCGCCTGCCCCATCGGAGCCATGCAGGCAGTGGAAGGGAGCACCCGCTATGGCATATCGATGTACGTGCTTGGGTTTCTCGTGTTTGTCGGGGTGCTGCTGGGCCGCTTTGTCTGCGGGTGGCTTTGCCCCTTTGGCTGGATCCAAGAGCTGCTGCATAAGCTCCCGGGCCGGAAGACAAAGGTGCCGTCTAAGGTGAACGCTGTTCTAAAGTGGGTCAAATACGGGGTTTTGCTAGTGTTTGTTCTTCTTTTTCCGATGCTAACCGTCAACCAATTTGGAGTGGCAACGCCCTATTTCTGCAAGTACCTTTGCCCCGCCGGAACGTTGGAGGGCGGGGTGCCGCTTTTGCTGTCGAATGAGACGCTGAGGGGGGCAGTCGGGCTTCTTTTTTCCTGGAAGCTGGCCGTTTTGCTGGTCACCATGGCGGCGTCCGTTCTCGTCTTTCGGCCGTTTTGCCGTTATTTGTGTCCTTTGGGCGCATTTTATTCGTTATTCAATCCCATCAGCTTTTACCGCTATTCGGTTGATGCAGATCGTTGCATCAAATGCGGCAAATGTACGAAGGCATGCAAAATGGACATTGCGGCCTATCAAACGCCCAACGCGTTGGAGTGCATCCGCTGTGGAGACTGCATCAGGGCCTGCCCGGTGGGCGCCATTCGTAGCGGGTTTCGAACAAGGCCTTCTCATGCCCCTGTGGCGGATGGGGAAAACGGAAAGGGAAGCAGGGTTTTTGATCGTGCCGATGCCCTGCCCTCAGGAAACGAACCAGCCCCATACATGCCAGAACTCAAAGGAGCCCGCCAAGACAGAGGACAAAACATATGAGACCACGATCCCCACGCCGAAAACGGTTGTAGCGCCCAGCGCGAGACCGCGCATCTTCCGGCGCAGCGTATGGCCAATGGAAGGATACATCGAAAGGGGCGGCAAAATGACATCCCCCATGGCAGAAAAAAATATGTTGCGCCGCCAACGAAAATAGACCCGAGTCAGCTGTTTTACAAATAAAAAACAATACCATGTTGCCAGAAGGGATAGTATGGCTAAAGCGAGAAAAGAGACAGCATAGAAAAACTGACAGATATTAGGTGTGTTGGGAATCCATTGGTGTATGATCCGCTGGAAAAGCAGACACACAGACAAAACGCCGAAGGCAACGGTCGCAGCGGCCAAAACAATGACCCAAGCCGCCAGCAAAATACCCAGCAAACATGCAAATATATCTATAAAAACCAATCCAACTGCGGCAACTGCGCTGGTGCCCCTTCGTTTGGGCTGGGGCATTGTTCCGGCTTCAAACTGGTTGGCCAGTTCCTTGGGGGTGCCAAGCTTTGCCGCAATTTCTTCTTCTGAATATCCATCTGCCAGATTCAACGCAAAGTGCTGGCGATATTCCAACATAATATCTTCCACGTCCGGAATTTGCTTTAGATAAAGCCATTTGGTCAGCTCGCTTAAAAATTCAGTCTGGTTCATACGGATCCTCCTTTTTTAATACGACTTGGTTTGGAACCGGAACAAAGCCATAAAACCCCTTCGCCGGGGCGTTTATTATGGCTCCATTGGCGTTTTAGAGTCGGACGCCAAAAAGGAAGCAACTGTTTTGGAAAATTGAAGCCACGCATCCCGCTCTCTGAGATACGTCTCCCGGCCCAACGACGTCAAACGATAATACTTGCGGGGCGGGCCGCCGCTTTCCTCTGATATATACGTGGTGACCAACCCTTCTCCTTTCAGTTTTCTCAAAATCGGGTATACGGTTCCGCTGGAGATATCAATATGCTTGGAAATATGTTCGGAGATGTCGTATCCGTAGCGGTCGTTTCCGAGCAACAGGGAGAGGACGCAAAGCTCTATGACTCCTTTTTTGTACTGCGGATTCAGCGGATTCAATGGATCACTCCCTTCTATGATTCTAGATCCCTTTGCCTACTACTATATAATATATAGTAGCGGATTATATTTGTCAATAGGTGATTGCGTTCTTTTTTTAGACAAGGGGTGACATATGGGGCAAAACCGGCCCCGTTTTCCATTCTAACCCGCCGCTTAACATGCGGGGTGTGCACAGACCGAACATATCCGTTCCATGTGCTTCCAGCATTAAATGATGTGCGGCTACGCCGCCCTGCTTGATGCCGTCGGCGAACTTAACCACCAAAGGCAACGTGGCTTTTTTTCGCATCTGCGCCAAAACGCCCTGCCCATATTTTGAAAAGCCCAAGATACGAATATAGGGGACGTGTGCTGTATGGTCTTTTTGCTGTATCCCCAAATAGGCACGCATGGCCAGTCGCCTGAGATGCGCATACGTATACCGTTTTGTTTTGCAGCGTCCCAGGAACTCGGAAAGGGAAGATGCTTTTTGGGCAGCATCCCAAAGCCGGTTAGACAGCCCGCCGCCTGCTTCCGGCAAGGCCTGGAATGCCGCTAAATCCATGCTGCGCAAACGGGACAAAATGGCGCGCTCTGCCGCCGTGTTTTCCAAAAGAATCGGGCCGGTGCCGTTTTGCATCGCGCGTTCCAACAAGGTCTGCGTTTCGCCGGGGAGAAAGGGTGTCACCTGCTTATAGTCTCCCTTTTTCAGGCAACTTCGCAAATAAGCGGCGGAGGCAAAGGGTTTCGTTTGGATTGTTTCGTCATGGAACGCCCCCTGCCGCAGGATCGCCATTGGCCGCAATGTTGCATTTAAGGTTAAGATTGCACGCAGATAGGAAACGGCCAACATTGCGTTTGGACTTTGCAGGATCCGGCTTTTCTCGCCCAATTGTTCTTCTGCCGCTTTCTGCTTTGCGGCAGGGGCGGAAAGCCCTTTTGACATCCAGCGCAGCTGCCGCTGGTCGGTCTCTTCAGACTGCATCGCGGCGGCCAACGCCTGGAGCGTTGCAACATCGGGATATTCACTGCCGAAGGAGAGAAACTCTACAACTCCCGTGCGGTGGAGCGTTTCAACCGCACCCATCGCGAACCGGTCGGCAGAGGCCAGCGACCATGCGAGGGGAAGCTCCAAAACGACGTCGGCGCCGTTTTGCAATGCGGCGGCGGCACGCACTTGCTTTGAAAATATGGCGGGCGCCCCTCTTTGGACAAAATTCCCGCTCATGACGCATACAATGGCGCAATCTTCTCCCAGATGCTTTCTGGTTTGTTGGATTTGATAAAGATGTCCGGTATGAAACGGATTGTATTCTGCTATAATGCCACATATTCTCATAAGATCACTCGCCTTTTAAAAAATTTTGCACTTTTCTGGATAAAAAGGTTGTCTGTACATTCAAAATGCGGTAGAATGATACAAAGATTTTGTTTTTGCTTTTGGTGCAAAAGGGACTGATCTTTATTTTATTTCCTGCGGAGCTTTTTCGCAAGTCAAAATAAAAAGGAGAGAAACAAACACCATGAACATTTTAGTCATCAATGCTGGCAGCTCTTCCCTGAAATATCAGCTGCTGGACGCTGAGACCCAAGATTTACTGGCGAAAGGCCTATGCGAGCGGATTGGGATTGGCGGACAGGTCAAACACAGCCCCGCCGGGAAGGACGCGTATTCCGCTGAAATCAATATGCCCACCCACGCGGAAGCCATTCAAACCGTTCTTGACCTGCTGGTGCATCCGGAGCACGGTGTCATCAAAGACGTTTCCGAAATTGATGCAGTGGGGCACCGGGTGGTGCATGGCGGGGAGGAATTTGCAGGTTCCGTTTTAATTGACGACAGCGTGATGCAGGCGCTGGAGCGCTGCATTCCTCTGGCTCCCCTCCACAATCCGGCCAATATCACGGGCATCAACGCCTGCAAAGCCGTTATGCCGAACATCCCGAATGTGGGCGTGTTCGACACTGCGTTTCACCAGACGTTGCCGCAAAAGGCATATATTTTCGCGCTTCCATATGAATATTACGAAAAATACAAGGTTCGCCGCTATGGCTTCCATGGCACGTCCCACCGCTATGTATCAGAGCATGCCGCCGCTCTGATGGGCAAACCTGTGGAAGAGCTTCGTCTTGTGACATGCCACTTGGGGAATGGGTCTTCCGTTTGCGCCATCAAATACGGGAAATCCATTGACACATCGATGGGCTTTACGCCTTTGGATGGCATCCCCATGGGGACACGTTCCGGTGCGATAGATTCCGGTATTTTGGAATATATTATGAATTTGGAGCATTTGAATATCCATCAGATGCTGGATGTTCTGAACAAGAAATCCGGTGTTTTGGGTGTTTCCGGCATTTCTTCCGACTTCCGGGATTTGGACGCGGCAGCAGAAAAAGGGGATAAACGTGCCCAGCTTGCCATTGATGTATTCACATATAAGGTGACAAAGCGCATCGGCTCTGCCGCTGCGGCGATGGGCGGCGTGGACGGCGTCATTTTCACGGCCGGCGTAGGCGAAAACAGCGCCGAGCTGCGCGCGCAGATCATGGCTGGATTGGAGTTCATGGGACTTAAATTAGACATGGAAAAGAACAAAGTCAGAGGGAAAGAGGCTATCATCTCCACAGACGATTCTCCCAACAAAATCATGGTCATCCCAACCAATGAAGAATTGGTGATCGCGATGGACACGGCGGAAATTGTATCCGCGTTGAAAAAATAAAAGCCGAGTCCGCGGCATAAGTTGCTTTGAGGGGGGCAGAAGCGGCGTTCTGTTTCCGGCAAGCCGCTCTGCCTTCTTGCTTTTTCGGCTTTTTGAGAATCAAGTAATAAAACACAAAAATAAGAACAAACAAGGGGGTTTTGATTGAAAAATCCCCTTGTTTGTTTGTTTTTTTATCTGCTTCACAAGGGGCGGAGCGTAAGTTATGCTTGACCATGTGAGGGATTTATGCTATGATAAAGTAACAACTTGATGCTGAGAGAAGGTTGTCGGTTTGCGTTGGGAGGAAGAAAGTATGCCAAAAATGAAACTGGAAAACGTATATAAAATATTTGGGCCATCACCAAAGCAAATGGTTGCTCTGCTGAAAAAAGGGCAGAGCAAGGCGCAGATACATAAGAACCATAAACACAGCGTAGGTGTAAACAATGCCACTTTCTCGGTGGAAGAGGGAGAAATTTTTGTCGTGATGGGGCTTTCGGGCAGTGGGAAATCGACTTTGATTCGCTGCCTAAATCGTTTGATTGAGCCCACGAGCGGCAAAATTTTTATTGATGGGGAAGACATTGCCAAAGCGACCACTGCCCGCCTAAGAGAGATCAGGCGAAAGCAGATTGCAATGGTCTTCCAGAACTTTGCGCTTCTTCCCCATAAAACAGTGCTGGAAAACGTGGCCTTCGGCCTTGAGATTCAAAAAGTAAATGTAGAAGAAAGAAAGCAAAAGGCGCAGCAGATCCTCGAAATTGTGGGTCTCAAGGGATATGAAAATGCAAAGCCAAAAGAGTTGTCAGGCGGGATGCAGCAGCGGGTAGGGCTTGCAAGGGCTCTTGCCACCGACGGAGATGTTTTGCTGATGGACGAAGCGTTCAGCGCCCTTGACCCGCTGATACGGAAAGATATGCAGGATGAACTTTTGTCCTTGCAGCAGAAAATAAAGAAAACCATCATCTTTATCACACACGACTTGGACGAAGCGCTTAAAATCGGGGACAGGATCGCCATTATGAAAGATGGGGAAATTGTTCAGATTGGCACATCTGAAGATATCCTTCAAAATCCCGCGGATGATTATGTCCGTGAGTTTACCCAGGACGTCAACAGAGCCAGAGTGATTACGGCTTCTGCTATTATGCGGAAAGCGGAATCGATTGTGCTGGAACGGTCAGGCATCCGAACCGCCGCGCGGAAAATGAAGGAGCTGGGCATTTCCAGCATTTTCATCACAGACAAGGGCGGCGTTTTAAAAGGAATAGCAACCATTGACCGGTTGTCAACCTTAATCAAAGAAAACAAAGAAGATTTGGCGTCTATCATTGACACAGACATCCAAACAGTGGGGCTTGATTCGTCCATTGACGAAATCATTCCGTTGTTTTTGCACTCCGCTTATCCGGTGGCGGTGATTGATGAGGAAAACAAGCTAAAGGGGATTGTTTTCAAATCGACAGTACTTGCTGGAATCGCGGGAGAAGAGGAGGACGAGGCGGATGCTTAGCACGAAAATTCCAATCGGCGATTTCATGGAGATTGCCGTTGATTGGATGACAAAACACTTTGCCGGCTTTTTTAGCGGAATTAAAGCAGGGCTATCCAGCACGATAGATGGAGTGAGCTGGATTTTGATGGCGATCCCGTTTATTCTTTTCATTCTTGCGCTGGCCTTGCTGGCATGGTGGGTTGCGGGGAAAGGGATGGCCGCGTTCACTGCAATCGGCCTTTTTCTAATCAACAACTTGGGACTTTGGGAACAGATGATGCAAACCCTGGCTTTGGTGAGCACCGCAACCGCCATAGCGCTGATCGTTGGGCTGCCGCTTGGCATTCTGATGGCAAAAAGCAATACGGCGAACAAAATCATACGACCCATACTGGACTTTATGCAAACCATGCCGGCGTTTGTTTATTTGATCCCGGCTGTCTATTTCTTTGACTTGGGAACCGTCCCGGGCGCTGTTGCAACCATTATTTTTGCAATGCCGCCCATTGTCAGATTGACAAATCTGGGAATACGTCAAGTGCCCTCCGACGTGGTTGAAGCCTCTAAGTCGTTTGGGGCGACGTCGAGTCAGCTGCTTTTCAAAGTGCAGTTTCCCCTTGCCGTTCCAACCATTATGGCCGGGCTGAACCAGACCATTATGCTGTCCCTCTCCATGGTGGTGATCTCTGCTATGATTGGCGCCGACGGCCTCGGCAAAACAGTGTATGAAGGCATTACCCAGATGAAAATGGGAAAAGGCTTTGAGGGCGGGCTTGCCGTTGTCATTATGGCAATGCTGCTGGACCGTTTGACACAATCCCTTGGAACGACATCACAAAAATCCGGAAAAGGCATGATAAAGGGTCTGCGGGAGAAACGCCTGCGGGCCGGTGAATCGAAACAAAAGGGAGACTAAGGGTGAGGAAAAGAGCTGTCACAAACCGGACGAACAATCGGGAAAACAGGGTTAGCCCTTGATCCTGAGTGTATGAAAACTTAGCTGTTGGGCAGGTGTCTCGTGCCTGTACAAATATAATAAAGAAAGAAGGATGAAGTTATGTTAAAAAGAGTGTTTGGAACGATGTTAGCGGCGCTGCTCCTTGTGGGGGGTCTGGCTGGATGCGTAAACAACGGGGGAGAAACCGGAGGGAAAGAAACGGTAAAGCTGGCCTATGTCAACTGGGCGGAGGGAATTGCCATGACGAACCTTGCCGCCGTGATTTTGGAAGACAAAATGGGGTATGAAGTAGATCTGACCATGGCGGATGCCGCGCCTGTTTTTACATCTCTTGCCAGCGGCAACACAGATGTATTTTTAGACGTTTGGCTTCCCGTTACCCATGAAGCTTATATGGAAAAGTACGGGGAAAACATAGTGGATTTGGGAACCGTTTATGAAAATGCATTTTTGGGCTTAGTCGTGCCGTCCTATGTTGAAGTGAACAGCATTGAGGAACTGAACGACAACAAAGAATTGTTTGGCGGAGAAATCGTGGGAATCGATTCGGGCGCAGGCTTGATGGCGGCAACAGAGCGAGCCATTGAGCAGTATGACCTTGATTTTAAGCTTTTGACCGGTAGCGGGCCGACCATGACAGCTGCCTTGAGAAAGGCAATCGATGGGAACAAGCCGATCGTGGTAACAGGCTGGGCGCCCCACTGGATGTTTGCAAAATGGGATTTGAAAGTGCTTGAGGACCCCAACAAGATCTTTGGTGAGGCGGAAAATATCCATAAGTACTCCAGAGAAGGTCTGGAAGAAGATATGCCGGAAGTGACTGCGTTTTTGAAAAAGATGAAGCTGACGGAAGACGAGCTAGGGGATTTGATGGGGGCCATCGAAGATGGAAGCGGGGAGCCGTTGGACATCGCCCGCAGCTGGATGAACAGCCATGAGGCACTTGTCAACGAGTGGCTGGATGAAGCAGCGTTGCAAGCCGCCTAAGTTTGCGGAAATAAAACGAGACAAAGATTCGAAAAATTTTGAGTCAAAAGGCATCCTGTTGCAAAACTTTGCAGCAGGATGCCTTTTCGCATTTGCAAATGAGAAACAACAGTAAGGTTTTCATTGAAGAGCTTGGCACAAAATATAACATCCGAGAAATCGCTCTTGACCGATCGGCACGTGTTTATACGACATCTAACCTGACCACGCAACCTCGGCAAATTCAAAAAACATCTAAATCGGCCACTGATCAAGCACCGACATCTAAATCGCTCTGTCGCGTCCAAAATCGGATCTTTGGACTGGTTCCCAAAAACCAATATTTTTATGATTTATATCTATCAGATTTTATCTATAAAACCTCGAAAATCCCTTATGTCAAGCCTTTTTCATACATTCAATCTTTTGCCCTTGACATCAATACTACCGTCTCAACGTGGAACGATAGGCTCACCCTGATGTCTGGCCTGTATTTTTGGTTTTGTCCGTTCGAGGGAATAGGTCGATAGTGGATTTTATGGGTACTCTCTGTTCAAGGAAACAGTTCAATGGTTTTTGTCCGTTCGTGGAAACAAGTCAGTATACCTGCATTTGTAATGACGGTTAACGATTAGCGATTATCTTACTATAAGCATCGCAAACAGCCGTTATAACATTTTCCACTTCATATATACAGTTGTATTTGCCATAGGAAATGCGAATAGCCGACTTTGCTTGTTGCTCAGATAGCCCTAATGCAATCAGCACATGCGATGGTTCATTTTTACCGGAATTACAGGCGGAACTTGTGGATACGCATACCCCTTTAAGATCAAGAAGGTGCATAAGTGACTCTCCAGAAATATCATCAAATCCGAGATTGACCGTTCCTGGTAGTCGGTTCTGACAATCTCCATTAATCTTCACAAAGGGGATTTTTTCTTTTATTCCCTTTACCGTTTTCTCAACCATCAAGTTTAAGAGCTTTGTCTTTTCAGCCATTTCACCGACGCTTTCTTCAATTGCATAACCTGCCGCGACTATTCCGGCAACATTCTCTGTTCCAGCACGGAGCCCGTGCTCTTGTTGGCCTCCAAACACCAACGGTGGCAATCCTAATCCTGACCGCTTATATAAGATCCCAGTACCTTTTGCACCATTAAATTTATGGGCAGATGCAGTTAAGAAATCTACATTTAAAGACTTAACATCGACAGGGATGTGTCCTACTGCTTGCACAGCATCGGTATGAAAAAGTATACCTTTTCCCTCCAAAAGTTGGCCTATCCCTTCAATTGGCTGTACTGTTCCAATTTCATTGTTGGCAAACATAATTGAAACCAGTCTTGTGTTTGAGTTGATGGCCGCTTCAATATCTTCAACTGATACCCGTCCTGCATTATCGACGGGTAGAAAAGAAACCTCTACGCCATCATGCTTAAGCGCATGGCAAGCGTTAAGAACAGAGTGGTGTTCTATTGCAGAAGTAATAATATGTATCTGCTCGTTGCGATAAATATCCGCAACACATCGAAGTATCCAACTATTTGCTTCCGAACCACCGGAGGTGAATGTGATTTCTGATGGCTCTGCACCGATAGCCGCTGCTAACTGTTTACGAGACAGTTCAATAGCACGTTTAGCTTTTACTCCAAATGAATACTGGCTGGAGGCATTACCATACTGCTCATGCAAAAAAGGAAGCATCTTTTCAAAAGCCCGCTCAGATATCTTAGTTGTAGAAGCGTTATCGGCATAAATCATGTTATCACGTCCCCTCCTAGGTCATTAGTGTCCTTTTTTTAGTTGATGTTTCAAAGAACCTTGTTGGCACCAATGTTCCATAACCGCCTGTATCTAATCAAATAGTGCACAACCTGAATCTTTAAATTCTTGTATTCGTTCCTCTAAATCTTCGATGGATAGTTCAAGATAATCCGCCAAACAGTTCATGCAGTGGAACTTATCGATATCCCGGCCTATCAACTTTTTGTTCAAACCTACTTCGTTACGGGACAAGTTCTCCTTTCCACAAATAAAGCAATCTATTCGCTTCATCATTTTATTCGCCTCCGTCACGGGAGAAATCGTTGACGGTAAAAGCAGGTATGTTCTTTCCCTTATATTCATCGTCCAGAATTCCAAGCTGCAACTTAATATGATGCCTCATCGACATGGCACGCTTCAAGCAATACCGCTTAAACTCTTGTGGGTCGATATCATAAGGCGAACGAACATGAGGAAAAAGCAGCTTAAGATATGCCGTTGCAATCCTTTTTACAGCCTCTGTATCACGAGTATCTGATGCCTCCGGTACGATTACTAAAGCATCGACGATAGCTCTATAACTTGCATCATCGCGTAGTTCATGAAGTATCGAGCAGAAGTACTCAGAGTTTAACGCCCAACCTGAAATCTTTAGGTCATCGTTCATTCTCGGGATATTCCACCCTTGGATAAAGCCGTGGAATCGGTCAATCAAAGCAGACTCGTGTAACACAGTGGGTAGTTCTTCAAACATACTCTCGTATTCACTCATCTTGTCTTTCGGTATGTTTCCGCAGATAACTACTCCGGCATCAGATTTCCCTTCTACCTTACCGACAGTATAAACACCATTCTCCATATAGCCCTTGAGTGCAGCCCTCATTTCGTCAACGGGATGGAAGTTTATCGTTTGGACTTCATCAAAGACGATAAAGTCATGCCCTGCAATCAATCCATGTTCTTTTTTTTGTATATCATAGAACAATTTTGCTCGTGTCATCATACCACCAGACGAAAGCCAACCGAAGCGACTCACACGCCCGAACAAATATGACTTACCAGTACCTTTAGGCGCGAGTTCGACTAAATTCAGGCGTTTTTCAACAAACGGTAGTAGTCGAGTAAGCATTGTAAGCTTTTGCTCGTCATCGGTATAACCTGCAGCATTATAGTCGATTGCGCCCAACAAGACATCAATCCACTCCTTTGTTGTGAACTCACTACGAGCATCTTTATAGTAGTCTACATCAATTTCGTAAGGGCAGAAGTTGTTGAAACTTTTCATCTGAATTTTGCCTTTGCGCTTGAGTTCCTCATCAGGCTCCAAATACTCGAGTTCTACGACACCCCAAGTTTCATGACCCTTTGCAAGGTCGCTTGCGCAAGCATACCACACTTCTGGCGGAATAAGCGTTTCTTTAGTCGTCAATCCAAAGTCCGGTAAGTTAAAAGAAACAACACCGGTTCTGATATCAACATCAATCGACACCTTCGCTAAGAATCTAACTCGCTCTAACTCGGTAACAATCTTACTTTTCATCGCCGTCCAGTCTTCCTTACGGGGCAAGTTTTGGCGAATGAATTCGAGCATTTCCTCCTGATCAAACTCGCCAGTCTCCGACATAAATTTTTTTAATAGCCAGTCGCGCATGAAGGACGGCAAGGACAGGCTTGAAAAAAAGTTGCTTTTTTTCAAGTCCTTATAGACTACCATTTCCTCGAAACATCTTCTCAGTTTATCAATCATATCCGTTGCCTCCTAAAACATATCTCGTTCAGCAAAGCCTTTGCTCTTAACGGTGAATTCTTTGCTGGATATTTTGTTCTGGTTCTCAAATATGTCCAGCGTATATTTTCCCTTTTTCAGGTCAGCCATAGTAACTTTGAACTTGCTCTTTTCTAGTTTTTCAACTGCATAGAATTTTCCATCGACTGCCGCTGTAACATTTTCGCAGTCCGGCGTAATAATCAAAACAAGTGTCGGAATCGTCTTGTAACTAACTTCGATAACATTCTTCTCCAGGGTAGCTTCAATGTTGCTGCCTAGCAATGTTATCTCGATTATAGGGACAATAACTTCTTCGAGTGTCGCTCCGCCATGTGTTTCAACGCTCGCCGCTCTTGAACCAGTGAAGCGCGAGTAATCAGCTATCACGGCGTATTCGCCCTCTGCCTCGGTGACAATGTTGTTGGCAGATGGTAATTCTTCACCAAAACAGTAGCGTCCGCTCGATTTAGCTTCACAATTGTTGCTTGGAACCTGAACATCCGGGCTGATTACAGCCAACCGACTAGCGCCGTGGTCAGAAGCAATTAACACTTTTCGGCATTCGCCAGTCAATAACCTTGTCTTCGCTCTCTCTAAAGCTGTTTTAACAACATCCAGTTCCTCGACTAAGTGAATAGGGTATGGCGAGTTATTGTAATCATACCCGCGTTCCGGATGGTGCTTTAACTCGTCCAAATCCTTAATTGGAGTTTCCTTTTTGCCGTGCCATTCATCGAAGAATCCCCTGTTAACGGAAGTGATTGTTGGTAGATCAGCCCTTGCAATCTTTGAAATAAAACGTAGCTTCAACTCAGCACATTTCTCCTTGACATAACCTAAATATTCGACACCGAATGCATCCAAGAACATAAGAACCGTGTTGTCATTATCCAAACTCGAAATCAACGACGAACGTGCCGGAAGCGAGTTGTATGGGCGACTTACTGCATATTCGGCTACAACATTTGAGAATCTGTCATCAATGCTGTTCTTTATCTTGCACCTTTTGTACGACGAAAAGTAGTCCGTAAATCTCTGATCATCAAATAAGAAGTCTTGCAAGTAAAGGTGAAGATCGGGATAGCTTGCCGAAATGTGACTGATATTTGCACCTTCGCACAAAGATACAACCACTGCTTGTTTTTCAACTTTGGTGTTGTCTGTCAGATATGCAATTCTATCTGCACCACAAACAGCAATCTTTGGAACAAAATCTGCCATATCAACATCTGCACAGCCTTTTAACATCCTTTTCCTTTGTTCGTAAAACTGCTTGAATTGCTTGTCAGAAACAGCAATGTCGAGAATAGCTGTTTTTGCAACACCGAACAAATCGCTCAATGCAGTCGCTTTTAACGCTACTAGACCCAGATAGCTTTGGCTGCTCGTATTTATTTTTAGGTTAATGAAATATAGCCAAGCCTTGTAGTCATTCTTTTGTGCATAGTCAAAGAAGATATATTCTAGAGATGCAAAGTTTTGCGCCGCCAAATACTGCTGTACACTCTTCTTTGTTTTATTTAAGTTCTCAAGTAACTCGGCCCAGTTGCCTGCAGTACCGGCATTCTGATGGAGTTTGCTAAATTCATTGGGAAATTTGTGCTTCAATTCATCAAAGGCGCTATCAGGATTGATAACATTTACTGCCTGAATATTTCGGGCAGACTTTACACTACCGACGCTCTCGCCTTTTTCGCAAGCCTCCAGATAGGCCTTTATGCCGTAAACAAGCACATTGTTATTAACCACTTCTACCGCAGGAGTGGTTTTCGGCAAATAAATCCTCGTTCTGGCTCTTGGGTCTGCATCGTGTATTTCTTTTAGCACAGAGTACATATGTGGGGAAAGGAGGATAGCAACACGGCTGTTGTTCTGCAATACTAAGTCTTTATACGGTAAGAGCGTTTTCTTTGCCAAATTGCTTTTGCTCGCCAAATAGTCGCCAAGTCCGAGTAACAGAAATTTAGCTGACTTGTACTTGACATCTTCTTGCAGTTTGCCCGTGTCAGGTTCCTTATCAGCGCCGACACAATAATCGCTAACTCTGATCTTAGGCATTCCTGAAAAAGCGGTGAGGACTTCTTTGTATTCCTCTGAAGGCACAACAATCATAAGTGGATATTGTGATGTGCCGTTAAAATATCTTTCAATTCTTGCTACGGTGTCGCTCACATTCACTCCTCCTCGCCATCTTCTAAGATTTCGATGCCAACTATCATGTTGCCTTTGACGAGGCGTTTTAAGTAGTCCCTCAGCTTATCCCCATCCATACTGTCAATGCGACGCATTACTCGCTCATATGGCTCTTTGCTGTACTTGCTTTGGGCCAACTCTTTTACGAGTCTATTGATTTCGCTGTGTCCGCTCCAATCGTATGCGCTGACTTGTGTATGTTTTGTCAGATACTCACGCACCTCGTTCAAGTCGGTCAATACAGACTTAAAGCTACCGAGAATAGCTTTTACAAAAGCCGTATCGATTTTCTCTTGATTGGTAATATTCTCCCAGATTGGATTCGCAGTCAAAAATTCCAAGGCGAATTTAACATCAGCATCTTCTGGATTCTGCCGATTAACCGTACCAAAGGCGCGTTTGTAGTCATTCCACTTACTAGCTGGGACACAAGAAAGGATCGGGGTCCTATATTTAGTTGACCAATCGTAAGGATAAGCCGTCCCCGTTTTTTCTTTCCATAGATTCCGAAGCTGCATTTTTGCAAGACTGCTTTTGTAATCATCTACAATTTGCTGTATCTTTTGATGATATTCTTGCTTTGCATATGTATAGCATCCGTTAGGGATGTTCTTATAAACTTCTCCGATTTCCTGCTCGGACAACCCTTGTAGCTGAAAAGCACAGGACTTGGCAAAAGTCTCCCTATCGTTCTTCAGAAAGTCGATTACATCCGTACCATGGTTTACTAAAACATCATAAATTTCCTTAAGGTAATCCTTGCTCACGCCCTTTGCCACATTGTAAAGGACGGTTGTAAAAGGAGCATAGGTAGGAATATCGTGTGCAACTTCATGTGAGATCTTGACAAACTTCAATTTTTCTTGCCATGCCGCAAGAGAATCAGAGATAGACGAATTGTACTTGATTAGCAGTTCATTACTCTTTTTTACGAATTCATATTCTCTGATGACTTTGCGTATTTGTCCTTCGCCAGTTTCCTTGTTCCAAAGCCATAATCCCTCGGTATCATCCCCGAAGTGCTTCTGGATGTCACCAACAACCTTATCTTCCGCATCAATGTCTTTTGCAAGAGATAAAAGAATTCCATCTTCAAAAACAGTCAAATAACTTTTCATCGATTCGCGACGGTTTTCGTCAGTGACAAGGACTTTTAGTTTTTGCGCCAAAGTATCGTCGCTCTCGGCTAATTTTCCGATATTTCCACTGATAGTGGAGATGTTTGTTCCTTGTTCGGGGTTAAGCAGTTTAACAAACTCAGTTATGAAGTCAACTTCTATGCCGCTTGCTTTCTCTGTTAGCACCCAAGCGGGTAATCCTTTGGATTTTTCTTTGATACGGACGCGCTTTATTGCATCTTCAACAGACCCGCACTGGCTTTCGGGTATTTCAAACACATCACTCATCAAATTACAAAATACTTGTTCCTCATGGGACATAATTCGGATGAATTTATCCCTATACCGAGAACTGGGAGCGTAGAACTGCTTGTAGGCTTCATCAACGACACCCTTCATTCGCTCGGTGTTCATCTTTTCGTTGTTTGCTTCATCGCTGAGACGGTATGTATCATTTGCATATTCTTTGAGCAAGAAGCCTGTTATAAATGAATATAGATTAGATGGCACAAAACCATACTCGTCACACAGGAAAGACAATATGTCTGTAATGGCAATTTTGGAGTTCGACACAAGCTCATCCTTTATTTTCTTATCAAGGGCGTTCTTTATAATACCCAAGGAACTATACGGGTCAGTTATCCAGTAGTCATCGTCTTTCCGTGCTGCATTAACAAGCTTTTCAGCAGAAGATGTCAACCCACTCGATTTTTCTTCTATACCAGCTTCGACCCATTGTTGCTTAGACCCCTTTTGCAAAGTAACTTCTGTCAGACCAGGATCGAACTCAAAAACCTGTGGGTATATTGTTTTTACCAACTCGCGCAGTCCGTTTAACGCTTGCTGCCAGTTGTTATAACGTTCGCCTTCCGGATTGCTCTTTGAGTAGATAATTATTTGTCCACTATAAATCCTGTTGCCCCAACTACCAGCAACCATTTTCCCTTTGCGGAGCATATCATCAGCTGCAGCATTGTCCTTGCCGCGCTGAAGTTCGCTGCCTGCTATATATTCGGCATACTGGTCGATGCTGTCCGCACCGAACGGGGTAGGGGTGGTGTCAATAAATATAATGTTTTTACCGTCAGGGACAACATTCTTAATTTTATCTTGTATAAACTTGCGCAGTAGGACCGCTTCATTATCATCTTTCGCAACACCAACAATGGCATGGAAAGCATTGGAACCATTTTCATTGATAAAGCGGTTCGTTTTGCTAGTAATATCATCATGAGCAGCAAAGGTCAGGTCATATCTCATTTTTAAAGGAGCTGTCAGGTTAAACACTCTCGTCATATCATCGATACATAAATCGAGTGTTCTAAGCTTCTCGATTTTTTCTTTTTTCTTCTTATCCAGTTCTGCGGCGTCACCAGCCATGACCATCGTTGCGTAGCAGAACTTATTGTTGCCCAGAGTTTTTTTATAGAGGACTTCTTCTCTGACTAATTTTTCAGCAATAGCAGGAGCCTTGTGTTCGTAATCCGTACCTTCGAAGCAAAGGTAGAGGTTTTGCTCGTTGGTTATGAAAAGTGGAATAGCATCATTTAGGTGTGTCGACACAGCTTGCATAATCAAAACTGTCTTAAGGACTTGATGCTCCTCGGTAACCAGCCGGTGGGATTCCGTTTTCTTATATGTATCGAGGATGTTGCGAATGGATAGCGCAAGATTGTCCTTTCCCGTTTCGTAGAAAAAGTCCCAAAGCATATCGACCGTTAAAAGAGCTGTTGTACCGTCAAGAGGGCCGTGGTTATCTATAAACCACTGGAACGCTTTATAATCTCCATCGTTTTTAATGAAGTCAAACATACTGCGCTGATTGGACTCAAAAGCAGAGGATATGTGCTTCAAAAGTAGTGCAGACATCGGATGCAAAGGCAACACGCCTTTCAGGATATCATCTTTTATCCCTGTACAATCGGAAACAGCTTTGCGGGACTTTTTCGTGAAGTCCTGAAGATCGTCAAGTTTATCTTCCCAGTCTCTCTTTGCCTCTTCTTTGATTTTTAATGCGTCGTGCATTAAGTCAAAGGCAATATTGTCTGGCATAGAGATTTCACAAGGAATAAAGCGGTCTTTGATTTTTTTGGCATCAGTGTCTTTCTCGTGGAAATAGCTGCCCATCTGGTGTGCGACCACAATAAGATAGAAAGGTACTTCAACACAAGTCTCAACCAATTTCTGAAAGTCAGTCAATCTACCGCGGTTGTTTTGAAAAAACTCGCTGAATTCATCCAACACAAAAACGAGGGCCTTTAGTTTATTGCTTGTGATGATGTCCTTGATATAGGCGATCAACCCGTCCATGTCAAGCTTGATGGCAAGGATACCGATTTCGCTCGCCATCTGATTAACTTTGCTCACGAGTTCTGCTGAATTATCGGACTTGGAGAGTTTGTCGATAATCTCGTCCGTGTTCCAGCCACCGAACAAATCCTTGTACTCTTTCTCAACATAGCCATTGAACAGCTGTTTATTCCGCTCGTCTTTCAGCCATGTTAAAATACCCTGTTTCAGAGTATTGGCGCCGGTATGCTCCAGTCCGGCTTTCTCCACAGCCTTGGAGATTAATTCCTGCATGACAATTATCAAATCATTGCTGTTGTTTATCGAAGAGGAGGCATAGCGATAGCAGGTCAGTATTTGACCTTCATTTTTTGTGGCAATTAACCTCTGCATAAGATCGGTTCTATATGGAGCGAGCGCTTCGTACTTATCGAAATAGGCTTCGACCTCTTCGCTTGGTGCAGTAAGGAGCTGGCTTAGGGCGAAAGCGGCATAGGACTTACCGGTACCATAGGCCCCGGAAATCCAAATCGACCGTTTTTCAGAGCGCGATAAGCACTGCGTTCGGTCTTTCTAAGCAAATCGATAAACGTGGAATGGGGATAAAACTCGTCCCACTTAAGCCCTGCATTAATGGCAGACTCATTCACGCACGGGAAGTAGTTTTCATCGATTTGAAAATAATCTTTGTATACGGTAGCCATAATTGTCCTCCCCCTTACAGTAACGACAAGACATCGCTTGCGGTATTGTTCTTATTCAATGAGATGGTATCTAAATCGTGCGTGAACTTAGCGTTAATAAAATCCGGGTTACTCGCCGTTAGTCCTTGCAGAATTGTTTTCATCTCATCTTCCTCAATGCCAAAAATTTGCATGGGACTAATGCCATCGGAGTCAATATTATAGTTCAACAGACGGCTAACGGTAAACTCGTAATAGTCCCCACAAGCTTCCGCAAATTTGTAGAGGGAATAGAGAACCACGAGTGGTGAGCCAATAATACATCTGTTGCGAGTAAAGTTATCCTCGCCGTCGACATACCCGAAGTTTAATGTTAAACCAAACGGAGTTTGCACTATGCGTTTATAATCACCCAAAACTGATTTTGCGTTTCTTTCAGTGATATCTTCTACGAGCATTACATTTTCTAAATCCTTACGAGCATAGAAGCGTCCAACATCAATATTCTTGATGTACCATGTAAATTGAGGATTGTACGCGATGTTAGCCAAAATAATCCCCAATGAAGTTGGACTGTCCCAGCCAAGCAAAGCGAGCTTGTCTGTCAAAGGCAGGCTTTTACCTTCTGCTATCAACCCTGCATCTCGCAAGAACCGCCTAAAAAAAGGCTTTTGTACGGGGCCCAAACCATTATCAACAAGGAACTCGTCTTTTCTTTCAAAAAACTCTACGAGCCATTCGGTTTTGGGGGCGTGTGTACCAAAAGTATTAATACTTTTCATTTGTCCATCTCCTTGCGGCATTTTTAGTGAATGATACACCAAACATCCAACCGGAACTGTGTGGCATTCTCTACACTTAATGCAGTTAGTTATTTTCAATCCATTCTCAAAGGAAATACAGTTGTGTCTGCAATTTACCTCGCAAGTTCTGCAAGAACTACAGTACGCGGATTTTCTAAAGACCTGTCGGAAGTACTTTCCAAGTGCTGGTTCATACTTAACATACTTAACAGGCAAAACAACGGTATAACCATTCAATAGTTCGTTTACCTTGAAAACAAGCTTACCTTCTTTGGCATCCACAGTATATGAAGTTATCAATTATCTCTAAATCCCCAAGAGTCTTAATCCACTCTTTCCAATCCGCTTTCGGTTCCCGGACTTCAATAATAAGATTCCCGTTTTCTACTCGTTCTTTATATTGAATATCCGTAGTAATATTCACACCGTTTTTGCGTGCAACCCATGAACCATTGCACATACAGTCCTTTTGAGAAAGGTTCTTCTGGTTATTTGTAGACGTTATAATATCCACATAGTCATCTATCGGTCCTTTGTAGTTTTCATACCGAAAAAAATCCGCTTTCCCCGGACTCATAGGACATAACAAGCAACCTGCACGAATATTTCCTTTCTTATAAGCCCCATTTACAACGAGCTTATTGGCGAAAATGTACAGCCAAACCTCACAACTTGTCCAGTCCAATATTGGGTTAGCGCTGCGCTGACCCTTTTGTTTCATCCCATTGCTTTCAAAATCGTATTCGCTTCGCCTCGCGCTTTCCGCACCTCGCACGCCGACAAAAGCCATACCGCTGTAATCATCTTTCCCCAAAACCTCTCTCAACTTGATAACCTGTGGCGTACTTTTATGGACGCTACAGCACCAACGCAATACCCTTGAGGGCGGAGCGAATTGCTTCCAGCTCTCATACACATCCATGTGGCTCTTCGCCCTATAGAACCGAATACCCTCGGCTTTGCATTGCGCCTCGACCTTATCCACGGCATCATAAGTGTCGGGAACTCCATTTGCGTATCTCCAAACACAACGACAAACTCGTCTTTCGGCAAGGCCTTCTTTACCAAATCAAGCAAGACGATACTATCCTTACCTCCGGAAAAGGCCACATGAAAGACATCAAGTTTGTCCTTGTGCCGTTTCCAAACATCATAGATTTTCTTAACGGTATCTTGTTCCAGCACCTGCAAGAAGTCCGCATTTTTTTCGATCATCGCATTTATATCAACAGGCCTGAGCGGCTCGCTCAGTTCCTCTTTGATTTCAATTTCAGGAGCTGTATACAAATTGCCGCCCTTAGTCTGGGCAACCAAACGTCCGAAATAGTAATACTTATTTGCCTCTGCCCACATATACGGCAAGCATCCTGCTTTTCATACCTCCCAGTATTTATCCAACCCCAAAAGGTCTAATTCTTTATAGTAGACGGGACGCGGTTCTTTGCTGAACTGCAGCGGCGAGGTGTTTAGCAACACGCCGCCCGTCTCTCGGGTCATAAGTGTAATTGTACATTTAGACCGCTCCTCCTTCTCTCAACGCTTTTGCGCTCTTGATAATCTTGCTTTCACTTTTGCCAAGGTTGCGCCAACCAATATACCCCTTGTCAAACAGATAGTTGCCAACGGCTTTCTTGTCACTGAGCTTTACCAGCGATTTAGCGAGCGCAAGCGCCAAAATGTCGTCGTAATTATTGTAATCAAAGGATTTTCGGACAATAACCCCGATGTTGGCACTATTGACCGCACGAACATCGTACTTGAAAACACGGCTGAACCTGCGTACATAGCTTTCAAGCAAGTACAGATTCCACGGATACCCGGCAAACGTAAAGAGCGAAAAATCTGTCACTCCCCGAAGCGGAATAAAGTCGCCGTGGCAGTAGAGGGCAATCGCCTCATCAATATGTACCGCATCAAAATTCACATTGGACTCAGACACAAACAACCCAGCACTTACGCGAATCATCGTATTGTGCCCGGCTATTAAGCATTGCGAATGCGTTCTGCCCTCGGGGTCAAATGTCGCCTCGAATGCGTTCAACTCCTCGAAAGAGACTGTCTCTGCTTCACGGCAGTATTGCTCCATAATGTCAAGAACGCGCAGTTTGTTGCCTATTTTTGTGATGACTTGTCCGCTCTTTTCGTATTTGTCTGAAAGAAACTTAGAGAATACCGCATCTCTGACAGCCGCAAAAGAGCAGTGGGGATTTAGGTTCTCAAACATAGACAAATCCAGTTCGTTTGCCGTAACATAGTCTCGCTCCCGTAGCTTGTCTTCAACAAATGAAGCTATCTTTTCGCCTTCGCTGTCTGGCAAGTCTATATTGTCAATATGTATATAAGTTCCTTTGTCCACACGGAAATAATCCGAACCGTTCATCGTCTGCTGAATGGTATCTATTTTTAGCCAAGGCAGTCTTTCTTGCAATTCATCAAACGACCACATTTCACGCTCGCCGAAAACCTCTTTAATAAGGTCGGATGGTGAGATATTGTCTTGTAAAAGAATATAGTCCCGTTTTACCAAGATGTCATGGTAGTTTTTTTCGATGAACGCCCGAAGCATTTCGACTGAGAAAATGTTGAATGTATAGAACTCACTTGAGTATTTGTTAAAGAAAGCGTCAATAAACATGCATGGCGAATCCGCCTGTTTCAAATACAAAAGAACAGATGTGACAATATTTTCATCGTAAATGTAAGCCCTATCATCGAACACCAAAGCTTCGGTTGCAAGCAAGCGATTGACCCACTCTGTGTCGTGGTGGAATTCCTCACCATATTCGTCATTATAAAAGTTTTTAAATCGCTCAAAATCAATGCTCGACGATTTTCTAAAGCCATTTTTAAACTTTGTCGCTATAACTTTTATAACTTTTTCTTTGTCGGCATCGCTTACAACATCAGCAGTTATGCATGGCGGCATTACAGCCTCAGGTCGTGTTAAATCGCAGCCTAAGCACACATAAGTTCCGTGGTCAATTCGCCTGAACAGCTTCGGTAAATCATTATTTAAGCCGATTTCATAGTCGGCAGGAAGAATTGAATTTCTGTTATGCCCGTATTTGGTTGAAAGTTCCTCAACGATATCTTTCCTAGTTTTAATCTTGCCCTTGGAGTTGTTTGAAAATTCAATCAACGCAGCTTTGACCGTTTTTTTGCGTAAACGGGTTTGGTTATTATTGGGATCGACTGAACTATCTTTTACAAAACGCACATATTGTGACTTCAAGTCGCAATCAACTGCTTTATAGCCCGCTTCTATCCATGCAGTAGAGAAAGAGTGACTATCCGTGTTAGACCAAAATGCACGATGCTTGTATGCAGATGGTGGCAATTCGCCCACTAAGTCGGCTATTTCAGAAAACGATATTCGAATTTTCTCATTGCCGTTTTCAATGAGCCATTGTTTCAGTGGGTCGTATTTTCTCTCATAGCTACTCTCTTGGTTAGCATTGTCAGCCACGTAACCTATTCCGGAATTTAGTGCCGACAGCCATTTATCAAAGTAATCGCGATTTCTTTCATACCATTGGGATGTGAATAATAAGTCAACCGTGCCAAAGGCAAACGTTTCATTCCAATACCTATTGTATCCGCGCTCGTCCTTTGTCAAGTCTGAAACAGGAGCAGAACCGTCTACAATTCTTGCGAAAGGATGAGGTGTCGCTAATCCAAAAGTTGCTTTGCTCCATTTTAAATCACAGATATCACGCAATTGCTGTTCTGAGAAGACGAAGCCAGATTCGCTGAGTTGTCGCAGCGTATTTCGGATATAAAGGCCTATTTTCAAACTATTGCTCTCATCCGAACTCTCATCAATTCTTTTAACCTGATCATTTTCATTTTGCGTGAGTTCAGAAGCTTCGATTTTCGATGTTTCTAATGAATCGGCGGGTTTGTACCACCATGCACTTTGATAATCGCTACTACGACCGCCATCGACTTTGAATTTAAAATGGTAGCCATGTTTAGCGATTGTCTGCATTGCATCAGATAGGTCTAATCCACCCAAAACCCATAATGCACCACCTAAATCTCGCTTGTCCACATACTTGAAGTCAAAATCCTCAATAATTTGAATAACATCTCTGTTTGTACCTAAACTTTCGTCATTTGTGGTTGATGTGGTCAAGTTATTCTTTTTATCTTGCATAGTAAGAACTGAAGCAAAAGATGTTGTTGGTTCTTCATCTGCAATCGCTTCCCACGGTTTTTCCTTCAGGAACTTTATATACAGTTGTCCGGCAATCTGGAAAGTCTTATATGTGTTCCGATCCATGATTCTTAGCAGTTTTGCATCCATGACTTTCTGATAAACTGGCTTAAATATACTCAGCCTAGAAATTTCCCATAATCCACAGGAAATCTTTTTGCTCTTTACATACTCAGAAATTTTATCAAGGCAGGCTATAGTTGCTTGCGGTGAGAACTTTTTGACATTGCCGTCAGATAGCCATTCACTAAAGGCATCTCTCATCGAAGCAGGCATCGAGGAAGCCTGCTCTGCGACGGGCAACACGCTACTATTCAGGTTATTTGTCATAGCCATTCCTTGATCCCCTTTCTTATCATTATTATTCATTACTTTTTAGTGTCACCTTCGTTCTTGAATTTCCTTTTATCCGGCGCTGCTCCTGGCCGTAGCCATTTATCAATTTCAGAAAATATAACTTTCGTAGCCTGCCAACCTTATGTGTAGCATGCTTTCAAAATAAGATAGTCACTGCAATGTGTTCTTCTCTTCTTCAGCTTGATCCTTAACAGTTTCGAATAGATCCTCGATCTTGCAGTCGAGCGCAGCAGCAATTTTCATTAATACATCCATTCGCACTGGTTCATTTTTGCCGAGTTTTGCGATAGAATTTGAGCTGATTTCAGCTGCATCTCTAAGGTCGACCTTTTTCATGTTTTTATCGATGAGTATTTTCCAAAGTTTATTATATTGGATTTTCATTTTGCAGTATCCTTTCTGCCCCATTTTCGCCCGAACAACGCCTGTTGATCAACATCCAATTTCAGCACTGTATTTTCTCTAATGATAGATTGTGTCGCCTTGTCATATTTGCTCGCTCTGTCGAAAGCAATGAATATCTGCTTTTGTTTTTCTCTCGCATACAACGACAAAACTTGTCCGATGGTATCATCGGAGACATTAGCAAACAGAAGAGAATCATGCGCTAACGCAGGGAGCGCCGTACTATTAAGGATACTGATGTCATATATCAACATTCCTTTGAAATTCGTACCTGTACCAGTATCCTTTGGTGTTTCAAAGGAGTAGCTGTTATATTCCTTGATCCCTAAAATAGGCGGATTATCTTTCCCTTGAGAGACGTAATCGCTGATCTCGCTCATATGGCGATTAATTGTAGTTTCAATAACTTTTAAAACCGTTTCCATCTGCAATCTGAGCCTGTCGCTTGCTTGTTTTTTCTCATTTTGCAAGGTGTTACGAGTATCGAAAGCTTCATTTTCATCTTCTAATTTATGAATCCGGCGGTCAAGATGAGTATAAGCGGCGAGAAACTCCTTGCTAAAAGCTACCGATGGGTGAATTTTCTCTGCCTGCTTTTCCAAGTGTTCGACCATCTGTTTTAGCGGTGTCAATTCTTCTTCCAGCCTTGCTTTGGTAGATTCTAATTCATCTTGCAAAATAGTTTGTATTTTATTGTGGAAACGCTCTATATCAATGAGTTTCTGCAAATTAGCTTCCGGGAAAAACTCACGCAAACTTGTCAAGTCCGCTTCAGTGGGATAGACTCCTTGACTCATATTAAGATCGATAAGATGCAAGTCATTTTCTTTCTGATTCGCTAATCTGCGGGCATCCTGCATCTGTATGATTAATGCATTGGCCTGATTGGCTTTTTCCACCTCTTCGGCATTGTGGATAGGCTACACTAAACTGTACAGAAAAGATAAGGTCATGGTATACTTCCAAGGGGGAAAAGGAAGGAGAAAACCATGGCAGAAAGACGAGCGCGGAGGACCTTCAGCGAAGAACAGAAGAAGCAACTGGTGGAGCTGTTCAATCACGGCAAGCCCAGAAGCGAGATTGTCCGTGAGTACGACTTGACCGGATCAGCCTTTGACAAATGGGTGAAGCGGATCAACGCAACAGGTTCCAGCCACGACGTGGACAACCGGACGCCGGAGGAGCATGAACTTCTGCGGCTCAGGAAAGAGAATCAGCAGCTGCGGATGGAAAACGACGTATTAAAGCAAGCGGCGCTGATATTCGCACGAAAGTAGTTGTGATACGAGCCAATGCCCACAAGTACTCAATATCAGCGCTGTGCCGGTGTCTGGGCATTGCGCGAAGCACTTACTATTATGAATGTCGCGGTAGAGAAGACGAAAGCGCTCTGGAAGAGGCGGTTCAGACTGCGTATGACGAGAACCGCCGCGTATACGGTCAGCGGAAACTGAAGCGTGTACTATTTCGAAAAGGCTGGACGATTTCCCGGCGCAAGATCGGGCGGATCATGAAAAAGCGCGGGCTTGTGTCTGCTTATACCCGAAAGAAGTACCGCGTCCATGCTGTCAAGAGCAATGAAGCGGATATCCCCAACCTTCTTGACCGGGATTTCAACAATCAGGCGCCAGGGGCCTGTGTGGTCAGCGATCTGTCGTATGTCATGGTTGGCGCGAAATGGGCGTATATCTGCATCCTTCTTGACCTCGGTGCCCGTGAGATCATCGGATACAGCGCGGGTGCGCACAAAAACGCCGATCTGGTACACAAGGCCTTTTCAACGGTGAAAGGGAGCCTCTTCGCCATCCAGATGTTCCACACCGACAGGGGCAGCGAGTTCGACAACGCCCTGATCGACGAATTGCTCGACAGCTTCCAGATCAGCCGCTCCTTGAGCATGAAGGGGTGCCCCTACGACAACGCGGTAGCGGAGTCAACGTTCAAGATGATCAAGGCGGAGTTCGTTTACTCCCGGCGCTTTGACACGCTCGAGCAGTTGCAGCGAGAACTGGCGGACTATGTGCACTGGTTCAACAACATCCGCCTGCACGGTACGCTGGGATACCTGTCACCGACCGAATTTAAGAAAACCTGCACCTTATAATTTCTGTCCGATTTAGGGTTGACATTTAATACGTCGTTTTCCATCCGCAGCTGCTGATTCTCTTTCCTGAGCCGCAGAAGTTCATGCTCCTCCGGCGTCCGGTTGTCCACGTCGTGGCTGGAACCTGTTGCGTTGATCCGCTTCACCCATTTGTCAAAGGCTGATCCGGTCAAGTCGTACTCACGGACAATCTCGCTTCTGGGCTTGCCGTGATTGAACAGCTCCACCAGTTGCTTCTTCTGTTCTTCGCTGAAGGTCCTCCGCGCTCGTCTTTCTGCCATGGTTTTCTCCTTCCTTTTCCCCCTTGGAAGTATACCATGACCTTATCTTTTCTGTACAGTTTAGTGTAGCCTATCCATCTTTCCTGTATTAATACTGGCTATCTCATAAGCATCAATTGCATGGTTCCTATCATTCACGACCTGTAGATGTTTAGCACAGCCCGGTACCGAGCAGATGTGTTTGCAATCATCCAGCAAGCCAGCTCCATATGTACCTTTGGCTTTTGCCGATCCAGCATTGGCTAAAAGCATTTTGCGATCATTTTCTAATTCTGGATTGACAATAAACTCTAAGGATTGTTTGAATAAATCGAATAAAGCCTCGCCAACATTATCCTTATCTACATCGTTGACAAAAGGCTGTATATCTTCGGCTAAGGACTCAAGAACCACATCGGTACGCTCATTGGCATAATCAGTGTGATAAACTGATTCAATAAAATTATCTCGTGTTAGCCTGCCAAGCATTGACTTGGCCAATTTCTTCGTTGGACCCTTTGTATAGAACTTCCTCAAGGATGAATCCTTGTTGGCTTGTTCTGACGAAGGGTCTTTTTTTGTTGACCAATCTTCTTCAGGGATGTCGCACAGCATTTGAATCAGATTGCGCATGAAATCAGGAACATCGGCATCCTTCATAAGATGCGGATGGATGGCATGTACTAATTCAGTAAATAGCATGCTGATGCGCACCTCCTTAAAATATCCAAAGTATCTCACGGCATCCTAAAGTATCTAAAATCGAGACACCCCATTTTGTAAAATAAAAGGGATCAATGAGAGATTGATATATTATAGCACATTAAACTGAAAAATTCAACCTAATGTTGCTAAACGTCAATTTTTATTTGGTCAAATAAAAATATATTCAATGCCTGATTTGCAATAAGGGCAAAGGATACACAAATCGTTCATCACAGCTACCACAGGTGGTTTGTGAGCGATGAGGAGTACCCTTGACCTTTTGCGCCCATTTTCAGGATTAAGGGTCTGTGTGCTTCTCGCCGCAGATCCTTTTGTGTTGTCCTTTGACCCCGCACAGGCGGAAAGGACACAACGCATGAAAATTCAATGGAAATTTGCAGACGGAACCACATCCGAAGTTGAGGTCAACGAAGAACTCGGAAACTACATCACCGCATCACGACGTGAGGAGAGCAATCTCGACCGCAAGGAGCGTTATCACTGCTATTCGCTCGACGCTATCGATTATGAGGGGTTGGAGTATGCGACAGACTGGATTGTCAACCCTAAATCGGACAGAAATTATAAGGTGCAGGTTTTCTTAAATTCGGTCGGTGACAGGTATCCCAGCGTACCGTGCAGGCGGATGTTGTTGAACCAGTGCACATAGTCCGCCAGTTCTCGCTGCAACTGCTCGAGCGTGTCAAAGCGCCGGGAGTAAACGAACTCCGCCTTGATCATCTTGAACGTTGACTCCGCTACCGCGTTGTCGTAGGGGCACCCCTTCATGCTCAAGGAGCGGCTGATCTGGAAGCTGTCGAGCAATTCGTCGATCAGGGCGTTGTCGAACTCGCTGCCCCTGTCGGTGTGGAACATCTGGATGGCGAAGAGGCTCCCTTTCACCGTTGAAAAGGCCTTGTGTACCAGATCGGCGTTTTTGTGCGCACCCGCGCTGTATCCGATGATCTCACGGGCACCGAGGTCAAGAAGGATGCAGATATACGCCCATTTCGCGCCAACCATGACATACGACAGATCGCTGACCACACAGGCCCCTGGCGCCTGATTGTTGAAATCCCGGTCAAGAAGGTTGGGGATATCCGCTTCATTGCTCTTGACAGCATGGACGCGGTACTTCTTTCGGGTATAAGCAGACACAAGCCCGCGCTTTTTCATGATCCGCCCGATCTTGCGCCGGGAAATCGTCCAGCCTTTTCGAAATAGTACACGCTTCAGTTTCCGCTGACCGTATACGCGGCGGTTCTCGTCATACGCAGTCTGAACCGCCTCTTCCAGAGCGCTTTCGTCTTCTCTACCGCGACATTCATAATAGTAAGTGCTTCGCGCAATGCCCAGACACCGGCACAGCGCTGATATTGAGTACTTGTGGGCATTGGCTCGTATCACAACTACTTTCGTGCGAATATCAGCGCCGCTTGCTTTAATACGTCGTTTTCCATCCGCAGCTGCTGATTCTCTTTCCTGAGCCGCAGAAGTTCATGCTCCTCCGGCGTCCGGTTGTCCACGTCGTGGCTGGAACCTGTTGCGTTGATCCGCTTCACCCATTTGTCAAAGGCTGATCCGGTCAAGTCGTACTCACGGACAATCTCGCTTCTGGGCTTGCCGTGATTGAACAGCTCCACCAGTTGCTTCTTCTGTTCTTCGCTGAAGGTCCTCCGCGCTCGTCTTTCTGCCATGGTTTTCTCCTTCCTTTTCCCCCTTGGAAGTATACCATGACCTTATCTTTTCTGTACAGTTTAGTGTAGCCTATCCAGACATTACCCCCGAAACTGAATTGATTCGCGAAGAAGATACCGCTCGAATCAACGCCGCACTGGACAAGCTGTCGGAAACGCAGAAACGGCGCTTATTAATGTTTGCGGATGGCTTATCAGCAAATGAAATAGCCCGTAAAGAAGGTGTCGCACCAAACGCCGCGTGGAAATCAATCGAAGGTGCAAAGAAGAAATTCAAAAAACATTTTTAAATGGGTGTATAAAACACCCGCCTTTTCTCCGTATACCGAGGGACACAAAACACACCGTCCCTCGGAAAGGACGGAGAAGAAAATGAAGCATAATTTGAAAATCAGCGTTTCAAAGAAGCCCATAGAGAGCGGTGTTGTCAGATGCAAACGTGTAACAATGCGGGAACGACTACTTCATTATTTGTTCGGCGAAAAGCGCCGTGTGATGGTCATTGTTCCCGGCGACAGCGTCGAGTGCATTTCTATCACGGAATTGTCGGACGGAGGTAACATTGCCGATGAGAAATGACAATGCACCAATGCTGCCAATGCCAATTAAGGTAAGACCCTACGCTCATCAGGTCACTGCATTCAACTTTGTGTGCAAAAAATTTGGACTTCTGCCGGAGAGCGTTTATTCGGCAACCGGCTACGGTGCTGCTCTGCTCATGGAAATGGGCACCGGAAAAACGCTCACGACGATAGCGGTCGAAGGCGCTCTATATAATGCCGGGCGCATCCGCAGGGTGCTGGTAGTCTCGCCTCTTTCGGTTACGGGCGTATGGAAAGACGAACACGATGCATACGCGGATTTTGACTACACGCTTGCCGTACTTAAGGGTAGTGGCGAAAAGAAGCTTGATACCCTCCGGCATATGACAGGTCAGCCGCTTCAGGTAGTCGTTGTGAATTATGAGTCTGCATGGCGGCTAGAAAAAGAACTGGCGGCATGGAAGCCTGATCTCATCATCGCCGACGAGGGGCACAAAATCAAGACGCACAACATCTCCGCCTCTAAGGCGATGCATCGGCTGGGCGCAGCTGCGAAATATAGACTGCTCCTGACAGGAACGCCTGTGACGAATAAGGCAATCGACATATTCAGTCAGTACAAGTTTCTCGACCCACGCATCTTCGGACAAAGCTTTTACAGTTTTAGAAACTACTTTTTCTTCATGACAGGCTACGGCAATCACACACCTGTTCTGAAAAAGAGCATGGAAGACGAGTTAACCCGTCGTATGCATTCCATTGCGTTTCGTGCAACGAAAAAGGAATGCCTCGATCTGCCTGAAACGACCGACATCATTCGCAAAGTTGACCTCGAGTCAAGAGCGATGAAGCTGTATCAGAGTCTTGTCAAGGAAAGTTATGCCGAGCTGTCTGATGGCGAGGTCACCATCACCAATGTTTTAACCAAGCTGCTGCGACTCTCCCAACTTACGGGCGGCTTCATCGGCAGTGACGAGAGCAGCGCCACCGAGCAAGTCAGTACAGCAAAGCTGGATGTGCTGGAGGATATCGTTGATTCGGCATTGGAGGAAAACCAAAAGCTCGTCATTATCGCCCGCTTCGTGCCGGAGCTGAATGCCATCTGCTCCATGCTTGAGAAAAAACGCATCAACTATTCACTTATCAAGGGTGGCATAAAAGACCGCGATGAGCAGGTCGCACGATTTCAGAATGACCCCGCTGTTCCGATTTTTGTCGGGCAGGTAGCGACGGCGGGACTGGGTATTACGCTCACGGCAGCAAGCACGATGGTGTTTTACTCTCTGGATTACTCAATGTCAAATTTCGAACAATGCAGAGCACGTATCCACCGCGCCGGTCAGCATATGCCATGTACTCACATCTATCTCACCGCCGGGGGCACAGTTGATGAAAAGGTGCTGAAAGCATTGAAGAATAAGGCAAACCTCGCCAAAACGCTGGTCGATGATTATCGCTATGGCAACAACCCATTTATTTGATGAAGGAGATTTTTACTATGGACAACTCAGAAAAACTGTTCGAACTCGCGGATAGACTTAAAGCCCTGCGCGATGAGAAAAAGGAGGTAGAACAAAGCCTCAAGGATGTCAATGCTGAACTGGATGTAGTCGATGCTGCGCTGGCGCAACTCATGACTGACACCGAGACGCAGAATTTTACCCGCTCCGGCACCATGTTCTGCCTTACCAACACAACCCGTGCATCGGCGTCAGCCGAACGCAAAGACGATCTGTTCGAAGCACTTCGTGCCGAAGGGCATGGCGGCCTGATTTACGAAACCGTCAACGCCAACAGTCTATCGGCTTTTGTTAGAGAGCAGATTTCGGAAAACGATGACGTGTTACCCGATTGGCTTAATGGACTGGTCAATGTATTTGAAAAAACAACCGTGGGCGTCCGTAAGGCGACCCGCAAATAAGAACCTGACCCACTTGCCAAATCAAAGATTTGGAGTGGGTACCCCAGAACCTTGTTACTCGCAAGGCTCGTAATAAAGAAAGGACGAAAACGCCATGAAAAACAACGAAAACAAAGCTCTTGCCACCAAGAATAGTGCATTTATGGCACTGAAGGATTTTAACCTGAACGATGTGCTCACAGAGGAACTCTCCGGCTTGTCCGGTAGCTTTGAGCGCATAAAAATCCCTGCCGCAGGTATGACGGTGTTTGAAATCCCCGGCGAAAACCCCGACAGCCCCGAGACCGTCAAGGAATTTTTTGCGGTTATCCTGCATCACCACCCGCTGTATGCCTACTATACGGACAAGTATACAGGCGGCTCCAATCCTCCCGATTGTGGTAGCTTTGACGGCATTATCGGTGTGGGCAACCCCGGCGGCGATTGCTCCAAGTGTCCGCTTAACAAATTCGGCTCTGGCGAGAACGGCGCGAAAGCCTGCAAAAACCGTCGCCGCATTTATCTGCTCCGTGAAGGTGAGATATTTCCGATGATACTCTCCCTGCCGACAGGTTCTCTCAAGGATTTCACACGTTACATTATGCGATTACTCTCCAAGGGCAAGAAATCCAATGCTGTGGTTACGAAGTTTACCCTTAAAAAGGCAACCAACAACAACGGCATCGCATATTCTCAGGCGCAGTTTTCGGTAGATCGCAATCTGACGGGCGAAGAGTTCGCTCTCATTTCAGGGCTTACCGAGCAGGTCAAAACATTCTCTGCCCGTGTCGGGTATGACACTGAATCCTCCGTTGATGTGCCCGAAAACGTAGACCCCGAAACCGGTGAGGTCATTGAACCTCTCGCGTAAATCAATAAAGCCGCAGGTCGGGTGGTTTATTTCCATCCGACCCCAGCGGCAGATTGGAGCTGCTTATGGATTACAACATGATATATACAACCAAAGAAATACACGATTATCTCGGCGGTACGGGCGTCGTTGCTTTCGACTTTGAAACAGCACCGGACGAACAATGGCGCGACGAACCTAAGGCGGCACTGGACGCGCACAAGGCGCACATCGTCGGTATCAGCCTTTCGATCAAGGAGAGCAGCGCGGTGTATATCCCTCTCGCTCATAAGATCGGCACTAATGCTACTGATCCTGTTGATGTGATGGAATACCTGAGGAAAACGGTATTTGAAAATCCTAACATGGTCAAGGTAGCGCACAACCTTTCGTTTGAGGCAATGTTCCTATATGCGCTGGGCATTGTTTTATGCGAGCCTTGCTATGATACTATCGCGGCGGCACAACTGACACTTAAAAGCAAATTTGAATTTCGCAACTTGTCGGATAGCGGTTTAAAATTACTCTCCACATCACTGTTCGGCGCGGATATGTCGGATTTTGCTACCGTGACAGCCGGTCGCCTTTTTGACGAGATGGATCCCGCCGATAAAGAAACCCTGCGCTATGCCTGTGCCGATAGCGATTATACCTTGCGGCTGTACTACAAATTCAACGATTGGTTTGCCAAAAACCTGCCCCGACACAGAGAAATTGTTGAGCAGGTGGAGTCTCCGACGGCGGTTTACTGCGGCATGATGAAATATAACGGTGTTCCGATGAATGTAGCGGTGATGTTTGAAAGGCAAAAAGAAGCTGAGGAAAAGCTGGTGGCGCTTCGTGCCGATATTGACGAGATGACCGGCGGCGTGGACATCGGTGCGAATGCCTCAACGTCCGCATTCAAGAAATATCTCTTTAACGACCTCGGTCTTCCGGTACTGAAAACAACCGAGAAACATCAGGAAGCGGCGGACGACGCGACAATGATATTGCTTTCCGAATACTGCCGAGAAAAGCGCCCGGAACTTGTGCGCTTGTTTGAATTGGTACAGGAATACCGTAAATGGGGGAAGCTCAAAAGTACTTATATAGATGGGTATTTAACGCATATCAATGCGGCGACGGGACGGATCCATCCCGACCTTATGCCGCTCGGAACGCAAACGGGGCGTTTTGCGTCGCGCAACCCCAACCTGCAAAACTGTCCGCGCAAGGATAATGATCCGGTGGGTGTGCGAAAGTTTATTACTGCGCCGGAAGGCAAGCTGCTCATTTCATTGGATTTCTCACAGGTAGAGCTTCGAGTTGGCGCATTCTATTGTCGCGATGAGAAGATGCTTGATACTTATCGCACCGGTGGAGATATCCACGCTCAGACAACGACGGTTATTTACGGCATACCCTTCAGTGAAGCGCTCGACAAAAATGCGCCCCATTACAAAGAGCGCCGCACTATAGCAAAGAACTGCAACTTCGGAGTATTTTATGGCCTGTTTGCCGCTGGTTTACAAAAGACGCTGCGCTTCAAGGCTGGGCTAAATATCTCAAAACAGGACTGTGAAGGAATCATTAGCAATCTGAAAAAGGGATATCCCGGTTTGACGCACTGGCAGGATGAAACAAAAAAGCGAGCCGCCAATACGCTTTATGCGGAGACATGGCTTGGCCGCCGTAGATACATTGTTGGCATCCTATCCACTGACTGGGGTAAGCGCTCCTTTGCTGAGCGCTGCGCTATGAACACTCCGATTCAGGGTACCGCCGCCGACATCATGAAACTGGCGATGGGACGCATCTCCAGAGGGATCAAAGAGCGGCCGTGGCTCAAACCCTTTTTACAAATTCACGATGAGCTGGTGTTTGAAATTCCGGCAGACAAGCTAAATGAAGCGATTGCATTCGTCAAGTCTTGTATGGAAGAGACACCCTTCCCCGATTTTGATGTGCCGATCATTGCTGAGGCAGCATACGGTGCGAATTTCGGAGATCTGATTGAAATGGAGGGTGCGTGATGTGGATAGATAAATATAATTCGGAAGGTTACCACGATCCTACAACATATGAAGCCATGCGTGAGATGCTGCGCGATGAGTTAAAACGCCGTTATGGTACGGGATATCGCCCTCTCGTATTCATCTGTTCACCATTTGTTGGAGATATAGAAGCAAATACCGAGCGGACTAAGCGCTATTGTCGATTCGCTGTGAAACAATACGCGATCCCTCTCGCGCCGCACCTTCTCTACCCGCAGTTTATGAATGAACACGACCCGGATAGCCGTAAGCTCGGTCTTTTCTTCGGTCGTGTCCTGCTCGGAAAATGCCAGGAGTTATGGGTTTTTGGGGATACCGTATCCGAAGGTATGAGCTATGAAATACGCAAGGCGCAGAAACACAACATGCCGATTCGGTACTTTACGGAAGAATGTGAGGTGAAAACGACATGACTTACCCAAAGGAACTGATGGAACGAAATCAATGGGTCAACTGGCGGCTCATTCCTGATAAAGACGGTGGCAAGGATAAGAAGATGCCGTTTAACCCTGTGTCGGGCAAAGGTGCTGCTTCTAACAACCCCGCAACATGGACGGATTACGCAACAGCCGCCGATGCGCTGGAACACTACGGTTTTACAGGCGTAGGCTTTATGTTCTCAAAGGACGATGATTTCGTGGGCGTGGACATTGACCATTGTTATAATCCCGAAACAAGGACTTTCAACGATACCGCCAAGGCTATCATTGCAAGGCAACCAACATACATGGAGTTTTCACCATCAGGTACCGGAGTTCATCTTTTTTATAAGGGCAAGATACCCGGTACCGGCAACAAGAATAGTAAAACCAGCGTCGAGATGTACGAACATACACGGTACTTCACGATGACCGGCAAAAAATTGGACGGTGCGACTGATACTGTTGCTGAGGATAACGGAACACTCAAATGGATCCACGAAACATATATCCGCCCTCCTAAAAAGCAAAGAAAAAAGTCTCACAAGAACATCTCTATTCAGCTCACCGATGACGATCTATTGGAGCTTGCAAAGAACGCCGAAAACGGCGAGGCATTCACAAAGCTCTGGGAAGGTGAATGGCAAGAAAACTACGCCAGTCAGTCCGAAGCGGACATGGCACTTTGCTGCAAGTTGGCGTTCTGGTCTGGTAGAAACAAAGAACAGATGGACAGGCTCTTTCGGCAAAGCGGGCTGTTTCGCGAAAAGTGGGATACGAGGCACCACGCCAGCGGAGCGACCTATGGTGAGGAAACACTGTCCAAGGCATATGACATCACCGAGGATGTATATACCCCCGGTGGAGAAGCGCCTGTATTTGAGTACAAGGGTCAATACTTCCGCAAGAGAAATGACAACACCTATCTGCTTACAAACTTTGTGTTCATGCCGGTGGAGATGATTGTTGCGGAAGAAGAAACACAGCTTACTGCCGACCTCGTGACAGTGCGCGGTGAGACATATCGATTGACCTTCATGACGACGGACTTTGCCAATCAGCAGAAATTCAAGAACGCGCTCAACAAGCGCACCATTTCTCTCAGTTATACCGGCTCGGACGGCGATTTGGAATTGCTCAAAGCATATGTCTCAGAACTGGACTGGAGAGTGAAAACAGGCGTTAAAGCAATGGGTATCTATGAACATGGCAAAGAGATGGTATTCGTGTCATTAGACGGCGCGGTTGATGCCAACGGTGCAACGGTCGATGATATTATTCAATCAGAAAAATACCGCAGCATTGACTCCTCTATTCTCGCAGCAAAACCCCTGACAGCGATCCAGCTTCAAAATTTAGGTAAAAGGCTAATGTCCTACAACGAGCCTGCAAAAACAATTTCTATATTGGCGTGGATATGCGGTTGCTTCATAAAAGAACATCTACGGAAAAAGAACGTGAAGTTCCCGCATCTCATGCTTATTGGTGAAGCAGGCAGTGGCAAAAGCAATACGCTGGAGCGGGTTATTATGCCGGTGTTTTCAAGGACGAAAATCATCGCCGCCGGTCAGACGACGGCATTTACCCTAATGAAGGATGCAGCTTCCTCCAATGTCGTTCCAATGGCGCTGGACGAATTCAAGCCGTCAAAAATTGACAAATACCGGCTCGATGCGCTGCTGAACCATTTTCGCAACAGCTATGACGGGCAGGAAGGCATTCGTGGGCGCGCTGATCAAAGTATTGTCAGCTATGAGCTTCTTGCTCCGCTCGTCGTCGCAGGTGAGGAATCGGCAGATGAAGCGGCAATCAGGGAGCGCAGCATTGAGCTTCTGTTTTCCAAAAAAGACCTGAAACCGGTAGGACATCGTACGGCATTTCAAGGGTTATGCGCCAGCGCCGATTTACTTGGCAGCTTCGGGCATAGTTTATTGAATATCGCCCTGAAAACAACTGTATCTGAAAGCTACGCGTGGTATGAGGAGGCTCTCGGTTGCTTCAACAAGGAGCTTCCGTCACGCATCGTTAACAACCTTGCCTGTATGGTTGCTGGTCTGCGTCTTTTGGAAAAACTGTGCGCGTCGCTTGAGCTGACATGGCATGAGACTTTTCCGTATAACCTTGAACCCTGTAAAAAGTACATCGAGTATGCGGCAAAAGAATATTTGCTGGATGGCGGCACGAGCAATAAAAGCGTGGTTGAACAGACCCTTGAAATCATGTCGCGCATGGGTCTTGATCCCAAGAGTGAATACACCCTATGCGATGGTGATTCCGTACTGGCGCTTCGGCTCAATCCCGTTTACGACAAATATACCAAATACCGTAAGGATTACGCCATTGTCGGTGAAACGCTGACCTATGCCCAGTTCAAAAAACAACTAACCCACTCGGATTATTATCTTGGGAGCAATGTGCAAAAACGCATCGGGTCGGAAAACCGTCGCGTCTGGACACTCAATTATGAGCTGCTTAAGGCCCGGTGCGATGTGTCCGGCTTTGAAATCACAGAGATAGAACCGCTATGAACAATGTAAATTGTAACTTCATAAACCGAAAAGTTGCTTCTCAACAAACGAAAGTTACAAGACAAGTTACGCCCAAAAACCACTATATACGAGCACAATTTGAGTTTTCTTATCTTTTGTAACTTTGTAACTTCTAAAATTAAGGGTATACACGCGAGAGCAACAACTCCATATAACGTGAGCGTGTATGCGCGTAAATATATGCACACCTCTATATTTCGAGGTTACGAGGTTACAAAGTGCAAATAAGTTACAAGGAGGATCCCGTGTCTGAAAAAGAAATCGTGTCTAAAATCCTGCGCTATTTAAAAACCGTGCCCAAGTGCTTCGCTTGGAAGGAACACGGCGGAATTTATGGTACGGCAGGTATCCCCGACATCATCGCCTGTATCGATGGCAGGTTTTACGCCTTTGAGGTGAAAACACCGGTAGGCAAAACAACAAAACTGCAAGAGGCAACTATCCGTAAAATCCTCGCCTGTGGCGGCAACGTTTCGGTCGTCCGCTCGGCCAGCGAGGTGCGAGCTGTGATAAACAGCTCCCTGCAATGATTTTGAAAACAACGCATCCGTGCTTTACATATACAATGCTAACAATGCGGCATCGCTTCTTTGGAAAATAATTATAAGGAGCGTGTCCCATATGAACGACAATTATTATAATCTGGCCAATGCTATCGTCCTTCAGGCGGTGAAAGACTACCGCAAGGCACTGCGCACCCTCTCCCGCTACCCCAACAATCGCTCGGCGCTATACGAACGCAGGCGTATTGAACAGTTCTTCCGTTCCGGTTGGTTTGGAGTGCTGACGAGCATTGATCCGGAAATGCTCATCACCAAGCTGAAAGCAGAGGTGACGGCATGACTGCAAAGGAATATCTCGGACAGGCATACAGGCTTGACCAGCGCATCAATTCCAAGCTGGAGCAGGTTGCATCGCTGAACGAGTTGGCAACGAAATGCACCTACACCCTCACGGGCATGCCGCGCAATCCGAATCGAAGCACTTCTACAATGGCTGATGCTGTGGCAAAGATTATCGACCTGCAAGCGGAAATAAACCGTGATATCAATCGGTTAGTTGACCTTAAGCGCGAAATAGTAACGCTCATCAAAGCTGTGGGTAACACAGAGCATCAGACGCTTTTGGAACTGCGTTATCTCTGCTTCAAGACTTGGGAGCAGATAGCCGTTGACATGGGCTACAATGTGCGGCATGTGTACCGGCTTCATGATGAAGCAGTAGAAAATATAGCCGTTCCGAAAACTCAGCAGTAAATGTCACTGTTTATCAGGTAGTCCTTTGTGATAGTATATACTTAGGAAATTAGAATCCAGCAGAGCCTCGAGGGATAAGTCCCCCGGGGCTTTTGCTATGCCCCAAGGAGGTGACTTCATGCCAAAGAAACCAAAGCGGCCGTGTCAACATCCCAGCTGTCCCAAGCTGACGGACGGCTTGTATTGTGCGGAACACCAGCGACAGGCAACGCGCCACTATAATCATTTTCAACGTGAGCCTGAAACCAATAAGCGATATGGTCGTGCGTGGAAGCGAATTCGCGACCGTTACATCAAAACACACCCACTATGTGAGGAGTGCAAAAAAACTGACCGTTTAACGCCTGCCGAGGAAGTGCATCACATCGTCCCGCTCAGTCAAGGAGGCACAAATGAAGTGAGTAATCTCATGTCACTGTGCAAGTCTTGTCACTCGCGAATCACTGCCGAGAGCGGCGACCGGTGGGGGCGGTCAGATCTCTAAAACATTTTAAAGCGGACAGCGGCGTGGGGCTTCGCGTGTGAAATCGCGGTTTCAAACGGCTAATATCCCCCACCAGGAAGGAGTGTGATGAATATGGCGAAAGACGGCACCAACAGAGGTGGCGCAAGAATCGGTTCGGGGCAGAAAAAGAAGCCTATTGCCGACAAAATTTTAGAGGGCAACCCCGGTCACCGAAGGCTGACTGTCATGGAATTTACTGATACGGCAGATCTCACGGGAGAAGCAATGCCGGAGCCGAGGACTTACCTTACCGCAAAACAGAAGGACGGTTCCACAACGCTGGCGGCAGATGTTTTCCATAATACATGGCAATGGCTCTGGGAACGCGGCTGTGCTCAATTTGTAACCACTCAGCTCATCGAACAATATGCTCAGAGCGTAGCACGATGGATTCAGTGCGAGCAGGCAATCAATGAGTTCGGCTTTCTTGCCAAGCACCCCACCACTGGCAATGCGATCCCATCGCCATATGTTTCGATGTCTCAAAACTTCATGAAACAGGTCAACAACATCTGGTTTCAGATTTATCAGGTGGTACGAGAAAACTGCACCACAGAATATCGCGGTGTAACGCCCCACGATGATGCAATGGAAAAGTTACTTAGCGCCCGTCGGGGCGCACGATAAAATATGGAGGAATGTAAAATGACAACCTACAAAACAGCAGAAAGCGTATGCAAGGGTCACCCGGATAAGCTCTGCGACTTGATTGCCGATAACATCTTGGATGCTTGTCTCAGAAAGGACAGAGCCTCTCGTGTGGCTTGCGAGGTTATGGCGACCAAGGGCAAAATCATCGTAGCGGGCGAAATCACCTGTAGCGAAAAAGTGGACATTCGCTTTATTGTGCGGAATGTCCTGCGTGAGGTCGGATATAATGCTTGGAAGTTCACAGTGTTTGTCTTCGTGCATCGACAGAGCGCGGATATCGCAGCCGGTGTGGATACTGCGCTTGAAGCGAGAAGCGGTACTTGCGATCCTTATGGCTCTGTCGGTGCTGGCGACCAAGGCACCGTGTACGGATATGCAACAAAGGAAACACGCGAGTACCTGCCCCTGCCGTTGGTGCTCTCCCATCGTATCGCCAAGCGCATTGACGATTGTCGCGAGGGCAAGCTCATCAAGGGCATTTTACCGGACGGGAAATGTCAGGTCACGGTCGAATATGAGGATGGCAAGCCTAAACGAGTGAAAACTGTGGTGGTCTCCGTTCAGCATGAGGCGACGAAAACGCAGGAGCAGCTGCGCACAGATATTATAAATAATGTCTTGTGGCAATGCTTTGAGGATTTTCCAATAGACGATGATACCGAAATTCTCATTAACCCAAGCGGGCGTTTTGTAGAAGGCGGACCCGCGGCCGACACGGGGCTTACAGGCAGAAAAATCATGGTAGATACCTACGGCGGCCTTGCCTCTCATGGCGGCGGGGCGCTTTGCGGGAAAGATCCGACGAAGGTTGACCGAAGCGGCGCTTACATGGCACGGTACATCGCAAAGAATATTGTATGGAGCGACTTAGCTGAAAGATGCGAGGTCGCTCTTTCTTATGCCATCGGCAAGGCAAATCCCGTGGCGGTAGCAGTCACTTCTTTCGACACGAGCAAATTGACGGATGAACAACTCACGGGAATTGTGCAGGAGGTTTTCAACCTGCGCCCTGCCGCCATCATCGAAAAACTGCGTCTGCGTACTGCCATATATGAAAATACAGCGGTATACGGACATTTCAATTCATGGCTATTTTCGTGGGAAAACGTGGATTGTTATAAGGAACTGCGAAAGGCGGCTGAGAAATATGCTGATTGAAAAGATACCGGCGGCAAAGCTCAACCCTGCCGCATATAATCCGCGAAAAGACCTGAAACCCGGTGACAAGGAATATGAAAAGCTCAAGCGCTCTATCTCCGAATTTGGCTATGTGGAGCCGGTCATCTGGAACAAGACCACCGGTAACTTGGTTGGAGGTCATCAGCGGTTGAAAGTGTTGATCGATCTCGGTCAGGCAGAGATTGATTGCGTAATCGTGGAGCTTGATGAAAAGCGCGAAAAGGCGCTCAACCTTGCGCTTAATAAAATACAGGGTGATTGGGACGAAACAAAGCTGGCATCGCTCATGGCGGAATTTGACGCGTCCACCTTTGATGTATCCCTCACAGGCTTTGATGCCGACGAGGTAGACGCGCTTCTGAACAAGTTTTACTCGAAGGAAGCCATACAGGACGACTTCGATGTAGACAAAGAAAAGGAAGCCATTGAAGCCGCTGGTGAAACACGAACGCATACGGGAGATATTTGGCTGCTTGGACAACATCGGCTTTTGTGCGGCGACAGTACCAGCGAGGTAGATTTCGACCGTCTGATGGACGGCGCTCACGCACAATGTGCAGTAACTTCGCCTCCTTATGGCGTCGGAAAAGAATATGAAAAGGCTGGGATCGAGCCGTGGTTTGATACGATGCGTCCCGCCATAAAGAACATCTGTAAAAATGCAGATATCGTCTGCTGGAACATCGGTGACCTATATGCCACAGGCACCCAGTTTATTGAGCCGACTGAGATGTACAGCATTGGACTATTTGGCGACAACGGCTTTCGTCCTATCTGGATTCGGATCTGGAAAAAGCAAGGCATGAATTTCGGCAATGCGCCCTATCACCTTGTGACAAACAAGCCGGTGCAGCAGTACGAATACATCACAGCGCTGGCGGTGCAGGAGACCGAGGAATATAACGATCAAGAGTATGCGTGGGTGTCGGCATTTGCCGGTCATTCATATAAATTCGTGAAGCGGCTCACCAAGGATGAGCGTAAAAAATGGGGATATGCAGGTATATGGGAAATCAACACAGTACGAGCCAATAAAGATCACCCCGCCATGTTTCCCGTCGAGTTGCCGTGGCGCTGTATCAAAATGCACTCTGATCGCGGCGGCGCTGTATTAGAGCCGTTCGCAGGTTGCGGCACGACGCTCATCGCCTGCGAACAGACCGAACGCAGATGCTATGCGATGGAGCTTTCGCCGGTCTACTGTGACCTCATAGTAAAACGCTGGGAAACATTCACTGGCGAGACCGCCGTGAAGTTGGAGGTGTGATATGGATATACAGAAGCTATCAATCAAAAAACTAAATCCGGCGGCATATAACCCTCGCAAAGATCTCAAACCCGGCGATGTTGAATATGAAAAACTGCGACGTTCCATCGAAGAATTCGGCTACGTCGAGCCTATCATCTGGAACAAACGCACAGGCAACATTATCGGTGGCCACCAACGGTACAAGGTGCTGGCGGCGCTTGGATATACCGATGTGGACTGTGTGGTGCTGGATATCGACGAACAAAAGGAAAAAGCCCTTAATGTGGCGCTTAACAAGATATCCGGCGAATTTGACATCCCCCTCTTGACCGACCTTTTAAAGGACATCGACGCAAGCGGATTTGATGTATCTCTTACTGGTTTTGATGCCGCTGAGATGGATGCGCTATTTAAGGACAGTGTCGTCGGAGGCATCAAGGAGGATGATTTTGATGAGCCATTGCCGGAAACGCCCATATCTAAGCAGGGTGACATCTGGCAACTTGGGCGGCATCGCCTCATCTGCGGCGACGCTACCAAACTGGAAACATATGAAAAGCTGCTGGACGGACAGCAGGCAAATCTGGTTATTACCGACCCGCCATACAACGTAGATTATAAGGGTACAGCGGGAAAGCTCAAAAACGACAATATGGATAGTGCTAAATTTCATGAGTTCCTGCTTTCGGCGTATCGGTGTATGTATGACGTGCTGGCAAATGGCGGCGGCATTTATGTTTTTCATGCCGATCGCGAGACCGTCAATTTTAGGACGGCATTTACTGAGGCAGGTTTCTTTTGTCATCAGACCTGCATTTGGATCAAGAACGCACCGGTGCTGGGGCGCTGTGATTACCAATACAACCATGAGCCGATTCTCTTTGGCTGGAAGCCAACAGCCGGACACAATTGGTATGCCGACCGCAAGCAGCGCACAACGTGGAATTTCGATCGCCCGACCAAAAGCAAATATCACCCCACCATGAAGCCGGTGGCGCTGTGCGCTTACCCGATTGTGAACAGCTCGCTGACAAATAACATCGTGCTTGACCCTTTTGGCGGCAGTGGCAGCACGCTCATTGCCTGTGAACAGACAGGACGCATTTGTTATACGATGGAGTTGGATGAGCGCTATGCCGATGTAATTGTGAAAAGGTATGCGGAACATAAAGGTTCATCAGATGGTGTATCGCTTCTGCGAGATGGAAAGACATTCCCCTATGCTGAATTGACAGGTAATGAATAGCGTTCAGATAAAGAAAAAGGCACGGTTAACCGTACCTCATCCTATAATTATTTGCGCGTTGGTTTCACATTTACATCCGGTTGGATTTTACCTTCAATCTCGCCATGCTTGTCTTCAAAGGATTTGATGTTGTCTCGTATTAAAACAAGAATGTGGCTATTCACCGAACGACCCTCATAGTCAGCAACAAACCCCAGCTTTTCAAGCATTTCTTCCTCAATTCGTATTGACACGCTTTTTATAGCCATACAATTCACCTCAATTAAGATATACTGTATGTTTATTTTAGCGATATTTTGTGGTATAATGTTGCCTATGGATATACTGTATATCTATAATAATTTGAGGTGATGGTTATGAAAGCTTATGCAAATGCCCGTTTTGTGCGATACCCAAGAACTGTGCGTGATTTAATACAAGCATTCCCGCGAGGGCAGAGCCAAAACTATGAAATAGTGAAGCGAATCGAATTAGATGAGCTTGATTACGAAAACTTTATTCACGATATGCTTGTCGACAGACAATTTATAGAGGAAAACGCTTCTCTTTGTGCCGAGGGTGAGGTCTGGAGATGCCTGTATGTGTACGAGCGCGGACAGAGGTGCGGCATTCTAATTATGCCTGAGCCAGGCGCATATGTTAAATGGGCGGCATACATATCGGAGGTGGAGTCGTGCGAGTAGCAGTTATCGGCTCAAGAAACCTCATGGTGCAAAATTTAGAACAATATCTCCCCAAAGATGTGACCGAGATTGTTTCCGGCGGGGCGAGGGGCGTTGACACATCGGCAAAAGAATATGCGCTCTCCCATCATATCAAACTGACAGAATTCCTGCCTGATTATGATAAATACGGGAGATCTGCTCCGCTGAAACGCAATATAACGATTATCGAAAACGCAGACCTTGTTTTGGCTTTCTGGGACGGTAAGTCCCGTGGGACTAAGTTTGTGATAGACAACTGCAAACAGCGAGCCATTCCTATAAAGGTGTTTCTCTCTAAGGAGCACTCGTAATATCCACATTCATAACCGCCGAACTCTATTAGACGCTTGTTCATTATGTAGAATATAGAGATTCCCGAAAATATGACTTGCTATTTCAGCCCTTCCGAGTGATATATGTACTACCAAAATGTAAAGGTGGTATGAGATCATGCAAAAGGAAATGGAACAGTTTATCCTACAGCGCATTAATGATTGTGGAAGGCGGGAATCCGAGGGCTTGCAAGAAGCTTATATTCGTTTTAAGGCTTGCACTGAAAAATTGAAGAAATCGCTGAACCCGGAGCAAGAAAAGCTATATCTCGAATGTGAGAATGCGTATGCTTTGGTGGATGGCGAAACAATGCAACGTTATTACCGTGCCGGATTTTCCGACGCGGTAATATTTTTAATGGGATGGAGGGACGGAGAGTGGAAATAAACAGCAAGTCAAAGGATGGAAACCCGATGAGGCTAACAATTGAAGTTCCAAAATCGGGCTTTACAGATTCGGCAATAGAAAACCTTAAGCAGTTGGTTGAAAACAAAGCCGCTCTTATGAAAAGGGCATTCGACACGGAAACGCTCGACATTGAGTTTACAGAGGAAACGATATGCTTTCCTTGGTTTACTGCCGGAGATGCGGAAGTGGTCGGAGCCTATACACATTTCGTCACAGCACTTTGCGAAATGGCAAAGACGCAGAAAAGGGTAAATGCCACAGAAAAGCCTGTGGACAATGAGAAGTACGCTTTCCGCTGTTTCCTTCTCCGTCTCGGCTTTATTGGTTCGGAATATAAGATGGAACGAAAAATACTGCTTTCCAAGTTGACTGGAAGTTCAGCATTCAAAACTCCGATTACAGGAGGTTCCGATGATGAATAAGTTTCCTTCGAGAGAAATTGTGGAGCGTGTTCGCAAGCAATTTCCAATAGGAACACGGGTAGCACTTGTTAAAATGGACGATGCTCAAGCACCGCCTATTGGCACCAAAGGAACGGTCACAGGCGTGGACGACATTGGATCGGTCATGGTTTCATGGGACAACGGCAGTTCACTTCATGTAGTCTACGGCGAAGATTTATGCCGAAAGCTGGAGGAAGCGCACGATGGACAATAAGGTGAAAGATCAGATACTCGCTGTCCGTGATACCGGGCTTACCAATATGTTCGATACCCGCGCCGTACAGCGCATCGCTCATGATATGGACTTCTTCGAGCTGGTGGTTTTCCTTGAGGAGCATAAAGACAAATACGTACACTTCATCCTCACGGGGGAAGAATAACGCTGTAAACTACACAGTTTCTACAGCAATAACAGCCTTAAAATTCGTGTAGTATATGCCCGTATATATTGCATAATTGTCTTGATATAGTGTGTTTTCAGAGTTAACATGTCACTACCGAAAGGGAAAACACACTAAACGGAGGGCAACAACATGGCAAACCAACTTCACCTGAACCAGACGGTTCGCAACCTCGGTATTCTCGCAAAGATCATCGGCTTCCATGAAATTACGGGCGAGCCGATACTCCGCCCGTTTTGGAACGACGGCACCAAGTGGCTCGCAAGCGCAACAATGTGTGAGCCGGTCGATGAAAATCCCGCCGAGGTATGGCGGCACAAAAACGGTCTTGTGAGCCTGGATTAAGCCGAACCTCAAAAGAAAGGAGAAAAAAACATGGACTACCGAAAACTCATCAGCGAGCAGCTTGGCGACGGATACACTTTCATGAAGGCTTACAACGCCTTTGAAAACGGAGAATTGAGGATTATCGTCAAGGACACGCAGGGTTGCGAACACCGCTACATTCTAGTGGACGGCAGGCTAACGGAAAAACCCTAACCTAAAATCGAAAACAGCCGAGAGCACCCCTGAGAGGGGCTGTCTCTCGTACAGATAAATTTTTAAGACTTGCATATGGCAGGTCTATTTTTGTGCTCAAAAGGAGGCGGCAGAAATACGAAAACTCAAGAAATATGCGCCAACACAGTTCATGGCGAAGGATTCTGTTTACAACGAAGAGGCCGCCGACTATGCTGTCGCTTTCATTCAGGCTTTGCGCCATACCAGCGGCATATGGGATGGTCAGCCTTTTGAACTTATAGATTGGCAGGAGCGAATCATTCGGGATGTGTTCGGCGTTTTAAAGCCAAACGGATACCGTCAGTTTAATACTGCCTATATCGAAATACCAAAAAAGAACGGTAAGTCCGAGCTTGCTGCTGCAGTTGCGCTTCTGCTGACCTGCGGTGATGGCGAAAAGCGTGCCAAGGTTTATAGCTGTGCCTCGGATAAAAACCAAGCAAAGATTGTGTTTGAGGTCGCTGTGGCTATGGTGCGTAAATCACCGGCATTAACAAAGCGGGTTAAAATCACAGAATCGACAAAAACGCTTGTATATACACCAACGGAGAGCAGTTATCAGGTGCTCTCTGCTGACGTAGCAAACAAACATGGGTTCAATACACATGGCGTTATTTTCGACGAATTGCACACGCAGCCAAATAGAAAGTTGTTCGATGTCATGACTAAGGGCAGCGGAGACGCTCGAATGCAGCCACTATATTTTTTGATTACCACAGCCGGTGATAATACAAACTCAATCTGCTATGAAGTGCATCAAAAAGCACAGGATATTCTTTCGGGACGAAAGACGGATCCGACATTTTACCCCGTAATTTATGGCACAGCGGAAACGGATGATTGGACTGACCCAAAAGTATGGAAAAAAGCCAATCCTTCTCTCGGTATTACAATCGGAATGGATAAGGTAAAAGCAGCCTGTGAATCGGCAAAACAAAACCCTGCCGAGGAAAACAGCTTCCGGCAGCTTCGATTGAACCAGTGGGTAAAACAGTCAATACGCTGGATGCCGATGGACAGATGGGACAAGTGTGCATTTGCTGTTGACCCGGAATCACTGCGAGGGCGAGTCTGCTACGGAGGTCTTGACCTATCGAGCAGTACAGATATTACGGCTTTCGTGCTGGTCTTTCCCCCATTGGATGAAGATGACAAATACAGCGTCATTCCATTCTTTTGGATGCCGGAAGACAACATTGACCTTCGTGTTCGCCGTGATCATGTCAATTACGACTTGTGGGAGAAGCAAGGGTTTCTGAAAACCACCAACGGCAATGTGGTTCATTACGGGTTTATTGAAGCATTCATTGAGGAGCTTGGCACAAAATATAACATCCGAGAAATTGCCTTTGACCGCTGGGGCGCAGTACAGATGGTGCAGAACCTTGAGGGTATGGGCTTCACCGTTGTACCGTTCGGTCAAGGCTTTAAGGATATGTCTCCTCCGACCAAAGAGCTGATGAAGCTGACACTGGAGGAGAAAATTGCCCACGGCGGTCACCCGGTACTCAGGTGGATGATGGATAACATCTTTGTTCGCACCGATCCGGCCGGCAACATCAAACCGGATAAGGAAAAATCCACAGAAAGAATTGACGGTGCCGTTGCCACGATTATGGCTCTCGACCGTGCAATAAGATGTGGCAACGATAATCGTGAAAGCGTTTATGACAGTCGAGGTATCTTATTTATATAGAATCATTATTCCGATATTCCTGCGAATATTATTCCGTTACTATTGATATTGTTCCGTTAAAGTGGTATAATACTTAAGAACGGAGGGATATCGTTATGTTTATGAGTGTAAAGCAATCCTCGGAAAAATGGGGCATTTCAGATAGGAGAGTGCGGGTCTTATGCTCCGAGGGTAAAATCCCCGGTGCAGTTCAGGAAGGTCGAGGATGGAAAATCCCCATTGACTCGGTAAAGCCCGCCGATGGAAGATACAAGTCTGCGGAGAGTCTGCTTGAGCGAATCGACCGCAAGAAAAAGGAGCTGGACACCCGGCGCCCTTTGACGGAAGGTGAAGTCGAAAGACTCGGCGAGCAGTTTGTTGTTGAATTTACCTATAACTCCAATGCCATCGAGGGCAACACGCTTACTTTGCGTGAAACGGATATGGTTCTTCGCGGCCTTACCATCGACCAAAAACCGCTGAAAGACCATATGGAAGCCGTCGGGCATAAGGAAGCCTTTGAATTTATCAGCGACCTTACAAAAAGCAATACCCCCATGAGCGAGAGTGTTATAAAGCAGGTGCATTACTTGGTGCTTGCCGATAAAAAGGATGATCGTGGTGTGTATCGCCGTGTTCCCGTTCGCATTATGGGAGCGAAGCATGAGCCCGTGCAACCCTTTCTTATCGCTCCAAAGATGGAACAGCTTATGGCGGATTTCGCTGAGAGTGCGGAGCATATTGTTCCGAAACTGGCTCGTTTTCATCTTGACTTTGAGGGCATTCATCCCTTCATTGACGGCAACGGACGAACCGGACGCCTGCTTGTAAACTTTGAATTGATGAAGGCGGGCTATCCGCCCATAGATATTAAATTTACCGACCGTGTTGCTTATTACAAGGCTTTTGATGCATACCATGAAAAGCACAGCATTTCTGCGATGGAAAAGCTGTTTGCACGATATTTAGATGAACGCTTGGATATGTATCTGCAGATACTGCAAGGACAATAAACGTTCAATGACTTTAAGAGCATCTATCAAATCGATAGGTGCTTTTTTCATACCCATTTTTAAGGAGAGTGATGTCTATGGGAATCCTACAAGGAATATTCAAGGCGCGTGACAAGCCCAAAGACAGTCTTGGCGGTAGCCGCTATAGCTTCTTTTTTGGAAGCACAAGTGCTGGAAAGCCGGTTAACGAACATACAGCCATGCAGATGACGGCGGTCTACTCTTGCGTGAGAATATTGTCCGAGACATTAGCGGGACTACCGCTCCATGTGTACAGATACAACGATTCGGGAGGAAAAGAGAAAAATCTAAAGCACCCATTATATAAACTGCTCCACGATGAGCCGAACCCTGAGATGACTTCATTCGCGTTTCGAGAAACGCTGATGAGTCATCTTTTACTATGGGGCAATGCTTACGCACAGATTATCCGAAATGCTCGTGGTGAGGTTATCGCCCTTTATCCTCTGATGCCGAACAAAATGGCAGTCGACCGCGACAGCAAAGGCCGCTTGTTCTATCTTTACTCTCGCACAAGTGACGATGCGCCTACTCTTGGAGGTGACAGCCAAGTTTATCTCGCGCCCTCAGATGTACTGCATATTCCGGGCCTCGGCTTTGACGGGCTTATTGGCTACTCACCCATAGCTATGGCGAAAAATGCCGTGGGATTGGCGATTGCAACCGAGGAATACGGAGCAAAGTTCTTCGCCAACGGTGCCGCTCCGGGCGGTGTATTAGAACATCCCGGCACAATCAAAGACCCTGGGAAGGTCAAAGAAAGCTGGAATACCGCCTACCAAGGCTCACAAAACGCGCATCGTGTGGCTGTTCTTGAGGAAGGCATGAAGTATCAGCCGATAGGCATCTCACCGGAACAAGCGCAGTTTCTGGAAACGCGAAAGTTTCAGATAAATGAGATTGCCCGTATTTTCAGGGTACCGCCTCATATGTTGGCCGACCTTGAAAAGTCGTCCTTTTCTAACATCGAGCAGCAGTCGCTGGAGTTTGTGAAGTACACGCTCGACCCGTGGGTAGTGCGTTGGGAGCAGTCCATGTGCCGTGCCTTGCTTATGGAAAGCGAAAAGCCCACTGTATTCATCAAGTTTAATGTGGACGGCTTGCTTCGCGGCGATTATGTTTCCCGCATGAACGGATACGCAACCGCAAGGCAGAACGGATGGATGTCGGCAAACGATATCCGAGAGCTTGAAAACCTCGACCGTATTCCGGCTGAACTTGGTGGCGACTTATATCTCATCAATGGTGCGATGACCAAATTACAGGACGCAGGTGCATTCGCTGTAAACAGCGGTGCAAATACTACAAGATTGGAGGAAACCGAATGAAGAAATTTTGGAACTGGGTAAAGGATGAACAATCCGGCACCCGAACACTCTACCTCGACGGCGTGATTGCCGAGGAATCTTGGTTTGATGATGATGTCACCCCTAAGGCTTTCAAAGCAGATTTGTTTGCCGGTGAGGGTGACATTGTTATTTGGCTTAACTCTCCCGGCGGTGACTGTATCGCGGCAAGTCAGATTTATACCATGCTCATGGACTACAAAGGCAAGGTCACTGTCAAGATTGACGGCATTGCGGCATCGGCGGCGAGTGTCGTTGCGATGGCAGGAACCACAGTGCTAATGGCACCAACCGCCCTCATGATGGTGCATAATCCGCTGACCATAGCAATCGGAGACAGCGAGGAAATGCAAAAAGCCGTTGCCATGCTCTCGGAGGTCAAAGAAAGCATTATCAATGCCTATGAAATCAAAACCGGACAATCACGGACAAAGCTCTCCCATCTCATGGATGCAGAAACATGGCTCAATGCAAATAAAGCCATTGAACTCGGCTTTGCAGACAGCATTTTAGAGGATGAGAAAAAACGTATGCAAGCTGAAGATTTCACCTATGCCTTTAGCCGTCGGGCTGTAACAAACTCACTACTGAACAAGGTAAAACCCAAAATTCCCAAAGAAACACCCGGCACCCCTGTAGATGTCGCCAAAGCCACTCCTGCGGATTGGCTCGAAAAGCGGCTCTCTTTACTTCAACACTAAATTTTAGGAGGAATAACACATGAGTAAAATTCTTGAACTGCGCGAAAAGCGCGCAAAAGCATGGGAAGCGGCTAAGGCTTTCCTCGACACCAAGCGCGGTGCGGACGGTATGGTTTCCGCCGAAGATACCGCTACCTATGACAAAATGGAAGCCGACGTCGTAGCTCTCGGCAAGGAAATTGACCGACTGGAAAAACAGGAAGCTCTCGACCGCGAGCTTTCAAAACCACTGAATGCACCACTCACCGTCAAGCCCGCTGTTCCTGGCATGGACACCAAGACTGGAAAGGCATCCGATGAATACAAAAAGGCTTTCTGGAATGTGATGCGCTCTAAAAATCCGCATTACGATGTTGTCAATGCTCTGCAGATAGGAACCGACAGCGAGGGCGGCTACCTTGTACCGGATGAGTTTGAACGCACACTCATTCAGTCTTTGGAGGAAGAAAATATCTTCCGAAAACTGGCGAAGATCATCCAGACTTCCAGCGGCGACCGCAAAATTCCGGTGGTCACCACACATGGTTCCGCATCATGGCTCGATGAAGAGGAACTCTACCCCGAGAGCGATGAGGTATTCGGTCAGACATCCATCGGGGCATACAAACTAGGTACCTTCATTAAGGTGTCCGACGAACTGCTCAACGATTCGGTATTTGACCTGCCCGGTTACATCAGCACTGAGTTTGCTCGCCGTATCGGCTCCAAGGAAGAAGAAGCCTTCTTTGTAGGTGACGGTTCCGGCAAGCCTACCGGCATTTTCGCCGCATTAGGCGGGGCGCAACTTGGAACCACTACCGCAGGTGCAACCGCGATTACTGTGGATGAGGTACTCGACCTATTCTATTCCTTGAAATCTCCTTACCGCAAGAAGGCTGTGTTCGTGATGAACGACTCCACGGTTAAGGCAATCCGTAAGTTGAAAGACGGACAAGGACAATATCTGTGGCAGCCTTCACTGACCGCAGGCACTCCTGACACCATCCTCAACCGCCCCGTCTACACCTCTGCATATGTACCGGCAATTGAGGCGGGTGCCAAAACCATTGCCTTCGGTGATTTCGGCTATTATTGGATTGCTGACAGACAGGGGCGCTTCTTCAAGCGTCTGAACGAACTGTTCGCTACGACAGGTCAGGTAGGCTTTATGGCTACCCAGCGCGTGGACGGCAAACTGATTTTGCCGGAGGCTATCAAGGTTCTCCAGCAAAAAGCCTAAAGGAGATGCGTCATGGGCTATAACGCAAAAAACTACACCGAACAGGGTGGTGAAAAAACCGTCATCGGTGGGACACTGGAAATTAAGGAGGGAGCCTCGGTAACGGGGCTTCCTTCTGCAGAGAATCAAGCCGATAGCGAAGCTACAACGATAGCCGGGCTGGTTACGGATTTCAATGCCCTGCTTGCCAAACTGAAAGCGGCGGGATTGATGGGGGCAGACGAAGAATGACCGAAAGGAGACGGATGGCATGACAACAGATAATCTTCTTCCAAAGGTAAAAGCAAACCTGATCCTGACGCATGACGCAGACGATGGCCTTCTCCTGCATTACATCAAAGCCGCCGTCTCCTATGCGGAAAGCTACCAGCATGTAGCTGAGGGCTATTACACGGAAAACACTATGCCAGCCACCACAGAGCAAGCCGTCATTATGCTGTCATCCCACTTCTATGAAAGCCGGGACGGCAGCACGGGCGGCTTTTTTGCCGATAATGTGCAGGCTGGACAACAAGTGTGGAACACGGTGAACCTACTTCTACGGCTTGACCGGGATTGGAAGGTGTAGCTTATGAGTTTTGGAAAAATGAACACCTTTATAGACATTATTGAAAAAGTAACCATAAAGGACTCGGAAGGTTTCAGCACCGAGGTTGACAATATTGCAGCTTCCATCAAAGCATATCGGGAAGGTCGGCACGGCACCGAAATATGGGCGAACAGAGCCACATTTTCGGAAGCAACCGACCTTTTCCGTTTTCGCCGCATTCCCGGTGTTTCCATTACGACCAAAATGCTTCTTGCTTGTGAAAACGGACGATTTGAAATTACCTCAGTGGAGGATGTCAAAGGCCGTGGAATGTACATTGAAGTGCTCGCCAAGGAGGTGAAGCCCAGTGGCTAAAGTAACTATGAAAATGCCGGAGGACTTTCTTTTAAAGGTTTCCCGGTTGAACGAGAAAACTGATGAAATCATCCCTCGCGTGCTTAAGGCTGGCGGTGAGGTTGTGCTTGATAAGGTAAAATCTAATCTCAATTCATCTATTGGTCGTGACACAAAGTATCCCTCCCGCTCCACTGGCCAGCTTGCGGCAGCTTTGGGACTTTCACCCGCTCTACAGGACAGGAATGGCAATCACAATGTTAAAGTAGGCTTTTCCGAACCGCGCCGTGACGCGGGGAGCCCCCGTGGCAGAAGCAGCAATGCCAAGATAGCCAATATCATCGAATACGGAAAATCGGGGCAACCGGCAAAGCCGTTCTTAAAGCCAGCGAAAACCACCAGTAGAAAGCCTTGCATCGAAGCGATGAAAGCAAAGCTGGATGAGGAGGTAAATAAGATATGAGTCTACTTTCGGATTTAAACGAAGTCCTGATGCCGCTGGGTATTCCTATCGAAACCGGTGTGTTCAGCGGTGTGCCTCCTGACGAATATCTGGTTTTTATCCCTCTGACTGATTTGTTTGAAGTCCATGCGGATAACCGCCCCGGCTTTGACGTGCAGGAAGTGCGGATATCTCTGTTCTCAAAGGGCAATTACCAACAGCGGAAAAGGCAGATCATTACGGCTTTGCTAAATGCAGATATCACTGTGACCGAACGGCGGTACATCGCACATGAGGACGATACCGGATATCATCATTACGCCATTGATGTGGCAAAATCATACGAAACGGAGGAATAACACATGGCAACTATCGGTCTTGACAGACTTTATTATTCTAAAATAACCGAGGATTCCAACGGCGAAGAAACCTATGCTACGCCGCTTGTTCTCGCCAAAGCCATCACCGCTGAACTCTCAGTGGAACTGGTTGAAGCAATTTTATATGCGGATGACGGTGCTGCAGAAGTTGTAAAGGACTTTAACAGCGGAACGCTCACCCTGGGTGTTGACGACATCGGGCCCACGGCGGCGGCAGATCTGACCGGCTCGTCCACCGATGACAATGGCGTGCTGATCTCCGCCAGCGAAAATGTGGGCACCCCTGTTGCTGTAGGCTTCCGTGCTCAGAAGGCCAATGGCACATACCGCTATTTTTGGCTCTATCGCGTGAAGTTCGGTCTGCCTGCGACAAACCTGCAGACAAAGGCGGACTCCATCACTTTCTCTACGCCGACCATCGAAGGAACGGTTATGCGCAGGAACAAGCTGGACGGCATGGGCAAACACCCGTGGAAAGCGGAAGTCACTGAAGGTGACGCAGGCGTCTCATCCGGCACTATAACCGGTTGGTTCACTGAAGTTTATGAGCCGGTCTACACGCCGGAGCCGTAAGGAGGATAAAGATGAATAGTGAAAGAAGCGCCGCAATCAACATCGGCGGCAAAGACTATGAACTGGTGCTGACCACACGTGCGACAAAAGCAATTGCCGGTCGATATGGCGGGCTTGAAAACCTCGGAGAAAAACTGATGAAATCAGAAAACTTCGAGATAGCGCTGGATGAGATTGTATGGCTTATTACGTTACTTGCAAACCAGTCAATCTTGATTCGCAACCTAAAGAATAAGAACGCCCCGGAGGAATTGCTTACAGAGGAAGAAGTGGAGCTTCTTACCTCTCCGCTTGATTTGGCAGCATATAAAAACGCAATCACCGAAGCGATGTTTAAAGGTACAAAGCGCGATGTTGAAAGCGAGGAAGAAACTCCAAAAAACGTGGAAGTCGGGTAACGGACGCTGAAGTCTTTACCCGGCTTCTTTATTATGGAACGGTTCAGATGGGCATGGACGCGGAGGAATTCTGGCTCATGCCCATCGGACTGTTTTTTGATTTATGGGCTTGTCACAAACAATGGCATGGGATTGAAAAGCCGAGGAGAACCAGAACCATTGACGATATTATCCCGCCGGGGATTTAAGGGGGTGAGCACAGATGGCAGACAATTTTGGCTTGAAAATAGGAATTGAAGGCGAACGCGAGTTTAAGAACGCCCTTCGCGACATCAACCAGTCTTTTAAGGTGCTGGGCAGTGAAATGACACTTGTCACCAGCCAGTTTGATAAAAACGATAAGTCTGTGCAAGCGGTTACCGCCCGTAACGCGACGCTGAATAAAGAAATCGATGCGCAGAAGAGCAAGATTGAAACCCTGCGTGCCGCCCTGCAGAACGCTTCTGAGTCCTTCGGCGAGAACGACCGACGTACCCAGAACTGGCAGATTCAGCTAAATAAGGCGCAAGCAGAACTCAACGGTATGGAGCGTGAACTTGAACAGTCCACAATCGAAGCGGATAATCTCGGCGATGAATTGGACGATTCAGGTAAAAGCGCGGAAGATGCCGGCGGCAAGTTTGACAAGCTCGGTGGCATACTCAAAGGCATCGGTGTCGCGATGGGCGCTGTTGCCGTTGCCGCCGGAGCTGCCGCTATCAAGTTGGGCAAAGAAGTCGTACAGCAATTCGGCGAGTTGGAACAGAATCTCGGCGGCTCTGAAGCTGTTTTCGGCGCATATGCTGCATCGATTCAAAAAACTGGTGAGGAAGCTTATCGAAACCTCGGTGTTTCCCAAAGCGAATATCTCGCCACCGCCAATAAAATGGGAGCGCTTTTTCAGGGCAGCGGTATTCAGCAACAAAAATCGCTGGAATTAACCGAAAAAGCGATGCAGCGCGCGGCGGATATGGCTTCTGTTATGGGCGTTGATATGCAAATGGCACTGGACTCGGTGGCGGGCGCAGCAAAAGGCAACTTCACCATGATGGATAACCTCGGTGTTGCTATGAACGCCACCAATATCCAAGCCTATGCCCTTGCTAAGGGTCTGGATTTTACTTGGAATACGGCGACACAAGCGGAAAAAGCTGAAATCGCAATGCAGATGTTTTTTGAGAACACCGAGCAGTATGCAGGGAACTTTGCCCGCGAATCAACTCAGACAATAACCGGCTCAATTGGCATGTTACAAGCCGCTCTTGGCTCATTTACAGGCGGACTCGGTAATGCCAATGCCGACATGACCAATCTGACAAAAAACCTCGTGGATGCTTTCCGTGCGGTTGTCGCAAACATAGTTCCTGTTTTGGAAAACATCGTCACCGCGCTCCCGCCTGCGTTCGATGCGATATTAACTGCGGTGGGCGATCTGCTTCCCATGTTGCTCGAAACTGTCACGAGCCTGTTCACGCAGGTGCTTGAGACGCTTCTTAACTTACTGCCGGAACTTATCCCAGCGGCGGTGGATGCCGTCATGACCATCGTCGGCGCGCTGATTGATAGTCTGCCGCTCCTCATTGATGCGGCAGTGCAACTGGTCACGGCTTTGGTACAAGGTATAGGAAATGCGTTGCCTAAACTGATTCCGGCGGCGGTTACCGCAATCACGACGATTGTGCAAGGCTTGATAGATAACCTGCCAATGCTGCTGGATGCGGCTTTGCGGTTGATTATTGGATTGGCGCAGGGGTTGCTTGACGCAATTCCGCAGTTAGTCGCCGCGCTGCCCGCCATCATTGCCGCCATTGTGGCCTTTATCATCGGAGCCATCCCGCAGATTATAGACGCGGGTATTCAGCTGCTGGTGTCACTGGTGGAAGCGCTGCCTGTAATTATCACAGCGATTGTGGAAGCTATCCCGAAAATCATCGACGGCATCATCACGGCAGTGATCGGCGCAATCCCTTTAATCATAGACGCCGGTGTGAAACTGCTCATCGCCCTAATCCGAAATCTGCCGCAGATCATCACTACCGTGGTAGCCTCCATTCCGAAAATCGTCACCTCACTGGTAAACGCCATCGTCGGGAACATCGACAAGATCATCCTCGCGGGCGTCCAGCTGCTGATCGCACTCATCGCAAACCTGCCGAAAATTATCGTCGAGGTAGTCAAGGCTGTACCGCAAATCATCACGGGTCTGGTCAAAGCATTCACCAGCTATATTGGTCAGATGTCGCAGGTGGGCGGCAATCTGATTAAAGGCTTGTGGAATGGCATTTCAGACGCAGGCGCTTGGCTATGGAATAAGATATCAGGTTTTTTCGGTAATGTGGTATCGAAGATTAAGAACTTCTTCGGTATCAAATCCCCCTCTGCTCTGTTTGCCGGAATTGGACACAACATGGGCGAAGGCATCGGTGTGGGCTTCGAGGATGCAATGGCAGCAGTTTCAAGGGATATGCAAAATGCGGTGCCTACAAACTTTGACTTAAATTACAGAGGGTTACCCGGGCAAGGCAGTGCCACCGGCACAAGCATCACGCAAAATCTCTCAGTGGTGACACCAAAGGCTCTGTCCGAAAAAGAACTGGCACGGGAATTCAAAAATCTCTCCCGCAAGCTGGCACTTGAATATTAAAGGAGGTCTGACTGTGGAACTAACATATATTAATTCGGATGGCAGAAGCATTACGCTCAAACAAAGCCGCCCGTATTTTCTTAAAAAGATAGACGGCACAGGCAACATACGTCAGACCGTTAACACCTTCAAGGCACCGGATCAGGACGGTGCTTTTTATATTTCCTCCACATTGGATATGCGCAATATCATACTGGAAGGTACGGTCGTAGCAGACACACCTGACGATGCCTATGCACGGAGACAGCTTTTCCTTAAGATATTTAGTCCTAAGCTCAGTGGAACGCTCGTCTACCGCAATAGGCAAATTGCCTGCGTAGTCGAGGAAGCAGGATTTACCGTTTCCTCAAGGCAGAGAATACCTAGCTTTTTTGTCAGTCTCCTTTGCCCATCTCCCTTTTTCGAGACGCTGGATGAAGTGCGTGAGGAACTGGCATCTTGGATACCTCTGTTTGAATTTGAACTGGAGATACCTATGAGTGGTATGGAGTTTGGAATGCGTCAGCCCAGCCAGATTATCACGGTTGACAACATCGGAGATGTTTCGTGTGGCTGCGAGATTGTATTTCAGGCACTGGGAACGGTGACCGATCCGGAACTCTTAAATATAGACACCGGTGAATACATCCGGCCTCTCACGACGATGAGCGCTGGGGATGAGCTGCGGGTATATACTCATTTCGCGGAAAAGCGTGTTCTCAGCGTGGACGGCTCTACCGTAACAAACGCGTTCTCGCTGCTGGACACAGACTCGACCTTTTTTCAATTAGCAGCCGGGGTCAACACCCTGCGCTTTGACGCATCGGTCAATATGGAACTGCTGGAGGTCAGCATCTACTACCGGCCGCAATTTTTGGGGGTGTAATCGTGGAACTGTATATTTTTGATTCTAACCGTGAGCTTGCCGGCATTGTGAAGTCTTTTGAATACCTACGCTGGACACGGCGGTACTCCCAGTGCGGCTCATTTGAGATAAAAGCAATCGCAACACCGGAGAACACCGCACTATTAAAGGAAGGAAATATCCTCTGGAAAAACGATGACGAGGAAGCCGGGATTATTGAGCATCTGGAATTGTCTCAGACCGAGCAGGAAATCATCACGGCGAGTGGACGCTTTGCCACGTCCTTCCTCTCCCGCCGTATTGTGTGGGGTACAGAGAAGTTGTCCGGTGACTTATCTGTCTGTGCTCTGCAGCTTTTGAACAATAATCTCATCAGCCCTACAGACACGGCGCGGCAGATTACCGGAATATCCTTCTCATCTCCAAACTTAGGTGTACCCGTTAGTACCCAAATATCCCATCGGAATCTGATGGATGCAGTGACAGGGCTTTGCGTCTCTTCGGATGTTGGCATTAAGACTGTGTTCACTCCGGCTACAGGCATCTTCACAGTAACGCTGTACAACGGAGCTAACTCTCAAGCTGTATTCTCCAAGGAGTACGAGAATCTGACTGAACAGATATACACAGAGAGCGCAGCGGATTATGCCAATACCGCGCTCATCGGCGGCGAGGGTGAAGGCGCAGACCGGACTTTTGTCGCCATAACAAGCGGCTCCGGGGAGACCCGCCGTGAAATCTTCGTGGATGCCAAAGATCTGCGGGCTGAGGACTTCGAAACAGATTACATCGAAACTCTGACTTTTAGAGGTCAGAGCAAGCTGAATGAGCAGGCAATGCGATATTCCTTCGACACATCGGTCAACCCTCACGGCAACCTGACCTACAAGGTAGACTTCGATCTCGGGCAGACCGTTAAAGTAATTTCCAAGGCATGGGGTGTATCCATGACTACGCGAATCACCGAAGTCGAAGAAACCTATGACGCAGATAGCCAGAGTATCAGCGTGGTGTTCGGCAAGGCTGAGATAACAATAGCACAAAAAATCCGCTCCGACATGAGCGAGGTCAAAACAGCATTATCAGCCCCCACCGGCATATCCGAAGTAGCGGAAGCCTTGGGAACTGTTGAGGAAACGTTGGGTGACTTGATTGATGTGGACCCGGATATTCAAGGTTCCAATGTCGCAGATACCATTAACAACCTGTTCGGGAAGCTTCCCGCACTTGAAATAATCGTAGGCGCGGGTACCGTATCGGTCGGCCAATATGCCTTACACAACATGGTACCGGGAGATGCCTTTTATTTTACCTCGTGGAGCGGCAACAAGTTCAGTGACCAGCCAAGCGATGACGGGCATGTCTTTCTGATAAAACATAGCGGAGACAACACGGGAACCGGATATCAGAGAGCGATGGGATTTTTTATATCCCGCAATACCATGACTTTCTATGTGATTTCAGTTTTTGTGTTTAATAACCCATCCGGCCAGGCGAACTGGCTCAACATCAATAATGAACCAATAACCACAGCGAGAATTGCAAACGGTGCTGTGACCACCACAAAAATTGCCCAGGAAGCCAATACCTCACTTACTTACTCCCTTGGAAGCAATGTGACTATGGGTTCAAATATGTCATTTGTAAATAAGGGTGTCGTTTCAATAGGTATGCAGGTCAATGTGTTTGCTCCGGGAGTTGCACCTGGCGATGCAATTCTAACAATAACAAATGCGGACTTTTACCCCTACTCGACGGTACGCACTGTGGCCACTGCGGTGGGCGGCAGCGGCACCAGTATGCCAATTACAATCAACGCGAGCGGTGTGATGGCGAACGCCGCCGCATCCACACTGCCTGCGGGTTTTTATATGATATCTTGCTCTTACGCAAGGGCTTAATGGAGGAAAATCAATATGGAGAAAAGCGGTTTTTTCAACTCGTCCGATGGGGACAGGATTTACGACGCTGCCGATTTTGCGGCATATTTCGGGAGCCTTGTCTCCAACGGTGTTTTTTATATGACAGCAACAAACCTGCAGGTGTCGCCATCGATTGGTTTGGCTGTGAGTGTGGCGGCAGGAAGTGCATGGATTTACGGATATCGTTATGAAAATACGGATGATTTGAATATCCCACTTACTACTGCAAACGGAAGCAATCCCCGCATTGACCGCCTTGTTGTCCGCTTAAGTCAGATTAGCCGAATCATTCAGATTGACGTCGTTGACGGGACTCCCGCTGCAACGCCTGTGGCTCCGGCATTGACAAGAACCAGCGATGTGTATGAGCTTTGCCTCGCCGATGTGTTTGTACCGACGGCGGCCACATCAATAGTTTCAAATAACATCATGGACACCCGGCTGAATACCAGCCTTTGCGGTTTGGTAAATTCTCTTGTCACAGCCGTTTATGAATAAGGGGGTGAATGACGATGGCGGATATTAACGGTGTGTCTTTGCAGGCGGGTTCAAGCCCGACCGTACATTACACCATTACCTATACCAAGAGTCGACCCAATAATAGCCAAATGACCTATAACTTCACCATATCCGCAGCACTCGGTTCATCCGGCTCCTTCATCCACAACGGTTACGCTCTGCTTTGCACCATGACCGTAAACAGCTCCTCCTCACAGGTGCGAATCAAGACAGTGGACGGTGATAACTGGGACGGAACCACACCGAGGCTCAGATATGTTTCGGTGACTTGTCCTTCAACTACAGGCAACTCTACGCAGGGCGTACGTTTTCGAGTGGTGTCGGACGGAAGGCTAACCCTCACCTCCGGGGTCATCGACAATTCAAACTACACAGTGTTAAGCTCCGCGCTCCTTACCACAGCTTGCAGCGCGCCGACTTCTTGTTCGGTAAGCCCGATACTTTCGGAAGGCGGGGTTACCCTTTCGTGGAGCGGAGCATCCGGCGGCATCAGTAACGCGATTTCCAGTTATGAGATTCAATACAGCGATTCTACGGACAATGCCACATGGGGAGCGTGGACGGCACTGGCCACCGTGGATACCTCCGCAACGAGCGGCAGCGTGGCTACATCGCCGCCGTCCACAAGGGGCAATTACCGCCGGTTTCAGGTGCGGACTCGTGGCACGGCAGGAGCAAGCTATTACTCCGGATGGAAAGTATCATCAAACTCTGTCCGAAGAAATACAGCACCGAAGGCTCCAACAACCGCCGTTGCGTCCCCCGCAGCGTATAGCGACGAAACCATTACGCTGACTTGGAGCGGAGCTTCGGGCGGCACAAGTCCGGTGAAGGGATACCAGATTGCCAGACGTACATCCACGGATAATGTCACATGGAGTACATGGAATGTTCTGACCACCCTGATTTTGTCAGCCAGCAGCGGCAGTTATAACCCGAACGTATCAAGAGTTCCGGGAACATATACTCAATTTGGCATCTGGACAATCGACACGTTTGATGTTTACTCGGTGGAAACAATAAGTAACAGCATCTTTTGTGACATCACAGCCTGTGGCGCACCGACCGCTTGCTCAATAAGCGCAACGCTGGCTGAGGGAAACGTATCTCTCTCATGGAGTGGTGCCTCCGATGGCGCGGGTAATGCCATCACATCCTATGAGATACAATATAGTGATTCGGTGGACAACAGTAACTGGGGCGCATGGACGGCGCTAACTACGGTCAACACTACTGCAACAAGCAGTATTTTAAGCGTTAGCCCTCCGTCCACAAGGGGTAATTATCGCCGTTTCCGTGTAAGAACACGAGGTGCCGCCGGGGAGAGTTTCTACTCCGACTGGACGGTTTCCGGTAACTCTGTCCGCAGAAATATACTGCCCACGCCGCCTTCTTCCTTTAACGCCGCTCCCGCTATTTACGAATCAACTACTGTTACTCTCACGTGGAGCGGAACGATACCCGGAACCAGTGCAATCAAACAATATGTCATTCAACGCTCAACTTCAACGGACGGGTCTAACTGGTCAGCATATGAGGCTCTAACAATCATCGTTTCCAGTGCCACTTCCGGGATATACACAGCGAACGCTTCTCAGATTGCCGGAACCTATACCCGTTACCGCATCAGTGTAACCGATACATTAGATGCAGTTTCCGCCTATGCAGTCAGCGGCACAGTAAAGAAGAACAGCCCACCAACTGCTCCGACAATTGTCTGTCCGGTATCCGGCAGTTCAAGCTACAATACTACACCGCGTTTCATGATTACAACGGGCACTGAGCCGGACGGTCAGACGCAGATTTTGGAAGTCAAGATTGATTCTGGTCAATGGCATAACAGCGTGGACAATCCTGAGATGTTTTCTGTAAGTGGATACCTGGGCAATAGCGTAAAAACAATATATCAACCGTCACCATTGACCGTCGGAAGCCATACTGTGACCGTCCGTTGCCTTGACAGCGACATTGAGTCATCAAGCCCGGAGGTTGTGCGTACATTTACGGTGCTACCACCACCGTTCGAAACGATCACCGCAAACGAAACCCATGTGAAGGCAACGCATATTCAGACGCTCCGAACCGCTGTAAACACAGTACGCAGCTATTACAATCTATCTCAAGTGGCTTGGAGTAAAGAAATTGTTGCTGGAAAGAGCACCATCAAAAACTGGCCATTCCACATCACAGAGCTTCGAAAAGCCATCGAGCCGGTCGTCACGGCGATCAACGGGTTTGATTCCTCGTCGGCTTTTGATATCCCGCCCGGCATGTGGTTACCCATCGGAACGGGACGGCCAAGAGCGGACGTAATGCAACAGATTCAGAATCTGTTCTTAACGCTTTAGGCGCAATACTACTACGGCGCTCTCGTATTATGCGGGGGCGCTTTTCTATACACAAATTCATAAATTGGAGGTGTTTCAAATGAAAGAAGTTTGGAATTGGCTACAGTTGGCTTTTGCCGCTGTTGGTGGTTTTCTCGGGTGGTTTCTCGGTGGGCTGGATGGTTTCCTTTATGCACTCATAGCATTTGTGGCCATAGATTACGTGACCGGAGTGCTCTGTGCCATTATTGATAAAAAGCTGTCCAGTGAAATTGGCGCTAAGGGCATCTTTAAGAAGGTGCTCATTTTTGTGCTGGTAGGTGTTGCCCACATTCTTGATACGCAGATACTGGGTAGCACTGTGGGTAGTGGTGGTGTCCTTCGGACTGCAGTAATCTTCTTCTACCTTAGCAATGAGGGTGTGTCTATCTTAGAGAATGCCGCTCATATTGGGCTGCCGATACCCGAAAAACTGAGAGAGGTTCTTAAGCAGCTTCACGGACGGGAAGATGGTGACGGAAAATGATTGACTTAACGAAAGCATCAACCGTACACATCGGCCGGAGCGGTGAGCATCATTTCCGTAACATCGGGTTTAATGTTTCCAGTTTATTAGGGGACGATTATCCCGGTGCCGCACTACAGGCAATCTACAAAAGACCCGATGGTACTGCCTATCCTGTGGTTACAAATTATGCCGACAGCGTGCTGACATGGTCGCCCAGTTCGACGGATACCGAAGTTGTCGGCGTGGGACAGCTGGAAATCAGAGTCGTGTTTGGTGATGTGGTTGGAAAAAGCGTAAAGGTTCTTACCATTGTTGAAGAGGCACTTGTGGATGGCATTGTCACGCCGCCGGAGCCTCCTGCTCAGGAATGGCTTAATCAGGTGCTTTCTGCCTTAGCAGAACTGGATATTGAAGAAATAAACAATATGCTAAATCTCACTTATAACCTGCTAAATGACAATTACGCACTGCTGAATACCACACACGGTTTGCTCGATGAAACTCGTGACACGCTGTATATGAGGACTGGAATTCTCCTCAATCATTTGCATCCAATCGAAACCGCTACCGCACCGGACATGATAAGCCGCAGAGCCTCCATCACATTTAGCAGCATAGCGAATGGCAATAACGTAGTAATCGGCACGGTAACGTATACCTTTGTTACGGCTTTGGGTAGCCCTGCTGCAAATAATGTGCAGGTACTAATCCAAGACACTCCTCGTAATACAGTCAAAACCCTTGCCAAAGCCATAAGGGGCATCGAAGATGAAGCGAACATTACCTACGGAACAGGAACAGATCCGAACCCGGCTTGCACAGCCTATTGGACGAGTCAGCGGTTTTCCATCGGCAGCACTACCATTGATGCGGGCGAGAGTTTGTTTATGCTTGAAAGAGCTGAAAATTCGACATCCGCAATAGTTTTCACATCTACCGCACCGGCAGCTATCAATCCATTTGCCCGGATAAGTTTCCTGAGATATCTCTTATCGGGTAATGTTTCCGGCTCAGGCGGGGCAAACAGCGTCCGGGGTCCTTTACACACGGTATTGCCTATCGGCAGCGTTGTCATTGGTGGTCAGGGCGGATTGCTTTATCCGGCGACATATGATTGTCATTTGATAACCCTTTGCCGCCAATCCGATACAAGTGAAAAGGAACTTGACTTCTATATTTCCAATGATGAGGAAACATTTGCCAGACTTCAACGCAGTACGCCCATCGGATCGAATACCTCAGCCGAATCCCTGCACGTTGACATCGAAATGCGGCAAGCCAGGGTGCCCACGGGATATGGACTGTACGTCTGTATGGGAAGCGACGGAACATCATCAAGTGCTTATTGCGATTTGAAGTTTACCTATCATCTGTATCCCACTTCGCTTACGACAGACACAAACAATTGATTGTGAGGTGACATTAATGAATTTATGCAAGTTAATACTTACAAATAACGCCTGCTACAAAGTGGGCAGAACCATCACACCGAAGGGTATCATGGTGCATTCCACCGGCGCGAATAATCCCAACCTTAAACGCTACGTCGGCCCCGATGATGGACTGCTCGGAAAGAACCAATACAATAACCACTGGAATCAAGATAAGCCCGGCGGACGGCAGGTCTGTGTCCATGCCTTCATCGGCAAGCTGGCGGACGGAACAATCGCTACCTATCAGACTCTGCCTTGGAATCACCGAGGATGGCATAGCGGTTCCGGCTCAAAAGGCTCGGTAAACGATACTCATATCAGTTTTGAAATTTGCGAGGATGGACTGAGTGATGCCACCTACTTCAATGCTGTTTATAAGGAGGCTACTGAACTGTGCGCCTTTCTCTGCAAGGAATACAAACTCGATCCAATGGCAGACGGCGTTATCATCGGGCATTACGAAGGTTATAGGCGAGGTGTAGCAAGTAATCACGCCGACCCCGGACATTGGTTTCCAAAACACGGAAAGACAATGGATAGCTTCCGTGCCGAGGTTAAAAGGCTGTTATCAGCAACAGAAACAACGACTCCTACCGAACCTAAGAAACTGTACCGAGTTCAAGTCGGTGCGTATTCTGTCAAAGCTAACGCTGATGCCATGCTCAAAAAAGTTAAGGCAGCGGGATTTACTGATGCTTTTATCAAATATTCGTAAGTAACCAATACCAAGCCCGCGGAGCGTAAAAACTCTGCGGGCTTTTTTTATTTATAGGTGTATAAAATGCCCTCATTTTCTCCGTATTGTGAGGAGGTGGTTTTCATGGCCAATGAGCAAAATTATAAACCACTGGAAAACGGGCTGAAAAAAGATGGCGAAAAGAATGCTGTCCCACAAGAACAAATGCAACGCGAGGTCGATTATGTGAGAGCACAACAAATACTGTCTTCTATGTTTGATAAAGGGTTGATTTCCTTGTCAGAGTTCAACAAAATAACGGAATTAAACCGCAAAACTTTCTCCCCATTATTAGCGGAGATTATGCTATGAAAGCCTTGCTATTACTTGGTTTCAGAGGTAATATACCACACTGACCAAAGGAGGTGAACTTTGATGAAGGTAACGAAAATATCCCCGAATATAGCCGATTTGACCGAACAGTCCAAGCTACGGGTTGCGGCTTACTGCCGTGTTTCTACCGGTTCTGACGAACAGCAGGAAAGTCTTAATACGCAGATTAAACATTATGAATCTTACATCAAGGCAAATCCGGATTGGGAGTTTGCCGGAATCTATTATGACGAAGGTATCACCGGTACGAAAAAGGAAAAACGACCTGAACTGCTTCGGATGATTTCTGACTGTGAAAACAGAAAAATAGAGCTCATTGTAACGAAGTCTATCAGTCGATTTGCTCGCAACACAACCGACTGTCTGGAACTGGTCAGAAAACTGCTTGACCTTGATATTTTCATTTATTTCGAGAAGGAGAATATCAACACAGGGTCAATGGAAAGCGAACTCATGCTGTCAATCCTAAGTGGACTGGCTGAAAGTGAGTCAGTCTCCATCTCTGAGAACAGCAAATGGTCGGTAAAGCGTAGATTTCAAAACGGCACATTTAAAATATCCTATCCTCCTTACGGCTACGACACTGTGGATGGAGATATGGTTGTAAATAAATCTCAAGCTAAAATCGTCCGTTTTATCTTTGCTGAAATCTTATCGGGCAAGGGCACCCACAAAATTGCTAACGAGTTGAACAGTCGAAAAATACCGACTAAAAAAAGCGGTCGCTGGACAGCAACAACCATTCGGGGAATGATCGGTAATGAAAAATACACAGGCGATGCCATCTTCCAAAAGACCTATACCGATGACTGTTTTAATCGGCACAATAATAATGGTGAGAAAGAGCAGTACCTTGTAAGAAACCATCATGAGCCGATTATCAGCCATGAAGATTTCGAGGCTGCACAGGATATTGTCGAACAGCGCGGTAAGGAAAAAGGGTTAGAAAAGCAGAATAAAAAGTATCAGAACCGTTATCCCTTTTCAGGCAAAATCATCTGCGGACAGTGTGGCGGGACATTTAAACGCAGAATCCATTCAAGTGGCAGACATAGAATTGCTTGGTGCTGCTCCACTCATATTGCAGACATCAAAAAATGCAAAATGAAATATGTGCCGGAGTCAGATTTTGAATACGCATTTGTCACCATGATGAACAAGCTCATATTCGGACATGAATTCATCCTCAAGCCCTTGCTTATCAGTCTTCGTGGCATGAATTCAGATGAAACTTTAGTAAGCATTCAGGCTCTTGATAAGAAACTGGAAGAAAACACGGAACAGCGAAATGTACTGGTTGGCTTGCTGACCAAAAAGTATCTTGAGCCAGCCGTTTACAAGAAGAGCAACAATGAATTGTTACAAGAGGCAGAACGACTACGCCGCCAAAAAGAATCCATAACCCGGTTTATGAATAACGACTTCCAAAACTTAAGCGAGGTTAGCGCCCTATTGCAATTTGCTACCAAGGCATCTATGCTGAAGGCCTTTGACGGGGACATTTTTAAACGCTTTGTGGAACGGGTTCTTGTTTATTCTCGAGTGGAGATTGGATTCGAATTAAAGAGCGGCATTACACTAAAAGAAAGGCTGGTGAGATAAATGAGCCACACACCATTTGGCTACCGTATAGAAAATGGAAAAGCAGTTGTTGATATAGAAGCTTCAGAGCAAATAAAGACCCTATTTCATTCCTATTTATCCGGCGACTCATTGGCAACCGCCGCAAAGAAGGCAGGCATCACAGCCTTCCATGCAGGAATTGGCAGAATGCTTCGGAATGCCCGTTATCTCGGAGACGAGTATTATCCGGCGATTATTGACAAAGACACTTTCAACACTGCCGAGGCAGAACGAATTATGCGGGCGGAAAGGCTTGGCCGTACCAGAAAGTCTAAACAAGAAAAAGAGGTCGTCTATCCTACTGTGTTCCGCATGAACGGAAAAACAGAAGAAATCGACGACCCCTTTGGGCAGGCGGAATACGCCTACAGTTTGATAGAATCGGAGGTGAATGAAAATGGCAGTCAATAAAAATGTCACTGTGATTCCGGCAAGGAAGCATACTCGCAAGAGTGACAACGAAGAAAAGCCAAAACTCCGCGTGGCTGCATATTGTCGTGTCTCCACGGACAGTGAGGAGCAAGCTACCAGTTATGACACGCAGATTGAACACTACACCGCATACATACAAGGGCATCCGGACTGGGTGCTGGCGGGGATTTATGCGGATGCCACTGATATATTAGGACTAAAGCAAAACCCGACAAAACGGGCGTCGCTTTAGTCCTATTTTTTTGTTATACGGGCATTTTCGGGGCAAAACGATAAATGCCACATCAAACAAAGGAGGAAAACTTAATACGGTACGGGCTTAGGCGTTCACTGTTTGTTTCAGACAATGAACGCTTTTGCTATATCTGAAAGATGGAGGTAACTATGGCAGAAACAATCAAAGACATTTCTTTGGGTGAACTTCACCCCTTCCCCGACCACCCTTTTGATGTGAGGGATGATGATACTATGAAACAGACGATTGAGAGCATCCGCGAATATGGTGTCCTTGTTCCAGCGATTGCCCGGCCTCGTGAAGACGGCGGGTATGAGCTGATTGCCGGTCACAGAAGAAAATACGCTTGTGAAATTGCAGGGCTTGATACTATGCCGGTCATTGTCCGAGACATAGACCGCAATGTCGCAACCATCATTATGGTGGACAGCAATTTACAAAGAGAAAACATCCTGCCGAGTGAGAAAGCAAAGGCGTACAAAATGAAGCTGGATGCAATAAAAAGGCAGGCTGGCAGACCAAGTAGAAATTCTGTCCAAGTTGGACAGAATTTAGATGGTAAGACTTCACGAGAACAAATTGCAGAAAACAGCCCCGATAGTGCGACCCAAATTCAGCGGTATATTCGCCTTAATGAGTTGGAACCGAAACTGCAGAAATTGGTTGATGACGGCAAAATCGGTATGACCCCCGCGGTAGAGATTTCCTATCTCAAACCCGATGAACAAAAAATCCTTATTGAAACCATCGACAGCGAACAGTCCACCCCTTCACTGTCCCAAGCCCAGCGAATGAGACGGCTTTCCCAAGAGGGTAAGTTCAGCGATGATGCCGTGCTTGATATTATGATGGAGCAGAAAAAACCTGAAACATGGGACTTGAAGCTCCCAATAGGCAGAATCAAAAAATACTTCCCTCGCTCCTATACACCACAGAGGATGGAAGAAACCATCATCAAGCTGCTTGAGAGTTGGATGAAAAAGCGACAGCGAGACCATGAGCGATGAAAACTCAATACCGGTAACGAGCTGAGCAGAAACAACAAATTCTTGCTCGGTTTTTTCTTGTCCAAAAACAAGTAAGTTCAATGCTAACTCAAGGGTTCGGCAGATTGGAGGTGATATTTATGGCTGTATACCGAGTTGAGAAAAACAAGAACTACACCACAATGGCGAACTACCATTTGCGAGACCACAACCTCTCAAATAAGGCTCGTGGGCTTCTTTCCACGATGCTTTCGCTTCCCGATAAGTGGGATTACACAACACGAGGGCTTGCAAGGATTTGTAAGGACGGCGTGGATGGTATTACTGCTCAGCTCAAAGAGCTGGAACAATGTGGCTATCTGATACGACACAGAATCCGTGACTCTGGCGGCAGAATTACGGATATGGAGTATATCATCTACGAAAAACCACATCCGCCATCACCAGATACGGAAATACCGGATATGGTAAAACCTGATATGGTTTCCCCATGTCTGGAAAAGCCCTCACAAATAAATATAGAGAAAACAAATACTGATGAATCAATTACTGAATTATCAAATACTCATTCTATTCTTTCCGATAGGACTCGTCCGTCAGTGCTGGCGGCTCTTGAAGCGAAACGAAAAGAAACGGAAATAAGAGACATGGATTTATACAGAGAAATCATCAAGGAGAACATCGACTATGATTATCTGTGCTCTGACCTTCCGTATGACCATGACCGATTGGAGGAAATCTTAGAGCTTCTGGTGGAAACAGTTTGCTCTACCAAGAAATATATCCGTGTTGCCGGTTCAGATATACCTGCGGAGGTTGTCCGGTCAAGGCTTCTGAAACTGGATATGGAACACATCAAGTTCGTGTTTGATTGTCTCAAAGAGAACACGACCAAAATCCGCAACATTAAGCAATATCTTCTGACAACGCTGTATAACGCTCCGACCACCATCGGCAGCTATTATTCGGCATTGGTTCAGCATGATTTATACGGCGGTGGCTCTCGTGATTAAACACGGGAGTTTTTTCATGTAAAAAAGGAGGTTGAGCTTGAAAATCTATCTCTATCATCGGGTGAACCCACCTTAGTGCGGTGCTCCCCATTGAACCCCATTTCTCAAGGAAGGAGGTATGTCTATTGCAGGAAGAAGTTGAACAGAGAACTGTCACTCTGGCAATCAGCACCACCAAAATGACAGCAAATGTGTTGAAATCGGCAGTCAACAAATATCTTGCCTATTGCAAGGAAAAGAAAGCGGAAAAAGCCCATGCCGGTCCTGTAAAGCACCGTGGAAAGCAGAGCGTAAAGCAGCTCGTAGGACAAGACCAGGGCGTAACCAACATTGAGATTACCGACAAGAACATCAAAGACTTTGAGCGAATTGCGAGGAAATACGGCGTGGACTTCGCTTTGAAAAAGGATAAGACCGGCGATATTCCCAAGTATCTTGTGTTCTTCAAGGCTCGTGACGGCGATGCTCTGACAGCGGCGTTCAAGGAGTATACTGCGAAAACTGACCGCAACAAAGAAAAGCCGTCTGTGCTCCAAAAGCTCCGTAAATTCAAGGATATTGCTGCGGGCATCGACACACCGAAGGTGCGCAAAAAGGAGCTGGATGCACGATGAAGCAAGTAAATTACAAAAAGCTCCTCATCTCCAATATCCCCTATGTGTTCATAGCTCTACTTGCCACCAAACTCGGACAGGCAGCTCGCCTTGCACCGGGCTTTGATTTTTCCTCAAAGGCTTTGAACATCATGGACGGGCTTGCGATGGCGTTTTCAAACATCCTCCCCAGCTTCTATCCCGTTGACCTTTTGGTGGGTATTGCCGCCGCAGGCATTCTAAAACTTGTGGTCTATCTCAAAGGCAAGAACGCAAAGAAGTTTCGAAAAAACCTGGAATATGGTTCAGCCCGATGGGGGAAAAGAGAGGACATCTCTCCATTCGTAGACCCTGTGTTTGAAAACAATGTCATCCTCACCCAAACAGAAAGCCTTATGATGTCCAACCGACCCAAAGACCCCCGAAACGCAAGAAACAAGAATGCGCTTGTCATAGGTGGTTCAGGTTCAGGCAAGACAAGGTTCTTCGTAAAACCACAGCTTTTACAAGCCCATTCTTCATATGTTGTCACTGACCCGAAAGGTAGTGTGGTCAACGAGGTTGGGCACTTTTTGGAGCAAAAGAACTATCGCATCAAAATCTTCAATAGTATCAATTTCAAGAAGTCGATGCACTATAATCCCTTCGCCTACATTCACAGCGAAAAGGACATTTTGAAGCTGGTGACGACCCTCATCACCAATACCAAGGGTGACGGGAAATCCGGTGACGAGTTCTGGACGAAAGCGGAAACACTTCTGTACTGTGCCCTTATCGGCTACATCCACTACGAAGCTCCGTCCGAAGAACAGAACTTTGTAACGCTGCTTGAGTTTATCAACGCTATGGAAGTCCGTGAGGATGACGAGGAGTACAAAAACCCCGTTGACCGTATGTTTGATGAGCTTGAGGAAAAAGACCCGAATCACTTTGCAGTACGCCAATATAAGAAATATTCGCTTGCGGCGGGCAAAACAGCCAAGTCGATACTCGTGAGCTGCGGTGCCCGTCTTGCTCCCTTCGATATTGCAGAGCTTCGTGAAATTACCATGTACGATGAACTGGAGCTTGATACCCTTGGCGACAAGATTTTCATTAACCCTAGTAACTCCAAGGACAAGAGGTTCCAAAAGACGGCTCTCTTCCTCATTATGAGCGACACGGATTCGACTTTTAACTTCTTAATCTCCATGATTTATACCCAGCTTTTTAATCTGCTTTGCGAAAAAGCCGACGATGTGTACGGCGGGAGATTGCCCGTCCATGTCCGTTGTCTTATTGACGAGGCGGCGAATATCGGTCAGATTCCTAACCTTGAGAAGTTGGTTGCCACCATTCGAAGCCGGGAGATTTCAGCTTGTCTTGTTTTACAGGCGCAGTCTCAGCTAAAGGCTCTCTACAAGGACAATGCTGACACCATCATCGGTAATATGGATTCTCGTATCTTCCTCGGCGGTGCAGAACCGACTACGCTGAAAGAACTGAATCAATCGCTCGGCAAGGAAACAATCGACACATTCAATACCGGTGAAAGCCGTGGTAGAGAGGTTTCCCATAGCCTCAACTATCAGAAGCTCGGTAAAGATCTTGCGACCATAGATGAGCTTGCTGTCCTTGATGGCGGTAAGTGTATTCTGCAGCTCCGTGGCGTGAGACCCTTTATGTCGAGCAAATATGACATTACCAAGCACCCAAACTACAAGCACCTCTCTGATGCTGATGAGAGGAACTATTTCGACATCGAAAAGTACCTCTCCACGCAGCTCAAAACAAAACCGGACGAAGTTTACGAAGTCTTTGAAGTGGACGAGTCCGACAGGTCAGCAACCGCCTAACAAGCGGTTTTAATATAAATCAAGATACCCAAGACAAAACGACCACTTTCAAAAATGAAATCAAAAAAACTAAAATTTTTGAAAGGAGTGCTGAAAGTAAGGTTCGGTGGTCTGTGCGTTATGTACTACCTTGGCTTTCAGCGAAAACATTTATGGCATTTTTTACTTCTGCAGTTGGTATTCTTCAAACCTTGGTTATTGCTCTCGGTGCCGGTCTCGGCATTTGGGGTGTCATTAACCTTCTGGAAGGGTATGGCAATGACAATCCGGGCGCAAAATCACAAGGTATGAAGCAGCTCATGGCAGGCGGCGGCGTTGCCCTGATCGGTACAGTCCTTGTTCCTCTGCTCTCCAGCTTATTTTAATCGACCTGTTTCCGGAAACAAATCAGTTTATGACCATACGGGGATGCCGTTTGACGGCGGCATCCCCATGAAAGGAGGGATACGCCGTCTATGGGAATGATTATGGATTCGATTGCCGAATGGCTAAAAGAGATTTTGGTCGGCGGTATCATCAGTAATCTCTCCGGTATGTTCGACAGCGTGAACCAACAGGTCGGTGAGATTGCAGGGCAAGTGGGCGCTACTCCACAGGCGTGGAACGGCACAATCTACAACATGATACGAAGTTTGTCGGATAATGTCATTATCCCCATAGCCGGTGTCATCTTGGCGTTCGTTATGACCTTGGAACTCATCCAGATGGTAGCGGATAAAAACAATATGCACGGCGATGTGGATACATGGATGTTCTTTAAGTGGGTTTTCAAAACGGCGGCTGCCGTGCTGATTGTCACGAACACTTGGAATATTGTCATGGGCGTGTTCGATGTTGGACAGAGTGTAGTGAATAGTGCCGCAGGCGTTATTGTGCAGGATACCTCAATCGACATCAGTACAATCATTGTAGATTTAGAAGGCAGGCTTATGACTATGGATATCGGTCCCTTGATAGGGCTGTGGTTCCAGAGCTTGTTTGTCGGTATTTGTATTTGGGCGCTCACTATCTGTATTTTCATCATCACCTACGGTCGCATGATTGAAATATACCTTGTGACCTCCGTTGCTCCGATTCCTATGGCAACGATGGTTAGCAAAGAAAGCGGAAATATGGGGCAGAACTACCTTCGATCCTTGTTTGCTCTGGCATTCCAAGCATTTCTTATCATTGTCTGTGTGGCGATTTATGCGGCTCTTGTCCAGAACATCGCCGTTGACTCAGACATCAGCAGTGCTATTTGGACTAGTATGGGTTACACAGTTCTTTTGTGCTTCACCCTTTTCAAAACAGGTTCAATGGCAAAATCTATTTTCTCGGCACATTAAAACGGAGGTGGTTCACTATGGCCTATGTGCCTGTACCCAAAGACTTAAACGCAGTTAAGACTAAGGTTGTGTTTAACCTCACAAAACGCCAACTTATTTGTTTCGGCTTAGGTGCGGCGATTGCACTTCCCCTGTTCTTTCTATGCAAGTCCTATATGGACAAAAGCGTGGCATCACTCATCATGATTATTGTCCTTTTGCCGTTCATGCTTCTGGCTATGTACGAAAAGAACGGACAGCCGCTTGAAAAGATAGTTCGTAACATCGTGCGAGTATGCTTCCTCCGTCCGAAACAAAGACCGTATCGGACGGATAATTTTTATGCGGTTCTGGAACGACAGGACAAACTCGACAAGGAGGTATATCATATTGTCCACAAAAAGAAAACTCACAAGGGCGGAAAAACAGCAGATTGAAGCCGCCATCGCCAAAGCGAAAAACCAAGATAAAAAGAAAAAGTCGGCACAAGACAGCATCCCATTTGAGAGAATGTTTCCCGATGGTATATGCCGTGTGACCTCCGACTATTTTACAAAGACTATTCAATTTCAGGACATCAACTATCAGCTTAGCCAAAACGAAGATAAAACGGCTATATTTGACGGTTGGTGCGATTTCCTCAACTACTTCGACAGTTCGGTTAAGTTTCAGTTGTCCTTTATGAACATGGCGGCAAACAAGGACACCTACGGCCAGAGCATCGTTATTCCCACGCAGAGCGATGACTTTGACGACATCCGTACCGAATACACGGATATGCTTCGTTCTCAGCTTGCCCGTGGCAACAACGGTCTTATTAAGACCAAGTATCTGACCTTTGGTATCGAAGCGGCAAATGTCAAAGTGGCAAAGCCCCGACTCGACCGCATTGAGACCGACCTGCTCAACAACTTCAAGAGACTCGGTGTAACTGCCGAACCCTTAAACGGCAAGGAGCGTCTTGCACTCATGCACGGTATGTTCCACATCGATGAGCATCTTGATTTCAACTTCTCGTGGGATTGGCTCGCTCCAAGCGGATTGTCCGTTAAGGACTTTATCGCTCCAAGCTCCTTTGAGTTTAGAAACGGCAAGGACTTTGGCGTAGGCAAAAAGCTGGGTGCGGTGTCTTTTCTGCAAATCCTCGCCCCCGAACTCAATGACCGTATGCTTGCCGACTTCCTCGACATGGAGTCCAGCTTGATTGTCACAATGCACATCCAGTCTGTTGACCAGATCAAGGCAATCAAGACTGTCAAACGCAAAATAACCGATTTGCAGAAGATGACCATTGAGGAACAAAAAAAGGCAGTAAGAAGCGGATATGATATGGACATCATTCCGTCAGACCTTGCCACCTATGGCAACGAAGCTAAGAAAATCCTACAGGACTTGCAGAGCCGAAACGAAAGAATGTTCCTCATGACCTTCCTCGTGCTCAACACAGCCAACACCAAACAGCAGCTCGGTAATAATATCTTCCAAGCATCCAGTATCGCTCAGAAGTACAACTGCCAGCTCTCCTGTTTGGACTTCCAACAGGAAGAAGGACTGATGTCCTCACTGCCGTTAGGACAAAACCAAATCGAAATTCAGCGAGGCTTGACTACATCGAGCGTCGCTATTTTTGTGCCCTTTACAACCCAAGAGCTATTCCAAACCGGTAATGAAGCTTTGTACTGCGGCATCAATGCTCTTTCCAACAATCTAATCATGGTTGATAGAAAATTGCTTAAAAATCCCAACGGCTTAATTCTCGGTACACCGGGTAGTGGTAAGTCCTTCTCTGCAAAGCGTGAAATTGCCAATGTATTCCTCGTAACCGACGATGACATTATCGTCTGTGACCCTGAATCGGAGTACGGCACCTTGGTGGAGCGACTGCACGGACAGGTCATTCGCATTTCTCCAACCTCTCCACATTATATCAACCCGATGGACTTGAATCTCAACTACAGCGATGATGAAAGTCCATTGTCGTTGAAATCAGACTTCATTCTCTCTCTGTGTGAGCTGATTGTGGGCGGTAAGGATGGCTTACAGCCGGTAGAAAAAACCGTCATCGACCGTTGTGTGCGTTTGGTGTATCGGGACTATCTTGCTGACCCAGTGCCCGAAAAAATGCCCATCTTGGAAGACCTTTACAATGCTCTCTTGAAACAGGAAGAAAAGGAATCACAGTATATCGCAACTGCACTTGAAATCTATGTCTCCGGTTCGCTCAATGTGTTCAACCACCGAACCAATGTGGATATTCAGAGCCGTATTGTTTCCTATGACATCAAGGAGTTGGGTAAACAGCTCAAGAAAATCGGTATGCTGATTGTTCAAGACCAGGTATGGAACAGAGTCACTATCAATCGTGAAGCCCGAAAGTCCACTCGCTACTACATCGACGAGATGCATCTGCTTTTGAAGGAGGAGCAGACTGCGGCATACAGCGTCGAGATTTGGAAGCGATTCAGAAAATGGGGCGGTATTCCGACCGGCATCACGCAGAATGTAAAAGACCTGCTTTCTTCCCGTGAGGTCGAAAACATTTTTGAAAACTCTGACTATATCTATATGCTCAACCAAGCATCCGGCGACCGGCAGATTCTCGCAAAGCATTTGAATATCTCACCCCATCAGCTCTCGTATGTCACTCATAGCGGTGAAGGCGAAGGGCTGCTTTTTTATGGCTCGGTTATCCTGCCCTTTATTGACCGTTTCCCAAAGGATACCGAATTGTATCGCATCATGACGACCAAGCCGCAGGAACAGACGGCTATGAATTAAGGAGGATTCCAACATGAACAATGAACACTATCTCATCCACAAAGAGGACTACATCCACCATATCGACGAAAAAATGCTCCTCTATATGATGGTAAAACAGTTGACCTTTCAGATAGGCAAGCTGACCCCTACCAAGAAAACAGAATCTCTGTATTGTATTGCTAAGCATTACTCCAATACCATTGAGGAAATGTTCAAATCTTGGGGCATTCCCGGCTCTTATCTCGTGTTTGGCGAGGAAAGCGACCTTGCTGAGCTGATGGAAAACGACCTAATTGCTCCTGAAGATGCAGGCTATATCCCATGTGAGGAGGTCAGCGATAGAGAGCATTGCTGTTCTTGCTGCAACTGTGAGGATTGTCCCCACTGTGATTGCGACAACTACGAGGACAACGGCGAGTGCGAGAAATTTACCGATGCAATATCGGCTCTGACTTCAATGGTTCAGGGTATCTTCAGGGATAGTGTGTCGGTTCACATCATTGTGGATTAAGCTCCTACGCTTACTTCAACGGGAGGTGATGCTTTATGAGTAAGCGTTCTCCACGGCTACAGTTTACCAACGAGGAACGAGTGACACCGGAGCTTAAAAAAGTCATTCGGAAAGCAGATAAAGCATCGGACAAACTGGATAAAGCCGAGGCTAAAATCCCGAAGAAAACCATAAAACGCAAGGAGCGTGTTATAGATACTGAAGGCAAGGTCACGACACGGCTTCACTTTGAGGAGAAAGAGAAAAAGAAGCCCGCTTCTATGCTTTCACATTCGATAGCAATCGCACCTATCAATACTGCGATGGGAACTGCTCACCGAAAAATAAGGGAGTCCGAGGAAGACAATGTGGGCGTGGAAAGTGCCCACAAAATCGAAGAATTTGCCGAGGGCGGTGTGCGGACACTTGATTCCGCACATCGCTCCTACAAGCTCAAGTCCTACCGTGACGCTGCCCGTGCCGAGGCAAAGGCGGATAAAGCCAATATCAAGGCACTCAACAAGCAAGCCCAAAATAAGAACCCGCAGTTCTCCAGCAATCCCTATTCCAGATGGCAACAGAAACGAGCCATCAAAAGCGAATATATGGCAGCCAAAGTTGGTAATGGTGGAAAAACGACGGCAAAAGCGGCTAAGAACACAGCAAAAGCGGCTAATAAAACTGCTGATGGCACAAAAAAGACGGCTCAGTTTATTACAAAGAACCGAAAAGTTATTTTAATTGTCCTGGGTATCTTCCTTGCCGTGGTGATCTTACTCAGCGTGGTTTCCTCTTGCTCCGTCATGATGCAGAGCGTTGTTTCCGCTATCGGAGGTTCGTCCTATGCTGTTGAAGACAGCGATATGCAGGCTGCAGAAGCTCAGTATTGTGCCTTAGAAGCAGAGCTGCAGAATTACCTGGACACCTATGAAAGCACACACGACTACGACGAATACCACTACAATCTGGACGATATCGAGCATGACCCCTATGTGCTGATTTCAGCAATATCCGCTCTGCACGACGGTGAATGGACGATTGGCGAGGTCGGTGGAACGATTCAAATGCTGTTTGACAAACAGTATATTCTTACCGAGACCGTCACCACCGAGACGAGGTATCGAACAGAAACGAGAACGGGAACCACCACTTATACCGACCCCGACACAGGCGAAACGGTGACGGAGGAATACGAGTACGAGGTTCAAGTGCCATACACCTATTATATCTGCACGGTAGAGCTTGAAAACTTCAATCTCTCTCATGTGCCTGTGTATATTATGAGTGAAGACCAGCTCTCCATGTACGCAACCTATATGAGTTCTCTTGGTAATCGCCCAGACCTGTTCCCAAGCTCCGAGTATGTCAACCGCTATTACTACACCGAATATCCCGATTATAAAATCACTGCTGAAGCCCTTTCTGACCCTCAGTTTGCTGCTATGATGACCGAAGCGAAAAAATACCTTGGTTTTCCCTATGTGTGGGGTGGTTCTTCACCGGCAACATCCTTTGATTGTTCGGGCTTTGTATCCTATGTGCTCAACAACTGCGGTGTCGGCTGGAATGTCGGCAGGCTTGGTGCGTCCGGACTTCTGAATATCTGCACGAGAGTATCTTCATCTAATGTCCGTCCCGGTGACCTTGTGTTCTTTGAGGGCACTTATGATACCACGGGAGCCTCCCATGTTGGTATCTATGTTGGCAACAATATGATGATTCACTGCGGAGACCCTATCCAATATGCAGACCTTAATTCAAGCTATTGGCAGGGACACTTTTTAGCGTATGGGCGTGTACCAAGCCCTTAAAGGAGGATTTATGAACCCCAAAGTAGTCAAGCTGCGAGAGGAACGAGAGAAGAATACGACAAAAATCACCTCTCTGCAGGCACGAAACAAAAAAATTGATGCGGATATTATCTCCATCGAAAACACGGACATCATCGGCATGGTGCGTGAGTACGGCCTGTCTCCCGATATGCTCTTTGAGCTGATTAAGCGGACTAAGAAAGCCCCTGCATCAATTCAGATTCCCGAAATCCACAATAACGAAACGGAGGAAAAGAACAACAATGAATAAATTCAAAAGAGTTTTCTGCTTGATGCTCGTCGTGCTTTGCATGGCGAGCTTTTCTGTTACAGCTTTTGCGTCAGGTGGTGATGAATTACCGCCCACAGCCAAGGATGTGGAGGAAGTTCCTTACTCCTATGTTATCAATGATGATGGAAGCGTGGTAATCACCTTGAACGATACTGTCACCGAGGAAATCAAAACCATCGGTACGGTAGTAACAAACGGAGGTCGCTTGAACCTGCGTACAGGTGCAGGCATGAGTTATGAGGTTATTGACCAGCTTCGCTGTGGAGAGGAGGTCATTGTTATCGGTTCTGAGGGTGATTGGTATAAGGTAATTGTTCCCGAAAAAACCGGATTCGTTCACAGCGGCTATTTGGAGTTGCTTGAAACGGCACAGCAGAACAGTAATATCGACTCTGCGCTGCTTTCCATGATAATGCAGTTTATGTCGGATAATGCCGGTGGTAATAGCAAAACAGACAACTCCTTTACCCCGAATGGCAATATGACCTTGATAGATGACTTCTTCCAGATGGAAGCAGAGGCAACCGAAAACAGCCCTCAGCGTGATAAACAGTTTATCACCTTGGAATCTAAAAACGGAAATATCTTCTATCTCGTAATCGACCGCAATGGCAACGACGAAAATGTGTACTTCATGAACCTCGTGGACGAAGCAGACCTTATGGCTTTGATTGAAGATGCTGAGGGCGGCACAAAAGCTCCTGCCTGCTCTTGCACCGAAAAATGTGTCGTTGGAGCCATCAAGACCGATTGCGAAATCTGCCGTACAAACATGAGCGAGTGTGCCGGTAAAGAACCTGTTGTTGAACCTGAACCCACAGAACCCGTCGATGAGCCTGCAGAGGAAGAACCTACAGCAAACTTCTTGCCCGTCATTATTCTTCTGATTGCCGGTGCGGGTGGTGGAGCTTTCTACTGGTTCAAAATCAGAAAACCGAAGCCTAAGACTTCTGGTGACAGTGACCTTGACGACTACGACTATGGACAAGATGATGAGGGCTACGACGATGAGACCGAAATCGATGATGCCGATGTGATGTCAGAAAATGAAGAGGATAAAGGATAATGCGATTCTTCGACAGTTGTGCAGGCAGAGTATCATTGGCTGATGTTGCTGAAGACATTGCTGCCGACCTTGCCTTTGAAAAGTATTTGAAACGACTCCACGAACAGCGTGAGAGGGAAAAAGCCTATAAAGCAGATAAGGAGAAAGATGCCTATGACAAAACGACTTGTGATTGCTGAAAAGCCCTCCGTGGGTATGTCCATCGCCGCCGTCCTCGGCGTGAAGGACCGTAAGGACGGCTATATGGAGGGGCGTGACTACATCGTATCTTGGGGCTTCGGTCACTTGGCGGAACTTGCCAATGCCGATACCTACGATGAGAAGTATGCTAAATGGAACTACAACGACCTTCCCATTATTCCCGCCAACTGGAAGTACAAAATCCCTCGTGATAAGTACAGCCAGTTTTCGGTGCTAAAAAATCTGATGAACCGTGAGGATGTGTCCGATGTTATCAACGCCTGCGATGCCGGTCGTGAAGGTGAGCTGATTTTTCGCAACATCTACAAGATGACCGGATGCAAAAAGCCCGTCTGCCGCCTTTGGATTTCCTCTATGGAAGACGCTGCTATTGAGCAGGGTTTCCGTGAGTTGAAAGACGGAAAAGAATATGACAATCTCTTTGCGGCTGCACGATGCCGTGAGTGGGCGGATTGGCTCGTTGGCATCAATGCCAGTCGTCTCTTCTCGGTACTGTATCATCGTACCTTGAATGTCGGTCGTGTGGTTTCTCCGACCTTGGCTCTGCTCGTTCAGCGTGAAGCTCAGATCGATGCCTTTAGACCTGAACCCTTTTATACCGCCGAGTTGAATTTCGGTTCTTTTACGGCGACAAGTGAGAAGTTCGGGAGAGAAGAATCCGCCGTAGAGGTTGCCAACACAAGCAAAACGGCGGTCGTAACATCGTTTGAGTGTAAAGATAAGAGTGAAAAAGCTCCCGCTCTTTACGATTTGACCACTCTCCAGCGTGAAGCAAACCGACAGTTCGGCTACACCGCACAGCAGACACTAGATTATGTTCAAAGCCTTTATGAAAAGAAACTCTGCACCTATCCTCGTACCGACAGCCGATACCTTACCGATGATATGGCGAGTGGAGTGAAAGCTATGGTTTTCTGTTCTGTCGGTATTGTGGATTGCGAATATCCAGTCGTTGTTAATACAACACAGGTATGCAATAGCAAGAAGGTATCTGACCACCATGCCATTATTCCCACGATGATTGCCGGTGAGACGGATTTGAACACGCTCCCCGCTGGTGAGCGTGAAGTCCTTGTGATGATTGCAAAACAGGTGCTCCGTGCTGTCAGCGAAGCATATAAGTTTCGAGAAACAATCGCTGAAATCACTTGCGGAGATGCGGTCTTCATCGCCAAGGGCAAGAATATCACCGAAGTGGGCTGGAAAATCTACAACGAAAAGGAGCAAAGCGACAAGATTCTGCCCGAACTTGCCCAGGGAGTCGAGTTGAATGTGGTATGCACCGAAATCAAGGAAGGAACGACCAAACCGCCAGCACACTTCACCGAAGATTCCTTGCTCTCTGCTATGGAATTGGCAGGGGCAAAGGAAATGCCCGACGATGCCGAGCGTAAGGGCTTGGGTACGCCTGCTACTCGTGCCGGTATCATCGAAAAGCTGATTGCCACCGGCTTTGTAGAGCGCAATAAAGCAAAAAAAGCGGTAAACCTTATACCGGCAAGCATGGGCGTGTCTTTGATTACCGTTCTTCCCGAACAGCTTCAATCTCCCTTGCTCACCGCTGAGTGGGAAAACAAGCTCAAAATGGTGCAACACGGCGAACTGGATGCTGATGTGTTTATGGCAGAAATCAGCCTTATGGTGAATGACCTTGTTAAAACCTACTCAGTTATTAAGGGAGCAGAAGTTTTATTCCCGTCCGGTCGTGATGTGGTTGGTAAGTGCCCTCGTTGTGGTGGTGATGTGACAGAAAGCAAAAAGGGCTTTTTCTGTGAGGGCAGCGATTGCCGCTTTGGTTTGTGGCGTGACAACAAATTCCTCACCAGCAAGAAAATATCGCTGACTAAAAAGATGGCGACAACTCTGCTCAAAGATGGTCGTATGCCCATAAAGGGTATCTTCTCCGAGAAAACCGGAAAGTCCTATGATGCAACGCTCGTTTTGAGCGATGACGGAGCTAAGAGCATTTACAGTTTGGAATTTGGAAAGAATTAAATAAAACGCCGACCTGTGGGGGAATCCCTCATGGGTCGGCAGATTTACATAGCAGTCTTAGATTTAGGTTTAAGGCCGCTTATTTTTTTGAAGGGAGTTATTCTATGGCTGAGAATGAAAAACAGACCAACAAAGAAAGACTCAAAGATATTACCGACAGCATAGAAAAAGGGATTGAGCAACTTTTTCAGTCGGACAAGTACGCTGAGTATCTGCGAACGATGAGCCGCTTTCATCGCTACAGTATGAACAACACCATGCTCATCTATATGCAGAAGCCCGATGCAACTTTGGTAGCAGGTTTCAACAAGTGGAGAGACCAATTTGAACGAAATGTCATGAAGGGCGAACGAGGTATCAAGATTATCGCTCCCACGCCTTTTAAGAAGAAAATCGAACAGGAGAAGCTTGACCCTGACACTAAGATGCCGATGATGGATGCAAGCGGTAAGGTTATCACTGAGGAAAAAGAAATTAAAATTCCCATGTTCAAACCTGTGACCGTCTTCGATGTATCACAGACAAATGGAAAGCCTTTACCTCAGCTTGCGACTGACCTCTCCGGTAATGTGCAAAATTACGAGGTCTTTATGGAAGCACTACGCCGTGCTTCTCCTGTTCCCATCGACATCAAGCCAATCCGTGACGGGGCTGACGGGTTCTTCTCTCTGGACAGTCAGAGCATTACCATCCGTGAGGGTATGAGCGAAATCCAGACGGTATCTGCCGTGGTTCACGAGATTGCTCACTCCAAGCTGCACAACAGCAAGAAAATCGAAGAACCCAAGGGTGCTGAAAAGTATCAAGAGGTCGAAATCCTCGATGTGCCCGCTCTGTTCTCCAACGGTCGTGTCACCGCAGCAGATATTCCCGATGGAATGTATTGCTATGACCTGCGTGGCTCTGACGATGACCCCGGACAGCCTGTTACGGTCGAAAACCATGTATCCGTCAATCACGCCGGTTCGATTATCACTGCTAAGCCCCTTAACCTTGGTGAAGATGGTCGCTTGTCTTTAACCGAAGACGAGGGTTTGAACTTTGTGGGCGGTGAGATTACCGCTTATCATTTCTTCAACGAGCAGCTTAAAGACCGTAACACCGAGGAGGTTGAAGCCGAAAGTATTTCCTTTGCCGTGTGTGCCTATTACGGAATTGCAACAGACGAGAACAGCTTCGGGTATATCGCAACATGGTCTAAGGATAAGGCGCTCAAAGAGCTGCGTGCAAGTCTTGAAACCATCAACAAGACTTCATCCGAGCTGATTGCCGACATTGACCGTCACTACGGCGAGATTATGAAAGAGCGTGAATCCGAGCTTGCCTTGGCGACCGACGAAAAGCCCCTGGATGAAATGAATATCCTTGAAATGGTAGACCACTTCATGGAGCAAGGCATGACCGAAGAACAAGCAAGCGACCTTGCTCATTCTGAATGGCAAGCAAGAACGATAAACGATAAGTCTACAATTAGCGAGCCGGTTTACGAAAATGCTGTTTCTGACGATGAGAGCGAAGTTGCAATCAATCCGCTTGTTGAAGAAGAACCTCCCTTGCAGGCTCCCGACAATGGCTATGTGCCCGACCCATCCATGTCTATCGAAGCTATGAACGCCTACGGCTACACTGATTCGGATATGCTTCCCCTTTCCAAAGAGCGTGCATTGGAGCTGTTTGAGCGTGATATTCCCATTTATATGCTTTATGAGGGCAATACAGAAGCTATGGCTTTTGAAGCCGAGGACATTGTATTGTTCTCCGGTTGCTTTGGTATAACCCGTGAGGACTGGGATGCCCTTAAAAACGAAGTGCCACCAATGGATATGGAGCTGATTCGCCGTAAGCGTGAGCAGGCGTTCCTTGAAAGTGCCACCGACACCTATGCCATCTATCAGCTCAAGCATGATGATTCTACTGCTGACTTCCGCTTTATGGGTTCTGAATGGCTTGAAAAGAAAGGCATTGAGCCGCAACGTGAGAACTATGAGTTAGTTTACACAGGTGATTTGAACTATTATACGGGAAGCCAGATGGAGAAGTTGGAGAGTATTTATCAGACATTCAACATTTCCAGACCCGAAGATTTCACCGGGCATAGCCTGTCCAAGAGCGACATCGTGGCGTTAAAACAAGACCATGTTGTATCATGCCACTATGTTGATAGCATTGGTTACAAGGAGCTGCCGAATTTCCTTAAAATCGAAAACTATCTGAAAAACGCAGAAATGCAGCTCGAAGATGACTATGGAATGATTGACGGCGTGATTAACAACGGCCCGAAAGAAACCGAAAAAGCTGTCAATAAGACGGAGGAAACAAAATCCAATAAACCATCCGTCCTTGCAAAGCTACGCAAGTATCAAGATGAGGACAGACAGCAAACAACAATGCACAGAAGTGCGGAAAGGGATTTATGATGAATTTTACTAACGATGAAATGAACCTTATGTGTATCTACGACACAGGGACAAGAATCGGGCTGATTGATGCCATGTCCGAAATGAAGAAAGAGCTTGCAGAGGAAGAAAACGAACTTCGTGATATGACTGACTCTGCCATTAATAAGCTGAAAGATATGACCGATGAAGAATACGAAGAGATGGAGTTTTACCCCGATTTTGACGACGAGGAATAACCCCAAAAAGCATCCGATTATTCGGGTGCTCTAATTCTTTTTGAAGGAGGAAACCAATGCCAAGCAAACTGGATTTTTACTCGCAAATGGCAGACCACACCGCCAAGCAAGTGACAGGCAGCTTCGGTGAGTGGACGGCGTTTCTTGAAACAGCAGGACGGCTCTACAAGTACCCGTTCCATGAACAGCTCATGATTTTCGCTCAAAACCCTGACGCTACCGCTTGTGCGGAGTATGACCTTTGGAACAACCATATGGGGCGATATGTTCGCCGTGGCTCCAAGGGTATTGCATTAATTGATACCAGCGGTGATAATCCAAGACTCAAATATGTATTCGATGTTTCTGACACGGGCGGCAGGGAAAATTCCCGCCGTCCTTTCTTTTGGGAATATCGAGAGGATGACCACCGTGCCGTATTAACAGCGGCCTTGGAGCAACGCTTCGGTGTTTCCGGTGCAAAGGGTCTTTCCGACCAACTGGAGAAAATTTCTTCTCAGCTCGTAAACGAATACTGGAATGACAACAGCCGTGACATTCTCGACATCCTTGCAGATTCATTCCTTGAGGAATATGATGATTACAATGTAGGGGTGGCGTTTAGAAATGCGGCTACTGTCAGCACCACCTACACGCTCATATCCCGCTGCGGGCTGAACCCCGGCGACTACTATGAGCATGAGGATTTTTTAAGTGTATTCGACTTTAACACCCGTGACACAATCGCTGCTCTCGGCTCGGTTATCAGTAATAACAGCCAGCAGGTACTCAGACAGATTGAAGTCACCATCAAAAATTACGAGCGTGAAGCAAGTCTGCAAAAGCAGACAGAAAGGACAAGCCATGAAACAGAAAGCACTGACCTACAGCCAGACCGGGGATTATCAAGTGCCGAACCTCACACTGAGCGAGACGGAGACGAAGCCCCTCGGCAAGTACGGCAGAATGAGGAAGAATTATCTGCAGGAGCACAGACCGGTGCTGTGGAACAGCATGATTCTGTCGGAGACCCTGTTCCCCCATCTGAGGGAAATCGACGAGACGGCGACCCGCAGAATGGAACAGATGATGCCGGAGCTGATGAAAGCGAACGGCGTGACGGAGGAGCTGAAAGCCAGCGATCCGATGAAGTGGGTGGGCTTGATGAACAACCTCAAAAGCCAAGCCGAGGAAACGATTCTCACAGAGCTGATTCACGGCTAAGCGACCAAATAACCCTCTTTGATATAGGGCTATTCCCAACTGAACAAGAGCAAATCAATTTCATTGATGAAGCGGAGAGTGTAAAACCTACACCCTTCGCTTTTTCTTTTGCCCAAGATGACATTGACGATGTGCTACGCCTTGCCAGCAACTCCGACCATACCCGCATGGTTGTTACAGCGGCTTTCCAAAAGCAGAAGCCGTTAGGAGAAACCGTTGAACTGCTCAAAAAGGAATACCACGGCGGTGCCGGTCTAAAGTCGAATAATGGCGAATTTTCTGCATGGTATGCAGAAGACGGCATTCACCTCGCCAAAGGACGAACTGCAAGGTATTCCAGAACTGCACAGGTCGTATCGTGGGAAGCCGCCGCAGAGCGTATTGGTCAACTTTTGGAAGAAGGTAAATTCGCTTCCAATGTAGAGCTTGCCGAAGCTGAAAGTCACGAGAGACAGGAACTTTCAGGTCGATTGTGGCATCTGCGTGGTGATTTAAGTGACCAAGCCAAGGAAAAGGGTCTGCTCAGCATAATGGAGGACTTCCACAAGGGCGGTTATCCAGACGCTACAGCACGGTTGTCCGAATCGCTCCAAGACCCTTCTTTCCGTGAAAAGATGTCCGTTGACTATATGATCTACCTTGAAGCCTACGGACAGAATAAAGGCATCATGCGGTTCAACTATCATAAGCCTGTTGAGATTTACAACGCTCTGCAAGACCTAAATCTGCCAAGGCGTGAATACACCTCCAACATGGCAGAAGTGCCCAAGGTCGGTATGTTCATCACCGAGGATGAAATTGACCAAGCCCTCAATAAAGGCGGAAGTGTGGCAGGCGGTAAAGGTCGTATTTACACCTACCTTACCGGAAGTCAAAATGCCAAGGAGAAGACAGCCTTTCTCAAAAATGAGTATGGTACCGGCGGAAGCTCTCATGCCGTGTCTGGGCAGGGTTGGATTGATTACAGCGGAAAAGGCATAAAGCTCCGCAAGGATGATTGTGCCGATGTGGAGTTGAACTGGAGCAAGGTTCTTTCTCGCTTTGAGAATATCATCCGAAACGATAGATACTTCACACCCGAACAGAAAACCAAGTACGATGAAATGCAGACCCGTGAGGGGCAATTCCTACGGCTCTACAATGCCTACAACGATATTAAGAACGACCATCCAAGCGATATTGTGTTATTCCAAGTGGGAGAATTCTACGAGCTGTACGGCGAAGATGCAAAGACTGCTGCCGAAATCCTTGACCTTTCGCTGACATCAAGAGCTATCCCCGGTGCCGGTCGTGTGGATATGTGCGGTGTTCCTGCTTCCAATTTGGAACAGGTCACAGAACAGCTCCGAGCAGATCATAGCGTGACTGTCGCAGCTCATAACGCCATCCTAAACGAGCATATATGCCGCTCCTATGGCGTTCTTTCTTCGGTTGAGGAATTACCGTCGGAAGCTAAAATTGAGGCTGAAAGCGTTACAGAATCCGTCGTTAAGCACCGAGAAATCACACAAAGCGATATTGATGAAACTCTCCAGAAATGGAACGGTAATAATGAAAGCAAGCGGGCAGTTATCCGTTATATGGAAGACCATGCCCGTGAGCGTGACACAGCCGCTTGGCTCGCAAACGAGTACGGCACAGATGTTTCTAAGTCTCTGCACATCACAATAACCGGCACGGACATCGACTATGAAATGTCCTGGGCAATGGTGCAGCGCCGATTGGCACAGCTTATTAAAGAGGGACGCTTCTACACCGAAGCAGAAAATGACCGCTTTGATGAGATTGACCCCGTTGCCATCCGTGGGGAGCTTGTTCAATCTGTGGAGACATGGGAAGCAGAGCAGGAAGCGAAGCGAAATGAAGCGATTTCCAACCTGACCGAACAGCAGCAGACCATTGTGGAAGCCATGAATGTGGCAGGTTTTGTGTACCAGCCTGATGTGGGCAATTCCGGCGAGCCTATTGTGTTCTATGCCAACACCGAGGATGGCTATCCCATCAGCTTTGCCACTTGGGATAATGCGTATTACTGGATTGATAATGCCGAGCTGAAACTGGAGCCAGGGCTGAAAGATAAAGTTCAATCCGTTCTGCATCCCAACAATTCTCCCGAACCTCGCTACATGGTAGCCGAGACCAGCGATGCTTTCGCTGACCCAGAGGATGCCTTTGCAATTTGGGATAACGAAAGAAACGGCTATGTGGACGATGGCGACGGGTGGATTCAGACCTACGCTACAAGCGAAGAAGCAGATGCAGGATTAAACACGCTCTTAGAGAGCGAAAAACAACACCTTTATGCTGTAGGTGACACTGTCTATCTGGATGACAAGCCCTTTATTATTGACAGCATTGGTCGTTTTGATGTGTCGCTCCGTGACCCATCCTTGTACTATCCGATTTTCCGTGCCGAAAGCAAGGAACGGTTTGAAAGTCTGCTCCGGACGGATTCTCGTAACCATACTTTCTTGCCGAGTGCTAAAATCACCGTTGCTAAACAAAATTATCAAGTCACCACAACCGAGGCAGAAGCGACAGCGATTGAGCGACTAATGGACGAAGCGGATATTCACCACGCAAGGTTCGTTCACGATAATGGCGATGTTTCACTGAGCTTTGACGAGCGTGATAAAGATGCCGTCAATAGCATTGTTGCAACCCTCGCAGAGAAACCGGTAGAACCGGAAGTAAGCTACGAGACCGTGGCGTTTTACCCTGCGGAGGCAAATAATTTGCCCTATGATGTGGAAATCCGCACTCTCAAAGTAAACGAACCCGAACCGCCTACACCAAAGGTAGAGCTTCACAACTTCCAAATTACCGACGACCATTTGGGTGAAGGCGGTGCAAAGACCAAGTTCCGCATGAATATGGATACCATCAATCTTCTGAAAGAATTGGAGCTTGATGACAGACAGGCTACTCCCGAAGAACAGGCCGTGCTTGCGAAGTATGTTGGTTGGGGCGGTCTGGCGGATGCCTTTGATGAAACAAAGGACAACTGGAAAAATGAATTTGCAGAGCTCTATTCCGCACTTTCTCCAGAAGAATACGCCGCAGCGAGAAGCTCTACTCTAAACGCTCACTACACAAGCCCCGTTGTTATCAAGGCTATCTATGAAGCCGTTGGCAATATGGGATTTGAGACCGGCAATATTCTCGAACCTGCGATGGGTGTTGGGAACTTCTTCGGCTGCCTGCCCGAAGCCATGCAGAACAGTAAGCTCTATGGTGTTGAGCTGGACAGCATTACAGGCCGCATTGCCAAACAGCTTTATCCCAAGGCTGACATTACCGTGGCAGGCTTTGAGACCACAGACAGACGAGATTTTTACGACCTTGCTATCGGTAATGTGCCGTTCGGTCAATACCAAGTAAACGACCGTGCTTATAACAAGCTCGGTTACTCCATTCACGATTATTTCTTTGCAAAAGCCCTCGACCAGGTTCGTCCGGGCGGCGTGGTTGCGTTTGTGACCTCTCGCTACACGATGGATAAGCAATCACCCGAAGTCCGTAAATATATCGCACAGAGAGCAGAAATGCTCGGCGCTATCCGACTGCCGAATAACACTTTCAAGGCAAATGCCGGTACGGAGGTTGTCTCTGACATTATCTTCCTTCAAAAGCGTGACAGACCGATTGAAATTGCCCCTGATTGGGTACACCTCGGTCAGAACGCTGACGGCTTTACCATCAACAGCTATTTCATTGAAAACCCCGAAATGGTGCTTGGACGGCAAACCTCGGAGAGTACGCAATACGGTAGGCAGGACTTCACCGTTGAGCCTTATGAAGACCTCGACCTTGGTGTTCAGTTAAAGTACGCCATTCAGAATATCAGTGGCACTTATACCGAAGCAGAGCTGCCCGACCTTGGCGAAGGTGAAGCCATTGACAGTTCCATCCCCGCAGACCCTAATGTGAAGAACTACTCCTACACCGTGGTTGACGGTGATGTGTACTACAGAGAAAACAGTCGCATGGTAAAACCCGACCTTAACGCTACCGCTATCGAGCGTATAAAGGGTTTGGTAGAACTGCGTGACTGTGTGCAGAAGCTTATCGGTCAGCAGATGGACAGCTTTGTGTCCGACTATGCTATCCGTGATACCCAAAGAGAGCTTAACGGCCTATATGACAAATTCACAGAGAAACACGGTCTCATAAACAGCCGTGGCAATGCCCTTGCCTTTGCCGATGACAGCTCCTACTATCTGCTTTGCTCCTTGGAGGTTTTGGACGAGGACAATAATCTGAAGTGCAAGGCAGATATGTTCACAAAGAGAACCATCAAACCCCATGAGGCAGTAACCTCCGTGGATACCGCCGCAGAAGCTCTGGCGCTCTCTATCGCTGAAAAAGCCTGTGTGGATATGGGGTATATGTCACAGCTCACCGGCAAGACCGAGAATGAGCTTGCAAGTGATTTGCGTGGTGTAATCTATATGGATTTCAGCCGTAGACCCGACGGCTCCTACACATGGCGAACCGCAGATGATTTCCTTTCGGGTAATGTCAGAGAAAAGTTGAAGTATTACGAGAACGCTTTGAGCCTGCTCCCCGACGATGCCAACCACCGAAATGAGATTGCCGATAATGTGGAAGCCCTACGCAAAGCCCAGCCGAAAGACCTCGAAGCTTCTGAAATTGAAGTTCGGCTCGGTGCGACATGGATTGACAAGGGCTATATCCAGCAGTTCATGGTGGAAACCTTTGAACCTCCGTATTATCTCCGCAGAAGTATTGAAGTGAACTACTCGCCGTTCTCGGCAGAGTGGAATATCACCGGCAAGTCTCAGCCGTCCTATAGCGATGTAAATGCCTATATGACCTACGGCACGGACAGAGCTAATGCCTACAAGATTTTAGAGGACACTTTGAACCTCCGTGATGTGCGTATCTATGATACCGTCACAGACCCCGACGGCAAGGAACGCCGTGTGCTCAACTCCAAGGAAACCACCCTCGCACAGCAGAAACAGCAAGCCATCAAGGATGCCTTTAGCGATTGGATTTGGAAAGACCCCGACAGACGACAGGAGCTTGTCACAAGGTACAACGAGCTGTTCAATTCCAACAGACCCCGTGAGTATGACGGCTCTCATATCGTGTTCAGCGGTATGAACCCCGAAATCAAGCTCCGTGAACATCAGCTAAACGCTGTGGCTCACATCCTCTATGGTGGTAATACTTTGCTTGCACACGAAGTTGGTGCGGGCAAGACCTTTGAAATGGTTGCTGCCGCTATGGAGAGCAAACGACTTGGACTTTGCCAAAAGTCGCTGTTTGTAGTGCCGAACCACTTGACCGAGCAATGGGCATCTGAGTTCCTTCGTCTGTATCCGTCAGCGAATATCCTCGCAGCAACAAAAAAAGACTTTGAACCAAGAAATCGCAAGAAGTTTTGCGGTCGTATCGCAACCGGCGACTATGACGCTATCATCATCGGTCACAGCCAATTTGAGCGTATCCCCGTATCGCAGGAGAGACAAGAAAAGCTCTTGCAGGAACAGATTTGGGAAATCGAAGAAGGCCTAGAGGAGCTGAAAGCCAGTCGAGCAGAACGCTTCACTATTAAGTCCTTAGAGAGAACCAAGAAAGGATTGGAAACCCGACTCAAGAAGTTGCAGGATAGCACTCGCAAGGATGATGTAATCACCTTTGAGCAGCTTGGTGTTGACCGCCTGTATGTGGACGAAGCGCACAATTTCAAAAATTTGTTCCTCTACACAAAGATGCGTAATGTTGCCGGTCTTTCTACCACTGATGCTCAGAAATCCTCTGATATGCTCTTAAAATGTCGCTACATCGACGAAATGACTGACAGCCGAGGTGTTGTATTCGCAACGGGAACGCCTGTCAGCAATTCCATGACGGAGCTGTACACAATGATGCGTTATTTGCAGCATACCACCATCCGAGACAAGGGCTTGGCTCACTTTGATTGCTGGGCTTCCACCTTTGGCGAGACCACAACTGCCATTGAACTTGCGCCGGAGGGCACAGGCTATAGAGCAAGAACGAGGTTTGCCAAGTTCTTCAATCTACCCGAACTGATGAATTTGTTCAAAGAAGCGGCTGACATCAAAACCGCCGATCAGCTCAATCTTCCGAGACCCACCGCCATTTACCACAACGAAGTTGCACTACCGACCGAAATCCAAAAAGGCATGGTGCAGGAACTATCCGAGCGAGCTGCCGCCGTTCATTCGGGCAAGGTGGACCCTTCCGTTGACAATATGCTTCGCATAACCTCTGACGGTCGAAAGTTAGGCCTTGACCAACGTATCATCAATTCCGAACTTCCCGATGAGCCAACAAGTAAGGTGAATATGTGCGTAGATAATATCTATCGCATTTGGGATGAAGGGCATGAAAATAAGCTCACTCAACTCGTATTCTGCGACCTTTCCACGCCAAAGACCACAGGCGGTCAAAGAGCGGCAAAAGCTCCTGCGGGGAATCTGGACAGTCCCGAGATTCATGCTTTGGAAATGCTGGCTGAGAAAGACGGTATTGACGGAGAGGAAGCGCCCTTTACCGTATACGGCGATATTCGTGAGAAACTCGTTGCAAGGGGTATTCCGAGGGAACAGGTAGCTTTCATACATGAAGCAAATACCGATGCCCGAAAGAAAGAGCTTTTTGCAAAAGTACGCTCCGGTCAAGTCCGTGTGCTGATGGGCTCCACCTTTAAGATGGGAGCCGGTATGAATGTCCAGGACAGGCTCATTGCTCTCCATGACCTCGATGCACCTTGGAGACCGGGCGACCTTGAACAGCGTTCGGGTCGTATCATTCGACAAGGCAACATGAATCCCGAAGTTCACATTTACCGTTATGTCACAGAGGCGACCTTTGACGCCTACCTTTGGCAGACCTTGGAGAACAAGCAGAAATTTATCTCCCAGATTATGACGAGTAAATCTCCCGTCCGTGCCTGCGACGACATTGATGAAACCTCATTGTCTTATGCAGAAATTAAAGCTCTGTGTGCCGGTGACGAGCGTATCAAAGAGAAGATGGACCTTGATGTAGATGTCGCTCGTGTAAAGCTGATGAAGTCCAATCACCAAAGTCAGCAGTACCGTTTGGAGGATAATCTGCTCCGTTATTTCCCCGAACAAATTGAGCAAAACAAAAAATTCATAGAAGGCTTTAATGCCGATATAAAAAACCTTGCCGAGCACCCGCACCCCATTGATGGCTTTGCCGGTATGACCGTAAGAGGTGATGTGCTGACCGATAAGGAAAATGCCGGTGCTGCGTTGGTAGACGCTTTTAAGGAAGTAAAAGGCCTTGACCCTGTTCCCGTTGGAAGCTACAGAGGCTTTGCAATGTCGATGACATTGGAAGACTTTGGGCGTGATTATGTCCTGACACTCAAAGGGAAGATGACCCATCGTGTGACTTTGGGTAAAGACCCCCGTGGTAATCTCACTCGTATTGACAATGCTCTGAACGGCATGGCTGACCGCCTAACCGCCGTACAGGGAAAGCTTGATAGTTTGTACTCCCAGATGGAAACCGCCAAGGCTGAGCTTGGCAAGCCCTTCCCGCAGGAAACAGAGTTGAAAGCAAAAGCTGCGAGACTGTCGGAGTTGAATATCGCTCTCAATATCGATGATAGGACACCGCTGGAAGCTATGGCAGAGGAAGCGCCGAGCAACGAGGTAGCAAAATCTGCAAGGCCGTCCGTTCTGCAAAAGCTCCACTCCTACGGTGCGACGAGCAAAACGGAGCCGAAAAAAACGAAAGAGGAGATACGCTGATGAATACCGATAAAATTAATGTGCTCGTTGTTGAACCGGGCAAGAAACCCTACGCAAAAGAGATATCATCCGAGCTTGCTTCGCTCCAGCACGAGGTGGGCGGCTATATTCAAGCCGTCTATCCTTACGAGGAGCCGGTGGCTATCGTTTGTGATGAAGAAGCCAAGCTGACCGGAAAGGAGCTGAACAGGGTGCTCCGTGACGAGGATGGACAAATCTACGATGCGATTGCCGGAACCTTCCTTGTTGTTGGTTTGGGCGAGGAGGACTTCACCTCTCTCGCTCACGAACACATGAAGCAGTTCAAAGAAAAGTTCGACACCCCCGAAATGTTCATGCGGATGAATGGCAAGCTCATTGTTCTTCCTATGGAAGATGAAAGAGTAAAATCTAAAAAACCTTCCGTTCTGCAGAAGCTCAATGAAATGAAAGGAACAGACACACCTATCACCGCCAAGAAACCACACGCCATGGAGGAACGCTGATGACTAATGAAGAACTGAACACAAAAATATATGAAAAACTCTTTGCCGAGCAACAGGAATACAAAGGGTGGCTGCTTACGCAGTCACCCGAAGATATTCTCAAACACGCTTACGAGTACACCGTCAGAGATGACATTGTTCTCGCTATGGAGTATCTGGACCTGACCGATGAGCAAGCAAAGGCTTTGATTGATTCTGAGAAACCCTTGGAGACCATCTTCAATGCTTTTGAAAATATCGAGGGTAACCACATGGACGATATTCGTGATTGTATTGAAAACAAAGCGAATGAGACTATAACCGTTCAAAAAGAAGCACTCCGTAGTCTCCCCCTGTATATCCATTCTGCTAACTTTGCCAAAGAGCACAGCGAGCTGGAAATGTACCGAGCTTCTCACCGAGCAAATGTGGAATGTAAAAACGCCATCGAAAATTCAATTTCCAACCACTATCGGGATAACCGCTTGAACCCTGCTTGTGTACAAGAGGTCATAGACCGATTCGGTATGGAGCGTACTGCCTTTATTCTGGCGAATACTGTGCAGGATAAAGATTGGGATGGGCGTATTGCTGACGAGAATAAGAAATGGGCCAAAGAGTTTCCTATCTCCAATAACTCCGATGAGTGGAGCGGTAGACGAACCCACGAGTATATTTGTACGCAAGCTCACCCCGGTCTTATTAACCTCTTTGTAAACCAGTTCAAAAAAGAACAGGAGGCTACAAAGGAAAAGAAGCCCTCTGTGCTGAAGAAGTTGAAAGAGATTTCCGTTGAAAGGCAGCCTAAAGCACCCTCCAAGAAAAAGGAGGTTGAGCTGTAATGGCAAATCGCAACCGCCCTATTCAAGTGAAATTCCGTGTCACACCGGAAGAACGCAAACTCATTGATAAGCGTATGGAGCAACTCGGCACAATGAACATGGCGGCGTATCTCCGCAAAATGGCTATCGACGGGTATGTGGTAAAGCTGGAGCTTCCCGAACTTCGTGATTTGATTTCCTTGCTCCGTCGAACCAGCAATAACTTCAATCAGATTGCCCGTAGAGTAAACTCAACCAACCGTATCTATGCAGAAGACATCCATGATATGAAAGTTATGTTGGAGCAGATTTGGGAAGCCGACAATCAGATTTTGGAAAAGCTCGCCGTTATTGATTGAGAAATGACATCCTTGATAAACTTCTGGGTTCACGCTACAATCAAGTCAGAAGGAGGGATTTTCGATGAGGTTCATTTTGAAGATATTAGTAGCGCCCTTATTTGCAATCCTTGTAGTTTTTATTTGGCTTTGTGCCTTGGCTCTCAAAATGTCGGCTTGGGTATTCGGTATCGTGAGTTCAATTCTCGGTTTACTCGGCTTAGCAGTTTTGTTCCTCGACAACACGACCAATGGTATCATTATCTTAGTGATTGCCTTCCTCGTAAGTCCCGTGGGATTGCCGATGGTGGCAGCTTGGATGATTGGACAAATGCAGAGGTTGCGCTATTTCCTGCAGGATACTGTTTATGGGTAATTGAAAATTCTGTCCAAGTTGGACAGAATTAAATGAGACGGGTATGGCTTCGGCTGTACCCGTTATTTTATTTTGCGGGAGGTGATTTTATATCGCAACAACTCGAATTATTCCCATGCACATTACAAAGGGAAAAACCCTCGCTCAATCCATTTCAGACCGGACGGACTATGGACTAAACCCCGAAAAGACCAATGACGGCGAATTGACTTCTGCCTATGCCTGCGACCCTCGCTCCTTTGCGGCCGAGGTCTTAATTTCAAAAAGGCAATACAAGTTCTATACAGGCAAAGAGGAAAAGAACGATGTGCTCGTTTACCAAGTACGCCAATCTTTCAAGCCGGGGGAAGTAACACCGGAGGAAGCAAATCAAATCGGCTATGATTTCGCCTCTCGCTTTCTCAAAGGAAAACACGCTTTCTTTGTTTGCACTCATACCGATAAAGCCCATATCCACAATCATATCTATTGGAACGCCGTTACACTTGACTGTACAAGGAAGTTCAGAGACTTCCACAGATCCGGCAGAGCCGTTGCACGACTGAGTGACCTTATCTGTACCGAGCACCAGTTGTCGGTAATTGAAAAACCGCAGCGTGGCAGTTCAGCCTATAACAAGTGGCACGGCTTTAAGGGAAAACTCTCTAATCGTGAAGTCTTGCGTATTGCCATTGACGAAGCTCTGGAACAAAAGCCCCACGACTTCAATGCGTTCCTCTCTCTGCTTTCAGAGCAGGGCTTCAAAATTAAAAACGGCAAACACCTTACTTTTCTTCACGAGGACTTCAAGCAGAATATCCGAATGTACACTTTGGGCGACGAGTATTCCGAAGATGCTATCCGTGCTATCGTCAAGGGGCAGAAAATTCATCAGCCGAAAAAGCATAGAACCGTATGGGATGCTAACAGACCCAAAACCATTATCGACATTCAAGCGAAACTTGCCACCGGTATGGGTGAGGGTTATCGTCGCTGGGCTACGGTTGAGAACCTAAAGCGCATGGCGAAAACCAAGCTCTATATGGATGAGCACGGCTTCAGCTATGAAGCAATGTCTGAGAAAAAGGCAGAGTTGTTTGTAAAAGAAAAAGAGCTTTCGGCAAAAATCACTGAAGATCAAAATAGGCTTGCGGAGATAAATATCCTAAAGACCCATATCGTCAATTACTCAAAAACAAGGGATGTGTATGTGGCATATCGAAAGTCCGGTTACTCTAAAAAGTATTTGGAGGAACACGAGCCGGACATCATCATCCACAAAGCCGCAAAGAAGGCTTTTGACGAAATGAGCATGAAGAAGCTCCCGACCATCAAGAGCCTGCAAGTGGAATTTTCCAATCTGCTGACTTCTAAAAAGACAGCGTATGCCGAACTCAAAAAAGTCCGTGATGAGCTGCGTGACCTCACCGTACACAAGGCAAATTACGAAGAATTGCGTGACCTCGAAGAACGAGAGAAACGAAAAAATAATGAGCACGGTCGTGAATAACCGTGCTCAAATTAGCGTCGGAACGATGCGTAGCCACAGATGAAATCTGTGTTAAAGGGGTTCGGGGATGTTTCCCAGACAAGCGATTTATAGGCTCCTGCTTCGGCAGGGGCTTATAAATTTTGCACGGGTGGGTACCGCCGTGCCCTGCTTGCCAAGTATGTTTGGCTCGTTATCGTACTATTCGATAGTTCTGATATAGTTCTTCAGCTTTACAATCCTGTCCTCTGTGTCAATACCATCGGGGTTTTGTGAAATAGCGAGTGTTTCGACAACGCTATCATCGTCATTGTTATAAATCACATAAGAATCGTTTTCGCATGAGATATAGGTATGAGCATAAATCAAATATTGTCCCATATCGTCTCTGGACAAATGGGCATCGTCGGCTTCCTTCAAGTAAGGCATATATGTATTCTGCGACCATGCGGATTTTGTCTGCATAACGGAAAATAAGTATGGCTCAGTAGCAGCTTCCGTGTTACTTAACTTGCCGAAGCTACCCGGACGGAAAACAGAATACTTAACATAGTAATAATTCCATGGATAAATCCCATCGTTCTCACACTTTGTAATAAATGCAGAGGAGATATTATCAAGTACATCGTCATTGAAAGTCTCATTAGTTTCCAATAAAGAAATTAAAATGGCCTTTGTATTGTCAAACCCGCTATTGGCGCTTCTGTGAAAAAGCTCATTCCACGCCAACTGCAGACTCTTAGACGCATACTGATAACGCCATTTATTTCTTTCTTGTTGGCCGTAATTGCCGGTAGCCATCAAGGCACAGTCAATCTTATCCCAAGAGCAGGTAAAGAGAGAGGTGAAGCGAGAGCCATAAGAAAGGTTTTCGAGTCCGATAATTCCGATTTGTCCATATAGCATTTCATTGTCTTCAAGTTCAAAGACTGCTTCTGCAAGTTCTGGATGTTCCTCCAAAAATGCAAGCTTCTCTTTTTCTTCTTTTAACTGATTTACATTGAAGTTATTTTCAATGCTGTCATCAATCAAGCCAGTAAGAATAACTGCATCGACCGCTTGAAGAATGGCGGGGATTCTGTTTCTATCAAGTCTGTCGCTGACCTCATCTTCAGAATTTTGAACCAAGTTGTTTACAATTCTAATTCTTCGGACAAAATCATCCTTTGATACTTCCTCCTGATGTCGCAGATATACCGTGATAGCATAAAGTAATACAATTCGGTTTAATGGGAATTGACGGATTCTGCCAGACATATCCGAGTAGGAATGGATGCAATCCTCAAAAATATCAATCTTGTTTCTGGAATCGACAACGATTTTTCCTGCTTCATGGGTATGGCTCATAAAGGAGGTTAGAAACTCCGTAGGATTACTATATCCGTCAATAAAGCACCAACAATTAAAGAATGCTTCAAGCGTTGCGATATTATCCGGGGTATTTTCATCCTGTGCTGAAAAATACAAATGCAGCAAATCGAAAATATCGTTGCTGTAGCTCTGAGGTGACTTGCCATTCCGATAACAAATTATATCGCAAATGAATTTGAAATAACGCAAAAACTTATCGTCAATGATATTGTCATCTACATCGTCATCACTTCCGTTGCGATACTTCCAAAGAAGGTCTGTCCATGTCTTATCAATACTTGCAATGATTCTGTCAGCGTTTTTTTCTCCGGTCTCTCCGTCAAGTATTCTAATTTCACGCTCCAACTCTGCCTTGAAGTGTTCAAAGAGAGTTAACGGCTTACCACGAGAGTTCATCTTAATGTAAAGCTCATCGGTGAGTCCCATATCTTTTATGGGAAGGAAGTAAAAAGTAATAGCTTGATTTTCTAAACGCCCCCAAATGTTTGGAACATCCTTGAAGCGTTCATTGATTGCATCCAGCATAACTAACATTGAACTGATAGTCGGGTCTTTCTTCCAGTCCAAGGGGAACCATGCTTGATTGATAATTTCCGCAGAAAGGTTGCCCTCAAACGAAGGAACAAAGTCAACTAACTCAGCGCAAAAATATCTTGCACTGTATCTTGTTTCATAGCTGAATCCCTTAAGGAACTCGTGTTTTTCTGCAGAAATTTTTTCTTTCTTAGCGGCGTACCAATGCAATAAGAATAGAGTGGTTAAACGCTGCTGGCCATCCAAGGGAGTCATCGTGCCTTTATCATCGATGTCACCGTACACAAAGTCCAAGGTGATGGAATCGCCGGCAATGGCATTATAGAGAGAATCCAGAAAACGAGCTCTTATTCTATTCACATCATCGTCCACACGCCCTTGAGCATAGTCACGCTGAATGAGGGGAATAGCAATTTTTTTAAGCTGAACAGGTTCTTCACCGTCCATAAACTCAGTTTCAAATATATCAATAAATGAGCGGAGTGTTGTACCCATTATGCTTCCTCCTTTTCCAAAACGATAGGCTCATCCAAATAATCTGCGAGCACGGTATTTATGGCGTTGACATAAGAAATTCGGTCAGCCTGTCCCCAAAAGTGGAGTTGATTATCCGCAGAAGGTGTATAGTATTTCAAAAATGCCATCTTTGTGCAGAACGGAATATACTGCCCCTTTTTATCCATGTCCACAATAACATTTCTCTTTACATCAAAAGTCGAATTATTGAGTGCTGCGTTGTCAGCGGTGTTCAGCAAAGCAAGATTGGCAATGGAGTGCAAATACTCTGTATTACCAGATACGGAGAACATGGCAAGAACCTTTTGCTGGATTCCTTCAAATTCAGTGCGCTCGAGTTTGGCTTTATCTATGGCAGCCTGCATTTCTTCAACTAACATATCGTGGCTATGCCCTATAGCTTTGACCGAGGGAATATGAAGTGCAAGCCATTCTTTCCATACCTCCTGGGTACGCATACCTTCAGACTGCTGTGCGTGGATATGCTCCAGACTCCAAGAAACTTTGCTGCTTTTATTATATTTGAATTTGTCAAACGGGAACCATTGGGTGTGTTCGCCGTTTTGTCTTACAGATTCCACATTGAACAAGAACAAAAGTGCACTGATACGCTTATATTCTAATGGTTTTTCGTAACTCAACTCAGAGTAGTTTCCTGATATAACGACACTTTTTTTAATGATCCCATTGAGCATAGAGTTGAACTCATCTTTGGTTTTGTTGTCGGACAATTCAAAGATTTTATGTAGGGTCAAAGTATTAGACGCAATAAGATAACCAATTTTGTGATAGAGTTCATGGTTCTCAAACCAGTCTTTCAAGATAAGGAATGTCTGCTGAATCTTTCTCCAAATCTTATCCAGAGAGTTTGTCTTACGCATTTCATCAAACTTGAAGAATGTATAATACTTTTCACGAGTGGAGTCTTGTTTGCCGGAAATCAAGTCAAGAATAAGGTCAATGCGTGTTTGATATTTATTATTAATATTATTGGTCAAAAAATACCACAAAGAATCATTGTGCAGTTCCTTTTCGATGTTATCCCATTGCAGGGAAATTTCCTCTTGCTTTTTTCTATCCATATTGCCAGAACTGTCACGACTAAGAAACATTGCCTTTACAAGTTCAGCACTTGTGAGAGGAATTTTACCTATGTTCAAGCGAGTAAACAAGGAAATAGCGTCTTCGTTCTCGCCAACTTCGTACCAAATAATTTTTACATCCTCTTTGAAGTATTCGAAAATGTGCATGACGCGAATCTGCATATCCTGTTCAAACCATTTTTGAATTGTTTTGTATGCGTTAGCAATGAACCAAAAGTCGATGTTATCTTCCTGCTTAGACAAATCAACAGTCTTCAAAAAATCTGCGGACTGTTCTCTTGTTTCGTATGAAATAGAGAACGCAGGCTCACTAAAGAATGAGTTGACATTCTTCATGTATTTATAGATGAGGTACAGGGTTGTGAGTCTCTGCTGACCATCTACAACCTCAAAGGCTTCACCTCTTTTGCGGACGACAACAGGCTGTAGGCAATAATTATTCTTGCCATTTTGGTGAACATCGTCCAGAAGACGAGTGACTTCATCCTCGCCCCATCTATATCCACGCTGGTATGAGGGGACAAAAAATTCACCCTTTATTTCTCCAACAAACTTGGTATCAAGTATTATATTGTTATTTGTAGTCATACTGTCCCACCTTAAAGTTCTTCCAATCGTTCTAACCATTTTCGGATGCTACCATCTTTGAAAAAGCCAAGCAACGCACCGTCGCAAAATCGTTCAGCACGGACAGCACCCATAATCAAAGCCATTATACATTGAGCATCCAATTTTGAAACATCTGCGTCGCTCATGGATTTACTGCCCCATTCAAGCCCGTTTTGGTCCAAAACATCACCATATCCTGTCAGTTCGAAATCTCTATTATTATCGCTGAAATCGTACACATCATCGATAAACTGATTAACCATTTCGGAGTAGTTCACAAAAGGCATTTGAATAGGGTGTTCCGGAGTGCCATCATTTTTGTGGTCGATGACCCAAGTGCCAAACCTATCTTCATCCAGATGAGGAAGATACTTTGTCAGATTTTCAAATTTACTCATTTTCAATTTCCTTACCTTCCTCAACAGGTTTTGGTCAATGCCTATAAGCGCCTGGAACTTATTTACATTCTACTTATTCGAGAACTTTCAGACCAATCATAGATTTTCTCGTAATGTTCGTCCCAAGTCATTGCCGACTTTAGCTTACTTGTTATTTGATTTCCCACACAAAGGTAGCGGTGTCGCTCACATCAATGTCCTCGGGCTGTATATCCATATCTGCCATTGCCCTCATTGGCATAGCCATAGCTCTTTCTTCAAGCATATAGTCTGTGCGAGAAACAATATTGAGTTCGCCCCAATTATAATCAATGGTGAGCAGGTCGCCCAGCTCCACATCAGATGCTTCACACAATACTTTTGCTTTTTCTCGTGCATTGATAGTAGCAGACTTTAAAAGCTCCTTATTAACTGCAGACGGGTCTTTCACCGTGAAGGCGATAGAAAGCTCTGGCTTGGCAAGGGATTGTGAAATAGCACTAAGTGTTTGAGCCAGACGCTTTGTATCGAAGTCAAATTCAACCTTTAATCGATGACTACAGACATACCCGTTGAATACGCTCTTATAATTTCCGTTCTTATCCTTAACACTTTCGTAGGCGGTGCGGACGTTGAAGTTTGTAGTCTTTACGGATTTCTTCTCAAAGCCAACAGCTTCAAGAGAGGTATTAAGGTAATCAATCTGATGTGCAGCTTGCTCCATCGTTTCTTCGTATTCCATACCTTGTGCATCAAGGCTCATGGACACGACAACATAATCGGGAGCAGTCTTTACATTTCCCATTCCTTTGACCGTAATTGTTCTTGGCATATTCATCCCTCCCGTTATAATGATTTCATCACATCCAGCAAGCGCTGATAACTGTCAACATCGTGATACTTTACATTCTCCGTGGAAATCTCGTTAAAGAGCTTCCTTGCGCAAGAGATTTTGGCTCTTTCAATGGGCCTCATGCTAAGGCTTTCCATTGTTCCTTTGGTTTCTGCAATAAAGAAGATGTGCTTTACTGCACCCTCGTTAAATGCAATCGCCCAGTCGGGTGAGTAGTTGCCAACCGGAGTAGGAATATGAAATCCTCTCGGCAGCTTAGCATAAACACACACTTCATCGGCGTTATCCAAGTCCTCTGCGAACCGGCGTTCTACACTCTTTTCTGCGTAGCCGTCAGTAAATACATAATCTTGAATATGCTTAGTCGCCTTAAATGCCTTATCGATGCTTGCCGAGGTTTTTTCTGCGGTGAAGATAGTGCTGTCATATTCGCCCTCAATTTGGTCGTAGGAGATATGCTCGACAATCATCGTAGCTTTCTGCTCGTTAATTAGACGAACAACCTTGGTGCTAAATTCTTCAGGGTTCGCCTTGTACATGGCAAACTTCAACGGCGATATACCCTTGATAATTTCAACCACGGTCTTACGGGTGAGAATAGTGCCCTCCGCAATCTTTCCAACAAGGTCATACTTGATATGGCTTACCTCACCCCGTTTGAGAGTGGTTGTACGGGTCTTCGCAGTCTTAAACGCCTCGCCACGCTCTAATGCGTTTGTGCTCATTTCATCGGTCTGTTCTCCCTTGGAGACGGTGTAGGTCAGCTCAGAGACGAACAGCTCCTTATCGATGTGTCGGATAGCCTTTTCAATCAACTCTGAGCTTTCAAAGGAAACGGCGTAGGCATACTTGTGATTGATACGCTTCCAAAGCTCTTGGAACTCTTGCTTATGGAAGTTCTTGTTAAGATCATTCTTTCAATCTTGGTCTGCTTGCCGTCATCAATCATACGAGCAAGAGCGGATTCATCAAAGATGGCCTGCACGAGAGTATGTACACCCTCTGCCATAGGAGCAAGGCTGCCGGGCATAGGAGCAAGCGTCCCCATTTCTAAATCCATGCGGTACTTATCCGTAACCTTTCTATCTATATCCACATAGCCATTCTGAATCAGATAGAACTCAATATTGCTTGCAGTCTTTTCATCAATGGCTGTAGCCTTGCCGTCCACCTTGACGAACTTGCCCTTGAAGTAATCGCTGGTAGCAGCGGTCGGACGGTCGTACAGCACCTTTTTGATGTCGGATTGCAAATCAGCAACGAAGCCCTTATAGCTTTCGCTTGCGATAACCGTCAGCTTGTTGATGTTATGGATGCTCTCACCGAGAACCTCCATATCCATTCTGTTGCCGGTTTGGTTGACACAAAGGCGGAGACCACGACCAACTTCCTGTCGTTTCTGCGTGGAGCTGTCGCTGTGCTTCAGCGTACAAATCTGGAATACATTTGGGTTATCCCAGCCTTCACGCAGAGCCGAGTGAGAGAAGATGAATCTTGTCGGCTCGCCAAAGGAGAGCAAACGCTCCTTGTTCTTCAAGATAAGGTCATATGCGGAAATATCATCCGAGAACTCAGAGCCACGCTTGAGGGCAGAGTTCACGCTACGCCCGGTCTTCTTGTCGATACTAAAATAGCCCTTGTGGGTATCGGCGATTTCAATCTCTCGCAAATACTTCTGATACGGCGTGTCGAACATTGTCAGATATTCGTTGAGAATAGCGGTGTATTCTTCCTTAAAAATCTTTCCGTATTCGCCGAGCAGCTCGTTGCCGTCCTCGTCATACTGGCGGTACTTGGCAACCTCGTCAATGAAGAACAAAGACAGGGTTTTGATACCCATTTCAAACAGCTTTTCTTCTTTCTCAAAGTGAGATTGAATGGTCTCTCTGATTTGTATGCGGCGCATATCCTGTTCAACAATATCGCCGATAACCTCGCCTTGGTGGATAACGGTGCCGCCTGTGAATGTCACAGTACCACTAAGCGGCTCAATGTCGGAGATAACATAGCCGTTCTTATACTGCTCCATTTCGTTGGATTTGTAGTAGAGGTCATCGCCCACGGCAAAGGTAAAGAGCTTTCGTGCGTGACCTGCTTTTTGTGCGACCTCGATTTCCAGTTTTGCCATAGGCGGCTTGTTCGGGGACAGAATAATATTTTCAAGATAGAGATATTTGTTCGTGCCGCTGAGGTTCTTAACCTCAAAGCCCTTGACCTCAATCTTCTTAACGAGCTTTTTGTTAAAGGCATCCAGAGCGTCCAGCACATACACAAGGTTGTGCTCCTTGGCATGAGTGGCAGAGTAGTTGAGGCTGAACAGAGGGTTAAAGTTTTTGAGTGCCTTTTGCGTAACCTCGCCGCCCATTTTCTGCGGCTCGTCAAGAATGATGATAGGTCTGTTCGCCTTTATAACATCAATCGGACGGCGAGAGCCGAACTCATCACGCTTGGAGTAAATAATGCGGGCCTCCTTGCTTTTCCCGTCCTCTTTCAAGGAAGAGGCGAAAGCCTGGGTATTGATAATCATGACATTTATGCCGGAGCCGGAGGAGAAGTTGTCAAGCTCGTTAAGGTTAGAACTGTTGTAGATGAAGAAGCGAGCCTTCTTGTTGTACTGCTCCATAAAGTGGTCGGCAGTCATTTCAAAGGATTTTTTGACACCCTCACGGATAGCAACGCTCGGCACAATGACAATGAACTTACTCCAGCCGTAACGCTTGTTCAGTTCAAACATGGTCTTGATATAGACATAGGTTTTACCCGTGCCGGTCTCCATCTCAATATCAAGAGAGCAGCGCCCGATGTCACCAATGAGCTTATCCGAGGTCTTGATATTGTTCTCGCTTTGTATGGCACGGATGTTTTCAAGCAACTGAGCGTCGGTCAGCTCGATAGCTTCATTCTTATAGCCGGTGTCACCCATAATATCATCGTCATCATCATTGAGCATGGCGAGCTGCATCTGCTGATTTGCCTGGGGCTTGCCCAAGTCACGGATATATGTAGTCCGATCGTAGTTCGGCTGCCCGTTAAACACACGGACAATCGCATCCACGGCTTCGGTTTGAAACTGTTGTATCTTAAAGTTAAATTTCATTTGCTTTATCCTCCAATCTCCTTCATTGCAACTTCAAGATTTTCTCCTGTCTGATATCCCTGCCGCTCATAATAGCAATGCAGAGAGTTATTGTAGAAAATCATCGAAGCGGTGCAGCCGGAGGTTGATTCAAGCTGCTTAATTAATGCTGTGCCCACCCCATTTTTGCGTGAGTTCGGCACTACATACATGAATTCGGGTATCAAGGTCTTGTTTGGAAGAACAAAGCCATAGATAAATCCTACAATATCTCCGTTGGCTTCGGCAACCAAGCACTTCTCGATGGAATTTTTCTCCTTCATCGACATAACCGTTGATATAATTTGAGGTTGCCATTCATCATCAGATATACTCATCAATGCAAAACGGTCATGTCTATTATAACCTCGAATCTCTACGCCCATCTCACAGCACCTTCCTAGTCGTCGAAGGGCTTATAGAAGCAAAAATTTGGTCGAAGTTTGTCAGCACCGAGTCGCTTGCCATACCGCTGTCACGGAACACGGCATAGTAGGGCTGTTGCTTTGCAATGGTTGTCACAACATCATCGGAGATGTTGTTGTCAAAGCAGGCATACAGGAAGCCGTCTGCAACATTGAACACCTTGCAGCCGTTGATAGTCGCTTCCTCAATCTTTGAGGAGAGGAGCACACCAAGGTCAAGCATGACTTGAAACAGCAAATCTTCAGGAGTTCTCTCCTCTTTGATGTTGCTGGCGTAGTTATCAAAAATGGACTGCTCAACCTCATCCGGCTTGTAGAACACTTCTTTCATGTTGGAAGTGTCGCATTTGAGAACACGGAAGCCTGTGTCAAGATTCTGTGCTGTCAAGCCGTTTTCTTCTTTGATTTTTGCTCCCGCACGGCGGATGCGCTCTTTGCCGATTTCGCAAATGTTTTTGTATCCTGCCTTGTAAGCCTCGCTTTTTTCGTAGGTTTCTTCGGGTATTTGCACCATGATGTATTTGCGGTTGCCGCCGTCCTCGGCATTGAGCTGCATGACGGCATGGGCGGTGGTGGCAGAGCCGGAGAAGAAGTCGAGGATGATGGAATCTTTTTCTGTGTTAGCAAGTGTTAGCAAACGATACAATAATCGAACAGGTTTTGGGCCATCAAAAGCCCCAGCCTCAAGTAGTTTCGTTACCTCTTGTGCCCCTTCTTGGCTATGCCCAACATCTTTGAACATCATTATTGAAGTTGGAGCCATTCCATCAAATTTTAAATCTGACAAAAAGCGTTTGATGCGTGGTGTCCCATCTCCGTCAGGACCAAACCAAATTCTATTGTCTTGGAGTCTCTCTAAAAATGAATTTTTAGAGAGACTCCAACAGCGCCCTGTTGGAGGCTCTACCACTCGCCCCGAAGGCAGGGTGATAGGATAATCCGAGGCAGCGTTATATGTTTTAACTGAAATGTCACTTGACATCCAAGGGCCACGCGGGTCATTGTCTGGGTTCGAATAACGAGAGTTGGCCTCTTCTGTTCTTGGCAATCGCCCGATTTGAAAACTGTTGATATTTTTTGCAATCATCAAAACATAGTCGTGACTATTCGAAATAAACTTTGCATCATTTTTGGGTGAAAACGCTCTTTGCCAAATTAATTGTGCAACAAAATTACCCTCTCCAAAAACCTCACTACATAGCTTCTTTAAGTTTTCCTGTTCATTATCATCAATACTAATAAAAATAACCCCATCATCGGTCAGCAAATCCTTTGCCACTCTTAGCCGTGGATAAATCATATTAAGCCAATCAGTATGAAAACGCCCGTTGCTGTCGAGGTTTTTCACAAGGCGGTTGCCCTCATCATCAAACTGCCCGCTGTGCTCCATATATTCATCGGCGCTTTGCGCAAAGTTATCCTCATACACAAAATCGTTGCCCGTGTTATAGGGCGGGTCTATGTTCTTCCTCATTTTGATACAATTTTTATAGGCTTAGAAATGGCTAAAAGGCATTGATTTCAAGGAGCTTCAGCAATTATTTTCCCATCAAGCACTTCAAAACTAAAGCGAATCCCCGCTCGCTTAAGATAATTATCGATTTAAAATTTGAATCCTTGCACCCCCTTCCGCAAGCCGGAAGGAGAATCGTCAAAAAGTATAGCAATCGTTAAAAGGTTTAAGAAATAAAAAAGCCAACAACCTATGCGAAACATAGAACGTGGGGCAAGCTTTATATTTTTTCACGCCATTAGTCGGAAACTAGAAATCTCTCAACTTACTTGATTTCCTTGTTTTTGCCCGTATCAGAAAAGATAACAATGAAATTCACCCATCTTTGGAAATAATTCATATGTTTATACTCTCTTGGGAAACTGTTCAATGGCTTCTAGAATATAATTCGAATACCTGTAAACTGGTGATTGCTATTTTTCGCCAGATATGATATAATTCACTGAAAAATTGGAGGTAAGATATAGTGTTATATTCCATGCGCATCAGAAAATAACAGGCAATAAAAGTCAGTTTCATTCATTTGAGTGGGCTAGGTTTCCTGTATCTTTTTTCGTTTAGCGCATAGAATAGTAACCTTCTGTAATCCTCCAGACTACGGATAGTTTACTATTTGTGTTATTCGTTAGGCAGGTCGGTTCCATTTTGTGACATGACCTGCATTTTTATTGCCTTTCATAGCAATCTAAAAATGCAGGAGGATATAACACCATGTCACGATCAAATCATGTATATAATCAGAATGATTTACATCATTCTCAAAATTTTATTACGAGTCAAAAAATATTACATCGCATTGTCCGTTTAAGTTCAATCACGAAAAATGATAATGTGATTGAAATCGGCACCGGAAAAGGTCATTTGAGCCGAGTGCTAAGTCAGTACTGTAAACAGCTCTACTCGATTGAGTTGGATCAAAAATTGTATGATTACAGCAAACAGAAACTTGCCGATATCCCCAACCTGTCCCTCATCCACCGGGATTTCTTAACCTACCCATTGCCATCCAGTGGCAGCTACAAAGTATTTGCTAATATTCCCTTTTCCATCACCACAAAGATCATTCGGAAGTTAACGGAAGCCAAAAATCCACCGACGGATATCTGGTTAGTTGTAGAAAAAGGAGCCGCTAAACGTTTCACAGGTCAACCCAAAGAAACATTACGCTCGATCTTGTTAAAATCTAACTGGAAAGCCAAAATTGTTTATTACTTTCGAAAGGAAGACTTTCATCCCAAGCCATCGGTTGATTCCGTTTTGCTTAGATTGACCCCAAAAGACTGTCCTGATGTGGATGCTAAAGACTACGCTTCTTTTGCTTATTTTATTGAACACTCATTCCGGCATGGTTTGTTCAGCAAGCGAAGTCTGTTGACCAAAAAGCAAATTTCAACGGCCCTTCGCCTGGAGAAATTGCCACCCATTTCCCAAAGCGGAGAGGTATTATATATCCAATGGCTTTGTTTGTTTCGATGCTACCAAAAATTTAAATCCAGAAAGGGCAAGCGATAAAACGAATTCAAAAACCTAACGAAATAAACCTTGGGGCAAGATTTAAATTTTCTTCACGCCATCAATCGGAAGCCATGACGCAATGCCGTCCGGCCAGCCGAGAAGGACTTTATCTTTTTCTATCTGCGATACCTTGTGTGTTCTTTCTTTCACCCATCCCGGCACGGTTTCTCCCGTCGCATAACGGGAAGCCGTCACTTTCACCATGTCTCCGACCTTTAGAGCAGAAGACACAGCTGCTTTCGGAATTTTGAGCTTTTGTCCGGCATGGATGATGTCGGAGGTCAGTCCGTTAAGCTTTTTGATTTCCGGATACCTTCTTCCATCACCTAAGAGCCTTGCCGCAATCCGCCAAAGGCTGTCACCACTAACTACGGTATAGGTGCTGTATTCAGCAACATACTTTTCCGGATAGACAGCATTCCCGCTCTCGTCAAATACGAAGTAGCCGCTGTTTTCATCCGCCTTTTTCTTGGCATTGGCAAGCACCTTGTAAGCTCCAATCTGGCTCTTCTTATCCTGCCAGGACTTTCGGACTCGATATAAACCGCCTTCAGGTTTAGGCGGTTTCGGAGTAACCGTACCTCCGCCCATCAACCGTTTTACATCCTGACGGAAAGTGTCCATACTCTTTCCAAATTTTGAAAACCAGTGTCTCGGATCCCCGTGATTGGAAGCGATCCCTCTTTGATGACCTTCGTAGTGGCCGATGATGACCCCGTCCGCCAGCGGATTTAGATGATAGAGCTCGCAAAGATAAGCACAAAGCTCCGTCGCTTCTTTGTAGACTTTTTCAAAATACGAGCGGTCGGTAAGTTCGTCCTCGCAGATTTCAAAGCTCGTATGCGTGTTGTTAGCCGCTCCTCCTGCATGCCAGCCCCTGTGATCCCAGGGAAGCGTCTGGTAAGTGGCAATCGTGCCGTCTTGCAACTTCCCGATAAAGCCATGCACACAGACCTGCCTATCCATCGGTTGATTCCAGTGATTGTTGTACCTGTTCTTTCCGAGCTTTCCGTCATCCGGACCGACATAGCGCTTCAGATAAGGATTATTTGCTCCGGTCGAATGCACCATGATGCCTTTGACCTTAATCTTCCTGCCTGCCTTGTAGCAGGCGTTTTCTGTAAAAATCAGTTTATTTAGATTCACTTTCCTCATCCTCCTTCGATAATGTTTCCAGCACGTTTTTCAGGGCTTTCGGAATGGGAAGACCCAAGTGAGCCGAATTTTCCAAGATGGAAATACCTTCATTTGAGAGATAGAAAAAGATGACGGCAGTCCTTATGGCGCTGCCTTCTTTCAAGATGGAGACATCAATAATGTTTCCGATGCCTACCAGCACAAAGATGAGCACCTTCTTGGCGATGCCCTTAAAGCCGACTTCGCTTGAGAGCTTTTTGTCGTTGATGGCACAAAGAACGCCTGTGATATAGTCAGCGACAACAAAGACGATGAGGGCATAGAGAAAGCCGTCAAGCCCTCCCAGATACCAGCCCAGGAAACCTCCTACAGCCGTGAATGCCGTCTGTACGACAGACCAGATTTGTTTCATGTTAAAAATCCTCCTTCCAAATAAAAAATGCCTGCACTTTGGCAGACACTTCCTTGTACAAAATGATGTAATTGATGAAAGCTATATTTGCTTTGGCAGCCACTCCCAGAGCCTTAAATCCTCCTGGCCGAGTGACCACATGCACATACCTCTGATTTTCCAGCGATAAGCGGCTTCGTTTGCCCAGTAGATGAGCGAGTCCACATCCTGGTAATAGAGGATGGAAAAGCCGTCAGAATCGCCTAAGAAAAGCCGTGAAATCCAGACATTGATGTCTCTTGGAATGACCTTCACCTGATAGTCGTTTCCGCAGACCAGAGGCAGAAGACTCGAATGGAAAAACTCATAATCAAGAGAGATGCTTTCCGTTCTCGTCTCATGTTCCTCGATATCGGAGGTGACGGTAAAAACCTGAAACTCATCATCCCAAGAAACACCGGTTCTTGGAATTCTGCCAAAACTCGTCCGGCTTCCATCAGGCAGGACGACATCAAAGCACTCGTAGGGTTCATAGGTAAAGCTGTCTCCCACACGAAAGAGCTGGCAGTGTACTTTGCTGTCTGAGCTTATGCCTGCAAAGCCTGATGTATTTGCCACCGTTTTTTGAAAACGCAGACTGCTTGATGCTCCGGAATACACCCTGACATTCGTGCCTCTTTTTCTCATTTCAATCGTATAAAGATTTGGGGCATCTCGTATCTTGGCATCCGCTGTCTTTTCAAAGGAAGTCGCATAACTTCCCAGCAAAACATCTCCCTGATACAGCTCCACCGCCTGTGCTTCGTAGTTCAGGCAGCAGAACAGATCGCCTAGGTAAACACCCGCCCTTCCGGTAAAGCTTTGAGGGAAGATGAGCTGTGCCCGCAGATGAAGGTCCTGAAAGTCGCCGTAATTTAAGGCAAGCTCTCCGTAGCCTTCCAGCTGTGAGTAGGGACGGTTTTTCCCAAACTCATCCTCCTGCCAGACCTGCCATTCACCGGAAAGGATACTCCAGTAGCTTTCAGGAAGCGGTGGCCGGTCTCTAAAATCCTCATACCAGATGAGGGCGGAGTCCGCTTTCCTCCGAAGCATCTCGAAAGTGAGCTTAAAGCCCTCTCTTGGAGCCACCATCACGCCGTGTATGTCCTTAAACTTTCTCGGAGACAAAAGGTAACTTGCTTCGCTGACGGATGTTTCTTCGGCAAAAGAACTGCAGACCTTAAAACCGTAAAACTGCACGCCCTTAGCGGCAACCGATACCGTAAGCGTATGTGTTCCGGCAGATAGGGAGACCGCCTTCCATACCCCTTTCCAAAAGGTCGTCCGCCAGTAGGGCCACCAGAGCCTGGGCTCCTCGACAAGAACGCTTGTGCCGTCAAGCGAAAGCCGGACACTGTTTTTATCCCACAGTGGAAAGCCGAGCTTAACGGCCAAATCGTAGCTTCCGGCAGCCGGCACACTGAACTCATAGACGGCTTCTCCGTTATCACCGAGCGTAATCATTCCGTCCGAGATGGAAACAATGCCGGAATAGGAATCAGGCTCTGCATTTCTGTCAACAACGACACCGTCAAAGTTTGTCTTTTGCGTCTTTCCGTAGGAGGTGAGATACCGCCTTCGTTTATAGACTTCACCCATCAAGGGGTAACTGTAATGTTCAGCATCCCGTCCTTCCATGTAGTCATAGACATGCGGAAGGGCAAAGGGTCCCTTGTCATAATCATCCCAGTAAGCAACGATAGGGATTTGAGGAGATGCGGGCACTGTTTCCTTAAATTGATAGTAGCCCGTCATCCAGTTCTTTGCTCCGTAATAGGTATGCGATACGCCCCGGTAGGTGTCGCCTAAGTTTTCCGGCGTGTCATAAATCTGCCAGTTCCAGCCGTAAGCCGGCATGCCGAAATAAATCTTTTCAGGCGGCATCACGGATACGGCATAGTCATAGATACCTTCCAGCCAGTCTCTTGGAGAAACAGGCCCCGGAGCAGAACCCGCCCAGGCCATGCCATAGCTCATAATGGATGCCGTATCACAGTAAGGTGCAAGGTCGCCGTAGACACACCAGTTTTCACCGCCGACCGAGCCTTTCACGCTTGTCATACCGGGAAGGCAGATGTTGATGCGTTTTCTTCCGTCATAGCTTTTAACGGCCTGATAGATATTCTGAAACATCGCTGTGGACTTAGCCGCTGTGGAGTAATCTCCTCCGCCTTCCAGGTCAATATCCACACCATCACACCAGGGATACTTTTCCATGATGCGGATAAGCTCGGATAAAAATATATCCTGAGCACCGTTTGTGTTTTCCCGTATGGCTCTGAAGATGGAATTGTAGCCGTCGTTAGCGACAGTTAAAAGCCAGCGAATATGCGGCCATTTCCTTATATAAGGCATCATGTCCGAGATAGTAACTCCCGTTTCATAGATTTCACCTGTCGCCCGTACCTTAAAAGAAAAAAGACCGATCTGATTGATGCGGTCTCCGTACTTTTCCAGAGCTTCATACATTCTTGCGTTTCCCATAAAGGTCCAGACCATGATTTCTCTGCTTTTTAAGGGGTCAATCAAAACGGCTCACCTCCTTCCTCCATTTGCTGCAAGGTAAAGAGCACTCTCGCGGATTTTCCATCAGGAAGCTCGATCTTGTGCTTAGAATCCCAAGCGGCACTGTATGAATAAAAGCCTTCTTTTTGAAAAGGTTGTCCATTGTTTGTTGTCTTTCTTTCCGATGCGGAAAAGATCAGTTCATCATCCCTTTGCAAAATCTCAGGGAAAAAGGCTCTTTGTCCGCCTGCCGCCTGCAAGATCGTCACACCTTCCATGTCCGATTTTGGATATAGCTTGATATCAATACCTGTTGAAGTCTTCCCAAGATTAAAAAGGATCAGGGTTTCCTGTCCTCGGACGATGCCGTTATACCAGACAGGCTCCTTAGCCACGCCGCCCTCACTTTCTTTTTGAAGCATGATCTCCGTGTGCGGATAAAAGCCCGTCACCCGATCACCTTCCTGAAGCATGAGATCGGTTAGCCAGATGGTACCTGCCATGTCGGTTAAAAGCGGCTTTATTGTCACGGACACGACTCGCTTGTCCTGCTTTTTATTTATGGTCTCAGAGAGCCTGTAAAACTTCTTCATATCATCACCCGTCCAGCGTAAATCGAATCTCGGAAGGGTGCGGCACCCAGCCGGTCGCAAGAGAGCCGCCCTGAAGGAGGATGTCCGTCACAAAGATTTGTCCGGCGCAGTCTGAAATAAAGATACGCACCGTGACGGATTTTAGTTTTGACATATAACCCTTAGGCGCAATGCTGTCTTTTACTTTTCTAAAATAGGCCATCCGCTCACCCCCCTAATAAAGGTCGATAAATCTCGTCTCAACGCTTCCGTCTTCATATTCGATTTCCACTTCCACGCCGACTTGGGAAGTATCCGAAAGTTTCTCCAAGTTTTCCGAAGCGATGGCCAGAGACAAGGTATAGCTTTTACGATTGGAAGGATAGACGGTCTGTGCCATAGACTTTGTAAGTCCTGCCGCACCTTCCGCCTTAAAAGCGGCCGTTCCCGTACCGCCCGTCTCGTTCACGGCTTCAAAGCCGGAATTCAGCCAGTAGGCCATCCCGTCATCCGCGCGAGAGTTTTTCAGATGGTTAAAAGGCACCATATCGGAGATGTTGCCCCCACCAAAAGCGCCTGCCCCTTCCAGGGTATCTGCGATGGTCTCCAGCCTTTCCACGGAAGAACCGAGATTTTTTAAGGTCGTCGACAGCTCCAGCACCGTATTCCAAGGCTCCTGCAGGTTATATTCTCTTCGCACAATCCTTGTCGTAACGGAAATCCCCAGTTCCTTGTCTTCCACCAGGACATAGTCACCCAGCGACCAGGCTTCATGAGAAAAGCCCGTAAGGACGGATAAGTCCATCGCATGAAGGACATAGGAGATTTTCGGTTTGGCATATTGTGCCAATCGCATCGCCGTGAACTCCTTCATCTGGTAGGGATTGGTAAAGGAAGAACAGTCAAGTGTGGAGATGCGCACATCATTTGAATAGGTGAAATCTTCCAGATAGGGCTTGCCGCCGTTGATATCGGAAAAAGTCATCCCCTCCGCTCCTACTGCATACAAGCGTGTCACAAGATTTCTCGTATCTATGACCCGCTCAATACTTTTCATGTTCTTTCTATAGGCAAAAAGCGCACCTGAATCCCTGCCGCTCACCGTATAGAGATGAACGAGCCTGTTGGATGAGTCAAAGACCAGGTCTCCGCCGTGAAGGCTTGCGACAGCGCGAAGGATGGAAAGAGCATTCTTCTCTTGCGATACCCAGGTGCGTTTTGTCTTAACATTGACCGTGCCGACATGCCACTCTGTGCCCTCAAGAGCGTAAGCCATCGCTGTTTCAGCCGTCTCTGCATCAAAGCTTTTTTCTTCTTTGCGGACGCTGAAGGTCAGATCGTAAAACTCCGCTTCGGCATAGACTTCCGTCACGGTGTTTCCCGAAGCGTCCTTGATGTCGTTAATGGTTCTGACTTTATAAATATCATCAACAATTTGAATTTTCTTCTCGTTTTCTAAATAGCTTCTTTTCTCATCTCTGAAGGGAAGCTTGAAGTGGAGCGTATCCTCGCCGTTGACCTCACTTGTGACAATGATGTCGTAGGCGTTTTCCAGAACCGCTTCCCAGGCACCCTCTTTTGTCAAAAGTACGGGCCTTGCAAAGCCCATCTTTTCATAAGGGGCTTTGGGGATATCGTAGATTCTGATATCAAGAAGCTTTGGCGTTTTCTTTGCATCGGTTGTCGTAAGGGTGATGCGAAAGCGGATGTAGTTAGCTGTAGCCTTGATTTTTCCGTCTTCCGGAAGAGCAGTCCATTTACCCCATGTATTAAGGTCGGTGCTTAGGCCAAATTCCACCGCTGAAATATCCGTTACGCCCGCTTCATATTCCTTAGTAATGGCAATCCTTCCTGTACCGGAAAGAGACAGCGGTTTTGCCGTTGTCAAAAGTTCTCCAGTTAAAGGATAGATGCCGTCCGTTTTCTTTAAGAGCACTTTGCCGGGTTCAGTTAATGCATCAACCGATGAAGCACTGTCGCCGCCACTAGCAAAATAAGAGGAGCGAAAGTACTCTTCCAGATCCTGCACGGTAAGTTCTGAATCTGTATCCAAAAACCAGTCGTCAAAGCCTCCTGCATACCAGTAGCTTCCGGCATGCATGCCCATGATGATATCCGCTGTGCATAAGCGGTTCAGTTCACCTGTAAAAGAGTAGGCCTCCGATACCCAGCACTTGCCATCCGACCTGTCGCCTATGACATACTGTGCCGTCCTCACATTCGGTCGAATGATACAGGCAATAAAATAAATCCCGCCGTTCTTAAAAGTAAAGGAAGGAGAGGTCGTCCTGTCTAATATGAGCGAGCCTGCTTCGTTATAGAGCATGACGCGCGGTCTTCCCTGAAAGAAGGAAAGATAAAAGATCGGCTGACCCGGACCGGATCTGGTATTAAAAAGCGGGCAGTAGGTATTCCCGATAGAGTAAATCGTCGGTTTGATCCAGCCGCCGACTAAAATCGTATCGCCGATATTCTGAAAAATGCTGCCGTCATTAGTAAGTTTTAAATAGGACTGTTCCGTTCCCGGATCATGGAGGTTTAACTGGATGTAGTTTCCCATCACGCCTGAGCGAATCCCTGCTGTTGTGCCGCTTCGGTTTATGACTTCCATCTTGCGATTACTGCCGGAGGAATCCATAAGAAACCCCTGATCATCAAAGCTGTCCTCGTTGAAACGCCAAAGACCGGATTTAGCAAGGGCAGCCGGAAACTCACCCGTAAAATCTTCCTGTGATTGAATCGTTAATTTAAGTGCCATGTCATCACCTCCATCGGCTTCGTGCATTGATTTTCAGTTCTGAAAATGTTCCGTTCACAGCCTGAATAAGAACGCTGTTTTCGCCGATCCTAAGCTCCGGAAAGTTCAGCTCCTTGAGATAAGGGAGTGCGTTTCTCAGCACAAGCCCGCTTCCATCTTCCACATAGGCCGTCATCTTCTCCGTGTC
>JBMNHO010000002.1:0-985000 GCA_050950425.1 Oscillospiraceae bacterium
ATCTGGGTTTTTGTTTGTTTTGTATCGTTACATAATAGAGACATGTTCAGCAACAAACAGCACGGCCATGCGGCCGTGCTGTTTGTTGTTGTTGGGTGCTGCATTCTGCTTCGTTTCCCACGTTCCGATGTTCCGCAAAGCCTGAACGGCAGGGGCGTTCCGAGCGTCCATATGTCGCCGCGACTCATTGCAGAATTTGAAAGGAGGCCTTTTAAGCCGACGGAAACATGGTTCTATGCTTTGGGGGAAGGGGGAACAGCAACGTTCGGCGAGGCGGCGGGGGAGGTCGTTGCGGCGGAGAACTGGCGGCCAGTATGATCGATGGTATAAGGAGCGTCAAAGATCAACTCGGAAATGGGCAGAAAGGAGTACCCCTTCTGTATTAAAATCTGAATGATCCCATCCAAGGCCGCAGGGGTATGGAGCGCCGCATTATGAAACAAAACAATGGACCCCGGCCCAACGTGTTCCGTCACACGTTTTGTAATCTCAGAGGCTGAAAGGTCCTTCCAATCCAGACTATCAACGTCCCACTGAACCGGCTCCATGCCGATGGAGCGAATGGCGGTGATGACATTGTCATCGTATTCTCCATAGGGAGGTCGTATCAGCGTTGGGGTAACGCCGGTGACGGCTGCAACCTTCGCGTTGCAGGACTGGATATCAGAGATAATTTCCTCTTTGGACAGCTTCGTCATATGGGCGTGGGTGTCGGAATGGTTCATCACTTCATGTCCGGCATCGGAAAGCGCCTTGACAGACTCGGGGTATTTGTCCACCCATGCACCCACCACGAAAAAGGTTGCCTTGATGTGATGTTTCCCCAAAATATCGATCAATTGCTGCGCATCTTCGTTGCCCCAAGCCGCGTCAAACGAGAGGGAACAGACCTTATATTCCCGCTCAACAGAATAGATGGGAAGCTGGCGGGTGGTAGCGGATGCGCCCACGATAGCGGGATGGTTCACAATGGCAAACATAACGCAGGCGGCAGCGCAGCAGGCAATTGCCGTCAGCCAATTTCGTTTAAAAACAAAAATTTTAGAGCCATTTTTGGGGCGCTTCTTTCGTTTCGGTATGTTTGATCTTAGGTTTTGAACCCATCGCTTCGGTGACAGATGAATGACAAAATGCCGCATAACAATCAATCCCCTCCAGAAAAGATTCTGATTGCTAATACCATATGATCCAACATGCCCATTTATGATTTTGCGAACAGTTTTGGTAGCAAACGAGGGGGAAATGATGCCGTTGTTTGGGTTCGCCGTTCTGCCCAAACGGCCTTGGCAAATGAAACAAAGCTTTGCAGAACGGCTTTCTCTGCCGCAGTTTGAAGACGACAGAGCTCGCGTGCCGGTTTATTCATCTGCCAAGCGATATCCAACACCGATCTCCGTCATAATATATCGTGGTTTGGACGGATTTTTTTCAATCTTTCGGCGCAGTCCCGCCATGAGCGTGCGAAGTGCCTGGGTATCGCTCCCATAGTTGAGGCCGTAAATTTCTTTTAAAATATATTGCGTGGTCAACACTTTTCCCATATTGCGGAAAAACAGTGAAAGCAGGCTGTATTCCAAGGGCGTCAAATGGATTTCTTTGTTTTGCAAATAAGACAGGTGTTTTTCAAAATCCATTTTCAGCTCTCCCACTTGGTGGATGGATTGATCACGGGGGGTGCCCTGACGATGCAAATGCCGAAAGGCGACCCGGATGCGGGCGAGCAACTCCGTGGCGGAGAAGGGTTTTGTTAAATAATCGTCCGCTCCCATGTCCAAAGCAGCGGCCTTTTCTTTGTCCTGATCTCGGGCAGACACAATAATAATGGGGATTTGGGACCACTCACGCACCTGCTTGATGATATCCATACCATCCATATCAGGCAGGCCGAGGTCAAGCAGCATCAGGTCGAAGGGTTCTGAAACAAGGTGATTGAGCGCGGCTTCCCCCGTGCCCACGGCAACATAAGGAAAGCCGGCCAGTTTCAGGGAGTATCCAATGAAATTCTGTATTTGCCTGTCGTCTTCCACAACAAGAATTTGTTCATGATAATGGTTCATTTAGTCCGCCTCCAACGGCAAGGTGAAAATAAATTCCGCGCCTTTTACGTCGGCACGGTTCCTGGCGGAGACGGTTCCGCCATGGGCTTTTATAATCGATTCGCAAATGGCAAGACCCAGCCCGATCCCCATCTTTGAATCGGCGTGTCGGGCGTATGAGGTGTAGAACATTTGAAATATATGAGGAAGGTCATAAGGGGCAATGCCACAGCCCGTGTCTTGCACAGAAAAGACAGCCTGGTGACACTTGACATCCCGTACGACAGTTATCATAATTTCGCCGGGCGGGGTTGTATGTTTCACCGCATTGTCCATTAAATTGACCAGCACTTGGTTGATCAGCTTGGCGTCCATAGGCACCACGAGGAGTTCCTCCGGCGCGCGGGTTTCTATCGTATACTCCGGGTATCTGCGGGACATGTAGCCCACCGCGCTGCCCAGCACTTCTTCTACGGCCTCCGGCTGCTTATGCAGAACGAGCTTTCCTCCTTGCAAACGTGTCAAACTCAGTACGTTTTCCACCAAAGAAAACAGCCAGAGGGCATCTTTGTTAATGCCTTCTATCAACACATGCCGCGGGTCTTCCGGCTTTGTCATATCGGCCAGTATTTCTGTCGTTCCCAGAATTCCGGAAAGCGGTGTTCGCAGGTCATGGGAAATAGAGCGAAGCAAATTACCGCGATACCGTTCTTGCTCCGCTTCTTCCCTAGAACGGATTCTCTGCTGCGCGGATCGAAACCGGTCCATTGCAAGTCCGATGCTTTCGACCATGGAATGAAGCAGGCTGATTTGCGCTTCGCTGAGCGTCCGGGCCTGCTCCCTCGGGATTCTGATGAGGCCCAAAATCGCCTCTCTTCCACAAATGGGGAAATCGCAAAACGCCGGGCCGACATAGGTGCCGGCCCGCACGTGCCGGGTATGGCGCACAATGGCATCGAAATCTGATACATCTTTTCTGATCTGTTTCGCGGGAGAGAGCTGCTGAACAAAGAAACGTTCGGGCATTCCCTTTTCGTCAAAGCACAGACAGGCCGACCCCTCGCAGATCACCCTGCTGATCGTGTCCGTGGCGATTGCCGCAATGTCCCGCATGTCGGTTGCCCCTGTCAGAAGATTGGTAAGTGTGTACAGCGCTTTGGTTTCCGCTTCTTGTGTCTGCGCTTTGCGTTCGTTTGTTTTGGCGTAAGAGGCCAGAGAACTTGTGATAAACGCTGTAATCGTCATAATAATAAAAGTAATGATATAATTTGGCGCATTGGTGGAGAAAGTAAAATAAGGCTCTGTAAACAGAAAGTTGAACAAAAACGCTGATGAAATGGAGGCGATAAATCCAAAAACATACCCGGGCGCGAGGACCGTCGCAGCTAAAACAGCCAGCAAATATACAATAGTGATGTTGGTTTCCGGGATATGCAGGTTGCGAAGCGCCAGCCCAATTCCAGATGCGAGACTCAATGCTGCCGCAATGATTAAAATGCGCGTGAATATATATTTCATTTTTTGTTTGCACCCGCCAGTTTTGTTTTTATTATACGTCCAGACAGTGCGATATACAATAGATACAGCACGAAAATGTAAGGATTTCGGTTGCAATTTGATGCAAAAAGAAGAAACGGTTTCCCTCACAGAATTCTCACACAGAACGTGTGACGCTCACGCCATGCTCACGCCATGTTCGCTAAAATTGGAGGACAGAACCCATATGTATTTTGACCTGTGTCATGCTTCCGAAAGGGAAAGGGGGTGCTCTATGTTTCATACGTTAACCGGGGCATGCCGTCGGATGATAAACACTCCCCTTGAAAGGTCTGCAGGAGGGAGCGAAAGAGAGTGAGCATTGCGACTATGGATGAAAAAAACACATTACCGCCCAAAGAAGAAATATTAAAAACAATACACAAGCTTTCACCGGAAGGTGTTTATGGCGCCTTAAAAACCGAGACAAGCGGCCTGTCTGATCAAGAGGCGGCGGCACGACTGAACGCGTATGGGAAAAACCTGTTGCAGGAAAAGCAGGGAACGCCCCTCATCTGGAAATTTTTTTCTAATTTTACCCACCTGATGGCGATTTTATTGTGGGCGGCCGGGATCATTGCGTTGATTGCACAAATTCCAGAGCTTGCCATTGCCATCTGGATGGTCAATATCATCAACGGAGCCTTCAGCTTTTGGCAGGAATTTCGCGCCGGGAAGGCAACAGAGGCGCTGAAGCAGATGCTCCCGGATCACGCCCGTGTGCTGCGGGACGGAAGTGAGCGGCAGATTCTGGCGGAGGAGTTGATCCCCGGGGATGTGATTCTCCTATCGGAAGGAGACCGTATTTCCGCCGACGCACGGTTGGTCAACGACAACGACCTGCGTATCAATCAATCGACCTTGACGGGCGAATCGCACCCGGTTCACAAGACAAAAGACAGCATACTGCGGGACGATTTAACACGTGCGGAGCAGCCCAACATGGTATTTGCCGGAACAACGGTGGCGGCCGGAACGGGGCGGGCCGTCGTCTATGCCACCGGCATGTCCACAGAGTTCGGAAAGATTGCAAACTTGACCCAAAGCCTCCAGGAAGAGAGCAGTCCGCTGCAAAAAGAAATGGGGAAAGTGACGAAGAAGGTGTCCGCCATTGCAGTCAGCATCGGCGTCGTGTTTTTCTTCCTGGCCATTTTTCTGGCTAAGACAGAGCCGGTTGCCGCCTTTATCTTTGCCCTTGGCATGATGGTTGCGTTCATTCCGGAAGGGCTGCTGCCTACGGTTACGCTGTCTTTGGCCATGGGCGTGCAGCGCATGGCAAAACGAAATGCGTTGATCAAGCGGCTTTCCGCTGTGGAAACATTGGGATGTACCACGGTGATCTGTACAGATAAAACCGGTACGCTGACCCAAAACGAAATGACGGTAAGCGGTCTTTTTGTGAACGGACAGCATTTGGAAGTGACCGGGGTCGGGTATGATGCAACCAACGGAGGCATCATGATGGACGGCAAAGAAGTCCCGCGCGGCCAAGAATCGGTCAGAGAGCTTTTCGCTGCCGCCAGTTTGTGCTGCAATGCCCGCTTGCTGAAGCCCAATGAGGAATCCAGCCGCTTTACCGTCCTGGGAGACCCCACAGAAGCCGCCCTCATAGTATTGGCCGAAAAATATGGCTTAACCCTGGAGGCAATGCAAGCTGAGATCCCGCGCTTGCGGGAACTTCCCTTCGATTCAGGGCGCAAGCGCATGAGCACGATCCATCAGGTGCATGGCGGGCGCCTTGTATATGTGAAGGGGGCGCCCAAAGAAGTGCTTTCCCTTTGCACACAGCAGAAAACCAATGGCGAGATCCGTGCCATGAGTGAGCAGGACCGAGCCGACGTTATGTCTGTCAACGATGGATATGCAAGAAACGGGCTGCGGGTTTTGGCAGTTGCAATGCGGAACATTTCCCCAAGCGACAACCTCCCTTCCAGCTTGGGGGCATATACACCGGAACTCATCGAGCAAGACCTTACGTTTTTGGGGCTGATCGCCATGGTCGACCCCCCACGGCCGGAGGTGGCCGAGGCGGTGGAAAAATGTCACCATGCAGGCATTCGGATCATCATGATCACAGGGGACTACGGCCTGACGGCAGAGAGCATTGCGCGGCGCATTGGGGTCGTGCAAGGAGACCATCCCCGGATTGTTACGGGGATTGAACTAGAGCACATGCCGGAGGAGGAGCTGAAGCGGATCCTTTCAGATGAAGTGATCTTCGCCCGTGTGGCACCGGAACAAAAGCTGCAGGTGGTCAGCGCGTTGCAGGACATGAAGCAAATTGTGGCGGTCACAGGAGACGGCGTCAACGACTCTCCCGCGTTGAAGAAGGCAGATATCGGCGTTGCCATGGGAATCTCCGGGACAGATGTTGCCAAGGAAGCAGCCGACATGATCTTGACAGACGATAATTTCGCATCCATTGTCAACGCCATTGAAGAAGGGCGCGCGGTGTACAACAACATCCGAAAGTTTGTGCTGTATATTTTCAACAGCAATATGGCGGCTGCCGTTCCCATGGTGCTTTATCTTTTCTCTCGTGGCGCCATTCCGCTGCCCCTCACAATCATGCAGGTGCTGGCCATAGATTTGGGTACCGACATGGTTCCTGCCATGGGGCTGGGCGTGGAGAGGCCCGAAGCGGGGATCATGTATGCTCCGCCCCGTTCACAAACAGAATCTCTTTTGAGCCGGTCTTTGGTGCTGAAAGCCTTTTGCTGGTATGGTATACTGGAAGCAGCCTTTGGCATTGCGGCATATTTCTTCTTCAACCATTTAAACGGATGGCCGCAAATTCCCTTGGCCGCGTCCGGAACCGTTTACCAAATGGCGACTGCAATGACCTTTGCCGCCATTGTGCTGGCACAAGTGGGAGCAGTCTTTGGCTGCCGCACAGAGAAGCTGTCTGTGTTCAAAGTCGGGCTGCTCAGGAACAAAATGATTTTAATTGGAATCGCGGTGGAAATTACCCTGTTGGTATTGCTGATCGGCATACCCGTACCATTTTTGCACAACTTGTTTCATACCGCACCATTGGGATGGCGAGAGACGGCGTTTTTGATCGTGATCCCTCCCATGATGCTGTGCTTAGATGAAGTGCGCAAATGGCTTCTCCGCAGCTGGGACAAGGCGAAAACAAGTAAAAATAATCATCGAGAGGATGGAGATTTGGCATGAAGATTATCATTGTTGGCTGCGGCAGGAATGGCGCGGGGCTTGCACAGCTGCTCAGCAAGGCCGGACATACCATTACCGTCATTGATTCAAACGCATCGGCGTTTTCTCAGCTGGGAGAGCAGTTTAAAGGCCGGACGATTGAGGGAGTTGGGTTCGACAAGGACATTTTGACAAAAGCGGGGGTTGACAAGACGGATGCGCTGGCAGCGTTTACGTCAAGCGATGAGTCAAACGCCGTCATCGCAAGAATTGCACGTGAGATTTATCATGTACCGAAGGTTGTGGCAAGGCTGTATGACCGTGAAAAAGCTGAAATATACAAACAGCTGGGGATACAGACCCTTTCCTCGACGACCTGGGGCATCAAAAGAGCGGCCGATCTTCTCACATACACACCGCTGGACGCAGTGTTCAGCTTTGGAAGCGGAGATGTGGAGTTGGTCAGAATCGAGGTACCGTCTTTGGTTGCCGGGCGAAAGGTAAACGACCTCACTGTGCTGGGGGACATTCATGTCGTGGCGATTGAACGTGACAATAAGACCATATTGCCCATGAGCGGGACGGTTTTCCAGCGGCGTGATATCTTATATATCGCCACGGCAGTTTCTTCCGGCGGACAGCTAAAGAAGCTGTTGGGGCTTGGCAGCGGAAAGGTGATGTGAAGAAATGAAAGTGATGATTGTGGGAGGCGGCCAAGTAGGCGGCTATTTGGCGTCTCTGTTGGTCGAGCGGGGGCATGAGCTTCAAATCATTGAAGAACAAGAAACACGCATTGGGGCACTGAAACAATGTTTGCCCCATCATATGATCATTCACGGCAGCGGAACGGATCCCGAGGTGCTGAAACATGCAAACATCCAGCATACAGATGTGCTTGCGGCCGTGACCGGCTCCGACGAGACCAATTTAGTGGTCGCAACGTTGGCCCGTTTGGAATACGGGGTGCCCCGTGTCATCGGACGTGTGAACAATCCCAAAAACGCATGGCTGTTTACGCCGGTCATGGGGGTTGACGCCGCACTCAATCAGGCAGATCTCATCGCCCGTCTCGTGGCAGAGGAAATGTCCATGGGGGATATGATGACGCTTCTGAAGCTGCACGGCGGGAAGTATTCCCTGGTTGAACGTATGGTGGACCCCGCATCGTCTATGGTTGGCAAAGCCTTGCGTGACATTCAGCTGCCGGCGGAATGTGTTTTGGTTGCTGTTATCCGCAACTCGGGTCTTTTGATTCCCAGAGGGAATACAGTGCTTATGGCGGGTGATAAGGCTGTGGCCATTACACATACGGATCATTTGCAAAGGCTAGATGATATGTTTGGCGCACAATATCATTGAAGATGAACAACGCTCCGCCGCATTCATCGGCTTGTCGGAAACGAGTGCCGACCCCGGCGGATTACCCCGCATGTCATTGCCGCACAAAATGGAGGCGTTAAAAAGGCGGAGGATATGGCTAACGCCATATCCTCCGCCTTTCATAGCGAGAGCAGAGAAGAGATGCTAAGTTCCAGCAAAAAAGAGGGGCTATTCATCCAACTTCAAAACGGCCATAAACGCTTCCTGAGGAACGCTGACAGAGCCTAGGCTGCGCATCCGTTTTTTGCCCTCTTTCTGTTTTTCCAGCAGCTTTTTCTTTCTGGAGATGTCTCCGCCGTAACACTTGGCCAACACGTCCTTTCGAATGGCCTTGATGGTTTCCCGGGCGATGATCTTTCCGCCGATGGCCGCCTGAACTGGGATTTCAAACAGCTGACGCGGGATGTTTTCTTTCAGTTTTTCAACGATTTTTCGGCCCCTCGAGTACGCCTTGTCCTTGTGTACAATGAAGGAGAGAGCATCCACGACTTCTCCGTTCAACAGGATATCCAGCTTAACGAGATCCGATTTTCTGTATTCTAAAAATTCATAGTCAAGGGAGGCATACCCCCGTGTGCGGGACTTAAGCGCGTCAAAAAAGTCATAAATGATTTCATTGAGGGGTAGCTCGTAGTGCAGCTCTACTCGGTCTTCATCCAGATAATTCATGTTTTTATATTCGCCCCGCCTGTCCTGACACAAATCCATGATATTGCCGACATATTCAGACGGAGTTAAAACAGTGGCGGTTACAAAGGGTTCTTCCGCATATTCAATCTCAACAGGCTCGGGATAATTTAGGGGGTTATCAATCACCAAGGTTTCTCCGCTGGTTTTGGCAACATGGTAAATCACGCTGGGCGCTGTGGTGATCAGCTCCAAATAATGCTCCCGCTCCAACCGCTCCTGAATGATTTCCATATGAAGCAGACCCAGAAAGCCGCAGCGAAACCCAAAGCCCAAGGCAGCGGAAGACTCCGGCTCATAGGAAAGAGAAGCGTCATTGAGCTGCAGTTTTTCCAGCGCGTCTCGTAAGTCGGGATATTTGGCGCCGTCCACTGTGTAGATTCCGGAAAAAACCATGGGCTGCACTTTGCGGTAGCCAGGGAGGGCCTCCGCTGCCGGGCGGGACGCCTCTGTAACCGTGTCGCCCACACGGGTATCCTTGACATTTTTAATGCTGGCGGTAAAATATCCCACCTGACCGGCAGAGAGGGATTCACAAGGCTCCAAACCGATGGGGCGCAAAAACCCCGTTTCGACCACTTTATATTCCGTGCCGGAGAACATCATGCGAATGTCTGTATCAGGGCGTATGGTTCCGTTGACCACACGCAAATAGACAATGACACCCCGGTAACTGTCATACTGACTGTCAAAGATAAGGGCTTGCAATGGCGCCTTCGCGTCTCCGCTGGGCGCTGGAACGTTTTGCACCACGTCCTCCAGAACCGCGTCGATGTTGATTCCGTTTTTCGCTGAAATCTCCGGCGCATTCATGGCGGGGATCCCGATGACGCGCTCAATTTCTTCCTTGACACGAACGGGGTCGGCAGAGGGGAGGTCGATTTTATTCAGCACAGGCAACACTTCCAGATCGTGTTCAATGGCAAGGTAGGTGTTGGCCAATGTCTGCGCCTCGATCCCCTGGGATGCGTCTACGACTAAAATGGCGCCTTCGCAGGCAGCGAGGCTGCGTGAAACTTCATAATTGAAATCTACGTGGCCCGGCGTATCGATAAGATTGAGCGAGTAGGTTTCTCCATCAGACGCCGTATATTCAAAATTAACAGCGCGTGCTTTGATGGTGATGCCCCGTTCACGCTCCAACTCCATATTATCCAATAATTGATGCTCCATATCCCGGTCCGCAACGGCGTTGCAGCATTCCAAAAGCCGATCTGCCAATGTGGATTTCCCATGATCGATATGGGCGATAATGGAAAAGTTGCGAATTTTGCTTTGATCGATCAAACTGTTCACCTCAATGTTCAAATAAAAGCGCATTCCTCAGAAAAAAACGGGTCAAACCCCATTGGAAGAATACGTTTGCGGGCGAGTGCCGCCGATGATTTATTTTGTGTGTATAGTATAATCAGGAAACGGGCGAATGTAAAGCGTAAGTTGAGCGAATTGTAACAATTTCGGATCGACAACGGGACTTCTCCTTGAAATATACTTGCCTTTTTGGGGAAAAGATGGTACATTATTAGCATAGTAAATATTTATTTTTATATAAAATCTGTGCTATAAGGAGAAATGAAAATGAGTGATTTGAAAGTGTTGGTAGAGGCTTCCGGACGCCATGTGCATGTGACAGAAGCGGACTTGGAAACTTTGTTTGGAAAGGGGTTCCAATTGGAAGTGAAAAAAGAATTGTCTCAGCCGGGGCAGTTTTTAAGCCACCAGAAGGTAGAGGTTGTGGGCCCGAAGGGATCTTTGAAAACCGTTTCCATCATCGGCCCATGTCGGAAACAGAGCCAGGTGGAAATCTCCTTCACCGACGCGCGTCCCCTTGGCGTGACAGCACCGGTACGTGAAAGCGGAAAGCTGGAGGGCAGCGCGGGCTGCACGTTGATCGGGCCTGCCGGCCAGGTGGAGTTGTCCGAAGGTGTTATTGTGGCCAAGCGTCACGTTCACATTTCGGAAGAAGACGGAAAGAAACATGGCTTTGCAGACGGAGAAAGCATTCGGGTGAAAATAGAAGGGGAACGGGGCTTGGTGTTTGACGAGGTGGTTGCCCGCGTGGGTCCCCAGCATGCGACAGCAATGCACATTGATTATGATGAAGCCAACGCATCCGGTGCGTTTGGAACCGTTTACGGCTTGGTGACCAAAAAATAAATACAGAGCCGTTATATGCAGGACGCGCCCCAAAGTACATTGAGGCGTGTCCTTTTGCTTGGAGGAAAGCGAGATTCAAAATCTGAAATGGACATTTAGAAATTAGTGTGATACAATCTTGAAAGCAGTGCTTTTCTATTGAGGTGATACAATGCCGGAACAGCAGGACATAGTGAATATTTTAAATGTTTCCTTTGATAATGTAACACTGGAGGAAGCGGTGCGCCGTGCCGTCGGGCTGCTGGATCAGCCGGACGGAAAGGGGTACGTGGTAACCCCAAACGCGGAGATCGTATATATGTGCCGGATGGAGCCGAAGCTGCAAGAGGCGCTGAACAATGCTTTCATGGTGTTGCCGGATGGGGTTGGCGTTATACATGCCGGGAAAATATTAAAACGCCCCCTCAAAGGAAAGGCAGCGGGAATTGACTTTGCCGCCCGGCTGATGGACGAGATGGCTCGCCGCGGCGACGGCCTTTTCTTGCTGGGCGCCAAGCCCGGGGTCGCTGCCCTGGCCGGGGAGCGGCTGCAACAGGAATATAAGGGGCTGCGTATTTGTGGCGTGCACGACGGATATTTTAAGGACGATGTGTCGGTGATCCGGGAGATCAATGAAAGCGGTGCAAAAGCGCTGTTTGTCTGCCTTGGTGCACCCAAGCAGGAGCTTTGGATGCAAGCGCATATGGACCAGCTTCAGGTGCGGCTTGTAGCTGGCCTTGGCGGGTCGCTGGACGTATTTGCGGGGCAGGTGAAGCGCGCGCCGGATATCTGGGTGCGGCTGGGGCTGGAATGGCTGTATCGTTTGATCCGCGAGCCGAAGCGGATCGGAAGAATGAGCAAGCTGCCGTTGTTTCTGTTTGCCGCTGTGGGTGCGCGCATACGGGGCGAATAGGAGGGGCTATGGCAGGAAAATTGATTGTGCTGGAAGGAACGGACGGCTCTGGAAAATCAACGCAGCTGCAGTTGCTCTGCCGCCGCTTGCAACGGGAAAACAAACCGTTTTACCAATTGGTTTTCCCACGGTACGAGGAGCCGTCTTCTACTTTGGTACGGATGTATTTAAACGGCGATTTCGGTGCGAATCCGTCGGACGTAAACGCCTATGCGGCCTCTACTTTTTATGCGGTTGACCGCTATGCATCTTATCAAATGGAGTGGAAGCGCATTTATGAATCCGGCGGGCTTTTGATTTCGGATCGATATACCACTTCGAATGCGATCCACCAGGCCGCTAAACTGCCAAAGGAGCAAAGAACCTCTTTTTTCCAATGGCTGTTTGATTTTGAGTATCATAAACTGGGGCTTCCGCGCCCGGATCTTGTTCTTTTTTTAGACATGCCAACGGACCGCGCGACCCAGCTTTTGCGCGGCAGGGAAGGCGAAACAGGCACAAAAGGGGATATCCATGAAATAAACATGACATACTTATCATTGTGTCGTGAAGCCGCCTATGAGGCGGCGCAGTATGGCGGCTGGCACAGGATTTCCTGTGTGCATCAAAATAAAATCCGCACGCCGGAAGACATTGGAGAAGAAATCTACCACATGATCTTTTAAGAAAGGAAGGAAATATGGTATATATTCTTTTGGGACACGGGTTTGAGGAAATGGAAGCGATCACAGCGGTCGACCTTCTGCGCCGGGCAGGCGTGGAGACGATTTTGGCCGGCGTAGACGGGGAAACCGTGACAGGCGCTCACGGCGTTCAGGTGACGGCGGATATGCTGGTGTCAGACATTGACGTGGAAACATTGGAGATGCTGGTTCTTCCCGGGGGGAGCGGAGGCGTTGATTCCATTCGCGCCAGCCGGGATGCCCTTGACCTGATTCGCGATGTGCATGCCCGAGGGCGTTATCTGGCGGCCATTTGTGCCGCGCCTCTGATTTTGGCGGAGCAGGGATTTTTGGATCGCCGCAACGCCACTTGCTTTCCGGGCTTGGAAGAAGAAATGGGAAGTACGGTTACCGCAACAGATGCCAGCCTTGTCATCGACGGGCGCATCATCACCGGGCGCGCGCCGGGTACGGCGATTGAATTTGGACTGGCTCTGGTTCGCATTTTACGCGGAGCGGAGATCTTTCAAAAAGTAAAAGAAGAAATTCATTATGAAAACAGATAAGCAAAAACTGCGGGACATGATGTGGCTGGCGCAAAAAGCGCTGTCGCCGAAAGAACGGGAGGCTTCTGATGATGCTCTGTTTCATCAGCTGAAGCAGTTTGAGCCGCTGCACCATGCCGACGTTGTTTTTGCATTCATCGGGAAACTGCCGGAGCCTGAAACAACAAAATGGATCGAGTATTTACTTTGTATAGGCAAAACGGTTGCCGTGCCCTTGTGTTTGGAACAGGGGCGGATGGAGGCCCGCTGGGTTACTTCAACGGCACAGCTTCTTCCGGGTCATTTTGGAATTTATGAGCCGGAAGCGGCTTGTCCGGTGGTACCAAAAAGGAAGATTGACATTACTCTGGTGCCGGGGGTATGTTTTGGCCGGGACGGCTCCCGCCTTGGCCGGGGCGGGGGGTATTATGATCGCTGGCTGCAAGGGTACCATGGTGTTTCCGTTGGAATTTGTCGTTCTTTTTGTTTGCTGGAACGCATTCCGGTTGAAGCCCACGATCAAACGATGGACTATGTCATAACAGAGGATGAAGTGGCTGTTATTTCATAAACATATCAAATTCCGGTTTTTGTCCCCATGCGGGACCGAGTCCCGCATGGGGCTCTTGGTACGTAATGAAAGGGAAATCAGGTTAGCAGCAGGATGACCCACACCCATCCCCGCAGCCGCAGGTGTTACCGCAGCTGCCAAAGCCACCGCAGCAGAAAAGGACGACCAAGATCAATACGATCCAGATGCAACTATTGTTACTACCAAACATGAATTACTCACCTCGCTTTTCGTATCTGCGCCATACTATGCATGGGGCATGGGGTTGGTGACTTGGGTACATACTATTTTGCGTTTCATACAGATTGGAGTGGTTTCCCTATGTCACAAGAAGGCAAAAGATTAGAGAAACAGTATATGTCGACAGATGTAAAAACAAGGAGAAAGACGGGAGATGAAAAAAGGCAAGCCAAGCACCCTGCCAACCGCCCCGCTCCCAGCGAAAAAAAGAAAAGCGGCTCCTTTGGCGCGTTGATCTATCTGGCTCTGATCATCGGAATTTCAACGATTCTTGCCGGATTGAGCTGGGTTGCGATCAATGACGTGCTGGCGCTGAACAAGGAAGAAATCACATCTGTTGTTGTCATTGAAGAAGATGATACCATGGGGAAAATTGCGTCTCAGCTGAAAGAAGCGGGAATTATCGAATATAAATCGCTGTTTCAGCTTTACTGCAATATTTCAAAAGCGAGAGGGAAAATTACGCCGGGAACCTATGAGCTTTCAACGGCAATGGATTATCGGGCCATTGTCGCGGCGATGGGGAAAAGCTCATCCAGCCGCCTGACGGTATCGGTAACAATCCCTGAGGGATATACATTAAAGCAGGTTTTTGAGGTTCTGGAGGAAAATGGAGTTAGTACGCGCACCAAATTGGAAGAAATGGCGGCTCAGTATGATTATAATTTTTCATTTTTAAAAGAGATTCCCATGGGAGAAGCAACGCGCTTGGAGGGCTATCTTTTTCCCGACACATATGATTTTTATCTGGGCGAAGATGCCAAGACCGTGTTAAACAAAATGCTGGTCAATTTTGATTTAAAGGTAACGGATGCAATGCGGGAACAAGCGGAAAAACAGGGATATTCTGTCCGGGAAATTGTCATCATTGCCTCGATGATTGAAAAAGAGACATCCGGAACAGACCAAAAAACCATCGCATCTGTTATTTACAATCGTTTAAAAAGCAGAAACTTCCCGTATTTGCAAATAGACGCAACGGTACAGTATGCGTTGAAAGAACGGAAGGAGAAGCTGTCTTTAACAGATTTGGAAGTGAACAGCCCATACAATACGTATAAATATGAAGGGCTTCCGGTTGGACCCATTGCAAATCCGGGTTCGGTTTCTATTAATGCGGCGCTCAACCCCGCAAAAACAAATTATTTTTATTATGCGCTGGGAGAGGATAACATGCACCATTTCTTTAAAACAAACAGGGAACACCAGGCATTTGTGGACGCTTTGCCCAATGATTAAACCGGAACTTTTGTCCCCCGCGGGAGATATGGAACGATTGATGTTCGCCGTGGCTTACGGTGCGGATGCCGTTTATTTGGCGGGGCCGGACTTTGGCATGCGGAGAGACGCCGGTAATTTTGGTGGAGAGGCGCTGCGCCAAGGGGTGGACTTTTGCCACGCTCGGGGCGTAAAGGTTTATGTAACCTGCAACACAATGCCTAGAAACGAAGAGGTGGACCGGCTGCCTGCCTTTTTGGGGCAGGCGGCAGACGCCAAGGTAGACGCGCTTATTTTAACGGATCTGGGTGCGTTTTCCTATGCGCAGCGGTATGCCCCTCACATCCAGCGGCATGTCAGCACACAAGCGGGCATTGTCAACTATGCCAGCGCGTGCATGTGGCATTCTTTGGGCGCAAAGCGGGTGGTTTTGGCGAGGGAGCTGACGCTGGACGAAATACGGGAGATCCGAGAGAAAACACCGAAAGACTTGGAGCTGGAGGTGTTCGTGCATGGCTCCATGTGCGTTTCTTTTTCCGGCAGATGCTTATTGTCTGATTATATGACAGGCAGGGACGCCAACCGGGGCGCGTGTGCCCAGCCCTGTCGGTACCGGTATGCGCTGGTGGAAGAAAAACGGCCGGGTGAATATTTTCCCATTTTAGAAGACGAAACAGGCGCCTATATCATGAACGCCAAAGATCTTTGCATGATTGAACATATTCCGGATTTGATCGATGCCGGGATTGACAGCTTCAAAATCGAAGGACGTGCCAAAACGGCGTACTATGCCGCTGTTATAACAAATGCGTACCGGCATGCAATAGAGGACGCCTGTGCCGGCCGTCCCTTGGATCCTGTTTGGCGGGCGGAAGTGGATAAAGTAAGCCATCGTAATTACGGCACCGGGTTTTTTTACGGCAGACCGGAACAAGGGCAATATTATGACCACTCCCAGTATCTGCGGGACTGGAACGTGGTGGCGTATGTCACTTCCTGCGAGGAAGACGGGAGCGCGACGGTGACCCAGCGCAACCGCTTTTGGAGCGGAGACGAATTGGAGCTTTTGCAGCCCGGGGAAAAACCGGTTTTGTTTCGTGTGGGAAAAATGTTCAACGAGGATGGGGCGGAAATCAGCCTTGCGCCCCACCCGGAAATGATAGTGAAGCTTCAATTGCCCTGCCCCGCGGCGGAACACGCCATTTTGCGCAGATGCCATTTACAAGAGGAGAAGTAGGCTTTTTTCCGAAACAGTGTTTACTTTTTTGTAACAATTGTGGTATAATTTGAAAAGCCTATTGAAGTAATGTTATTGGGAAAGCCGCCTTCAAAAAGGGCGGTTTTTTTCCTATGGACAAGATATTGATTGTTGGGAATGAGAGGAGTCAGCCATGGAACAGTTAGGGCTCAATGAGCTGCGAGAAAAATTTTTATCCTTTTTTGAAAGCAAAGGACATTTAAGACATAAATCGTTTCCCCTTTTGCCCCAAGGGGACAACAGTCTGTTGTTGATCAATTCCGGTATGGCGCCGTTGAAGCCGTATTTTTCGGGCGAAATGACTCCGCCCAGTAAACGGATGACCACATGTCAGAAATGCATTCGCACACCGGACATTGAACGGGTGGGAAAAACCAGCCGGCATGGTACGTTTTTTGAGATGCTGGGCAACTTTTCCTTTGGTGATTATTTTAAACAGGAGGCAACGGCCTGGGCTTGGGAATTTATTACGAAGGAACTGCAAATTCCCGTTGATCGCCTTTACGTCACGGTTTATTTGGATGACGATGAGACGTACGACATCTGGACAAAAGAGGTAGGGGTGGATCCGTCTCATATTTCCCGATTGGGGAAAGCGGACAATTTCTGGGAAATTGGGTCCGGTCCCTGCGGGCCTTGCTCCGAGATTTATTTTGACCGGGGAGAGCAGTACAGCTGCGGCAGTCCTGACTGCAAAGTGGGCTGCGACTGTGACCGATATGTGGAGTTTTGGAACTTGGTCTTTACGCAATTTTACAATGACGGAAACGGCAACTACAGCGACCTGAAACAAAAAAACATTGACACTGGCATGGGACTTGAGCGCTTGGCCTGCATTATGCAGGACGTCGAATCTTTGTTCGACGTAGACACGGTGATGCGCATTACCCAGCATGTCTCCCGTATCACAGGGACGGCATATGGGCAGAGCGATAAGATCGACGTGTCCCTCCGGGTGATCACCGATCATATCCGATCCACCACGATGATGATTTGCGACGGAATTTTGCCGTCCAATGAAGGCAGAGGATATGTTTTGCGTCGCTTGCTCCGCCGCGCTGCCCGCCATGGGAGGCTGCTGGGCGTGGAGCGTCCTTTCCTGTACGAAGTATGTGAAACGGTGATCGCGGAAAGCAAGGCGGCTTATCCGGAGCTGGAAGAAAAGAAAGATTATATCATCCGGATCATTCGCATGGAAGAGGAACGCTTTTCCCAAACCATTGATGCCGGCCTGAAAATTTTGGTTGAGCTGATGGAAGCGATGGAGGCAAAAGGAGAAATGGTTCTCTCCGGCAGCGACGCGTTTAAATTATACGACACATACGGGTTCCCCATTGACCTGACCATTGAGATCTTGGAGGAAAAGGGGCTAACCGTCAACCGACCGGAGTTTGACGCCGAAATGGAGTTGCAAAGAAAGCGGGCGCGTGCCGCCACGGCGGCTTTGGGCGACTTTGGTTGGGAAAGCTTGGATCTGGGTCTAGACAAACAGACGGAAACGGAATTTACGGGATATGTCAGCCGATCTGAGGACGCGAAGATTTTGGCGATTGTTGTAAACGGGGAGCTGCGCGCTTCTGCCTTTACTGGAGAACAGGCCTTGGTTATTTTAGATAAAACGCCGTTTTACGCGGAAAGTGGCGGGCAGGTGGCAGATCATGGGGTCATTCAGACCGATTCGGCCGTGCTGCGTGTAGAAAACGTGCAGAAATCAAAAGACGAGAAATGGATGCACATCGGAACAGTAACAGACGGGGCGTTTCATGTGGAAGATATGGTGCGGGCGGAAATTGATTGGCCCAGGCGGAGGGCTGTTATGCGTGCCCACAGCGCCACCCACCTGCTCCAAAAAGCGCTGCGCAATGTTTTGGGAACCCATGTGGAACAGGCCGGTTCTTTGGTGGAGCCGGATCACCTGCGGTTTGACTTTACTCATTTTACGGCCATTACACCCGAGGAAGCCGCAAAGGCTGAAGCGGAAGTGAATGACATGATCTTAGAGGGACTCCCCATAGAAACAGCAGAAATGAGCCAGGATGAAGCAAAAAAACAAGGCGCGATGGCCTTGTTTGGTGAAAAATACGGGGCTGTCGTCCGTGTGGTTTCCGTGGGAGACTATTCTGTGGAATTATGCGGCGGAACCCATTTGGACAACACGGCGCAGATCGGCTCGCTGCGGATTCACGGAGATTATTCTGTAGCGGCCGGCGTGCGGCGCATAGAGGCCAGCGTAGGGAAAGCGGTTTTGGAAGAAATGCACCGGCAGGAAGAAAAGATCTTGCGTTTGGCGGAGGCCATGAAAACAATGCCCGATCAGCTGGAGGAACGCATCATACAGACAACGGCAGAGCTGAAGGAGCTGCGGAGACAAGCCGAGCAGGCGAAAGCCAAAGCAAGCGCAGAAATGGGAGAAGACCTTTTGCAGAAGGCCGTTCCCGTTGGGAACGTAAAGCTGCTGACGGCGCAAGTGGAGCATGGAACGGCGGACAATCTGCGGGCCATGGGAGACTATCTGCGGGAGAAGGAGGCGTCTATTGTAGCCGTTTTGGCGGGGGTAGAAGATCAAAAAATCGTATTTCTAACCGTGAGCGGCAAAGAGGCCATCGCCCAGGGAATCAAAGCCGGGGACTTGGTGAAGGTTGTCAGCAAGGCCGCAGATGGATCCGGCGGCGGAAAGCCTGACTCGGCCATGGGCGGCGGAAAGTCTCCTGAAAAATTGGGCCAGGCGTTTGAAGCGGCCAGGATGTTTACAGAAGATAAAATAAACGCCGGAAAATGAAAGGAGAGGGAGATGTCTGATTGTCTTTTTTGTAAAATCATAGCGGGGGAGATTCCGTCCAAAAAGGTGTATGAAGATGAGACCATCTATGGGTTCTATGACATTGATCCCCAAGCCCCCGTTCACTTTTTGATGGTACCAAAGGAACATATTCCTTCGGCCGCTGCTGTCACAGCGGAGAACGGAGGGGTTGTTTCTCATATCTTTGAAGTCATCGCACAGCTGGCCCAAACAATGGGATTTGAAGATGGATATCGTGTGGTGTCCAACGTTGGCGAGCAGGGAGGGCAAACGGTCTTTCATCTGCATTTTCATGTACTTGCGGGGCGTGATATGACTTGGCCGCCGGGTTAAAGAAAGAAAAGGGGCGGAGCGCATGCTCCGCCCCTTTTTTGTGAGGACGAAATACCATGAGAAAACTGGGAACGTTTTGCGTTTCTTTCTCCATTTCCATTTTCCTGGCGCAGTATTTTCTGGGGGTTCAGTGGCTGCTCCCGATGGGTCTGGCCTGCGGCATACTTGCGCTCCTCGGTTCTTTCGTATTTGCCGAAAGAAAACGACGCATTCTTTTGATTGGCATTGGTCTTTCCGTTGGCTTCTTATGGAACTGGGGATATAACGCCATCTTTTTCGCACCTTTGCAAACATGGGATCGGAAGATAGAAACGTGCCGAGCCGAGGTGTGTTCCTTTCCGGAAAAGACAAGATATGGCGTAAAAGCAGAAGTGAAAACAGGGGAGGGGCTTGCTGCCACGAAAGTGTTGCTGTATGCAGAACAGGAATACCAAACGCTGAAGCCGGGCGATCAAATTGAATTTACAGCGGAATTTGCCGTTTCCAATCTCATAAGAGAGGAAGAAGTCACATACCATACGGCGAACGGGATCTACCTTCTGGCTTACCAAAAAGGGGAGATTCGCCTTCTGGATGAGAAGGTGACGAGATGGGTTCATTGGCCTCTTTTTGCCGCCCAAATACTAAAAAATGAGATTTCACGCCTGTATCCCCGGGAAGAGGCGTCGTTTTTAAACGCGCTGATAATGGGGGATTGCAGCGGCTTGTCGGAATCGTTGGAAACAGCCCTTTCCCGCACGGGATTGACCCATATCGTATCGGTATCCGGTATGCATTTGTCCTTTTTGGCCGGCCTTGCGCTTCTTTTGCCGGGAAGCCGGCGCAAAAAGGCAATGTTTGCTGTTCCTATTTTGCTTTTCTTTATGGCGGCAACTGGGGGTCCCCCTTCTGTCATGCGCGCCGGGCTCATGCAAATCTTGTTTTTGTTCGCTCCTATGTTTAGCCGGGAGCCAGACCCGCCGACGTCACTGGCCTTTGCGCTGTCTGTTTTGTTGGCCATCAATCCATTTGCCGCAGCGAATATCGGGCTGCAGCTTTCGTTTGCGTCCGTTGCCGGGCTGTATCTGATGACAGAGCGCATTGATTTTTCCCTGCAAACAGCGTTCCAAAAAAGGAAACGGGACACGGCGTTACCCAAAGGTGTTCGCATGTTTTGCGCGGTGACATCCAGCAGCGTTGGTGCAATGATTTTCACCGTTCCATTGAGCGCGTATTATTTTGGCCTGGTTTCCATCAGTTCTTTGTTTGCCAATCTTTTGGTGCTTTGGGCCATTTCTGCCGTTTTCATCGGGGGGCTTCTGTCCGGTGTTTTCGGCATGGTGTTTTTTGCAATGGGGAAAGGGCTTTCCATTTTTGTGTCTCCCCTGGTGCAATATATTTTGCTTGTCATCAAAACGCTGGGGAAATGGTCTCTTGCAGCCATCCCGACGGTGCACGTATATAGCAAGCTGTGGCTTGTCTTTTCTTATACCGTTTTGGTTCTTTATTTTATTTGGCCCATTTTGCAGGATAAACGGAAGGGACAAAAAAAGGAAAAGCGGACGATTAACCGGATGGTTCTCCCCATTGGCCTTTGTGTTGCAAGCTTTTGCATTGCAACGCTGCTGAATTATTTTACGTATAATCATGGGAATTTAACGCTGATGGTTCTGGATGTAGGGCAGGGGCAATGCGCCGTTCTGCTGTCCGGCGGAAAAGCAGTTGTTGTGGACTGCGGCGGATCCGGCCCCAAAAACGCAGGAGGCTTGGCGGCAGATTATTTGCAGGGCATGGGGATACAGGAAGTAGAATGTCTCGTTCTTTCTCATTATCATGACGACCACACAAACGGAGTGACACAACTGCTGGATCGTATGAAAGTGCTGCGCATCGCGGCGCCTGTCCGCAGCGAAGAAAAGGAAGCGGGCAGCTTGGCAGCAGACATTTTGCCAAACGCGGAGCAGGACGGAACGGAGCTATATTTGATTGACACAACGATGCAGATTTCATTTGGGCACGCCGCTCTGACGTTGTACCCGCCCTTCGGCAGCGAAACGGAAAACGAAAGGGGCTTGACAGCCCTTTGTTCTGCCCAGTCGTTTGATGTTTTGCTCACGGGCGACATGGGAGAAGCACTGGAGGAAATCATGGTGTCCGATATTACATTGCCGGATTTAGAAGTGCTGGTTGCGGGACATCACGGCTCCAAATACTCTACGGGCGACTTGCTATTGGACACTACAACACCTGAAATTGTGGTGATTTCAGTTGGACGCAATAATTCATATGGGCACCCCGCACCTGAAACGTTGGCACGTTTGGTTGCCAGAAACATTGAAATATATCGCACAGACGAAATGGGCATGATAACAATATACGGGTAGACCGAAGCGGGAACAGAACAGGGGGAAATGGATATGCCGCCCAAAAAACAGGAAGACGCAAAACAACTTTCTCAATTGAAGCAGGATTTGTCTCAAAATGCCCTTGGCACCCTTTACCTGTTTTATGGAGAAGAAACATATTTGCGGGACTACTATTTGGACGAAATGAAAAAGCAATTGGTGGGTGAGTGGGGGGCGTTCTGCTTTCACAGCTTTTCGGGCAAACACGTGTCCCTGCAAGCCCTTGTAGACGCCGTTGATACCTTTCCGATGGGCTCCGACCGTACCATGGTGGTTGTCTATGATTATGACCTGTATCAGTCTGCCGGGAAAGAGGAGCTGATGTCGCTGCTTGCCGACGTACCGCCGTACTGTTGCCTGGTCTTTGTGTACGATGTTCAGCCTTACAAAGCGGACGCAAGGACAAAGATATATGGCTTGCTCAAAAGCAAGGGGCAGATCGTGCAGTTTACCCAGCAGTCCCAAAGCGACCTGGTTCGCTGGATCGCACGCCGCTTTGCGGCCACAGGGCACACCATCGGGCGTAGAGAGGCGGAATATTTGATTTTTTTATGCGGCGGACTGATGACGGGATTGATATCAGAGATTGGGAAAATCAGCGCCTATGCCTCCACGGTTCCTATTACAAAAGAACAGATCGATGCCGTGGCAGATCCGGTTCTGGATGCGGTTGTCTTTCAGATGACAGATGCGGTTTTAAAAGGCAACATCGAGCAGGCTACAAAAATACTGGGAGATCTGCTGCGCATGCAGCAGCCGCCCATTATGATCCTTTCTGTCCTGGGGAAACAGATGCGGCAGCTGCATGCGGCGCGGCTGGCAAAGGAGCATGGAAAAAGCGTGGCAGATTTAACAAAACTATGGGGGATGCGCTCTGCCTACCCGGCACAAAATTTGATGCGAAACGCAAACGGCTTTGATCTGATCTGGTGCCGCAACGCGGTCAGGCTTTGCGCCGAAACAGATTTTGGGATGAAGCAGTCCGGCACAAAGCAAGAGGACCAGTTGGTCATGCTTTTGTTGCGGCTGCTGGAAGGAACAAAACGAAAGGGAAATGATACATGCTGCGGGTCAAAGAAGTGATCGTCGTGGAAGGAAAGTACGATAAAAACACTCTTTCACAGGTGGTGCAGGCGACCATTGTGGAAACATCCGGCTTTGGGATCTTCTCCTGCGAGGAACGACTGCGGTTTTTGCGCCGGATGGCGGAAGAGAGGGGGCTGATTGTGTTGACAGACAGCGACAGCGCCGGTTTTGTCATTCGCAACTTTTTAAAAGGAGCCATCCCGAAGCACCAGCTCAAGCAGGCCTATATCCCGGATCGTTATGGGAAAGAAAAACGAAAACAGTGCGCCGGAAAAGAAGGCAAGCTGGGCGTGGAAGGGATGCCGGCGGACATTCTTTTGGATGCGTTAAGACGCGCCGGCGCCACTTTTTGTGATGAAACAGCGGAGATGGCTTGCCATGTTTGGGAAAAATCTGATTTATACGAGATGGGTTTTCTGGGAAGACCAGAAAGCGGGATAAGAAGAAAACAAATGCTCCGCCAGCTGGATCTCCCAGAACATTTGAGTACAAATGCCCTCTTGGACCTCTTTCGTCTGTTTTATACCAAGGAAAAACTAAAGAAACTGCTGTCTGATATGAACATATGAGCAAAATGTCGTTTTTTGTCGAAACTTGCGGTCGATGCGGGATTGTCAAGTTTGGTGCAAATGCAGTATACTAAAAAAGAATTCTGTTCTAACTTTACCGTGAGAAAACCGGGAGGAGATAGAAAATGAAAGAAATCTTGTGGGATGAAAAGGAAATGTGGTCAGATGAATATGATATTTTAAAAACAAAATACTATTTATTGGTTGAAGAAATCCAAGTTGGTGACACGCTTCTCTGTGAAAATTACGGTATCCGGCTTTGCCTACACGGAACCCACGCGGAAGAGTCGGTCACTGTGTCTTGCGTATCGCCGGATATGAAAAGAATCACCTCTTTGATGGATTTGCTGAGCCAAAACCTTGTAACGCCGATTGCCCTTCTGGATGTGCTGGAGGATTGGCTTGCATAACGCGGTTTACATCATGATGTATGCCGAATACCGGAACATAGTTAAAAAACACAGCAGTTCCCTTTGTGTAGAGGAAACCGCTGTGTTTCTTGCTATAAAAACAGAAGATTTGACGGGGGATGAAAGAAGTGAAACCGTTAAGGACGCCTTATTTTACTTTAAAACTGTCTCTCAGAGACGTCGAGCGATTGAACACCAATTGGCCGGGAAGGCTGTCGGTATCCAAACAAAAGTAACCCAAGCGCATAAATTGATAGGAAGCATGGACAGTTGCCGTAGCCAGAGAAGCTTCCACTTTGCAGCCATCGATCAGCTCCAAGGAATGTGGATTGAGACAATCCAAAAAGTTTTTTTCAGCACCGTCCGGATCTGGGTCCAGAAACAGATTGCCGTACAGGCGCACCTGCGCGTCTAGCGCCGTCTCCTCGTCTACCCAGTGGATGGTTCCTCTTATTTTCCTGCCGTCTGCCGGGTTTCCACCTCTGGACTCTTGGTCATATTCGGCCAAAACCTCTGTCACGCGGCCGCTTTCATCTTTAAGGCACCCGGTACAGCGAATTACGTAAGTTCCCTTGAGACGCACTTCATTTCCCGGGAAAAGACGAAAATACTTTTTGGGCGGCTCTTCCATGAAATCGTCCGCTTCCATCCAAAGATGACGAGAAAAAGAAACAGTGCGGACACCATCTTCAGGCTGTTCCGGATTGTTTTCCACATCAAACAATTCGCTCTTTCCTTCCGGATAGTTTGTAATGGTTAGCTTGATGGGACGTAAAACGGCCATTACGCGCTGCGCTGTCGCGTTCAGATCCTCTCGCAGGCAGTGTTCTAAAAAACCATATTCCACAGTGCTTGCCGCCTTGGAAACGCCGATACGATCGCAAAAGTTGCGGATAGAGGCTGGGGTGTACCCACGTCGACGCAAACCACGGAGCGTTGGCATTCTGGGGTCATCCCAACCGGATACAATTTTGTTTTCGACCAATACCCGCAGCTTTCGTTTGCTCATGACAGTATAATTGATATTCAGCCTTGCAAACTCGATCTGTCTGGGCTTAGAAGGAGAGGAAATGTTGTCTCTCACCCAATTGTAAAGGGGTCTATGATCTTCAAACTCCAAAGAACACAGAGAGTGGGTGATCCCTTCCAATGCGTCTTCGATGGGATGGGCGTAGTCATACATGGGATAAATGCACCAGTTGTTTCCTGTTCGGTGGTGCTCTGCATGATTGATCCGGTAAAGCACGGGATCCCTCATGTTAAAGTTTCCGGAAGCGAGGTCAATTTTAGCGCGCAGCGTCATCTTGCCGTTTGAAAATTCTCCGTTTCGCATTCTTCCAAATAAGTCAAAGCTTTCTGCGACAGGGCGGTCGCGATAGGGGCTTTGTGCGGGCGTGTTGGTGTCCCCCCGCAGCTCTCTCATCTGCTCCGGCGTTAGCTCGCAAACATATGCCAATCCTTTTTGGATCAATTCCACGGCAAATTGATACATCTGCTCAAAATAATCTGAGGCAAAATAAAATCGATCGCCCCAGTCGTATCCAAGCCAATGAATGTCTTCTTGAATGGCATCCACATATTCCACATCCTCTTTGGTGGGGTTGGTATCGTCCATGCGTAAATTGCAAATGCCTCCGTATTTTTCAGCGGTTCCAAAATCGATGTTAATGGCTTTGGCATGGCCAATGTGCAAATAGCCATTTGGCTCCGGCGGAAAGCGGGTGTGAACCTGCATTCCTTGGAACTGGCCACCCTGCTCCAAATCCTCTTCGATCAATGTATGAATAAAATTTTTCCCGGGTTCGGGGGTGTTGTCAGCGGTCTTCAGTTCCTCTGCCATGATATGATCCTCCTTTGCTTTGTTTCCGTCTTACCATTGGAAAGCAATGATTCTCTCCAAAAGGAATACAAAGTGTATTATACTGCAAAATAGGGAAAAAGGAAAGAAGTTTCATTTTGTAAATATTCTATCCAAAAGCTTGACAAATCAATCGGTTTTTACTTTAATGGTAATAAGGAGAAGAAGGAGGATACTTTTGGGGAGGCAGGTTGTCATCTGTAATTTGGAGGTGTAACAATGTATGATATTATTATCATTGGCGCAGGTCCCGCCGGCTTAACGGCCGCGATCAACGCGAGGGTACGCAACAAATCGGTGCTTGTTTTGACAAACGATTGGAAACAGACGTACCTCTATCAGGCGAAACAAATTGACAATTATCCCGGGCACCCCGGAATTTCCGGTGCTGAGATTTTAGAAAGTTTGGTTTCTCACGCGAAAGAGCTGGGAGCTGAGATTGATACAAAGCGAGTGTTAACCATCATGCCGATGGACGATCAGTTTTATGTTTCGGCAGGGGCGAGAGTCGAACAGGCGAAATCCATTATTTTGGCCATTGGAACGGGGTCCCATGCAAAGCTGCCCGGTGAAACAGATTTGGTGGGGCGTGGTGTAAGCTATTGCGCCACTTGCGACGGGATGCTGTATCGCAACGGAAAGCGGGTCGTAGTGGTTGGAAAGGCCGCAGACGCAGTGGAGGAAGCGAATTTCTTAAAAGAGATCGGCTGCGTGGTTACATTTGTGAGCCAAAAACCTGTTGAAGGGCTGGCAGATGGCATTGAGCAAGTCACTGCGAACCGACTGGAAATCAAAGGAGAAGGAGCAGTTGAGGTTCTTGTGGCAGACGGAAACGAAATTCCGGCAGATGGAATTTTTGTTTTCCGGCAGACGGTAGCGCCGACAGATCTTTTGCCTGGTCTGAAAACGGAAGACGGGGGGATCTGGGTGGATCGCCGTATGGAAACATCGATTCCGGGCATTTTTGCGGCGGGGGATTGCACGGGACGTCCCCTTCAGGTGATGAAAGCCATGGGAGAAGGACAGCGGGCCGCGCTGTCCGCAGTGGAAGATTTGAACCAGCCGACAAGCTGAACAAAGGAAAGCGCAGTGCCTTAGAATCGGCGCTGCGCTTTGTTTTGGACGGACAAAACAGGTGAGCTCCACATCGTGTGCCCACAAGACGTTGCATACGATCATGCAAAAGATCCGGATTGCAATAAGGACGGCCGGCAAAACACATTACATTGTTTCCGGCCAATCGTTCCGTGGAGGGAGACAGGTGTGGTTTTGACAAATATAATAGGTGGTTTGGTCGTTCAGCCGTTGATATTCCGGAGTCGGCTGGGTAAGGAGGGTGACGCTGATCTCCGGCGGAATGGTATTTCGCAGCGCATGCAAAGAGGCTTTCTCGCCCAGCACCACAACCACACTGGGGGGCGGGTTGAAAAACGAAACCAGAGAAAGCAGGTAAAAGCAGGCACCGGGGGGATACGTTTGCGCAGGGCCGGCAAGAAAAGAAAGCTGCGCCTCTGCCTCTGCCTGCCATGAGGTACCTTGCCTAAGCGCCGCAAGGGCAACAAGGTTATATGCCATCATAGAGTTTCCGCTGGGGTAAGCGCCGTCGTGGGTTTCTTTTGGCTTCAAGAACAGCTTTTCGTGAGCCGTTCCATACAGAAAAAACCCACCTTGCTCCGCATCGTGAAACTGCCGCATGACTTCTTTGCAGGTCTGCTCCGCCTCTTCCAGATAGCTTGTGTCCCAGGTGGCGTTATACAGATGCAGAAGCGCAAAGGCATAAAATGCATAATCATCCAGGAATCCGGCCCCGGCGCAAACTCCCTTGCGAAAGCTGACGCAGAGAAGGCCGTCTTTTTTTAAATGGGTGCTAATAAAACGGTGGACTGCTTTGGCCGTTTCCAGATCCGCCTCTCTGCCTGTTGCCTGATAAAGCGCTACAAAGGCCGCCATGGCGAGGGCGTTCCATGCCGTCAGAAGCTTGTCGTCCACATGGAGAGACATTCTGGAAGCCCGATAGGCCAGAAGCTTGCCCAGAAGCGGTTTGCACCACGCCGGGGAAAGAAGATCGTCCTTTTTTTGCTTCAGCAAATGGAGGATGTTTTTTCCTTCAAAATTGCCTTCCGGCGTTATGTTAAAACGGGCGCTGAACCGCGTGCCATCTTCCGGGCCTAGAACAGATTGTATTTCTTCATAAGAAAACAAGTAATATTTGCCCTCTACACCTTCGCTGTCGGCGTCCTGGGCGGAGAAAAATCCCCCCTCCGGTGACTGCATCTCCCGCAAAAGGTAAGAAGCGGTCTGTTCCGCCACCTCTTTGTAAAGGGTGTTTTTGGTCAAACAGTACGCTTTGGCATATGCCATCATCAGCAGTGCGTTGTCATACAGCATCTTTTCAAAATGCGGTGCGAGGAAGTAGCGGTCTGTGGAATACCGGGAAAATCCGCCGCCAATATGGTCGAAAATGCCGCCTTTGTACAATTGTGTCAGCGTTTTTTCTGCCATGTGGAGGGTTTCTTTGTCCCCTGTCGTTTCGTACATGGTCATCAGGAAAAGCAACGTGTGAGGCATGGGAAATTTGGGTGCGGATCCAAAGCCGCCATATACAGCATCGAAGCTTCGCTTCAGAAAGGAAACAGCGGCGTCGGGCAGGGCGTCGTCCGGTGTTGTCTTGCCGACGGGGATTTCCTCTTGTAACCGGCGGATCATCGCATCGGCCGATTCGATCAGTGCGGTGCGGTTTTTTTCCCACTCGTTTCCAATGACGCGAAGAAGGTCTATGAATCCGGGCGCGCCGTGTTTCGGATGGGGCGGGAAATATGTGCCGGCAAAAAAAGGTTTTTGATCCGGTGTCATAAAAATGCTGGTGGGCCAGCCGCCGCCTCCTGTGAACGCCTGACAAACAGACATATAAATGCTGTCGATGTCCGGCCGTTCCTCTTTGTCTACCTTAATCGCAACAAAAGAATCGTTTAAAAGCGCTGCCGCTTCTTTGTTTTCAAAGCTTTCATGGGCCATGACATGGCACCAATGGCAGGTGCTGTAGCCGATGCTGAGAAACACCGGCTTGTCTTCCGCTTTTGCCTTTGCAAACGCCGCTTCCCCCCAAGGGTACCAGTTCACGGGCTGCTCCGCGTGCTGAAGCAAGTAGGGGCTTGTTTGTCCTTTTAAATGATTGCTCAAAAAACCGTCCTCCTTTTTCATTTTATATTGCGTCAAGCGATGCAACGATATCCGGCTCACACACTGCTTTGATGCTCTTTTTTATTATCCGATCAATCAGACAATTTATCAAGACCAAAAAACTTTAAGTCAATAAGGTCCAACCGCGGAAACCGTGAACCGGATCATTCCGGCGGCAGCCTTTCTTTCTCTTTAGTGTATCCAAAAACGCTTGGTTCACGATGGAAAAAACAGCCGGAGAATGGATGCATACACGCAACAAGAAATCTTTGCAAAAGAAAATCACGTTCTGACCCGAAGTGAGATATTTCACATCAAAACGGTTCATACTACCTGCAAACAGGGGAGAAAGGAACGTGAAAGAAAGATGGGGTATCTTTGGACAGAAGAAGTGGAAATGCCGACATTTCCCCCTTTGGAAGGAGACAGGGAAACAGACGTGCTGGTCATTGGCGGCGGAATGGCGGGCATCCTCTGTGCTTATTTTTTGGAAAAAGCAGGTGTAGATTATTTACTGGTAGAAGGGAAGCGAATAGGCCAAGGCATCACCAAAGGAACCACGGCGGTTTTGTCTGCCCAGCACAGTACGCTGTATACTGATTTGATTGGTACATTTGGAATGGAGCAAGCAAGGCAGTATTTAAAGGCCAATTTGAAAGCAGTGGATGTCTTTCGGGAGATGGCCGAAACCATTCCGTGCGATTGGGAAGAGCGCCCATCCATTTTATATTCAACAGAAGACAAAGAAACCATGGAGCGGGAAGCGAAAATGGTTCAATCTTTGGGGTTTGGCGCAGAATTTCAAAAAGAGTGCCCTGTGCCTGTGCCGGTAATGGGAGCGGTCCGCTTCCCTGGTATGGCGCAATTCCATCCGCTTAAATTTCTGGCGGGCGTGGCAAAGGGGCTTTCCATTTTTGAACACACTTTCGTGCATCGAATGGATCAAACAGTGGCATTTACAGGCACCGGACGCATTACAGCCAAAAAAATAGTCGTTGCGACCCATTTCCCTTTTTTCAACCGCAGAGGGCTGTATTTCATGAAGCTGTATCAAAAACGTTCTTTTGTCGTCGCATTGGAGCGGGCAGCTCAGATAATTTGTACGGCGGAGGACCATTCAGAAAACGGGATGTATTTTCGAAATTATAAAAACTTGCTCCTGGTGGGTGGAGGAGACCGGCGCACCGGCGCCCAAGGTGGCGGGTTTGACGTGGTACGGGCATTTGTCCGAAAAGCGTTTCCCAAGGCAAAAGAAATACATGCCTGGGCCAACCAGGATTGCATGAGCCTAGACGGGGTTCCCTATATTGGAACATATAGCCCGGGCATGCCGAACGTGTTTGTGGCTACAGGGTTTAATGCGTGGGGCATGACGGGCTCTATGGTGGCCGCTTCCTTGCTTTCACACATGGTTTTGGGTCAAAAGGATGCTGAAGCGTGTTTGTTTTCCCCCCATCGCTCTTTTTTTAGCGCGCAGCTTTTTTCCAACCTAAGCACGGTGCTGGTTGATTTTTTGACGCCGACGAAAAAAAGGTGTACGCACATGGGATGTGCATTAAAATGGAATCCGCAGGAGCACAGCTGGGACTGCCCCTGCCATGGATCCCGATTTGACGAGCGCGGGGTCGTGGTCAACAATCCAGCGATGAAAAACAACCGCATGGGGCCGTAAAAGATAAGAAAGGCAGGCCACGGCGGGGGGACGTCACACAGCTATGCCAAAGGCAATGAAATGGCGAATCGATTCACAGAAACTCCGTTGCGGGCAGCCCATATTCTGCCGCCGTGGCGTTGTAGAATGCTTTGGGAAATGGATAGACCAAGGCCAAAGCCTCCGTGTTCACTTCTCGACACGTCCCGACGGCAGGACCTCAAAAAAATATTTTTCAAGCCTCTTTCGGGATGGGGCGCCTTCGTTAAAGGCTTCCAGGAAAAGAGCGTTTGCTGCTCCCCTTTTTAACGTTCCGCCAATGGCTCGATGGGCAGAGGAGCGTTTTCGGGCATTGTACAAAAAATACGCAAAACCTGTTGTAATCCAGCTTTTTGGAGAACATAACCAGCTTTTCGGCTCTGGGCATGGTGATTGCCATGGGCGCCCTTGCCGATGGATGTTTTCACGCTTAGTATGGATCGGTATTCGACACCATGGAGCGGATCGCTTCCGCAGGGAACCCCACACGGGCGCAGGTGACAGCGCAACGAACCAGCTTCGATTCTCCCGCATTTACAGCCCACATTTATGCGCCCAAAGCGGAGCCGGAAATCACGCTGCCCGCCAGCGAAATATTTACATTTTGCAATGTGAGGTTTTGTATCATGCCGTCCAGCAGGGCGAGCAGGCCGGCGTAAGAAGGGTCCCAAGCGTCATCTCCGTCTTTGATCGCCCCGGTAATCGTTACATTGGAAATGACATAGCCGTTTCCGTCAAACAGGCTAGACAGCTTTTTGATGGGAGCCATGTCCTTCCCGGGCATATCGATGTTGCCGCCGGGTTCAAAGGTGCCGGAGACCTCTTTCCCGGCCAAGGCCAGAAGATCATCGGCAGTTTTGGATACCATCGTTTGCCTCGACGGTGGAGACGTTGCCCTGTTCCCGTTGGCAGCCAAAACCGCCCCCGGCAACAGGGACAACGCCATCAGGACAGCCCAAAATAGGGACAGCGCTCTGCATCTAAATGTTTGTTTTCGCATGGTCATTCCTCCTCCGTATTTTGATATCTGAAGAAGCGGCACCAAAAGCGCGCCCACACCAACGACGGAAGGAGCGCGCTTTCAACCATGCAAAACACACGAGAAAAACCCATCGTCCGATGTATGGCAGACGTGACACTTTTCCATCGTGTATCTGACTCATCCCGCCTGTGCGGACATCACAGGTAGCGGCCAGCGGGGCATCTCACTCCATTCCGTGTTGCGCAAACGACGGCGCCATGAAGAAGCTCTATCTCCAATTGTCTTTTCTCTTGAAATATCATATTATGATGGATAAGGCAGTAGCCGAGACCGACATTTGAGACATTTTATGGCTCGGATTGATGCATTCACGCCATAACCGGCCGCTTTTGGGCCGTAAAATACAAAAAGGGGGAGCGCATGACAGGAAGATTGACCCAGAAGGCGGCCTGCTTTTTTCGTTGGGAAGTGTTCACAAGCCAAGCCATATATCGCTATTTCACGCCATGGAAGAAGCTGACCAAAGGATGTACGCAGCAAAAAACATGAGAAAGGTTTGATAAATTGATTTCTAAAAAACTTTTGTCAATTGGGTTTGTTCCTGACACTCTCGATTTCATGTATAAAACGTGTCATTTGGAGCTGTTTAGCGGGACATGACGGATCATTCACATTCTATATCTTGTAGCCGCATTGGGTTGCTTTTTCGATTGTCATATTTTATTTTGATTTTTTGTATGGTTGAAGGAGGTACATATCATGGGTTTTATTTTATTTTTTCTTTTGCTTCTCGTTGCGTGGATTATCAACAAATTGGACTTTTTTAAATCAAACGGACATATGTTTGCGCACTCTGTCATGTGGATTTTAATCATGGTTGGGATTGCGATTATCTTTTCTCTTGCGAAAGCAAATACCTAGTGGCATGCTCCCACCACTTATAGAAGTGGGGGCTTCTCGCTCAATTGGCGCAATCGCCAAAATATCAACGAGTTGTCCCCGTGTGTCCCACGGCTCTAAGCAATTCATCTCACCACCTGTAGAGATGGGAGAATTCTTGCGGATATGGTTAAAAAAGCGCCTCCGGAAGAAGAATCCCCCAGAAACGCCAATGTATCATCATTTTTTTGATGGAACAATCCCTTGACATCGTTTTCCAAAGTTCATTTTGGGTGGAAATTTAGCCATTCGGAATATTGCTTCGCCGTGATCAAAGATGCCTGAACGGAAAGACCGCATAGATTCCTTATGTCGCTTGCCCTGTGAATCCCCATTGTTTTTGAGACAGGAGAGGGAGATAGGAGTATGCTCGCAAACAGATCAGCTTCCTTTGAAAGAGAATTTAAAGGGAATGGTTGACAGAAGGTAGTCCATGGCGGTATCATAAAAAATAAGAAAATTGATGCAATGATCTGTCTTTTAAGAGGCAAGAAAGGACTAGAATAATGAAGCGAATTGGTTTAGCGGGAATGGCTTCTTTGTTGCTGTTTCTTTGCAGCTGCAGCTTGGGTGGGGGGGCGCGTTTGTCACCTGCGCCAACGGGAGACGAGGTGATTGCGGAATCCCCCGACGTGTCCCAGACGCCTGCCGTTCAGACGGGGACAAATCCTTTGACGGGCCTTCCTATGGAAAAGGAGGAGGTACATAACCGGCCCATTGCTGTCATGCTGAATAATATCAAAGTAGCGTTGCCCCAATGCGGCGTATCCAAGGCAGATTTGATCTATGAAGTGGTTGCGGAAGGCGGCATCACGCGGATGCTTGGCGTTTTTCAAAACGTGGATGGCGTTGGGAACATTGGAACGGTACGCAGCACCCGTTTGTACTATTTGGATCTGGTCCAAGGGCTGGATGCTGTTTTGCTCCATGCAGGGGGCAGCCCGGAAGCATATGATGCCATTAAAAGCAGAAAGGTTACCGCGCTAGACTGTGTGCGAGGTTCTTACATGAATTCGCTGTTTTGGCGGGATCAGGAGCGGGCAAAGCGCGCGGGATATGAACACAGCGTGTTTACGTCCGGGGAAACAATTCAAAGTACGTTTGCGACGCTGAACATTCGCAAAACCCATGAGACGGGCTATACATACCCTGTCCTGTTTTCCGACGACGGGACACCACCGGAGGGAAAAGAGGCACAGACCATTTCTGTTAAATTTTCCAATTATAAAACAGGCGTTTTTACGTATGACCCCTCTCGGGGGGAATATCTTGTCAGTCAGTACGGCAATGCGTATGTAGACGGGAATACCAATCAGCAGGTAAGTGTGGAAAACGTACTGGTGCTTTATACCAGCATATCGAACATCCCCGGGGACACCGCCGGCCGGATGCGGGTGACGCTAACCGGCAGCGGAACGGGCCTCTATGCCTGCAACGGGAAGGCGAAGGCCATTCGCTGGTCAAAAGCCAACCCAAGCAGTCCGTTTCTCTATACGTACGAGGACGGTACGTCGGTTGCGTTTGGAAAAGGGAAAAGTTACATCAATATTGTCAGCAAGTCCGCGGCGGTGTCCGTTTCATCAGAAAACTAGGGAATGAAAAACCAAAGCACGCAGCCGAGCATGCCAAAAGGGCGAAAGTGCATTTGTGCAAGGAGGAAAAAATGAAGCTGGAGGAAAGATCCTGCATCGGATGTTGGAAATGCGTCAAAGATTGTTTTAGCCGGGTGATTCAGCCTGGCCCGGGGCACGCTGTTCTGGCGGACACGCCATGTATCGAGTGCTTCCATTGCATTGCCGTTTGTCCCACAGGCGCCATCTCGGGCACTGCTTCGGAAATGAAGCAGGTGCGCCCATACGAAAAGGAGACATTTTCTGTCCGGCCGGAGCAGCTGAAAAACTTAATGGAATTTCGCAGAAGCGTGCGGCAGTTTCAAAAGCAGCAGATCACGGAGGAGGAGCTGCATGGATTGCTAGAAGCAGCACGCTATTCCCCCACGGCCGGGAACCGGCAGCCCCTGCGATATATCGTTTTACAGGAAAAGCTGGCGGAAGTGACGAAGCAAGCCATTACAGCGCTGGGCAAAGCGGCGCAGCAGCAGGAGGCGCTGGGGCCCATTTTCGGCGGCCATCAGGCATATGCCACACATTGGGCTAGGGGGCTTGAAGAATATGAAACCCAAGGAGCAGATGGACTTTTTTACCATGCGCCCACGGTGCTTTTATTTGTGGGGCCGGAGACAGCAGCGATAGATGCCGGTATTGCCTCGTCCCGCGTGGAGCTTTTGGCGGCGTCCATGGGTTTGGGTGCATGCTATGTGGCGTTCTTTCGGCGGGCGTGCCTTTCAGATCCCGGCTTACAAAGCATGATTGGCATTGCGCCGGGTGAAACGCCCCTCGCTATTCTGGCCTTGGGTCGGTCGGCGGTGCAATATTTCAGAACGGTGCCGCGCAGGGAAGCGAAGGTTGTGCGGATGTGACAGACGACCCAAGGGATTGGGTGCCGTTTAGAAAGAAGAGCAGAAAGAGGAAAAGAGGATGTTAAAAATCAACGAATCCCTTTGCGTTGGATGCGCCCAATGTGCGTCGGAATGTTTTTATGGCCGTATTTTCATGGATGGGAAAAAAGCGAAGATGGGAGATGCCCCTTGTTGGGATTGTTACCATTGTATTGGGCTATGTCCCGTAGGAGCCATTTCGGACAACGATGTGGATATGAGCCAGGTGGTGCCCTATGATGAAAAGACGTTTCGTGTTTCTCCGGGGAACTTAAGCAATTTGATCAAATTTCGCCGCAGCATCCGCGCGTTTGAAAAAACACCTCTTTCTCGGGGGGATCTCGTTCGCCTTCTGGATGCGGGCCGATATTCTCCTACAGGCGAAAATCGGCAGCCGATCCGTTACATTGTGCTGCAAAACGCATTGCCTGCCGTGCGGGACGCTGCCATAGAGGCATTCTGGGCAGTGGCCCAGCGGGATGATCCGGAAGAGATTGAACGGGTATACGGAGGCAATCCGGGACACAATGACCACTGGAAGCGATGCTACCGGTCTTATCGGGAAGAAGGGAAAGACGGCTTGTTCTACGGCGCGCCTACGGTTGTTTTGGCGGTTGCGCCAAAAGATGAATTGAGCATCCTTGATGTCGGCATCGCCACATCCAATATTGAGCTGATGGCGGCCGCCAGCGGGTTTGGCACGTGCTATATCGCGTTTTTGCAAATGGCCTGCATCGCGGAGCCTAGTCTGCGTGACAAGATGGGCATTGGGCAAGGGGAAGAAATTTTGGCTGTTATGGCCCTTGGCCGCCCGGCGCTCCGGTTTCACAGGACAGTACCCAGGAACGAATTAAACGTTGAATGGATATAAGGCAAAACGAAAACCAGAAGGGGAAAAACTTATGAGCAACGCCGCGTTTTCTTTGGAAGAAGTGCTTTTCTCCGACTCCATGTCGGAGTTTGAAGAGACCGTTTCCAAGTTCGAGCAATCGGTATACATCAAGCTGTGGAGGCAGGCCATGCAGTCTCTTTGTGTTGAAGTGCTTTACCACAGCAAGTTGCACGGAAAAGGACATATTGAAAGGACGATGCTCTTTGGGGCGCTGCTTGCCATGGAGCAATCGCTCAGCCGGGCCGATACAGGGCTTCTGCTTTTAGGCTGCAGCTATCACGATGTGGGCCGGGTAAGCGACCGAGTGGACGACGACCACGGCGCACGCAGCGCCAAACAGATCGGAGACATTACGGGTCTTCCGGAAGGGGAGGATTTGAACATCCTGCGTGCGATGACGGAGGCCCACTCTTTGGACGATATAGATTTGGATCGGGTCATAGCCAAATACCCAGTGAAGAATGTGGAAAAAGCCCGGAACCTGGCGCTTCTTTTAAAAGATGCCGATGCCTTGGATCGGGTGCGGATTGCCCATTTGCTGGACCCCGGCTATTTTCGGTTTTCCTGCAGCCATGCGCTGCTGCCGTTTGCGTTTCGGTTCTATGAAACACAGCAAACCCTGGCCCAACGGGCGGGCTGAGCAGGGGGCCAAAATTTCTTTGTTGCATCGTCATATACAATAAATGGATTGCCAAAGTCAACGGCAAAAAAGAAACGTACGCCCAGGCCAACCGGCGTGCCTTTCTTTTTGCCGCTTTTTACGTTGGAACATCCCAATTTTCTTTTTTAAACATGGCGCCGCAGGAGGGGGACGGAGGACAAGTTGGAAAAAAAGCCGGCTCTACGATGCGTTGGTTGTGTTTTATAGCATATGGTTTTATACTGGATGAGTGGCTGGACGAACAGGGGGTGAGGTCAGTGAATGGTATAAAAACAGGAGCATTGATTTGCAGGCTGCGAAAAGAGAAGGGGCTCACGCAGAAACAGCTTGCCCAGGCGCTACATCTCAGCGACCGAACCATTTCCAAATGGGAGAGAGGGCAGGGGCTTCCCGATGTATCTGTTTTGGGGGCGCTGTCTGACCAATTGGGAGTTCAGGTGGAGCAGATATTGGCAGGAGACCTGCAAACAAAAAAAGTTGACGGAGGAAATATGAAGCGAGTGAAGTTTTATGTCTGTCCCAGCTGCGGAAATTTGATGACATCCACCGGAGATGCCGATGTTTCTTGCTGCGGCAGAAAATTGTCCCCCCTTGTATTGCAGGAGGGAGACACGTCCCACCATGTGACAGCGGAGAAGATAGAGAACGATATTTATCTTACGTTTTCCCATGAGATGAAAAAAGAACACTATCTTAATTTCGTGGCCTACGTGGATTACGATCGGATACTGCTGATCCGGCTGTATCCGGAACAGGGCGGCGAAGTGCGGTTTCCCAAAATGCACGGGGGAAAACTGTACGTGGGGTGCAGCCGGCACGGGTTGTTTTCTGTGAAACGATAAAATCGGGCATGATGTTTTTTCTGAAAAAGAGGGAACCCGGCATTGTCTGACTAGACGAAAGCCGAGCGGCGCCGGACTGTTTATGTCATAAAAAAGGCGGGCAGCATGTGCTGCCCGCCTTTTTAAGCGGCGATAGAACTTAAGTCTGGGGAAAGCATATCAAGAACGGCGGTTTGGAAAAGCCTACACTTCTTCCCCCTGGGACAGAGATTCTTCCGTTTCTGTACTGAATTCGTAATCTTTTCCGGGCAAGATGGCGTTGGTGATAATACCGACCACAGAAGCAACGGCCAGGCCGCCGAAGGAAAGCGTGACACTGCCAAGCTGGAAGATGAGGGGAGACGCGTTGAAGCCCAGACCACAGACGAAAATAAGGGCAGCCACCAAGACGTTTCGAGATTTTGAAAAATCAACATGGTGTTCTGTCACGTTCCGCAGACCCACGGCGGAAATCATGCCGTACAGGATAAAGGAAACGCCTCCGATGATGGCAGTTGGGATGGTGCTGATGAGGTCAGAAAAGGTGGACACAAGGGAAAGGACAACCGTCATAATCGCCGCAATGACCATTACGTTGGGGTCGTAAACCTTGGTAAGCGCCACCACGCCGGTGTTTTCGCTGTAGGTCGTGTTGGCGGGGCCGCCGATGAGGCCGGCAAAGCTTGTCGCAAGGCCGTCTCCCAAAAGGGTTCTGGCGAGGCCGGGGTCCGCCATATAGTTCTTTCCGCAAGTTGCGCTGATGGCGGCGATGTCGCCGATGTGTTCGATCATGGCGGCAAGGGCGACCACGACGAAGCTGATGATAGCCCCCACTTCAAATTTTGGGAGCATAAACCCGGGAAGGGCGACCCCGGTGGTTTCCAGCAGCGGGGTGAAGTCCACCCAAGGCACACCGCATGCGGTTACAATAATGGCAATGAGATAGGCGCCAAAAATGGCGATTAAGATGGGAACAATTTTAATCATACCCCGGCCCCATGTCGAGCAAATGATCAAGATAGCCATGGTAATGACGGCCAAACCCCAGTTGCTGCTGGCCATATCAAGACCAGTGGGCGCCAAGATCAGGCCAATGAGAATAATAATAGGACCGGTGACAACAGGGGGGAATAGCTTCATAATCCGCTTGATGCCGAAAAGTTTGATCAAAACAGCCAACAGAACGTAGACACCGCCGGCGCAAACTACGCCGCCTAAGGCGTAAGGCAATTTTTCCGTGTTGGGAATTGCGTTGCCAAAGGCATCTTGCAGCAGAGGCGCCACCGTGCCGAATGCGGCGAGAAAGGCAAAGGAAGAGCCAAGAAAAACAGGAACTTTGTTTTTGGTTATCAGATGAAACAGGAGTGTGCCGATTCCGGCGCAGAACAAGGTGGCGGAAACGCTGAGACCGGTGAGGATGGGTACTAAAATGGTAGCACCGAACATGGCAAAGACATGCTGCAGGCCAAGCACCATCATTTTTCCCGTCCCAAGCTCTTGAAATCCGTTGGTCACGCTAGATACATTTTTGTTCATATGTAGATACAACCCTTTCTTCATGTTCATCATGCAATGAGAGCCAATTGACAACACGACATCAATCGACTTATTTCACGCCAGTTTAGCATTATATCGTTTTTACCGGACAATTGCAAGAAAGACCTTGGAGAAAGGGAAGAAAAGATAAAAGAGATTTGCCAGGGAAAGGAATCGTATGGTATAATGTCAAATCATATGTGACGTTCGATAAAAAAGGAGCAGGAAACAGAACCGGCGCCGTGAAAGAAGGAAGAAAACATGAAGTGCAAGGAGTTTCTGATTAAATATAAAAAAATCATCATATATTACATCATAGGAATTGTAAATACACTGGTGGATTTTGCTGTGTACAGCGCGGTACTTTTTTTCACAAAGATGCCCGTTCCAAGCCAGGCAGCCGGGTATTCGATAGGCGTTTTATGCAGTTTTTACTTAAACCGAGGCATTACCTTCCGCGCGGAAAAAGGAGGCAGCCCGCTGCTGCAGTTTTTGCGGTTTATGCTGGTGAATTTGGTCAGCCTCGGCATCAGCTTGGGTAGCATCTACCTGCTGACAGATTGCCTGGGGATCAATGGATATCTGGCGAAGGTTCCCATTTCGCTGATTACATCTCTTATTAACTATTTTGGGTACAAAATTTTAGTATTCAAAGGAGAAAAACAGGAGGGAGCATCTCATGACGCATGAAAAGCTGGTGCAAGCGGCGCAGGAAGCGTTGCCTTTTGCGTATGCGCCGTATTCTAATTTTCAAGTGGGCGCCGCGTTGCTTTGTGCCGATGGAACCGTTTATACAGGGTGCAACGTGGAAAATGCCGCCTTTGGCGCCGGAATCTGCGCGGAGCGGGTGGCGCTTGGAAAGGCGGTAAGCGAAGGGAAACGGGATTTTCTTTCTCTGGCAGTTGTCTCCCGGGGAGATGCGTATTGCGTACCTTGCGGGATTTGCCGCCAGATGTTTTGGGAGTTTTCCAAGGAGCTGCTGGTGCTTTGCGCCAACGGCAGCGGGGCATTTGTTTCCTATTCCATAAAAGAGCTCCTGCCCCATGCATTTGGAGATTTTCGCGCCTGATGGATGTCCCCTGCATAAAGGGAAGGGAAGCCGGACAGACTATTATGGAATGGAGGTCTGACAATGGTACAAATGACAAAAGAGCAGTACCTGGCTTACGTGGAAGGGAAAGCGAAAAAATCACCGATTGTTAAGAACGTCTGTTTGGCGTTTTTGGTGGGCGGTTTGATCTGTGTGCTGGGACAGGGACTGTTGAATCTATATTCCTTTTGGGGTATGGAGAACATGGCGGCTTCCACGCTGGTATCCGTTACCCTTGTGTTTCTTTCCGCTCTGTTTACCGGACTTGATTTGTATGATAAATTGGCAAAGCATGCAGGCGCAGGAACCTTGGTCCCCATTACCGGTTTTGCCAATGCCATTGTTTCCCCGGCATTGGAATTTCAAAGTGAGGGCTTCATCATGGGGATGAGCGCGAAGCTGTTTACCATTGCGGGGCCGGTTTTGGTATTTGGCATTACAGCCAGCGTGATTTATGGGCTTATTTTGGCTATTTTCGGTTTTTGAATACAGTAAAATGCTCCCTTCCCATACGCACGTCATGCGTGCAAGGACGGGAGTATTCTTTTTTATGATTATAACGCGGTTGGCCAGGTGATTGAAAAAGCCGGCGGGGAGGCTGATGGTGCCTTCCGCGTAAAAAAACTGCCACGGCCGATCGACCGTGACAGTTTTCAATCAAAGCATTCTGGTTGGGACAGATCGAGGCTACAGCACAAGCGAGGGAGCGGTGTACACCCGAGCGGCCATTTCCTGATCCAGCATATACAGGCCCTTGGGGTCGGAACCGAACAACTCCATTTTTTTAATCAAATCGGTGGCGTTGGTTTCTTCTTCTCCCTGTTCCTTCACAAACCAATCTAAAAACTGCATGGTACGGAAATCTTTTACACTGTAAGCGGCTTCGTAGATGGTATGAATCAGCGCTGTCACATACTGTTCATGGGCGAGGCCGGCCTTCAGGGGATCCATAGGCGCATTCATTACGGTAGAGGGCTTGTCAATGGCCTCCAGTGTCACCTTCATGTCGTTATTTTGCAGGTACTGCACGAACAGCATCGCGTGGTCTCTCTCTTCCTGCGCCTGGATTTTATACCAGTTGGCAAAACCGTTGAGACCCTCATCCGTGTAGAAGTTGGCGTAGTCCAAATAGAGATAGGCAGAGAAGAGCTCTTTATTTACCTGTGTGTTCAGCAAAGCTGCTACTTTTTCATTCAACATTATCAACATCTCCTTTTGAGTGGAACAAGTGTATTGTTACATGAACGATACACAATGTCCTAAACCATACGTTATCAATTTAGTATAATACGAAAAGCGGGAAAAAGCAAGAGAAGGGGGGCTTGTTTCCGAGAAACGGTGGAAGTTACTCTGTTTTCATGAGAAAAAGTGGTGGAAAGTTTCACTACCATTTCTGTTTCATTTGTGTTATAATAGAGAAGTAGCGTACTGTTTTTGACAAAGATAAGTCCGGTTGTCAAAGCGGTGCGCTGGTTTCGTTTGAAAAGCGGCCTGATCAGGTGAAGGCGATAGGAGGGAAAATGACGATGTTTCAAAAGGGCGAGTATATCATGTACAGTAACATCGGGGTTTGCCAAGTGAAGGACATAGGCGCGCCAACCGAAGTTGCTGTTGACAATTCCAAACGGATGTATTATACGCTGTGCCCTGTTTACCAAGCGGGGATCATATACATTCCGGTGGATACCAAAGTGTTTATGCGCCCCCTGCTTAAAAAAGAGGAAGTCATGGAACTCATCGAACGAATTCCGGAAATTGAAGAAGATCGAGTGGAAAACTCCAATTTGCGGATTCTTTCCGACCGGTACGAGGCGTCATTCCGCACACACGCTTGTGAAGATTTGATCCAATTGATTAAGACGATCCATGTCAAAGAGAAAGCGGTGCGGCAAAATGGACGACAGCTGGGTCAGACAGACCAACGATATTTTAAACGGGCAGAGGAGCTTTTATACGGCGAATTTGCCGTTGTGCTGGAATTGCCGCTGGAAGAGGTGCGCCCATATATGGAGCGGGTGCTCCATCAGCGGTGTGAAAAACCCGAGGCAGACCGGGAAGGATAACGGCGCATATGCAGAACCCATTCGTCGGATGGTGCAACTTTTTTACGCTGTCCGGATATACATGTCTTCCCATTCGAAAGAGTTCTTTTCCCCAAAGGTGGAAAACAAAGGAGAGCCCAGCAATGTGTCTGTATGGCATTGCCGGGCTCTTTTTCGTCGAAAAGGAACAGGATGCGTGGTCAATCAGCGCTCATCAACAAGGCAGAAAAACAAGGCTCCCCGACGACATGCAGCAATGCAACGTGACCATGGGCTTGTTTCCTGTTTTGAATGGCGTAAGACCAAGATGGGGAACATGAAATTTTTTAGAAGTTTTCCGCCGGCCATATTTTCCAAAAGGCTTGACGTTGCTTGGAAATCAAGATAAACTGATGTCAGATGGGTCAATTGCAAACGGGTTTTCCCCTGGCCATTCACGCTTCGGTTCAGGGCTCCCTTTGCCAAAGGTGCTTTCCGGGTTTTCTGCTATGCCAAATTTGTCGTTTTTCATTGCATGTTCGGGCAAAGATTTGAGGCCATCCGCGTTTGCGGGTGTGTTTGGAATTGCTTGGAACACATGTTAATTTAGCGCAAGGCAAACCGCCAAACACAAATTATACACAACGCGACAAAAATATCGGGCTTTAAAAAGAATTGGAACTTCAGAAGTTGGCAAAATAGGGACGAGGAAAGGCCTCAATTCGTATTTTGAAAGGACGATAGTTATGAAAGCAACACTAGACAAAACAGGATGTATTGCATGTGGTCTCTGCGTTGACACTTGTCCAGAAGTGTTCCGCATGGGGGAAGACGGTCTAGCCGAGGTATATCTGGAAGAGATTCCGAAGGACGCTGAAAAAAACGCGGAAGAAGCCAGAGAAGGATGCCCTGTTTCTGTCATCACGATTGAGTAACAGAAACAGATTGCAGCCAGCCAGATCAAAATGGAAAGCGAGGGAGAACCATGAGTAAATATGACACCATTAGCCGTGTTCTGGAACGGGCCATTGAGGATGGAACGCTGAAAGATGCCCGCGAAGAGATTGAAAAAAGCGGGGCGGAGGAGACGCGGTTGGCAGATGTCTTGCTGAACCCTGAAAATCAGCCCTTGATCGTAAAACAAACAGCGTGCAGCTGCCCGCCGGGAGAACCCCATGCCTGTGAGGTTGCATGTCTGTTTGACGCCATTGAACGGGATGAAAACGGCCACGTTGTGATTAACAGCAACTGCACTGGATGCGGAGAATGTGTCAAGGCATGCCCGGAGAACGTGTTGGCAGGCCGCAAAGACTCCCTTGCTGTTCTTCAATTGCTGAAAGAGAAGAAAGCGCCGGTTTATGCAATGATTGCCCCCGCTTTTACCGGGCAGTTCAGCGATGAAGTCACCCCGGGGAAGCTGAGAAGCGCCTTTAAATATATGGGGTTTTATGGCATGGTGGAAGCCGCCTTGTTTGCCGATATTCTGACGCTGAAGGAAGCGCTTGAATTTGACAAGGGGATTCAAACCGATCAAGATTATGTGCTGACGAGCTGCTGCTGTCCTTTGTGGATTACACTGATTCGGAAAGCTTATAAAGAAATGATTCCTCATGTTCCGCCCTCGGTTTCTCCTATGGTAGCATGTGGCCGTTCCATCAAAAGGCTTCACCCGGATGCCAAGACGATATTCGTCGGTCCCTGTCTGGCAAAGAAAGCGGAGGCACGGGAGCCGGACATTGTGGATGCCGTGGACTACGTATTGACATTTGAGGAAATTGCGGAACTGTTCCAGCTAATGAATATTCATCCGGAAACATTCGAAGATGATCAAAGGGAGCACTCTTCCAGAGCCGGCCGCATTTATGCCCGGACCGGCGGGGTCAGCGAAGCGGTGCAGATGACACTGGACAGGCTGCGGCCTGGACGGGAAATTCCGCTGAAGGCCGTACAGGTCGACGGGGTGTCCAATTGCAGAAATCTCTTGAAGGATGTTGCCGAAGGCAAAGTCCGCGCGAATTTTATCGAGGGTATGGGCTGCCGCGGCGGCTGTGTAGGCGGCCCCAAATCGATGATCGACAAAGAGAAAGCACGGGAAGCCGTCGACCGATATGGAGAAGAAGCGCCGAGCAAGACCCCGGCGGACAACCCCGCTGTGCTGGAGCTGCTTCAAAGACTTGGGTATGACACGGTAGAAAGCCTTTTGGAGCGGGACAAAGACTTCACCAGAACGCTATAAGCGTTTGTTTCGGTTATCGTTTACCAGTTTAACGTCAAACAACAAAGCCGGGCGCGGTTGCGCCCGGCTTTGTTGTATCTTTTTTTATAGTATCGTTTTGTTTTGTTATCCCAGACAAATTGCGCGGCGCACGAACGGAACCGCTAGGATAGAAGGGTGGAAAGCGTTTCAATCCCGATTTGTATCCGCCGCAGGGTTTCTTCTTTTCCCAAAATGGCGCACAGTTCCACGCCGCCGCCCGGTGTCATCGCTTTTCCTGAAACAGCCACGCGAACCGGCCATAAGATCAGGCTGTTTTTGATTCCCTGTTGTTCCGCAAGGCCGAACAAAGCCTCGTGAATGGCGTCCCCGGTCCAGTCCGGCAGAGATGCCAAAACAGGAACCACGCTTTGCAAAGCAGAGAGGGAGGAGGCCTCCGTTGTTTTGGACTTTTTATGCACAAACAAAGCCGTGTCATAATCTGGAAGCGCGTCAAAAAAGTCTACCCGCTCCGGAATGTCGGTCAGCTGCAAGCACCGCGGCTGCAAAAGAGGCGCAATCAGCTTGGTGTCGATCTTCGGGTTTTTCACCACGCTGCGAATATAAGGCTCCGCCGCCGTGTGGAACACGTCCGGGGACATGGCCCTGATATATATGCTGTTAAAATGGGTGAGCTTTTCCATGTCGAAGATGGCGGGGGATTTGGAAATCCCATGGATGTCGAACATAGAGGCCAGGTCATCCAGCGAAAAGATTTCCTCTTCTCCTCCGGGGCTCCACCCCAGCAGGGCAACATAGTTTAACACGGCTTCCGACAAGTATCCCATGGAGATCAAATCCTCATAAGAAGGGTCGCCGTATCGTTTTGACATTTTGTGCTGTGCGTCCCGCATCACCGGAGAACAATGGATATACGTCGGGATTTCCCAGCCAAACGCTTGATATAACAGATTGTACTTGGGCGTGGAGGACAAATACTCCGAGCCACGCACCACGTGGGTAATGCCCATCAGATGATCGTCAACGACATTGGCAAAGTTGTAGGTAGGCAGCCCGTCAGATTTGATGAGGACATTGTCGTCCAACTCTTTGTTTTCCACTGTAATGTCACCAAACACCACGTCAGAAAACGTGGTGGCCCCGTCCCGGGGAATGCGCTGGCGGATGACATATGGAATGCCGGCAGACAGCTTTTCGTCAATTTCAGCTTGGGAGAGCCGGGCGCAGTGTCCGTCGTATTTCACAGCGCCCTTTCCCTCACTGGAATGGCGCATTTCATCTAACCGCGCTTCATTGCAAAAGCAGCGATATGCATGTCCTTTTTCCATCAGAAGGGCAGCGTATTTTTGATAAATCTCCCGCCGTTCCGTCTGAACATACGGGCCGACCGGGCCGCCGACGTCAGGTCCTTCGTCGTGGAACAATTTGCAGTCTGCCATCGTCTTGTAGATAACAGAGACGGCGTCTTCCACAAGCCGACCCTGGTCGGTGTCTTCAATTCGCAAAATAAATTTTCCACCTGCATGCCGCGCAATGAGCCAGGTGTAGAGGGCGGTCCGCAGGTTCCCAACGTGCATATATCCCGTGGGGCTGGGGGCAAACCGCGTGCGAACCCCGCCTTTTGGGATGCGGGATTCCATCTCCGCAAAATAATCCATATGAGCCTCCTAATGCCAGAATACTTCAAAATCAAGATGTTTTTACATTGTAGAACGACAGCAAGGCTTTGTCAAGGGTTGCCAGAAGAGTCGAGTTATGATAAAATTGATCGATTGCAGATGCAGAAATCCATTCTATTTTCATGATTCATGGAGATAGATCCAATTTGAATTGTATAAAGGAGGCGGCTTTGTGGAATTGCAGATTTCAAACCGCATGTCGGGTTTGCAGCCATCGGCCATCCGTGAAATATTAAAAGTGACAGGTCAGCCCAACATGATCTCATTCGCGGCGGGAAGCCCCGCTTCGGATACTTTTCCTATAAGAGAGCTTCATGGCTTGGCCGGGGAGATTTTAGAACGCAAAGGGGAAAGGGCGCTGCAATACGGCGCAACCGAGGGATATGGCCCGCTGCGGAAACAGACAAAACAGCGTCTTTCCGAAAAACATGACATCGGACAGGATTTCGATGATTTGATGATGTTATCCGGCGGGCAGCAGGGTCTGGATCTGGTTGCCAAATGCCTTTTAAACGAGGGAGATGTGGTACTCTGTGAAGCATACAGCTTTATCGGCGCGCTAAACGCGTTTCGCTCTTACGGCGCCCGTCCGGTCGGCATACCTCTGGAAGAGGACGGAATGAATTTGGAGCTTCTGGAACACGCGCTGCGGCAAGAGCCAAACGTGAAGCTGATTTATACGATTCCTACGTTTCAAAACCCGATGGGGATTACCATGTCAAAACAGCGGCGGAAAAAGCTGTACGACTTGGCTGTGCAGTACAATGTGATGATCGTAGAGGACTCGCCTTATTTTGAGCTGCGCTATTCGGGAGAGGCTGTCCCGGCGATTAAAACATGGGACCGGACGGGACACGTGATCTACCTTGGATCCTATTCCAAGGTGATTGCGCCCGGGCTGCGGGTTGGATTTCTTTGTGCCCGGGCGGAGCTTGTCGCAAAGCTGGTGGTCGCAAAGCAGTGCGCGGATGTGCACAATCCGCTTCTCTCGCAAATGCTGATTTTTTATTATTTGGATCGATATGACATGGACGCCCATATCGACTTGTGCCGCAACCTGTATCGAAAAAAGCGTGACCGCATGCTGGAGAAAATGGAGCAGCTGTTCCCAAAGGAAGTGTCCTTTACGCGGCCGGAGGGAGGGCTTTTCCTTTGGTGCAGCCTCCCGGATTCGGTCTCCGGAATGGCATTTTGTAAAAAAGCCACCCAGGCGGGGGTTGCCTGCGTTCCCGGGGGTACGTTTGATCCAAAGGAAGACCCGGATTGCCCCTGTTTTCGTGTCAATTTTTCTTTGCCAACGTTGGAACAGATCGACCAAGGGATATCCATTTTGGCCAATTGTATGAAAAATGGATTTTAAACGGATAGAGTGAAAAGAGGAATGGGAAATGGAAGAGAAAAAACCGATTATTTTCAGCGGAATTCAACCCAGCGGAAAAATCACACTGGGTAATTATCTGGGTGCTATGAAAAACTGGGTTGCCATGCAGGACGATTTCGACTGTATTTATTGTGTGGTGGATGAACACGCCATTACCGTGCGTCAGGATCCGGCTGCTTTGCGGCGGCAGACGCTGGAGCTGTTTGCCCAGCTACTGGCATGCGGATTGGATCCGGAAAAAAGCACCTTATTCATTCAAAGCCACGTACCCCAGCATGCAGAGTTGGCGTGGGTTTTAAACTGTTATACGATGTTTGGCGAGCTGTCCCGCATGACACAGTTTAAAGATAAGTCAGAACAGCACAAAGACAATATCAATGCGGGGCTGTTTACGTACCCCGCGCTGATGGCGGCGGATATTTTGCTGTATGGCGCCGACCGGGTGCCTGTGGGAGAGGATCAAAAGCAACACGTGGAGATCACCCGTGATGTGGCCCTTCGATTCAATGGAGTTTATGGGGATGTGTTTACTCTGCCCGAGGCATATATTCCCAAGGTGGGGGCCCGCATCATGAGTCTCACAGAGCCGACGAAAAAGATGAGCAAATCCAGCGAAAATGAAAACTCTTACATTTTGGTCATGGACCGCCCGGAAGACATCATGCGTAAATGCAAAAGGGCGGTGACAGACAGCGACTCCCGCGTCGTCCGGTCGGCGGATAAGCCGGGGATTACCAATTTGATCGGGATTTACGCCGCCGCAACGGGGAAAACGCCGGAAGCGGTGGAAGAAGAATTTGCAGGGCAAGGGTACGGGGTGTTCAAGCCGGCGGTTGGAGAGGCCGTTGTCGAGCTTTTGGCGCCCATTCGCGAGAAAACGCTTGCGCTGTTGCAGGATAAGGGAACGTTGGAGGCGCTTTATCGGCAGGGGGCTGAAAAAGCGGCAAAACGAGCCCAGCGTATGCTTTCGAAAGTATACCGAAAGGTCGGGTTTGTCCCTCGTTAAACTGTATTTTTCAGCGGCTGCGCAAACGAGAAAGCAGCAAACAATAGTAGAATTGAGTAGGATAAGGAGATCAACTCCATGACAGAAGAGCTTCGGCTGATTTGCATCGCGGCAATTGCGTTGGTTGTTGCAATGGTGGTTTCGTTTGTATCCACGCCGGTGGTGAAAGCGTTCGCCCAAAAAGTAGGGGCCATTGACGTGCCAAAAGACAACCGCAGAATGCACAAGGTTCCCATTCCCCGTTTGGGAGGGCTTGCCATTTTCTTTGGGTTTTTGCTTGCTGTTTTGATATTTGTAGAAATGACCCCGCAGTTCAAAAGCATGCTGTTTGGCGCCGTTATCATCGTGATCCTGGGAATCATTGACGACATTATCCCGCTGCCCGCTTTGCTGAAGTTTGTGGTGCAAATCATCGCCTCCTTGATCGCCGTGTGGGGTGGAAATGTGATTACGGTGATATCCAATCCAAATGTTTTAAGCGAACAGCCCTATGTGCAGCTTGGTGTACTCTCCATTCCCATTACCGTTTTGTGGATCGTAGCCATCACCAACTCTGTGAATCTGATCGATGGACTGGACGGGCTGGCCGTTGGCGTGTCAACCATCAGCTCTTTGACGATTTTGGTCATTGCGCTGGTTGTCAGCGAAGGAGAAACGGCGCTTATGATGGCCGCTTTGGCGGGGGGCTGCATCGGGTTTTTGCCCTATAATTTAAACCCGGCAAAAATATTCATGGGTGATACAGGCGCCACTTTTTTAGGCTTTGTTTTGGCTGTTGTATCCATCCAGGGACTGTTTAAGTTCTACGCCATTATCTCGTTTGCCGTTCCGTTTTTGATTTTGGGGCTGCCCATTTTCGATACGGCATTCGCGTTTTTACGCAGACTGTCAAAAGGTCAAAATCCCATGTCACCGGACCGCAGCCATGTCCACCATCGTTTGATTGATATGGGATTCAACCAAAAGCAGACGGTTGCTATCTTATATGTCATCAGTGCAATTTTGGGGTTGTCTGCCGTTGTTTTGACCACCAGCGGCGCTGGAAAAGCAATTGTATTTTTTGTGGCCGTGTGTATTGTTGTTGCCATCAGCACCAAACTGATTTCCGGACATACCAATGGAAAAGCCGGAAAAGAGCAGGATACAAACGAGCATAATACGGAGGAGTAGCTGTGGGAAAAAAGCGAGTTATGACAGTTTTTGGGACTAGACCGGAGGCGATTAAAATGGCGCCTCTTGTGGGTGCGCTTTCAGTACATCCCGATTTGGAGTCTATTTGTTGCGTGACGGCCCAGCACAGGGAGATGCTGGATGGCGTCCTTCGACTCTTTCAAATTCAGCCTCAATATGATCTCAATATCATGGCACAGCGGCAGAGCCTGTCGCAGATCACAAGCCGGTGTCTCCTTGGCATGGATGAAGTACTGCAGGAAGCAAAACCGGATTTGGTTTTGGTCCATGGGGACACGTCCACCACGTTTGCGGGCGCGCTTTCGGCGTTTTATCATACCGTCCCTGTAGGCCACGTGGAAGCGGGGCTTCGAACGTATGACAAATATTCTCCCTTCCCGGAGGAGATGAACCGCACCATGGTAAGCGCCTTGGCGGAACTTCACTTTTGCCCAACGGCGGCCAACCGGGACAATCTGTTGAGGGAGAAAACCACAGGGGAAATATTTGTCACAGGGAATACGGTGATTGACGCGCTGAAAACAACGGTTGTTCGAGGCTATCGTTTTACGGATCAGCGCTTAAACGGGCTGAATTTTAAAAATGACAAGGTGATTTTGGTCACCTGTCACCGGAGAGAGAATTATGGGCTTCCCATGCAGCAGATTATGCTCGCGTTGCGGGACATTGCGGAGCGGTTTGAAGATGTGCAATTGGTTTACCCCGTCCATTTAAACCCTGTTGTGCGAGAAGCGGCGGCGAAGTACTTAGACGGAGTGCCGCGGGTGCATCTGATCGATCCTTTGCCGGCCGACGAGATGCACAATTTAATGGCGCTTTGCCATTTTGTCATGACAGATTCGGGAGGGCTGCAGGAAGAGGCGCCCGCCCTTGGAAAACCTGTCCTGGTTTTGCGGAGGGAAACAGAACGGCCGGAAGCCGTCGCTGCGGGAACCGTGCGTTTGGCTGGTGTGGAGCGGGAGGAAATTGTTTCCCTCGCAACGGGGCTTTTGTCCTCTCAAACGGAATATGAACAAATGGCAAAAGCGGTGAACCCATACGGCGATGGCCACGCGTGCGACCGGATTGTCGAGGGGATTTTATGGCATTTTGGTCTGAACCAAGAAAAGCCTCTTGATTTTGTGCCATAACAACAAAGAGCCAATCAAAAGAGACGCCATAAGAAAGAGGTGATGACGCTTGGATAAACGGAAGATGACGCTGTTTGCCGGAATGCTTGCCGTCATTATCGTATTTGCTATTTTCAGCAGTTTTTGGAGTGTCATATTTCAAACAGGAGGCTCTATTTCTGTGCTTTGGCCTTCTCCGGCGGCAGACGCGTCCCCGAACAGTGGGAATATGGAACATATTACGCTGGCAGATGGCTACCAGCGCATTCGGATTGACCCGGAAAACGTACAAGCTGTGGTTCGAACCCTGGCACGACCGCAGCAATATACGCAGACGGTTCGGTACACATTGTTTTGGGGAGAAAAGGAACAGAGAACGGCATCCGTTTTTTGCGCTACGCTGGGGGAGTATACGGCTGCAAAAGCCGAGCAGCCGGGAAAAACGCAATACAGCATTTGGGGAAAGGGGACTTTGTACCGATGGTATCAAGGGGAGCATAACTGGTACCAAAGCCAAATTTCTTACATAACAGCCGACACTTTGCAGTACATCCCCACTTATGAAGCGGTGCTGCTGCTCAAGCAGGATCAAATTCAGCTCGCCCAATATGTCACGCTCAACCAAAAAACCTGCATTTATGTGGAATTTATGGAACCGGATTCCGACACGAGAAGCGGATATTGGATCGACGCGGAACAAGGCGTGCTGCTGCGCGCCGAGTCCTATGACGGGGACCGAATGATTTGGTCTGTCGAGGTGTCCGCATTTTCCACTTCTGCTGTAGATGAATCTCTGTTTTCTCTGCCCAACGGAGTGGATGTGAGAACGTTGTCTTCATAAGCCCATGAGCAGCAGAAGCCCCAGGGTAATCACCACTTCTAAATTATCTCCTTCCAAAAACAGAAACAATATAATTAGCACAAGAAGGATATCCCCGGTGTCCAAAGAATCCAGCTTAAACTGTTTGAGCAAAGAGCCGAGCCCCCCTCCGCCTGCGCTGTCTCCAGAGCCAAACAAAGAAGAGAGTCCCTTCAGGGGAGAGCTGCCCCCAAACAGCCCGCTGAGCAAGGAAGGCTCTGGCGCTTTGTTGGGCGGCGGTTTTGGCTCCGGGGCGGGAGGCGGCGGGAAAGGAGGGGATGACGGGTGGGGAGGGGGCGGCGTGTCGTCTACCACAACACGTTCATATGTATTCCCCTTTGGAATATAACGATTATACAGTATCATCTCCTCCTTTCAGGACTCCAAGTGCGATGCGGATGACGCGAGATATTTTTGCGATTTGCATTGCGTGGTTTATTTTTTCCTGTCTTTCCGGCTTGAGAAAAGGACGCAACGCATTGAGCAATGCAACTTTTTGGTCATCCGGTTCATTCCATGCAGATGCAGCACGGAGCAAAATCCCCATCATCTTGGGGTCGACGCCGCCGTCCCCTGATCCGCCGCCCAAAAGGGACAGTAAGTTTGGCGTAGCCGCGGGCGCAGATGAAGAGTCCTGCTGCGGGTCCGGCACAGGGAAAGGGGGGGACTGGTTGTTTCCCGCCCCTAGGGACCGTGCAAGAGACATAATTTGCTCCATGGTATCCGGTGAGGAGAGCACTTGATTTAGCTTATCTTCAAAATCGCTCATATGCGCCTCCCGGTCAAACCTTTTGTTTTATGTTTGCATTATTTCGGCATTTGAGAGGACAACTTGGAAAGCAAATCCATGCCTTCCTTGTTGTTTTTAATCTGCGAGATCAATTGGCTGATGGCTTTTGGGTCTCCCTTTGCGGCCGCTTGTGCCGTGCTTTGCAATGCGGAGCCATTTTCCTGCTGCTGCAGCAATGCGGCGAGCTTTTGTCCTTCCGGGGATTGGATCAACGAGAGTAGAGCCGATTTGTTTTTCATCCATTTTGCCACTTGTTGAGGATCCATAAAATCATCCATTTTGTTTGGTGTTTGACGCATAAAAAAACCCTCCTCTTTTTGCCAGTATATTCAAAAACAGGGATAAAGGTGAGTGTTGTTTGAAAATTCTTGTCACTTCTGATTCACATGGGTTTTTATTGCCGCTGATGTGTGCCATTGAGGCGGAACAGCCGGACATGCTGATTTTTTTGGGCGACGGCGTCCGGGATCTGCGCCAAGTGCGAAGAACTTGTAGACGCTTGCGAATCGAACACGTACGAGGCAATTGTGATGGCTGGAACGAAGGCGAGGAAGAACGATTGCTCCAGCTGGAGGGGCACTCTGTTTTGCTGCTGCACGGCCACACAAGAGGCGTGAAGCAGGACTTGGAGCCGCTATATGTCCTTGCAAAAAAGCGAAAGGCGGAATGGGCGCTGTATGGGCACACACATATTCCCGCCTACATAGAAAAAGACGGCATTGCCTTGTTGAATCCGGGCAGCATTGGTCGGCGCGAAGGCGCATCCTACGCTGTTTTGGAGGTGGAAGACCTTGTGCGATGCCGATTGGTTACATTATAAAAAAGGAGTTGCGACGATGGCAAAAATTGATATGACAACCCCGATCGTGGAAATGGACGGGGACGAAATGACCCGTATTTTATGGCAGGAAGTAAAGGATCATCTTATCTTACCATATGTGAATCTGAAGACTGAATATTACGATTTGGGCCTGCCGGAGCGAGAACGCACCAAAGACCGAGTAACAGAAGATGCGGCAAACGCCATTCAGAAATATGGAGTTGGGGTGAAATGCGCAACGATTACACCAAACGCCCAAAGAGTGGAGGAATATCAGCTGACTCAAATGTGGAAAAGCCCCAACGGGACCATTCGTGCCATACTGGACGGAACCGTATTTCGCACTCCTATTTTGGTCAATTGTATTCAGCCGGTTGTTCGAAACTGGAAAAAACCCATCACCATTGCAAGACATGCGTTTGGAGATGTATACCGGGGAACGGAGCTACGCGTACAGGAGAACGGAACGGCGGAGCTTGTGTTTACAACGGAGCAGGGCGTGGAAACCCGGCAGACCATCCACAGATTTTCGGCCGGTGGGGGCGTGCTGCAAGCGCAGTTTAACAAAGACAGCTCTATTGCGTCCTTTGCAAGGTCTTGTTTCCAATTTGCCTTGGATCGAAGAGAAGACTTGTGGTTTTCCACCAAGGACACCATCTCTAAAACATATGATCATACATTCAAAGATATTTTTGCGTCAATCTATGAGTCGGAATATAAAAACGTGTTCGAACAGGCGGGCATTACCTATTTTTATACTTTGATTGACGACGCGGTGGCCCGTGTGATCCGCTCTGAAGGGGGCTTTATCTGGGCTTGCAAAAATTACGACGGCGATGTGATGAGCGACATGGTTTCCACTGCATTTGGGAGCCTTGCCATGATGACCAGCGTGCTGGTCAGTCCGAATGGGAAATATGAGTTTGAGGCGGCGCATGGTACGGTCACCCGCCATTACCATCGTCATTTAAAGGGGGAAGCTGTTTCCACCAACCCCATTGCCACGCTGTTTGCCTGGACCGGCGCTTTGGCCAAACGAGGGGAGCTGGATCAAAACGACGCGCTGACGCAGTTTTCCAAGCGGGTGGAGCGCGCCGCCCTGGAAACCATTGAGTCGGGCATGATGACAAAGGACTTGGCCGGGATCTGCACGGGACTTCAGCCGACGGTTTTGACCAGCGGCGCATTTTTAAAGGCCATACGGGCGCGCCTTGATGGGTAAGCTGTATCTCGGTGTTGACTTGGGCGGGACCAATACGGTAGCCGCTGTGGTGGATGAAAACCGAACCATTCTGGCCAAGGCAGCTCAAAAGACAGATACGGCATCCGGGGCGGAAAAGCTGGTGGACGACATTTGCGCGCTCGTTCGGCGAGCGGCAAAGCAGGCGTGTTGTTCCATGTCTGATTTTTCGGGGCTCGGCATTGGAACACCGGGCCTTGCCAATTCCGATACGGGTATGGTGGAGTGTTCCGCCAATCTTCCCTTTGACCGTTTTCAGCTGGAACAAATGGTGAAAGAAAAAATATGCCTTGCAACATGGATTTGCAACGACGCCAATGCGGCGGCTTTGGGGGAATGGCTCTGCGGCCAATACCAAGATTGTTCTTCCTTTGTGCTGGTTACGCTGGGAACCGGCATTGGCTGCGGCATGATTTTGCAGCGTTCTTTGTACACAGGGGTGAACTTTGCTGCTGGTGAGCTGGGACATATGGTGGTCCAGCCAGGAGGCCTTCCGTGCGGCTGCGGAAGATCCGGTTGTTTTGAAATGTATGCGTCTGCATCGGGACTCATTCATATGACAAAAACATATATGCGGCAGGCGCCCAATAGTGTCTTGTGGTCATTGTGCGGCGGACAGCTGGAACAAGTCACTGGAAAAACATCATTTGATGGACTGCGTGCGGGGGATGAGACGGCGGCTTCTGTGGTGCGGGAATATATCGATTGGCTTGCTTTGGGCCTCGCAAATTTGGTCAACCTGTTGCAGCCGGAAATTTTATGTATCGGCGGCGGCCTTTCAAATGAAGGCGAAACGCTGCTGGAACCGTTGCGAAGGGAGGTTTTCCGAAGAGAATATGCACGGAACGCATGGAAACGTACCAAACTGGTGTCCGCATCATTAAAAAACGACGCAGGACTTGTGGGTGCCGCGCTGTTTCCCCGCTATTGCCAGCCAGGCCGATAAGTATGCCTCCGGCGGATATTGCAGCCAGAAACAGCTGAAAACCACTCTGTGAAAAGATCAAAAAAGAGGCAGCCTTCGGCTGCCTCTTTTTTGTCCTTACCAAGACAGGCAAGAACAGCTGTGCGCGTTTTAAGCGCGGAAAAAGAGTTCTTACAACTGTTTGAATCTTTTTGATCCGAAATCAGCGGTCAAACGAATCAATGACCATATGATTGGCAAAGAGGACAAAGCTAAAATGGAAAACAAGCCCATGTTTTCAATGGAAATAGGTTCCAGGTACAGGAAACGCGAAAATACGAAAGCGCAAAAATAAAAAGAACTGGCGCAAAAAACGAACAAAACAATCCGCAAGCGATTCATAGGCACGCAAGAGCGAAGAAGTGCCAACAAATAGATAAACCCGGATATGTAGTATAAAACGGTACCATCACTAAAATGATAGTTGCCGAGCAAGGGAAGCACCCAGGTGAGGAACAAATAGTTCAAAAAGATTAACGTAGCGTATGGAAATGCACGCAAAAAAACCGTGGGCAGAAAGGAACCGGACACCCTTGAATGATCCGGCTCAAACGCAAGAAAAAGAGAAGGGAGGCCTTCCAGCAGACCATCCATCAAAGTGATTTGAATGGGGATAAACGGGAATGACGACGCCGTCAGCAGACACATGAGAGATAAAAACGCGGAGTAAAGCGTTTTGATGAAAAACATGCCGGCAATCCGGTTGATGTTATTGATCACCCGTCTCCCCTCATGCAATATATAAGGGAGCGCGTCAAAGTTGGATTCCGTCAAAACAATGCCGGACACCTGCTGAGCCGCGTCACTGCCGGATCCGATGGAAATGCCGCAGTCTGCTTGGTGCAAGGCCAGAACATCGTTTACTCCGTCTCCCGTCATGGCAACCACATGCCCTTTCGTTTGAAGCGCTTGAACCAAAGCACGCTTTTGAGCGGGAGAAACCCGTCCGAAAATCGTATATTCCAAGGCCGCATGCGAAAGGGCTTCTTCCGTATCCAAAGAGGACAGGTCAATGTATTTTTCATAGCCATCCAGGCCGGCCTTTTGGGCCACAGAGGAAACGGTAACCGGGTTGTCTCCTGAAATGACTTTTATGGTTACCCCTTCTTTTTTGAAAAAGGAAAGGGTCTCCACCGCGTTCTCTCGTATCGGGTCGCTGATGCGAAAAAACGCCAGGGGCAGCGCGTCCAAAGGCTTTTCTTTGTCGGGGATTCCCTCTACATAACCGAAGCAGAGAATGCGGTCGCCCTCCAGGTGGCCCCTTTGGATGGAGTCTGGCAGTGCGTTTGATTCCCCAAGCAATTTTTCGGGGGCACCCAATATGTAGGTTCCAATGTTTTGAAATGTTACACTCCCCCACTTTCTGGCGGAAGAAAAAGCGATCTTGGAGCATACCTCCCAGGTACAGGCGGGAGAAAAGTAGGCTTTTAGAGCGAGGAATGTGGCGTTGTTATCCTCGCAGCTTGCGAGATAAGCGGCCAGCCCCGCTTGCCCTGTGTGGCCCTCTGCAGCAGGGAGCCAGCACACTTCTTGCACCTGCATGTTGCCCTGGGTTATAGTTCCTGTTTTATCCAGACAAAGCATATCAACATGCGCAAGAGTCTCAATGCAGTATAAATCCTGCACAAGTACTTTTTTCCGGGAAAGGGCGATGACGCCGCCGGCCAGAGATATGCTGATCAGCAAAACCAGCCCTTTTGGCAGCATACCAAGTAACGCCGCGGCCGTGGAGACCACAGACAGGAAAGCGGAATTACCACGAAAAAAATAGGCCTGCACAAAAAGCAGCAACCCAACAGGGATGATAAAATACCCCGTAAACTTTGCCACTTTATCCATTGCCCTGATCAATTGAGATTTCATGTGACGATGCTGCTTCGCGCCGTCAGAGATGACATTTGCAAAGTTTTCTTTTCCAACATGCTCCACTTGGGCGCAGCACCTGCCGCTGACCACAAAGCTGCCCGACAGCATCGCCGAGCCGGGTATTTTCAAAACGGGATCGGCTTCGCCTGTCAGCAATGACTCGTTGACCTCCACTTCGCCGTGCAGCACCTGAGAGTCTGCGCATATCTGCTCGCCTGTTTCAAATATGCAGACATCGTCCATCACCAGCTGATCTACAGGGCAGGAGTGAACGGCGCCGTCTCTGATTACCCGAACATGGGACTGAGACAACAAGGATAGCTTTTCCACTAATTGCTTGGCGTGCCATTGCTGGAACACGCCAATTGCGCTGTTGAAAAAAATGATGCTCAAATACAACATGTTCCTCCATGCGTCAACAAGAGCCAAGGCGATGCCGATCAGCACATTGAGCAGGTTAAACAATGTAAATACGTTATCTCTTATAATATTCCAATTTGACTTTGTTTTGGTATCCGGATTCTCATTGACAAGGCCTCTCGCCCGACGATCCTCGACTTCTTCATGTGATAGTCCATGAACCGGATAGCCATAGGAACAATCCTGCATGTACACCTCCTGGTCTTTGGGGGACATTGTGAGAAAACAAGGAACGGCATTGTTTGAGATGATTTTGCAACGCCGCAATCAAGAAGAAAAGAAAAAACAGTGACCATGCAGGCGTTACGGTGTGCCGCAAGAGCATGTACCACCCAGACAGATTGCCAAGGAGGGAAAAAGAAAGACCGATGTTCCAATCGTGAGCATCGGTTTGTGCCTTATATCCCTGTTTGGTTAACAGGATACCCCCGGCGAGATACAAGTAAAGCCTGCCTGATTTCATAAAAACGCATGATTCCCCAAAATAATACATTGTATTTTAGCACAGAGCAAATGATTCGTCAAGAAAAACAGACATGCAGGCAAAAGAAAGTCTTTCCCGTGAGACATGGATGCAGCGTCTTCAAAACCTTGTAATATATGAAACAAGAGACAGGACGTTTCATCACAGGATTCTTTTTTCAAGAAGTGTAACGGCATGAGCGGAAAGCCCTTGGCCTGCCCCCGTAAAGCCCAGCCCTTCTTCTGTGGTTGCTTTCAAATTGACACGGCCGGGATCAATCCCCAAGGAAAGGGCGATGTTTTTGCGCATGGCGGGAACATATGGAGAGAGCTTAGGCGCTTGGGCAACGATTGTCGCGTCAATGTTTTCAATCTGCCAGTCGTTTTGCTCCAAAAGCTCTGCGGTACGCCGCAGGAGAAGCAAGCTGGAGATGTTGAAAAAGGCCGGATCATGATCCGGAAAATGAACGCCAATGTCGCCGAGGCCCGCGGCGCCCAAAAGGGCATCGATAAGGGCATGCACCAGCACATCCGCATCAGAATGCCCGGCAAGACCCCGATCAAAGGGAATGGTTTCCCCGCCTAAAATCAGAGGGCGACCAGAAACCAGCCGGTGGACATCATATCCATAGCCGATCCTCATGAGAACATCTTCTCCCTTCTCCACTGGCAAATGCCCTCCGCCATGGCAAAATCGGAAGGGGTTGTAAGCTTCATGTTTTCTGGCAGTCCCTCCACCAAGGAAACCTGCATGCCGATGCGCTCGACGGCGCTGCAATCATCTGTAATGGGCCAGCGCTCCTCCAAGGCCTTCTGGATGGCGCCCTTGATCAAAGCGGCATCAAAGACTTGGGGCGTTTGTACGGCCCGGAAAGAAGCCCGATCCGGTGTTTCGATGAACACACCGTTGGAAACGGATTTAATCGTGTCTTGCAAAGGAACAGCGGGTGCGGCCGCCCCGGAAAGAGAAGCTGCTTGAACGGTAGACGCAATCAGCTCCTTTGTGGCAAAGGGGCGTGCGCCGTCATGAATGGCGATCAGCTTTGCTTTGGCAGAAACAGACAGCAGGCCGGAAAAGACAGATGCCACCCGGGTTTCTCCGCCAATGACCACATGCGTTGCTTTGGAAATCCCATATGTGTGACAAAGCTGGCTGGCCGCAACCAAAGAGTCCTCCCGTGTCACCACGATAATTTCATGCACCAAGGGGCATTGTTCAAAGGCCAAAAGAGTGTGAACCAACACGGGCATCCCATCCAGCAGCTCAAATATTTTATCTCGCTCGCTGCCCATGCGGATGGAGCGCCCGGCGGCCACCACAACAGCGCTGCAAAAGGGGGGAGGCGGCGAGCCGGAGCGGAAACGGTTTTTAAAAAAAAGCGACATAGTGCGTTCCTTTCTATTGTCTGTCTAACACCCAATCGCTCCATTGATCCGGGTTTCGATTTCTTCATAGCTGGATGATTGGGACAGAACCAGCTCGGAAATTAAAATTTGCTTGGCAGAGTGAAGCATTTTCCTCTCGCCTGTGGATAAGCCGCGTTGGTGATCCCGGATCATCAAGCTTTTGACAACCCTTGCCACCTCCATCAAATCGCCACTTTTTAAACGCAGCATATTTTCGCGATACCTCTGGTTCCAGTTGGACGACGGTACGATTTCAATGGTTCCCATGGAAGCTATGATTTGCAAGGCATAATCAGAATTTACAATGGGACGAATCCCGATTTCCGCGCAATGGTCCGTGGGAATCATAACTGTCATCCCGGTGGCAGGCAGCTTTAAAACATAATAGCGCCGGGCCACGCCATTTATGCATTTTTCCACGATATTGTCAATGGTGCCCGCACCATGCATGGGATGGACGATTTTATCGCCAATACAAAACATGCTTGACTCACATCCTTAGAACACATTACCTCTATTTTAAGGTATTTTATTATATTTAGCAAGCATTTGCGGGTAAAGTTCAGATGAAATTGAAGAAAAGATGGATAAAAAGACAAGTTTGAACAGAAAAATCGGCGCAGCAATGGCTGCGCCGATGGAAGTCTTTTCATTGGCCTTTTAAAATTTGTTTTGCAATGTCGTCGGCGGCCTCCGTGATAAACGCGATGTTGGTCTCTTTTGCCGTTTCACGGTTCGCTGCAAAAATGTCGTTGCGGGAAATGGCGGAAACGTTAAACTTCCGCGCGCCGGCCATCAGCTGCTGCAATCCGGCCGTCAGCTTGTCAGCCAGCGTCCATACGGCAATGGCGCCCAGAGGGATCTTTTTGATCTCCTCCGACCCGACTTTCATTTTGACATCATGATAACCAGCAAAGATTTCTTCCGGGGAGCTACCAAACTCTTCTAAGATATGCTTGGGAAGGGCATCCCAGTTGCCAGATACCTTTCCTCTCCGGTCGGGATAGAGCGCGCCCTCAATGTTGGAACCCAAGAAACCAGGGATCATAAGGGAGCGGCCCATGCAGACGAGTTTGGTGTACTTTCCGCCCAAAGCCAGCGCTTTGAAAATTTGGTCTTCTCTGGCAATGCCGCCGGCAAACGCCATATCCACGACATCGTGGCCGGCATCTTCCAAGAGCTTTGCATATTCATATGCTTTGGCATGCAGGAAGATAGAAGGAACGCCCCAGCTTTCCATCATGTTCCAAGGGCTCATGCCGGTTCCGCCGCCGCTGCCGTCGATGGTGAGAAGGTCCAGCTTGGTTTCTGTTGCAAGGCGAATGGCCATTGCCAATGCTTCCATGCCATAAGAACCGGTTTTCAAAGTGATGCGGGTAAAGCCGAGGCCACGCAGATATTCAACGGAATGATGGAAATCTTCCCGCACCTGTTCCCAATTGGACAAATTGGTTCCGCCCAAACGGCTGTGGCGTGCAAATGATTTGATCGCGCCGTCTCGATAAGCCTCCTGTACTTTCGGGGAGGGTAGGATCAGGATCCACCACATAGCCACGATTTTTCAGGAAAGATGGCATAATCCAAATCGGTTACCTGAATTTCGCCGCCAATGTCTTTTGGCACCTTGACCCCATTTTAATTCGATGATGGCCTTAGTCGCCATATTTCCGGGCCACATATTCTGCAACGCCGTTACGGGTATCTTCAACGTTCATTTGAATGATGATTGCACCATAACCATCGTTGTATTTCATATAGGTTTCAATTCGGCGATCCAGTTCAGGCGCAGAAACAATTTTGCCATTTTCCAAGACAGAGTTTTTGTCCACGCCCACCACGTTTTCTCCGACAACTGCCGGAATACCAACAAGGGAAGCGCCAGTGGCAAATGCATCCCAATATTTTGCGGCGACAAAAGTAGAACCCAAAGCGCCTGTCATCATGGGTGCGCGGATTTTGGTTTTGACTGCTTTACCAAATTCTGTCTCTAATGTCACATTGGGGAAAATGCAATCGTCAGGATTGGTAGAAAGTCCGGGTGCCAATCCTTCTGCACCATAGCAATATCCCTGGATACGCAGATTGTTATAGCTAACGCCGACATGGTGATTGTTTGCACTGCCAGCCGTTACCAATCCAAAGTCACGGGGGTACAGCATTTTTCTGCCCTTCATACTGGACAGCCAGGTTTCACATTTGCCTTTGCAATCGGCCCGGCACAGAGTACAAAGACCGGATTCTGCAGGGTTGCCGCGATTGGTGGTATTCAACACGTCATTGCTCTTTTGATATTGCATTGGAGTAAAGCCTCCCGTTCTGGATTTTACAAAAGAATGTATAGCCCTTTCCTTGTCGTACAAGATGCACATGTTTCTTTGCCTTCCGGCAGAATATTGCAAGAGACCAGAGGAAAAACTCCAAATGATTCTTTTTTGCGATGCTGGTATTATAGCACACAAAAGCACCGCATGTAAATACTCTTTTTATAAATTATGTAATTTTACAGATATAGCCGTTCAAAACATCAAGAACAATACATTGTGTTTCATACGATTATTCAACGCGAAATCCTGCAAGAATGACAGGGATAGAACGCAGAGACAATCGAAGGAAGAAGCTGCAAAGAGGGGAAATGGATGCAAGGGATACGTTCAGGATAGGGGGCTCAAAGCTTTCGGACGCATTCCGCCTTCTTTTGCAAGTTGAAAATTGAATAGTAGCAACTTTGACAGTGAGACCAAGCAGGAAGGGAAAAAGCTGGGGAGAAAAAAGAAATCCAGGATTCTATGTCCCGCATGGAACAGAACCTTGCCTGCTTCGCAATGTATATGAGCATGCCAAGTGTCACGGAAGAGGCGATGCAAAGCCACGGGCTATTCTTCGTCGTAATCCCCGTTGAGTCGCGTTATCTGCGAGCGCCTCCCGGATGCTCAGAGAAACCTTATGTTTTTCCTCGTCAATGGCAATGATCTTGACATCTACCATCTGGCCTTCAGACAAAACATCGCCGGGTTTCTCAATGCGGTGGGGGGCGATTTGAGAAATGTGGATCAAGCCGTCAACACCCGGAATGATTTCGGCGAAAGGCGCCAAACGTCATCAGCTTGACCACTCTAGACCGTCGCAATGTCGTCCACGTTGGTAAGTGTCCATAAACTTTGCCCAAGGATTCTCGCTCTGGTCTTTCATGCCGAGGGAGATTTTCTTTTTCTCCTTGTCCGCCGCGATCACATACACGTCTACATGGTCGCCGATGGAAACCACCTCGGAAGGATCTTTGATGCGGCTCCAAGACAGCTCGGAGATATGCACCATGCCGTCAACGCCGCCGATGTCCACAAAGGCGCCATAAGAAGTCAAGGGACTTTACCACGCCGGAATACCGCATACCCGACTCGATTTCGCTCCAGATTTTTTCCGCGGCGGCTTTCCGCTCCTCGATACTGAACGGCGCGGATCGACCCCATCACGCCACGGCGAGAACGATTGACCTCTGTGATGCGCAGCTTCACTTTTTGCTTGACCAGTTCAGACATGCTGGCATCTCTCGGCAAACCAGTCTGAGACGCAGGGACAAAAACGCGAACGCCGCGGACAGAGACAACCACGCCACCCTTGTTTTCTTCTGTGACGATTCCTTCTACAATGGTTTTCTCTTCTCGAGCGACCTCCAGGTCTTCCCAATTTTTTGCTGCATCCAAACGCTTTTTGGAAAGTGCCACAACACCCTCTACATCGTTTACGCGCATCACATATGTTTCAATGGTGTCGCCCACTTTTATCATGTCATTTACACTCACAGTTGGATCATCTGTGAGTTCTCCGATTGGAATGTACCCGGCTTGTTTGGCGCCCAAGTCCACATAAATTTCCGTTGGTGTGATGCCGGTGATAACGCCGGACACCTTCTGCCCTGTATACAATGTTTTAATGGATTGCTCCAGCAACTCCGCAAAAGATTCTTCCCCATCACTGACTGTTTCTACAACTGGGGCTTCTGCTGCAGCGCTGTTGGCTTCTGCAGCGACAGGTTCGGCGGTTTCGCTGGTTACTTTTTCCATCTTATCTTCGTTCATTTTCTTACAGACCTCCTTTATTACCCACGCAGGCGCAGAAGCGCCTGCTGTGACACCGATCGTTTTGGCTTGGCGCAACAATTGCAAATCCAAGCCGGCAGCTTCTTCAATATGAAGCACCAATGGGCAGACCGCGCGGCAAAGCTCAGCAAGCCGCCTTGTGTTGGAGCTTTTTTTGTCTCCAATTACGATCATGGCATCACACCGGGCGGCTATCTCCCGGGCTTCCGTCTGCCGCATATACGTAGCGTTACATATTGTATCAAATATTTCGCAATTTGTACACTCTTTTTTTAGTTTTCCAACGCAACTATCCCATATTTGTCGGGTTAGTGTGGTTTGCGCAAGAATGGTGATGGGGATTTTACCAAAATCGGGGTGACATGACAAGTAGTTTTCTACAAAGTCCAAGTGCGGGAAGATGAGAGGGGTGCGGCATTCTGCAGCGACAGCCATAATTTCCGGGTGTTCCGGTGTTCCAATCAGGATCACTTGTCTTCCCGCCTGTTCCGCTTGTACGGCCAAATGGTGGATTTTTGCGACATTTGGGCAAGTGGCGTCTAGAATCGGAATGTTTCTTTTGCGCAGCGAAGTCATAAACTTGAGGGCTGGCCCCGTGGGAACGGATGATGGCACCGGTTCCTGGGGGAATTTCCGCTATGTCTTGTACGCAAGAGATACCCATTTTTTCCAATTTTTGAATCACATGATCATTGTGGATGATAGGCCCAAGCATAACATAGGGGATTGAGGCGGATGCCGCCTGTTCCGCCATTTCTACAGCACGTTTGACACCATAACAAAATCCAGCAGATTTGGAGTAAAATATCTGTTTCATATTTCTTTTCCTAGGGCTGTGATGCGTTGCAACAAGTCATCCGCTACCGCGCGGTATTCTTCTGCTGTTGCTTTTCGGTTTGCCGCTTGGGGATGGTACGCTTCCCCGATGACGATCACGTTGCGGTGAAACAGACGTCCTTTTTGCAGGAAGGTGTACCGGGAGCAGGGGAATGCCGGTTCGAATGGAAAGCATAGCGGCGCCTGATTTGGCGGCGGCAGCGTCTTCCCCGCGGATGCGCCTTCCCTTCTGGAAACATCATAACCTTTTCCCCATTTTTTAAGTATTTCATGGCCTGTTTGATGGCAGACGCGTCCGCAGTTCCCCGATGGACGCCAAAACTGCCTGCAACGCGCAAAATACCACCCAAGACCGGCTTATCAAACAAATCCGCTTTCGCCATAAAATGCAGTTGGTGCTTCGAAGTAAAGGCAAGGGCGATCATGACAGGATCTGCATAAGAACTGTGGTTGGCGCAGACCAAGGCAGCGCCTTCCGGGATGTTCTCTCTGCCAATGATTTTCAAGGGATAGATCAGCCGGAATGTCACGTTTAAAATGCCCAGAGCAAGAGAATAAAATCGATTCATCCGTTGTCTCCATTCTGCGTGTGAGATCTTGATATTGGCTTCATTTGGACAGATTTCACCAAAGAGCCGATGATACACAAACACTCTTCAATGGAATGGTGTGTGCTATCAATCAGGACAGCGTCTTCCGCCTGTTTCAGTGGGGCAGTGGCACGGGTTTGATCTTGCAGATCTCTCTGGCGGATGTCCTGCAAGACGGTTTCATACGGTGTGATTTCTCCCCGCTCCTGTAATTCCAGAAACCGCCGGCGCGCCCGCTCTTCGGCGCTGGCAGTGAGAAAAATTTTCACATCGGCGTGGGGCAAAACGACCGTTCCAATGTCGCGCCCATCCATCACAACATTGCCGGATGCCGCCAAGCTTCTCTGCATGGAGAGGAGAAATTGCCGTACAGAGGGTAAAGTGGATACATCGGAAGCGTACTGGGACATCAAGTGCTCCCGGATGGCATTGGATACATCTTCTTCTCCCAGATACATATGTTGCAAGCCATCGTCTTCATAACGAAGGTGGATTTGCAACGTGTCCAGCAAGCTGGACACGGCGGCTTCATCTCTGGGATTGACCTGCTGCCGATAAACGAACAATCCAACTGTACGGTAAATAGCACCAGTGTCTACATAAAGAAAGCCGAGACGTGCGGCGAGCATGCGGGCAAGGGTACTTTTCCCGGCGGCAGACGGGCCGTCGATTGCCACGCTAATTGGATGATCCATCGAATTCGCTCCTTTGTGAATATGCAAGCGCCGCGTGTAGGCCGGCAGCGCGGCCGGTGGCCCAGGCAATTTGTAAATTAAATCCGCCGGTGTATGCGTCGGCATTTAAGACCTCACCGGCGAAATAGAGCCCTGGCACCCGCTTGGACTCCATGGTGGAAGGGTTGACATCTGAAAGCTCCACGCCGCCGGAGGTGATGATGGCCTCTGCAATGGGACGAGGACGCTTGACGGAAAGGTCAAACCTTTTGAACAGGCGCAGCAAGGCCTGCCGCTGGGCTTTTGTGATGCTGTTTCCCTTTGTTTCCCCAGGGACGCCCCAGCGGTCTATCATCACAGGGATCAAAAGCCGGGGCAGGAGGGAAGGCAGAATATTGTGCACCGCGCGGTTGGCATGGGCATCGAACTCCCGCACCAGACGGGCATCCAATGTTTTTTCGTCCAACGCAGGCTTTAAATCTAGAAGCAGAGTGGCAGACCCCGCTTCTCGTACATCCATATGCGCGCTGGCGGAAAGAACAATAGGCCCGGAAACGCCAAAATGAGTGAAAAGCAGCTCACCAAAGTCCTGATAAATAAGCTTTCCTTTTGCGTCGATCATCCGCAAACCGACATTTTTGAGGGAAAGCCCTTGCATCCGGCCGCAAAAATCGTCCTTTGTTTCCAAAGGAATGAGGGAGGGGCGTGCCGGAACAATGGTATGTCCCACGGTTTCCGCCATGCGGTACCCGTCTCCGGTTGAGCCGGTGCGGGGGTAAGACAGGCCCCCCGTAGCCAGCACGACGGCGGGGGCGGAAAAACACTCTCCCTGCTCTGTTTGCACACCGGCGGCGCGGCCGTCTTTCTGAAGCAGGGAGGCGGCCCGTGCCTGGACGACAGAGACCCCGTTTGCATTCAGCGCGTTACGCAGCGCGGAAACAACGTCAAAAGCCCGGTCAGACTGCGGAAAAACCCGGTTACCCCGCTCTGTTTTTAACGGGACACCCAGCTGGATAAAAAAGGACATGGCATCCTCCGGTGAAAAACGAGACAAGGCGCTGTGCAAAAATCGGTTGCCCCGGGGGATGTTTTGCAGTGCTTCGTCGGGGGTACATGCGTTGGTGATGTTGCAGCGGCCTTTTCCGGTAATGGCCAGTTTTCTTCCCAGTGCTTCGTTGCGCTCCAAAAGCAACGTGCGCGCACCCTGCTCCGCGGCGGTAAGAGCGGCCATCATGCCGGCGGCGCCGCCGCCGACCACAATGATATCAAACAGATCAAACTGATTCTGATGCATCTTTTTCATAAACCTCATACTCTTCCCAAATTTGCTCCAGGGTTTCAAAGGCACAGGAGATCTTATCCATCCGCTTATGTGCCGTTGCCACCAAAAGCGCGTTGACCAAACTAAGCGGCGCCACCAGAGAATCTAAAAAAGAGACCATGTCGCTTTTGGCCAAAAGGCTGTAGGTGGCCCAGCTGGAAAGGGGGGAGCGTTCGCTGTCTGTGATGGCAATGGTGGTGGCGTTCCGGTCGTGCGCGAAGCGCATGGCCCTGGCGGTTCGGCTGGAATAGCGGGGAAAGCTGATGCCGATGAACACATCATCCGGGCCGATGCGGAGCAGCTGTTCAAACACCTCGCTGACGGAATTGGTGTGGATCAAAGAGACGGAGTCAAAGATGAGGTTGAAATAAAATCCTAAAAAACTGGCAATGGCAGACGAGGACCGCACCCCCAAGATATAGATGCGTTTTGCTTTTGCAATGGAGTCCACGGCACCTTCAAAACTCACACGGTCGACTTCATCCAGAGTCATGCGCAATTTATCAATATCGGCATGGATGACTTGGGACAAGATATCCTGGTTTCCCAGCCGGTCGTTTCCGATTTCAATCCGCTGCACACTGGTTAACTTGTTGCGCACCATTTCTTGCAGGGCACGCTGCATGCCGGGATAGCCGTCATACCCCAATTCAGCGGCAAAACGAACCACGGTGGATTCGCTGACGCCAACGGCTTGTCCCAACTGATTGGCGGTAATAAAGGCCGCTTTGTCGTATGAATTTAAAATATATGCGGCAATTCGCTTCTGCCCCTTGGAAAAAGAGTCGGTTCCGGCGGCGATCACTGACAGAATGTCTTTCGACATGAAAAAGCCTCCCTTTGCCATTTTATCCACCTTATCATAGCTTCAAACAAAAAGAAATGCAAGTGAATTTTATCCATTCTTGCAAAAACGAAGGGTTCCATTCAACGTGCAAAAGGAACATCCCCATCATACAATATATTGATATGTTTTATAAGACTGGTTGGCCAACGAATTGGCCGCCGTGTGAAAGAACCGGTATAAGGCAGGAGAGGAGCACTGGTGTCTATGATATATTATTTAATCAATTGCCGCTCGCTGACCTATGCCCAGCGGGCGAAACGCATATTAGAGCGCGCCGGCATTTCGGCATATATTACACGCACACCGCAGGGGCTTGCAAAAGATGGATGCAGCCATTCTGTCAAAGTGTCGGAGCGGAGATTTGAAATGGCAATGGAGATTTTAAAACAAGTGGACTTTCCGATTACGCGTGTCTATATGTCGGATGGCGAGGGGCGATACAGTGAGGTTCTGGAATGATTTACCTTGATAGTGCCGCTACCACGCTGCAAAAGCCTGCTTCTGTCCGCAGGGCATCTGCATACGCCGTTGACCATTTTTCAAGTCCGGGGCGAGGGGGATATCCAACTTCCACCAAGGCGGAAGAAGTTGCGTTTTCCTGCAGAGAGGCAGCGGGAGAGCTGTTTCACATTGCCCCGGAGCGGGTTGTTTTCACATCCAACGCCACCCATGCGCTGAACATCGCCATCAAAAGCGTGGTGCGGCCCGGAGATGCAGTTTTGGTGTCTGGATATGAGCACAATGCGGTTACAAGGCCGCTCCATGCCATACCAAACGTAACATGTCGTGTTGCGTCAGCGCCCTTGTTTGAGCCGGAGGTTATCTTGTGCAGCATGCGCACCCAGCTTGAGCTGGGCGTTTCGGCTGTTGTCTGCACCCACGTTTCCAATGTATTCGGATTTATTCTGCCGATGGAAGGAATCGCCGCATTGTGCCGGGAGTTTCAGGTTCCCCTTATCGTAGACGCATCTCAATCAGCCGGGACGCTTCCTGTGGATTGCAGCAAATGGGGCGCGTCTTTTGTGGCGATGCCGGGGCATAAAGGTTTATATGGCCCTCAGGGAACGGGGCTTCTGCTTTGCGGCGGGGACACGGTGCCCAAACCCCTTTTGGAAGGCGGAACGGGCAGCTTATCCAAATCTGCTGAAATGCCGGATTTTCTACCGGATTGCCTGGAGGCGGGGACACACAACATTCCGGGGATCGCGGGACTTTTAGAGGGAATTCGTTTCGTTTCCCGCAAAACCACCGCAACAATTTTGCAGCATGAACGGGATTTGGGCATGGAATCTGTCAGGGGTTTGTCCTGTATGATCGGCATACGGGTGTTTGCCAGCGAATATTTTCATTGCCAAGCAGGCGTTTTATCTTTTCAGGTGTATGGAATGGACTGCCAGGAGGTTTCACAGTGGTTGGCCCGCCAAGGCATTGCCGTTCGGGCAGGGCTGCATTGCGCGCCGCTGGCCCATCAGACGGCGGGTACATTGGAAGAGGGTACGGTCCGCATGAGTGTTTCCGCGTTCAACAACAAGAGGGAGATTGACCATTTCTTGAAAAAGATGCAACAGTTGTTGCGGCAAAGAAGAAAAAAGAAGTAAATTGGAAAACAACATGTAAAGGAAAATGATTTGTGGTATCATATTCTCAAGCGGAACATGATACCACAAGGTTTTATAAAATTCGGATGGGCATAAGGACAAGTCACGGTTTCATACAGTGCCAACAAAGGGGGGAGCTGTGTGAATCACGTTCGTTGGAAGCCGCTTTTGTTTCTGGGGATCCTGTTTTGCGTTTTAATCGTTGCATATTGGGATCTATATCGTCCCTTTTCTGTGGTAACGTTTTCTTCCGTCCGCATGGGCGGCGTAGCAGTGATCATTGACGCAGGGCATGGCGGGGAGGATGGCGGCGCCGTCTCCCCTTCCGGTACCGTTGAAAGCGGGATCAACCTGTCTATTGCATGCAAGTTAGATGACTTGCTACATTTTTACGGCGTACCCACTGTCATGGTGCGGCGGGAAGATATTTCCCTTCATGATACATCCGCCGATACGATCCGTGAAAAAAAGCGGTCTGATTTGAAAAGAAGGGTGCAATTGGTGAACGAAACGGAAAACGGCGTACTGATCAGCATTCACCAAAATATTTATTCCAGTTCCAAATTAGCGGGGGCGCAAGTGTTTTATGCAGACGAGGCCAGTAGCCTGGAATGGGCGGTACAAACGCAAGAGTGCCTGCGCCAAACGCTAAACCCAAAAAACAAAAGGCAAGCGGCCAAAATACCCGACTCTATTTATTTGATGAAACATTGCACCAGACCCGCTATTTTAATTGAATGCGGGTTTCTATCAAATGCAAAAGAAGAATCCCAGCTGTTGCAAGATACATATCAGACGAAAATAGCCGCTGCGTTGGCCGCGTCGACGCTTGTTTATTATGGAGCGTCATGAGACAAAACAAAGGAGAAGCCAGTATGAAAGCCAAAACGATTTTTTATTGCACAGAGTGCGGCAATGAATTTCCCAAATGGGGAGGGAAATGCAGCGCATGCGGCGCGTGGAACACCATTGTGGAAGGCGAGCTGTCCACAGGGGAACGGAGCCGAACAAAAGGAACGGGAGCCGGGGGAAGCCGGCGGAGAAGCAGCCAGGCGGAGCCGCATCTGATTTCAAAGGTGGAGACCGGCGCGGAGCTGCGTTTTCCAACGGGATTAAACGAATTGGACCGGGTGCTGGGGGGCGGCGCGGTGCAGGGGTCCTTTGTATTGGTGGGCGGCGCGCCCGGCATTGGGAAGTCCACGCTGATGCTGCAAATTTGTACATATCTTTGCCGCACGCTGTCCGTGCTTTATGTTTCCGGGGAAGAATCGGAGCGTCAGTTAAAGCTGCGGGCAGACCGCCTTCGTGTGTCGGGCGACGGGCTTTATGTGCTATCAGAAACCAATTTGGATGATATCCTGGACGTCGCTTCTGATTTGATGCCGGGCGTTTTAATTGTGGACTCCATCCAGACCCTTTACCGGGAGTCTCTGACGACGTCTCCTGGCAGTGTAGGGCAGGTGAAGGAATGCGCCATGTCGCTGATGCGGCTGGCGAAAGAAAAGGGCATCACCGTGTTTCTCGTTGGCCATGTGAACAAAGAGGGCTCCATTGCAGGACCAAAGGTTTTAGAGCATATGGTAGACTGTGTCTTGTATTTTGAAGGAGAGCAGCACATGGCATTTCGCATTTTGCGGGCGGTGAAAAACCGGTTTGGCGCCACAAATGAAATCGGTGTTTTTGAAATGGGGGATATCGGGCTGATTGAAGTGCCGAATCCATCGGAACGTTTGTTGGCGGGCAGACCGCTCAACACCCCGGGGGCCTGCGTGACCTGTGTGATAGAAGGGGCGCGCCCTGTTTTGGCTGAAGTGCAGGCGCTGGTCGCGGCCACCAGCTTCGGAACACCCCGGCGGACAAGCAATGGATTTGATTATAATCGGGGGGCGCTGCTGCTGGCTGTGCTGGAAAAACGCGGTGGATTTCGGCTCTCCGGGTGCGATATTTATTTGAATGTCATCGGCGGATTGACGATTGATGAGCCGGCGGCAGATTTGGCGGCCATACTTGCCGTGGCGTCTAGCTATTTGGAGCGTGCCCTTCCCGGAAACGTGGCCGCTGTGGGAGAAGTAGGTCTGACAGGGGAGCTGCGCTCGGTACAAAATTTGTCTCAGCGTCTTTCTGAAATGAGACGGTTGGGGTTCGAGGCTTGTTTGGTGCCGGCGCGAGACGGCGCGTCTATTGAGCCACCTGAGGGACTGGCTCTCATCCCGGTGAAGAATCTAAAAGATGCATTGGATGCGTGTTTGGCGTAGCGCCGCGTTTCGGGATAAAGTGGATGCAATCCGTTGCGTTGACGGGCTGTCCGCTGGATACTGTGCGCTCTAAGGTGCAGCACCCGTCTTCCTGATAGACACAGTTGCTGGTACAGGATATGAGACTCATATTCATGTTCCTTCCTTTCTTTCAGGATACGCATAGTTTTGCCGAAAATATAAAAAGTACACACTATGTGTTTCTGATTGCTGTGCATAATAATTTCCCAATCTTCTTGCCAAGGAGATTGGGATAGGATATAATAAAACAGATGATTCGGGAGGTGAGACAGGAGTATGGAAGTTTTAATTCAGTGGTTTTATACGGTTTGGAGTTACGCGTTGACCATTAAATTGACAGACTTCATCGATATTGCTGTCATCGCTTTTTTGGTGTATCATTTGATGAAGCTCATTCGACGTACCAGTTCGGCACAAGTGGCAAAGGGGATTTTTCTGCTGTTAGCAGCATTGTGGGTCTCCTCATTGCTACAGCTTAATGTGGTGCGTTTTATTTTAAGCAAAGCGGTGGAAATGGGCTTTTTGGCATTGATCATTTTGTTCCAGCCGGAGCTGAGGAGGATGCTTGAAAAAGTGGGACGTAGCTCCCTGGGCGACGTTTTCGCACAGTCTGTGCCAAACAGCCTTGAAAATGTCATTTCTCATACAGTGACGGCCTGCGTCGTCATGTCTAAGGCGAGGGAAGGCGCGTTGATCGTGTTCGAACGAAAACACTTGCTGGAGGGCGCCATTAAAACGGGAACGGTTCTGGACGCATCGGTTTCCAGCGAGCTTCTCAAAAACATTTTCTACCCCAAGGCGCCCATGCACGATGGCGCCGCCATTGTGCGGGAAGGCCGCATTGCCGGGGCAGGCTGTATGCTTCCCTTGTCCGGGAATGTACACTTGAGCCGTGAGCTTGGGATGCGGCACCGCGCGGGGATCGGCGTAAGCGAGAGCTCTGATGCGGTGGCGGTCATTGTTTCGGAAGAGACAGGCTCCATTTCCGTCGCGGTTGGGGGTATTTTAAAGCGTCACTTGGCCCCGGAAACATTGGAGCGGTTGCTACGCAACGAGTTGTTGCCGGCGGAACCGGGGGAAAAACGAGCGGGCGGCTTGAAAAAAATTGATCCAAAGAATTTATTCAAGAGGAAAAGGGACACGAGACGAGATGATCAGTAACATCAAAAAAAACAAGGCGTTCTATATTGTTCTGTCGGTTCTCATTGCCATTGTGCTGTGGGCCTATGTTGTGAACGTGGAAAATCCGGACATTGAAGTCACAATTTCTGACATTCCGGTTACCTTTGTGGGGGAAAGCGCACTCGCCGAAGAAAACTTGATGGTGGTTTCCGGCAAAACAGCAACTGTTTCCCTGCGTTTACAGGGGAAGCGACAGACGCTGACGCAGCTCAGCCGGAACAACATTACCGTCACAGCGGATCTTTCAAAATTGGTGGTGACAGGTCTGCATCAATTGGTATATGAGATTCAATTTCCAGCCTATATCACCATGGGTGACCATGTGACAGTTTTAGACCGCAGCAGCAACTATGTAGATGTAACGCTAGGACGCATGGTAACCAAAACAGTGGAAGTGGTGGCTACGTTTGAAGGCAGCGTTGCAGAGGGGTATGTGGGCGACAAAATGCTCGTATCTCCCGAAACCGTTGAGATCAGCGGTGAAGAGCTGGAAATCGCAAAGGTGAAAAATGCGGAGGTCACATTAACAGGGAAGGATTTAACGGAAACACTCTCCGCCGATATGGCATATAAACTGCTGGATTATGACGGAAACGAGGTTGTTTCGGATGAGATACAAAAAAGCGTGGAAACGGTCAACGTAACCTTGCCGGTGGTGATTGTAAAAGACGTGCCTCTGCGGGTAGAGCTGAAAGCAGGCGGCGGCGCCAAGCAGGAAAACGCGCAAGTGGCGATTGAGCCTTCCAGCATCACCCTTTCAGGGGAGGAGCCGGATCTCGCGGGGATCGATTCCATTACCATTGGCAGCATTGACCTGTCTAAAATTTTGGGGTCTGGAGAGGTGGAATTCTCCATCCCTTTGCCCAACAATGTAAAAAACATCAGCGGGACGACAGAGGCCAAGGTCAAGCTGTCCATCATGGGTCTTGTGACGCAGGCGGTCCAAGTGACAGACATTGGCTTTGTGAACATTCCGAAAAATGTAAATGTATCCCTGGTGACCAAAAGCCTGCAGGTGGGCGTGCGGGGCACGGAAGAGGCAGTGGCCCAGGTACAGCCGTATCATCTGCGCGCCGTTGCGGACTTAAGCGAAGTGGACAGCGCCAGAGGAAGCTATAGTGTGCCTGTCAAGGTTTATTTAAACGGCTACGCAGACGCGGGGGTCGTCGGAGAATATAAAATCACAGTCTCTCTGACAAGGTGAGGCGATGTTTGGTTATATACTTCCTATGGCCGGTGAATTAAAGGTAAAAGAATTTCAAAAGTTTAAGAGTGCATATTGTGGCTTGTGCCATGAAATGGGCCGCAAGTGCGGATGGAAGGCACGTTTTTTGCTTAATTATGATTTCACTTTTCTTGCCATGCTTTTGGATGATGGGTCCGACGGCCTGGGGGATCGTATGTGTCGGTGCATCGCAAGCCCGTTTCGCCGCCGCCGTGTTTGCGCGGCAACAAAAGGATTTGAAATGGCGGCGGATGCCAGCGTCATCCTCAGCTTTTGGCAGCTGCGAGACACGGTTCAGGATGAAGGATTTTTTCGTGGCGCTGTTGCCAGGCTGCTGTCGGTTTTTTTGCGGCGCTCTTATCGAAAGGCAGCAAAACGGCGCAGGGCATTTGATTCACACGTGCGTCAGTGCCTTTCAGAGCTGAGACAGCTGGAACTGGAGCGGTGCCCTTCTTTGGACCGGGCAGCGGATACGTTTGCAAAGCTGCTGCAAGGGGCAGGTGCAGTCGAACAAACGAAGCAAAAAAGCGCGATAGAAGAGGTTTTATATCATATTGGAAGATGGATTTATTTGGCGGATGCATACGATGATTTGGAAGAAGATTTCAAGCGCGGCCGCTATAACCCGCTCATTGCCCGCTTTGCGCTGACGGAGCCTCTGCTTCCGGAGCAGGAAAGGACCTTGCTGGAAACAACCATGCGGCATTCCCTCAATTTGGCCGCATCTGCATATGCTTTGCTTCAGACGGGGCATTGGTCGGACATCTTGGACAATATTTTATACTTGGGACTCCCTGCTTCCGGAATGCGAGTGCGTTCCGGGAAAAAGATAAAGTGGAATCAAAGCAAAAAAATAGGAGAAATAATATATGAATGATCCATATAGCGTGTTGGGTGTGTCCTCCGAGCGCGAGTGACGAGGAATTAAAACGCGCTTATCGGGAACTGGCACGCAAATACCATCCTGATAACTACCAGAACAATCCGCTTTCAGAGCTTGCGGAAGAAAAAATGAAAGAGATCAACGAGGCGTATGATGCCATCACGAAAATGCGCAGCGGCAACGGGCGGTTCTGCCGGCGGTTCCAGCCGTTCGTACGGCACTATGGGCAGCAGGGCTACGGCGGCGCGCTCCGGAGCATTTCGCGCAGGTGCGTAATGCGATCAACCGTGGGGATCTTAATCCAGGCGGAGACGCTGCTACGGCAGATGCCGGAACGCAATGCCGAATGGCATTTTTTAACCGGAAGCGTTGCATATCGCAAAGGGCTGGCTGGATGAAGCCCAGCAGCATTACCAGCTTGCTTGCAGCATGGAGCCGGGGAACATAGAGTATCGTCAGGCGCTTGTCTTATATGCAAAGTGGCGGACAGGCGTACCGGCCGATGGGCTACGGGGGCATCGGGAGAGATGAGCGCGGCAGATTGCTGCGCCAGCATGATGTGCCTCAACTGCCTGTGCGGCGGGCGAGGGTGTTGAGTATGGCGGCGGGGGGATACAAAGGGCGAACTGTGATGGGAAACGTAAGGAAACTGACGTTGACGCGCATTGCTCATCGCGCTCTCCATGGTGGTTTTAATGGCAGCATCCTATGCGCCGTCAGGACGGATGGGAATTGTGGCTGTTGCCGGGCCTGCTCCCGGCGGCAGCCATTATTAGCGCTGGCTTGCATGCGCGGATTTTTCTGCTATGTCGGAACAGGGCTTGTTGGCGCTCCTTTTTCTTCCGGCCAAGGAATGTGTGCTGCTTTACGCACTGTTGTTTGGTCATTATCCTATGCTGAAGAGTCTCATTGAGCGCCTTAGAAAGCCCGTTTTGGAATGGTGCTGTAAGCTTGCCCTTTTTAACGGACTTTTGAGTATTTTATATTTTGTTTTTCGTATGCTGTTTTTGTCAGCCATTCCAGAGGCGTGGGCACAAACGGCAATTATTTATGTTGGCGGGAACATCGCGTTTGTTTTATATGACATTTGCTTTTCCCAGCTGGCGGGCTGGTACACCAGACGCATTGATCACTTGATTCGAAAATCTTCATAAATCCTACAAACAAAGGGGAAAATGAGATAAATACGTCAGAGAAGGAAACAATGGAAAGGGGTACCCCTACGTGATTTATAGTATGACTGGATATGGAAGAGCAGAAGAGACCCTGCATGATCGTGTGGTCACAGTGGAGTTGCGCTCTGTCAACAACCGTTATTTTGATTGCACGGTGAAAATGCCGAAAATGTATTTGTTTGCGGAAGAAGCGCTGAAGGCACAAGTGCAAAGCTCCGTTTCCCGCGGGAAGGTGGATGTTTATCTTACAGTGGACCCAAAAGGAACGGAGCAAGTCACTGTGACCTTGAATAAGCCGGTGGCGGAGGGGTATTATCAGGCGCTTTTGGAGATGGGAAAGACATTTGGTTTAAACCATGATGTTTCTGTTTCTACGTTGGCGCGGTTTTCCGATGTTTTCATCGTGGAAAAGGCGCCGCAGGATATGGATGAAATGACAAGCGATTTGGTTCGTGTACTCAAAGCGGCGCTGAAAAGCCACACGGAGATGCGCATACAGGAGGGGAAGCGCTTGGCCGACGATATCAAGGCCAGATTATCGCTGCTCTCTGCGCTCATTCAAAAAGCGGAGGTTCGTTCCCCAAAGACAGTTTTGGAATATCGTTTAAAACTGGAACAGCGCATGAAAGAGTTGTTGGAACATACAGAAATTGAGGAAGCACGGTTGTTGACGGAAGCGGCGATTTTTGCAGACAAAATTGCAGTGAATGAAGAAATTGTACGCTTGCGTAGTCATATAGAACAGGTTTCCGGTTTGTTGGAACAGGCTGGCCCGATCGGAAGAAAGCTGGACTTTTTGATGCAGGAGCTCAATCGGGAAGCCAACACATTGGGTTCAAAAGGGAACGACGTGGAAATGGCCCGCATCGTAGTGGATATGAAAGCAGAAATTGAAAAAATGCGAGAGCAAGTGCAAAACATAGAGTAGGAGGACAAGAGGCGTTGAAGCTCATCAACATTGGGTTTGGAAATATGGTTTCCGCAAATCGGCTTATCGCGTTGGTCAGCCCGGAATCTGCCCCCATTAAACGGCTGATTCAAGAAGCGAGAGACCGGGGCAGACTGATCGACGCAACGTACGGACGGCGCACACGCGCTGTGATTATAATGGATAGCGACCATGTTGTGTTGTCGGCAGTGCAACCGGAAACGGTTGCAGGACGTTTGACCAGCCGGCATGAGACCGGCGAAGAAGGCGCATAAGACAAGGGGGGGGACTTTTCATGAAAAACAAAAAAGGATTGCTTTTTGTTTTATCTGGCCCATCCGGCGCAGGAAAGAGCACGGTGATCCGCGAGGTCTTGCGCCGCAATCCAGCGTTGTATTTCTCCGTCTCCTGCACCACGCGTCCGCCAAGACAGCAGGAAGAAAACGGGGCACATTATTTTTTCATTGGGCACGATGAATTCAAGGAGATGATTGCCAGAGGTGAATTTTTGGAATATGCAGAATATGTGGGAAATTATTACGGAACGCCTCTTCCGCAAATCAAGGCAAGGCTGGACGCGGGGATTGACGTATTGCTGGACATCGAAATCCAGGGGGCCGTACGCGTGCGTGAAAAAATGCCGGAATCGGTCAGTATTTTTTTGGCGCCCCCTTCGTTTGACGAGCTGGAGCGAAGGCTACGGAGTCGGAATACAGACCATGAAGAGAAAATCTTAAGCAGACTGAAAACAGCGCGTGCGGAATTTCAAAAAATGCCATTGTATGATTATATTGTCATCAATCATACGGTGGAAGACGCAGTGTCGGACATACAGTCCATCGTGGCGGCGGAACACTGCAAGACAATCCGCTGCATGCAGTTGATCGAGGAGGAATGAATCATGCTATACCCATCTATGAAAACTCTTTTACAAAAAATCGAAAACCGATATCTGCTGGTCAATGTGGTAGCCCGGCGTGCCAGGGAGATCGCGGAGGAAGCAGAGGAAAAAGGGGAGCCGTTGAACGATAAGCCGGTTACACTGGCCATTGATGAAATTGCCGACGGCGAGCTGACCATCACAGAAAGACAACAAGAAGAACCGACGGAAGATCCGACGATGACAGCACCGGATTTAGAAGAAATGCAAAAGGCGGCATCGGAAGAAGAGCTTTTTTCTTGAGCCGGAGGAGCCACGTTGGGTATATGCAACGCATTGCGCCGTTGCATATATTTTCTTTTACAGGATAGGAGGAAAGACCTTTGGCGCAGCAGTTTGTGGCAAGCGTGGCGGTTTCTTCCGCTAATTTCGCCATTGATAAGCCGTATGATTACGTAATCCCGCCGGAGCATGCGAAAATTTTCGCCGGGATGCGCGTGATGGTTCCGTTTGGACGGGGGAACCATATGAAAGAGGGAATCGTTTTGGCTTTGCGCGCAGAAGAAAAGGAGCGTCCTCTCAAGGCGATTGCTGCTGTTTTGGATGAAGCCCCCGTGCTGGACACGGATGGCATTCAGCTGGCGCTTTGGATGCATGACCGTTGCTTTTGCACAGTGTATGATGCGGTGAAGGCAATGCTGCCAACAGGGCTCTGGTTTGCGCTGCAAGAGGAATATCGGGTGGCCGTACCTGCGGAGAAGGCATATGAGGCGGCGGGGACATCCGCCATCGCCATTCAGGTTTTGGATGTTCTATTTGCCAAAGGCGGCGGGGCCCCTCTCAAGAGCATCCGCATGGCGCTCGGGAACGCATCCTTGTCACAGGTGTTGTATAAATTGGTTCAGTCCGGTGTTTTGGCGATACAGGCCAGTTCTTCCCGCAATATCAAAGACCGAACGATTGGCGTTGTGCGCCTTGCTTCCCCCTCGGAAGAGGCCCTGCAAAAAGCAGAGACGCGAAAAAAACGCGCCCCCGCTCAATATGCGGTGGTTTGTTTTCTGGCTAAGGTCGGGGAGGCGACGATGCGGGAAGTGCATTATTTTACCGGCGTTCCCATGCAAAGGCTGCATTATATGGCAAGATCCGGCATACTCACATTGGAACAACGGGAGTATTTTCGTCGGCCGGATTACGGCCCCCAAGCGGAGGCCGCCCCCATCACACTGAACGAGGATCAAACATCAGTGTTTGAAGGGCTGCGTGCCCTTTGCCATTCCAATCAGGCGGCGGCGGCGCTTTTATATGGCGTAACCGGCAGCGGGAAAACTCTGGTTTATCTGAAACTGATTCAAGATACGCTATCCCGCGGAAAGAGCGCCATGCTGTTGGTTCCGGAAATTGCGTTGACGCCACAGCTGCTCCAAGTGATCACGGCTTATTTTGGTAGCCGAATCGCAGTGCTACACAGTTCCCTCCGCCCCAGCGAACGGTACGATGAATGGAAGCGAATTCGCAAGGGGGAGGCAGATGTGGTGGTTGGCACCCGTTCCGCTGTATTTGCGCCTTTGCAAAATTTGGGGCTCATTGTCATGGACGAAGAGCAGGAATATACCTACCAGTCGGACCAGACACCCAGGTATCACGCCAGGGACATTGCAAAATTCCGTTGTGTACGTACGGGAGCGCTTTTGTTGCTTGGGTCTGCCACGCCGTCTGTCGAAAGTTATTATCACGCAAAACGAGGGACATACCATCTGTTTCAGCTGCCTATGCGTTACAATGAAGCCCAAATGCCTTCCGTTTTGATCGCGGATATGAAGGAAGAACTGCGACAGGGAAACGGGGGAACCATTGGCGCTGTTTTGCGCGATGAGCTGACACGAAACCTGGAAAATGGGCAGCAAAGCATCCTGTATTTAAATCGAAGGGGCAACAGCCATATGGCAACATGCGGGGAATGCGGCACGGCACCGTCCTGCCCCCATTGCAGCGTTTACCTAACCTATCATTCGGCCAACGAAAGGCTGATGTGCCACCACTGTGGCTACTCCCAGCCCATGCCAAACGCCTGCCAGGCTTGCGGCGGACAAATGAAGTTTATAGGGGCCGGCACCCAAAAGGTGCAGGATGAGCTACAGGCGCTATTTCCGGGGGTTGAGATACTGCGTATGGATACGGACACGGTATCTGCTGCCGGATCGCATCGTAGCATATTGGAGCGGTTTGCAGCACAAAAAGTTCCTATTTTAATCGGTACGCAGATGGTGACGAAAGGGCTTAACTTTCCTTCTGTTACGCTGGTGGGCGTTATTTCCGCGGATCTTTCCCTGTATATAGACGATTATCGGGCGGGGGAGCGCACCTTTTCTCTCTTGACGCAAGTGGTGGGGCGAGCAGGCCGTGGCCAGCTACAAGGACGCGCTGTGATCCAGACATATATGCCGGAGCATGAGGTGATTTTACATGCCGCCAGACAGGATTACGATTCTTTTTATCAGACGGAGATCGCCTTGCGAAAGCTGCGAGATTGCCCGCCCTTTTGCGATTTGTTCACCCTGTCCTTTTCGGGAACGGACGAGCGCCGTGTGATGGAGGCGTGCGCGCATGTGCAACGGGGCCTGCAAAAAACGTTTGCCCAGGAACCCTGGCTGCATAACCCGCCTAAGCTATGGGGCCCTGCGCCGGCCTATTTGGTGAAGCTGAATGACCGATATCGGTATCGGCTGGTGGTTGCTTTTGAAAACAGAGAACCCATCCGCAGGTTGCTGGCCGGCGTTTACCGCACGTTTCAAACAGATAAAATCAGCAGAAACATTTCCCTTTTCATTGAAGTAAACGGATGGGATTGAGCGCTGAAAAGTCATTGGAGGAGGAAACACGAATGTCAGTACGAAAGATATACACCCAAGGCGACGAGGTGCTGTCTAAAAAGGCACACCCTGTCACAAACTTTGACCAAAAGCTTCATGCTTTGTTGGACGATATGCGGGACACCTTGATTCATGCGGACGGAGCCGGACTTGCAGCCCCGCAAATTGGCATTTTGCGCCGTGTGGCGGTGATATCCGACGGAGAAGTGATTACAGAACTGGTGAATCCGGAGATTGTCTCCATCAAGGGAGAGCAAAATGGATTCGAGGGCTGCTTGAGCGTGCCGGAAAAATACGGAATGGTAAAACGTCCCATGACCGTGACCGTGAAGGCGCAGGATCGAAACGGGAATGAGTTTACCATGACGGGAGAAGAAATTGTCGCACGGGCGTTTTGCCATGAGATTGACCACTTGAATGGAGTTTTGTTTACGAAATATACAAGCCGCCTTTTTACACCGGAGGAATTACAACAGATGTCGAAGGAGGAAGCATGAGAATCCTATTCATGGGAACGCCGATCTTCGCACGGGCTTCTCTGGACGCTTTGGTGAACAGCCGGCATGAAGTCATCGGCGTATATACACAACCGGATAAGAAACAAAATCGAGGGATGCAATGGGTCCCAAGCCCTGTAAAGGAATATGCCGTTACACATCAAGTTCCGGTTTTCACGCCTGATTCACTGAAGGGTGAGGAAGAGCCGCAGCGTATTTCGCAAATGAAGCCGGATATGATCGTCGTTGCCGCATATGGCAAAATTTTGCCAGAGTCCATTTTGCAAATCCCGCCATATGGATGCATCAATGTCCATTCCTCTTTGCTCCCCAAATATCGTGGAGCCGCGCCGATTCACTGGGCCATTTTAAACGGAGAAAAGGAAACGGGCGTTACCATTATGCATATGGTCAAAGCGCTGGATGCAGGAGATATGATACAGTCGGAAAAAACAGAGATCGGCCCGGATGAAACAGCGGAAGAGCTGCATGACCGGCTGATGGAGATGGGGGCTTCTGTGCTTTTACGTGCCATTGAGTCGATTGAGGCAGGCACCGCAACCCGGACAAAGCAAAATGAGGAAAACGTTTCTTATGCCCCTATGTTGAATCGCGCCCTCTCTCCCATGGATTTTACAAGGTCCGCCGCGGCACTGCACAATCAAGTGCGGGGGCTGTACCCCTGGCCCGCCGCAACGGCGCAGCTGGGCAAACGAAAGCTTAAAGTTTTGCAGTCCAAGCTGACAGGAGAGCATACAGAGCGGCAGCCCGGAGAAATTGTTTTAGCCGATCAGGACGGCATCCGGGTTGCATGCGGAAACGGAAGCGTTTTGCTGATTACCGAATTGCAGGCGGAAGGCCGGAAGAAAATGGCGGCTGCCGACTATTTACGGGGCCATTCCTTGTGATTTCCCGGGGAAAAAGCGGAGATAAGAGAAAAAGGAGAATGCAGATGAAAACCGCCCGGGAAGTTGCGCTGCTCACGCTTTCTGCCAATGGGGAAGAGGGGGCGTGGACAGGGGCCTACCTAAACAATGCAGTGAATCGAGAACACTTCGATCACAGGGAGAGCGCATTGGCGCTGCGTTTGTGCTACGGGGTGCTGCAAAATCGCGCTTTGTGCGATTTTTACCTGTCTCAGTTTTGTACGGTTCCCCTAAGGAAGCTGGAAAACAAGATATTAAACGCCATGCGTCTGGGGGTGTATCAAATCCTGTTTTTGGACAAGATTCCAATCAGTGCCGCTGTCAACGAATCTGTGAACTTAGCCAAGAAGTACGGTAAGAACCCCCGCTCTCCGGGGCTTGTCAATGCCGTTCTGCGTGAGGTGGTGCGGCACCAGGATAAACTTCCCACTATTCCCACAAAAGATCCGATCGAGTATCTCTCCATCCGATATAGCCATCCGAAATGGCTTGTAAAGGAAATATACTTTGCACTAAAAAAGGACATAAAAGAAACGGAAGCGTGTTTAAATGCCAACAATACAGAGGCCAGCTTAACGTTGCAGATCAACCCGCTGAAGGCAACCCCTGAAACGCTGAAAAGCAGTTTGGAAAACCAAAGTCGGGCAACGCCCCACCCTTGGCTGCCCGGTTGTTTGGAGGTGCGTCAGTCCGGCAGCTTGGAGCAATTGGCAGGGTGGCAGGATGGCTTGTTTTGGGTGCAGGATCCAGCCGCCAAATTGGCCGTGATGGCGGCGGCGCCCCAAAAGGGATGGAAGGTGTTGGACGCTTGCGCCGCGCCGGGCGGAAAATCCTTTGCGGCCGCGGCTTTGATGGAGAATACAGGCTCGATCTTCGCTTGTGACATCCATAAGCGCAAGCTGCAATTGGTCGAAGAGGGGGCGGCACGCTTGGGATTTTCCTGCATTCAGACGGAAGTGCAGGACGCCGGGAAACAGCGGGCGGAGTGGGAACAGCAATTTGACCTTGTCATTGCGGATTTGCCTTGCTCCGGACTGGGTGTGATCCGGAAAAAGCCGGACATTCGATATCACACGCCGGAACCCATGGAAGCACTGCCGTCCGTTCAGAAACGGCTGCTTCGCACCTTGAGCCGCTATGTCAAACCGGGTGGGACCCTTCTTTACTCTACCTGTACCATTTTAACAAGAGAAAATGAAGACGTCGTCGCCGCGTTTTTGGACGAACACAGCGAATTCTCGTTAGAGGCGTTTTCTATGCCCTGTCCAAATGGAAATGCCACGGAGGGAATGCTGACTTTGTGGCCGCAGGTGCAGGGGACAGATGGGTTTTTCATTGCACGGATGCGCAGAAAGGCAGTAGAATGAATCGGATTGATCTGAAATCAAAGACAGTGGATGAATTGACGCAGTGGATGGCGGAGCTTGGTGAGCCGGCGTTTCGAGCCAAGCAGGTGTTTCGCTGGATGCATGAGGGCGTCACTCGGTTTGAACAGATGACGAATTTACCCAAAAAGCTGCGGGACACGTTGGAAAGAACATGTGTTTTGACTGCTCCGAAAGTAGAACAAAAACAAATTTCCGCCCAAGACGGCACCATCAAATATTTATGGCGCCTTGGGGACGGAAACTGCGTGGAAACGGTATTGCTGCGCTATCAGTATGGGAACACGGTTTGCATTTCTTCTCAGATCGGATGCCGAATGGGTTGCACATTTTGCGCTTCCACGTTAGGAGGGCTTGTACGCAGCCTGTCCCCGTCAGAGATTTTGGATCAGGTTTTGTTTACACAATTGGAGTCCGGTTTGCCTGTTTCCAATATTGTTTTGATGGGGATTGGGGAGCCGCTGGATAACTTTGATGCGGTTTTGCGCTTTTTGGAGCTTGTGAACCACCCGGATGGTATGAACATTGGAATGCGCCACATTTCACTTTCTACCTGCGGCTTGACAGAAAAAATTGACAAGTTGGCCAGTTATCGATTACAATTAACTTTATCGGTATCCCTCCATGCACCGGATGATGAGACACGGTCTCGTCTGATGCCGGTGAACCGAACAGAAGGAATAAAAGCAGTGTTTGACGCATGCAGGCGGTATTTTGAAACAACGGGGCGGCGTGTGTCCTATGAGTATGCCATGATTGACGGTATCAACGATTCCGACGCCCAAGCCGATTTATTGGCCGACTGCCTCAAAGGGGCACCGGGCCATGTCAATTTGATTCCGCTCAATTATGTAGAAGAAAGAGAACTCAAACCAAGCCGGCGCGTGGCTTCCTTTCAAAAACGACTGGAGGCAAAAGGCGTAGCGGTGACAGTAAGGAGAAAACTTGGCAGTGACATTGATGCTTCCTGCGGCCAACTGAGGCGTAAGCATTTAAACGGGGGCGGGGAAAAGCCATCCCGGAATGGAGAGAGCCAAAAGAAAGAGGGCAAGGGGAAGAACGGAGTGGTTTAACATGAGAATTTGGGGGATTACCCATCGGGGGAGCGTTCGCACGGAAAACCAAGACGCATTCCAATTTATCATCCCGGAAAACGGCTCATCGCTGGGGGTTGTTTGCGATGGCATGGGTGGCGCGAAAGGCGGGAAAACCGCCAGCCGGGTTGCCGTTCGCGTGTTTATGGACTGTTTGCGTCCAGAGCTTCAGAAAGAATTGGACGAAACACAGCTACGGGCGTTTCTGGAGAAGGGAGTCCAGACAGCAAACGCAGCGGTCTATGAGCGAGGCAAGGAAAATCCTCTTCTGCATGGAATGGGAACGACGATGGTGGCGGCGGCGTTGCTGCCCGATCGTGCCGTTATCTTGAATGTGGGGGACAGCAGGGCGTACCATCTGACGGGGGGAACGCTGGCTCGGGTTACAAATGATCATTCACTGGTAGAAGATATGGTTTCCCATGGAAAGTTAACCAGGGAAGAGGCAAAACATCACCCGCAGAAAAACCTGATCACACGCGCCCTTGGCGCGGAACAGTCCGTTGTTTGCGATTTATTTTCCGTGGCGCTTGCGCCGGGGGATTACTTGCTGCTTTGTTCTGATGGGCTTTCAAATCTGATTTCTGAGGAAGAGTTGTTAGAGATTGTGTCGCAGGGTGGGGCGCCGAACATATGTTGCGACAAATTGCTTCAAACGGCGCTTTCCCGTGGCGCACCTGATAATGTTACAGTGGTTTTATTTCAAATTTAATCAGTCAATAAAGGAGGATATTTACCATGGATCAATACATTGGTAAATTTCTCGATAATCGATACGAACTCTTGGAGGTCATTGGTTCCGGCGGGATGGCGCAAGTGTATCGTGCCCGGTGCCACCGGCTCAACCGCCTGGTAGCCGTTAAAATCTTACGCAGCGATTTGGCGCAGGATGCGGACTTCCGCCGCAGGTTCCATGACGAGTCTCAGGCTGTTGCGATGCTTTCACACCCCAACATTATGGCCGTTTATGACGTGAGCCGTACAGGAGATGTGGAATACATTGTAATGGAATTGATTGACGGGATTACGCTTAAACAATATATGAAAAAAAAGGGGACGCTCAACTGGCGGGAGTCTCTCCATTTTATTACGCAAATTATGAAGGGGCTGAGCCATGCCCACGGGCGGGGGATCATCCACCGGGACATTAAGCCGCAAAACATCATGGTGCTGCGGGATGGAAGCGTCAAGGTGACCGATTTTGGCATTGCCCGTCTGGTCTCTTCCGCGCAAAACACATTGACCCAGGAAGCATTGGGGTCTGTTCACTACATTTCTCCCGAGCAAGCCAAGGGAAGCCGGGTGGATGCAAGATCAGATATTTATTCTGCCGGGGTTGTGTTGTATGAGATGACAACAGGGCGCCTGCCCTTTGAGGGGGACTCGGCCGTCTCCGTTGCGATTCAGCACATCAATTCCATGCCCCTGTCCCCGAGAGAATTAAATCCAGAGATCCCGGAGGCGCTGGAAAAAATTATTTTAAAGGCGATGGCGCCTCTTCCGGATGATCGGTATTCTTCGGCGGATGAGATGCTGATTGATTTAGAAGAATTCCGCAAAAATCCAAATACAAACTTCGCGTATCGGCAAGCTCCCGTTTTAGACTCTTTTGAGACGGAAGCCACACGTAAAATCCCTGTTGCCGCGGTTGAGGCAGGCAATGGGAACCGGCAGCCCCCGCCAGAGATATACAGGGGGAAAAAGGGAAAAAAGAAATCCTCCGGCAACAACGGATTCTTGGTTGCGGCCATTGTGGCCATCCTTTTGTTTGTTCTTGGTGTCGGCTATTTTCTATGGGTCTTTTTCTTTAGCGGAATGTTCTCTTCCAGCGGCGATATTGTGGTGCCGACGTTGATTGGAAAGACCCTGGAAGAGGTGCAAAACAGTGACGAATATCGACAATTTAAAATTATAGAAGGAGAAACCGTTCCAAACACGGAATTTGAAGCGGGACAAATTGTGGATCAAGATCCGAATCCGGGTCGTACTGCAAAGAAAAACTCCACGATCACAGTGACCATCTCATCCGGGGAAGATGCAAATGACATTTCCGTGGAAGATGTGATCAACAAAGAATACACGGAGGCGGTTCGGATTTTGAAAGCACAAGGGCTGAAAACGACGCTTCAATATGAGGAGTCTCCATCCGTGACGGAAGGGTATGTGATTTCCACAGATCCAAAAGCCGGAACGTCGGCTTCAGAAGGGGATATGGTAACTATATATATCAGTTCTGGCCCGAAACCGACCAAAATAGCAGTTCCGCTTTTCACGGGGATGAAAGAACGTACAGCGATCAAAGCAATTGAAGACGCCGGATTGACGGTTGGAGACATTGAAGAAGTGGACAGCGATGCAGAGAAGGGCCTGGTTGTTTGGCAAAGCATTCCCTTTGGAACGGAGGTTGCGGGGGGAACGACGGTCAAGCTGCAAATCAGCAAGGGCCCACAGGCAACGGTGAAACCCAGCACCCAGCCTTCTTCTCTCCCATCGGCAGTGCCGACGCATGTGCAGCCCAGCGACACACCGCAACAGCCAACGACGAAAACGTTTTCCGTGAAGCTGCCCCAAGGAGAAGGAAATGTGCATGTTCGTATTTTAGTCAACGGAGAGGTGGGGTATGACCAAACGGTTGACCGCACCAACCTCAGCACCATCCAGCCAACGCTGACCGGGATTGGCGTGTCTATTGTTGAAGTATATTTTGACGGCGTGTTAAACGCGACGAAAACGGTTGATTTTAGTGAATAAAAATAATCATATTGAAGGAATCATTTTAAAATCGACCGGCGGATTTTATTATGTACAGGACGGGAATACACAGATTACATGCCGGGCCAGAGGGCGGTTTCGGCATTTGGGCATCACGCCATTGGTGGGGGACCGGGCTACTGTGACACGTCTCACCCAGGATACGGGTGTATTGGATGGGATTTTGGAGCGGAAAAATGTGTTTTTCCGTCCACCCATCGCCAACGTGGATCAGCTGGTGCTGTTTGCGTCGGAAACCATCCCCCGTACGGATCCGTTTTTATTGGATCGGGTTGCCGCCATCGGCGCGTGGCAGAATTGCCCCAGCATCATTTGCATCAACAAACGCGACTTGGGACAAAGCGAACGCCTATATCCCATTTATCAGAAAGCGGGGTTTGCCACGCTGCAAATCAGCGCTAAAACAGGAGAAGGGATAGAGGAACTTCGTTCTTTGCTGCGGGGCAAAACTTCTGTGTTCACAGGGAACTCCGGCGTTGGAAAATCCAGCATGATCAATGCCCTGTTTCCCAACATGGCGTTGGAAGTGGGAGAGGTGAGCGAAAAGCTGGGCCGTGGGCGACACACCACCCGCACGGTGGAGCTGTTTCTGATGGAGGAAGATATCGTAGTGGCCGACACGCCGGGTTTTTCTTCCTTTGATGCTGTGCAGTATGCAAATCGCCAGACAGACCAATTGCAATTTGCATTTCGTGAGTTTGCGCCATATCTGGGGCAGTGTCAGTTTACGGGGTGTTCCCATGTCAAGGAAAAGGGCTGTGCTGTTTTGGAAGCAGTTAAAAACGGTACAATCCCCAGATCACGCCATGAAAGCTATGTGCGGCTTTATGGAGAGATGACAGAAGCAAAGCCATATTAAACCCATCGCAAATGAGCCTTCAATTGCAGGATATATCCTGCAATTGAAGGCTTTTTTTATGAGCTCCTTTTTTGCATGGTGTTGAAAGGGAAGGAGAATCTTGATTTCCGCGCAAAATCAAGGGGAACGTTGCACCTTTTCCCAGCGGATACGTATAATGAAAGAAAAAGGATTGTATTCAAAGCGAGAAAGGGGATGGGGTGGCCATACGAAACCGTAAAACAAGAGGCGTCTTCATCTTCGCTTTTGGTGTTGGCATCATTTTAGCCAGAGTACTCCCGGTGGGCGCTATGATTTTTATAACAGGAGTGACTTTAATCTGCATGGGGTGGAATTGCATCAAACGATAATAAAGAAGGAGGAATTGGAATGAAGATCGTCGTCGTAAAATCTCCTAAGCTTTTCAAAGGGATTCTACGTGTTTTCTTTCGCATGAAATAATGTGTCAGGCATAAGAGAAGGAATTGATTCATATACTTCTACATCAAAACCAGAGAAATGGGTACAAGGAGTGGATGTGTATGGAGCTTCAGCTGAAACGCAATCAGATCAATTGCTTTGAGTCCGTTTTACATACGACAGTGCAGCAGGAGGAGACGGCAGAAATGATTGTCCCGGATGCTTGCCCGGATATTTTGCGGATTGCAGACACGGAAGGGATCGCTTGCATCCGAAACAAGGAAGCGAAAACAGGCGTTGCGCAAATCGACGGCTTTGTAAAGACAACGGTGTTATATGTTCCGGAAGGAACGGTGGGGCTGCAGAGGTTACCCCTTCAAATTCCGTTTTCCTGCAAGATAGAACATGCCGGTATTGTACCTCAAATGGTACTTTCTGTTCACCCCACCGTTGCCTCGGCGGAAACACGAATGATGAACCCGAGGAAAATTCTAGTGAAGGTTGAAGTTTGTCTGTATGTTGAAGGATATGTTCCGGATACCATAGAACTTTGCACAGAAGTGGAAGCGGACCCAACGGCCTCCTTGCAGACGCTGCAAAAAGAGCAGACCATCTGGATGGTGACCGGGGTGGGGGAAAAGCCGTTTCAGTTTTCTGACCAGATGAATCTCCCCTCCGGAAAACCAGAGGTGGAAGAGATTTTGAAATATCGTTTGTTTCCTTCTTGTGACGATGCGAAAATGATTGGCACCAAGCTGATTTTCAAAGGCGAAGTGGTGATACGCATTTTTTATCGAAGTGTGGCAGGTTCCTTGCAAACGGTAGAATATACCCTGCCTTATTCGCAAATGATGGAAATGAAGGGAGTGGAAGAGAACGCCAGTTGTTCGGTTTCCGTTGTTTCCGCCGATGTTTCCATCGGTGTGGAAAGCGATGGAGAGGGAAGCAGCTTTGAATTTTCCATGGGGTTTTTGGCGCAGGCACAGGCCTGGGAAGAAAGGCATATCACTCTTTTGTCCGATTTATACAGCACGTCCTGTCTGGCGGTTCCTCAAGTTCAAAATTATTTTTTCCATGGCTTGCGTGAAGTGGGCGAAAACAGAAAAAGCAACCGTGAGACCGTTGAAACGACGGTTCTGCCCAAATCTGTGTTGGATGCCTATGTGATGACAGGTGCCGTGGCGCAGATGCAGGAGGAGGAAAACAAAGTCTTTTCCACGGAAACCAAGGTAATGGTTTTGTATCTGGGGGAAGACAATCAAATTTATGAAGCCAGCATGCGAGTACCAGTGGAAGAAAGAATCATTATGGAAGAAACGAAAACATGCATTTGCAGAATATCCTGCCCGGGGGAAGTGTTTGCAACGCCAACCCCAAGCGGACTTGAGGTGCGGTATCCGATAGATTTTTCGTTCCAAATTCTGACTGACCTGAGGATGTCGGGCATCATAGACGTGACGATAGAGGAAGGGGAAGAGATAAAACGTCCGTCTATGGTTGTGCGGATGACGGAAGCGGGAGACCAGATATGGGACTTGGCAAAGCAATATGCCTCAACGATGGAAGATATCTGCGCGGCCAATGCACTGGAAGACCACGATGCGGAGCTGCCCGTCGGACGCCTCATTCTCATTCCCCACAAGCGATGACCCAAGGACGGTGGCGATACGAAAGCATCCCTTTTACATCAGAGGGAACCTTGAGGGATATCTGGCCTTAGAGCCGCGAGGGGATCGCGTTGCGCTGTCCGTTTCCTGCAATGATGACCAAGGAGGCATTTACCGGGGGGTACTATATGGGGAAAAAGGGAGGCTTTCTCTCGGAACGCTGATCCCAAAAGATGGGCAGCTTATGCTACATTGTGTTTTGCCAAGCCAAACGCTGGACCCCATAGGGACGATTCAAAAGGGGGAGGCGGTGCTTTCCTTTCCTGCTTCCGCTCCGGCCTCGCCGTCTGCTTCGGTCGCACCGTCGGCGCAAGGAAGCGATCTACCCGGGTGGCGAACGGAACCCACGCCGGAACGGCTGTTTGATGACCCTGTATTAATGGAGGCGGCAAAGAAAGAGAGACATGCATGGATCCGGCAAGAAAAGGGGGTTGTGTTTTTAGCGCTTCCGTGGGAGCGTGAGTTTCCCCTGGTGCCGCTTTTCTGCTTTGCGCAGATCATGCGGCAGGAAGAAAAGAGATATGCAGTATTTGCCCTGGACTCCCGTGGGATGCCAGTTGTGTGAAAAAATAACAGGCGGCCGCTTTAGCGGCCGCCTGTTTGTATGGCTGTCAAAGGAAATAGATGCATCAGAAATTTTTATCAAGCGTGGGGCAGAAGGAGAAAAATTGAGGCGCTCTCAGAGCGCCTCAACTGTCATTATTGTGAGTAAGCCTATAAGCCGGGTTCTGTCTTTTAAGACAGTCATCTATCTTGGCGTGTTGTTGCCAACACGCTCCAGCCACCTCCTCGGGGAAGCCGGGTCGGCTTTGGCGCTCGACGCCACCCCCTCCACGGTGTTGCTCCAGATAGAGTTTACAGGACCGAACAGTTCCCAGTCGGCCGGTGAGCTCTTACCTCGCCTTTCCACCCTTACCACAGCTTGTGTGGCGGTATATTTCTGTTGCACTTTTCCTAAAGTCGCCTTCGGCGGGCGTTACCCGTTATCTTTACCCTATGGAGCCCGGACTTTCCTCACAAACGGCCTTTCGGCCTGTCTGCGCGACTGTCCAGCTTACTCACAATGACAGCTACCGAAAAATAAGATTCCCTTTTTCGGCAGATCACTCTATTCTAAGTCAAATGAAGACGGTTGTCAATGGAAAGCCATGGATTATGGTGCAATTTCAATTGAAATTTCTATCAATATGGTCTATAATTGAGCAGAAAGAGCGCCCGCTTACCAAACATTTCGCGGCGCCCGAACGGTGACAAGAAACAAAAGGAGGAAAAACGATGCGCTCCACCATAAAAGAGTTTTTGGCTTCCATCAAGGGGAAACGGGTCGCGGTGATTGGAATCGGCGTGAGCAACACACCGCTGATTCGTATGTTGCTGCGCGCGGGCATCTCTGTGACGGCATGTGACAAAAACGACCGCATTCAATTTGGCGATTTGGCCGAGGAACTGGAGAGCCTGGGGGCGACGCTGCAAATGGGGGAAGACTATTTACAAAACTTAAATCAAGACATTGTCTTTCGTACCCCCGGTATGCGCCCGGACCATCCCGCGCTTTTGAAAGCAGCTGCCGGCGGCAGCGTGGTTACATCGGAGATGGAGGTCTTTTTTGATGTTTGCCCTTGCCCCATCATTGCCGTCACGGGCAGCGACGGGAAAACGACAACAGCAACCATCATCGCGAAGCTCTTGGAGCAAGCGGGGATCACCACTTATCTGGGCGGGAATATCGGGAAGCCGCTGCTGTCCCAAGCAGGCGACATGCTCCCGGAGGATTGGGTGGTTTTAGAGCTTTCCTCTTTCCAGCTGATGAGCATGAAAACCAGCCCGGATATCGCGGTTGCGACCAACTTGGCGCCGAACCATTTGGATGTGCATCGTTCCATGGAAGAATATATCGCGGCAAAAGAGAACATTTTTCTGCATCAGGGCAGAAACGGCACGTTGGTTTTGAATTACGACAATGAGATCACCCGGGCATTTGCAAAAAAGGCAAAGGGGAACGTGGTGTTTTTCGGCCGGAAGCATGCGCCGAAGGAAGGTGTCTTTTTGCATGGCAATACAATTTTTATGCGGAAAGGCGAGGAAACGAGAGAGATCCTCCAAACATCGCGTATTTTGCTTCCCGGCGTGCATAATATTGAAAATTATATGGCGGCCATTGCGGCGGTGGAAGGGCTTGTTCCAGACCAGGTGATCAAAACGTTTGCGGCTTCCTTCAAAGGTGTGGAACATCGGATTGAGCTGGTCCGGCGCCGAAACGGGGTCGCATTTTATAACGATTCCATCGGGACCAGCCCGACACGGACCATTGCCGGCCTCCATTCCTTCCCAGACAAAGTCATTTTAATTGCCGGGGGCTATGACAAGCACCTGCCCTTTGACGAACTGGGGAAGGAAATCGTCGCCCATGTTAAGGTTCTGGTGCTCAACGGCACAACGGCCCCCAGCATTCGCGCTGCCGTGGAACAGGCGCCGGGGTATCAAACAGGTACACCGGAGATCATAGACTGCCGGAACTTTGAGGCAGCAGTCTATGCGGCGGAGGCTGCCGCCAAAGACGGCGATGTGGTGCTGTTTTCTCCCGCCTGCGCGGCATTTGACCAGTTTAAAAACTTTGCGGAGCGGGGTGCCGCTTTCAAAAAAATGATTTATGAATTGTGAGTGTGAAAATGGATATTCGAGCCATTTTAGAACAGCTTTGTGAAGCAAACGGGCCTTCAGGCTTTGAGACCCAGGCCATTCAATGCGCGGCCCAGCTTCTGGAGCCCCTTGTAGACGAGACATGGGTGGATACGGCGGGGAATCTCATCGGGGTGCGTCGGTGCGGAAAGCCCCATGCAGCACGTGTTTTGCTGGATGCCCATTTGGATGAAGTCGGGCTGATCATCACCGGAATCGAAGAGGGTTTTTTGCGCTTCCAAACCATTGGAGGCGTTGATCTGCGGATATTGGCGGATCGGGAGGTAACCATTTTAACGGATCCGCCTTTGTTCGGAGTCGTTACCTGCCTGCCGCCCCATATTCAGGAAAAGGAAATGTTTGACCAGGCGCCTGCGCTGGACCAGCTGTTGATCGATGTCGGTTTGTCCCAGGAGCAGGCGAAAGCGCAAATTCCCCTCGGGACGCCGGCGGTGTTTCGAAGTGGCTGCTTCTCTCTCGGCGAGAGAACTGCTTCTGCGGGAAAGCGCTGGACGACCGGGCCGGGTTCTGCGGCGCTGTTGCATGCGCTGGAGCGCCTGCAGCGGGAGCCGCTGCCGGTGGATCTTTATGTGATGGGCAGCGCCCAGGAAGAAGTGGGCGGCCTCGGTGCGGGGAACGGCGCGTATGCCATTCGCTCCGGACTGCTGCGTGGCGGTGGACGTCACCTTCGGCCGGTCGCCGGACACGCCGAAGGAGAAAACGTTTCAGCTTTGGGCAGCGGTGCGGCCATCGGCGTGGGGCCAAACATGACCCGGTGGATGTCTCAGCGCATGATTCGGCTGGCACAAGAAGAAAGAGATTCCCTATCAGATCGAAGTGATGGAGGGAAGCTCCGGCACCAACGGCTGGGCCATGCAAATCGTGCGGGAGGGAATCGCCACAATGGTTGTGAGCCTGCCGGTCAAAAACATGCATACCCCGGTGGAAGTGCTGGCGCTGTCCGATCTGGAGGCGGTCTCGGCCTTGCTCGCGGCGTTCATCCGGTCATTTGAGGAGGAAACCCGATGAGTACGATATGCTGGAGCAATTGAAGGTATTGTGCGCGCTCAACGGGGTTTCCAGCTTTGAGGACGAAGTGCGGGACTATCTGATCGAGGCAAGCGACGCCCTATGCAGACCGGATTCGGGTGGATCCCATGGGAAATCTGATTGTCACCAAAAAAGGAGCGCGCCGCTGCGGGAAGAAAGGTAATGCTGTCCGCGCATATGGATGAAGTGGGCATGATCGTTCGACATATAACGGAAGACGGATATCTCAAATTTGCGTTCGTTGGCGGGGTGGATCGCAGGGTGGTCCTGGGGAAAGCGGGTCTTTGTCGGCCCGGAAACGGATCCCGGGGGTCATCGGCCTGAAGCCAAATCACTTGATAGGCAAAAGCGAGGAAAAGAAAATTCCAAAGACGGAAGAGTTATATATCGATATTGGAGCCAAAACAAAAGAAGAGGCGGAGAAAAACGTTTCGCTGGGGGAATACGCCGCATTTGATTCGTACCAAACCGAGTTTGGAGACGGATGTTTTCAGGCCAAAGCCATTGACGACCGGGTGGGATGCGCTGTGCTGCTAAATCTGATCCGGGAGCCTTTGCCCGTCGACTGCACCTTTGTCTTTACCGTTCAGGAAGAGGTGGGAACAAGAGGCGCGTTTGGAGCCGCATTTTCAGAGCAGCCGGACATTGCCCTGGTGGTGGAAGGAACGACGGCGGCAGACTTTCCGACTGTGCCGGAGCACAAACAGGTGTGCGCCTTGGGCAAGGGCGTTGTGATTCCCTTTATGGACGGCGGAACCATTTATGACAAGGCGCTTTATCACATGCTGACAACCATTGCGGAAGAAAAGGATATGCCGTGGCAGACCAAGCAATATATTTCCGGGGGAACAGATGCGAGAACCATTCAGCGCAGCCGGGCCGGCGTAAAAACGGCAGGGATTGCCGCCGCCGTGCGGTATTTGCATGCCCCGTCTAGCGTTGTTTCCGTCAAGGATGTAGAAGCGCTATATTGTATGGTGCGTGGATTTTTAGAAAAACTGAGCGAAGAATGCGTTTGACGTATCATGTCTTGAAACAAAATTGGGAGAAAACAGAAATGAAAGAAGAACAGATGAACCCTTTGGGCCTTTCCAAAACAGTGGTGGATTTGGCGCAGAGGGCGGAAGAGGAGATCAAAGAGGAATTTGCCCGCACAGACCGCATTGCGCTGACAAACAGCCAGAAGGTTCTGGCCGCGTTTCAAAAATACCGTGTGGCGGACGGCTGCTTTGCCGGCACCACAGGGTATGGATATGATGATAAGGGCAGAGACGTGCTGGATCAAATTTACGCGGAAGTGTTTCATGCCGAAGCGGCTTTGGTGAGGATTGGTTTTGTAAACGGAACCCACGCCATCACCAGCGCGTTGTTCGGCGTTTTGCGGCCGGGGGATACCTTGGTTTCGGTTACGGGCGCGCCGTATGACACTTTGATGGGGGTGATCAACGGAACAGGGGTCGGCTCTTTGCAAGAGTTTGGCGTTTCGTATGAGCAGGTGGAGCTGTGTGAGGACGGCACGCCTGATTTCGAGGCCGTTTCCAAGGCGGTTTCCGCAGATGGAGTGAAAGCGGCGTTTATCTCCAGATCTCGGGGGTATTCCACGCGGCCTTCTCTGTGTATCGAGCAAATCGGGGCGCTGTGTGCCTGCATCAAAAAGGCCAATCCCCAGGTGGTGATTTTGGTGGACAACTGTTACGGTGAATTTGTGGAAATGCAAGAACCAACGGATGTGGGGGCGGATCTGATTGCAGGGTCGTTGATTAAGAACCCGGGCGGAGGTTTGGCTCCAACGGGGGGCTATCTGGCCGGGCGGGAAGATTTGGTTCAAATGGCGGCCATGCGGCTGACAGCTCCCGGCATCGGCGGAGAATGCGGCCCTACCGTCGGGCAAAACCGGCTGCTGTATCAAGGCTTTTTCTTAGCCCCCCACGTGGTGGCGCAAGCGCTGAAAACTGCCATTTTTACGGCAAAGATCATGGAAAAACTAGGGTATCAAACGGATCCGACGTCCTACGCCGCCCGGACCGATATCGTCCAAACGATTTCCTTTGGCGCGTCGGGGCCGGTTTGCCGGTTTTGCAAAGGCATTCAAATGGGCGCGCCGGTGGATTCCTTTGTGACGCCGGAGCCGTGGGATATGCCGGGGTATGACTGCAAAGTGATCATGGCGGCCGGCGCCTTTGTACAGGGCGCTTCCATTGAACTGTCGTGCGACGCGCCCATGCGCAGTCCGTACCTGGCTTATTTGCAGGGGGGGCTGACCTATGAATCGGGCAAGACGGGGGTGCTTCTGGCGGTACAGGCATTGTTGGCAGGACAAGAATAAAGTCGGAATAGCACAAGCTGGGTGCTGCATACAGTAGAAGTATGGGGGTGACCTGTATGCTACGTATGCGTTCCATGCGCTGGAGGGGGCGGCCTCCGCCTGCGCGCCGGCCTCATACATTGAAACATCAATTGTATCGAGGGGCTTGTTGGTTTGTTTCCTTGGGGCTGCTTTGTATTGTTGTGCTGCAGTGGAAGGTGCGACCTGTTTTGGTTGCTTTGGCCGACACGAGGGTATCCAACGTTGTAACCGAGTCCATTGACGCGTCTGTTTTAAAAGAGCTGTCAGAGGAATCGGTTTTTTATGAAGACCTGATTCAGTTTGAAAAAGATGAATCGGGGAATATTACAGCAATGAAGAGCAATATGACCGGATTGACCCGGGTAAGATATCGCTTGGTTTCCCGTCTGCTTGCTGATCTGGCTGACCTTACTTCGGCAAAGATCAGCATTCCGCTGGGGAACTTAACAAAAAATGCTTTTTTGTCCGGCTGGGGGCCGGCCATTCCGGTGCATGTTTTATCCATTGGAACAGTGAAATCCGGATTTGACAATTCTTTTCGCTCAACGGGGATTAACCAGACGATCCACAGTGTTTTATTTCACATTACAGTGGAAGTTCGCATTTTAATACCGGGTGGAGTGATCAGCACAACCGTGGAAAGCACCGTTAACATTGCAGAAACGGTCATCGTTGGCACGGTACCGGACAGCTACACCTATTTTAGTCAGTTTGACAATGTGAAAGAAGCATCTGAATCGTATTTCGATTATGGTGCGCAGCTGGAACAATAGCAAAAGGAGAAACCATGCCATGGATGTGACAACAGAAATACAACGCTTGCGAAAGACAATAGAAGAACATGATTATCGATACTATGTGAAGGACGAACCAACGATTTCAGACTATGAATATGACCAAATGATGAGGACGGCTGATTGCATTGGAACAGGAGAATCCGGAGCTGGTCACCCCGGATTCTCCAACCCAGCGGGTGGGCGGAGAGCCGGTTTCCGCCTTTGTGACGGTGCGTCACCGTGTTCTGCTGGAGAGCTTACAAGATGTTTTTTCCATGGAGGATCTGCTTGCCTTTGACCAAAGGGTGCGGGGGCAGGTGTCTTTTCCTCAATATGTGGTAGAGCCGAAAGTGGACGGGTTGTCCGTTGCTTTGGAGTATATCAACGGGCAATTGGCGCGGGGCGCAACCAGGGGAGACGGGGTGACAGGGGAAGATGTGACAGAAAACATTAGAACCATTGCTTCGATCCCCCTGCGAATCGACCCAGCGCCGCCTGTTCTGGTGGTGCGGGGAGAGGTGTATATGCCGCGCCTTGTGTTTGAACGGATCAACAGGGAGCGGGAAGCGGCGGAGATGCCTCTGTTTGCCAACCCCAGAAACGCTGCGGCAGGCTCTCTGCGGCAGCTGGACCCAAAGATCGCGGCAGGTCGGCATTTGGATATGGCGGTATTTAACATTCAAATGGCGGAGGGCATTTCCTTCGAAACACATATGGAGGCGCTTGCTTATCTGGAGCGGTTGCGCTTTAAGGTCATCGATCATCGGCTGTGCGGCGGCATCCAAGAAGCGGAAGAGCGAGTGAAACAGCTGGGCGAGCAGCGGGACGCGTTTCCCCATGAAATGGATGGCGCCGTTGTTAAACTGAATGATTTAAAAGGGCGTATGCTGCTGGGAAGCACGGCGAAATTTCCCCGCTGGGCAGCTGCTTATAAATATCCGCCGGAAGAAAAACCGTCCAAAATCAAGGATATTGTGGTCCAAGTGGGTCGTACGGGCGTTCTCACACCGAAGGCGGTGGTGGAGCCGGTTCGTTTGGCGGGAACAACCGTGACCAATGCCACGTTGCACAACCAGGATTTTATCTCATCCAAGGACATCCGGATCGGAGATACTGTTTTACTGCGCAAGGCAGGGGAAATTATACCGGAGGTGATCTCCGTATTGATGGATCAGCGGCCGGAAGGAACAGTCCCCTATCATTTGCCAAACGAGTGTCCTGTTTGCGGCGCTCCGGTGCATCGAGATCCGGATGGCGTGGCATACCGCTGCACGGGAGCGGAATGTCCGGCGCAGCTCGCGCGCCATATTGTGCATTTTGCGTCCCGGGACGCAATGGATATAGAAGGGCTTGGCCCATCTGTGACTGAACATTTGATCAAAGCGGGATTGGTTCATTCGGTAGGTGATTTATATCGTTTGACGGCGGAGGATGTTTCCGGCTTGGAACGGATGGGGCAAAAATCGGCCGAAAATCTCATTTCCGCTATCCAGCGTTCCAAAAAGCAGGATTTAGCCCGTCTGATCTATGCGCTGGGTATCCGGCAAGTTGGCCAAAAAGCCGCCAAGATTTTGGCGTTGCGGTTTCAAACATTATCAAACCTAGAGCAAGCGGATTTGGAATCGCTTACCTCCATTCACGAAATCGGCGGCATCACAGCACAATACATCATAGAATGGTTTTCCAATGGCCAGTCTCAGCATGTATTGTCTTTGCTGCGTGAAGCAGGTGTCAACGAGACAACGGAACTTCATGCCAAAGAGCATGCCCCTTTGGCAGGCACTGTTTTTGTACTGACAGGCACCCTGGGGCAGTACACAAGGGAAGAAGCAAAAGCGGCCATCGAGGCGCTTGGAGGAACGGTATCCGGTTCTGTCTCCAAAAAAACCAGGTATGTAATCGCGGGGGAACAGGCTGGGTCGAAACTAAAAAAAGCGCAGGAGCTTGGCATTTCGATTTTAAGCGAAGGAGAATTTCACGCGCTGCTGCAACAAAAATAACACCAAAAAAACAAAAAGGCGGGCGCGGGCGATAAAGTCATCGCCCGCGCCCGCCTTGTGTGACAGATGTACTTATATTTTTTCGGCAGAGCGCGACCCAAAACGAAAGAGGGCCAAACCGCATAAGATAATGAAACCGCCTAAAATGGTGGGCAAATCAGGGGTTTCTAGTATCATCAAAAACCCAAACAATGTGGAAAGAAAAGGCGTCAAAAACATATAGTTTGTAACGGCACTTGTCTGCTTGGCCATGGATAGCGCTTTTGCCCAAAAAACATATCCCATGGCGCTTGGGAAAATGCCCATGAATAAAACCGAGCACAAAGGCAGAAGAGGCGCATGAAACAAAAGGGGGAGCGCCTCCGGCAGAAAAACCAAGAGAAAAAGCGCGCCTGCAAAAATGCTGTAGGCTGTAGCCTGCAAAGGAGAGTAAGAGCGGGTCAGCCGTCTTTGCAAAAAGCTATAGATGCTGATCAAAAGAGCGGCGACTATAATCCAGATAACGCCGGCTTCGATGGAAAAGATGCCGTTCCACAAAGTCAAAACAAGCACCCCGCAAAACTCAATGGAAACGGCGACCCAAGAAAGGGCTTTCATGCGCTCCTTAAACAATAAAACAGCCAGCAGCGCGGTTAGGACGGGGGCCGTTGCAATGAGAACGCTGCTGGTGGCGGAGGTGAGCGTTTCCAGGCCTTTGTTGAATGCAATCATGTAGAAAAAGAACCCCACTGCACCGGATAAAAGAAAAAGGGGAATGTCCTTATATGCAGGGGGCGGCAGTTTTTTGTAGATCACCAAAGGAAGCAAAACAAGACTTGCAACCGCATAACGGATCAGGCCCACGGCATTGGCGGGAAAAAAGGTAAGGGCTACTTTGGTTAACGCGAATCCGCTGGCCCAGAGGGTCACAGTGCAAACCGCATATAAATGCACAGATATAGGTCGGTTCATTTGCGGGCCTTCTTTCATAAAACTTAGCATGTGCCGTCCAATTCTATGCCATCGCCACAGACAAGTCTTTCAAGTCTTTGATATAAAAACGATCTGGTCGGTCTATGGCTGACGATAACGCAGACAGAAGGGATGCTTGCCAAAACATCAGGCAGAACGAAACAGACAGAGCGTTTGGGAAAAGCCAAAATCCGGTCGCAAACGCTCTGCATCCAGGCAACGACTGGAAAGGCGAGCCGTGCAACCCCTTTCCAGCGGATGGCATAGCGCAGCCGCACAATGAAATTGTACGTTCAAAGGGGATTGGGCCCATCTTCAACAAGTAATCGGGACAGTTTCCGCAGGGCGAAAATTGTCCCGATTGGCAAAGTGAATACCGCTTCACGCATTGTTTGTCAGCAGGGTCCCATCAGGGGTAGGATGGATTACTGTACCGTAACCTCAGCGTGCTTCTCTCCAAACTGTTCCATCAGCATTTGGCTGATCTCATCCCGATCTGTTCCTTTTTTCTCCTGCGTCTTGATGAGTTTATATGCCTGAAACAGCGCGGACGGCCCGATCTCCGAGCTGAAATAGCCAATTCCCTGATTCCATGCAAGCAGTTCGAACACATCATCCAGCGCGGCGGAGTCCAACCCGTGGATGTATGCTTTCACCAATTCTCTGGAAGCCTGACGCATCCTGCCGGCACCAACCGCATTCGTCAAAGACAGCAAAAGCCTAATCTCATAAGGCAAGGCGCGCTTATCATCGTTCCATGTGAGATCCCAGAAGTCGACGGCGATTTTGCCGAGGTTTTCGTCAATGATGGGATAGTTCAAAAGAGCCAGGGGGCGGAAAGGCGCGGCCTGTGCATCTTTTTTCAATTCCACACGGTAAAAGTACACATGAAATTCATGTTCCCCGACCTGTTCCGTATGATGTTCAAACCCAAGAGCCTCCAAGGCTCCATAAAGGGGATGTGGCTCAAAGGTTTGAATGATTTTCAGCCCTTCTCCTACTTTTACATTTTCAGCCTGTTTTTACAACCCAGGGAAAAAGTTTTTTTGCAAATGACGCACATCTACTGTCTTAAACCCGGGAGTCTTTTCTTTCCACAATTCGTAACTCATGACAAGTTCCTTTCTTTTGTATGATAATACTATTCAGATCCGCTTTCTTTTATGAAACTGAAAACCCCTTGCCGCGGCGGATGCAGGCATTTTCTTCCGGCGATTCCCATATGAAGGGGTTTCCTATACGGGTTTGACCCCGCTTTTTTGGCTTACCCTGCCCAGCTACGCATCCACAGGCCGCTGGGTACAGGGGGATTTTTCAAGTGGATTAGTCTTAGGCAATTTGATTCAAGTATAAGGACAAACAGCGCCATTGTCAATAGCCAAGGAAGCACATGTTATCCCTGTCCCACTGCCGTAAAAAAGGGTTGAAACGACTCTTTGGTTCATCCTAGAAATTCATTTTAAAGACTCTTGGCAAAGTTCCCGTTGTCTGCCCAAAAGGAAAGACCTTGAGAAAAAGCCTGAACCTGCCCGAGAAGCACATTGACAACAGAAAAAAGAAGGAAAGCGCAGGTTAAGCTCCACAAAAGAGACAAGATATGGTAAAATGAAAAAAATCGAATTTCGACGGAATAAGGCAGCAACCCCCTGATCATTTGGTTCGCAGCCGAGGCTGCGCCAAACGGAGGGAAACATTCAATGCTGGCTTTGGCATAAAGCGCCGCGTCGGGGCAAATGCAGGCAGCCTTTCGCATTGCACAAAACCACCGCCGCAAATATGTCTGTTAAGGGAGACCAGCACATGATGAAGCAGGACAAGCTGAAAAAGGTGGATATCAAATCCTTTTTGATATCAGTTGCCATTTTGTTTGTGACATTCGCTGTGGTTACGCTTTTAAGCGTGAAAGATTATATTGAGGAGACGTATGCCACAATTGAAAAATATTCTTTGGGGCTTGCGGACAGCTATACCAGAAGAATCAGCAATTCCAATGCGGCAACGGAGGTTATCACAGAACTGGTCGAAAAAAAACTGCTGGCAACGGGTGAAATTATGCTGCAGCTGGATGACAGAATTAAATCTGCAGATTTAACGGCAACAGCGGAAAGATATGCTTTAAATGAGATCAATATTTACAATAAATCTGGTGAAGTTATCAATAGCACGACAACAAGCTTGATTGGGTGGAAAACATACGAGGGGCATCCGGTGCACAATTTTATAATAAGCGCACAAGAATCGTTCACAGAAGACACCAGAATAAACGTGGTGTCAGGAGGCCTTTATAAATATGCGTATGTAAAAAGGAAAGATGGTTCTGTTGTTCAAATCGGTATTTTAGCAGAACAGATCAACACATTCCTGGAGAGCTTTTCCATTCAGAGATTGATTGATGATTTTATAGAAAGTGACCTCGTAGAAAACATCTTTTTTACAGATAGTAAATACAATCTGGTTGCCAGCGGAACAAAAGAACATGCAGCAATCTCTTTTGACGCTGAGGACATCCATGACCATTTTATGGCGAATGAAGCCAAAGTCGGAAAAAATTTCGCAAAAAACGGAAAACTGCATGTTTGCGCTCCTGTTTTTTACGCTGGTGAGAAGCTTGGCACGCTGACGGTCGTTTGGTCCTCCAAACTGATAATCACCGAGACGAACCGAATCATCATAGAAAGTATCTATCGGTTTTTAATCATCACCTTGCTATTGTGCGGTGTTTTATTTTATGCGTATCGCAAAAGAAAGTTAAGCGTTGAGGTGGCTTTTTATGATGGTCTTACCGGGCTTCCAAATGACAATTACCTCAAAGAGTACTTGTCGCATAAAATCAAAAACTGCGTTCATGATAAAACGGCTGTTTTGCTGCTGAACCTGTCTAATTTTAACCTTGTCAATCTAACGCATGGCTTTGATTATGGGGATACTGTTCTTCAACAGGTTGTAAAAATATATTCCAATCATCTTTCTTCTAAGGACATGCTGTTTCGGATGGATGCCGACAAATTTGTTATGGTTATGAACCGCTATGATAACATTTTGGAACTCAAGAACCGCTCCAAACGAATACTGGAAGACTTTAAAAACCCGGCTATCAACACACACAGGCACGCATATCTGAGTTTAAAAATTGTCATATATGAGCTTCATGATCCGCATTTTTCTGTGGGGCGCGTTCTCCATGACGCCTCTCTTGGCATGGGCACGTTTAAAAGCAACGCATCCAAGGATACCGTTGTATTTGCCCACAGCATGAGAAATGCCCTACTGCGCGAGGAAGCAATCGAAAAAACCTTGATTTCGATCATTGCGGGAGAGCATAAAGACCGGCTGCATATGCACTACCAGCCTTTGCTTGGCGTTCAGTCAAACAAGATTCTTGGCTTTGAAGCATTGGCTAGACTGACCATTTCTGGTATCGGGCAGGTGTCTCCCGCTGAGTTTATCGACATTGCTGAAAGGCGCAATCTAATCTTTCCCTTGGGGAACGTTATTTTAAAGGAATCTTCCGAGTTTCTTCGGCAGCTCAAAGACTCGGGGCATACGGATGCCTTTGTATCGATCAATATTTCGGGGCTGCAATTATTACGGGATGAATTCCTTAATACTGTTAAAAAACTCATGAATATTCCCTTTGAAGACGGGAGGAACCTGGTTTTCGAGATAACCGAATCTGTCTTGGTGGATAACTTTGAAATAACGAACAAAAACTTAAAGGAGCTAAGAAAGCTTGGCATATTGATTGCTTTGGATGATTTTGGGACAGGTTATTCCTCGTTGGCGGAACTTCGCAACATGGATATCGATATTTTAAAGATTGACCGCGCCTTTGTTGATAAAATAGGCCAGAACGATCTCCTTATTACGCAGGATATCATTGCCATGGCGCACAAGCTGGATTTAAAGGTTGTTGCTGAAGGCGTGGAAAGTGAGTTGCAAATGAGCTACTTGACAGCGCATGGCTGTGATGTCATCCAAGGCTATTATATTAGCAAGCCCTTATCTGGCCACGATGCCATAGCTTTTTTAAAGCGGCACAAGGCCAAAAAAACTCAAAATAAATTGTCGACCATATCGAGGGGCGGAAGGGAAGGAGAATAGTCAATGAAAAAGGTACGCAAGATCTTTGTTTTTGTAAGCCTGATTAGCGCTGTTCTCATCCTTTTGGCGTTTGGCGTCTTTATGAGAAATACAAATAACTTCTTTTCGGACTATTACAACCAGCAGCTGGACGATTGCAGCAGTATATTCAGGAAGGCCATTGAAATGGCAGAGGACTACACAGAGATATATGAACACGCGTTGGCTGATGACCTGTATCATAAACTATCTGTAATAAGCCAAGAGATGGAAGGCACCCCCATTGACAAAGTCGACACGAAAAAACTGGAGGGTTTAAGCGAGGAATATGGTTTATTTGGTATAGCCATATTTGCCAAAGAACCCGATGGCATTTTTATTTATAATTCAACTGTTCCGGGAGAAATCGGGAAAAGAACAAAAGAATGGGGGTACTGGAACGAGGCATTTGAAAGCCTGTTCGCCGGGGAAAAACCTGTTGTTCAAGAAGGACATTATTACGAGCATTACTGGATCGGCCCGCGAAGTAAATCACATTTTGAGCCTGGTTACTTTCGGTATGCATATTATTATAATGCGCAGCAGAACTACTTAATCAATGCTGTTATGCGAGACAACCGTGCATATGGAGACAATGTTATCAATATGCTGGACGACTTCTTTGACCATTTAGACAAGGAAATCAGCTACATAGAAGCTGTCTCGCTGATTGATCTTTCGGCGTGGGAGAAAGCTTACTATAACGATTATAAAAACCCTGAGGCCCCCGTCTTTCTTTACGGAAACTTTGATAAGGATATTCTGGTGCATTGCGGGCTTACGCCGGAAGACTTATATTCGATCGACTACAATCAAAGCATGACCTTTCAATACGAAGGGAAGAGCAAAACACTTTTTATGGTATCAGCGAGCGGAAAAGAGCATCCATACCTCATCGCTATTTTACTTGACGACCAGCAAGCAAAAGGCTTCATCCAACATACCCTTTCGGCCTACATAACATTGCTCCTATTTACATTGGCGATACTGGTTGTTGGGATCTACTATATAGTCATCCGGTATAAATCCCTGCTAACCTTCCAAGTGGAGCGAAATGAAGAAGTCGAGCGCTTCACAAAAGATATTGCGGCGCTTCCCGAGATTGCTTATAAGTGCAAGCTTCAAGAGGGCGAGCTGCTGCTCACCTATAATTACGGCAGGTCTATGCATGAAGAACATAAAATTCCATTGGAATCCATTTACCGTCCGATGAAAGAAATCTATTCAGCCGAGTATGTGGAAGCGTTTCGGGCGTTGGTAGAACCTGTGTTCGCGGGAGAAGCCAAGCGATTTGAGATCGCCTATCATGATGGCCTTTATGAACATTTTACGAGTCCTATTGTAGGAAAGGACGGTAGTGTAACGGAAATTATCGGCATTGCCAATAACATTACAGATAGAAAACTGCAAGAAGAGGAAGCAAAATATTATGCTTCCCATGACCACTTAACCGGCCTTGTTAACCGCAGGGTGTTTGAAGACACGGTGCATCATCAAACAAACAAGGATCCAGACGGTCGGTATGCCATGATGCTCATCGATTTAGACGGATTTAAAAGCGTAAACGATCGTTTCGGTCATCTGGCCGGTGATGCAGTGCTCAAACAGGCGGCAAGCCGCATAAAAAATGCAATTACCACAAGAGCTGCCGCTGCGGTCGTCGCCCGCATGGGCGGAGATGAGTTTTCAGCGTATATTCCTTATACACTGATACAAGAAGTTATAGACATCGCAAACGATACCATTGCTTCCATTTCAGAGCCTTACACACTTCCGGATGGATCGACTCGCCTTGGCGCGAGCATTGGTGTTTCTTTGTATCCTGCAGATTCTTTCGCTTATGGGCAGCTGCTCCATTATGCGGATATCGCAATGTACCAGGCAAAAATGGTTGAGGGCGGAAGCCAACGGTTCTTTTCCAAATCGATGTGTACGGAAGATACATGATAAAGCCACCGCAGGCAACGGGAGCGCCCCGCCATCAACAGAATAGAAAATGGATTGTCCATCATCTTCAACATCCCCTGAAACTGCATTCTAAAATGTGGTCGTTTATTATGCCGATTGCCTGCAAATAAGAGTAGATTATCGTGCTGCCGACAAACTTGAACCCGCGCTTCTTCATATCGCGGCTTATGCGGTCAGACAGCCCCGTTTTTGCCGGAACTTCCGACATTTGCGTCCATTCGTTGACGATCTGCTTGCCGTTCACGTAACCCCAAATATACTTGTTTAGTGAGCCTAATTTCAGCACAGCTTGTGCGTTGGTCACGACAGAGCGGATTTTCAATCGATTGCGAACAATGCCCGAATTTGCAAGCAATTCTGCAATTTTATCCTCGCCATATCCGGCGATCTTTTCAATGTCCCATTGATCAAATGCCGCGCGGTAATTATCTCGCTTATGAAGAATTGTCGCCCAGGATAGCCCTGCCTGCGCACCTTCAAGTGTAAGCATTTCAAAGAGCTTCCGCTCATCATGGCAGGGCTTGCCCCATTCAGTATCGTGATACGCAAGCATAAGCGGGTCGTTACCCTTACAGGCCGCCCGCGCTTCGCTCCATGGGCAACGGATTATTTTATCAGTCATTTTATCCAAACACCTCACATGTCGCAATCAGGCGAAGCATCGTCTCCTCGCCGAAAATTTGACCGCACTACTTACGAAAATTTACCTGTTCACCGTTACCACGCAGTAAATCCTCTGCCAAAGGCGGAGGGAAACACCATGTTCCGCTAGGTCTGTCGTAACGAGTGGGTACTCACCAACCCCAATGCCAAGTACAGGGTCTAATTAAGATTTGCGTATTGGACGCATTGACAATATCAAATTTGGAGTTATACAAAACCGCTCCATCTGCATCAACCTTAAAGACGGACTTACCTCCGTCTTTTTTGGCGCTTTCAATGATTAGGTTTTCGCCGGCCAATAACGTACCTACACTAGATGGCGCAGATATTTTTAATAGGTATTGGCTTTTGCAAGAGAAAATATAAGTACAATCCCAGCCAAGATCAATATCCACATAATGGAATGCGCAACCAGATACCCATTCGATTTGAAATAGTCCAATTTATCAATAATCCATACAGCGATGAGAAGGACAAAGAGTAAAACAAAGCCCATAATATATCCCTCTTATTTATGACAACCATTGAGCAAATCAGATATTAAATAATAAATATTCTATTCTCCTGTTCATTTCAAACGTTGAACTGCAACACTTGAAATTATTACATATTAAGCAATGGCTCAATTTTGCTTGGAGACTCCACCAAAAACAAATCAAGCAGAAGGAACTTGCAATTTATCCCCAATGTATCAAGCCAGTTGTTTTAGGATTTCAACGACAAACCGATATGCACATTTAATGACACAAAGCACCCAAAACATGGCGGCTTCTGTTAGCAATATTTTATTTACAGACAGCAAGGTCACTAAACAGGGATCAGACGCAAACAATAACACAAATGAGAAAAGGCCCGAAAACCACAAAATATCGTGACAATCGAAGCCTTTTCCACTACATATGGTGCGAGTGACGGGACTTGAACCCGTACGCCATAGACACACGCCCCTCAAACGTGCCTGTCTACCAGTTCCAGCACACTCGCATATCTGCACAGGAACAAACGTTGCTTGATTATTATAGCATAGAAACGAAGTTTGTCAACAGAAAAAAGCAAGCTGAATGGGAAGACCTGCAGAAAGTTAGCGATTGTCAGAAAGGGAGAATCGTTGTATAATAAACATATTATGATATCATTTCTACGGAGCTGTTAAGACAGAGAAACAAGGGCTGTATCGCATGGAATGAAACGGAAGAGAAGGAGACGGGATCTGGAATGTTGACTGCAAAACGACAAGAATTGATGTCAGGTGTGTATCTCACCATGATTCGAACCAAAAAATTCAAAACAAATACCCTCAGTTTTAATTTGCTGCTTCCGCTCAAGAAAGAAACGGCTGCTTTCAATGCAATTTTGCCCAAAATATTGCGGCGGGGAACGCAGCGACACCCCAACATGGAACTTCTGTCTGCTGTTTTGGATGAACTTTACGGGGCATCTGCTACTGTTGCCATTCGAAAAAGGGGAGAAGTGCAGTGTGTCGGATTCCGCGGATCATGCATCGAAAACCAATACACGCTTTCCGGGGAGAGCCTGTTGGAAACGTTTACAACGCTGATGGGAGACTTGCTTTTGCGGCCCGCTACGAGGAACGGGCGTTTTTATGAAGAATATATAGATGGAGAACGAGATAACTTATTGCGCCAAATAGACGCCATTAAAAACGACAAGCGTGCCTATGCCTTTTTACAGCTCTCCCGCAATATGTGTATAGACGAAGCGTTTGGCGTGGACGCTTTGGGGAGCAGGGAAGTGGCTTCTTCCATCTCTGGGAAGAATCTGTTTTTGCATTACAATGAAATACTGGCAACAACACCAATTGAGGTTTTTTATTGCGGGAGCGCCAAAGAGGAACAAGTTGCCGCTGCCGTTTTGAGAGAGATACAAGGCTTGCCAAGGGCCAAAGAGCAAACGATTGCCGAAACTGTTTTGCGAAGGGAAGCACCGGAGGACGCGCCTCGTACCATAGTGGAAGAAATGGACGTATCCCAGGGACGGATTGTGATTGGCTGCCGGACAGGAACGGCTGTTTGGGATGCGTTGTATCCGGCTCTGCTGCTGTTTAATGCGGCGTTAGGCGGGACGGTGACTTCAAAGTTGTTTTCCAATGTACGGGAAAAACTGTCCCTTTGTTATGAGGTTGGCTCTATGCTTGAAAAGCAAAAGGGACTATTGTTTATTTCCGCCGGAATCGCACCAAAAAACTATGAGGCGGCGATGCATGAGATTATGACGCAACTAGAAGACGCGCGACAAGGGAATTTTACAGAACAGGAGCTTTCCTCCGCACGGCAAATGTTGGTTAGCAGCCTTTTGGGCGCTTCCGATTCCCAGAGCCGGCTGGAAGACTTTTATATAGGCCAGTTGGCAGCGGGACTTACAACCGGGCCGGAAGAGCTGGCGCATCAGGTGGCCGAGGTAACGAACGCACAAGTAAAGGAAGCGGCCGGCCGCATCCAGGTGGATACAATTTATTTTTTGAAAGGAAAGGGGGAGGGACATGAAAGCCAAGCACTATGAAAAGATAGGGGAGACAGTATGCGCAACGCGCCTTCCCAACGGACTGCAGTTATACGTGGTGCCTCGTCCGGCTTACGCCAAACAGTTTGCTTTTTTTGCAACGAATTATGGAGGGAATGATCTAAACTATCAGTGGGATGGTCAGAAGCGGGAAGTTCCGGCCGGAACCGCCCACTTTTTAGAGCACAAATTATTTGACACGGCAGACGGGGGCGCAGATTTGCAGCTGGCTGCCAAGGGCGCCATTTCCAACGCATTTACAAGTCCCTCCATGACGGCATATTTTTTTGAATGCACCGAGCATTTTTACGAAAACTTGGACATTTTACTGCGCTTTGTATTGGAACCGTATTTTACAACTGCAAGCGTACAAAAAGAGCAGGGCATTATCGGGCAAGAAATCGAAATGGGAGCCGACGACCCCGACACACAGGTGTACTATCAGCTGATAGAATGCCTGTATCAAAACCATCCGATTAAAGATCGAGTCATCGGAACGGCGGAAAGCATCGCGCAGCTGACGCCGGAGTGCCTGTATGCGTGCCATGAGGCATTTTATCATTTGGATAATATGGTTCTTTGTGTGGCTGGCGATGTTTCGCCGGAGGAAGTAGAAAAACACGCCACGCAAGTGACGCAAAAAAAGGGAACTTTCCTGCATGAAGCGTATCCAAAGGAACCGAGGCTGCCCTTGCGGAGGCGGGCGGAGACAGAGATGGAAGTTTCTGCTCCCCAGTTTTTGCTTGGGTTCAAAGGGCCGGCAGAAACAAAAGATCCCTTGCTGGAAGAAATCCAAGCCGAGCTGGCCCTTGCGATGCTGTGCGGGAAATCCAGTGCTTTGTATGCATCGCTTTATGAACAAGGCTTAATTGACAAACAATTTGGGTATGGATTTGAAAGATATCCTGGCTGCAGCTACTATGTTCTGGGTGGCGAAAGCAAAGATCCGGATGCAGTGGTGCGGGCCATTGCCGAAAGGCGAAAGGAAATATTAAAAGAAGGCTTGGATGAAGCAGCGTTTGAACGCTTAAAAAAGGCATCCTTTGGGAAGAGGGTGCAAGGGTTGGATTCCATGGAAACGGTATGCTATTCTTTGGCAAAAGGACATTTTCAGCGGGTAGATGTGCTTTCCTTTCCGGAAGTCTATCAGAAAGTGACAGCTGTCAGCATAGAACAGGTACTCCAATCTGCTTTTGCCCCTGAAGGGTCTGCCCTTTCCGTTGTTGTTCCGACTGGAAGAAAGGGGAAAGAATGAACACATCCATTACCTTTCCGGGGCTGGGAATCGAGTGCAGCCCCGGCCGGATTGCATTCACTATTTTTGGAAAAGAAATCTATTGGTACGGCGTCATCATCGCCGTCGGATTTCTTTTGGCGGTTTGGTTTTGCTTGAAACAGGCAAAGCACTATGGAATCACAAGTGATAACTTAATTGATGTCTTGCTTTTTGCCGTTCCCCTTTCCATCATCGGAGCCCGGATCTATTATATTGTTTTTTATTTTTCCCAGTTTCAAACAAGGGTGGACGGCGTCTTGAAACCGGATTTCGGCAAGATGATCGCCATCTGGGATGGCGGCCTTGCGATATATGGCGGAATCATCGTCGCAGTGCTGACTGCTTTTGTGATTTGCAGAGTGAAAAAAATTGGGTTTGGAGCATTTTGCGATCTGGGCTGCTTTGGTCTTCTCATCGGACAAGCAGTTGGCCGATGGGGCAATTTTTTCAATCGGGAGGCATTTGGCGGAGCAACCACGCTCCCTTGGCGTATGGGCCTTTATGTGCCGTATTATGTCGAAGTGCATCCTACTTTTTTATATGAGTCCCTTTGGAACTTAGCCGGCTTTCTGCTCTTGTTCTGGTTTGTGAAAAAAATAGGAAGAAAATTTGACGGCCAGATCTTTTTAATGTATATCATATGGTATGGGATCGGCCGTTCTGTCATTGAAGGGCTGCGGACCGACAGCCTTTATTTCTTTGGTCTGACGTTTTTCGGAATGCCCGTCCGCACATCTCAAATGCTGGCAATTGGTTCCTGCGTTGCAGCAGCATGTATTTTGATTTTCCAGTTGACGGTTCGCAAGCATACGTCGAACGAATTGTATGTCAACCGCGTTTCCCAACAGGAGAAGGGCAACCCGCCGCTGGGAAAATAAAATAAACCGTAAAAAGAACTGAGAGGATGAAACAAAAACATGGCAATTATTATGGATGGCCGGCTGGTGGCAAAAAACTTAAAAGCACGCATTGCCGCGAAAGCGGCGACAATGAAGCGCACCCCCGGCCTGGCTGTGGTTCTGGTGGGGGACGACCCGGCTTCCCGCCTGTATGTCACAAACAAGCGGAAAGACTGCACGGAATGCGGCATTCGCAGCGAGGAACATACGCTGCCGGCAACCACCAAAGAGCGCGCGCTGCTCTCTCTTTTGGAAGAGCTCAATCAAAAAGAATATATTGACGGCATCTTGGTGCAACTGCCCTTGCCGCCGGGAATTTCTGAGGAAAAAGTTATTTCGGCCATTGACCCGTCGAAAGATGTAGACGCATTTCATCCATATAATGTAGGGAAAATAACAACCGGTAATCCTGTGTTTTTGCCTTGTACCCCAGCCGGAATCATTTCCCTTTTAGACAGCTATTCCATTGACCCGGACGGGAAACGCTGTGTCGTGGTGGGTCGGTCCAACATTGTGGGAAAGCCAATGGCGTTGCTGCTGTTAGGCCGAAATGGGACGGTCACCATTTGTCATTCGCACACACCAGACCTTGCGGATATTACGAAAGAGGCCGATATTTTGATCTCAGCAGCGGGGCACCCCGGCTTAATTACCGGGGAAATGATCAAAGAAGGCGCTGTCGTGATCGATGTTGCCATGAACCGGAATGAAAACGGAATATTCTGCGGGGATGTGGTTTTTTCAGAGGTAGAGCCCAAGGCGTCTTACATTACGCCGGTTCCGGGGGGTGTGGGCCCCATGACACGGGTGATGCTTTTGGAGAACACGCTGACGGCAGCGCAAATGCATATGGAAGGATAAAAACAAGAAACAAAAAAAGGGTAAAAAAACAACCACGAAAGAGCCTTTCGTGGTTGTTTTTAGGTATTAAAGTGATTTAGGCCTGCTTGATTGCACCCATGGGACATACGCTGACGCAAGAACCGCAATCAACACACTGGTTTTCATCGATGACGTATTTGCCATCACCAGCAGAAATGCAACCTACGGGACATTCGCTTTCACATGCGCCGCAGCTGACGCATTCATTTCCGATTACATGTGCCATTTAAGAACACCTCCATTATTTTGTACTTTCATTTTACCACGAAATTTTGAAAATGCAATCCCATTTTTCATTCTGGATGACATATTTTTATTCTTTTTGGCAAAGCATAAGAAAAAAGGAAAAGAGACAATGAAATGACGTCAATGAAGCCGAAGAAAAACAACAAAACCGAACAAAACCGAACAAATGAACCGGGCTTGGAGAAAGTGCCCCAATCCATGCTCCATCTTCATCGCTATGCCGGACTGAAACGAGAAGAAATCACGGCTTTAAAAAACACAGAAAACAGGAGAAAACAGAAGAATGAAGGAGAATATATTGGATAGAATTTAAATTATTTCCGCAAAGGTCAGAGAAGGTCGAAGATAGGTTAACGTCTGGTTTGACCTTCTTTGACCTTTTTGATATACTAGATATAAATCAACATGAAACATAGTGGAGGAGCATATGAAGATCACAGATTTGATTGCTTGCTTCATTAGGGAGACCTTGGAAAAAATGGATGGTGTCGCGGAACTCAGCCGCAGTGAACTGGCGAAGCAATTTCGCTGCTCTCCCAGCCAAATCAATTATGTCATTGCCACCCGGTTTTCTCCGGAACGGGGATATCTGCTGGAAAGCCGCAGGGGCGGCGGCGGATATATCCGATTGATGCAAATATCCAATGATTGCGACAGCATGGCAACACATGTGTTGGGGAGCATCGGAACATCCATTGACCCGTTGTCTGTGCGTGCCATCGTGGCGAATTTGCAGGCGACGGGGGTCTTAACCCTGGAGCAAGCACGTATGATAGAGACAGCCACATCGGAAGCGGCGCTGCGCCCCTCAGGCCTCCATGGGAAGGACGCCTTGCGCGCCAGCATTTTCAAACATATGTTATTGCAAATTATTTGTCTTTCAAAGGAGGGCAAAGCGGAATGAAGTGTCAACATTGCGGCAACAATGAAGCAGAATATCAATACACCATTACCGTTGGAAACCATCAAATTGAGCGGTATCTCTGTTCCGTTTGCGCCAAACAATTGGGATATGAAACAGAAGACGCAAGCCTTTCGTTTGACCAGCTATTTTCTGATTTTTTAAACGCGCAGCCACAAAAGCAGGAGCCTGAAATTTCTTGCCCCCGATGCGGCAGCACATGGACAGAAGTACAGGGAAGCGGGAAGGTAGGGTGCGCGGAATGCTATGAAATCTTTTCCGATCGCCTGCTGCCGTACGTTCAAAAATTACACGGAACGGCGGTTCATGTGGGACGAACACCGCAAGCGGCCTCTGTGGCAAAAAAGGCGGAGGACATCCTTTCTCATTTGCAAACGCAATTAGAGGCTGCCGTAGAGGAGCAAAACTACGAACAGGCGGCCATCTATCGAGATGAAATTCGGGCGTTGAAGGGAGGCATGGAGCAGTGAGTTTTTATGATCAGTTGGGTGCGGATGGGGAAATTGTGGTTACCAGCCGTGTGCGTCTGGCTCGTAACTTCGCGGAGTTTCCCTTTCCCGGGCATATGACGGAAGCAGAAGAGCAAAGAGTGCTGGACTTTGCCAGAAACGCGCTGGATCAATACGATTATCTGCCGGTGAACACCATGCCGCCTATGAAGGCAAGCGCTCTGGTGGAACGACATCTTATTTCAAGGGAACTTTTGTCCGCAACAGGACCCAGGGGCGTGCTTCTTTCCAAAAACGAAAGCATCAGCATTATGGTAGGAGAAGAAGACCATATTCGGATTCAGGCGCTATGCGCCGGGTTTGCGCCCGGGTCCGCCCTGAAACGGGCGGTGGAAGCGGACCGTATATTGGAACAGGCGGCACCCTATGCTTTTGACCGGAAGCTGGGGTATTTGACCAAGTGCCCCACCAATTTGGGAACCGGCCTGCGTGCTGGCGTCATGATGCATCTCCCGTTGCTGACAGAGCAGGGGGCCATTCGTGATCTAATGGCAAGCCTCAATAAATTGGGGTTTATCATAAGAGGATTATACGGAGAAGGAACAGCCGCCCAAGGGGATTTATACCAGGTTTCCAATCAAGTGACTTTGGGCATTGCGGAAGAAGAAATTGTATCCCGGCTGGAACAGGTTGTGGGCAGCATTTTAAATAAGGAAGAAGAGTTGCGCCGGCAATATCAAAAGATGTACCCCACCCGATTGCTGGATCGCTGCCAAAGGGCGGCGGGTCTGCTGGCAACGGCGCGTATCTTAACTCAGCCGGAAGCGATGAAGCTTTGTTCCCATGTTCGATTGGGCTTAAGCTGCGGATGCCTGAAGGGTATTTCAATGGCTGAAATGAACCGACTTTTGTTTGAAATGCAGCCGGGTTGTCTTGTTTCCCAAGGAGGAGAAAATAGAACCTATTTAAATTTAGATCAGATGCGTGCTGATATGGCGCGTCAAATCGCCCAAAAAGCAGTGTTGCCTCTGATAGAATCACAATAGAAGAAGGATACGGACTTTGTTGCAATATTGCAATGATTAAGATCAACACTAAAATGAATACAAAAGAAAGATGGAGAAGGTGAACCTATGAATGAAAATCGTTTTACAGAACGGGCACAGACGGCGCTGCGTTTTGCCCATGAATGTGCGTCTGAATTGGGGCACGGGTATGTAGGTAGCGAGCATTTGCTTTATGGCCTTTGTAAAGAGCGCGAAGGCGTGGCCTCGAAAGTGCTGGGAAGCGCGGGCCTTAACCCGGAGGCCATTGCGAAGGCCATCGCCGGCATGGTTGGTGTGGGAACGCCGGGAGGAACGCCCTCTCAGGGACTGACCCCCCGAACCAAGCGCGTAATTGAAATTGCAATGGCGGAAGCCGGACGCATGGGGCATAACTATGTTGGAACAGAACACTTGCTTCTGGGCATTTTGCGAGAAGGAGAGGGCATTGCCGTTCGTATCCTTCTTTCGGCCGGTGTGGACTTACGCCAGATGTACGGCGAAGTGATCCATGCGATCGGCGCAGCCGGCATTGATCCCGGCGCACAGTCGGCTTCCAGGGGAGGAAGAGCCGTCAAAGATGCACCTGCTGACAACAAGACATTGGCGCAATTTACGAAAGATCTGACCAAAGAAGCGGAAGAGGGGAAATTAGACCCGGTGATCGGAAGATCAGAGGAGGTGCAGCGTGTCATTCAAATTTTGTCCCGCCGCACCAAAAACAACCCGGTCCTCATTGGCGAGCCCGGCGTTGGCAAAACGGCCATCGCGGAGGGGCTGGCACAGAAAATTATCTCCGGCGACGTGCCGGACACATTGGTCGACAAACGTATTTTATCCCTGGATTTATCCGGGATGATCGCCGGGACAAAATATCGCGGCGAGTTTGAAGAGCGGATTAAGGCCGCAATGGAAGAAATCAAAAAGGCGGGGGATATCATTCTCTTCATCGATGAACTACACACGATCATCGGAGCAGGCGCGGCGGAGGGCGCAGTGGATGCGGCCAATATCTTAAAGCCTGCCTTGTCCCGAGGGGAAATTCAGGTCATTGGGGCTACGACGATAAACGAATATCGAAAACACATAGAAAAAGATACCGCCTTGGAACGACGGTTCCAGCCCGTTAATGTAGGAGAGCCGTCTACCCAGGAGTCTGTGGAAATTTTAAAAGGGCTTCGGGATCGATATGAGGCCCACCACAAATTGCGCATCACAGATGAAGCCATCGAAACAGCTGTTACGATGTCGCACCGATACATCGGGGACCGGTTTCTGCCTGATAAGGCCATCGACTTAATTGACGAAGCGGCTTCTCGGGTTAGAATGCGTCAGCTGACAGCGCCCCCGGATCTAAAAGAGATGGAAGAAAAGATCAAACGCCTATCTCAAGAAAAAGAGGAGGCCGTATGCGCCCAGGAATTTGAAAAAGCGGCTTCCTTGCGCGACAAAGAAAAGGAAATGACCAGAGAACTGGAATCGCAGCGAGAGAACTGGAAGAGCAGCCAAAGCGAAACCAAAAACATCGTAACAGAAAACGATGTGGCAGACGTTGTTGCCAGTTGGACGGGCATCCCCGTGACAACCCTGACAGAGACGGAAGCCCAGCGGCTTTTGCGGCTGGAAGATGTGCTGCATCATCGTCTGGTAGGGCAGGACGAAGCTGTTTCTTCTGTGGCGAGGGCCATCCGGCGCAGCCGCGTCGGCCTGAAAGATCCAAAACGTCCCATTGGGTCGTTCCTGTTTTTGGGACCCACCGGCGTTGGCAAAACAGAGCTGTGCAAAGCGCTGGCAGAAGCCATGTTTGGCGATGAAAACGCGATGATTCGCATTGACATGTCAGAATATATGGAGCGGCATACTGTTTCTCGCCTGATCGGATCCCCGCCGGGGTATGTTGGCTACGATGAAGGAGGGCAGCTTTCGGAGCGGGTGCGCCGCAAGCCGTATTCCGTTGTGCTGTTTGATGAAATTGAAAAGGCCAACGAAGATGTATTCAATTTGTTGCTCCAGGTTATGGAAGACGGCGTGCTGACCGACGCGCAGGGGCACAAGGTGGACTTTAAAAACACCGTTGTGGTTATGACTTCCAACGTGGGCGCACGCAACATCACAGAAAAAAGCCGAAAGCTGGGCTTTTCCGCTGTTTCGGAAAATGAAGAAAAAGAAGACTATGACGCGGTTCGCACAGCTGTCATGGGCGATTTGAAACAGACGTTCCGGCCTGAATTTTTAAACCGGATTGACGATGTCATCGTATTTCATCCTCTTGGGAAAACAGACATTCGGGAAATTGCAAAGCGGATGCTTCAGGTTGTGGCAAAACGGATTGAAGATTTGGGATATATCTTCCATGTGGAAGATGCAGCCTTGGATATCCTCGCAGACGCCGGATTTGATAAAGTATATGGCGCCAGGCCGCTGAGAAGGGAAATTCAAAGAACCATAGAAGATGCGCTGGCTGAAAAGATGCTGGATGGCTCGTTGCAGCAAAACGGCGAGGTGACAGCAAAAGTGAAAGACGGCGCTGTGGTCTTGTCTGTGAACAACAAAGAAAAAGAAGAGGCACCTCTAACGGCCGATGCGAAAAACGAATAAACAACCAGTCTCAAACAATGTAACAGGAACCCTTGCCTATAGGCAAGGGTTCCTGTTTATAGAAAGATATGATGTGTTATATTACAAGACGGATGTGACGGAGTTCGACGCCCCATTCATAAAATCGCACACAGGGGCGAGGGTGCATTCCTCGCATTTTGGCCCCCTGGCTTTGCAAACGGCCCGCCCGTGCAGAACCAAACGATGGCAAAAGTCAGATTGTTCCCCCGGCGGAATTTTCGTGGAAAGCTGTATCTCCACCTGATACGGATCTTTGCTGCCGTTGGTCAGCCCCATCCGGCCTGCAAGGCGAATACAGTGGGTATCCGCCACGATGCCGGGCTTGTGATAAATATCGCCCAAAATTAAATTGGCTGTTTTCCGACCGATCCCGGGGAGCTTCAAAAGATCGTCCATCTGGTCGGGCACGATGCCGCCAAAATCAGAAATCAGCATTTGAGCGGCCCTGGAAATGTCTTGCGATTTGGTGCGGAAGAAGCCGCAGGAATGAATGATTTTCGCGATTTCATCCACATCCGCTTCGGCCAAGGCTTCGAGCGTTGGAAAGCGTCCGTATAAAACAGGAGTCACTTGGTTGACCCTTGCATCTGTGCATTGAGCGGCCAAGCGAGCGGCAAACAGCAGCTCATAATCTTTTGCATAGGAAAGAGAACAGAGGCTGTCCGGGTAGGCTTCCGTTAACTTGTCCAAAATAAAGCGCACTTTTTTTGCCGTTCTCATAAAAAACTCCTTTGGTTTGTAAACTTTGTAGCAATTATACCATAAAAGCTGTGGTTTTTCCATGGAGTTTTGCAGAATTGGTCTGTTGTTTTAATATATCTTTTTCAGTATAATAAAATGAGTATAAAAGGCGCAAACCGTATTATAATGTGATAAGGGGTAGTTCAGAATGATACAGGAAATGATGCAGCTTCTTGCCAAGCAGGATCCGGATGTGGGGAAAGCGGTTTTAATGGAATATGACCGTCAATGCAGAAACATTGAATTGATCGCATCGGAAAATGTGGTCAGTGAAGCGGTTTTGCTTGCTGCCGGTACGGTTTTGACCAATAAATACGCGGAAGGTTATCCCGGAAAGCGGTATTACGGCGGATGTGAATGCGTTGACATCGTGGAGAATTTGGCCATTGAGCGCGCCAAAGAGCTATTCGGCGCGGAGCATGTGAATGTTCAGCCCCACAGCGGCGCTCAGGCGAACTATGCTGTTTATGCCGCGCTGTGCAAGCCGGGCGATACCGTTTTGGGCATGAATTTAGCCCACGGCGGCCACCTGACACATGGCAGCCCAGTTAACTTCTCCGGGTTGAATTATCATATTGTCCCCTACGGTGTAGACGAAACAACCGGTCGGATCGACTACGACGCGTTGCGGAAGCTGGCACTGGAAAACAAGCCGAAAATGATCATTGCGGGGGCATCGGCTTATCCCAGGACCATCGATTTTGAAAAATTTTCGGAGATCGCCAAAGAATGCGGCGCCTATCTCTTTGTGGATATGGCTCATATCGCGGGTCTGGTTGCGGCCGGCCTTCATCCGAACCCCATCCCCTATGCGGACGTTGTGACCACGACGACACATAAAACGCTGCGCGGGCCAAGAGGCGGCATGATCCTTTGCAAAGCCGAGCTGGGCGCTCAAATGAATAAAGCCATTTTTCCCGGTTCCCAAGGGGGGCCGTTGATGCATGTTATCGCCGCAAAAGCCGTCGCGCTGGGGGAAGCGCTGAAACCGGAATTTAAAATATACGCACAGCAGGTTGTCAAAAATGCAACGGCTCTGGCGAAGGGGCTGCTGACGGAAGGGTTTGACCTTGTCTCCGGCGGAACGGACAACCATCTGATGTTGCTGGATTTGCGAAAAATGGGTCTGACCGGGAAAGAGCTGGAGCGCCGGCTGGACGAAGTGTATATCACCGTCAATAAAAACGCCATTCCCAATGACCCGGAAACGCCTTTTGTAACCAGCGGGGTGCGCATTGGAACACCGGCCGTTACCAGCAGGGGGTTTGTGGAAAAAGACATGAAAGAAGTGGCAGCTTTGATTCATCTCACCGCTACAGCGTACGAAACAAAGGCAGACGAAATTCGCGCTAGAGTAGAGGCGCTTTGCGGCCAGTATCCCCTGTACTGATCTTGCGCCAAGGCTCCGGCATGCGGATGGGAGGACGACAGAAATGGAACGACCTCTGGCAGACGAGATACGGCCCGCTTCTTTAGAAGAGGTGGTAGGGCAAACGCACATTTTGGGGGAAAAGGGCGTTTTGCGTCGAGTGATCGAAAGCGGCATGATCCCCAATATGATATTCTACGGGCCATCCGGAACCGGGAAAACCACAGTTGCCAACATCATTGCCGCCCGGACCCAGCGCACGCTCCATCGACTCAACGCCACGACGGCTTCCATTTCTGATGTGAAAGCGATGATCGGAGAGCTGGACACGCTAATGGCCCCCAACGGCATTTTGCTTTATCTGGATGAAATCCAGTATTTCAATAAAAAGCAGCAGCAGTCGCTGCTGGAGTTTATGGAAAACGGGAAGATCACACTCATTGCATCCACCACGGAAAATCCGTACTTTTATGTGTATAACGCCATTCTGAGCCGGGCAACGGTGTTTGAGTTTTATCCCGTTGCGCCGGAGTCGGTTTCTGTTGCGCTGGTTCGCGGCCTTCGGTTTCTGGAAGCAAAATGGAAGCGAAGCATCACGTTGGAAGACGGGGTGTTGGAGCATTTGTCCTTCGCCTGCGGGGGAGACGCGCGAAAAGCGATCACAGCGCTGGAGCTTTTATACGCGGCGGCTCCCGTTGGAAGCGGAGATGTGCGCTTAACCCTTTCCGACGCTGAAGTGGTGGCGCAGCGCTCCGCCATGCGGTATGACAAAGACGGTGACGTGCATTATGATATTTTATCGGCATTTCAAAAGTCGATTCGCGGATCAGATCCAGACGCGGCGCTTCACTATCTGGCCCGCCTCCTGGACGCGGGGGATCTGATTTCCCCCTGCCGCCGCCTGCTTGTGACGGCGGCAGAGGATGTGGGTTTGGCGTATCCCCAGGTAATCCCCATTGTAAAAGCTTGTGTGGACACAGCCAATCAACTGGGACTTCCGGAGGCCCGCATTCCATTGGCGGATGCGGTGATTTTGCTGGCCACCGCCCCCAAGTCCAATTCTGGCATTCTAGCCATTGATGCCGCCCTGTCCGACGTCAGAAATGGCAAAGGAGGCGACGTTCCTCCTCACCTGAAAGACGCCCATTATGCGGGCGCGCAAAAACTGGGCAGGGGACTAACGTATCAATATGCCCATGCGTTCCCTCATCATTACGTCAAGCAACAATATCTTCCGGATCGATTGGTGGGAACCCAATATTATACATTTGGAGACAATAAGACAGAACGAGCCAGTGAGCTCTATTGGCAGAACATCAAAGGGACGGCGGAGTAGCCGGCGCTTCGTTAGATTCTTGAAATATGGTTTCAATGGCCGGCCGACTGCCAAGCGCGGGGCGGTAAATCCAGTGCGGCACAGTGCCCTCTGTGATAAAATATTGCAGAGGCCGGCGACGGTCAAAGGGTGGAACATGGTCGATGACAAGCAGCTTGATTTTATATTGATCGTAGGAAATGGATTTGATGTAAACGGAAACATGATCTCCGTCTGATAAATGGAGAGACGGCTCCGCAAGCCCTGAAAGGTTGGGTGTCAGCTCAATAAAACTGCCGTATTCCCGTACGCCCTGCACAATGCCGGAAACGGTTTCCCCTTGGGAAAATTGCGCCGCGTTTTCTGACCAGGTGCCTAACAATTCACGGTGAGAGAGAAAGATCCGTCCGTTTGTTCGGTCCACACCCGTCACAACCGTATAGATATGATCCCCCGGTTGAAAGCGTTCTTTGGGATGGGAGATGCGGGAAACCGAAATTTGTTCAATGCGAATCATGGAGATGATACCGTTCCCAATGTCTACAAAAACGCCAAACGGTTCTGTATGTGTGACAACAGCGGGAATCACCACGCCGGGGGTCAGGGCCTTCATAAAATAGGAAAGGGCGCTCTGCTGCGCCTTTCTGCGGGACAGTACGGCAACCGGATTCTCAAACCCCAGAATTGCTTCAATTTGAAACGAAACGGAACGGCCGACTCGAGATAAAATAGCGATTTCCCGTGTTGTCCCTTCTGCGATGCCCAGAGCCGTTTCCTCTCTTGGGATTTTTCCGGGGATTCCGCCTAGATCGACCCATAGGTTATGCTCCGCGTCACAGCGAATGACGCGCGCTTCCAGCGTTTGATTTGTTTCCATGGCTGCTTGCAGCCCGGCACGGGAAGCGAGGTAGAGCTGATTTTTCATACTGTGCAGATGCATTCCTTCCGGCAAATAGTGCTTCATAAACTTCCTCCTTGCAAATCCATCCAGCGGAGAGGAGAGAGGCACACCCCCCCTGCATAAGATGTATTCTATTTTGGCATGCATTTTAAAATCCTGCTTAGTTTCCGAGAAGACCTTACTTTGTATATATGCGCTGATGCGCAAGAAATTGCGCATCAATTGCGGAAAGGGAAAAAGAAGGTGTCAAATATGGATATTCAAGTTGGCGATATTCTTTGGATGAAGAAAAAGCACCCGTGCGGAGAGACGCGGTTTTATGTGTTGCGCGTTGGCATGGATTTTAAGCTGAAATGTCTGGGTTGCGCGCACGAAATCATGGCGCCGCGCAATACAATAGAAAAGCGAATCGTGAAGGTTGAACGACTGGAAAAATAAAAACGATACAGCTACGCATGGGGAAAAGGGAACTGGCCGAAACCCTGGATGCGAAAGGAGCGATTCTTATCAAACAGTTTTGGAGCAGCCGCATACAAAACCTGACCCCTTATGTACCAGGGGAGCAGCCAAAAAATAAAGTGGTTAAACTCAACACAAATGAAAATCCATATCCCCCTTCCCCAAAGGTTTTGGAAGCCATTCGAGCGGCTACAAATCAAAGTCTTCGAATGTACCCTGACCCCGAGGGAAGCCGCTTGCGGGAAGCGGTCGGAGAATATTACGGGCTTTCCATGGATCAGGTTTTTTTGGGGAACGGTTCAGATGAAGTGCTGGCTTTTTGCTTTCAGGCATTTTTCAGCCCCGGAGAGCCGATTGTGTTTCCTGATATTACGTATACATTTTATCAAGTTTACTGCAAGCTTTTTGACATCCCTTATCAAACCATTCCGTTGGATCATTATTTTTCCGTTCCGGTACAAGCCTTTTGCGGTGACTTTAAGGGCGTGGTGCTGGCCAACCCAAATGCTCCGACAGGGAAAGCCATCCCTGTTTGTAAAATCCGTACGATTTTAGAGGGAAATAAAAATGCTGTTGTTTTAGTCGATGAAGCATATGTTGATTTCGGCGGGGATTCTGCTGTCGCGCTGATAGATAATTACCCCAACTTGATCGTTGTAAAAACCATGTCCAAATCCCGCTCCCTTGCAGGACTGCGTATCGGATACGCGTTGGGGCATCCACATTTGATTGAAGCACTCAACTGCGTTAAAAATTCGTTTAATTCCTATACATTGGATCGCCTGGCGTTGGCGGGCGGAGAAGCGGCCATTCGAGATGATGATTATTTCCGTGCCATGGTTGCAAAGGTTTCGTTAATCCGCAACCGTACGGCAACCCGCTTGAAGAAGCTGGGCTTTTGCATAACAGAGTCTACATCAAACTTTTTATTTATCAGTCATGAAAAGGCGCCGGCAAGGGAGCTGTTTACTTTTTTGCGGGAATGTGGTATTCTAGTAAGGTACTTTGATAAGCCGCGCATTGATAACCATTTGCGCGTCACCATTGGGACAGAAGAGGAAATGGATCTATTCTGCACTGCGGTGCAAAAAATTTTGGAGGAACAGTATCATGCGATATGAAGGCACCATTTACAGACCACCCGGAGAATGGAGAAGTTATTTGCTGCAGGCAACCATTGGATGTTCTCACAATGCATGCACATTCTGTGGCATGTACAAAGGAAAAAAATACAGAGTTCGTCCGTTGGAAGATATTCTGGAAGATATTGATATGGCAAAGGCTCACTATGGTGAGCTAACAAGGGTATTCATCTGTGACGGAGATGCCATTGCAATGCCCACAGAGGAATTGCTTCAGATCCTGCATAAATTGCACGAAAACTTCCCCATGATGGAACGCGTTACGATTTATGCAAGCCCCAACGGCACACTGCAAAAGACGCCGGAAGAACTGCGGCAGCTGCGGGAAGCAGGGCTTGGGAGAGCCTATTTGGGTGTGGAGACGGGTGACGATGCTTTGCTGAAAGCCATCAACAAAGGAGTCAATGCGGAGCAAATGTTAAAAGCCGGAAAGATGTTAGTCGAAGCGGGAATTGACCTTTGGACCATTATTTTGCTGGGTCTTGCCGGAGAAGGGGAAAGCAAAACAAACTGCATTCCCAATACGATTGCAATGCTCAACGAAATGAAACCACAACATATTTCTGCTATGACTTATAATCCGGAACCGGGAACCAAGCTATACCGCGATATTCAGGAAGGAAAATTCCACACCATGTCCCCTGAAGAGGCGCTGATAGAAACGAAGATGTTGGTGGAAGGGATCGATGTGCCTGGGGTGCATTTTACCAGTAACCATGCGTCCAACTATCTCCCTTTGAAAGGAACGCTGCCGGACGACCGCGAAAAGTTTTTAAATTTATTAAACGGCGCAATACACGGCGATGTACGCATTCGCACACAAAGAGGTCAGGGCATCTGATTGCCCTATAAAAGAACAAGGTTCCAGTTGAAGGCTGGAACCTTGTTCTTAAATTGGGCAAAAAAACCGTGTCAAATGCTTAAAACTGTGATATAATACCATAACATCACGAGGGTTGCAAATCGAATGGATTTTTTGAAATGATATCGTTGCAAATAAGCGGAAGGGACAGATACATGTTCGGTTTAAAGCACGAAGAGAGGCAGTTTTTTCAGGACTGCCTGGATGATCTTTCGCGCAATACATTGTTCCATTCAATGGACGAATACATGCAGCACGGTTCCACCTCCTGCTTGTGGCACAGCATTGCAGTCGCCTATTACAGCCTTTGGTTTGTGCATGCGTTCAGGATAAAGTGTAACCACAAAAACCTGGTTTATGGAGCCCTTTTACATGATTATTTCCTATACGATTGGCATGTACCAAGCGAAATCAACAAAGCACACGGGTTTCGCCATCCGCGCATTGCCTTGGAAAATGCGAAGAGGGACTGCCTGCTTAACGAGGTAGAGTGCAATATTATTGAATGCCATATGTTCCCCTTGACTCCAAAGCCGCCCCGTTTTCGAGAGAGCTTGGTGGTTTGCTTGATTGACAAGATTTGCTCCTTGGCCGAAGTGTTTAGGCGCAGACCATATCAAATGTTAAAAAGAGATTTCTATGCAACAATTCCTGTTTCATCCAAAGGAGAACTGCTCCATGATGGTCTGTAATTATTTTCTGTGGTTTTTGTCATATAGTTTTCTGGGGTGGATCTACGAATCCATTTATTGTTCCATTGCCGAAAGAAAATGGGTGAGCCGGGGGTTCTTAAATGGCCCAATCTGCCCGATTTATGGGGCAGGCGCTGTTTTGTTTCTCACTACACTCCGTGGGCTTCAAAATCCGATTTACATCTTTTTTGCCGGTATGATTTTAGCTAGTTTACTGGAATATATCACTTCTTGGACGCTGGAAAAACTATTTCACGCTAGATGGTGGGACTATGAACAATTTTTTCTGAACATCCATGGCCGGGTTTGCCTCATGGCTGGCGCTGTATTCGGTGGGTTTGCGGTGATCTTGATCCAATGGGTACATCCGTGGGCGGAACGGGTGACATACCAAATACCGGAACCCACACGATGGGTTGCAGCAATTGTTTTGTTTGTCATTTTACTGGCGGATTGTATGGTTACTTTTTTGCGTTTGGTTCAGTTTACCAATAAATTGAATGAAATTCAAATTGCAATGAACGGGTTTTTCAGGGAATATCGTATGCAGGCAGGTACCATTTTAGCTTCTTTTGCCGAAAAGTTTGAAGGCAGCCGAGCATATACAGAACGAATTCGTTTTTTGTTGCAAAACTGGACGTTTCAGGAAAAACGTATTTTACGGGCGTTCCCCAAAGTGCGGTCCCAATCGTTTAATGAAGCGCTGCAAAAAGTGAAGCAGCGTATTCTGGTGGAAAAAAGAAATACATCAGGTGAAAAAAAGGAAAGCAATCAAGAGCCGACAGAAACAAACAAGTGAAGATCCTACGAAAACGATTTGAAAAGATGGAAGGTGCTTGGAGTGAAATCTAAGCGCCTTTTTTTCTATGCATGCAAGTTCCGGTTGAGTTTTGCATAAAAATATGGTATACTTTGCAATTATGAGATTGAAAATTTGAGGGGAGACTACGGTGATCAGATCATCACATGTCTCGATAGGAAGAAAGGAACGTTCCTTTATGAAAATTGTGGTATTAGCCGGTGGCTTTTCCGCTGAACGCAATGTATCCTTTTCCACCAGCACATTGATCTGCAAGGCGCTCCGAGAGATGGGCCACCAGGCTGTCATGGTAGATGCGTATTTGGGGTTGGAAACGGAGAAACCTTCTGCGTTGTTTGATACATTGCCGCCCCTTTCTCTGGAGCAAATTGAGGAACGGGCGCCCGACTTGTCTGCTGTGCGTGCAAAGAAAGCCGACGGCGGGCGGAATTTTTTTGGCCCTCATGTTTTGGAAATCTGTCAAGAGGCAGATCTGGTTTTTATTGGGCTTCACGGCCAGTGCGGGGAAGATGGAAAAGTGCAGGCGACATTTGATTTAATGGGGATCCCCTATACCGGCTCTGGGTTTTTGGGATCGGCGCTGGCAATGGATAAAAGCTTGGCAAAGCAGCTTGCGGCGGAAGCGGGGGTCAATACTCCAAAATGGGAATTGCTTTCCTACCATCATAATGAGATCCCAGCATTGATGGAGCGGCTCTCCGTCCCTTGCGCCATCAAGGTTCATAACGGCGGCTCCAGCATCGGTGTGTTTTTGCCAAAGACAAAAGATGAGTTGGCCTCGGCATTAAAGAACGTGCTGGAATATGGCGACCGGATCATATGGGAACAGTTTGTAGAAGGAAGGGAGTTTTCTGTTGGCGTGCTAGGGAACGAGTGCTTGCCGCCCATCGAGATTATTCCAAAAACAGGGTTTTATGATTATAAAAATAAATATCAGCCGGGGGCTACCCTTGAGATTTGCCCGGCCGACCTAACGGAAAAAGAAGATGAAACGCTGCGCAGGCAGGCCCTTTTGGTTCATCGAACGCTGGGACTTTCCGTTTATTCCAGAGGTGAATTTATCTTGGATTCCCACGGTGAAACATGGTTTTTGGAGGTCAACACTCTGCCTGGCATGACGCCAACGAGTTTACTTCCTCAAGAGGCTGCGGCCGTTGGAATTTCTTATCATGACCTTTGCAAGACCATTATTGACGCATCGCTCCAGTTGCGTCAAATGTGAGAGAAAGGAAATGCAAGAAAACATGGAACCTGTTACAATTCGTGAAGTACTAGAGGCAACCGGCGGAAAGCTTTTGGGGGATCAGACAAATCTGGAACAGTTGGTTTCTGGTATTGATACAGACAGCCGAGACATTCATGAGGGGAGCTTGTTCTTGCCTCTTCTGGGAGAGCGTTTTGATGGGCACGCTTTCATCGAGGATGCGCTTACAAGCGGCGCCATGGGCGCCTTCACCGTGAGGGAACGGAACCGCTATGCCCAGGGGAAGTATTACATCCAAGTGAAAAACACCCAAAAGGCATTGCGAGATTTGGTCAAGTATTATAAAAAGAAGTTTCAGATTCCATTTATCGCGGTCACAGGCAGCGTAGGGAAAACAACCACAAAGGACATGATCGCCGCTGTCTTGGGTGCCAAATATAAAGTGCTGAAAACCGAGGGGAATTACAACAATGAGATCGGGCTGCCCCTCACGCTGCTCAGACTGGATCCAAGCCATCACTGTGCCGTTTTGGAAATGGGGATGAGCGGATTTGGAGAAATTCAATATTTAAGTGAAATTGTTGAGCCGGACGTTGCCGTGATCTCCAATATCGGAGACGCGCACATTGAGTATCTGGAGAGCAGAGAAAATATTTTAAAGGCCAAGTGTGAGGTATTTTCTTTTATGAAGCCGAATGCCACCGTTGTGCTGAACGGAGATGACCCGCTGCTACGCACGCTGGACGGGCAATATCCGTTTCAAATGCTTTGGTGTGGCAAAGGCGAACAAAACGATTTTCATGCCAGCGAGATCAGAAGCGACGGAAGAGAGAACACGTTTTGCCGCATCAGAACGCCCCATGCAGAATGGAATGCGGAAATCCCGGCACTTGGTGACTATATGATCTACCCCGTGCTGATGGCGACAGCTGTGGCGCAAACTTTTGGCCTGACAACAGAAGAAATCAGTCGGGGCATTGCTGATTTTTCGCCCACTAAGATGCGAATGAATGTTTTGCACCAAGCCAACGAAGTTACGATCTTAGATGATGCGTACAATGCCAATCCCCAATCCATGCGGGCCGCCGTTGAAGTGCTGACGCAAACCAAAGGAGAATATAAGATCGCTATTTTGGGTGATATGTTTGAATTGGGCCCGTTAGCGCCCGTGTTGCATCGGGGTGTGGGAGAATATCTTGGGAAAAAAGGCGTTGACTGCCTGGTTGCCGTTGGTGAAATGGCAAAGGAGATCCACACGGCCGCATTGGCAGAGGGGATCTCCCGGTCCTTTTATTTCGAGAGTAAGGAAGAAGCGCTTCCTGTTCTGAACACGCTGCTTCGCCCGGGTTGCACCATTTTGGTCAAAGCCTCCCGGGGGATGGCGTTTGAGGCCATCGTCAAAAAGCTAAAAGAATTAACAGCGGTTTAACGCGGCTATCTTCCGCTGAAACGGCGGGTAAAGAACGCCTTGATCTGTAATGATGCCTGTCAGAAGGTGATGGGGGGTGACGTCAAAAGCGGGGTTGCACGCCAAAACACCGGAAGGGGCTGTCTGCAGCCCGGAGAAGCTTATCACTTCTTCGTTGCCCCGCTCTTCAATGATGATTTCACCGCCGTCTTTGATGGAAAAATCAATGGTGGAGACGGGGAGCGCCGTGTAAAACGGGATGCCGTGATACTGCGATAAAATGGCCAGGGAGTACGTTCCAATTTTATTGGCAAAGTCGCCGTTTGCCGCCATCCGGTCACATCCGAGCACAACCATCTGGATTTTTCCGGCGGCCATCATGGCGCCTGCCATGCTGTCTGTCAAGACGGTCACGGGAATGTTGTCTTTTTGAAGCTCGTAGGCTGTGAGCCGTGCCCCTTGCAGCAGGGGCCGTGTTTCATCGGCGTAGACCATGGAAACCCGGCCTTGCTCGTGGGCGGCCCGTATCACCCCCAGGGCGGTTCCGTACCCCCCGGTGGCCAGGGCGCCTGCATTACAATGGGTTAATATGCCGGCGTTTTCCGGCACCACATCCGCGCCAAATGCACCCATGCGCCGGTTCATCTGGATGTCTTCTTGGTGTATGGCAATTGCCTCCTCCAACAAAGCGCTTGGAAAGAAGCCAGGGGATGTTTCATGCAGAGAGTGCAGAAGCCGCTTCATCCGCTGCAGCGCCCAAGATAAATTGACGGCGGTAGGCCGTGCGGCGTTTAAGTCATCCATGGCTTGGGATATTTGAGAGACAAACAGATCTCGGGGGCTTTCAGCGTATTGGTACGCCGCAAGCACAACAGCGTATGCGGCTGCGATGCCGATGGCGGGCGCGCCGCGCACCACCATTGTGGAAATGGCGCTTGTCACATCAGCATAGTTGGTGTATGCTCGCCAGACCTCTTTCCCGGGAAGCGCCGTCTGATCCAACAGGTAAAGGGTTTGGTCAGAAAAGCGAATGGCCTCCATTGGTATCCTCTCCTTTTCGGTGCCGACTGTTTTTCTTGATCTTACTCCAATTTATGAAAAAAATCAATCACAGAGGAACGATTTATGATAGAAATTTCTGTTTCAGGGCTCACAAAGTCTTTTGAGCAGGAGAAAAAGGTTGTAGACCATGTGAGTTTTCAAATTCACTCCGGAGAACGAGTGGGTCTTGTGGGGCCGAACGGGGCGGGGAAAACCACCGTTTTTCGAATGCTCACCGGCGAGATAGAGCCGGACGAAGGGACAATTGCCCTTTCGGAAGGGCGACGGATGGGTCTGATTTCACAGATCCCGGTTTATCCGGAAGAATTTACGGTTTTGGATGTGCTGCAAACTGCGTTTCAACGAGTGGATGCAATGGCGCAAGAATTAGAAGCGCTGACACAAGCGATGGCGCAGGAGACTTCTCCTGCGCTTTTCACCCGGTATGATTTCTTGTCGGATGCGTTTGAACGCGCGGGCGGGTATGAAACGGACGTGGCCTTGCGCAAAGTGGCTTCCGGCTTGCAAATCCCAGAGCAGATGAGAACGCAGTTGTTCCAAGACCTGTCCGGCGGAGAAAAAACCAGAGTAAACCTGGCGCGGCTGATTCTGGAAGACACGGATGTCTTGCTGCTGGATGAGCCAACGAACCACCTTGATCTGCATGCCACCCAGTGGCTGGAGGAATATCTCCGCTCTTTCCCCGGTGCCGTTTTGGCCATCTCGCATGATCGATATTTTTTGGATCATGTTGTGAGCCGTGTCATGGAGCTGGAAAACGGACAGCTTTCTTTTTACAGCGGAAATTATAGCTTTTATGTGAAAGAAAAAAAACAAAGGCTGGAGGAACAACGGCGGCGATATGAAAAGGAACAGGCGAAAATCAGCCAGCTTTCCGCCACGGCCGATCGTCTGCACGGTTGGGGAATACAAAGTGTAAAGCTGCAAAAACGTGCGTTTTCCATCGAAAAACGGATGGAGCGAATGCGAAAAACAGAACGGCCGAAAAGCAACAAAACATTAAAAGCCCGCTTTGAGGAACAGGTGTTTTGCGGTGACGAGGTGCTTTTGACGTATGGCCTTTCGATGCGTTTTGGTGAAAAGATCTTATTTCAGGATTTGAATGTAGAAGTTCTCGGCGGAGAACGGATCGCCATTTTAGGGGACAACGGAACGGGAAAAACAACATTGCTTCAAACCCTTTTGGGAGAGCATGCGCCAACGGCAGGGAAATACCGATTTGGCCCCACCGTGAAAATTGGATATTTACCACAAGTGGTTCATTTTACCCATCCGGAACGCAATTTGGTCGACACCTTGATCTACGAAGAAAACTGCTCTACGCAGGAGGCGCGGGATCGTCTGGGCGCTTTCTTGTTCCAGGGAGAAGAGGTGTTTAAGCCTGTTTCCGCAATCTCCGGCGGAGAGAAGTCTCGCCTGCGGCTTTGTATGTTAATGGATGATAAAATCAATCTTTTGATTTTGGACGAGCCAACCAACCACTTGGACCTTCCCTCTAGGGAATGGATCGAAAATGCATTGGAGGAATATGCCGGCGGAATGCTTTTTGTCTCTCATGACCGCTATTTTGTCGACAAGTTTGCGACGCGAGTCTGGCGTTTGGAAAATGGAACATTTACCGATTTTCATGGAAGCTATTCTGAATTTCAGGTGGCGGAAGAGCGAAAAACGCAGGTGAACCAAACGGAAAAGGAGAAAAGACGAAAAAACGCGCCCAGAAAAGAGAAAAAGAAAAGTGTGGAAAAGCAGCTCGCTGCACTTGAGCGAGAAATTGCAGCAGTGGAGGAAACCATCAGAACATTAAATGGTGCGATGGAGGAGTCTTCCTTTGATTATCAAAAGCTGGAAGAGATCTTTCAAGAAAAAGAGCAGACAGAGCATCTGCTGGAGGAATTATATCAAAAGTGGGAGATACTAGGAGAGGGTACAGGGGCATAAGCCGTCAGGCGATACGTTTGATCGCAATGAGCTTGATCTTTCTGCTGGGTTTTGCCCTGCAATGTTTGGCCATAAAAGGGCTGCGTTTTTTATGTTACCTTTGCTGCGGCATTTCCCTTTTGCTTCTTTTATGGAGTGGGCTTGATGTTCTGGAACAACGCGGAAAGAAGAAAACAGGACGCTTATGCAAAAGCCTTTTGACTCTTTTTATACTAGCGGGCAGCGCCATGCTCCTCGTGTCCGGGGCGTTTGTTGTTTCCGGCGCGCATACGGAAACAGGGCAAAAGGCAGACTGCGTCTTGATTTTGGGTGCGGGGGTGCATGGCTCCACGCTGTCTCTTGCGCTGCAAAGCCGATTGGATGCCGCGTTGTCTTATTTGGCGGAGCATCCTTCCCTCCCTGTCATCGTATCCGGCGGGCAGGGGAGGGGAGAGGATCTTTCAGAAGCAGAGGCCATGCGCCGCTATTTGACGGAACATCATATTCCAAACGGACAGATCTATATGGAGGATCAATCCCGCAATACAAAGGAGAACATGGTCTTTTCCAAAGCGCTGATGGAACGAGAACAGATCAGCCATCAAACCGTGGCGGTGGTATCAAGCGAGTTTCATTTATATCGGGCGAAACGTTTGGCGGCCTCCGCAGGGATGCATGCCGTTGGCGTAGCAGCCAAAACGCCGTATTGGCTTCTACGGGTCAATTATTTCATGCGAGAAGCGGTTGCGCTGTTGCAGCAGGCGGTATTTTCTTAAATTGAAAGTCGGAAAAAGAGGGAAGGGGCATCACATATGCTTGAAAAATTAAAGCAAATTGAAGTGCATTATACAGATTTGGAGCAGCAGCTTTCGCTACCGGAGGTTTATACAGACCCTGCCCGTGTTGCAAAAATTGCAAAAGAACAAAAGGAAATGTCTCCGATTATTACACAATACAGAAAATATCGCAAAACAGAGCAAACCATAGAAGAAGCAAAGGAACTGCTCAGCGGCGGGAACTTAGAGCCAGACTTCAAGGAAATGGTTCAAGAGGAGCTGGCCGAAGCAAAAAAAGAGCTGGATGCGCTGCGGGAAGAGCTGAAAATTCTCTTGCTCCCTCGTGATCCCAATGATGAGAAGAATGTCATTGTAGAAATTCGCGGGGGGGCCGGCGGGGAAGAAGCCGCTCTGTTTGCCAATTCTCTTTATCGGATGTATAGCATGTATGCAGAACGCAACAGATGGCACGGAGAAGTGATCAGCCTGAATGAAACAGAGCTTGGCGGCGCCAAAGAAATCAGCTTTCTCATTGAGGGAGACGGAGCCTACTCTCGCCTGAAGTTTGAGTCCGGGGTGCATCGGGTGCAGCGTGTGCCCGACACGGAATCCGGTGGACGGGTGCACACATCCACCGTGACCGTAGCCGTTTTGCCGGAGGCGGAGGACGTAGAGCTAGAAATTAACCCGGCCGATTTGCAGATCGACACCTTTCGGGCTTCCGGTGCCGGAGGGCAGCACGTGAACAAGACGGAGTCTGCCATCCGCATTACGCATTTGCCCACGGGGCTTGTGGTGGAGTGCCAAGATGAACGAAGCCAGCATAAAAACCGGGAAAAAGCGATGAAGGTACTGCGGGCAAAGCTTTTGGAGGCAGAGCGGGACAAGCAGGCTTCTGCCATTGCGGCAGAGCGCAAATCCCAGGTGGGAACAGGAATGCGAAACGAGCGCATCCGCACCTATAACTTCCCCCAAGGACGTATAACGGATCACCGGATTGGCTTGACGCTGTATAAAATTGATGCCGTGATGGACGGCGATTTGGATGAGCTCATTGATGCTTTGGTCACAGCCGATCAGGCGGAAAAGCTGAGTGCCGGCGGAGACACGGACGGGGAATGAGATGGAGACACGGATTTTTCAAGTAAATGAGTCGGCTCGGGAAGACCCCGCTCTGAAGGAAGCCGCGGAGATCCTTCGAAAAGGGGGGCTTGTGGCCTTTCCAACGGAGACGGTGTATGGCTTGGGCGCGAACGCGTTGGACGTCCAAGCGGTCGCCCGTATTTTTGAGGCAAAGGAGCGCCCCCAGGACAACCCCCTTATTTTGCATATTTCCAAATCATCTGAATTGGATTTATATTGTAAAGATGTTCCGGTTTCCGCGCGGGTCTTGGCGGAGCGTTTTTGGCCCGGCCCGCTCACTCTGGTTTTACACCGACGCAGCTTGATCCCCGACGTGATAACGGCTGGGCTGGACACGCTGGCCATCCGCTGCCCGGACCATCCGGTGGCAAGAGCCTTGATCTGCCAGGCAGGGGTTCCCCTTGCTGCGCCTTCCGCCAATCGATCCGGAAGGCCAAGCCCTACGTGCTGTTCCCATGTATGGGACGATATGAACGGACGCATAGAGGGCATTGTAGACGGGGGAGATTGCAAAGTCGGGGTGGAGTCCACTGTTTTGGATCTTACAGTATCGCCGCCTCGACTGCTCCGGCCCGGTGGTGTGCCTCTGGAAGCGCTGGAGGATGTACTGGGAGACGTGTCTGTGGACGAATCGCTGCTCCACCGGCTGCAAGAAGGGGAGCGTCCAAAAGCCCCCGGAATGAAATATCGACATTACGCGCCAAAGGCACCCGTCACGGTCGTTTGCGGCGATCCGGCGGATACGGCGGTTTGGATTTTGAACCGAATAGATCAAACGACAGGGGTTCTTTGCTTTTCGGAATATATGGGCGCTTTCCCCGGCGCGGTGGTGCGAGACATGGGGAAATCAAACGACCCCGCTGAACAAGCCAGGATGGTGTTTCGTGCCTTGCGTAGTTTTGACGAGACGAGTGTTGCCAAAATTTACGCGCAGTGTCCGGGTGAATCCGGTCTTGGCCTTGCCGTTTCCAACCGGCTCAAGAAAGCTGCCGGGTTTCATGTGGAAACGGTGTCTCCTGCCTTGCCTCGTTTGGCGGTGTTCGGCATTACAGGAGGGACGGGCGCCGGGAAAACAAGCGCATTGATGGCTCTTGCCCAAATGGGCGCCTGCGTGATCGATTGTGATGCCGTATACCATACTTTATTGGCAGAAAGTACAGAAATGCGGCAGGCGCTTGTCAAGCGATTTGGCGACATTCTGAATGCAACTGGGGGAGTGGATCGGAAAAAGCTGGGCCGTATTGTGTTTGATGACCCGGAAGCACTTTTAGCGCTCAACGACCTGACCCATACGTTTGTCACAAGGGAAGTAGACATGGCGCTTGATCAGGCTGCACAAGGCGGATGTTCCCTTGCGGCGATTGATGCCATTGCGCTCATCGAAAGCGGGCTGGCCGCACGGTGCCACCGAGTGGTTGGCGTGATCGCGCCGGAGCAGCTGCGTGTGCAGCGATTGATGCGGCGGGAGGGAATCGGAGAGGACTATGCTCTTTTGCGCATTCACGCGCAAAAGCCCGATTCTTTTTTTCGAGAAAATTGCCATGCTATTTTAGAAAACAAAAGCGATGACCTAAATTCTTTTTCTCAAACAGCAACAAAACTGTTTTTACAATTATTAAGTGATATCAGAAAGGAAGAACTAAAATGAGCGAAAAAAACAAGGCGGACGCGCTGAGGGACTCTCTGTTTTATGCGCCCAAAAATGGGTTTGACCAATGGTCCGCAGATGATGAAGCGTCCTGCACGCTGTATTGCGAAGATTATAAAAAGTTCTTGGACGAAGGCAAAACAGAACGAGAAGCAACGGATTATGCAGCGGAACTAGCAAAAGCAGCTGGATTCCGTCCATATATTCGTGGCATGGATCTGAAGCCCGGCGATAAAATCTTCAGGGAAAACCGGGGGAAGGCATTGATGCTGGCAGTGATTGGAGAAATGCCGCTGAAGCGTGGCGCCAATATGACCGCATCACATATCGATTCGCCGCGCTTGGACTTAAAACAAAACCCTCTTTATGAAGACAGTGAGCAGGCCTTTCTAAAAACCCATTATTATGGCGGAATTCGAAAATATCAGTGGATGGCCATTCCCTTGGAGCTGCGGGGGCATGTTTCTTTGCGGGACGGCGGGGCTGTCAAGGTGAGCATTGGCGGTGACGCGAACGACCCCCAGTTTACCATTACGGATTTGCTCCCTCATCTGGCCGCCACCCAAAACAAAAAGACATTGGCAGAGGCCGTTCCGGGGGAAAGCCTGAACATTTTAGTAGGAAGCCGTCCGTTTCAGGATGATTCCGGGTCAGACAGGGTCAAGCTTACCGTGATGCAACTGTTGAATGAGAAATACGGCATTACAGAAGAAGATTTTATTTCTGCCGAACTATGCGCCGTGCCGGCTTTTACCGCCCGGGACATCGGGCTCGACCGCTCTATGATCGGCGGATACGGGCAGGATGACAGAGTGTGTGCCTATGCGGCGCTGGCGGGGATTCTTTCCATCGGCACGCCCAAAAAGACGGCCGTCTGCATACTGGCCGATAAAGAGGAAATTGGCTCGGAAGGGGTGACGGGCATGCGCTCTGCCGCGTTCGATACGTTTATGTCTGATTTGTGCCACAGTGAATTGACCCCCTTGCGCATCTGCTATGAAAACTCTCACTGTATTTCAGCTGATGTAACGGCTGCTTATGATCCCAAATTCCCTGACGTATACGAAAAGCGGAACAGCTCCAAACTCAACTATGGGATCAGCTTATGTAAGTTTACGGGTTCTCGGGGGAAATCGGGTGCTTCTGATGCGTCTGCGGAGCTTGTGGCAAGAATGCGCTTTCTCTTTGACCAAGCAGGTGTTTTGTGGCAGATGGCAGAGCTTGGAAAAGTGGACCAAGGCGGCGGCGGCACAGTCGCTATGTTTATGGCGCAGCGAAATATCGATACCATTGACGCCGGCGTTCCTGTTCTTTCTATGCACGCTCCCTTTGAGGTGGTTTCCAAATTAGACTGTTATATGACATTTAAAGCGATGAAGGCATTTTATGAAATGATATAAACATGCAAAGGGTCCGTCACCCTCAAAATTGGTGATGGACCCTTTTGTGCGTAAAATTTTTGTTCCCAGGCCCTCCTGAGCACACTGGACCGATGTCAGAAAAACGAAAGAAGGCAACGTCACTTGTTAAGGTCTCCCATGACTTGAAAACAGAAAAACCTTGGGATATAATATAGCTAAGCTTATAAAAAGTAAGATTGTTTTTTGATTAAGGGGTGCATTCTATGGAGAGGAAACGAAAAAAGCAGAACCAAGCCGGAACGGAAGTTTGGATTTTTGTCATTTCACTTTTTGTGATTGGTCTGCTTCTGTTTATCTGGCCGGCAATGTCCAGCAGTATCCTATGCTATCTTATCGGCGCGGCGTGTTTGGGATATGGCATCTTTCAGGTGATTACTTACTTCAGCCGGCCCATAAAAGAGGAAATGGGGAAATACACCTTTGCAAAAGGTCTGGCTGCTTTCATTGCGGGAGTTGTCCTGTTTGTAAAGCCTGGAATCTTGGTGGCTATTTTACCCGTTCTGTTTGGCCTTGTTTTAGTGATAAGCGGTATTTTAAAGCTGCAAGTTGGGTTAGATCTGATGCGCATAGGAAAAGAACACTGGTACATAGCGGTTGTTTGGGCCGGGGTTGTTTGCGTTTTGGGCATCATTGCAATGGTCAACCCCTTCGGAGCGCTGTTTGGGCTCATGCGTTTCATTGGGGCTGCCTTGATTTTAGAGGGAATTTCAGATGTCATTGCGGCAATTACGTTATCTAAAAGCCAAACAAACGGTTTTGCGGACGGCCGGTAGAAAGGAGAAAGTATGACACCAAACGGAGCCTTGGTTTTGGAAGGCGGTTCCATGCGCTGCTTGTTTACAGCAGGTGTGCTGGATCTGTTTTTGGAACGGGAATTGTACTTTCCTTATGTAATCGGCGTTTCCGCCGGTTCTTTGAGTGGTCTGAACTATGTCTCCAAACAAGCGTTCAGAACGGCCGGCATCAACATCCGCTTTGCCAATGACCGCCGGTATCTTGGCGTGCGCAACTTTCTGCGGACAGGCAGCATCTTTAATTTTGATATGATTTTTGGTGAGATATCCCAAACATTGATGCCGTTTGACTATCAAACATTTGAGTCCTCCACCCAACGGTATATCGCCGTCGCCACAGACTGCAAAACAGGGGAAGCAACCTTTCATGAGAAAGGGGTGTCGGAGGATATTTATAAAGGCGCGAGGGCGTCCAGCAGCATTCCTTTGCTGGCCCCTGTTGTGCAGGCAGATGGGTTTTCTTGCCTAGACGGCGGGGTGGCCATGCCAATTCCATATGAAAAAGCCATGGCAGACGGGTATGAAAAGATCGTGGTGGTTTTGACACGAGATAAAAACCATCGCAAGCCGCCGGCATCTCCTATGGTGCGAAACCTTTACCACAGGGCGTTTCGGTCATATCCCGCATTTGTGGACCGGCTGGAGCGTGTGCCGGAGCAATATAACCAGCTGCAAGAAGAAATGGATCGACTAGAAGCCGAAGGACGTATTTTTTTGATTCGGCCGGAGGAACCGGTGAAGGTAAAACGGACGGAACGGGATACGGATAAATTAAAAGAATTGTACGCCATCGGCCAGAGCATTGGGGCGGCGAGGTGGGACGATATGATGCGTTATTTGGAAATAAAATGAGAAAGGCGGCGCAGTTTTCTGTGTCGCCTTTTTTCAAGGGAAGGAGCGACAAACGGCCATGATAAAGCTTTTGCTGGTGGAAGACGATTTTGAGATCATTCATAATTTAAAAAGATATCTGGAAAACGAAGGTTTTTTTGTTGTAACAGCAACGGGGCAGCGCGGAGCCATCGAGGCACTGGAGCAGGGCTCGTTTGATGTGGCGCTGCTGGACATTTCTCTTTCCGACGGAAATGGATATGCCGTCTGTGCCGCAATCAAAGAAAAAGGGGACACGCCGATTATTTTTGTCACGGCGTCGGGGGATGAATGCAGCGTTGTGACCGGACTTGACATGGGGGCAGACGACTATATCAAAAAACCGTTTCGCCCGCGAGAGCTGCTCTCCCGCATTCGAAGCGTATTGCGACGAAGCGGAAAAACCCAGTCTGTTTTGGAGTATCAAGACGTCAAGGTTGACACCGTGCGGGGAATCGTGTCAAAAGGAACCCGGGAAATCTTTTTGTCCGCTCTGGAATACCGGCTTTTGCTGTTTCTCTTTACAAACCAAGGAAAAATGCTTTCCCGCAATAAGCTGTTGGAAGAAATCTGGGATATGTCCGGTGAGTTTGTAAGCGACAATACATTGACCGTGTATATCAAACGATTGCGGGAAAAGATTGAAACGAACCCGCAAAATCCGGTCATTATTAAAACGATACGCGGGATGGGGTATCGGGTGGGAGATTAAAATGGGATTTTTTCGCAACCCTGAGGTCAAAAAAGAATGTTATTTATATTTATTGTGCAATACCATCGTCCTCATTGCAGGTGCCGCCGCAAAGGGGCTTATTCTTGCCATTTTGGCTTGTGCGCTATTTGACATATTATACATCCTTCTCACATACCGGCGATACCGCAAAATCCGTATGTTCAGCGCTGAAATTAACCAGTTGTTTCATGGAGGAAAGCAAATTGATTTTCAGCGGTACCAGGAAGGGGAAATGTCCATTTTGCAAAACGAAGTGCAGAAGATGGCTTTTCACATGCAGGAACAAGCGGAAACCTTGCTCCGAGACAGACGTCATCTGAAAGATTCCTTGGCAGATATATCCCACCAGATCAAAACACCCATGACATCCATTCACTTGATTTTATCTTTTTTGGGAAAGCCGGAGATGACAGAAGACCGACGTCGGGAGCTGGTGCAGGAATTGGAAGGGCTGGCTCGTAAAATAGACTGGCTGGTCAGCGCCTTATTGATGTTGTCCAAGTTAGATGCGGGGGTTGCGGAATTTCAAAAGAAACGTGTTTTTGTGGCTCAGTTGATTGAAAAGGCGGTGGAACCCATTTCCATCGCGATGGAACTGCGGGGAATTTCCATTGAAGTCAGGTGTGAAAAGCAAATTTGTTTTTTGGGAGATTTTGAATGGTCTGTGGAAGCGATTGGGAATATCGTGAAAAACTGCATGGAGCATACTCCGTCAGGAGGGGAAATTGCTGTTGCGGCAGTGGAAAACGAGCTTTATACAGAAATCATCATAAAGGATACGGGGCCCGGGATCGCACCTGAAGATCTGCCCCATCTATTTGAGCGATTTTATAGGGGAAAGCACGCCGCCGGACAAAGTGTCGGGATCGGCTTGTCCCTTTCCAGACGAATTGTGGTGGAGCAAAATGGGACGCTGAAGGCGGAAAACAGACCGAATGGAGGCGCTCAATTTACCATTCGATTTTATAAACAGATTATATAATTTTGAAATATGACAATTCCGTCACCTGAGAGTCATGTAGTTGTCATTTCCATTTGATACACTGGTGGCAAAACAACAAGGGAGGCTATAGAATGGAACTATTGCGGGTGGAGCATTTGGAAAAGACGTATGGTCAAGGGGAAAACAAAGTAAAAGCCCTGGATGATATCTCCTTTTCGGTGGAACGCGGCGAATTCGTCGCCATTATCGGTCCTTCCGGGTCTGGGAAATCGACCTTATTGCATATCTTAGGCGGAGTGGACCAACCAACGGGAGGAAAGGTTTTTTTGGGCGGGAAAGATGTATACGCACAAAACGATACCCAATTGGCCATTTTCCGGCGGCGGGAGGTTGGCTTAATTTATCAGTTTTATAATTTAATACCTGTCCTTAACGTAACAGAAAACATAACATTGCCGGTGCTTCTGGATGGAAGCAAAGTCAACCAACAACGGCTGGATGAACTGCTTACCGTATTGAATCTACGGGGCAGGGAAAACCATCTGCCCAATCAATTGTCCGGCGGACAACAGCAGCGGGTTTCCATCGGAAGGGCATTGATGAACACACCTTCTGTGGTGTTGGCGGACGAACCGACGGGGAACCTGGACTCAAAAAACAGTCGGGAAATTGTGGAGCTGCTCAAGCTGTCCAATCAAAAATATGATCAGACGCTTCTGGTCATCACCCATGATGAAGGCATTGCCTTGCAGGCAGACCGGATCATTTCCATTGAAGACGGAAAGATTACACGCGATGAGGTGATCCGAAGATGAACGTACTGCATCAGTTTACCCGAAAAACATTGCTGCAAAATCGTGCCCGGACCATCGTAACCATCGTTGGGATCATTTTATCTGTTTCAATGATCACGGCTGTCACAACATTTGTCTCCAGCCTACAGGCGTTTTTAATCGATACTGTGGAGCGGACAGACGGGAAATGGCATGGCGCCGTATATGATGTAACCAGTGACAAAAAGGCGCAGGCGCAGGCTTCAGCGGACGTAAAAAGCATCGGCGCAAGCCAGACAGTCGGTTATGCGAAATTAAAGAATGCGGAAAACGAATATAAGCCGTATTTGTATGTGGAAGGAATTGACGCCGGGTTTTTAGATCTGATGCCTGTTACGGTGACCAGCGGGCGTATGCCCGAAACGGAAGAGGAAATCTTATTGCCGGAGCATTTGGCTTCCAATGGCGGCGTGCAGCATGCCCTTGGCGATGTATTGAAATTGGACTTGGGGGAGAGAACTGCTTCCAATGGTGAAACGCTGAACCAGCAAAATTCTTATTCCCCCGAATCCCTTCCGGAAACATTGATGCCAAAGGCACAGAAACGATACACCGTTGTCGGCTTTTACGAACGTCCCAGCTTTGAGGATATGAGCGCGCCTGGTTACACTGCTCTCACCCGCGCGAACCCGGAAGCAGCAAATGGATGGAATCTTTACATCCGAATGAAAAACCCAAAGCAAATGGAACCCTTTATGCAAGATATGTTCCCAATGGATGCCGTCCAATACAATGGAGATTTGCTTCGCTTCCTCGGCGCGTCAAATGATATGAGTTATAACAGCGTGCTGTATAGCATGGGCGGCATTTTGATCGTGATTATCATGGCGGCTTCTGTGTTGTTGATTTACAACGCCTTCTTTATCTCCGTGAGCGAACGCACCAGGCAGTTTGGGTTGCTTTCTTCGGTTGGGGCAACCAAACGGCAAATGAAGCAAAGCGTTTTATATGAGGCCTTGGTCCTCAGCGCCATTGGAATTCCCCTTGGGGTTCTGGCCGGCATTGCAGGCATTGGGATTACATTAAAGCTGGTGGAAGGGCTGTTTGCGGTTTCTTTCTTTGCAGCCAGCAAAGCAACCTTCCATTTGTTTGTCTCTTTCCCTGCGGTTTTGGCGGCTGTTGCAGTGGGGCTCGTCACCATACTACTCTCTGCCTATTGGCCATCCAAGCGGGCGGTTCGCTTCTCTGCAATCGATGCCATTCGCCAGAGCGCAGACATTAAGATCAAGTCCAGGCAGGTGAGAATTTCCAAGCTGACTCATCGGCTCTTTGGTTTCGAGGGGATGCTGGCCAGAAAAAACTTTAAACGAAACAAGAGAAAATATAGAACAACAGTGATCTCTCTGTTTGTGAGCATTGTTTTATTTGTTTCTGCCAGCAGCTTTTGCGCCTATTTGAGTCGGAGCGTTGATGCCGTGGTGTATGATGCCAGCTACGATATTCAATATGACTATACCCCAGATCTGGAAGAAAAGGTTCCGTTCGAAACATTATACCGGGAGTTACTGGGCGCAAAGAATATTGTGAAAGGCGGATATCTTACCAACATGGCGATAGAGCTCCGTGTCCCGTCAAGGATGCTTTCAGATGATTTTCGTGCATTTCAGAAAAAGCATATGGATGAAGCAGATCTCGCCCTGGAAGGGGACACCCTGACGGTGTATGCACAAGCCTTTTTTGTGGATGATCAGACGTATCAGATGTATCTGGAAGACAACGGATATGATGTGGATGTGTATATGAATGCGCAAAATCCAGTTGCCGTTGCATTGTCGTTCCAAAAAATATACCAGGCCGAGGAAGGAAAGTATTATACATTTCAAATGCTAAATGACCAGGATATGTCTGTTGAACATGCCTATCCCAAAGAACTTGCGGGCTATTATTTCGCTGGGCAAACATATGATGAGAATGGTTCCGATTTTTATGAATACCAAAAAGAAGACGGAACCGGGGATGTCCTGCGTTTGACAAGAGAGGAGGCACTGGAGAGCAAAACACTTCACATTGGTGCCGTTTCAGACCAAAAGCTGTTTGGCGCGGATTGGCCCTATGGGTCGCAGACCTGCATCTTCTACCCTTACAGTGCCATGGAGGCGGTTATGGGGGAAGATGCTAAACGGTCAGAGCCTATAACCATGGTGTTTCAGTCGAACCACCACAAGGAAACGTACGGAGAGCAGATAAAGGTTTTAAACAAATATCACCTGGCCGAAGGGAGATTGTACGATCTTTCCAGCGCCTTGGAGACCAACCGCGCCCTTGTAACCATTGTCAATGTGTTTGCGTATGGATTCATCATTTTGATATCCCTGATCGCTGCTGCCAACGTTTTCAACACGATTTCCACCAATTTGAGATTGCGCACACGGGAATTCGCCATTTTGAAATCAGTTGGGATGGGAGAGAAGGGCATCAATCGAATGATGCGGTATGAATGCCTTCTCTACGGGGTAAAGGGCCTCCTGTTTGGACTCCCGGTTTCCATCTTTGTCACATATCTCATTTATCGGAGCATTTCTCAAGGACTGGATACACGCTTTTTTGTTCCAGTCAGCAGCATTGTAATCGCTGTGGCCAGCGTATTTCTGGTTGTGTTTGCAACGATGCTTTATGCAAGAAACAAACTGAAACAAGAAAATATGATAGATATTTTAAAAACAGAAACCATTTAAAAAGGATAAACGCCCGCCTGATCAGGCGGGCGTTTATCCTAAAGCAAAAAAGGTGTCAAATATTGTATTGTTCTTTTTCTGGCATTTCCTTTTCATTCGTGATACACTCAGAATATCAAAAGCTAGGAACAACAAACAAAAGCTAGGAACAACAAAAGAAACGGAAAGGAGATAAAATGAATCGAAAACAGTTGATTGGAGCAGTTTTGTTCTGCTCCCTTTTTGCTCTCTCCGCCTGTGGCGATCCCGCGCCGGGAGAGACTTTCTTCCCGTCGATGTCTCCAACCTCTGCCACACAGTCTGTCATGGAGGAATACCAAAGTGTAGGCGCGTGGGACGATGGGTACCTGTTTGCCGTTGGGTATTTGGGTTATTATACAGAAGAGAGCGCCCCGGCCGCCGCGAATACATATGCAGAAGAAAATAGGTTGGGAACGCCGGACGTTTTATTGTGTGACGGCATGGAAGGGTATGTGGTGATTCCCAAATATTCCGGTACAAAAATTACGGTCAATAAATACTTGAATGAAGAAAAGACAAAAAAAGACTTGGTTGCGGAAAGTGACAAAACCGTAATTTTATTCTGCAATCCAAGCGATTTGGATTCAAATGTTGAAGTGACGGTGCAGCACGGGAACGATTCGGTTGTATTTTCTCCGTACCTGAATCTACAGGACGGGACATTGACCTTGCCGCAGGGGGCGAAAGATATTACAGTTTCCCATCAGGGCATTACCGGAGAGGCCGTTCAGGAGAAAATGACTGGCGATTGGCGTGCGTTGGCTGAAACAGAAAACGGGACAGGCTACTACGACATGGCGATTGCGGCAGACAAAACCGTCGTCATTGAACGCTGGATGACTGACCCTGAATCGGGGGAGCCCAGGCGGATTTCCGGCTGTACAGGGAAGTGGGACATATCAGAAGATGCCGCCGTACTCACATGCTCTGCGGACGGGAAGACATCGGAAAGCGAATATGTGGTTCAAGTAGAGCAGGGAGACCAGTTGATGTTGCTGCTCACTTGGGTCGACGGCGAACGAAATTTCTCCTTGGCGGAAATAGGCGATCAAATTGTCTTCACACAACAAATATAATATCATTGCCTTCCATGCTTCTTTTTTTGAGCAAATCGGCTCATCCATGGTTTGTGTAATCCGAAAACAAAACCCCCGAGACAGCCGAATGTCCCGGGGGTTTTGTTTTTAAGCGATACGTTTTATCCGATGGATGGTTTCAGTGTTGCATCCAAGTGAAGAGGGTGAGAAAAGTTTTTCTTGACAATTGGAACAAAATGAGGTATATTGTTCTAGCGGTTTTCTTTTGAAACCAAGCCCATCTGCTGGAGAGATGGCTGAGCTGGTCGAAGGCGCACGACTGGAAATCGTGTATACCCTTTAAAGGTATCGAGGGTTCGAATCCCTCTCTCTCCGCCAAATCCCCATGAGCCACAATTTATTTTGTGGCTCATGGGGATTTTTATTGTGAAGCGTGGGGCCGACTAGCTTAAACATCCCACGAAATTATACTTAACCTGTATGCTCTGCTGTTTGCATCCTTGCTTGTCGGTGCGCTCATGCACCGCAACATGGTCTATCAGTTGATACGCTGTGGCCCTGCCTAGCCTATCGATGGAAACACGTTCCTTAATCACCAAACAAATTCTATACCTCCTTTGCTTGCATTTTAATCATCCATCCATACAGCCTCAAAGACTTCCCACTCGATTCGAATGATTTCATCAATGGGGATCACTGTGCCATTGCTCATTCGAACAACACGCTGATATTCGTCCATCTTTTTCACTGTACCGACAGCGGTGATATATGCGCCGCCGGCCTTTTTTTCATCCGGCTGAAAGTAGGTGATTTGAATCTCCGGCTGCTCTCTTATCCGCTCTGCAATGATTTGTAACTTATCATTTAAAGCGAGCTTCACGGCCTCATCCAGTTCTATCCGCCGGTCAGTCAGCCTTGCTGTCTCCTCAATGGCGACGCTGTGGCCGGTCAGAGCGGCAAAGGGGGAAAATTGCGCCGCCCGGCCAGATATCGGCATTTGAGGATGAGTTTTGGATATGGGGCGGTGCAGGTTGATGATATCGTCATAGGCATTTTTCACGCTTTGTGCCCTCCTATCTGCTTATTCCGATCTGCGGCGGTGGCCCCCTCTTCCAAATTGATGCCCTTTAAGATGGCGTTTTTTCCATATCTCTTTTTAATGTTCAGCATGGCCTGCTGCATCCTTTTTTCACGCTCCAGCTCGGCCAGCTCCTGTTCTTTCTTTTCGTGGTCTGTAAATAAGCTCAGTTGCTGGGGGTTTTCCTCTTTCTTTGCAGCCGTCTCGTCCACAACATGGTTGGCCACCAGATTGACTCTCCTGACCAGCAGGTTTTTGTCAACGATGCGCTCAAAAAGCTCTAGCACAGCCGTCATAATCAGCTTTGTGGATGAAGTCTGCCTGCCCAAGTTTGTCGTGCCATGCGCCGCTTTCGGAACGCTGCGTCCATAGGTGTCGGTGGTGACAGGCCCGTGATATAATCTCCTTGTCTCCGGTTTCTCCAGATTCTCTCGATCATAGCCCACCGTCAAGACAAGCTGATCGGTCACCAGACGCTTATCCACCAGATCCAGCACCAGCAGGTCTGTCATCTCCCGCACAATGAGCCTCGCCTTATCAAAAGAATAGGGAACGTGCAGCACCTGCCCCGAGCCAATGCTGTTTGAACTGGGCTTGTAGGCCTTGACATCCGCAATGGTGCAGGGCTCCCAACCCCAGGCGTGGTCGATGAGAAGTTCTGCGTTGATTCCGAACAACTTGTACAGTAAGTCTTCATTGTGAAAATCGGTTGATTTGCCAAGAGAGCATCGGGCAATGTCACCCATGGTGTAAAGGCCATTTGCTTCCAGCTTTTTGGCATAGCCCTTGCCCACCCGCCAAAAGTCGGTAAGCGGACGATGGCTCCACAGAAAGCGGCGATAGCTCATCTCGTCTAACTCCGCAATCCGAATCCCGTTGGAGTCTGCCTGAATGTGCTTTGCACGGATATCCATGGCAATTTTGGCAAGGTACATGTTTGTGCCGATGCCGGCCGCCGCCGTAATGCCCGTTGTTTGAAGCACATCCAGTATCATCTTGGTGGCAAGTTCACGGGCAGAGAACTTGTAGCTACATAGGTAATCGGTGGCATCGATGAACACCTCATCGATGGAGTAGACATGGATGTCCTCAGGTGCAATGTATTTCAGATAGATATTATAAATCCGTGTGCTGTACTCTATATAATGGGCCATCCTTGGCAGGGCGACGATGTAGTCCAGCGAAAGAAAGGGAGAGGCTTTAAGCTCTGTATCATCGTAGGAGACGCCCGAAAAGCTTCGTCCCGGTGCGTTGCGCAGCCGTTTTGCATTGACTTCTTTGACCCGCTGTACCACTTCGAAGAGTCTTGCCCTGCCTGATATGCCGTATTTCTTCAACGAGGGGGTGACGGCAAGACAGATGGTTTTTTCCGTGCGGCTTTTGTCGGCGACAACGAGATTTGTAGCCAGCGGGTCCAGCCCACGTTCCATACACTCGACCGAAGCGTAGAAGGACTTCAAATCAATCGCGATATAGGTTCTGTTTTTCATGCTTCGATCTCCTCCTTTTTGATTATCTGTGTGGCAAGTCGGAATTTAACAGTGCTTTGTCATCTTATAATTTATCTTATAATTTATCAAACCAGTGCTGTTTCGCGCAACTCTATTTTCTGTTTTAACCACATATCCTTGCTTCTCAAAAAAGGTTTTGCGGTAATTGAGACGAATGTTTCAAAGCGGGGCAAACCTATCTTTTGCGCGCGTCGTTCTAATTCACGGAGCAAAGCGGCAGCAATACCTCTGCCTTGAAAATCATTATGAATATAAAGCTTGTCCAAATAGCCAGTTCGATCCATGTCCGCGAAGCCAACGATTTCCCCGTCTATTTCTGCAATTAGAGTATCGTGTTCTAAAAAGAGTGATCCCGTTCTTTTAAATCAACGGTTTTCGACGCCCATGCGCCAAGCTGCTCTTTCGTGTAATCTCTGGCGTTGATCGTATGCACGGTATCATAAAACAATCTCCGCATGAAAGGGCATTCACTCGGTTTATATTCTCTGAGTATTATAATCGTCTCGGCAAATTCTTGTTTGTTGTTATCATATCATAGGTTTTAGGCTTCTTCCAGCATCTTTATTTATACGAGGAAAGGCTGCACAAATCACAAGAATATTGCAAATATCAGTCTAGACGCACCATTACAGTGCGTCTTTTTTTGCTTGAAAGGAGGTGGCTGCAATGTTTATATGGGATTTTCACCCGGCACAGTCATGGATCAATTCATCGACTGGATATACGGCCAGGTCTTTGGCTTTCTCGGCGGCTTCTTCTCGCCGATAGGCGGCAAACTCCCTCCATCGAGATGTTTGCCGCCGTTGGTTTTTTACTTTAAATTGTAGGTTAGCGATATAAATTCATTAAAGAGTCAACGTTCCGTTTTCGTCTTCTAAAAGAATCAGAATCTTTTCTTCTTCCCCTGTCTGCGCGTTGATATAAAAGATATAATGCTGTCCTTCCGGCGTTGCACACTTCAATTCATAGCAAAAACGATCTTCTTCGCCGGTGGAACGTATCATAGATTTTGCTTGAGATAATATCGTCAAATCCGGAGAAATATGAGAAGCCGCTTCTTCAGGAGAGATGACAGCTTCCGGAATGTCTCGTTTGGTATGACACATCAAATATCCCGTTGCGTCAAATCCCAATACGTCTCCCGTGTCTCTTGCAACAGACACTTTGATCAAATCCGGATAGCAAATGACTCCGTCTTGCACGTATGCGAAATTGATGGTAACAATCCCTTCATACGTGGTAAAATAGCTTTCTTTCATCGCTGAATATCCATGTTGTGACAAAAAGTCTTTTGCGAGGGGTACGCAATCTTCGCCTGAAAGGGTTCCATCAGGAACCAATCTTGAAATGGAAAAACCCTGTAAAAGCCCGCCGGCACAGGTGACCTCTGCATAGACTTGGTTTTCGCCCATTTGCGTAGCAAAGCGATAAGAAGGCAGCTTCCCTTCCCCTTTTCCTGCAAAGGAAAGCCCGGGGATACCAAGCATTTCTTCCGCTCTTTTTTGTGCATCTTCCTGCGAAACCTCCTGTTTCCCTTCTAAATAAGCGGGAGAAATTTGTTCCACGTGGGAAGAGAAGGGCCCGTCATAGATCAGCATGGGAATTTCCGGAAACTCAATTTCAATGTCTTGCAGGCCGCCGGACGATTCGTCAGACAATCTTTTTGTTTCTTCCTGTGAGAGCCGTTCCCGGGCTTCTTCAAAGCTTTCCAAGGTGATGGCTCCCTGGTTCACCTCGGCTTGCATTCCGTTTAAAAACTGGGACAGCTGGCCTGCGTTTTCCATTAACGTACGCAAATTTTTTTGCTCTTCTTCTGTTATGGATGTTTCATTAAAATTGCGTTTTGAGAGGAAAAGCGCATAGTCTCCGACGCGGGAAACGAAATCAGATGTTTTTTCCAGATCCACATTGGAAAAGGGAATTTCACTCAATGCGATCTGCGCAGCAATCGATTTGCCAAAGAGATCCACAGAAAGCGCGTTTAGCATAGAAGGGGAGGACGCATAAATGCCCTTTTGCAGAGACGTATGAATTTGTTCCATTGCGTCCGTCAACTCCGCAAAGGCGTGTTGACGCGTGTTGGCCATATAGCGATAGGCATTGGTCAATTTGGTATGCTGCGTGAGAAAACATCCCAGGACGACCAAACAAAGCGCAACACCATAGCCAATCAAGCGAACGATGCCTCGTTTGGTGAGGTGGTTTTTCATGGTATAGCTCCTTCCTAAAGGAAAAAATCATGCGTTTATTGTTTCCTCATATGAAAGAGTTATACAAACGACAGATGAAAAGAGAAAAGCCCGTCCCAAAGGACAGGCTTTCAATTATCTTGTTTTGCCAAAAAAGAAAAGAGCAAGGGTGCCCGGCCCGGAATGACAGCCGATGACGGGGCCAACCGGGTTGATCAAAGTGTTTTTTACACCCATTCGTTCCTTGACCATATTAGAAACCGTCTGCGCATCGTCATAACAGTCACCGTGGCTAATGAAAACAAATTGCTCCTCTGGTTTGACCGCGGTTTTTTCCATCTGGTCAACCAGCGCCTTTAACGCGGCTTGCCGTCCCCGCGCCTTTGAGACATTGACCAAATGACCCGTGTCATCCATGTGCATGACGGGCTTGATGCCCAGCATGGTGCCAAACAGGGCAGTGGCACCGGAAATCCGTCCGCCTCGCTTCAAGTGGTTTAAATCTGCCACAGTGAACCAATGACAAAGATAAAGCTTATTCTCTTCCACCCAATCGCGGACAGCTTCTATTTCCATTCCGTCCTTTTTGCGCTGTGCCGCATGATACACCAGAAGGCCCTGCCCCAGAGAAGCAGATAAGGTATCAACTGTATACAGCTTTCGTTCCGGATATTTGGCAGAAAGCTCCGAAACAGCGATGGATGAGGCTTGATAAGTGTTGCTGAGCCCAGAAGAAAAGGCAAGGATCAGAACATCAGTTCCGGCCTGCAGAAGGGGTTCTATCACGTCTACGTAAGCGCCTACGCTAACAGCAGAGGTCTTTGCAGACACTTCCTCCCGCAGAAGCTGGTAAAACGCTGAAGATGGCATGGCAGACCACTCTAAATCGTTTTGATATGTGGCTCCGCCTACTTCATAAGAAAGAGGAAGAATGGTCAGATTCAATTCTTTGGCAAGAGAAGCGGGTAAGTCGCAGGAAGAATCGGTGAGTATGACATAGTTATCCATAAAAGCGGGCCTCCTAAGCGATATTTTGGTGATGCGTTCTATCAGTCGGGTTTGTTTTTTTTATTCTTTTCGTTTTCATCGGGGAACAGGGTGTTTAGAATACAAGCGCATACCAGCCGATCTGCATAGCTGCGCAAAGCAAACTTCAAAGCGATGTGAGAAAGGGACTCTTCCGACAAAGAGCGAGTCAAAGATTCGGCGGTTTCTGCCAGGGCGTTGTCCAATGCTTCGCAATATTCTTGGTATAAGCTTTCGGGCTCCTGACTGCTTTGGATATCTTTTAAAAGAAATTTAATTTCCTTGACAGACAATACTTGCTTCAATGCGCAGATCATCGATAAGTACGCCAAATGAACACGGGTATATTTTTTCCCTTCGGCCCGTGGCAAAAGTCCATCTTTGATATAGTTATTGACCATGGCCGGGGTGAGTTCGTTGTCTACCCCAGCGTTGATAAATTGCCTGGGCATGTAGGAGATGACTTGATCCATATACAGTGAAATGTCCGGAAAATCATCCCAATGAACGGGGCGGTCTGTTTGAAGAGCCTGTTTCAATAAGTCAAGAGGTTCCAAGGGACGTGCCTCCTTCATGATCTATAATTTAAACATGTTCATTGTACCATAGGAAAATCTTTTTTTCAATTTTAAATTTATCCTGTAAATTGCATTATATGATATTTAATATTTTACATTCTGGTCTCCAATACATATAAAAACAGCTCCGTTTCGTATGCAGATACTAAAATGCTGATTATGTAAATCTAGTATGCAAAAGATCGAATCGAGAATACAGGAAAGAATGTGGAAAACTATGTGGATAATGTGCAAAACCATTGAAAATGGGTGTTTTATAAAAACTTTTGAATGTATGTTCTTCTGTATATTGAAATATTGAAAGAAAAAAAAGGAAGTTACGTCTACAAAAGGATGAAATCATAAGCCGGATTTAAATCCGGCTTATGATTTCTCGTGCGGCCAACACACCGCTGGCTCCTGCTTGTGCCAGTCCTCTGGTAACGCCCGCGCCATCTCCTACTGCAAAGAAGTTGTGATATTGCGTTTCCAAACGTTCGGTCAGTTTTAGTCTGGCGGAGTAAAACTTCACTTCCGCACCATATAATAGGGTGTCGTAATTGGCGGTACCGGGTGCAATTTTATTAAGTGCGTAAATCATTTCGATGATATCATCCAATTGACGTTTTGGCAGCGCCAAGCTAAGGTCTCCCGGTGTCGCGGCAAGAGTCGGACGTGTGAACGACTTGGAAAGACGATGGGTATTGGTACGTACCCCTTTGAGCAAATCACCAAATCGCTGCACCAAAATACCGCCGCCCAGCATATTAGACAAAGAGGCAATATGGCGCCCGTAACGATATGGTTGATTAAAGGGCTGGGTAAACCGATTGGACACCAAAAGCGCAAAATTGGTGTTCTCGCTGCGCAGCGCAGGATCTGCATAGCTGTGGCCATTGACCGTGTTGATGCCATCCACATTTTCCGCAACAACGTAACCATAAGGGTTCATACAAAACGTACGCACTTGATCTCCGTATTGTTGCGTGCGATAAACCAATTTGGATTCATATAAAACGTCAGTGATATGCTCGAAAACCTTGGCGGGCAGTTCCACCCGTACGCCAATGTCCACCTGATTGTTGATCAATTCCAAACCAAGCGCCGTGCATTGGCCCGCAAACCACGCGGCGCCGGAGCGGCCGGGCGCCGCAATTAGATATTGACAGGCGAACACATCGCCGTCATCCGCAAGCACTTCGAACCCTTTTTCCAGCGTTTTAATTTCTTTGGCTCCAGTATGAAAATGAAATGCAATGGAACTGCGCAGGGATTCGTAGATGTCCTGTAATATTTTTAGGTTGTTTTCGGTTCCCAAATGCTTTACTTTGGCCTGCAACAAATGCAGATCATTTTCAAGTGCCTTTTTCCCCAGGGCACGGGCCTCTTTTGTATCCGTTGAGAAAACTTGCTGCGTGGCGCCATGCTGTACGTTGACTGAATCCACGTATTCAATGAGCTCCATAATTTCCTGATCCGGCAAATAATCGTTCAGCCACCCCCCAAATGCTGTGGTAAAATTATATTTCCCGTCAGAAAACGCGCCGGCACCGCCAAATCCACACATTATATGACAAACATCACAATGAATACATTCTTTCACCTTTCCGGCAACGATGGGGCAGCTGCGGCTGTAAATGTCACCGCCTTTATCTAAAATGCAGACCTTTAAACCGGGATGCAGTTTTTTCAATTCATAACCTGCGTAAATTCCAGCGGTTCCGCTCCCGATGATCAAAACGTCATACTGATGTTTCATGGCGATCCCCTCCTGTTTTAAGTTGTTCTCCGTTTTGTATAAATCATTCATAGTATAACACATGAAGGAGGAAAAAACATCCACCCCCTCTTAGTAAAGTCATTCCCTGTAGACTCTCATAAAACAGAGAGCGGAGTCATGTTAAAATGACCCGCTCTTCTGAAACGCGCAGCCTTTCTTGGAAACTTCAATATCAGTATTTATTCAACAAGGAACTGCTTTTCCCGCAATGCAACAAGAATTCTTTGGTAAGTATTTTCGTCCGGACACAAAATCGTATGCAGGTGAATTCCTTCGGTAAGAAGAGAAAGGGGCGAGGCCTGGGTTTCCTGCAATTGGGCGCAAAAGCGATCAATGTCAAACCGAGAATGCAAATGCAATGTTCCTACAATTTGCCCGTAAATCGGATGTTCTACAATGACATCTGAAATACAGCCCCCTTCGTCAACAATTGTGTAAAGCTCTTCTTTCAACCCGGCTGCATCGTGTTGGCAGGCGATGGTATATCGCTCCCCCTCATGATCGCGTTGCGTCAAATACCCGCGGGGGGTTGATAAAATACGAATGCCTTTCGCACGCAGCAAGGCGATGTCACCAACAATGATTTGGCGGCTTACGCCAAACTGTTCTGCAAGCGTAGTGGCGGTGACCGGATCGCTGACTTGGTGTAAAATTTTCGCCAACGCAGCACGTCGTTCTTTTGTATTCATAGTGTACCCCCTTTTTATTTAGTATATCAGAAAAACAATTCATTTTCCAGAAAAAAGATAGAAACATATTGACAATGTGTCAATATGTTTCTACAATATGAGAAGAGTGAACTTGAAAAACGCATAGGCATAGAAAGAAGGGGAAAAATGGAACGAGAGAAAATGCTGCAACTGCTAGACCGTTTGGCGAAAGGAATTGCGGAAATGTTTGGCTCAGCCTGCGAAACACTGGTGCATGATATGGAAACCCCTTCTCACGCCATTTTGGTGATATACAACGGGCACGTATCAGGGCGAACCATTGGTTCCACAATGGACATCTTAGGGCGGACAAGAGATTTAGAGGTTGGAGAAGACATGGTTAATTTGTTGGCGCAGACGCCAGCCGGCAGGCAGGTGAAGACCAGCACGTTTTGGGTCAAAGGAGAGGACTATGCATTTGGTTTTGGTATCAATTTTGACTTTAGCGCATTGACATATGCCAACCGGATTTTAGTGGATCTTATGAGTTCGGAAGCAGATTTAAGAAGCGTTTTACAATCAGATGGGGAGGGGCCATTGGGAGATATTTTTGAGGAGTGCGCCTCTGCCGTGGGTAAGCCCATAGGCACATTTCACAAAAAGGATCGCATGAAGCTTATGAAGTTGTTGGAACAAAAAAATGCCTTTTCCTTTCGAAAGTCAGTTCCCTATGTGGCAAAAAAACTAAATGTGTCTCGTTATACCATTTATAAGTATTTGGATGAATTGGCGCAGGAGCAAGAACCCAAAGAGGAAGATTGAAACAAACATAAAAAAAGGGGGGTGATTGATGCCGGGGAAGGGTGTAGCGTATATACGCTTTACACTCATTTCAAGGGAACAAGAGATGCACGCCCACGACATGCTTGTTGTTGTAAACAAACGGAGAAAGGGGGAAACCCCTGCTACACCCCAAAAAGCCGGAGCGAACAGTTGTTTCGTAGCATGTTGTATGATGTTGCAAAGAAAGGGTTTTGGGTCGGCCGAAACGGAGCGCTTTTTGCCCCCGCTTATCTAAATTTGAGCGAAAGTAAAAACACTTTACAGAGACGGGGCAGGAAATCCGAAGGCATTTATTTGCGGTGCTGCATTATTTCGGGAGCGAGGGGTAAAAAGGAGAGCGCATCATAAGACGTGACTTGGCACGGTACCAGCGCAAAACTTCTGCCGTTTGAAAATGGCGCAAAAGACACATGGTGAATGCAGTGTCTGCCAGAAAAAGATAGAACGCAGGCAAAAACAGAGCAAGAGGGATCCGCGCAACCAATGTGGAAACAAGCGGGTGAAGTCCATAAATCAAAGGAATGCTCAGCAGACCCCACGCGATAGAAAAAGGCAGGCAAATTTGCCCCTGAAAATGATGGGACATTTTTGTATAGTCCCAAAATGAAGTGCGAAGAACTTGGCTGTAAAACACCCCGATGATGAATTCTGTCACACTGGCAATGATTATGCCCAGACAAAAGAGGAGCAGGGGGTGGCGATAGATCGGGCTTGGAAGGGAAATGAAAAACAAAGCACCGAATCCATACACAGGACATATAGGAAGGAAGTACCGGCATTTTCGATCTTGCTTTTTTGCTTTTGATTGTTTTGCAAACACCACTTCCAGCAGAAATCCCAAGAAGCTATAACATATAAAATACCAAAACGAACCAATCAAAGCCAACGAACCCTCCCTCCTGTGTTCAAGCCGCACCATTCATAATTATTGACGACTGATTATATCATGGCTAAGAATCACAAAAACATGCAGAAATATTATCTGCAAGAAAGAATCGGGAGGGGGGAAAATATACCTATTTTCTTTCTTATAATTTCTCCTTGCAAAATTGCGGAAAAAGGCTTGACTTTTTGCATGGTCTGGGATATAATAATAATTAACCTGTGATGTGATTTCCTGTGACGTTGCATCACGGTATTTTTATTAATTAAAGAGGTATTTGATGTTTACAGACAAAACCATCGTCTGCAAAGACTGCGGACAAGAATTCACTTTCACTGCCAATGAACAAGAGTTTTTCGCTGAAAAAGGCTTTACCAATGAGCCGCAGCGCTGCAAACCTTGTCGTGACATCCGCAAGGGAAACAATTCTCGCGGAAATGGCGGCACTCGTCAGATGTTTGATGCAATTTGCGCAGAGTGCGGGAGTCCCTGCAAGGTTCCTTTTGAGCCCCGTACGGATCGCCCCGTTTATTGCAGCGACTGCTTCAGAAGATAAATAGGTGATTTCAAAGACGAATCCATCGTGTTAAATGCAAGAGGATTTGACAGCACACGGCATAGCTTGTTTGGCTATGCCGTTTTGTTTTGCTATTGTAACCGTTCCTTTTATCACGATGAAACAAAAGCATGCAAAAATAATATTCGAACAGCTTTCTTTTTATTCGGACACCAAAACGAACAGATCTCCATACAATAGGAGTGAAAAGAAGAAGGAATGTGCGTTGCAAGCCAGAGAATACGTTCCGGCAAAGCCAATCTTTTTCTTTTAATCATTGTGGTATGGAGGGATCCGAATGCCTGAAAAAATGAATCCAGGACCCGTACAAGGAAGCGCTTGTATTCGGGAGGCAGTGTGTGTTCACACAAAGAAAATATATGATAGCTGCAAAGACAAAGATTGTATTGAAGACCTTCGCTTTTATCCCACACAGAATTCACAGCCTGTCATCGACAGGGCGCTGTCTGTAAGGGCCGGAAAAGCAGAGCTTTTGTACGTAGCGATTGATGTGGAGCCCGTCGGGTTTAACAAGGGGTTTTACACGATTGATGTTCGTTATTTTTATCGTGTCACCGCAGATGCGTTCGTGGGCGCTGCGCGGCCGGTAGAAGTAACCGGGCTTTGTATTTTCGACAAAAGAGTCCTTCTCTTCGGCGGAGAAGGCTCCGCAAAAATCTTCAGCTCCAACCTTGTCATTGATGGCATCGACGAGCAAAAAATGCAGAAAAACAACACACCCATTGCATATGTGGAAGCGGTTGACCCTATTGTACTCGGGATCAAGTTGGTAGATGTTTGCGACTGCCGGCCCTGCTGCGAATGTGATACGGCAGATGTCCCGCCTTGTATCTGCGCTTGCTTTGGTTGCGACCTTTCCTTTGGAAACGAGTGCAAACGCATCTTGGTAACGCTGGGGCAATTTTCCATCATCCGCTTAGAACGAGATTCACAATTGCTGATCCCGGTATATGACTATTGCTTGCCGGAGAAGGATTGCGCTGCGAGCGGCGGAGATGAAGACGATCCCTGCGAAATCTTCCGTTCTGTCAAGTTTCCTGTGGATGAGTTTTTCCCGTCTGACGGAACAAACTCTTGTTCCTGCAAGTGTTAAAAGCGTTTCAAAGTCAATGATATCAAATAAGGGCACAGACATTCGTCTGTGCCCCTATGTATGAAATTCATTTGACAAGCGTCGACGGTTCTGCTACCCTGTATGCAAATAAGAAATGAAATCGAGGGATTGCATATGCGCACTATTTTAGTCACCGGTGGCGCTGGATACATTGGAAGCCATACTTGTCTTGCCTTGCTGGAAGCGGGGTATGATGTTGTCGTAGCGGATAACTTTTCTAACAGCAAAAACGAAGTGATCAAACGGATGGAGACTCTGTCCGGAAAAAAGATAACCACAGTTGCGTGCGACCTTTGCGACCAAACGGCAGTAAAACTTTTGTTTGAACAATTTTCGATCCAAGGAGTCATTCATTTCGCAGGATTAAAAGCGGTGGGAGAATCTGTGGTGCAGCCTCTGCGATATTATCAGAATAATCTGATCTCCACACTGCATTTACTGAAATGTATGGAAGAAAAGAAAGTTTATGCGTTCGTATTCAGCTCCAGCGCAACGGTATACGGGGACCCCCATACGGTTCCCATTCAGGAGGATTTTCCCCTGCATGCCACAAACCCGTATGGACGCAGCAAGCTGATGATCGAAGAAATACTGCGAGATCTGTATCGTAGCAATCCCAACTTTCGGATTGCTATTTTGCGTTATTTCAATCCGGCCGGCGCTCACGCATCCGGAGCCATTGGGGAAGACCCCAACGGGGTTCCCAATAACTTAATGCCGTATATTGCGCAGGTGGCCGTTGGAAAGCGGCCTTCCCTTGCTGTGTTTGGAAATGACTACGAGACAAAAGACGGCACCGGTGTGCGAGACTATATCCACATAGTGGATCTGGCAGAGGGCCATGTGGCAGCGCTGCGGCGGCTGGAGCAAGCCCCTGGCCTTGTTACGTGTAATCTAGGTACAGGACAGGGATATTCCGTCTTGGAAATGGTACATGCATTTGAAAAAGCGTCCGGGCATACCATTCCATATGTGATCTCGGAACGCCGTCCGGGAGACATTGCACAGTGTTATAGCGACACGACAAAAGCGGCGGATGAACTGCGCTGGAAAGCAAAACGCGGGATATATGAAATGTGCCGTGACACATGGAACTGGCAGTTTAAAAACCCAAATGGCTATGGTACCGGGGAAGGAGAGGAGAATGCATGAATCAACCCATTTTAGTTGTGATGGCGGCGGGCCTGGGCAGCCGTTTTGGCGGCGCGAAACAAGTGGAGCCGGTTGGGGAAAACGGGGCGCTTTTGTTGGACTATTCTGTCTACGATGCGAAACGCGCAGGGTTTGAACGTGTTATTTTTATTGTAAACGAAGCAACGGAATCTATTTTCCACGAAAAAGTTGGTAGGCGGATCGGGCGGCATATGTCGGTTTCGTATGTAAGACAAGAGTTGCATGATATCCCGGGTGAATTCACGGTTCCAAACGAACGGAAAAAGCCTTGGGGAACAGGACACGCTGTGCTGTCGTGCAGAAACCTGGTGGATGCCCCTTTCGTTGTGATCAATGCGGATGACTACTATGGTCCTCACAGTTTTCAATTGCTGTACAATGCCGTGTGTGAAGTGGAAGGATCGGTCAATCCGGCCAGGTATTTGATGGCGGGGTATGAACTGAAAAAAACATTAACGGAACACGGACATGTGGCGCGAGGGATTTGCGAGATAGATCAGCGGGGATTTTTGCAGAACATCATAGAACGCACCTTTGTCGTCAAGCGTCCGGACGGAATCGGATGGTCTGAAGATCAAGGAAAGACATTTTCCATTCTCCCCGAACCTTGTACTGTCTCCATGAACTGCTGGTGCTTTCCGAGCTCGTTTCTTTCTGAGCTGGAATTGCAGTTTCCGAATTTTTTAGAAAAAGCATTGAAGGATGATCCCCTTGGCGGAGAATTTTTTCTTCCGAGCGCCGTCCGGCTTTTGATGCAGCAGGGAAAGACGAAAGTTCGCGTGTTGCAATCGCCGGACCAGTGGTATGGGGTTACATACAAGGAAGACAAAGAAGGTGTTGTAACCGCTGTTCGTTCTATGACAAAAAACGGGCTCTATCCCAGCAGTTTGTGGGATTAAGCAGCAGCACATTGCCGCAAAAGGCAGCTTGGCCCACGCATCTTAATCCGTATAAATGAACTGGCGACTGCAACGGAAATTATGTAAAAAGAAAAGATTGTTCTGTCTTTTTTATTCATTTTTGCCGTATTTACTTCTTTTTCATGCAAAATAATTGTTATAATTGGGTAGACAAAATACGTGGTTTATGTTACAATTTAATTATCTATAAAGAGAGGTAGGAGGTGGACCAAGTGAAGCTCGACATTACTAAAATCATTAGCCCTAAAGATCTTGCGGAGCGGTTCAGCCAAGTGTGTGAACGGCTGGCGGAGGAACAAGAGGCATATGTGTTCCAGGACAATCAGCCAACACATGTCATTATGACACTGGAGCGCTATGAGCAATATACCGCCTCGCAAACACCAGCTGCCGCGCCGGAACCGGAAGGAGAAGTGGTCTGCACGCCCATGGTAGGCTGCACCATTCAAACAGAACCCAAGAAGGACGATGTGGTTTGCACCCCCATGGGTGAATGCGTCGTCGACAGCGCCCCCAAAGAAGACGATGTCAATTGCACTCTGATGGGCGAGTGCGTCGTGGGCGGGACGCCCCAAAAGGACGAGGTGGTTTGTACCCCCATGGGTGAATGCGTCGTCCCCGGTGCAAAACAGGAGACGCCCAAGGTTTCTGCCCCAACGCAGGAAGGGGAAGTCGTCTGTACACCTATGGTAGGCTGCACCGTTCAAACGGAACCCAAGAAGGACGATGTGGTTTGCACCCCCATGGGTGAATGCGTCGTCGATGGCGCCCCAAAAGAGGACGATGTCAATTGCACTTTAATGGGTGAGTGTGTCGTGGGCGGGACGCCCCAAAAGGACGATGTGAGTTGCACGCCTATGGGCGAGTGTACCGTTCCGGGTGCGGCGCCTGCCGAAGCAAAGGAAAAAGAAGAAAACAAACCAGACGGTGAGTATGTTTGCAAACCGATGGAAGAATGTAAGTTTGAACCCAATAAATAAATCATTTTAAAAGAAGGTGACTGCACCGGTGCAGTCACCTTCTTTTTATGTTTTATATATACATTCTACTTTATCAGAAGCGGAAATCACGCTTTCCTTCCTTGATTTCATCTAAGTTATGGGTCGCGATTTCCTTTACTTTTGGGTTTGTAATTTTTACAAGCTCTTTTTTGATCAAAGCTTCACCGAGCGGCTTTGTTTCCGGAGATGCATAATCCATTAAAAATTCTTGCAATGTCATCAACGCGTTTGGATGGCAGCAGTTTTGAATTTGTCCGCTTTTACACAAGCTCATGAAGCGGTCTCCCGTGCGGCCCTCTCGATAGCAGGCGGTACAAAAACTGGGGATGTATCCCATGTCAATCAGCCAGTGGACCACTTCATCCAATGTCCTTTGGTCTGAAACGTCAAACTGCTCTGAATCGTGGGGGCGCTCTTCCTCGCTATATCCGCCGACAGACGTTCTGGAAGCGCCGCTGATTTGAGACACGCCAAGGCGGATTACTTTTTCCCGAACAGATTGGCTCTCCCGTGTGGAGATGATCATGCCGGTATATGGCACGGAAATACGAACCAACGCACAGAGCTTTGCGAAGGTTTCATCACTGATACCGTTGTCGAAAACATCCGGGTCAATGCCGTCTGCACGCTTGATCCGAGGTACACTGATGGTGTGCGGACCAACGCCATGCACTGCCTCCAAATGCTCTGCGTGCATCAGCAACCCTGCAAATTCATATTTATACAGTTCCAATCCAAACAAAACACCCAAACCAACATCGTCAATTCCGCCTTCCATGGCGCGGTCCATCGCCTCTGTATGGTAATTGTAATCATGCTTTGGCCCCGTTGGATGAAGCTGTAAATAGCTCTCTTTGTGGTATGTCTCTTGGAATAAAATATAGGTTCCAATGCCAGCTTCCTTTAATTTACGATAATCTTCCACTGTGGTTGCCGCAATGTTCACGTTGACCCGGCGGATGTCACCATTTTTATGTTTAATGGAGTAAATGGTGTTGATACATTCTAAAATATACTCAAGGGGATTGTTCACAGGGTCTTCCCCTGCCTCAATGGCGAGCCGCTTGTGCCCCATATCCTGCAGCGCGATGACCTCCCTCTTGACTTCTTCCTGGGTCAATTTTTTACGTGTAATGTTGGTGTTTTCCTTGTGATAGGGGCAGTACACACAACCATTGATGCAGTAATTGGAAAGATAGAGGGGGGCAAACATAACAATCCGGTTGCCATAAAAAGCTTGCTTGATCTCCTCAGCCAAATCATACATTTGCTGTATTTTTTCCGGAATGTCACAGGCGAGCAAAACAGATGCTTCCCGATGAGTCAGCCCTGCGCAGAACGTTCCATTTTCCGTTTTCCTTGGCTTTGCTTTTTCTAAAATGCTGTCGATCAAGGGGATGTTTTTTTTGTTTTTTTCAGCATAGTCCAAGGTTTCTAAAATTTCTTCGTGATTAATGAATTCTTCCGCACGCATTGATTTTGGATCATACATGTACATAATGTGATTCCTTCTTTCTTTTTGGTTAGATATTCTTCCCAGTCAGTTTTATCAAAAAGTGGAACGTGTCTATGTCCCAGCTCAATGGGGCTTATGAACAAACAAAGGATCTTTGCAATCGCCACGGTCAACAAGCACCTGATACCCGATTTCCTCCATCCGGTTTGACATACAGAACCGACATTCAGCTGCCTCATCTCCGGTGCAGATTTTATTATCATAGAGAAGATATTTACTCCTGACTGCCGCAGGGGAAAGGTTTGGCATAACAACATTGGCCCCGGCCAGGATGCCCTTTTCCCTGCCCAGGGGGTCGATGGTTCCCAACGCTGTGGTGGACGGAAGCAGGGAATAGGGAAGAAGCAGCCGAAGCAAGCCGATGCAAAACAAAGTCAGCTCCGCGGTTCCACCTAGCTGATGGGCAAAGGGGGTATCGTGGTGCGGGATAAATGGACCAATGCCAACCATTTGTGGCTGCAGTTTTTCGATGAACAGAAAATCCTGCGCCAAGTGAGCCGGCGTTTGATGGGGAGAGCCGACCATAAAGCCGGTGCCGACTTGATACCCAATCTCCTTCAGCGTCCACAAGCAATCCTGGCGGTGCTTGGCAGAGAGGGGAGCGGGGTGCAGTGCTTCATAATGTCTTTCATCCGCTGTTTCATGACGCAACAAATATCGGTCTGCGCCAGCACGATAATAAGCCAAATAACTTTCCTTTTCTTTTTCTCCAACGGAAAGGGTAACGGCGCAGTCCGGATGCTGTCTTTTAATAGAAAAGATCAGATCACAGATTTTTTCATCTGTAAAATATGGGTCCTCTCCACCTTGCAAGACAAATGTGCGAAAACCCAGATCATATCCGACGCGGCAACAATCTAAAGTTTCTTCTTTTGACAGTCGATAACGGGAAGCAAAACAGTTGCTTTTTCGAATGCCACAATAGTAGCAGTCATTTTTGCAGTAATTGGTAAACTCTATCAGACCACGAAGATAGATGGAACTTTTATAGATTTTGCTCCGCAGCGCGCGGGACTTTTCAAACAGATATTCCGCGGTATCTTGCGTCCAGGAAGAGAACAGCATCTCCCATTCATCTTGCGTCAAATGCCGTGTTTGTTCCAGTTTGTCAATCAATTGTTTCATGGCTCCGTTCCCACCTGTTTCTCTGTAATTTTGGAATAAACAGTTTTGGTAGAGACGCCGGGCAGCATGCCCAATTTGCCGGACAGCGCACTGATGACGTTGCCGGGTGCGTCCACCGCCACACTGATGATTGAAATACCACGTTTTGGATAGGGAAGACCCATTCGGCTGATGACATATTCGCCATATTGATGTAAAATTGCGTTCAGCGATTCGACCGAACGGGGGCTTTCTACTACAATGCCAATCACGGCAACTCTTGTTTCCATTTGGAACCTCCTTTACTCTCCCTGTGATTCTCATTTACATAAAAAAGAAAAAGCCGCACCCAGAAAGGCGCAGCAAAATACGACAAAGTAAAAACAAATGTTTCTTATCACGCCTTTCTCCTCAGGGCAAAAGACCTTCGGACGTCAGAACCGATTATATTCAATTGTTTGATGAAGTAAGATTTGTCTTCAGAATTTCTTCCAACGCATCTCTATGGTTGCACTATACCATAAACCGTTTTAAATTGCAAGTGGTATTGTTGTGATTTCATAAAATAAAAAGCAGGCCGTCATAAATAGGACAGCCTGCTTTCTATCTGCTTTCTGGAGGCGCCACCCAGATTTGAACTGGGGAGTGAGGGTTTTGCAGACCCTTGCCTTACCACTTGGCCATGGCGCCGTAGCAACATTAACTATTATATCGAATAAAATTTTAAATGTCAATAGCGTTTGGGAAAAATTCATCAAACAAAGAGTATTTGAAGCAGTGAAAAAGCGTTGCGACGTCAGTGCAAAAAAGGAAATGCCTTGGTTTCTTATAGCAGTTTTATTTTTGAATGAAACAAGAGAAGACGGGGAAAATAGAATACGAGGTGAGAAATATGACTTTAACACAAAAAGAAACTTCCTTTTTAAAGGACCTGAAAAACCAGGAGCAGCTTTGCGTAGACAAATACAACCGCTACGCAGCAAGCGCGTGTGACAATCAGTTGAAAGCGCTGTTTACTCAAATTGGACAGGTGGAACAAGGGCATTTGGATACCATTAACCAAATGTTAAATGGAACTGTTCCTTCGATGTCCAGTGGAAGTGGCAGCCAAAAGGCACCTGCCAGCAACCCCACCCCCACGTACACCAGCAACACCAACAACGAAGCGAAGATGAACGATTGCTTCTTATGTTCAGACACCCTTGCGACAGAAAAGCATGTCTCCGACGTGTACAACACCAGCATTTTCGAATTTATCAACCCTGCCATGCGTGATGTGCTCAACCATATTCAAAAAGAAGAGCAGGAACACGGAAAGCAAATTTACGACTATATGGCAGCAAACGGGATGTATCAATAACTTTTGATATATTTCAGGGCAAAGCAGGCTATACGCAAACGTATAGCCTGTTTTGTTGTCGTTGAGCTGGGGAAATACGTATTGAAAAACCATTTCTTGCACAAAGCTTGTTTCTATGATATCCTAAGTTAGGAATTTGTGCCGTCTTTATCCCTTTACAAGGTAATAGAAGAGGTGTATTCCACTTTGATTCCACCATCTTTTAAGCGAGAAAGTTTGGCCTTTCGTCCATTTCCGTCTTCAAGGCTCATTTTTTCCAGCTTAAACCCAGTAAAAAAATTCACCACATCCGATTCAATAAAAGCGACCCATTTATGACCTTTGGCTTGTTCCGGCGTAAAGCCCGTTGTTTCTGTCTCGTCAAGATTTAAGTCTGCCATTGATAATATCCTCCTGTTTTTTATCATGAACTTTAAAAGTGAATTTAATATATCATAGATATGTGGGGAATGCAAAAAAATCCTGTCAATTCAAATTGTATGCGCATGGAAACAGAGGTGGTAGACAACCAAAAAAGATGAGGGGATATGTTGCCAGATCGCCTGGACAAGGCAGAGGAGGATACTTTTTCAAACATAACATGGTCAACAAAATAAAAATTTTGTTGACCAATGGAGGGAGGCTATTGCAGGTGGACTACCGTATAGAAGCTCCGCCTATCATCCGAGAGTTTTTAACATATCATGAAACTGTAAAAGATCATTCTAAAAAAACAATTGATGAATATTTTTTGGATCTTCGCATGTTTTTTCGTTACATCAAATTGATCAAACAGAAAGTTCCACGCACCACAGAGTTTGAAGATATCTCCATACTGGATGTGGATTTGGATTTGGTCGGTTCTGTGACGTTGACGGACGTATACGAATATTTAAGCTATTTAAGCCGGGACCGCATGAAAAACCAAAAAGGAAATTCCCCCAGCTATGGAATTGATGCTGCGGCACGCGCCAGGAAAGCCGCTACGATTCGTTCATTTTATCGATATCTGACGGTCAAAGCCAAGAAGCTGGTGGAAAATCCGGTACAAAGTTTGGATTCTCCCAAACTAAAAAAAGATTTGCCCCGTTATTTATCGGAAGCAGAAAGCATTGCATTGCTATCTTCTGTTCAGGGGCGAAATCAAACAAGAGATTTTTGTATTTTGACATTGTTTCTAAATTGTGGGCTTCGGATCTCGGAGTTGGTTCATATCGATTGCGCGGACATCCATGGAGACACCCTCCGTATCCAAGGCAAAGGAAATAAAGTTCGGGTGCTTTATTTGAATGAAGCGTGCCTCAATGCCATTGCAGCCTACCTTTTGGTGCGAAACGAAACAATGGGAACATCTGATATAACAGACGCGCTTTTCGTGACGTTAAAACGCACACGCATCAGCACAGCCGCCGTCCACAAGTTGGTAAAAAAACACCTGTCGGGCGCGGGGTTGGACAGCAGACAATATTCTGCCCATAAACTGCGCCACACAGCGGCCACGCTGATGCTGCACAACGGCGTAGATGTAAGAACGCTGCAAGAGATTTTAGGCCACGATCACTTAAATACTACACAAATTTACACTCATGTGGAAGACGCCCACATGAGACGTGCAGCGCAGGCAAATCCGCTTTCGCAAATAAAACCGCCTTCCAAAACCAGTGGAGGCACAGCAGGCACAAAACAAAATGATAAACCAAACGAAACCGAGCCAAGCCAAACGAATGCAGACGACACACCACAATGATGACCAGAAGCGATTATTTCGGGTAGATGCCCTCGATGTGAAGAAACCGGATGGCCCGAAACAGGTAAGAGTGCAGCGGGGCATAATCCGTGTCGTTGGTATGCGCAGCAACCAGCGTGTTCTGCAATGTGGGGCGGCTTCCCGTCGCCACAATGACAGGCGTGTGAGAAAAATTGACTCCGTCAAAGCTGAGCTGCGCAAAGTCCCCCGGCTGAATTTGTTCAACGGGCACTTCCCTACCGAATGGCCCCGGGTTCACGGCGCCGCGCGTGATGAAATTAAAAAAATAGGAAACGCCTGTCCAGGCCGGTGCCTTTTCATTGGCATTCCAATAATACCACCCAAATGTTTTGGTGTCGTTCATGACGCCGGATCCGGCATAAAGACATTGAGAAGCGAAGTTAGTGCAATCTCCGCCGAGGGAATCATAGTTATAGTATGCTGGGTTGCGTCCATACGCCCAATGGTGCGCGTATGCGACGGCCAGCTCCCTTCGATACGGCAAGACAGAAACAGAATGGGTGCGGTTTGGCATGTTTACCTCCCCCCTTTTTTCATTCTATGGTTGCGAATGTATTTTGTTGCGACCCCGCCCCTGCCATAACATAATAGGCAGACAGAAGGAGGGACGGCCTATGCCGTCCCTCCTTCTGTCTGCCTCGCGGCGTTATTGAGCAAGAAAACGCTCCAACCGATCCATGCCTTCTTTGATATTGTCCATAGAGGTCGCATACGACCAGCGAACATGGTAAGGGGCGCCAAACCCGGTGCATGGCACCGTGGCCACCAATCCTTTTTCCAAAAACGCCGCCGCAAAGGTATCAGCATCTTTGATTTTTATTCCGTCAATCGTTCGGCCAACAAGCTTCTCTAAGTTCATCATCACATAAAACGCGCCGTGGGGCATTCTGCAGCTGACCCCCGGGATTTGGTTCATACGCGCTACGATATAATTACGCCTGGCTTCGAATTCCTTCCGCATGGTTTCAACTTCTGCTTGCGGCCCCGTTAATGCTTCCGTGGCGGCAATTTGTGAAATGGTGCTGGGCGCCGAAGTGGAATGGCTCAAATAATTGGCCATTACTTTTGCAATTTTAGCATTGGCGGCTGCATATCCGACCCGCCAGCCGGTCATAGCATAAGACTTGGAGACACCATTGATCAAAATGGTGCGATCTTTGATTTGCTCGCCCAATGCCGCAAAGCTGAAAAACTTCAAACCATCATAAACGAGCTCATAATAAATTTCATCTGCAATGACGTACAAATCATGCTTTACACAAAGATTTGCAATATCCATCAGCTCTTCTTTCGTGTATAGCATTCCGGTTGGGTTGGACGGGTTGTTCAGGATCAAGGCTTTTGTTTTCGGTGTAATGGCAGCTTCCAACATCGCCGGCGATAATTTAAAGTCATCTGACTCCTTGGCTGAAACAGTGACAGGAACACCGCCGGACATCAAAATCATTTCATAATAACTGACCCAGAATGGAGCGGGTAAAATCACCTCATCTCCCGGATCCAATAGTGCATTTAATGCAATATATACATTATGTTTTGCACCGCTCGCCACAACGATTTCACTAGGGCTATATATGAGACCGCAGTCCTCTTTCATGCGGGCACAAATGGCTTCCCGCAGGGACTCCAAGCCGGAAGCCGGTGTATAGCGGGTCATATTTGCTTCTATGGCTCGGATCCCGGCTGCTTTGATAAAAACCGGTGTATTGAAATCCGGCTCTCCCGCTCCAAATCCGATGACATCAATCCCTTCTGCCCGCATTTTTTTATACATAGAATCAATGGCAATGGTAGTGGACGCCTGAACAGCCGATGCACGAGAGGATAATTCTTTCACAGTAAAAACTCCATTCCGCCGCTACGCCCCGGCGTAAAAATCAAGACAATATTCACTATGCGCAGTCAGTAACTAGTGAGCTGAAATAAGAAAAACCAAAACGTATTCTCATAGATATTTTACAACATTATAAGCGCCAACTTGCAAAAAAGCAATAGGAAACTTAGAAATATTTATGTATTGGTTGTAAATTTGATTTACTTGGCTGAACCAAAGCCATTTTTCTTCTGTTTCTTTTCCGCTTTAGATATGATATGATGGGAAAACCGGATTGGTAACGTATGGCTTCATTTACAATCAAAAGGAGCTGGTTGTTCAAGATGAAAATACGACTGAGCAGGTTCTCTCTTATGTTTGTTTTTCTGATTTCAATGATGACAGGATGTACCCGGTTCAGACCTGGTGATTATGGAATGTGAAGGCAGAGAAATCAACCTGATTCAATAAGTGCCTTTTGGTGTTTTCGGATCTGCCGTTTCTTTTTAAGTGAAGTACATTTGCAAACCACGCGGCAACTCGTCCGCCCCTTCTTTTGAAAATAGGGGCGGACGAGTTGCCGCGATCATTTTGCGCCTGACATCCATCGCTTTTATTAAAAGTGAGTTTACTTAACCGGGAGCATCCGGCACAGCAATGTGCGGGCTGTGCCCACCAGCGGAATCGACCCGCAAACAAGCAGCAATCGGCCGTTTTTCTGTCCTTGGCATTCGTGCGCTAAAATGGTTTCCAGCTCCATACCGGTCCGCACGTCGCCGCAAAACAGCCTTGCTTGTTCCGCGACCGTCCCCGCCGGAACAGCCCGGCTTGGATCCGGTGGAGCAACGGCATAAAACCGCTCGCTTTGCTTTGCGATCTCTGATACGCAATATGGATACTCTTTATCAGACAGCATTCCCATCACAGCATGAACTTTAAAATTGGGGAAATAATCACGCAGACCTCTGCATAGCATGTCAATGCCAGCCGGGTTGTGCCCTGTGTCTAAAAGCACAGGCGGCTCTTGTGAAAGCAGCTCCATCCGCCCGGGCCAATAAACGTTTGCAAGTCCGCGCTTTGCCGCTTCAGCTGAAACGGAATACCCCGCCTCCCGCACACAGTGTATCAGTCCCAAAGCTAGTATGGCGTTTTCCACTTGATGAGATCCCAACAGCGGAATGCGATACCGGATTCCTTGCCATATAAACTCCGTGCCGGATATGCTTTTCTTGGTCTGGCCGGCAGGCGGTATGGGAAGAATGTCCAGAGGAACATGTTTTCCCATACAATCGTTCCGTATGACAGAAAGCGCCTCAGTGGCTTGCGTAGCCGCTGTGACCGCACGGCTTCCTTCTTTGATGATTCCACACTTTTCCTGCGCAATTTGCCATACGTTTTCCCCTAATATACGAGTATGATCCCGAGAAATCGATGTGATGGCGCAGGCTATAGGTACGTCAATGACATTTGTGGCATCAAAGCGGCCGCCGAGTCCCGTTTCTAACACAACAAAATCACACCCTTGCTCTTTAAAAAAGAGAAAACCAAGAGCGGTAACCAGCTCAAACTCTGTCGGGAACACGTCCTTTTGCGCCATTAGATCCACTGCGTTTTTCACAAGCTCTGTATATTTGCATAAATCTGACTTTGAAATTGGCACACCATCCACCTGAAAGCGTTCTTCAAACGCTTCCAGGTAAGGGGAGGTAAACAGCCCGGTTCGATATCCCGCCGCCGTTAAAACAGACGATGTCATGGCAGCGACACTCCCCTTCCCGTTGGTTCCTGCAATGTGAAGAAAACGAAGAGAATTTTGGGGGTTTCCCAAATATTCCATCAAAAGCCTGATACGCGCTAAACCGGGCGTTTTTGGAAACCGGGGCGGTTGGTGCAGATAAAAAACAGCCTGTTCATATGTCATCCGGGTCTCTCCTCATCTGATCATATTCGGCATCAAAACAAAAGGAGGAGCGGCATCGCTCCCCCTTTTGCAATGTTTCATCATAGCCGCGTCATTTGCTCTGCTAGTCCCACGAGAAGCGAGCGAAGTTTTTCTGCTCGCTCTTGTTCTGCCGCTACAATATGAGCGGGCGCCTTTGACAAAAACGATGGATTGCTTAGTTTTGCTTCTAACCCGTCCAATTCTTTTTTTGTTTTTGCCGTTTCCTTTTCCAAACGGCGGCGCTCCGCCGCCAAATCCACCAATTCACTGAGCGGCATAAGAATTTTGGCGTTAGGCGTTATGGCGCTGACCATGGCGGACTGATCTTCCGGCGCATGCGCTGTAACCTCAATTTGGGAGGCATATGCAAGCCGTTCCATAAACGCTTTGCAGCGGACATATGCATCCCCTTGTTCTGTTACAATCACAAGTCTCGCCTTTTTGGAAGGGGGCACGTTCATTTCCGCTCTCCTGGATCGAACAGCCCGAATGGCTTCCATCACCCGTTCCATATCCTCTTCTTCCGCCTTAAACTGCAGCGCTTCCTGATAAACCGGCCACGGGGCCGTCATCAGCGTCTCTCCGTCATGGGGCAATGCCTGCCAAATCTCTTCCGTGATAAACGGCATAAAGGGATGCAGCAGTTTTAAGGTTTCTGTGAGAACATAGCACAAGACCTGCTGGGCACGTACGCTGCTGTCCCCTTCTGTTTGATTCAGCCGTGTTTTCGTCAATTCAATGTACCAGTCGCAATATGTGTCCCAAATAAAATCATAAATTTTCCCGGCTGCGATGCCAAGTTCATATCGGTCGATGTTATCCGTCACTTCAGCAATCAGCGCATTGAGCTTTGACAAAATCCATCGATCTTCCATTTCCAGCTGGGCGGGCAGCTCATTTTTCTCAATGGTCAAATTCATCATCAAAAAGCGGGAGGCGTTCCAAATCTTGTTGGCAAAGTTTCGCATCGCCTCGCAGCGCTCCACGTAAAAACGCATGTCGTTCCCCGGGCTGTTTCCCATGACCATATTGAGCCGCAAAGCATCCGCGCCATACGTTTCAATCATCTCCAACGGGTCAATGCCGTTGCCTAAAGATTTTGACATTTTGCGCCCCTGGGCATCCCGCACCAACCCATGGATAAATACGGTATGGAACGGGATCTGCCTCATATGCTCCATGCCGGAAAAAATCATCCGCGCCACCCAGAAAAAGATAATGTCATATGCTGTCACCAAAACATCTGTCGGATAAAAATACGCCAAATCCGGCGTTTTGTCCGGCCAGCCCAAGGTGGAAAACGGCCATAGGGCAGATGAAAACCACGTGTCCAGCACGTCTTCATCCCGTGTTAAATGGGCGCTGCCGCACTGTTCGCATGCTGTCGGGTCTTCCCTGCTTACAGTGATGTGGCCGCAATCATCGCAATACCAAGCCGGGATCTGATGCCCCCACCAGAGCTGTCTGGAGATGCACCAATCGTGAATATTTTCCATCCAGTTTAAATAGGTCTTTCCAAATCGTTCGGGGATAAACTGAATTTCCTGATCCTCCACCACGCGGATGGCTTCGTTTGCCAGAGGCTCCATTTTGACAAACCACTGCGCGGAAACCATGGGTTCAATGTCCGCACCGCAGCGATAGCAAGTCCCCACGCTGTGGGTATGCTCTTCTGCTTTGACCAGATAACCCTGCTCTTCCAGGTCATGCACCACCGCTTTTCGGGCTTCATACCGATCCATGCCCTGATAAGCGCCTCCATTTTCATTTACAATGCCTGTTTCATCCAATACGCAGATGGAAGGAAGATTTTGGCGCAGGCCCACTTCAAAGTCGTTTGGGTCGTGTGCCGGCGTCATTTTGACGCAGCCCGTTCCAAACTCACGGTCTACGTATTCATCGGCTACAATTGGGATTTCCCGATTGACCAAAGGCAAAATGACCGTTTTCCCAACCAAATGGGTGTAGCGAGGGTCGTCGGGATGCACGGCAACGCCTGTATCTCCCAGCATCGTCTCCGGTCTTGTGGTCGCAACGACCAAAACCTCATCCGAGCCTTTGACAGGATAGCGAATATGCCAAAAATGCCCCGGTTTTTCTTCATGCTCCACTTCCACATCAGATAAGGCGGTGACACAAACAGGGCACCAGTTTACAATTCGGCTGCCCTTATAAATCAACCCTTTTTCATATAAGGATACAAACACTTCCCGAACGGCTTTGGAACAGCCTTCATCCATGGTAAACCGCTCCCGCTCCCAGTCGCAAGAAGCCCCCAATCGCTTTAACTGATGGATGATTTGGCCGCCATAGTTGCGTTTCCACGCCCAAACCTCGTCAATAAACGCTTCTCTACCCAAATCATGTCTGGTTTTTCCTTCTTTTCGTAGCTTTTCTTCCACTTTAATCTGCGTGGCTATCCCCGCGTGGTCCGTTCCGGGAACCCACAAAGCGGCATATCCCTGCATCCGTTTTGTACGGATTAAAATATCTTGCAGCGTGTTGTCACACGCATGTCCAATATGAAGCTGCGCCGTCACATTGGGAGGTGGTATGACGATGGTAAACGGTTTTTTTCCGGGGTCAATGAGCCCACGAAAACACCCTTTCTCTGTCCACATTTGATAAATTTTTCCCTCCACCTGCTGGGGGTCATATACTTTTGGTAATTCTTTTGTCAACGTTCTCCACTCCTAAACGGTAATCTGTTTTTTAGTCCGTTGCAAAGTTGGCGAAATAGCCCTGAACCAGCACAACAGGGGTGCCCCTGTCACCGCTACCGGTGGTCAAATCGCAAAGGCTTCCAACCAAATCACTGATCTGGCGCGGTGTGGTTCCCTGGGCTTGCATGCTCCCAACCAGATTGCCGTCCTTTTCCTTAATCTTTTGCCGCATTGCCTCCGCCAGCTGCTCACCGGACAGGTGCGCAAAATCATTATCGGCAAAATATTTCATCTTCAATTCATTTGGTGTTCCATCCAGCCCTTTGGTATAAGCAGGAGAAACCACCGGATCTGCTAGCTCCCAAATGCCGCCCACAGGGTCTTTAAAGCCGCCGTCTCCATAAACCAGAACTTCCACATGCTTTCCTGTCCGCTTTCCCATTTCCGCCTGAAGACGGTCAACAAATGCCTGGGTATCCCTTGGAAACAGCTTGACCTTGTTGTCACTGGCTTTATTGGAACCCAAAAGGCCATAGCTGGGGTTGTAGCCGCTGCCGTCTACAGAAGATGTCAAAAGGTCATCCAGAGAATACACAACCTCCGCACCGGCCTTTTTCAGAATGGATTTTGTTCTTTTTCTTGCATGAACGTCGCAATTCAAGACATGAGATGTATAATTTAAAATATATCTCGGATCGTTGGAAAACACGATGTCGATGTTGTCTCCCAAGTTTTTATAAAAATCAATGTAATCCACGCCGGTGAAACGGTGCACGGTCTCTGTGCCAAATTTTTTCCGAAATTCATCCAACGTAAAGTGGTCCGTATAAGGATTCACGCCTTTTTCATCCATCATGTCCCAGGTAATCATTCCGTTGCCCACTTCGTCGTCCGGATAAGCCAATTGGATGCAGAGCTTCTCTACCCCCATGGCAATTCCCCGAAGAAGAACAGAGAACCGGTTTCGACTCAAAATCGGAAAAACCAGCCCCAATGTTCCGCCTCCAAATTTTTGGCGCACATCGGTCGCAATTTGCTCGCAAGTGGCATAGTTCCCCTGCGTTCTTGCGACAACTGCTTCTGTTACGCCAATAATATCTCCGTTTTGAATAGAAAACCCCTCTTTTTCAGCGGCTGTGCAGACGCTTTCTCCGATGAGGCTGACCAAGTCGTCGCCCGCCTGGAAAATAGGAGTAATAATACCTCGTGATGTCACACCAGTGTACCGCATTGTATCATGTCCTTTCCTTTACACAATGTTCCCTGTTCCGTCACAACGGAAAGAGAAGATGGAATGCTTTCCCGATCAATTTTTTCTCGTGTCTCCTCCTGGAGTTTCAAGCGCAAATCGACCAAAAAAGGAAATAGAGCCGCTTCCTGCTCTCCGTATGTTAAGTTAAGCGTATATTCCAATGGCAACCATGATCGCCTCGCCCAAATCGTGGATCAAACACATCCGCAAAACACAATTTAAATCGACCTGCGGGAATTCATCTTCCAAAAGAAGCGCAAATACCGCCAGCCGCCACGAATGGGCGGCAATCGTTTCCGGGGTTCCCGTCTGTGTTACACAACGCCGTGTTTTACTCTTCATAGGTTCCATTTGATGCATAAACTGCAACAGTGCGTCCGATGTCATCAATACGTTCTCCTTTTTGGGTGAACACGGCAATTAAAACAACGTTCCCGTTGACAGTTTATATCATACCAATATTTTTTCAATCTGTAAAGCATTCCGCCTCTTTCCTGCTTATTTTTCCGTTTGCTCCTCATTGTTTGGCCGTTCCATTTCCTTTGTCTTGGTTGCAACACATCGGCAAATGGGAACCTCTTTCGCGTAAAACTTCTTTTCATAATCTGTCATGCAGCCAACCGGGCCGTTTGCGTGCAAGTCATATGTGATTTCAGAAAGAGAATAGCCGCATTGCTCAAATTGTTCAAGTGAGAATAAAAACAGGGGCTGATTGTCTGTTTTAAAATGAATTTCTCCTCCCAATCGCAGCAGCGGGTCGTATAATTGTATAAAACGTTCGCTGGTCAAACGCCGTTTGGAGTGTTTGTTTCCCGGCCACGGATCGCAAAAATTGATATAGATCCGATCCACTTCGTGTGTCTCAAAAAAATTAAAGATTTGAGACACATCCTCTGAAATGAAATATACGTTTGAAAGCGCCTGTTCCATGGCACGCTCCATCGCCATCACCATCGCTTCCGGGACCCGTTCAATGGCGATATATAAGACATTTGGGGTTTCCCCCGCTAAGTCGACTGTAAACCGTCCTTTCCCGCATCCAAGCTCCACACATAAGGGGGCATCCTGGCGCTTAAACTGTCTGCGCCATATCCCCTTCCATTTCTCCGGGTTCTGTACCCATACCGCTTGGCAGCGATCCATCCGTGGAATTAAATTTGGCTTTTTTCGCATTCGCAACGCATGTCTCTCCTTCCTCTTTACCAGCAGTCATTATATAAGAAATGATGGAATGGGACAAGCCCTTTTTCAAAAAGCATGAAAAAAGGGCTTGAATTTTCCATTCAAATGAAGTATACTACTTTTCGCAGCCTGTTTTACGTTCAGGTCAATCTATAACGGGGCGTGGCGCAGTTTGGTAGCGCACCTGCTTTGGGAGCAGGGGGCCGCAGGTTCGAATCCTGTCGCCCCGACCATTTCCCATGAAAAACCGCTTACTTAAAGCGGTTTTTCTGCGTTTTTCGTTTGTGGCTGCTTGAGACCCCTCATATCCGGACAGCAAGACACATGCCCCCTGCGTGCCTTGGCAGCAGCCATTCACCGCGATTTAAACCCTTTCTGTTTGGACGATCCCAAATAGCCAGTATCCATTGCCCCCTTACAACAGGATTATTATCTGAGGAGGGACGACCATGATCGTTTATTTTACCGGCACCGGCAACAGCCGCTATTGTGCGGAGTGGCTTGCCCACGCGTTAGCGGATGAAGCTGTGGATTCTTTCCGTTTCATCCGTGACGGCATTGCCGCGGAGTTGAGCTCTGAAAAACCCTGGGTCTTTGTCGCGCCTACCTACGGATGGCAGTTGCCCCGTGTTTTCACAGACTTTCTCCGCAGCGGCGACTTTAAGGGCAACCGGGATGCCTACTTTGTGATGACCTGCGGCAGCGAAATCGGCAATGCCGGGGCGAAGATAGCGCCCCTTTGTTCTCAAAAAGAGTTTAATTATAAAGGCGTTTTGCAAGTGGTCATGCCGGAGAATTATATCGCCTTGTTCGACGTCCCGGAGCAGGCGGAGGCACAGGAAATCATCTCATCGGCTGAGCCAACGATGGAAAAAGGCGCCGCATGTATCCGGGATGGGCGAGAGTTCCCCCCGCCCAAAGCGAATGCCATAGATAGACTGAAATCTAGCATCGTCAACACAGCGTTCTACCGTTTTATCATCAAGGCGAAACCCTTTTTTGCCTCGGATGCTTGCGTATCCTGCGGCAAGTGTGCCGATGTTTGCCCCTTACGCAACATCCACATGGAAACAGGAAAGCCCATCTGGGGCGATCGGTGTACCCACTGCATGGCCTGCATCTGCGGCTGTCCCACATCAGCCATCGAGTATGGAAAAGCCAGCCGGGGCAAGCCCCGTTACCAGTGTCCGGCATATCGTGAAACGCCGTAAGTCAGCGGCCGAGGAAAGACAGGCTCACGGCGATCCCTGTTTTTGATCCCTGCCAGCGCAGACGGAGGCGCCTTGTCATCTTGGGCAAAAACAGGAGTACAATCGTTCACACAAGCAAAATGTCAGAATCAATGAAGGGAAGAACAACCCCTTTAAACGATCTCCGCGTAGCAAAGGAGGTGAAAGCGCCTGTGTCTGCAACGGAACATTTGAAGCGCTACTTTGGCTATGACGCGTTTCGTGAAGGGCAAGCCGAGCTTGTTGACGCACTTTTACACGGGCGGGACGCACTGGGCGTTATGCCCACAGGGGCAGGGAAATCGCTGTGTTACCAGTTGCCGTCAATGCTCCTGCCTGGCGTTACATTGGTGATCTCGCCGCTTATTTCTCTCATGCGTGACCAAGTGCAGGCCCTTGTGGCAAACGGAATACCGGCAGCATTTCTCAACAGTTCCCTGACCGATGCTCAATGTAGCCGGGTGATGACGAATGCCATCAACAGGCTGTATAAAATCATCTATCTCGCCCCGGAGCGGCTGCTTACGCCTTCTTTTTTGCGGCTTGCTTCCGCTTTGCCGCTGTCCTTGATTGCCGTGGATGAGGCGCATTGCATCTCTCAATGGGGGCAGGATTTCCGTCCCAGCTATCTGGACATTCCAATATTTGTGGACAGATTGTCGGTGCGTCCTGTCGTAGCGGCCTTCACAGCGACGGCAACGCCGCGGGTACGAAAAGATATCCTGGCAACGCTGGAATTGCAAAACCCACTCACACGGGTCACCGGATTTAACCGCCCCAACCTTTATTTTGAAGTGAAACATCCGAAGGATAAATATGCGTCACTTATGCAATATCTCAACGGCAGGGACAGCAGCGGCATCGTCTATTGCTCCACCCGCAAAGAAGTGGAGCGCCTTGCAGAGCGCCTGAAAACGGACGGATATTCGGCAGCGCGGTATCATGCGGGCCTTTCTGACAAAGAGCGCAGCATGTCTCAAGATGATTTTCTTTATGACCGCGTGAAAATTATCGTGGCAACCAATGCCTTTGGCATGGGAATTGATAAATCCAATGTACGCTTCGTCATCCACTATAACCTCCCTCAAAATGTAGAGAGTTACTATCAGGAAGCGGGACGCGCGGGGCGCGACGGGCTCCCCGCGGACTGCATTTTGTTTTATGCGCGAAAAGACATCAATACCGCCCTGTTCCTCATCAACAAAAGTGAAAACCCAGATGAGATTGCCCGCAACAAACAGCTGTTCAATCAGATGGAGCAGTATTGTGAAACATATGGATGTTTGCGGCGATATATGCTGGGCTACTTTGGCGAAGCAGCCGCCGACGATTGCGGCAATTGCAGCAATTGCAACGGCACCTTTGATGAAATCGATGTGACGGTAGACGCACAAAAAATCCTCTCCCATATCCTGCGGCTAAACAGGGCGGGAAAGCGCTTCCGGTTTCCCTATACGAGCGACATCATCCTTGGGAAATCCGAAGCATTCATGAATTTACCCACCTTTGGCATCATGAAAGGCACTTCCCGCCATTACATCCGGCAGTTGACCAGCCGCCTGGCTGCTTTGGGGTATATTTGTGATGATGGCTTTCTCAGCACCACCCCCAAGGCAAGAGAGGTCCTGTTTGGCGGCGCGGCCGTTACCATTCGCAAAAGCCAAACCGCAACAAAGGCAAACCGGGAAAAAAACCAGGTTCAGCAGCCAAAGTACGCACTGTCTGAGGGGCTACTGGCAAAGCTCAAAGAACTCAGATTAACAATTGCACATGATACAAAGGTTCCCGCGTTTGTCATTTTTTCCGACGCCACTCTTTTGGACATGTGCCAGAAGCATCCGCGAACCGAAGATGAATTGCTCGGTGTCAGCGGCGTTGGACAGGTCAAATTAGAGCGGTACGGCATGCGCTTTTTACAGCTACTGCAAACGCACGAGCCGAATGAAGAGCAAGAAAATCATTTCCCTGCACTCACACCGGAGCTGTTTAAAAACATATCGAAATGGACGATCGTTCATTGCAAATCTCACGTGTGGCCGATCATATCAACGCGGTCTTCATTCGTTATGGCAAAAAACGGGTCAGCGGCCAGAGACTGAATCAATTATTGATTGAAGCAGGTTATCTGGAATGGATTGACGGCGAAAAGCTGCCTACAGATCGCGGAAAGGCCCTTGGTATAACCACAGTGGAAAGACGTTCAAGCAAAGGAGTTTATATACAGTGCTTATTTGGCAGGGACGCCCAGCAGCTTTGCGCGCAGTTGGCTTTTCATGAGGCAATCGATGCAGAAAGGGGCGGAGCTTCCTGCTGAAGTCAATATAGCCAAGATGAAACCCTCACCAGCCTAGATTGGTGAGGGTTTCATTGAGTCTTTATAAAATAATGCAAATCAATCCGCCGGATCCCTCGTTTATAATGCGTTGCAACGTCTCTTGTAATTTGCTTCTCGCATCTTCCGGCATACGCATTAACTTTGACTGTAAATCTTCATTGACCAACTCATGGAACGATTTCCCGAATATGTTGGATTCCCAAATTTTCTGGGTGTCCCCTTCAAATTCCTCCAGCAGATAGGAAACCATATCTTCCGATTGTTTCTCCGTCCCGACAATGGGAGAGACCTCGGTTTCAATATTGGCTAAAATCATATGGATAGAAGGTGCGCTGGCCCGCAGGCGAACTCCATATCGGCCCCCCTGCTTTACAATCTCCGGCTCCTCCAGCACAAGCTCTTCTACATTCGGCGTTACAATACCGTACCCTGTTTCCCTCACATTGTGAAGCGCGGATGCAATTTTGTCATATTCCTGCTTTACTTGAGACAGCCCGGTGAGAAGCTCCAGCAAATCTCCGTCATTTTGGATCTGGAAGCCCGACTGTTGTGAAAGTGTACTGTAAAACAAAGAACGGGGAAGGTCTAATTCTGCCATTACCATCCCGGAACCCAGATGGATCGATGTGACTTTTGCGCTGTTGATGCTGCTGTGTTCCCCCATCGCCAAAACAGCGGACTCCACATCGCGAATGCGGTGCATGTGTTCTGTTTCCGAACGGATCGCCTCAAACAATTCCGCTTTGATTCCATGGGTGCGGGGCAGTGCGTCTACCCACAAGGGGAGATAAATATCAAGCTCTCGCATGGGAAATTCGTACAAAACGCCCTTCAATACATCTGTAATGTCACTTTCATCCATCTCCAAGCAGTTGATGGCAACACAAGTTACGTTGTATTGCTCCGATAGCTCCTGTCGCAACGTCTGAGCTTGGGGGGCGGTTGGATGTGCCGTGTTCAGAAGAAGCAAGAACGGCTTTCCCAATGCTTTCAGTTCCTGCACCACCCGCTCTTCCGCGCCAATGTAGCTTTCCCTTGGTAAATCAGTCACGGTTCCATCTGTTGTAATCACAAGCCCAATGGTGGAGTGTTCGGAGATCACCTTCCGTGTTCCCACTTCTGCCGCATCCGTCATCGGAATTTCATAGTCAAACCAGGGAGTGGAAACCATTCTTTCGTCTTCTCCCTCTAATTGCCCCAGCGCGCCGTCAGCCATATACCCCACGCAATCAATCAGCCGCACGGAAAACGCCGCACCCTCCCCCAAAGAAATTTCAACTGCCTCTTCCGGAACAAACTTTGGCTCCGCAGTCATAATGGTTCTGCCAGAACCGCTCTGTGGCAATTCATCTCTTGCCCGTTCCCGCCGATAGGAATTTTCAATATTGGGGATTACCAAGGTTTCCATGAAGCGCTTAATGAATGTTGATTTCCCTGTCCGCACCGGTCCAACGACTCCAATATAAATGTCTCCATCCGTGCGGAGCGCAATGTCTTCATAAATTCTGCTGTCTGCCACGCCGATTCCCCCTTAGGTGTTTTAATACCTAATATCTATGGGGATAAGCTTTGAAATATGCAATGTTCTTAGGACAGACCCATGATTTCTTAAAGATTTTTTGCCGGAAAACGGCACGCCTTTGTTTCTATGGCTTTTACCGTATATAAACGCATTTTTCTGATTTGAGTGGTGTACTTTCTTTTTTATTCATGGTATAATGAAGCAAACGAACATGGCCCATATTATTATTTGAAGCAGGCCCCGATGCGTACATCTTTTGATCACTCTTTCCGCCGTCCACTTTTCAGATTATCCAAGGGATTCTGCATTGCAAATATCGCAAGGCGTTCAGGGTGCATTTGAAGCATTTTGGATTCATTGGATTAAAAGGAGGGTTCAATTTTTATATGCAGCTAAAAATTACAACAGATTATGCCATCCGTACTATCCTCCATCTTGCAACCACAAAACGAATTACCTCTTCCGCGGAAGTGGCCGATGCAATGGGTATTCCGCAAAAATATCTGATCAACACCATTGGGACCATAAAACGCGCGGGACTTGTGGAAACATATAGCGGCACACACGGTGGATACGCGTTGGCGAAGGCCCCATCAGATATTAGCTTAGGCGATATTATTGAAGTGATGGAAGGGACCACAAAAATCAATCGCTGCTTGGAGGAGGGCCATTATTGCAGCAGGGGCGCTGCGAATGATTGCCCCATTCGCCGTGTCTATGCTGAACTGCAAGAGCGCATTGAAACATATTTAAAATCAATTTCAATTGATCAATTGCTGTCCCCTGATTTTCAAGCATAACCAAAAAGGATAATCAAAGTGGATAGATTGCGTCACAAGGCGGCCTCTGTTTTATTCACATTACCACCCAAATACAGTGCGGCATTTTGCCGCACTGTATTTTTACCTGCATATAAGGCCCTTTGAAGGTCCGCCCTTTGGATGCTTTCTATGTTCCGGTTTGGACAGATCACCAATGTACATTCAGATATCGGGTGAGCTCGTCCTCATCGCCGGCATACTCCAGCGCCGTAGCATACGAAATCACTTGTTTCTGTACAAGTTTTGCCAAGCTGGCAGGCAAAGTCATCATGCCGGCCGCCCTGCCAGACTGCATCACAGAGCCAAGCTGATGGGTCTTTTGACCACGGATCATGCTCAGCGCAGCATCTGTCCCAACCAAAACCTCTGTAGCCGCCACCCGCCCGCTTCCGTCCGCGCGAGGCACCAGAACTTGAGTCACCACCCCTTTGAGAACACCGGCAAGCTGAATTCGGATTTGGTTTTGCCCATGTGGCTGAAATGCGTCAATGATCCGGTCAATGGTCTGCGCCGCACCGGTGGTATGCAGCGTAGACAGCACCAAATGCCCCGTTTCCGCGGCTGTCATCGCCGCCGAAATGGTTTCAAGATCTCGCATCTCTCCCACAAGGAGCACATCCGGGTCTTCCCGCATGGCAGAGCGCAGAGCAGACTCAAAAGACATAACGTCTGACCCAACTTCTCTCTGGTGAATCAACGCTCGTTGGTTGGAGTAGAAATATTCAATGGGATCCTCTATGGTTATGATATGCGCGGCGCGGGTGGCGTTGATATATTGAATCATAGCCGCCAGCGTTGTAGATTTACCGGAGCCGGTCGGCCCGGTGATCAAAACCAGGCCCCTAGGTTCATCCGCAAACTGTTTTAAAATGGGTGGCAGTTGCAAGGCGTCAATGGTGGGTATTTCATCGTTTAGGATACGGATGGCGGCGGCAAGATGTCCTTTTTCCCGATATACATTGACACGATGATGTTTTCCATCGGCTGATTGAAAGGAAAAATCCAGATCTTTTCCTTCTTTTAACGCTTGCCGGCACCCGTCATCCAGCATGGATAAAATCAAGTCCTGGCACTGCTCGTCCGTGATATCATAAGGTCCTTTTTCCAAACGGCCTATCCGTCGAAATATCACAGGTGACGATGCGCTCAAATGAATATCGGAGCATTGATGCAAGCGTGCGTATCTAATCAACTCATCCGTTGTAATCATCGCATGGCCTCCTCCATTTAGTCTGCATAATAGGTTGTCCGAATCATTTCTTCTAAAGTAGTGACTCCCGCCTCCACTAATTTTTGTACGCTATCTTTGAGGGATATCATGTGCTGATGTTCCTTGGCATATGCATACAGTTCTTCTGAGCTGCGCCCTTCCGTCACCATACGACGGACTGTTTTGTCCATCATCAATACTTCATGTATGGCAATTCTTCCCTTGTATCCCGTGTTGTTACAGATGTGGCATCCCGCGCCCCGGCGAGACTGTTTGATCATTAGACCCGCTGCTTGCTGCTCATCCAGGCTTGGTTCATACGTTTCTCCGCAATTGGAGCAAATTTTTCGCACCAAACGCTGTGCGACCACACCCACAAGAGAGTTTGCAACCAAGTATGCGGGCAGCCCCATGTCTTCCAAACGAACCACAGTGGAAACAGCGTCATTGGTGTGTAGCGTAGACAGCACAAGATGCCCTGTAATGGCGGCTCGAACGGAAATGGTAGCTGTTTCTGCATCTCGTGTCTCTCCAACCATGATAACATCCGGGTCTTGGCGCAGCAACGCGCGCAACCCGCTTTCAAACGTAACTCCGGCCAGGGGGTTCACCTGAACCTGGCTGATCCCGGTGATGTTACGCTCCACCGGGTCTTCAATGGTGGCGATATTCACCGGCTGCTCCACCAATCGTTCCAACGCCATGTACAGCGTGGTTGTTTTTCCGGATCCCGTTGGCCCTGTTAAATAAATGATGCCGTGAGGGGAACGAAGCATTTTACATAACTTTTCATAATTATCCGTGTCCATGCCAAAGTGGCCGGAGCGGTCAATCAAAGCGTCGCTGGACAAGAACCTCAGAACCGCCTTTTCTCCATATACCGTCGGGATAACGGAAACACGCATATTGATTTCCACACCCTCCAACCGAATGCGAAAATGTCCGTCTTGAGGCGCACGTTTTTCCGTGATATCAAGGTTTGCCATGATCTTAATCCGTGCAATAATCGAGACGTGGAGCGAAGCCGCCAGTGTGACGTATTTTACCATCATGCCGTCGATTCTCATCCGAACGGTGGTTTGGAATTCAAATGGTTCCACATGGATGTCGCTGGCATTGGTACTATGCCCGCGCAACAAAAGGCTATTCACCAGCCTTACAACAGGCGCCGCGTCATCGTCGTGTTCCACCGCCTCTTCTTGCAGCGTCCCCAGTTCTTCCGCCGCGTCATTGATATCCTCTGTTACTTGCCGGGCGCAAATTTCAGAATAATAATAATCAATGGCGTTGATAATCCGGTTTTTTTCAGACAAAACCAGGGAAAGGGGCATATTGGTTACTTGTCGGATATCTTCAATGGCATAAAAATTCAACGGATCATTGACAGCAACCATCAAATGCCCTTGCGCCGCCGATATTGCGATTAAGCAATATTTTGCCGCCAGCTGCTTGGGGATTTTGCACACGGCATCTGTATCAATGGGCTCTTTGCTCAAATCGTACAAAGGGATTTTCAAACGTTCCCCCAATGCGGTCAGAACTTGGTATTCCGTCACATAGCCCAAATCAACCAACACCTCACCCAAACGCTTTTTTACCTGGCTTTCTTCTTGTTTTGCCAGCGCTTGCTGAAGCTGTGCTTCCGTTATATAGCCATATTCTTTCAGCACCTCGCCGATGGGAATGTTTTTCAAACCAGGTCACTTCCTTTATCTCAATGGGTTCCAATTGGATCGGATGTCTTGGTAATATGTTTCTTCATTCAGGCGTTTCGATGTCACAGACACCTGATACGTTGATCTTGTTGTTCCGCTTATGGTCGGCATCGCCGTGTACCACATGCCGCCGGCAAACGTCTTTGGGTCATCCGGAACGAAAATGAGCGTGGGAGATGCGTAGTAATTGTTTTGTGGATCTGTGTTTTTTCTGGGGATGGCATAGACAATCACGCTCCCTGTGGCGCTATCCACATGGGTTTGCATTTCCAGCTCCGGCGCCTGGTCTAATGTCTGATTTGGGCTTGCCGGATTGGAGAAGCTGTATAGCTTCAGCAATTCCTGGGGAAATAAGGGCCAGCGCTGATCCGGATAAAAATAGGTTCTGACATATTTTCGAATCTGGTCATTTGTAATCTGATGAGGGAGAACGCCGAACAAGTCCATGCTTGTTTCCTTTGTCATTGTTGTTTTGTTCTCCTGCACCCATTCCCACGTGCTGCGTTGCTGCCAATACAATGTGGCCGGAACAACGGAGTAATCCTCTTTTTGAACCCGAATGTCGCTGCTAAAACACAAGACCGGATTTTCATACGCCTCTCCATTTGATAACGCCCCGCCGATGCTGGTAGCATCCGGATCCGGCGTCTGGCCTTCCTCTGTGTTTTTGAGCGCCAAACTCATATTAACCAGTTCAATGGTAGAGGCTGTATGGTATTTTTCGTCCCCTTTTGCATCGTAAACTCGAATGGCCAAGTTAAGCCACCGCCCGTTGACCACCTGGGTGTCCATTCGGACTGACATCCCGTTATAAAACGCGTTTCCAAACAGATCCGCGGGGGTATTGCTTCCCCCTTGCTCCGTATTCCATATTTTCAAGTGGCCGTCCTGCACCTGGAGACATGTGTTATAGGCATCAATCGATGTATCATTTGTAATCTGCAGGCTGGTACAATAAATCATTTGCTTTTGCACCCATTGATACACCGTGTCCCCCGTCGCTTTTGCGTATCCCGTGGTGGCGTGGCTTCCGAACAAGCCAAAAATAGCAACCAAAACGCTGCCGGTGAGCGCAATGACAACAACAGCAAGAGCGGTGGCCGTTACGGTCTCTACCAGTGTAAATCCTTTTTTTCGGTGTTTCACGATGCCCTCCCCCCTGCGCTCATTCCGAACGGCCAGCAACTGCGGGAACAAAAATCAGAAAAGAAGTTTCCCCTTGCTGAATGATATGATAAGCGCCTGAAATGGTCGTTCCGTAAATTGTAACGCTCCCCGGCTCGCCCGGAGTGGTATCGTCCATTTGGTCTACTTCCCCTGCCGCCAGCTGTCCTTCGTTTTTGAGGTCTGTGCTTTTCCGGAGCAGGCTGCCAGCAAACGCAACCACCGAAACCAGCATAGTCATCGCCAAAGCCACAATCGCCAAAGCCACAATTACTTCAACCAAAGTCATGCCAAGCTTTCTTCCCTGTTTCATGGTATCACCTCTGCGTCGAGGGGCACTGCAGGCAGATACTGTCTTAAATACCAAACATACCGGACAGCCGGCGAAGTCCCTTCCGCGTCAGCACACGGCGCCACATATTCCACGGCGACATGCTCTCCAATGGCCAAATGGCTTCCGTTTTCCTCTACATATAAGCCGCCATAAAGATACGTATTGGATTTTAGGTCTATTTTGCTTCCATTTGAGCCATAGAGATATCCATAGAAATCGCCGGATGCCGTTACAGCTGCGCCGTTATCCAATATCACAAACAAACACGGGCTGAATTCGGACATGCCGGTATCCGGATTTTCAAATCGGATTTCATCTAGGTCGAAATCCACTCCGCTTTTGATATATAAGTAAACCTTTCCTGTCCCCTGCACCGTTATGTTCTTTAATTTCTTTTTGGATGCAATATAGTAGCTGTCGTGGCCGTCTGTGGTGCCGATGGTTTCTCCGGATGTCGCGATCTCATGGAGAAGGCCGCTCTTTTCCAGCTCCCCATAATCCGGCATAACCGGGGGATCGCTCGGCGGGAACACCGGCTCCTCCATCTCTGCAGCCTGATAGGGCGCCTGCACAAAGCGCGTGTCATATTGTTCAATTTTTAGCTGGGCATCCTCTGACGGAGCGGCAGAAGCCCGAATGGGTTCATTTGTTCCATAGACGGCCATCCCGGATCCTTCCGTTGCAATCACCAAGCTGTCACAGGTTATGGATCCCTTAAAGGCAGCATTTCCGCGGATTTCCACCCGGTCCGCCACAATGGATCCTGCAACATAAGAGTTCCCTTCAATCACAACGGTTTTTGCTGTAACCGTTCCGATGACCTCATGTTCCACGCTCTGTGTGCTGATCAAAATGGTTTGAGCCTTCAGATTCCCGAATACATTTACATTTTCCCGTAGCGTGATGCCACCGTTGGCATGAATGCCGGAATTGGGATAGTCCAACACGCCTTCTTTTTTATGCCCAATCTGCATGTTTCCCGCAACTGTGACATTGCCTTCTGCAACAATTCGTTTTTCGATCTGGGGCAGGTTGCCTTCCACTGTCCCCTCGATGGAAAGGTTTGTATGTGCATGCAGATCTCCGTTGATGTAAATGCGGTTTCCGCTTTCACTGGATAAAATCAAATTTTTTCCCGCTTCTTTCCCTAAGTATAAATTTCCGCTGACAGCCTGAAATGCCTTTAGCTTTTTGTTGCTCATATTATTGAGGATCAGTTGGGCAAATCCTGTTGGCGCGTAGTTGTCTGCAATTTTTTGGAGCCCCAGTTGCCCAACCACCGTTTCGCTTTGTCCTCCCTTATTGGCGGACGCCTCAATATAAACCGTTCCGTCCGCTCCTTTGACCGCACGCAGGAAACAGTTTCCCAATTCTGTTTTCCCATCCATCGCACCAAGATCAAAGGAACTCAGCTTGTCCATTTCGTTCAAAATTTTGCTCATTGTACCGTCCGGGTGGGAAGCCACCTCCAGGGCCACTGCGTCAACGGCGGCCCGTGCAGTGAAATATGTTTGCTGCTTGGCGTTGTTGCTCACACTGCGGCTAAGATACCCCACTGTCAATGTAAGGATTGCGCCCACTGCGATCATCATCACAACGATCATAATGGTAACCCATGTAATCGCCACGCCGCGAGTATCGTTGCTCCTCCATTTTTGTTTCATAGCATTCATTCCATTTCACCGGGCATATGTGATTACTGCAAACTCTAGCTCCATGATGCTTTTTGCTGGCTCCATTTCGTTTTCCTGGATGTCAAATCCGGTGAGCCGCATGCTGGACAAACCGCTGACTTCATCTGACAGGCTATAAAAGCTGGACCGCTGGCCCTCCGCCTGTACTACAACGGAATAGATGTTGGTGGGAGTTGCCGCATTTCCCGCGTTGGTTGTTTGTGAGCCTTTGTTCGGCGAGGAAGCTGCCGCCTGAGCGGAAAGATACGGGGCAATTTGGTCGGTATCCAGCGTTTGTATCTTCAATTCAATGGGTGTCAGGCCGTAACGGATCATCAGATTTGTGATCAGTTGATCAATTTCATCGTTGGGCATTGGCTCATATAGCTCATCTACATATGCCTCGATCTCTACCTTCAGTGTGTCCACATCTGCTTGGTCTTGTGGTATGCGCTCAATGGTTTGCCGCATATTGTCTACAGTGGCCTGGGTTTCGTTCAGCTTCAGGTTTAAGTCGGTATAATGAGAAATAGCGGGAAGAACCAAAAAACTGATGCCTAAAGTAACAATTAAAAAGCAAATAAAAATGTAAAGCATGGCTTTTTCCCGTTTACTCAAGTGACGGTTTGTCATTGGCTGTCCACGCCCCTTTTCAAGCATTCTACATGAAATCGATATATCCCATCGCTGTCGCTGCCATACCCTGTATAATTTATGGCGAAAAACAGCTCCGTGTCCCTCAGATGTTGTACGAAAATGGGCGCGTCCACTACAAAAGGCGACCTGCCATCCAACGACAAAATCCCAAGATCAGAGTCGTACTGCATTCCTGAAATGGCAACATTGGTTTCCTCTATACAAGACGCAATGGTAAGAAACGTTTCCAAATCGAACTTGGGATACGAATCCAGCGCCCGGCGCAGCGTTGCGAGCTTAGTATGTGTAGCCGTGTAGGCGGTTTTTTCTTTTGCGATCACACCGGCCTCCTGCATCAAAGTCACCTGGTCCTGCTGCTGCGTATAAACCTGCAAGTCATCTATTTTCTGCTGCGTGCTAACGTTCAAAATGAAAAACACAGCAAACGCGCCGACAAAAGCAACGACAAGCAAAACGGGAAGGATCAGCAGACGGTATATGATTCGAACGGTTCTGCTTTTGGCCGGTTTCTTCATGTAGATGCGATAAAAGTTGGTCTCCTTTTTTTTCAGTCTTTTACCCATGAAAAACACCTTCCTTTCGAAGCAAATTCCCCGTGGCATAAAAGGCGTTTTCCAGTTGATATCCTGTGCATCCCGAATCCACAGAAACAGCGATGGACTCCGGCAGCGGCTCAATCGAGATGCCAAGGGAGTTGGAAAGAGCATTACAAAGCTGAGACTCGTTTTTTCCTAAACCGCAAATATACGCATGGGTCAGATCATTTTCTATTTTTTGCGCCTTGTTGAATTGGATGAGAGAAGAAATGGTTTGCGTCATTTCCCAGGCCGCTTGCGGCGTACCCCGTTCTCCCAGTAGACGTGTCCGATTGGTCAGCATATATTTTCCCCCGGTAAACAAAGAGGAAACCACACTGTTCCCCTCCAGAATGGACAGGGCAAAGGTGTTCTGCTTTAGCTCCGGTAGAATCTGAGCCAGCCGAATTTTGGCGCCCAGCGCCAGATCAATGGAACGAAGCGTCACGCCTTGCTTGCGAAACAGTTCCACGTAGCTTTTTACAAAGTTTCGCTCCATTGCGCTGCAAAGGATTACGCCTCCTTTTCCGTCTTCGTTTCTCGGTTTTAGCACGCTGTAATCATACAGTAGTTCCTGATAGTTGCTGCCTAGCTCCGCAAATTCGTCTTTTGTCACTGCCATTAGCTTTTTAGGCGGTAAAATCGGAACGGGTGTCCGCTTCACCAAGATTGATCCTGAATCCACCAGCAAGTCAATCTTTTGAGTTGGCAGCTTCCCCGTCACAACCAAGCGTTTTAGCAGCGACGTCATGGCGGCATCGTTTGTAATCACTCCGTTGAGCAAGGTTGCCTCCGGAATTGGCTCTTGATAAAAAGAATGGACCTGGATCACATTCTTTTTCGCCCGTCCCTTAAGGATTTGAACTGTTTCATTGGAAAAATATACAGATATTATCATCTAACCGCCTCACCTTACGCAATAGTTTGATACATATCAACAATGGGCAACAACACAGAAATCATAATGGTGCCAATGAGTAACGCCATTATAATAATTAAGGCCGGCTCTAAAATCGTGGTCAATCTTTGCGTTGCCATATCCGCTTCGTAGTCGAAAGAATCCGCAACGGATTCCAGCATATCGTCTAATTTTCCGCTCTCTTCCCCTATTGTAATAGTAGCTGCCAGTTTCGGGTCGAATCCATTGACGGTGGAAATGGCGGCAGATAGCGCAGTCCCTTGCCGCACAGCGGTGCTGACGTTGTCCATCTGCTCGGATATGAACAGGTTCCCAATCGTCCCCCCGCTGATGGAAAGGGCATTTAACATGGAAAGCCCGCTGGAGTAAAGAGAACTGAGCGTTCTGGCAAACCGGGCCGTATAAATAGTTTTCAGCGGTTTGCCGATGGCAGGCAGGCGCAGCTTGACCTGATCCATTTGCCGGCGAACAGGCAGCAAGGTGCGTACCGTGCCGATCACCATCGCCAAGGCAAGGACGATGATTAAGATCCAAATCCAATGGTTGATTAAGCCGTTGCTGACGGCCATCACGATTCTGGTGATAAGAGGAAGCTCTGCCCCATCAAAGATATCGAAAAAGCTTGGCAGTACCATCGTAAAAATGGCGATCATAACAGCCAGGGTTACAAAAAGCAAAATAAGCGGATATGTCATGGCGCTTTTTATTTTAGTCCGCAAGCGGTGTTCTTTTTCGTAATGAACGGCCATCTTCATGGCGGTTTGATCCAGTTTGCCGCTGGATTCTCCCGCATAATACATATTGATCAGCAGTTCCGGAAAAGCCTCCCCCTGCTGGGACATCGCGTCACCCAAGGTGACGCCCCGCTGAAGCGCCCGGTATAAATTTTGGTATACCACCCGCACATGCGGCTTTACATCTCTTTGGCTGATGATGGAAATCGCCCGAAGCAAGGAAACGCCGGAGGCAAGCATCGTGCCAATTTGGCGGGAAAAATCGGATAGTTCCTGTGCCTTTAGTCGGGTACGTGCATAGTCTTCTGTTTTTACCCGGCAGGAGACCAAAAACAGTCCGTCATCTCGCAGCTTGGCACTGAGGCGGCTTTCATCTGCCGCCTCCAGCATGCCCCGACGCACGCCGCCTTCTAAGTTTTTTGCTGTGTACTGATAAAGTGCCACACATCATCTGTCCTTTCCCGATTATTGCAGCCCGACCAACTGGAGATACCATGCGATGATCTCATCGCTCCAAAGCATAGCCAAAAAAAGGCCGGCTGATAAAAATGGCCCAAAGGGGAAATGGGTATGCCGGTTCTTCCGGTCTCGCCGCAAGAGCACCATGCCGTAAGCCCCGCCAAACAGAAGCCCTAAAAATGCCGCCACCAGAATCGCCTTCCACCCCAGAGCCAAACCGCAGACCGCCATCAACTTCACATCGCCGCCGCCGAAACTGCCTGGAATGAAAAAGAAAAGCAGAAACATAGGGACGCTGATGACAAGGCTCCCGCTATATGAGACCAAATGGATGGATCCGGCCCCAAAAAAATAGCGAAAACCGCCGGAACAAGCAGGGCAATTTGCAGCCTATCCGGAATTTCCATGGTGTCCCAGTCAATCAAAGAAACGGCCAACAAAATGGCAGCGATGGCAAAGCAGATCAGCCAATAGATCTCCTCACCAAACCGAAAAAAGCAAAAGACCGCCAAAATCCCCCCTGTGCCCTCCACCAGAGGATAACGGCGAGAGATGGGCGCGCCACAGGTACGGCATTTCCCGCGGAGCCACAAAAAGCTGAGAATGGGAACCAAATCGTACCACCCCAATGTCGTGTGACACTGGGGGCAAACAGACCGTCCTCTTGCGACGGAACCTCCCTTGGGCACACGATAGATCACCACATTGAGAAAGCTTCCAACCACACATCCAAAGCAGAACACAAGCCCATATAATACACCGATGGCAACGTAATACATACAATCCCTCAACCTGAAAGCCGCAAAGGCAAATTCATTTTGATACCATTATATCACAGGATTCCATCTGCGCACATTGCTTTTTCTGTTTTTTACAAAAATTGTGCTCGATCCGCCGTTTTTCACCCCGGCTGAAACAAAACCCCCCTCCGAATCCGGGAGGGGGGTTGTAAAGTAGTTTTTCGCAGACAGAAGGCTTTTTTATTCAGCTTCTTTCATCTAAACTTTCATCTCAAAATCGCCTGTTCCTTCTGAGCTGTCATATGTATATGTAATTTCCTTCCCGTTGGATGCCGTGTAGTCAAATCCCGTTATGGTTCCAGCGCTGCATGCAACGTTACTAATATTCTCTGTTTTGAATTCTTTCCCACTGGCCAAGGTTGTGAATGTGTGGCTCGAAGTTAAAGCTTCGCCTGTTATGGTGTCCTCATCGCCTTTTGCATACAGGTCTGACGCGGCAGCTTGCAGGGCAGAGAGAACCAAATGGCCTTCTGTGATGGCCGCCTTGTTTTTGGATTCATCGATCCATCCAGTGAGACGGGGCACCAGCAGCGCGGCCAAAATAGCCAAAATCACCAGAACAACAATAACTTCTACCAGAGTAAAGCCGCCTTTTCTTTTTCTTTTTTGCAATTTTTCTAACATAATACACTCCCTCTTTCATAATGAACAACTCGTTACAGAATTTATAGCTATAGAATAGCATATGACCATAAATTTTACAAGCATAATCTGACTATTTTGTACATCTTCTTCCTCTTTTGCATCTTTATGGGATATATGGTCCTTTTGACACCCCTTGGACCGTCGTCCAAGCCTGCTTTGCGGCGAAGCAAACGAAACTTCTTGACGCCCCCTTCGAAAGGGCTGCCGCAATCAACCTGCTTTCTCAAGCTAGTTTCTCCAGATGTTAGCCAAGCGTTCAAAGGCGGGCCCCATAGCCTTGGCCCGCAGTCGGGCGTATCCCAAAACGAGGGTGGATTTCGGCATGTTTTCATCCGGCACGGCATAATAGCCCGAAAGGCCGTAAACGCCTATGTTGTCCTTTGACGCACGGGAAACCAACTCCTGTTCTGTCATGCCGTTTTTGACAGACAAAAGCAAATGCAGGCCCGCATCCTCCCCGGAAAACTGGAAGCATTCCCCCAAAGAGCTTCCTGCGGCGGCAGAAATCAATGCGTCTCGTCTTGTTTTATATACGTTGCGCATCCTTCCGATGTGCCGTTCAAAATGGCCTCGCTCCATAAATCGCGCCAACGTCATTTGTTCAAAGATCGGCACGGTGGAGGCGTAAAACATAAATTCATCCTGGTAGCGCCGTGTCAAATGAGGGGGTAAAACCATATACCCAATGCGAAGAGAAGGGGCTAGGCTTTTGGCAAAGGTATTCATATAAATGACCTTCTCATTCTGGTCCAACCGTTGAAGGGCTGGAATGGGCCGGCCGGAAAAGCGAAATTCGCTGTCATAATCGTCTTCAATGATATACCGTCCCGACACCTCAGATGCCCAGTGCAGTAGCTCCATTCGCCGAGCTGCCGGCATTACAATCCCCAAAGGGAAATGGTGAGAGGGCATTACATGGGCCACATTTGCACCGCTTTGCCGCAGGTTTTCCACATTCAATCCCAATTCATCCATAGAGATATGGAACACTTCCGCACCATTTTTTTGAAAAATGCTCCGGATTTTATGGTACCCGGGATTCTCCACGCCATATCCTTTTTCCCGCCCCAAAAGCTGAACCAACAGCCCTGTCAGGTACTCGGAGCCCGCCCCCACCACAATCTGCTCCGGCTCTGCCGACATCCCCCGAAACTCATACAGATGGCGAACAATGGTCTGGCGCAACTCATAAAGCCCCTGGGGCTCTGTCGCCTCCAGCAACTTATCTTCCCACAGGACCTGCCGCATCAATTTGGCCCAGCTGGAAAACGGAAAATAGTCCGTATCCACTGCGTTGGTCGCAAAATCATACTCCCGTTCGGGATGCGCATGGTATCCTTTCCTTTGGGGCACAGGGAACTGTTCTGATTTTGGACTGTTTTTCTTTCGTTCGCCGACCAAAAGGGGCTGTACAAAAAAACCGCACCTGGCCTTGGAGCGGATGTACCCCTCTGCGAGAAGCTGTCCGTACGCTCCCTCTACTGTAATCACACTTACTTTTAAATGCGCGGACAGCTTTCGTTTGGAAGGCAGCTGTTCCCCGCTTTTCAGCTTTCCTATCTCGATGTCTTTCCGTATAAACGAGTATAATTGTTCATATAGCGGCTTCCCGCTTTCCGGCTGAAATACATAGGTGAGCATATCTTCCTCCGATCTGACCTTATCATATAATTCAAAACTGGATATTGTATTAAGACCAATTATTAGTATACTCAAAATAAAGCAAAGATGCAACTGGAGGAATAAAAAATGGAACACAATCGATATGAATTGAACAAAGAGCTGGCCCAGATGTTAAAGGGCGGCGTCATCATGGATGTGACGACCCCGGAACAGGCCAAAATAGCGGAAGAAGCCGGCGCCTGCGCCGTTATGGCGTTGGAGCGGATTCCCGCGGACATCCGCGTAGCCGGCGGCGTCTCCCGCATGAGCGACCCCGGCATGATCCGCGGCATTCAAGGTGCTGTGTCCATTCCTGTGATGGCCAAGGTTCGAATCGGTCATTTTGTGGAAGCGCAAATTTTAGAGGCCATTGAGATCGACTATATCGATGAAAGCGAAGTCCTCTCCCCTGCGGATGATGTATACCACATTGACAAAACAAAATTTCAGGTTCCCTTTGTCTGCGGCGCCCGGGATTTGGGCGAGGCTCTCCGCCGGATCGCGGAAGGTGCTTCCATGATCCGCACCAAAGGCGAGCCGGGAACGGGTGACGTGGTGCAGGCTGTGCGTCATATGCGTGCCATGAACGGCGAAATTCACAAAATCGTTTCCATGGCAGAAGATGAGCTATATGAAGCCGCCAAGCAATTGGGCGTTCCATATGACTTGCTCTGCTATGTTCATAAAAACGGTCGTCTCCCTGTGGTCAACTTTGCGGCTGGCGGCGTTGCCACGCCGGCAGACGCCGCCTTGATGATGCAGCTGGGCGCGGAAGGGGTATTTGTTGGCTCCGGCATCTTTAAATCCGGGGACCCCGCCAAACGGGCCGCCGCCATTGTAAAGGCCGTGACAAACTATCGTGACGCCAAGCTGCTGGCAGAACTCTCCGCCGATTTGGGGGAAGCGATGGTGGGCATCAACGAACAGGAAATTCAGATTTTGATGGCGGAACGGGGAAAATAGGATGCAGATTGGCATTTTGGCATTACAGGGGGGGCGTTTGATGAGCATGGCGCCATGCCCATCACGGCACACCGAAACGCATAGGGCCGCCAGCTTGGCAGCTTTTATGCACATGGTTCGTTCGGAGCCTGCTGCCCTATCTCAATGACCTTTATCCGCACACCCTATATTGTAAACTGCGACCAAGCAGTGAATATTCTCTCTATTCTCAATGGAAAAGCGGTGGCGGCACAGATTCAGAACCAGCTGGTCACCGCTTTTCACCCGGAGCTTACGGAAGATCTCACCATTCACGCATGCTTTCTGCAGCCGGTTGCAAACACATCTTTGTGAAACGCAAGCAACCAGCCGAAAAAGGGACGCTCGAAAAGCCTTTGTTTTTCGAGCGTCCCTTTTTATATTGCTTTGGTTTAATTTTCTGTGTAGCGAAGCAAAAATTGCTTTGTACGCTCTTCTTTGGGGTTCCCCAGCACTTGCTCGGGGGGGCCTTCTTCAATGATTACACCGTCATTCATAAAAATAACCCGGTCGGCTACGTCTCGTGCGAACGCCATTTCATGCGTCACGATGACCATGGTCATATGCTCGTCCGCCAAACTTCTGATTACTTTTAATATTTCGCCTGTCAGCTCAGGATCCAGCGCAGAAGTCGGTTCATCAAAAAATAAAATGGCAGGACTGAGCGCCATCGCCCTGGCGATGGAAACCCTTTGCTGCTGTCCGCCGGACAACTGGTAGGGGTATTCATCGGATTTTGCCGCAAGTCCCATTTTTTGAAGCAGCTCCATCGCAATGGCCTCCGCTTCTCCCTTGCTTTTGCCCAAAACCGCCATGGGCGCTTCCATGATATTACGCAGGACGGAGAAGTGGGGAAACAAATTGAAGTTCTGGAACACAAGTCCAATGTTGAGCCGGATCTTCCGCAGGGTCTCTTTGTCGGCATAAACCGAGCGACCCGGATGGATCACTCGCTCTGCTAACCGGCGCCCTTGCGGCGCATCTTCTTGTCCCGATATTTCGTCCTGCCGGGATGTCTCCGGCAACACATCTGCTTCCGTTTCCTGTTCAACCCACTCAGTTTCCCTTTCTTCTTCGATTCTAACCATTTTATCGCCGCAAACCGTGATTTCACCGTAATCCACCGTTTCAAACTGGTTGATGCACCGAAGCAGCGTTGTTTTTCCGGAGCCGGACGGCCCGATGATCGCCACGACCTCTCCTTGGGCAACGGAAAGAGAAATGTCTTTCAATACCTCGTTTTTCCCAAACGCCTTAAACAAATGTGCCGCAGATAAAATCTCCATGTTGCTCTCCCTTTATCGATAGTAGTCCAGTTTTCGTTCTGTGAAGAGGAAAGCCTGCCCTACAATTGCGTTCATCACCAGATAAAAAACGGCCGCGACAACAAAAGGCACCGTGGAAACATAGCCGGAAGCCGCCTTTGCTGCCACATCAAACAGCTCTACCACAGCGATGACACGAGCCAAGGCCGTGTCTTTCACCAATGTCATAAATTCATTCCCCATGGGGGGGACAATTCGCTTGACAACCTGGGGTAAGATGATTTTAAAGAATGTTTGTTTTTTGGTAAAGCCCAGCGCTGCCGCGGCTTCATGTTGTCCCACGGGGACTGCCTCCATACCACCGCGGTAAATTTCCGCAAAATAAGCGGTATAGTTTAGGCCAAACGCCAAAATGCACATGGCAAAGCGGCTGACGCCTTTGATACCAAATATATAAAATGGGCCGAAAAAAAAGAAAAACAGTTGAAGCATGAGCGGGGTCCCCCGCATGATCAGCAAGTATACCTGTACGGGCCAGCGAATGATCTTGCATTTCGACATCCTTCCCGCTGCAAGCACAAGTCCCAGCGGCAACGCGATGATCAGCGTCAGGCAGAAAATGGCCAGGGACGTCATAGACGCCTGCAACATTGCCGGCAGCAGTGTGCCGAAGTCAACTTTCATATGTATTCCTCCAAATTCATTTGGCAGCTTCATCATCAAAACAAGAGCCGCCGTTTCCGGCGGCCCTTGCTCCGTCATGTATGTCAGGCCACGTTGCCTGTCTTAATATACCAATCAGCCACAATGCTGTCTACCAAAACGGCGTCGCTGCTGCCCTGCTCCAAATCCATGAAGCAAGTCATGTTGTCTTTGAATGTGTTCGCCGCTTTCAAACTTGCTTTGAATTCCGTTGCGGAGGCCAGCGCCTCTTCTGCGGAAGAGCCTGTCTGCAACGCAAGGGACTTGTCTTTCAGATCTTCTTTCGTCTGATAAGTAGAATCTGCCATTACGACCACAACCTGCTCATTTTTCATGTAAGCATCCGAGCAGCTCATGCTTTCTTTTCGGGCATCTGTCAATGTCATGCCATTCCAGAGGCAGTCCACGTTCCCTGCATTCAGCTCCATCTCGTTGGTATCCCAATCGATGGGCTGAATTTTCAGCGTCCAGCCCAGCTTTTCACATACGGCTTTGGCCAAATCAATGTCAAATCCAACCACTTCGTTGTTCGAATCACGATAGCCCATGGGCGGGAAGGAATCGTCCAAGCCCAAAACAAAGTCCCTGGCTTCTACCCTCATTCCGTCCAGCGCTGTTGCGTCTGCTTCGATGGTTGTAATGTCCTCGCCGAACCATGTGTTCGAGATCTCAGCCATGGTTCCGTCGGCCGCTAAAACCTTCAGCGCCGCATTGACCACGTCGCGCAGCTCATCGCCCTTGCGGAACCCAATGCCATATTCTTCTTCTGCAAGAGAGCCCTCCAAAACTCTGAATTTCGCGCTGGCAGCGGAAGGTTCTGTGCTGGGATCTGCGCTTTTGGCCGGGGTTTCTGTGCCGCAGGCCATCAACCCGGCAAACAACATCACAACAAGCGCCAATGCCAAATACTTCATGCTTCTTTTCATTCTGTCTTTCCTCCAACTTCATAATTTTTCTTTTCCTGCATAGATGGAATCACAACACGCAAGATACGCTAATAGAGTACCATATTAAAGCGCTGATGTACAGATGTTTCTATTCCTTTTTCGCATTTTCATACATAAACTTTCATTTGTTTTGTCATATTCCTCTTGTAATCTTTTCATTTTGAGATATAATATTGGTATCAATTGTTTGGGCATGGAAAACTTTGTTCCATTGATTTTTTTGGTATCATGTTTACAACGCCCATCTTAATTTTTACGTACGAAGGAGATATACTATGAAAATTGCATTTTATGACACAAAACCTTATGACCGGAGAGCATTTGAAAAACCCATACAAGAAATGGGATATGAGGTTGCTTTTTTTGAATGCAGACTGACAAAAGAATCTGTTCACATGGCCGAAGGATCTGATGCCACCTGCAGCTTTGTCAATGATGAGGTAACGGCAGATGTTTTAGACGCCCTTTCTTCCTATGGCATTGGCGTCGTTTTGCTGCGTTGCGCCGGTTTTGACAGTGTTGACCTAAAGCGGGCGGCCGAGCTGAATATTAAAGTATTGCGTGTACCCAGCTACTCTCCCACCGCCGTTGCCGAGCATGCCATCGCGCTGCTTCAGACCATCAACCGGAAAACCCACCTGGGGTATAACCGAACCACTAAATTTAACTTTAATATTGATGGTTTGATGGGCGTTGATTTGCGTGGAAAAACAGCAGGCGTAATCGGAACAGGGAAAATCGGCAAAATCACTGCTGAAATTCTCTCCGCCGGGTTTGGCATGAATGTTTTGGCGTATGACGTATTCCAAGATCCAACCAGCGGGCTGAACTACGTTCCCCTGGATGAAATTTGGGCCAAATCTGACGTAATTTCTCTCCATTGCCCTCTGTTCCCCGAAACGCAGCATATCATTAACAAAGACAGCATTGCCAAGATGAAAGACGGCGTTCTTCTGGTTAACTCCTCCCGTGGCGGGCTCATTAATACAAAGGATCTTTTGGAAGCTGTCAAAGCCGGGAAGTTCCGGGGTGTCGGTTTGGATGTGTGCGAAAAAGAACATGAATATTTCTTTGAGGATCACTCCAAAGAGCTGATGCAGGATGACGACATGGCACTTTTGATGGCTTATCCCAATATTGTTATGACCGGCCATCAGGCATTCTTCACAGAAGAGGCCTCTGCTGCCATTGTGGATGTCACACTGCATAACTTCAAAGCATATTTGGACGGCGCGCCGTTGACCAACGAAGTAAAAGCAAACGCATAACTTTTTTCTCTATTTCAATCCAGTTGTTTCAGTATAAAATCAGGGGTTGCCGCACGATCGCGGCAACCCCTGATTTTATACCCCATCCCCAACATCAGTTGTTAAAATACCAATAGCTTTCCGGGAGGAACGCAAAGCACATCCGCAAAACTCAGTAACAACTCAATGGAAAACGGCCGCAAAACATTGGGCGCTTCGATGGCGCTCAAATGAGAGCGGCTAATCCCTATCCTCTTGGCAAGCTCTGCCTGTGTATAGCCACGTTGTTTGCGATACGATGCAATGTTTCTCCCAATTTTAAGATATCTTTGCACATGTTCCGGTGCAATTGGCATTGCGTTGGACATAAAGCTCTCCTTGCTCTGTTGTTGTTCGCTAAAGCAATCCTTTTCCCTGTCGCTTTTGAATCGCGAGGTATGTTTGCCAGACGAGCAGCCCCCAAGCAAACCCCAAGACCGCGCCCGCCATCACATCACTCAAGTAATGCACGCCTACATATAGCCTGGAAAACCCCATCAATGCCGCCAAAAATAGAAACAAAACCTTAGCCCAGCGATTCGGCGCGCCCCGAAAGTATACAGATGCCGCCGCAAAGGCCGAGGCCGTATGCCCCGACGGGAACGAGAAGCCTCCCTGCATAGGGAGCAGGGAAACCAATGCGTCTATCTCCCAAAACGGGCGAGGACGCGCCACCAAACTCTTCAGTATAATCTCGCCGCTGACAAAAGTAAGGAGCACGGCGATCAAAGCAGCTCCGCCGACCTGTCTCCATCGCTTGAAAAAAAGCATAACGCCGGAGCAGGCGATCCATAAAAGCCCATTGTTTCCGAACGCGGTAAACAGAAGAAAGAACGCATTGAGAAGCGGGGTGCGCAGATTGTTTTGCGTCCAAAGCAAAATATTTTGATCCAATTGAGGGAAAAACGCCATGGCTTCCTCCGCTATTCATGAAAAAATGAGACCAGCAACACATTGTTGAAAGAACTCAGATTCCCTTGCCTGGCAGATCACTCTTTCCAGTCTACTGTCAAAACCGTCCCCGTCAATTCTATGTGTTCTGTCTTTACAATGTGGGTCTTACCGATGCGCACCTCCTGGGTGCCAACCTTTGACGTCAAAACGCCGTCGGCTTCCACATTTGCTTCGATGGTAAACACAACATCCACAAGATCATTGCTCTGCACAGGCAGGAGCGCCGGTGTCGGTCCGTTGCTGTTTAGGTTTACATATATCACGGACGGCTCGCTTTCTGCTTTGGTGATGTTCCCATCCACCCTTGCGCCAGAGGCCATCAGATCCCCGGGCACATAGTTTTGAATAGACGCATACGACGCTTTTTCAATCCCGCTTACCTTCACTGTATATGTAAGCTGCTTCATGGAAGCATTTGCCGAGCCATCTTCCCTGCCCAATAATTTTACGCCTCCAAAGATCAGCAACACAACCACAACGACTATGATCAACAGATCTACTATATTCCACTTTCTATGTTTCATCTCTTGTCCTCCTAATTGCCTTGACCCTTTGTTCCGTTCTATTGTATAATAATTTTGTTGCTTTCACAAGTCCAAAATCTTTCATTTTTGAATTCGCAGTACAAAAGGAGTCTGTCATGAAAATCATCCATCTCATCAGCGGCGGGGATAGCGGCGGAGCAAAAACCCATGTGTTTCACTTGCTTCGCATGCTCAACCAGACGGAAGAGGCCGTTCTGGTCTGCTTCCGGGAAGGGCCATTTGCCCAAGAGGCAAGGGCCCTTCAAATTCCTACCGTTGTGATTGAAAAAAATATACTTAAAACATATCGGATCATAAAAAAAATGATTATAGAAGAAGGATTTCAAATCATTCATTGCCACGGATCCCGTGGCAACATGGTGGGCGCCCTTTTAAAACGAGCCTGCAACATTCCGGTGGTCACAACCGTACATAGCGACTATCAGCTGGACTATATGGGCCGGCCCTTCCATAAAATAACATATGGTGTTATCAATACGATGGCGTTGCGCTTTTTAGATTATCGCATTGGCGTTTCAGACGCCATGGTCGATCTGCTCATTTCCAGAGGGTTCCGGCCAAGTCATTTATTTTCCATTTACAACGGCATTGATTTTACACCCACTGTTTCGCAAATGACACCTGGGGAATATTATCGCTCCGTGGGCCTTTCGGCAGATGACCGTTCCGTAGTTGTAGGGATTGCCGCGCGCCTTTCCCCCGTAAAAGATATTGCCACGCTCGTCCGAGCCTTTGCAAAAGCCATGACAAAGGCGCCCCACCTCCGCCTTCTCATTGCCGGGGATGGAGAGCTGAAAGAAAGCTTAATCGCGCTTGCCCACGAACTGGGCATCTCCCAATTCGTATGTTTCCCCGGTTGGGTCTCAGATATGTCAACATTTTATCACTCCATTCACATCAATGCGTTGACGTCCCTCTCCGAAACGTTTCCTTACGCATTGACAGAAGGCGCGCGGGAGCACCTTCCAACCGTTGCTTCCCGGGTTGGCGGCGTTCCTTATCTCATTGACCATGGGAGAAACGGATATTTGTTCGAGCCGGGGGATTCAGATGCTCTGGCGGAGCACTTAACCGCGTTGGCGCAAAGCCCGGAGTTGCGCAGGCAGATGGGAGACGCGCTACATGAAAAAGCCTCCAAGGAGTTTTCTTTAGAAGCCACTAGATTGCGCCAGCTTTCCATCTACCATACCATCTTACGCCGAACAGAGCGAAAAAAGTCCGCACAAAGAGACGGCATCCTTCTCTGCGGCGCATATGGGCGAGAAAACGCCGGGGATGATGCCATTTTAGACGCTATCCTTTTGGAGCTGCGTTCCATCGACCCCGACTTGCCGATTGTTGTCCTTTCCCGGCAACCCAAGCTAACCCGGAAAGCCTGCCGTGTCGATTCTATTTATACTTTTTCCTTCCATAGATTCCTGCCGCAGATGAAAAAACGCAAGCTGTACATCAACGGAGGAGGCAGCTTGATTCAGGATGTGACCAGCCATCGTTCCCTCTGGTTCTATTTATTCACTTTGCGTGCCGCAAAAAAACGAGGTTGTCTCGTTATGATGTATGGGTGCGGTATCGGCCCGATCCGTTCCCCTTACAATCGAAAAAAAGCGGCCCGCTACATTGATTCATATGTAGACTGCATCACGCTGCGGGATCCCCATTCGCTGCAGGAGTTAACAGAAATGAACGTCACCCGGCCGAAAATGATTCTGAGCGCAGACCCCACAGTGGCGCTGATCCCTTCCCCCCCTGCACAGATCGACGCATTGTTCGCTCAGCTTGGCCTTTCTACCCATGGAAAGTATATTTGCTTCTCCCTGCGGAAATGGTCTGGTTTTGCAGAAAAAGCGCCTCTTTTTGCCAAAGCCGCAGAATATGTTTATTATAAATACGGTCTCACTCCTGTTTTTCTCCCCATCGAACCACGGATCGACTTGCCTGCCTCGCGGCAAGTAACCGCTTTGCTTCGCATCCCCCATATCATATTGGAGCAATCATTTTCTTCTTCTGACATCATCGGGATTTTTTCTCGAATGAAAGTGGTTTTATCCATGCGTCTGCACGCTCTCGTGTTTGCAGCCGGGCGCGGCGTCCCTGTCATTGGCGTTTCATATGACCAAAAGGTCAACGCGTTTTTATCCAGCATCGGGCAGGATCTTTGCGTTTCCTTGGAGGACGCGACCACAGAATCATTGTTCCGACTAATTGACATTGCCGTATCCCGCATCAATAATCAGGCATTTTTGCAAGAAGCCGTATCAAAGCTGATTCAACTGGAAACGGAAAACCAATTGGCTATCAAGCGGCTCCTGTCTTCTCAGCCATGAGACAGCGACATCCGGCTTCTTTAGTTCCGTCGTCCTGTCGGAACCCGTTTTACGCAGCTTCGGGAGGAAAATTTTTTTGAAACAAATGATCTGTATCGCAGAAACCACATGGCGAAACCACCCCGGCCGCACCCAGTCCCTCATTTCCCGCTTGCAGCAAGTCAACTCTCTGTTTTTTGAGCCGCCAGTGACATGGCTGGCCCTTTTCCTTGGGCGATCCGCCCGCAAGCGGCTGAAAGCCCATCGGGAAGCCGGCCGGCATGTGCTCCCCGGGTTAACTGTATATAGCCTGCCGCCCATTCTTCCCTTCGGTCACTCTTTCTCCTTGATTAACAAAAGAAACCAACGCAAATTGGCACGGTACATTCGAAAAAAAATGACGCAGCATGCGTTCTCCAGCCCGATTTTATGGGTTGCCACAGAGGCAGGCGCCGGCCTTCCCTCGCTTCTCTCTTGCCGCAATGTTATATATGACTCCATCACGCCTACTCCTGGCAATCTTTTAAGCGAGCAGGAAAAATCCTTGCTGCAGGATGCCGACCTTGTGTTTGCCCCCACGCCCGACATGGTAGAGCAACTTTCTTTTGTTCATTCCAATGTCGCGCTGCTGCCAAACGGCGTAGACTATGAGTTGTTTGCACAGCCGTCTTCGGATGAAGCTTCTGATCTGCCAATCAGTGCCTCCTTTTCCATTCCAAGGCCTATTTTGGGATGTACGGAACCCATCCGGCCGGAAACGGATCTTTTGCCCATCGCATGTGCCGCCCGCGCCCGCCCCGATTGGTCGTTTTTATTTCTTGGGCCGGGGACCTCTCGTGCCGTGCAACGTTTGCAGAAGTTCCCCAACGTCCATTTCCTTCACCCTCACTCCCAAGAAATAATGGCCAGGTATGTACGCCGGTTTGATGTTTGCCTTTCTTTGCAAACGCCCCTTTCTTCCCCGCAAGACCCTCTTGCCTTGCGGATCCTAGAATATCTTTCCACCGGGCAGCCCATCGTGGCGTGTCTTTATCCAAATGAAATTGAATATTTTCCGGACGTCGTCTATTCCTCTTATAACCCTCAGGAATTTATCTCCCTTTGCGCCCGCGCATTGGACGAACAAACAACATGGTTTGCGCAGAGACGGCGCGCTTACGGAAGCGCTGCCGATTGGAACGTTCGTGTTGCGGAAATCGTTCGCTTGATGGAGATTAACGGCATGCTGTCGTGAAAATCAGCTGGCCAGCAAATGCTGACCAGCTGATTTTTGATTCTATATGTTTCTATATATTATGCTTTATTGTTTGCGACAGAGAAAATTGCGATCATGTGTTTTTATCCGTATCCCGCATTGTCTTTAGGTTTCCAATTTTTTGGCCTCTTTTCTCCAGCTCGGCCAGCACATCGTCCAACGCGATCCCTTGCTGTGCCATCATCACCATAAGATGATACAACAGGTCTGAAACCTCCATTACCGTCTCCCCATTGTCACCGTTTTTGGCGGCGATAATGGTCTCCGCACACTCTTCCCCGACTTTTTTTAAAATTTTGTCCAAACCCTTGTCAAACAGGTAGCAAGTATAAGACCCCTCCTGTTTTTGTGCCTTGCGGTTCAAAATAACGTTATATAGCAGCTCTAACGGGTGTGTCACACGCATCCCTCCCCTGCAATTTCATTAAAAAAGCATGATCTGCGCCCCGTGTGACAAGTGGGGCCATCCGGTTTGCAAAGATATAGTAACGTGTCTGTGTCACAATCGGCCATTATTTTTCTCACATGTAAAAAATGGCCGGAGCTCTCTCCTTTGTTCCACAAACAGTTGCGGCTTCGGCTCCAAAACCAGGCTCTCCTGGTTTCTAAAGTCAAGTCCAACGCTTCTCGATTGGTAAAGCCTAGCATTAAAACTTCTAGGGTTTCATGGTCTTGGATAATCACCGGGATCAGCTCCGACTTTTGAAACAACAGTTCTAACTCCAACGTTTTTCCCCCTTATCTGAATCGTCTCACAGGGATTTTCTTCTCGCTTAAAAAATCCTTCACTTCTCCCACTCTCAGCTCTCCAAAATGGAACAGGGAAGCCGCAAGCGCCGCATCCGCGCCGGCCTGCTCAAACACATCCGCAAAATGTTGCAAATGGCCACAGCCGCCGGAAGCGATCACAGGGATGTTTACCGCCTGCGTGACGGCTTTTGTCATTTCCAGGTCAAACCCCGTCTTGGTTCCGTCGGCATCCATAGATGTCAGTAAAATCTCACCCGCGCCAAGGCGCTCCCCTTCTTTTGCCCACTCCACGGCATCCAGCCCTGTGGGGGTTCGCCCTCCGGTAGTCACCACTTCGTAGCTGCCGTCTGCCCGTTTCCTGGCGTCAATGGCCAACACAACACATTGGCTCCCGAACCGCTCCGCCGCTCTTGCGATCAAAGTTTTATCCTTTACAGCGGCAGAATTGACGGAAATCTTATCTGCCCCGGCTCTCAGCAGCTCTTGAAAATCATCTAACGTGCGAATGCCGCCGCCCACTGTCAGCGGGACAAACACCTGCTGTGCCGTCCGCCGCACCACATCTGCCACGGTGTCCCTGTTCTCGTAGGTCGCCGTAATATCCAAAAAAACGATCTCGTCTGCCCCTTCATTGCTGTAATATGTGGCCAGTTCCACCGGGTCACCTGCATCCTTGATATTGACAAAATTGACTCCCTTGACCACACGGCCGTTTTTTACATCCAAACAGGGAATGATTCGCTTTGCGTGCATCCCAATTCCTCCTTTTGATAGATGGTTTATGGCCTGGCGCAAACGGCGACCGCCTCTGCCAAGTCAATGGTCCCGGCATAATATGATTTTCCGATGATGGCGCCGCCCATGCCATCTGCCTTTAATCGTTTTACATCGTCTATAGATGTCACGCCGCCGCTGGCCACAATATCACAGGAAACCGCCTGTTTTAATGTGAGAAGGGATTGAAACGACGGACCGTTTTGCATTCCGTCGTTTGCGATGTCTGTAAAGATGATAACCTTTACGCCGAGGGCCTCCATGGATTTTGCAAACTTCAAATAGTCGATCCCCGGATTTTCCGTCCAGCCGGCAGTGCGAATCTGTCCGTCTTTGGCATCAATGCCAACCGCAATCCGGTCTCCGTATTTTCCCACCGCCGCTTTGACGAAAGAAGGATCCGACACAGCTGCAGAGCCGATGATCATGCGCCAAACGCCCATTTGGTCCGCTGCGTCCAAATCTGCCATGTTTCTCATGCCGCCCCCCAGTTCTACCTTCAGTCCGGTGGCTGCTATCACCTCCCGCACAATGGAACCATTTTTGCGAACACCGTCTTTCGCGCCATCCAGATCCACCATGTGAATGTGGGCGGCTCCGGCCGCCTGAAACGCTTTGGCAACGGCAACGGGGTCTTCCGCCACTTGGTGTGTCGTGGAAAACTCTCCCTGGTAAAGACGAACGCATACACCGTCTTTCAAGTCAATCGCCGGCAAAATAATCATTTGATCAACTCCCCAAAATTTTTCAAAATGGCAAGGCCTGTCTCGCCACTTTTTTCCGGATGAAACTGGCAGCCAAATACCATCCCTCGGCCAACAGCTGCCACCAAGGTGGTTCCATAATATGTCTCCGCTATCACGTCTGACGAAGAAGCCGCCTGCCCCGCAAAAGTATGAACAAAATATACATAACTCTCCTTCGATAGATGTTGAAACAAAGGGGACTTATTGGGAAATGTAATATTGTTCCACCCAATATGCGGAAGCTTGCGTGTTGTTTCTATCCGCTTCACCCACCCCGGAATCAATCCCAATCCTCTGCAGGGTCTTATTTCATCGCTTCCGTCAAACAACATCTGCATGCCGAGACAAATGCCCAAAATGGGTTTTTTCTCCGCTTGCGCCCGCAAAACCTTTGGCAAGCCACGTCTTTCCAGCTGTGCGTACGCATCGGGAAACGCACCCACTCCAGGCAATATAATGGCGCCCGCTTGTTCCAGCTGCTCTTGCCTCGCCGTAATTTGCGTTTGAAATCCCAAATATGCCATCGCATTGGCCACGCTTTGTAAATTCCCAACGCCATAATCCACGATTGCAATGGGTTTTCCCATTATAATACCCCTTTCGTGGAGCGGATTATGTCGTCCTCCCGACGCAAGGCGTCCTTCAGAGCAAGACCCAAAGATTTAAACAGGCCTTCTGTCATATGATGTGCGTTCACGCCGTAAAACGCCTTTTGATGCAGCGTCACCCCGGCATGGGTCGAAAAAGCACGCATAAATTCCGTTGTCAGGCAGGCGTCATATTCTCCGATGCGTGCTTGCGGCATGGGCGCGTCAAACACAAGAAATGGCCTGCCGGAAACATCCAGGGCTGTAAAACAAAGGGCTTCGTCCATGGGCACATATGCACTGGCAAATCGCCGAATGCCCTTTTTGTCTCCCATGGCTTTTGAAAGGGCCTGTCCCAGCACAATTCCTGTATCTTCCACTGTGTGGTGGCCATCTACGTGCAAATCACCTTTTACCGTTAAAGTCAGCCCGATCCCGGCATAAAAAGACAAGGCTGTCAGCATATGGTCAAAAAATCCAATGCCGGTTTTGACGTCAACCATGCCCCCGTCCAGATCCAAGGACAATTCAATTTCTGTTTCTTTGGTTACCCGTTCAATCACTGCTCTCCGTTCCATTTTGTTTCCTTTCTATTCAAAGCGTACTGCAATGGAATTGGCATGGGCAGAAAGCCCTTCTGCCTGGGCCAGGGTCAAAATAGACTCCTTCACTTTGGACAGCGCGTCTCTGTCATATGAAATCAGGCTGGTTCGTTTTAAAAAGCTCTCCACCGACAGAGGCGAAAAAAACCGCGCGGTGCCCGACGTCGGGAGTACATGGTCCGGCCCCGCCATATAGTCACCCAGCGGCTCCGGGCTGTATGCACCCAAAAAGATGGCGCCTGCGTGCTTCAGCTTTGGAAGCAGCGCATCCGGCGTCTTTGTCAAAACCTCTAAATGCTCCGGTGCGATTTCGTTTGCCAAATCGACCGCCTTTTCCAAAGAAGGGCAAACAATTATGACGCCAAAATCGCGCAATGATTGTTCCATTATCTCTGTTCGATCCAGATAGCCCATTTGTCGCGCGATCTCCATGTTGACCTTTTGAGCAAGAGGCACGCTGTCTGTCAGCAAAATGGCGCTTGCCATCGTGTCGTGTTCTGCCTGGCTGAGCAAATCCGCCGCTACATATTTGGGGTCGGCTGTTTCATCTGCGATCACCAAAATCTCTGACGGCCCCGCCACCATATCGATATCCAAACGGCCATATGCCATCCGCTTGGCCGTCGCCACATAAGCGTTTCCCGGCCCCACCAACTTATCCACTTTCGGCAAAATGCCCGTGCCGTAAGTCAGCCCGGCTATGGCCTGCACACCGCCCACGGCAAACACTCGGTCCACCCCGGCGATCTTTGCTGCCGTCAATACCGCATCGCTGAGATGCGTCGTGGGCGGAGTGACCATGATGATTTCCTCCACACCGGCCACCTTGGCCGGTATGGCGTTCATCAAAACAGAAGAAGGATATGCCGCTTTTCCGCCCGGCACATAAATTCCCACACGGGATAGCCCCCGCACCAAGCACCCAACGGTGCCCCCGTCCGGAGAAGTCCATATCTGTGTTTTCTGAAGCAGCTTTTCTTGGTAGTCCCGAATGTTGCGGGCGGCCCGGGACAGCGCATCATATAACTCCTTTGGGCAGCGGGAAACAGCGGCGTCCCATTCCGCTTTTGTCACTTCCCGGGGCGCTGCGCCGTCCAGCTGCAAAGAATACGCTTCCACTGCCGCAAACCCCTCTCGCCGCACCCGTTCCATCATTTCTAAAACCGTTGCTTGAATCTGAGCCCCGGCCTCTGCCGCCCGGTTTCGAATAGCCGCCAGAACGTCCTGCTCTGCCACGCCATCTGCTGTTACAATTTGAAGCATTTTTTCTCTCCCTGTTATTTCAGCTCATCCCCGCGGATGCCGGCTTCACACCGCTCCACAAAGTCCAATATTTCGGTGCGATATAACTTCATGGCCGCTGTGTTGACGATGAGTCTGGCGCTGATTTGCGCCACATCCTCAATGGGAGTCAGTCCGTTGGCCCGCAAGGTGTCCCCTGTTTCCACCAAGTCCACAATGGCATCTGCAAGCCCCAAAATCGGCGCCAACTCCACAGAGCCTTCAATGCGGATCACGGAAACGTCCATCCCCTTTTTCTCAAAAAAGGCCCGTGTCACATTGGGATATTTAGACGCGATCCGCCGGCTTTTATAAGTGCCGTAAAAATCGCTTCCTTCACGCACTGCCAGCGCGAAGCGGCATTTTCCAATGCCCAGATCCAACACCTCATAAAAAGAGCGGCCCAGCTCCATAATGCTGTCTTTCCCTACAATCCCCATATGACACACCCCGTGTTCTACATAAGTAACCACATCCGGCCCTTTGGCCAGCACAATATCAATGGGATAATTGGGCAGGCTGTGAATCAGCCTGCGTCCCGGGTTATGCAGCGGTTCACAGTCCAACCCCATGGTTTCAAACAAGGCCATGGTCTGTTTTTGCAGCCGCCCTTTGGTCAGTGCGATTCGCAGCCGATTCATAATGTCATCACCCGCGCTTTCCCCGTTTCCAAAATAATAATCTGCGTAATCCCCTTTCTTTTTGCCAAAGAAATGGTTTCTTCCAAGGTCTCATAGGGCGACAGCTCACACGTGCCCGGTACGCTGCTTTCCACGCAAGAGAGCGCTTCCCGCAGACGATCCGTTTCATAGTGAATCAGCTGTTTTACCTTTGGCAATTCAACGGGCGGAAGGGTCTGCGCCACCCCGTCTACATCAATGGCAAACCCGGTGGCAGGCGCGTTTCGGCCAAAATCACGCAGCAGCGTATCATATCGGCCGCCAGAGAGCACTGCGCTTCCCGCGCCCTCCGCGTACCCTCGAAAAACAACGCCGGTGTAGTAGTCCAGCTGGTGCGCAAGGCCCAGATCAAATTGAACGCGTCCGCCGCAGCCCGCCTGCTCCAGCTTCCAATAAAGCGACTGCAAGTAAGCGATTGCCTCTGTCCCGGCTTCGCCGGACAGCTCTTTCGCTTCTTCCAGCACCTCCGGACCGCCAAACAAATAGGCCAGCCTTCGTAGCGCAGCGTAACCCGGTGCGTTTTGATAGGGCAAAAGTAAATCGTCCAGCGCAGCAAAATTCTTCTGCTCCAAATAGCTTCTCATCTGCTCTACCGTTTCTCGGGGCGCGCCCAAATCACGAGTCAGCGCGGGAAACAGCCCTGCATGGCCCACTTCAATGTGGAACACAGAAAGGCCGCAGGCCGCCAAAGCATCCACCGCCAAGGCCAGCACCTCCGCGTCTGCCTTTTGACCGGATGCGCCAATCAGCTCCACGCCGCACTGGGCCACCTCATGACTTGCGCCCAAATGGGCCATACCGGACCGGAAAATCGTCTGATTATAATAGAGCCTCTGGGGCAGAGGCTCATTTTGCAGCTTCGTGGCTGCCACCCTCGCGATGGGCGCTGTACAATCCGGCCGCATCACCAAGATTTTGCCGCTTCGATCCGTTAGCTTGATCATGCTCTCCTGAGGCAGCGGATTGCCGGATTGAATGAATAAATCATAATATTCCACTTCCGGTGTAATGATTTCATAATACCCTCTGCGTTTGAACAGCCCCGTCAGCGCAGACTGAACCCGTCGCCGCTCCCGGCACTCGCCAAACAGCCGGTCTTTCGTTCCCTCCGGGGTGTTGACTGTATATTGCAAGGCGTCCTCTCCTTCACCGCTTTATCGTGCTAACACATTAACATACTACAACTTATAAGTCAAGTTTTTTAAAACAGCGTCATTTGGCTGGTATCCGGCAGTCCGTCCAGCGCGCCCATCCCCTGCAGCTGTTCAATATTTCCTTTCGTGACCTTTGGACAGGCGATGGAAAATTCCTCAATAGAGATAAATTTCCGCCCCGATCGTTGCTCCACAATATCCAGCGCTGCCGTTTCCCCCAATCCATTGATGGAGGCAAAGGGCGGGATGAGCCCGTTTCCGTCTATCTGGAAGTGAACAGCCCCCGAACGGTACAGGTCCACCGGATGAAACACAAAACCCCGCAGATAAAATTCATAACACACTTCCAGCGTAACGATCATATCTTCTTCCACAGACGACAGATCGTTTCGCTGTTCCAATTCTTTCAGTTTTGCTTTCACCACTTCCATTCCCCGGGTCATAACAGACGCGTCAAACGCCTTTGCCCGAATGGAAAAATAGGCGGCGTAGAACGCCAGCGGGTGGTGTACCTTGAACCAGGCGATGCGAAAGGCCATCATCACATAAGCCACTGCGTGGGCCTTTGGAAACAGATATTGAATTTTATGGCAGGAGTCAATGTACCACTTGGGAACATGGACGGCCTTCATTGCGTCTTCCCATTCCGGCAGCACCGCCTTTCCCTTTCGCACCCCTTCCATAATCTGAAAGGCCAGCTTTTCCTCCATCCCCTGTTCAATGAGATAAAGCATAATGTCGTCTCGGCAGCCAATGACTTCGTTGACCGTTGCGGTGCCGTTTAGGATATAGTCTCTGGCGTTGCCAAGCCATACGTCGGTTCCGTGGGAAAACCCTGAAATGCGAACCAACGTGTCAAATTGGGTCGGCAAGGTGTCCAAAAGCATCCCCCGAACAAAGCGTGTGCCAAACTCCGGAATGGCACAGGCGCCGGTGGGCCCTAAAACCGAGTCGTTCTCAAAGCCCAACACACCAGAGGACGTAAAAATACGCATGGTATCCGGGTCATCCAGAGGGATTTTTTGAGGATCCACCCCCGTCAGATCCTGAAGCATGCGGATCATCGTCGGGTCATCATGCCCCAGAAGATCCAGCTTGAGCAGGTTGGACTCCATAGAATGGTATTCAAAATGCGTGGTGATAATGTCTGTTCCCATATCATCCGCAGGGCGCTGGACGGGGCAAAAATCATATATTTCGCGGTCTCTCGGAATGACCACCAGTCCGCCGGGGTGTTGGCCCGTGGTACGCTTGACGCCGACACAGCCCTTTGCCAGCCGGTTTTCCTCGGCGGCCGTTGTCTGCTTGCCGCGCTCTTCTAAATATTTTTTCACATAGCCAAAAGCCGTTTTTTCCGCCACCGTCCCGATGGTACCCGCCCGAAACACATGGTGTTCTCCGAACAATTCAAAGGTATGCCGATGGGCCTTGGCTTGGTATTCGCCGGAAAAGTTTAAATCAATGTCGGGTACTTTGTCCCCGCCGAACCCCAAAAAGGTTTCAAACGGAATGTTGAACCCGTCTTTTTCATACGGCGTCCCGCACACGGGGCAAGGCCGATCGGGCATGTCCGCCCCGCATCCATATGTATCGTCCTTTGCAAATTCTGTATGCTGGCAGTTGGGACAGCGGTAGTGAGGCGGCAAGGCGTTTACCTCGGTGATCCCCGCCATATACGCCACCAAGGAGGAGCCAACAGAGCCGCGAGAACCAACCAAGTACCCGTCACTCAGGGATTTTTGAACCAGTTTTTGGGCTGACATGTAAATCACCGCATAGTTGCAACCGATGATGTCGTGCAGCTCGGTTTCCAGCCGTTCCGATATCTCTTTGGGCAATGGCTCTCCGTAAAGGGCTTTTGCTTTCCCCCAGACCAGCGATTTCAGCTCCTCTTCCGCGCCGTACAGTTTAGGGGCGAACAAGCCTTTCGGCAGAGGATGTACCTCTTCGCACCAATCCGCAATTTCATTGGTCGCTTCCACCACCACGCGATGGGCTGTTTCCGCCCCAAGATAGGAAAACTCCTCCAGCATTTCATCCGTGGTTTTAAAATACAGGGGTAGCGGTTCATCGGCGTCTTTGAATTTTTTAGAAGCCAGCAGGATGTGCCGATATATCTCTTCTTCCGGGTTTAAAAAATGGACATCTCCAGTGGCCACCACAGGCTTGCCCAGTTGATCCCCCAAGCGCAGGATCACACGATTGAACTCCTTGAGATCTTCTTCGCTTTTTGCGCTGCCGTTTCGCAGCATAAAGTGATTGTTGCACAAGGGCATAATCTCCAAAAAGTCATAGTAAGACGCAATTTCCAGCAGCTCCCCTTCGCTTTTTCGGCTGATCACAGCCTGGAACAGCTCGCTGTTTTCACAGGCAGAGCCAATGAGAAGCCCTTCTCGGTTTTCATCCAGCAAGCTACGGAGGATAATCGGAACCCGCTTGAAATATTCCAAGTGAGACAAAGACACCAGCTTGTATAAATTCCGCAGTCCCTTTTGATTTTGAACCAAAATGGTCATATGGCGCGGGTGTCCATCCAGCCGCTTTTTTTTCCCTTTGGCCAACACGTCGTTGACCTGTTGCAGGCTGGATGCTCCATTCTTTTTCAATTTCACACACAAAGCGGCAAAAATCAGCCCGGCAGTGGCGGCATCGTCCTCCGCCCGGTGATGGGAAAATGCCGGCAAATGCAGATGGCGCGCCACGATATCCAGCTTATGGCGGGAGAGGCTGGGCAACAATTGGCGGGAGAGCAGCAGCGTGTCCACAGAGGTCGATGCAAAGGAACGCCCCGTTTTGCGGCAGGCCTCCTGCAAAAAGGACAGATCGAACGCCGCATTATGGGCAATCAACGGCCGGCCATCCACAAAACGCAAAAACCGCTCCAACGCCTGGGGCAGCTCCGGCGCGCCTTGAAGCATTTCGTCCGTAATCCCGGTCAGCTTCACAATTTCTGCCGGAAGGGGACGTTTGGGATCCACAAAGGTTTGGAACCGCTCTTCCACCTGTCCGTTACGAAGCAGCACCGCGCCAATTTCTGTGATTTCGTCCTGTCCCGGATACAGTCCCGTTGTTTCCAAATCAAACGCGATGAATTCGCCGGAGAAGGGAACATCCTGTTCCCCCCGCACAGCCCGGACGCTTTCCAGATCATTGAGGTAATACGCTTCCATACCGTAAAGCAGCTTAATCCCAGCCTTTTTTGCCGCTTGGGCAGCATCTGGGAACGCCTGCACGATCCCATGATCCGTAATGGCCACCGCCTTGTGTCCCCATTTGGCCGCCTGGTCAATGGCAGCTTTCACATCCGTTAAGCCATCCATAGTGGAAAAACGGGTGTGTAAATGCAGCTCCACACGTTTTTCCGGTGCTTTATCTTCTCGCACGGGCACCTTCGTCTCCATAATATGAAGCGGCTCCAAGACCATGTCATTGTCAAACCGGTTCATATTCAGCCTTCCCTGAATCAGCAGATGCTGCCCTACGGAAATCGCATCTACAATGGGTTTGGCTTCCTCATCCATCGCAAATTTAGAAACGCGGATAGAGCCTGTATAATCCGTAACATCAAAGGAAATCACCCAGGCGCCTCGTTTTTTCAAAGCGCGATGCTGGACGGAAAACACTTTTCCGCAGATGGTGACCATATTCAGGTCTAAATGGAGTGTTTCGATGGAAATCGGCGTTTTATGGATTGCCCTCCCATAAATCACCTTATGTTTGACCGTTTCTTTCTTCTCCGGTTTTTTGATGGAGCGGGCGCTCTCTTTCAGGCGCTCGATCCGCAGCGCCTCCCGTTTGCGCAGGGTTTCTTCCTTGCTTTCCTCCATCTGTATCGTACCCAAATGCAGAGAAAAAGCAGGATCCGTTTGTTTGAGTGTCTCGATCACAATTTGGAGATGAGGAGACAAAAGGGAAACCCCTGGGTCTTTGAGAAGCAAAGTCATTTCGCTTCCCTTTTCTTCTAAAACGGCATCTGCAAACAAGCCCACAGCCGGTGGAAACTGGGCGGAAAACGCATTTTGAATGCGTTCCTTCCAAGAGTTGTCCGCCCAAGAGGCGGCAGTCTTCGCCGCCGATGCGCAAATGGAAACCTGGTTCATATCATAGGCCGCCGCAATAGAGGTTTCCGCGTGTTTTCGCATTTCTTCTGAAACGGCCCCATCCACTTGAATGGCAATGCACCGCCCTTTTTTCTCAATGACAACGGAATGAACGACGATGGATGCAAAGGCCTGCCGTGTGGCTTCATCCGGAAGGCAAGGGGAAAACAGCTCTAGAAATTTTTTTGTTTTATCTTGCACGCTCATATCGTTCTCCTCACAATGTATCAATCAAAGCCATCAGTTCGTTCACCAAATCCGATTGGGGCACCGTTTTGACGGGCTTCCCTTTGCAAAACAGCACGCCGCTGTCCTGCCCGCCCGCAATGCCAACATCGGCGGCGGACGCTTCCCCCGGCCCATTGACCACACAGCCCATCACCGCCACCGTGATCTCTTTCGTACAAGTCTCCAAGCGGCGCTCCACTTCCTTCGCCAAGCCGATCAGATCGATTTGCGTTCTGCCGCAAGTGGGGCAGGAAATCAACTCCGGCCCGGAGGCTCTGCGTCCCGCTATCTGCAAAATACGTTTGGCGGCTATGATTTCCTCCACGGGGTCTGCCGTCAAAGAAACGCGGATGGTATCGCCGATTCCCAAACACAGCAACCCGCCGATCCCCATGGCCGATTTCATTAGACCAACTTGCGGCGTGCCGCTTTCCGTTACCCCGATATGAAGGGGATGGTCCGTTTTTTCATGCAGCAGGCGGCAGGCCTCAATCGTCAGTGGAACATTGGTTGCCTTAATGGAAATACAGATATCGTCAAATTTCCATTTCTGCAAAAGCGCCATTTCCTTTAATGCGCTTTCCACCAAAGCCTCTGCCGTCACGCCACCGTGTTTTTCCAGAAGAGACTGCTCCAAAGATCCGCCGTTGACCCCGATTCTGATGGGGATGCGGCGCTGCCTGCAGGCATTCGCCACCGCCCGTATCCGTTCCTCTCCGCCGATATTGCCAGGGTTGATACGGATTTTATCGGCACCGGCCTCTGCCGCCGCCAAAGCCAGACGCCAATCAAAATGAATGTCGGCCACCAATGGGATTCGGATCTCTTTTTTGATTGTTTCAATGGCCCGGGCCGCCTCCATGTTGGGCACCGCCACACGAATGATCTGGCACCCTGCTTGCTCCAACCGATTGATTTGGGCAACCGTCGCCTGCATATCTTCTGTTTTTGTGTTACACATGGATTGAATAGAAATGGGGGCGCCCCCGCCAACGGGAACGCCTCCAACCAATATTTGTTTTGTCATGAGCCACCTCTATCTGGATCGTTCGATTTTAGCTATCGGACGATGATCCTAAAAATGTCGTTAAATGCTACGACAACCATCAACACCAACAGGCAGATCAGCCCGGCCAAATGGATATATCCTTCATACTTGGGGTCTATCTTTTTCTTTGTCAATAACGTGATGACACTGGAAATAAGCAGGAAAAAGATCCGCCCCCCGTCCAGCGCCGGAATGGGCAGCAAGTTCATAACCGCCAGGTTGATGGCAATCAATGCCGCGAAATAAAAAATATTCATGGCGGCGGCACCCACCGTCTGAGACTGCTCTCCCACCTGTGTCAGCGTATCCACGATGCCGATGGGGCCGGACACATCCTTCAAGCTAGCATGGCCGCTAAATAAATCCACAAGGCTCACACGTACCAACCGGACAAAATCCACAGAATGAAACCACGCTTCCCGCAGCCGCATTCCAACGGTCGCGGGAACCACGGAGAAATTGATCCCATATCGGGTTGTGGTTTGACCGTTTTCCGTATATTCCTGCAGCTTCAAAGGGAAATCATCCAGTATCACGGTCTCCCCGTCTCTCTCCACGACCAAATCCATGGTTTCCCCATTGGTCCGGGCAAAGAAAATGGAAATATCGCTGTAAATATAGATATTCTCTCCGTCTACCTTTGAAATCCGGTCGCCCTCCTGCAACCCGTTTTCCCCTGACAGGGCAAAGCCATCTGCAAACCCGTCAATCACAGGGGTGGAGAAGGCTTGACTCTGACTAAAGAGAAGCAAAATGATGACAAACCCCGTTAAAAAGTTCATAGCGGAGCCGGCCAGCAGAATGATCAGTCGTTTCCAAACCTTCTGTGCCGTAAACGCCCGGGGATTATTTGTTTCCTCGTCTTCCCCTTCCATGGCGCAAAATCCGCCGATGGGAAACAAACGAAGGGAATATTGCGTCTCCCCTTTTTGCTTTTTCCAGAGAGTAGGGCCCATACCAACGGCAAATTCATTGACCTGCACGCCCAAGAGCTTTGCCGTCACAAAATGCCCAAATTCATGAAGCGCCACCAAGACGCCAAACATAACCACTGCGATTAAAATAAACAGAAAAACTCAACCTGTCACCTCGCCATTCTTACAACATTTTTTGGGGCCTCCTGTGAAACACTTCAGGCCAATCGGGCGGCAGCGAGCGCCGCCTGTTTCCGTGCTTTGCCGTCCGCCTCCAAGATGGCGTCCAATGTATCTGCCTGGGCATCCGGTGTTTCTTCCATTGTTTTTTTCCACAATTCGTTCTATGTCCAAAAAACCGCATTTTTCCTGTAAAAACAAATCCACCGCCACCTCATTGGCCGCGTTGAGTACGGCGCAGGCCGTCCCTTTCCGTTTTGCCGCTTCGCAAGCGAGCCGCAAGCATCCAAAGGTTTGATCGTCCGGTTTTCCGAAGGTCATGGAACATCCTTCTGTGAAATCCAACGGATGGCCCAGGGAGGGCATACGAGCGGGATATGTCAGCGCATATTGGATGGGCAGGCGCATATCCGGCGGGCCAAGCTGCGCAATGACAGAGCCGTCCACGTACTCCACCATGGAATGCACCAAGCTCTCCCGGTGGATCACAATGGTGACGTGTTCGGGAGAAACCTGAAACAGATGCATGGCTTCTATCAGCTCCAGCCCCTTGTTCATCAGTGTCGCGGAATCAACGGTAATCTTCGGCCCCATGCTCCAGTTGGGGTGGCGCAGCGCTTGCGCCTTCGTCACATGCGTTAGCGTTTCTCTGTTTTTCCCAAAAAACGGACCGCCGGATGCCGTAAGCAAAATACGCTTCACTTCCCGCCGCTTTCCCTGGCCCAGCAAGCTCTGAAAAATGGCAGAATGCTCAGAATCCACCGGGATGATCTCCGCCCCGTGCTGCCTTGCTTTTGCCATAACCACGTCACCAGCGCAAACCAGGGTTTCTTTGTTGGCTAGGGCGATGCGGCGACCTGCTTCGATCGCCGCAAGGGTGGGCCGTAGCCCCACCATCCCAACCACGGCAGTGACCACGGTGTCCACACGGTCAAGGGAAGCAGCCTCCAGCAGCCCTTCCATGCCACCTGCCACGCATATGTTCGTGTCTCTCAGCCGGCATCTCAGCTCGGCTGCCGTTTCCTCATCCGCCGCCGCCACAAGGGCGGGGGAAAAGCGCCGTGCCTGCTGCTCCAGCAGCGCAACGTTCCGGTTCCCGGTGATGGCACGAACGGAAAGCCCCAACGCTTCGGCCACTGCCAGCGTTTGCCGCCCGATGGAGCCTGTGGAGCCCAAAACTACAATGTTTCTTTTCAAAGTGTACACCTGTTTCCTTCAAAATAGATCAACGACTTGTAAATTTTTTTACAGAATGACAGGCCAGACGAGAAAGAGTAGCTCGAAGAGCGGCGCGCAAAAGATGACGCTGTCAAACCGGTCCAATACGCCGCCATGCCCGGGGAGCAGTTTCCCGTAGTCTTTGATCGCAAATTCCCGTTTGACGGCGGAAAACGCCAAATCGCCAAATTGGGAAATGGCGCTCCCAACGGCGCCATAAACAGCAATCGCCAAGTAATGCACCGGCCTGTGAAAGCCAATACCGATGATCAAACCATACAGCAGCGCAATCAAAACACTTCCCACGAGGCCGCCCAGGGCACCCTCCACTGTCTTTTTGGGGCTAATCCGCGGAGCCAGCTTTCGTTTCCCAAAAGCCACCCCCGTAAACAGTGCCGCAGCGTCGCTGCCAAAGGCGATGGCAAACGGGAGTAGGATCAGCAAACTCCCGTGCTCCATCGCCATAATACGAATCAGGGACGAGAGAAAAAAAGGCAGAAGGGTGCTGGCAAACAAAACGCCCCCGACTTGTTCCAGCTTTACCTTGCCGGGCGCCGCCATCACCTCACCAAATAGCAAAATGGCAAACAAGAGCAGCCCCGCCAGCGCAGGCGCAAACGGGCTTCCCAAATAAGACCAGATGGGGATGCTTGCACCGATCGCCATTCCATACAGCACCATGCGCATATGCGTTACAAACTTGGTGCCGCACAGCATTTCATAGACCGCCAAGGCCGACAAGGACGCCATCGCAATGGGCAGTGCAACAGGGGGGAACACAAAAAGAACCAATAAAATCAAAGGAATACAGATAACAGCTACTAAAATGCGTGCGCGCATTAGGCACCTCCTATTCCGCCAAACCTGCGGGAACGGTGTTGATAGTCTGCAATGGCGCGATCTAGCTCTGCTTTGTCAAAATCCGGCCAGAGTACATCCGTAAAGTAATATTCCGCGTAGGCACCTTGCCAAAGCAAGAAGTTGGAAATCCTAACTTCTCCGCTGGGGCGGATGATCAGGTCCGGATCCGGAATTCCTTTGGAATAAAGATAGCCGGAAAACATCTCCTCTGTCAAATCATCCGGCGTCCTTTCCCCGTTCCGGCAGGCGGCGGCAAACGTCCTGGCCGCATGCAGGATTTCATCTCTTCCGCCGTAGTTCAGGCACAGATTAACCTGTAGCCCTTCCAAGGTTTTGGAGATTTCTTCCGTACGCGCGCAAAGCGCTTTCAGCTTTGGGGATAACGGTGTGAGATCCCCCAGAATGTGAAGCCGCACCCGATCCGCTTCCATTTTTTCAATGGCTTCCAAAAGGTATTGTTCCAAAAGACCCATAATGGCATTGATTTCATCCGTTGGCCGCTTCCAGTTCTCTGTAGAAAAGGCGTAGACTGTAAAATAATCTATCCCAATTTCCTTGCAATATGTGGCAATGGAGCGAAAGGTCTCCGCTCCCACCGCATGCCCCGCCTTTCGGGGCAACCCCCGATTTCTGGCCCACCGGCCGTTTCCGTCCATAATAAGCGCGATATGGCGGGGCAGGCGGTTGCGATCCACCTTCCCCGCCGGAACTTTTCTTTTTTTCTTTTTGAATATCATGCTGCCTTCCTTATCGCCGGCCGTGTCTTTTTTCTTATACGGCCATCAATTCTTGTTCTTTTTTTCCGGCAAGTACATCAATTTCCTTGCAATATTTGTCCGTCATCTCCTGTATGGTTTTTTCACATTCTTTCAGGTCATCCTCTGTGATTTCAGATTTTTTCTTCATAGCCTTAAATTTATCCACTGCATCCCTTCGGATATTACGGATGGCCACTTTCCCATTTTCACTGTATTTTCGCACTTGTTTGGTCAGCTCTTTTCTGCGCTCTTCCGTCAGCTGGGGAAAGCTTAAGCGGATGACCTTGCCGTCGTTTTGTGGGTTGATACCCAGATCTGACGTCAAAATGGCTTTTTCAACTTGCTTCAGCAGGGTATTGTCCCAAGGCTGTATCACCAGCGTTCTGGGGTCAGGGGATGAGATGTTGCCGATCTGATGCAAAGGGGTCGCCGTTCCGTAGTAGTCCACGGTAATCCGATCCAACACTGCCGCACTGGCCCGGCCGGCACGAACACTTGCAAAATCTCCCGCAACGACATCCACGGTTTTTTGCATTCTCGTTATATATTCTTCATATCTCTCTTTCATCGGTAGACTCATTCCTTTCTATTCTTTCACTACCGTGCCAATGTTTTCTCCCATGATGACACGATAGATATTCTCCGGTTCTTTTAAGGCAAACAGGACAACGGGAATTCGATTGTCCATAGACAAAGAAGTTGCCGTAGAATCCATCACTTCCAAATGCTGCGCCAAAATATCATCATATGTAATGCTGTCGTATTTGATGGCGTTTGGAAACTTCTTTGGGTCCGCGCTGTACACGCCATCAATGTTTTTGGCTAGCAAAATCACATCCGCATCGATTTCCGCCGCGCGCAAAACCGCTGCTGTGTCTGTGGAAAAAAAGGGGCTCCCTGTTCCGCAGCCGAAAATCACCACCCTGCCCTTGTCCAGATGCCGAATGGCCCTCGACCGGATATACGGCTCTGCAATGGCCCGCATTTCGATGGCCGTCTGCACTCGCACTGCCACTTCTTTTTGCTCCAAAGCATCTGCAAGCGCCAAGCAGTTGATCACAGTGGCCATCATTCCCATATGATCCGCTCGATTTCGATCCATCCGATCGCCGCCGTCTTTCACGCCTCTCCAAAAGTTTCCGCCGCCGACCACAATGCCGATTTGCACGCCTTCTTCTACGCAACAGCGAATTACATCGCACACTCGGTCAATTACTTCAAAATCAAGCCCTGTCTGCTTGCAGCCCGCCAAGGCTTCTCCGCTTATTTTTAGTAAAACGCGCTGATATTTCGGTGTTCCCATCCTTTGCTCCTCTCAGCCCTGCTTGTTCCGGTCCCCATGGAGCCGTCAGGGCACAACGACCAAATTTCTTTTTTATGCATTCTTTCTTATTCTAATATAATCCGGCGCGTTTGCAAAGGGGGTATCCCAACTTTTTTTCTCTTTTCTAATGAAATCCTATAAAAGAAGACATTTCCTCTTTGTTTTTCATTAAGTCATTCGCACAATCTCTCGTTTTAGCTTTGTGATGATTCGTTTTTCCAGCCTGGAAATATACGATTGGGATATTCCCATGAAATCCGCCACTTCCTTCTGGGTCATTTCTTCCGGGCGACCCAAGCCAAACCGCATGACAATAATGGTTCTCTCCCGCTCTGTCAGCTTTTCCAGCGCCTGCTGCAACAACGTTCGATCCACATCCGCCTCAATCGGCTTCATCACGAGGTCACTCTCTGTCCCTAATATATCTGAAAGCAGCAACTCGTTCCCGTCCCAATCGGTGTTTAGAGGTTCGTCGAAGGACACCTCGCTCTTTTGCCCCGCATTTTTTCGCAAATACATTAAGATTTCGTTTTCAATGCAGCGAGACGCATACGTGGCCAGCTTTATGTTTTTATCTGCCTTATATGTATTGATTGCTTTGATCAGTCCGATGGCCCCGATGGATATCAAATCCTCAATATGAATGCCTGTGTTTTCAAACCGACGGGCAATATATACCACGAGCCGCAAATTCCGTTCAATTAAGCTTGCCTTGACAACCTCGTCCCCTTCCGCCAACCGTCCGATCAGCGTTCGCTCCTCCTCCTTGCTAAGGGGCGGGGGCAATGTGTCGCTGCCGCCGATGTACATCGTTTTCCCCGGAAGCAGAAATCCAAGCCGTTCCAGCAGCCTGCGCAAATGAACCAAAACCGCGAAGTCTCGCTTGCCTCTCTTCATATCTTTCCTCCTTTTGTTTTCTCCCTTTTCCACAAAATAGCTGCACAGTCCCGGCAGTCTTCCAAATCTCCCACCAACGCCGCATAGGCACCGCCATCTGAAAGCTTTGTGGGCGAAAAGGCAAACGATACGCCGGTATACAGCTCTCCCCCCAGGTAGACCGCGTCCGGCCGCAAGGTGAGAAGGAGCCCACTCGAAACGCCCACCGTTTTATATGGAATCAAACGAAATCGACCTTTTCCAAGCATACCAAGCCGCTCCAGCGCCCCCGGCGCATCACACACGGCATCTGCCGTTAAAACCGCTCTTTGCTCCGGCAGCAGCAACGGCGCCAGTACCTCCCGCTCCGCAACAATGACAGGTGCGTTTGTTATGGGATCTGTCAGCGTATTGCCGGAATCCATGAAGGCGTTAAATTGTGTACTCCGGCCATCATATATTGCTTTCACCGTTACAATGTCATTCCGGCTTCCGCCATGCCTTGCCGACCGCCGGAACACCACGCTTAAAATAAGATAACAAAACGCTGTTGCTAAAATCAGCTCCCGCATCCCGGCTGCCACCAGGAAGCCGCCGGGCCCTGAAAGGCTGCGTCCGCTCAACAGTTGAAGTGCCAAAACGCCGCCGCCAAACACAAATGCCACCGCAAAAAACAAAAGTGTCAACCGGAGAAAACGCTTGACTCCGCCATATCCAATGAGCAGCATGAATAAAGCCACGCCCACTTTGATGGGGGCCGCCTGCAGGAATCCTGCGCCAGGCAGGTAAACCGCAACACTGTAAACCGCCCCCACTAGACTGCCCAGCAGCAGTCGGATGCGATACAGCCGAACGCCCGCCAAGTGGCCCGTTGCCAGCAAAAGCAAATAATTGATGATTCCGTTCACCAGCAGCATGGTATCTACATAAACGACTGTCAAGGGCACCTCCCCTTTCTCCTTTTCCCGTTTCATTATAAAACCAAAACCGAAAGAAAAGAGTCGCAATGGGGCAAGCAGGCGCTGCAAAGGAAAACGCTTCTTTTGCGGCCGGTCGCAAAAGAAGCGTTATGTTTTAATCTATTGAGAGGACAGCAACGGTTCTGCCGTCAACTCGCATTGCAATGTATCTGTGTGAAAGGCAAGCCATTTTCCGTCGTTTGTCTGCACATAGAGCAAATGGTTTGAAAAGTCCGTTATATATTTCACAGCGGTTTGGATGGGCGCAAAAGACGTGTCGGAACACATTGGAACAAACAGCGGCTCGTCTTCCAGCAAATCCCTGTTAAACGGCCTCATCAGGCCGTCTGCTTCCCGTTGTGCATCTGTCATACCGAAATATTGCAGGCTCAGGCCAAAAGACCCGGAATGCTCCCAAGTGGTATCCACATGGTACCATTTTTCACAAAAGGGCAACACATTCCAGGCATGGCCTTCTTCCAGCGGATCCTCCGGCGTATATGCCACTATATAGCCGTCGTCATATCCCGCTTGGCGCAGAAGCAGCGCCATTGTGTACGCAAATCCGGTGCATATGCCTTCTTGGTTCATTAGCACCCCATACGTTTCTGTCGATTTCGCTTGCATATGGTAATCGGTCGTTTTGGCGAGATAGCGGTAGAGAGAAAGGGTGGCCTCCAGCAAGCTATATCCTTCTCGCACGGTTTCCTGTATTATATTTTCCACCCGTCTGCCCAGCTGCCTTGCTTTTTCTATGTGAGTTTCCTTGGAAAACAAATATTCAAACACCACATAGTCTCCCTTTAGGCTTAAATACGGCGTACCCGTCAGATAGGACAGGGGACAATGTTTTTGAAACAAATTGAGCACATAGCGAAAGGATTTGTCCCGCCGAAATCCCTCTGGAATGAGAATCCGAGTTTTATGCTGCAGCACGTTTTCTACCAGCTCCCGATAAAACACGTATTTCTCCTCGCCCAGAATTTCAATTTCCCGGGACGAAAGCAGCCCATGGTCATACGTCACCTGCAAGGGCGGCGCCGTTTCTTCCCGAACAGCCGGGTGGCTTGGCGTCGGCGACGGCTTGATGGCGCTTTGCGTGCTGGGCAATGGAACCTCCCGCACCGATGCCCCTTCCACGCACCCTTGAAGCAGCAGCCCGCAGACGAAACACCCCATCAGAAAGAGTGCCGTTTTCCTCATACATCAGTTCCTTTCTTCGATTTTATTGATCTGCCGTCCCCTTGGACCCATCTGATGTTCGTATGGCACGCCATATCACGCTTTGAAATAAATGCAGCAGATTCAACAAGCGGGAATATGCTTCCGCTTCGTCCGTTCGCGCTTGCGGCGCATCTTGGCCCCCCTTGTCTGTTTCTTCCCCTTGCGCCATAAAGCTGACAACAGCCGCTCCCTTCTCCGCTGCCACCGCAACAGGGAAAATCTCATCCACGGTCTGCCCTGCGGCGATCCAAGCCGCGGGGTTAGCTTGGTCTGCCCATGCAGCCCATTCATGCGCTGCTTTTTCCCCTGTCCGCGTCAAATAAAGGCGGCTTTTCCTGCTTTGCACGCTCACGGCGGAAAGCAAAAGCAACAAAAAAGCCACCAACCAGCCCCAAGGGAATCTTCCCCGCATCGATTCATAAAGAGAAAAGGTGCTGCTCGCCAGAAACACAAAAATCACCCCGGCAAACAATCCGTTTGGAATCTGACTTACCAGCCGGCCCAGAAAGCCAGAATGTTTTCCCCGCACCACATATCGTTTGTCCAGCAGCTCTGACAGCGTGGCATGGTCAAACTCCTTCAGATATACATGATACAGTCCGTGGTTTTCTTTGATATATCGGATAAACTCTGTGAACGCAATCTGCTTTCTTCCTCCCTTTGTTTCTACGATCCAGCGCAACAAACATAGTTCATGGGGCAGCGCTTCGTATGCGGATTCCATCGGTTCCAGAAACAGCGTTTCGCCTTCCCATGCCAAGGAAAGCGCCCCTTTTCGATGCAAATCCAGCAAAGTTGCGCTATATTGGGCGCAGCTTTTTTTGTTGACTCGCTTCACAGTGCGGAGCAGTTGCGTTACCTCCGCAGGCGTACAATAAAGGGCCTTCGGGTCATCTTCAGCGCCCGGCGGATATTTTGTACGTTTGATCGGCTCTCCGCCAGAGCGCTTGTCCCGTCCAAAGAAAAAAACACCGACTACAATCAGAACCGTTATGAGGCCAAGAAGCAGCAACCCGCCCAAACCGTTATGCCATTCGAGCACATGGTCGATCAGCCAGTTTAACCCGTCGGCCACGGGGGATGTTTCACCCAACTGCCCTTGCCCTCTCCCACCGAACCCGCCCAACAAAGACACCCGCCAAACCGCTTCGTGGTTCATATTGCACCTTCCCCTGCCGAGCCCTGTGTTTCCCGGCAGCTTCCTTCCTCATCCGTCTCTGAAATCCATTGAAATCTAGGACGAAGGATTCCGTCCTGCTCCACTGCCTCATCCCACATAGATGCCGGCCGCACCCAAACACCACGGTCTCCATACAAAGCGCGATAAACAATCATTTCTTCCTGGGTCTCTGAATGGCGTGCTACGTACAGCAGTTGGTATTCCTTCCCCTTAAAATGACGGTATTTCCCCTTCTTTCTATCCCGCATATGATCAACCTTTTCCTTTCCGGACGTTTCTTTGGTTTCTGTTTCTGTTCCTCGTTTTCTTATTTTGCATTATATCGTTTTTCACATTGAATTTCAACGAAGAAAAAAAGCATTCTTTCCTGACCGGTCGACAGATGTCCGTTTGATCTTACAGGGTTTTTTATTTTTTTGGTTGACATTCTCAAAATGGTATGCTATTATGATCAAGCGATTTCGGTTTGGAAATCGCAGGATATGCGCGAGTGGTGGAATTGGCAGACTCGCTAGATTCAGGTTCTAGTGCTCAATACGGGCGTGCGGGTTCAAGTCCCGCCTCGCGCACCAAACCAATATAATCCGAACCAACCCCGACAGCTATTTGCTGTTGGAGATGGGTTCGGATTATTGCTTTATTTCGACTATAATTTTTCCCTAATGGAAACCAGGTGAAACCGGAATCCAAGCCTAGGGGGCCGCGGAAGAAGAAAACCAAACAAACAAAAAAGGAGAGGCAGTATCGATGAATTACGATACCGCCGTTTTTTGTCGTTAACACGAGCTCTCATAAAAAGTGAGTATACCATGTTAATCCCTTGATTGGTCAGATTGAAAGATTGCGGGCATTGATGTAAGGTATTCTTTGGACACCTTATTACCAATCGACTCGTTGGTGAGTCCGCATAAACGCGATAACAGAAAGACCATTGTCCCCTTTTTAAAAAAGAACAAAGATAAACTGTATGAATTGTGGAATCACAGTATACATGGATATAGCGCACCGGAGATTGCGGAAGACGGATGCCAGCTCTATAGTGAGTCATAAGGCAGGTAAGAAACATTGCTTTGCATCTGTTGTATAGAAGAGATATAAATACTGCTTACGAACCATATGAAAACTTGGATATCCTTTTTGCTCCTGCCCTTGAAGAACTTAGGACTGGCGGTGATGAGTGTATCCACAAACATGGTGCTGTCCTTGCGGGTGCGGCACCCTGCCGACTTGATGCGATTGTCAATCTCGTGCCTATATTCGCAGTTGGCTGGATGATGTGAAAATTGTCCTTGCTGCGGGTAATATCAATATCGGGGTTACTGGCATATCTCTCCTTTGTCCGCTCGTGGTGTGACTCCAAAGCCCCGGCAGGTCCCGCCTTATGCTTGGCAAATCTGAGAATTGCGTGTTGCGGCATTAAACTCCTTTCCCCTCCCATCCTATCCATTCCGGCGGACAGGACGGGAGGTTTTGTATTTGTAGACAGTTAGAACGTATTTTTGAGAGATGGTCGTATAAAACCATTAGGTAGTCATGTTGTGATGCTGTAAACCCTTGACATTGCAGGATTTTTTGACCCCTATTTGTCCACATCTGACCGCCGTTTTCGTTCACTGGCGGCTTTCTGCTTGCGGTGGACATCTTTTGCACAGACCTCGCAGTATTTCGCCCGGTTGGATTTTGGTATGAATCCGCTTCGCTGGATGACCTGCGGGAAGAGCAGCCTAAGAAAAGCGGCGAAATTCGTGAAGCTATTGTCTCCGGGGAAGCGTTTTTCGGTGTTTTGAGCGCAAATTGCTATTTTCATTTAGGGCTGATACTTTGTCAACAGGTCCACTACTTGGCATAATCCGGGCAATATTTGTATGAGGTTCACTTGTTATGGCGGTAGGCAAAATCAACCGCAGACCATCCCAGAGTAAAAACAACACAGCGCGTTCTAAGGGGCAGATCAAGCGCCGGGATTGGGAAAAATCGTCCATACGAACAAAAGTCGAGCTTCATATGCAGTTCGCCTTGGCGAATCTGGTTCTGGCCGACAGGCGGCCTGATTAAGCTTCTCGGCGCGGCAAGAGAATCGGAGTACGGCTTGCTATTTCGCAGTTTGACTTAACGTGTCATGCCTAAACGGGGCTTGTGCGGCCTTGCCTTATGTATAGGTGTGGCTCGAATCATCAAACCTCACCTCGCTCTATTTTTTAACATTGTTTCTCTGGAATATTCAAACACCTTCTGTTCCGATATATTTATTTGACATATTTACTGGGCTAGAATCCATAAGTTTTGTATTTTATGTGACATTCCAATTGCAAAAATAAAAATTTTCAGCTATACTTAATAAAAATAATTATGAGGAGTCTCGTAAATGGATGAAACGCAAATAGCTCGAAAACGCCCCGATGGCACAACGCAGAGCATCGGCGAGCATACTAAAAACGTCGCTGAAAAAATGGCGGCCGTATCGCGTTATCCAAACACCTCAAGGCTAATTGCCCATCTCCACGATTTGGGAAAGTTGTCGTCGGCATTTCAGAACTACATAAAAAACGGCGGTGAGCGGGGCAGCGTCATTCACGCATGGCAGGGCGCCTTTTTGGCGGACGAACTGTTTCGAGATAAGGATGCGTCCGCGCGCTTGCTTAAAGAAATCGTTGGCTTTTGCGTAAGCTCTCACCATAATCATCTGGAGGATGGTGTTTCTCCCGATGGTCGGACGGATTATTTTGACAAGTTCTCCAAGACGGCGGATGCGAAGTATTTCTATAATGAGGTTAAAGAAAGGCTCACCGAAAGGGAAAAAGCTGCGCTGCAGAGCCTGTTTGCAGATGCGAAGCTGGAGATGAATAGCCTGCTTGCCGAAATAAAAGCGACCTATCACACCTATAGCAGTTCGAATTTTGCAATAGGGCTGGTCGTCAAGTTTTTATTTTCCCTCCTCGTAGATGCCGATAGGTTGGATGCATATCTTTTTGAGGCAGAAGAGAGCCAACCCAAGCAAGCCCCCGACTGGGGGGAGATAATTGAGATCTTTGAACGCTATATCACCGCATTTCCGACCACCACAGAAATGGACAGAATCCGTCAAGCTGTATCTGAAAAATGCAGGCTCGCCGCCGGAAGGGAGACGGGGATTTATCAGCTATCTGTTCCAACCGGCGGCGGTAAGACCCTGTCCTCTTTTCGCTTTGCGCTACACCACTGCAAAGCCCATGGCAAAAAGCGGATTATCTATGTCATACCTTATCTTTCAATTATTGAGCAGACCGCCCACGCCCTGCGTGAGAGTCTGAAGCTAACGGAAGAGGACGGCATGATTTTCGAGCATCATTCTGACCTTATGGAGCCGGAGGATGAGTGCGCTGCGCAAATTCGGGCGATGGCCTCCGCACGATGGGACAGCCTGGTGATTGTCACCACGATGGTTCAATTTATCGAGTCCGTGATGTCGGATAAAAGCGGAAAGCTTCGAAAGTTTTCTGCCATGGCGGATTCGGTTATTATTTTTGATGAAATTCAGGCCATGCCCCCAAAAATGATTCACTGTTTTAACGAGGTTGTCACCTTCCTGTCCGCTCTGTGTAGCACCACTGTACTGCTGTGCTCGGCAACCCAGCCGCCCCTGGAGGATACCCCGCGCGCCAATCTTCGGCTGCATCCGGACGCAAAGCTCCTCGATTGCGCGGAGGCGTTTAAAGGCATAAAGCGGGCGCAGGTGGTGGCAAAGGAGGAAATGGACTGTCAAAGCGCCTCAGACTTTATTTTTGAAAAGGCAAATGAAAACGGCGACTGCCTGGTGATTGTAAACACCAAAAAAACGGCGCTTGAAATCTACCAGAGACTCAAGGACAAGGCAGCCGGATTCGAAGCCCTACACCTCAGCACATCCATGTGTCCTAGCCACCGCAAAAGCACTCTGCAGGGGCTAAGAAACAGTCTGTCAGAGGGGAAAAAAATTATCTGCATCGCCACCCAGCTCATCGAGGCAGGTGTGGATATTTCTTTTCGCTGCGTCGTGCGTTCTATGGCGGGACTTGATTCGGTGGCACAGGCTGCTGGGCGATGCAACCGGCATGGCCAAAGCAGCAGCCCGAAAAATGTATATGTCATCCCCTTAAGAGATGAAAATCTCGACCGCTTGCAGGACATTAAATTTGGACGGGAGATTACACGGGGGATTATCCACCGCAAAAGCAAGGGCGAAGACCTGTTGGATGAGGCGGTCATGGCAGAATTTTACCGACTGTATTTTGCCAGTAAGGGCAGCCAGATGGACTACCCGACAAAGGAAGGCACTTGGATTTATGACCTGCTCTCCGAAAATGAGAAAGGTCGGAATAGCTATGCAAACCTTACGGGAAAGACCTTTGCTCGTTGTATTCCCCAGGCCTTCCACTCGGCGGATCGAAGCTTTAGTGTAATTGATCAAAACACAAAGACGGTTGTGGTTCTCTGGAAAGAAGCGAAAAATCTGACGGACCAATACCGCAGACAGCCGCCTGGAATTGTCACAAAGGAAAAAATCCGTATTCTAAAAAAGCTCCAGGCCTACAGTGTTGCCTTATATGAATGGGAAATGCAAAAGCTGAGTGAGCAGCATGCCTTGTATCCGCTGGACGAGGAGACGGGCATACTGCTTCTTGCCGAAAACCATTATTCTGAAACAACAGGAATCGTTTTAACACCTGTTCAGGATGCGCTGATTATATGACGAGGAGGGATGAGCATGAAGGACGAGATTCTACAATCCATCATTAGAAAGCGAAACACCGTCGAGTTTGAGGTCTATGGAAGGTATGCGCTATTCTCAGACCCCGTTACCCGAGTCGGCGGCGAGAAATTTTCTTATCAGGTGCCAAGCTATCAGTCCCTTAAGGGCATACTCGAGTCCATCTACTGGAAGCCTACTTTTATATGGGTCATCGATGCCGTTCGCATAATGAAAAAGATTCAAACCGAGGGAAAGGGAATCCGGCCCATCAAAATGAGTGGTGGTAATGACTTAGCCTACTACACCTATCTCAAGGATGTTCGTTATCAGGTGCTGGCCCACTTTGAATGGAACGAAAATCTGCCCGGTCTGCAAAACGACCGAAATGAAAACAAGCACCACAACATCGCCAAGCGGAGCATAGAAAAGGGCGGCAGGCGGGACATCTTTTTGGGAACCAGGGAATGTCAGGGCTATGCCGAACCCTGTGAATTTGGCAGCGGCAACGGGTTTTACGACGATTACGGCGAGCTGAATTTGGGGTTTATGTTCCACGGCATTGACTACCCCGACGAAAACCCGGCCAAAGGAGAGGATGGCAAGCCGGCGCACAATCTGGATGTGCGCTTTTGCACCTACATAATGCAGGACGGGATCATCCTGTTTCCCCCGCCCGGCGCACCCTCGATTCAACGGCGAACAGTGTTTGAGGATCAGCCGATCAAGGAATTTGTTCTCGGGAAAAATCTGCGCCCGGTTGAAGAGGAAGGCGGGGATGTCTGATGGGACTGTTTCAAAATCTTCTGGAAACCTATGCGCATTGCTCTGAAGCGGTTGGCCTTGCCCCCATCGACGCCGATGGCAACGCCAATGAGAAGAAAACCTTGCTGCCCATCTGCCACATGACCTTTAAATCGGAGATCCATGTGACTATTGATCAAGCGGGCCGTTTTATCCGCGCCAGCCGCGACGGCAGGCCGACCACCATCATCATCCCCTGTACCGAGGGGTCCACGGGGCGTTCTTCGGGTATCGCCGCCCATCCCCTCTGCGATCAGCTCGACTATGTGGGCGGCATCCATGAGGCCAAGACGGCGGCGTATCTGGAAGGGCTGGCGGCATGGAAGGATGCACACACCACGCTTGCGGCGATTTACACCTATGTCGCCGGCAAGACCTGCATCCAGGATTTAATGCAGCAGCAGATTTTTAAGGAAAGCGAATTTGCGGCGCAAAAGGACCAAGCCGGTGGGCAAGCGCCGGATTTTGAGAAAATCCGAAAAATGGGTGTGCGCTTTACTGTTTTGACCGATATTGACACGGTAAATGTCTGGGAATGCAAGGCTCTGCGCGAGGCTTGGATTACCCATATCACAGGTAGCAGCGCCCCTGAGAAGGTCGCTTTTGACTATATGAGCGGGGAGCCGGTCGGCATCGTCGCAGCACAGCACCCTAAAAACATCCATGCCCTTACAGGGAACGCAAAGCTCCTCTCCTGCAACGACACCAGCGGATTTACCTTTCGCGGGCGCTTCGCCGTGCAGGATGACGCTGTGCTTGTAGATTATGTCCAATCCCAAAAAATGCACCAGATGCTGCGCTGGCTTATTGTAAATTGCGGCTATGCGATAGATTCCCAGGTCATTGTAAGCTGGGCAGTGGATGACCAGCCGGAGGTGAAGGCAAGGGCGCAGGATAATTCCTATGCGCTCTTTGGGGATATGGTATCAATCAAAACCGACACGGAAAGCCTGATAGAAACACAAGGGGCGGTGAATACGGAGTATGCGCAAAAGCTCAGACTGCTCTTGCAGGGCTATGGCCGGGCGGAGGCAATCAAAAAACACGCCCGCAAAATCTGCATCGCCGTTTTTGATGCGGCCACCACCGGCCGGATGGGGCTTGTGTTTTATCAGGAGCTCCCTGAGGACGACTACCTCGAAAGCATTGTAAATTGGCATACGGATACATCCTACTACCTGACGTGCTGGACTCGTATGAGGGATGCAGACGGGCGGGAAAAGAGCGTTCCCGTCCGTTACATCGGCGCACCCTCCTACGACGAAATCCTGTTTGCGGTCTATGGAAAATCCCATGGAGACAAGGCCTATAATACGCTGAAAAAGAAAATCCACAAGCTGCTTTTGGAGTGCATTTTCGGCAACTTTACGTTTCCCGAGAGTATGGTCAAAATGGCGGCGAACCGCACTTCACAGCCGATGTCATTTGCGGACGTGAAGTGGGAGAATGAAGAAAACGAATGGACCCGCGCTTTAAACATTACCTGTGCATTAATAAGAAAAGAGTATAAACAGAAGACAGGGGAGGAAATTCCATTGACGCTTGATGAACTTCAAAAGGATAGAAACTATCTGTACGGCAGATGGCTTGCTGTGGCGGATAAAGTGGAGGAAGCCGCTCTGCGCAGGCAAGGCAAACAAAAGGAACGTGCGACAAATGCGATGCGGCTCACAAGCAGCTATTCTGTGAAACCGTTTACAACAAAGCTCACAATCAGCCAGCAATTGCATCCTTATACCATGCAGATTAATTTACTGTATAAAAACTTTTTCCTGCCGATTATTACGGAGATTGACGAAAAACTTCAGGAATTCACCGATAGTAATGAGCCCTTATCTCCGCTCTATCTTCTTGGTTACTCAGCACAGTACAGGGCTTTATCAAAAAATGACAATAATAAAAGTATGGAGGGAACAGACGATGGCAACGTTGCAGAATAAAATCGATTTTGCACTGATTTTCTCGGTAAAAAATGCAAACCCAAACGGAGATCCCCTGAGTGGCAACCGTCCCCGCACCACCAGCGATGGGCTGGGCGAGGTTTCGGACGTCTGTTTAAAGCGCAAGCTCCGAAATCGTCTGCAGGAGATGGGGTGTGAAATTTTTGTTCAGTCGGACGAGAACAGCCGGGACGGCAAAAAATCACTTTCCGAACGATTTAATGACTTTCTCCTCACGCTGAGCAAGGACGAACAGAAGGACAGGGACATCGTAGCTGCCAGGGTCTGCGAAAAATGGTTGGATGTCCGCACCTTTGGCCAAGTCTTCGCGTTCAAGAAAAGCGGCAACAACGCGGAGGTTTCCCTAGGCCTCCGAGGGCCGGTCACGATACAGTCCGCCTTCAGCGTAGAGCCTGTTCTGATTGAATCCGTCCAAATCACAAAATCGGTCAACAGCGAGACTACGCCCGATGGGAAAAAATCCTCCGACACCATGGGCATGAAACATCGAGTCAGCAGAGCCGTTTATGAGACATATGGCAGCATCAGCCCCCAACTGGCGGAAAAGACCGGATTTTCCGATGCCGACGCCGAGGCTGTAAAGGCTGCTTTGCTTTCCTTGTTTGAGGGGGACGAATCCTCCGCCCGCCCCAGCGGCTCCATGCAGGTTTTACAGCTTGTGTGGTTTAGGCACAGCAGCAAAGCCGGGCAACATTCCTCCGCCAAGGTGCATGGCAGCGTTGCAGTGGAAAGGGACGGAACAGTCACGGTCGCCCCCCTCGCAGACCTACAGCCTGAGCTTTTAGTGTAATGGCCTATCAGGAGGACGACTACCTGATGCTTTCGGGTATTCAGCACTATGCCTTCTGCCCTCGACAGTGGGCGCTCATCCATCTGGAGGTCCAGTGGACAGAAAATTATCTGACTGCCGGGGGGAGAATTCTGCACAACAAAGCCCACAGCGGTGGTGCAGCTGAAAAACGCGGAAACCTGCTTATTTTTCGTGGAATCAAGGTATGTTCGACGGAGCTTGGCCTGTCCGGAGAGTGCGATGTTGTTGAATTTCGCCAATCGGTTTTCGGTGTCACACTTAGCGGCTACGACGGATTATGGCAGCCCTTCCCAGTGGAATACAAACGCGGTAAAACCAAGCCCGATGATTGTGACCGCTTGCAGCTTTGCGCCCAGGCAGCTTGTCTGGAGGAGATGCTGTGTACGCATATTCCGAGCGGGGCGCTTTTGTATGGGGAGCCTCGCAGGCGAGAAGCCGTTGCTTTGTACGCCAGAACTCCGGGAAAAATGTAGCGATATGACCCTTGCCATGCACCGGCTTTGTCAGCCAAAAACACACGCCAAGAGCGGTACAGGGTTCCCGTTGCAAAAGCTGCAGCCTGCGGGATGTGTGCTTGCCCGGTCCTTGGAAAAGGGGACAAGCCCTCCGTAAGAAGATATATGGAGATGCATATCGAAATGAAAAAACTCCTAAACGTTTTGTATGTCACACTCCCTGACGCGATGGTTTACCTCGACACCCAAAATGTCTGCGTAAAAAGGGATACCGAGGTGCTGCTCCGGGTCCCGCTGCTAAATTTAGAACAGCTTGTTCTGTTTAACTACTACGGTGCTACGCCGCAGCTGTTGGGCGAGTGCGCCAAACAGAATATCTCGGTAAGCTTCCTTAGCGAATACGGCAAATATCATGGAACCTTTCATGGCGAATCCAGTGGGAACGTCCTCCTGAGACGGGAGCAATATCGCATTGCCGACGATGACCGCGCGGTGGCTTACGCAAGGGCTTTTATAATCGGAAAACTGCATAATCAAAAATGGGTTATTGAGCGGGGCATCCGGGACCACGGCCTGAGGGTCGACGCCGAAATGCTGAAAAAACAGTGTGGATTTATCAGCCGGCAGCTGGGGCAGGTTTTGTCCATCGACCAGCCGGAACTGCTCCGAGCAGCCGAGGGGAATGCCGCCCAGCACTACTTTTCGGCCTTTGACACGCTAATTTTGCAAAACAGAGAAACCTTCACATTTACCACCCGCAATCGCCGCCCGCCCACCGACCCAGTGAACGCTATGCTGTCTTTTGCCTACACCCTGCTCGCAAGCGAGTGCCGCCATGCCCTTGAGGTTGTGGGCTTGGACAGCTATGTCGGGTTTTTACATACGGATCGACCGGGTCGAGCCTCGCTCGCCCTCGATTTGATGGAGGAGCTCCGCCCGCACTTTGCGGATAGATTCGTGCTCACCTTAATCAAGCGGGGCGAGGTAAATGAAGGTGATTTTGAGCGGCAGAGTTCAGGCGCTGTGTATTTATCCGCCGAATCCCGCAAGAAGTTTTTTATCCGCCTGGCAAACCCGCAAGAAGGAAGAACCTTACCCACCCGTTTCTAAAAGAAAAAATGGAATGGGGGCTTGTACCCTATTGTCAGGCGCTACTATTGGCCCGAGTGGTTCGCGGAGATTTGGAGGACTATCCACCCTTTTTGTGGAAGTGAGGGGATGATATGCTTGTACTCGTTACCTACGATGTCGCGACAGATACGGCCGCCGGAAGAAAGCGTTTAAGGCATGTTGCAAAAAAATGTATGTCGTGTGGGCAGCGTGTTCAAAATTCGGTCTTTGAATGCAATATCGACTGGAGCCAATATCTCAAGTTGGAAAATGAGCTAAGCGCCATCATAAACGTGGAAGAAGATAGCTTGCGCTTTTACAACCTGGGCAATCGTTATGCGGGAAAGGTGCTCCACATCGGTGTAAAACCCAGCATTGATTTGGAAGGAGGCTTGATTGTATAGCCACGGCAGCTTAGGTGCGAACCGCAAGCGAACATAAAACCACCGGAATGTTCGCACCAAAACAGCGGTTCGTATTGCTGTAAAAATGGACATGATTCGTCGCCGAATCATCTGTCGAACACAAGATGAACGCTCAAACATATTTTTTGGGCCAAATCTTGCGGTCACCCCTCGCATGAGGGGTGTGGATTGAAATATAAGGAGCTGCACCAACCCCCGTTTTCCAACCGTCACCCCTCGCATGAGGGGGTGTGGATTGAAATAGAAGGATGGAGGCGTTGAGACCAACGCATACGGGTCACCCCTCGCATGAGGGGTGTGGATTGAAATATAATGCAGGAAACATTTGCAGATACAGCCTCCGTCACCCCTCGCATGAGGGGTGTGGATTGAAATACACCAACGCGGCCGGAAACAACGGATGGTACAGTCACCCCTCGCATGAGGGGTGTGGATTGAAATTGCTCCAATTGGGTACGCGATTTATGGCGTATCAGTCACCCCCTCGCATGAGGGGTGTGGATTGAAATCAGGTGAGTTTGCTTGTACACCATGTAGCACCGTCACCCCTCGCATGAGGGGTGTGGATTGAAATAGCTTTAAACAGCGCGATGAAGAAAAAAATGAGACGTCACCCCTCGCATGAGGGGTGTGGATTGAAATGCTGCGCTCTAAAATGTGTACAATCGCGGCAGCGTCACCCCTCGCATGAGGGGTGTGGATTGAAATCCTTTTCCCTTGTTTTTGATCTGCTTATTTTCATGTCACCCCTCGCATGAGGGGTGTGGATTGAAATTACCAAACGAAGCTTGGTAAACAAAAGACATAGTCACCCCTCGCATGAGGGGTGTGGATTGAAATCCCGAAGATGAAGTGTTCTGCTTGCACTGCTGGCGTCACCCCTCGCATGAGGGGTGTGGATTGAAATGCACGATGAAGGAATGCCTGCATACGTTGCGAAGTCACCCCTCGCATGAGGGGTGTGGATTGAAATTGCTCCAACGTGGAAGAGCCGTTTATTCTTTCCGTCACCCCTCGCATGAGGGGTGTGGATTGAAATTTTGGCTGGGTGCAAAGGCAAACTGAGGGTGGGCGTCACCCCTCGCATGAGGGGTGTGGATTGAAATGCTTTCCCAGTCGCTTCTTAGGTCATCTGTTATTGTCACCCCCTCGCATGAGGGGTGTGGATTGAAATATCGTTTCCCGCCAGCCTTTATACTTGTCTCGCGTCACCCCTCGCATGAGGGGTGTGGATTGAAATCACCACCACTGGAGAAACGTGCTGACCCAAGAGTCGTCACCCCTCGCATGAGGGGTGTGGATTGAAATGGAATTAAGACTGGAATATCTCAAAGCCACTTAAGTCACCCCTCGCATGAGGGGTGTGGATTGAAATCATATTCGGCACTTTTCCGGCAAATCTCGCATAATGTACTCAAAACCCAAATTGCAAAGATTTTGAAAGTAGATCGCATGACGGTTGATGCGTTTATAAAGCGAGAATCAATTATCGTGTAATGAAATAATTATCTAATCCAAATGAATTATCGGTGCGCGGAGACGAGGGACGAAGGACGAGAAGGCCGAAAAACGATGGGCTGTATACCTGCCGACACTCCTGAAATCGAACAGGATTTTTGTTCACTTCCGTTCACAAAAACCTGTCCGCTTTCCTGGCGCGAAAAACAGCTGTGTGTGCCCACAATGCACATCGTTTTCCCCGTCAGCCGTGTCAGCAGGTATAATACATTACACCTTGCAAGCAAGGTTATGTGCCAAAGGGTAGGTGCGCCCCCCTTTGGAAACCCCGGAGAAATTGCCCTGCGATCGCCATATCAGCAGTCAAAAAGCTCCCGCTTTTTATATTGCTGACCGCTCACTCCGGGCAATACAAAATACCGCCGAATGTCCTCGCTTTTGCCGAGAAGGACAGCGGCAAAAAAGCTCTTTGATAGGGTCATCGTCTGAAAGTTGGATAGGTTCGCCCGGAATCGCTATGACAGCGCCCGGTTAAATCCACGTGAAAGAAAAACGGTGTTAAGGTGGTGTCCGCTACCGAGGTTATTTCCGATGGTGCGGAGGGTATCATTCTGGAATCCGTACTTGAGGGATACGCGGAATATTGCTCTGCCGACCTCTCTGAGAAAGTCATTCGTGGCATGACGGATAATGCTCTAAAATGCAAATACAACGGTGGCACTTTGCCGATGGGATATGTCATTGACGAGGACAGACATTTTCAGATTGACCCGCTGACCGCTCCATTTGTACTTGATGCATTCAAGAAATACGATGCGGGCGCTACCATGACTGAAATCCGTAATTGACTCAATGAGCCGGGCGTGACGAATACGCTAGGCAGAGAATTAAACTACAGCAGCATCCAGCTTCTCTTGAACAATTGTCGTTACATTGGTGAGTTCCGCTGTCATGATGTCATAATCCCCAATGGCATCCCTGGCATTGTCCCGCAAGATTTATTTGACAGCGTGCAGGAAAAGATGGCGAAAAACAAGAAAACCCCTGCCCGTCACAAAAGGCAGAGGATGATTATTTGCTCACAACAAAATTGTTCTGCGGTCACTGCGGTGCTTACCTCTGCGACGAAAGTGGCACAGGGCGCAATCGTGTTTATCATTATTACAAATGTGTCAATGCCAAGAAGAAAAAGGCCTGCAAGAGGAAACCTGTTCAAAAGAATCGGCTGGAGGTTTTGGTAGTCAATGAAGCCATGAAAATTGTCATGGATGACAAGGCGATTGAAGCGATTGTCTTTATGGTGATGGATTTGCAGAACAGAGAAAGCACCAGCCTCCCCTTGTATGAACAACAGCTAAAAGAAGCCAATACAGGCATCCAAAATTTGCTTAATGCTATTCAGCAAGGGATACTTACACCATCCACCAAGACCAGATTGGAAGAATTAGAGGCCAGCAAAGAGGACTTGGAAATCAAAATTGCCAGCGAAAATCTTATTCGTCCGAAAGTGGATGCAGAATTTACAACATTTTGGTTGCACCGTTTCCGCAAGCTGGATGTCCGGCAGCAGGCACATCGCAAGATGCTGATAGATACGTTCATCAACGCAATTTATTTATATGACGATAAAATCATTATCACGTTCAACTATAAGGACGGCACAAAGGCCATCACTTTTGATGAAATAAAAGATTCGGATTTGGATTGCCCCGGTGCACCAAAGAAGAACGCTGATTTTGATACAGTGAGTATCGAGGTTGGCGTTCTTCTTTTATGCCCGGAAATGGCTTGGAGTAAGGTTATTTCGGTGCTTTCCTGTTCTCCTGGCGCGCCGGATTCTCGCTGAACATCTGTGATTCTCTACGAGTAAGCGCCGTTCCATATAAATCGGCTTCTCGGCAGGGCTGTAACGAGCGTGCCTACACTTGAATTGCTTGTCGGTTACCGAATGGTCTAAATCCTAAATGTGGTTTAGCCAAATTTTCCGATTAGAGATGTCAATTATACCTTCAGCTTTAAGGTTTTTTAACTCTCGAAACAAAGATGGCCGCTGCACCCCAAGATAATCGGCAAGCTGCTTTTTGCTAATGGGCAACACAATGCTATCCGAGTATTGCAAAATAGATTGCTGCCTGAAGTATTCTAAAAGGTTCTCACGAAGGGTTTTCTGTGTCGCCATCGTAATTCTTCGGTTCAGCTTCTGTGAGTTAAGCGATAACATTTTGATAAACTGCATCATAAAATGATAGTCGCGTAAAAAATCCGACACCGCTTTCGTGGTGACATGTAAAATCTGCACATCGGACATACAGTAGATCGTGAACGGGTATGCGTTGGTATCACCAAACAACAAATTTGCTCCCAGCATCTGCCCTTTAGAAAATTCAAACATCGTCATGGCCGAGCCGCTTTCTAAAAGGGAATACGCGACAAGACTGCCAGATAGAACAACATCAAGCATCTTGCAACCATCCTTTTGATTATAAACCGTCGCACCTTTTAAATAACTCTTTAAATATAAATGATTGTCCGAAATCAGCGGCATAAGTATATTCGAAGACAATTGCGAAAACAGCGGTATGGCTTTTGCTTTCTTTATCACAGCTGCATCACTCCTTCTCAAATAGTATATCAAAAAGAAACATATGTGTCTATCCATGCGCAAAACGAAACATTATAATATCCTTATTGTTGTAAAGGGGGTGATGCAAATGATGGAACAGGTTTTTAAATTGGCCAAAGGAAATGGAAAGCGATCGAAAAGATTCTGTTTGATGAGAACGTTCCCTATCTGCATATGGTGTTCCCGTAAAACGAGGGGCTTCCCGAGCATTTTTCCAATTCCAACGTCTATATGACCGTCGTCCGAGGCAAGCTCTCGATCGGGCTTGGTGGGCAGGAAATTCGTGAGTATATTTCGGGGGCTCTGCTGAAGATTCCGTTTAATACGAGGATGAATATCCGAAACATGCATGTGGATACACTGGTGCTAATCGTTATAAAGGCTCCCGCTCCAGAGAAATAATTCAATTATGAGAGGAGGATCTGCATGGATGTTTTTACGCCTGGCAATATGGATCGGCACATTGATTTTTCTTGGGGTGTCCCTTGCCAAAGACAAAGTAAAAACAAAATAGGCGCTTAAAATGGCGCTCGGAATGGGAAAAGGGATGGTCGTGAGCATCCTTTCAATTGTTTTTGCAATTGGTCTGATCCTAACTTTGCTGCCACCCACTGAAATTGCAGCGTTTTTGAGTACTCAATCTGCCCTGCTGGCGACTGTTGGAGGTGCCCTGCTCGGTACGATTACACTGGTTCCCGCTTTTATTGCGTTTCCGCTAGTAGGTACATTGGTGAGTGCAGGCGTTAGTGTGGTTCCGTCTGTTGCGTTCCTCACGACTCTGACTATGGTGGGAATCGTAACATTCCCCCTGGAAAAGAAGGCGTTTGGAACAAAGTTTACCGCCATCCGAAACGGTCTTAGCTTTCTTTTCGCTATTGCGATTGCGCTTAGGTCCCATTCTCCGCCTGTTTCAAACTCATATTTCTCGCAAACGGGACAAATATGCTTACTCATCTTCCTCAAGTCCTTCCTTCAACTTTTTCCTATCAAAATAGGCTCTTCCCCCGATCGGAATTGAGATGTCAAAATGCTTTTATGACTCCAGATTGGGATTCTGAAACCTGCTAAAAATCGTTTCTCCGTTTCTCCACGCTTCTCTCGCTTGACTCAAGGTCCAAGTTGAATTTGCTCCCGTTTCATCCGGATGATCCCGTTGGTATTCGTCATCCTCCCAGCCGCAAACCATGCAAATTTCATAGCCGCCTTCTTCTTCCAACTGTGCTTCGCTGCCGCAACACGGGCAAGCAAAATTTCCCTCACCTTCCGTCGTTTTCCTTCCCCCGCTATTCTTCCACTACCTCGAATAACTCCTCCGGGTACAAATAATCCTCTCCCGTATCATCGTTGATTCGATACCATTCAGCTTCAATCGAGATGACCTCATAAATTTTGTCCTTCGTCAAAACCAAAGGCTCTGTTTCGCCCAAATACTTTATCTTCATTCCAACCACCTCTTCACTTTTGGCAATTTTATTCCAACACTGTTTTCCTGAAACCAATGAATTTCCGCTGCTCTTTTGCTGCCTTTGTAATTTATCACTCCATTTCCGGTAGTGTGTTGCCAATGGGCCAGCCTTCCCACCGAAACGTTTCATTAGCCCCTTTTCTATATCTGCGGTCCTTTTGGTTCCCTTTCCAGCAAAGGAATAAATATGCGTTGCTTTGCTTCCTTTTACCAACTTAAAACGCCCATACCCCCTAACGAGTACATCTTTCAATGCAGAAAACTGCAATATCCCACCATTTTCTCCAATTGGTTTTTGAGAAGATTGTAGTGTACCACCACCCGCTCCGCTTGTCAAGCCGTTTGCGCCGCCACTTGTAAATTTCCCGTCTTTCCCGTGGTTGGGGTTATACTTGAGCAGCTCTAAAAAGGGTTTGCCCTGCACGGATTTCTCTATGGGCTCCTGCGTGGCCTTTCCTTCGATGCTGAACATCTGATAGGTTCCGTTTTTCACCCGCTCCCATGTCTCATCATCCTCACTCTTAAAGCCAACCCACCAAGCAATTGGAAGTGCGCCATCGGGATTTAGGATGTCACTTTCCTGTCGCTCGTTTTCCCCCCCCTGGAAGAATAAGGCTCTCCCTTGCGTCTCTGCGGATGCTTGACACAGTTTTTTTCGCTCTTCCGGGTGTTTGTGTCATCTCCGGGTCATCGTCCCAAATCGGAAGATCAAGGGGCGCATAAAGCACAGGAGAACACTGCCTAAATCAGTACCGGGAGCAACCGCACTATGGCACCGCAATGCTTTAAATTGATAGGCCGTTCCGTCCGATTCCTTCGTTCTTTGGATAACGCTCACCGCTTCATTTACCGTGATGGTTTCGATCAGCTCATAGACCCCTTGGGAACCTGCCTTGTCCCCCTTTTTATACACGATATCCAGCGCCGCCCAGCCACGCACCCGCAGTAGCTCATTGGGAACCACAAAGAGATAATCATCCCCAAGAGCCGGCGTCTGTGTCTTTGTCCCGTCCGGCAGGAGGAAATCCAAATAGATATGCCCGTCGCGGTACTGCTCCGGAACGTCTACCGCAATGGCCATGGCCTCATGTTCCCCCACATTCTCAAGGGTGAACGGCCGCCGGCATTTGGTGTCAATTATGATGCTTTTCATCTATGTTCGCTCCTTTCGAGCCATAAAAAAACAGCCCTTTTGGCTGTTAAAAAACTGTATTTTTGTTTGGTTTTCGCTTGACGTTTATACGTACGTATGCCATACTATAATCAGAAAGGAGGTTAAGACATTGAGCAAGAAAAAAAGAAGCGGCAATAAGGTCGAGCCAGCAAGCCGAATAAACCCTTATCACCGCAATCATCAACCCGCTGATCGCTCTCATACTACTGTATGAAAAGATCACAAGCTGAGGGAAATGGGGAGAAATCTCCTTTCCCATCATGATAGCAGATGCAATGCTCAATGTCAAATACGATGGATGTTTTAGTATATACGCTTTTGGGGATCAGCTTCACATTGTCCGTTATCGCCCTCATTATTTCCATTCGAAGCAGGAGGAAATGACGATGGAGAAAAAAAGCAAGTATCGGTCGCAAATTAAAAACTTGCGGAAAAATTATGTGCGCTTCCCTCTCGATCTGAAACCAGACGTGTTAAATACTTTTAAAGAAGCATGCGCCGCCAATGGAACAACACCAACAACTGAAATCAAAAAATTCATTGCAGCTTATTGCATAGAACACGCAGAAAAAAACAAGGAGAGCGCCCCTTTATGACCACTCAAAAACCAAATAGGAGGATGCAGGGCGCCGGGGAAAGAGGATAAACCGGCGCCCTGCGTTCATGAGGTTCTTTGGTGTACCCGGCCTGTATTTGATTGCTACAAGGGCGGCGCGGTATAGCAAACATTATCTGGCCGAGCATGGGGCCGATATTGAGCTACATAGGGCGGCGCAAGATACTTTCCGGTGTCTGCTGCTTAATGAATACGACTTGATTTTTTCCGAATTGTTCACGGCCCGCCCCCACATATTTGTCTGCAAGGAAAATCCTTTGGCAACCCGTACCAGTGTCGGTCTGTCCGATTTGGAGGATTACCCTTGCTTAACCTATGAGCAACGCGAACACAATTTATTCTACTTTTCGGAAGAAATATTGAGTACGATAAACCGAAAAAAGATGATAAAAGTAAGTGACCGGGCGGCTGTTGTAAATCTATTGATTGGCGTAAATGCTTACATTATTTCATCGGGCGTATTTCCGTCTTACCTACATGGTGATGATATTATTGCAATCCCTTTGGAAGCTGACGAAAAAAATCTGTATTGGTGTTATAACACATAAAGACTATGTGCCACTATGTGCCAACAAGATTAGGTGAGATATATTGGAACGCCCTAAAAAGAATAGCGGAAAATTTGAGATAGATTTTCACTTTTGTTTGGCTATGACCTGACATAGTTTCATGCTATGTCAGGTCATATTTTTTTCATCCTTTCCTATATCACATCCCTGCTTTATAATGAAAGGACGTAGAAAGGGTGGTAGCTATAACACAGAAAAAAGCGGACTTGCTGATTGCCTTAATTGCCGCCGCTTGGGGCTCCTCATATATATTTATGAAAATGGGATTGGGGACAATCGGCGTATTTAATTTGGTGGCCTTGCGCTTTGGGTTGGCCTTTCTGCTGACCGTACCGATTTTTTATAAGCGTCTATTGCAGGCAGACAAGAAAACCGTGCTGTACGGCGCGATGCTTGGGATTGCTCTTTTCTGTGTGCTGTCAACGCTTATGTTCGGACTAAAAGTAACCTCTGCTTCAAGCGCGGGTTTTTTGGCGGGAACTACGGTTGTTTTTGTTCCGTTACTCCAATCACTTATACGACGAAAACGACCAAACGCAAAAGTTATCATCAGCGTTATTCTGACTATGGGTGGAATTGCTTTACTCACCATTGACCGCACTTTTCAGCTTGAAACAAAATCTTTGTTATGCGTGTTGGCGGCCTTGATTTATGCGGTGCAGATAATATTTACAAGCAACTTTTCATCAAAGGCTGACCCATTGACGCTTGGCGTTTTGCAGTTGGGATTTGCGGGGATATGCGGCTTAATGGCGTCATTCCTATTGGAAACGCCGACACTTCCGCAAACTGGAACGGAGTGGGTTGCGATATTGGCATTGAGCATTGTATGTAGCGCCTTTGGGTTTGTGTTTCAGCCGCTTGCTCAAAAACACACCACGCCGGAGCGCACAGGCATTTTATTTTCTCTTGAGCCTGTTTTTTCTGCCATATTCGGATTTGCGTTTCTTGGCGAGATGTTGAAAGTGCAGGGATACATCGGCGCGTTACTTGTGTTTGGCGGGGTGTTTCTTTCGAGCCTCAACAAAAAGACGTTCAGCATAAAGCTGTGGGGCCGAAAATGTATCAAACAAAAAGAGGAACAGTAAAATGCTGATGAAACCAAATGCTTCCGCTCGATCTTTATTTTATTAAATCGCATGGCATTGTAAACTCCGCGAACTCGAAAGAGCTTTGAATCATCAAAGAGCCTTGGGCAGAGCAATAGCGGCGAACAGGAAACGTCGCTGCCCAAACAACATTTGGCGCCCTGATGTCTTTGCAGCATACATCGGTCGGGCATCCGGAACCGGCGTTGCCCTTTTGACTGTACGATTGGCGGTTGTCGGTCTCTTAAAACACAACCATACAAAGGATTTTTTTGCTTCAAATCCCACAACAACAGGAACAATAGATTGACCATTAACCATTTATTTGCTATAATAGTAAAGATAAAGAAGTTGAAAGGACGTGAGCCAATGGACGGCGATCCCCGAAGGTGGATGAGTAACACCCAACCCTCAGTACGGAAACACACCCTGATCGGTTGGCGCTTGATGCAGATTGTTGTCCATTGCGCGTTTATGACATTGGACTAACGTACCGTGTATTCAAATGCCGCCTTTTGAGGGCGGCATTTTTGTTGCCTTTAGTGTCTTCACTGGGGAATCCTAAAAAAGAAAGGAATGATTCCAGTGAGTCTCTTTAAAAGAAAAAGCATCAACATTAAAATCCAAGAAAACAAGCAACACATTGAAAAAACCCTCTTCACATATGCCTTCTTGCCAACAGAGGAGCTGTTTGCGCGCCTTTCCACCACGCAGGCAGGCCTTACCGGCAGCGAGGTCGAAAGCAGACAGGATGAATTCGGCAAAAACATCATCACCGCGGGAAATAAAAACACGCCGCTGCACAGGCTGAAAGAAGCTGTTGTGAACCCTTTCAATGTCATTTTGCTTCTCATTGCCGCGATCACTTATTTTACAGATGTTGCTCTGTCGTCACAACCTGATTATCTGACGGTCATTATTGTTTTATCCTTGGTGCTCCTGGCCAGCACGGTTGCCTTTGTTCAGAGCCAGCGCTCCAACAGCGCCGCTGAAAGCCTTTCAAAAATGATCTCCAACCAAGCCGATGTCTGGCGGGACGGCGCGCTGGCTGAAGTTCCTATGGACGAGATCGTGCCCGGTGATATCGTGCGGCTTTCCGCAGGCGATATGCTGCCGGCAGATGTCCGGTTTCTGAAGCTCAAAAGACACCTTTGTCGCGCAAGCGGCTCTGACAGGCGAATCAAACCCTGTGGAAAAGTTTTACGATATACCCGACTCGCCCAATGATGCGTTAACCGACTTGCAAAACATTGGTTTTATGGGCTCCAATATCGTCAGCGGCAGCGCCACGGCCGTTGTGCTGGCAACCGGAAACAACACATATTTCGGCTCAATGGCAAAATCCCTTTCCGGCGATAAGGTGCGAACAAGCTTTGAGCGGGGAGTCAGTTCGGTCAGCCGCCTTCTGGTGCGCATGATGCTGGTCATGGTGCCTGCCGTTTTTCTGATCAATGGGCTCGCCAAGGGCGATTGGTCCAGCGCCCTGTTGTTTTCGATCAGTGTCGCGGTAGGGCTTACGCCGGAAATGTTGCCTGTCATTATGTCGTCAACCCTGGCAAAAGGCGCCGTTTCCATGTCAAAGCACAAGGTGATTGTCCGCACCCTCGGCGCGATCCAAACCTTCGGAGAAATGGATGTCCTTTGCACGGATAAAACAGGGACATTAACCGAAGACAAAATTGTGCTGGAGCGGTACATGAACCTGCACGGCGAAGACGACACCCGCATTCTGCGTCATGCCTATCTCAACAGTTATTTTCAGACAGGCCTGAAAAATCTGATCGACCTCGCCATCATCAATAGGGCAAAGCGAAATGGACTCGAAGATATTCTGGTGAATTACAGTCGTGTGGATGAGATCCCCTTCGATTTTTCCCGCCGTAGAATGAGCGTGGTCCTAACGGATAAAAGCGGCAAACGGCAGCTCATTACCAAAGGCGCTGTGGAAGAGATAGTCGCCATTTCGTCTTTTGTGGAGATGCAGGGGCGTGTTCTGCCGATGGATGAGAAAACACGCCGCACTGCCCTTGATGTATATGAGAAACACAATGCCGATGGCCTGCGGATGGTTGCGGTTGCGCAAAAAAACGAAGTACCCGACAGCGACACCTTTGGCGTAGCCGATGAACAAGATATGGTTTTAATCGGCTTTGTGGGTTTTCTTGATCCGCCAAAAGAGAGCGCGGGCGCCGCCATTGCCGCCCTGAAAGAACACGGCGTGCGCACTGTTGTTCTGACAGGAGACAGCGAAGGCGTGGCCGTTAAAGTCTGCGGTAAAGTGGGCGTAAAAACCTTCCCTCTTTTAACGGGAACCGACGTCGACCATATGGATGATGCTTCGCTTTTCGATGCGGTAAAAACCTGCGATTTGTTCGCGAAACTTTCGCCTTCCCAAAGGAGCGTGTGGTAAAGACCTTTCAAGCGGCGGGACACACCGTTGGCTACATGGGTGACGGTATCAATGATGCGCCCGCGCTGCATCAAGCTGATGTAGGAATTTCCGTGGACAGCGCCGTTGATATTGCCAAAGAAACCGCTGACATCATTTTGTTGGAGAAGGATCTAATGGTGCTTGAGGAAGGCATCATCGAAGGGCGCCGCATCTTTGGAAATATCATGAAATATATAAAAATGGCAGTGAGCGGAAACTTCGGGAATATGATTTCAGTCATCATCGCCAGCATCTTCCTTCCGTTTTTGCCCATGCTGCCGGTTCAGATCTTGGTGCAAAACCTATTGTGCGATTTTTCCCAGATGGGAATGCCTTTTGATAGGGTAGATGACGAATATATTAAAAAATCGCGTAAATGGGAAGCACATTCTATTAAGTCATTTATGGCCTATATGGGCCCGCTTAGTTCGGTGTTTGACATCCTGTGTTTTTCCGTTATGTGGTGGGTCATTGGCGCGAATACGATGGAGCTGTCGTCATTGTTTCAATGCGGATGGTTCGTCTTTGGAACGGTATCGCAGGTTTTGGTTATCCACATCATCCGGACGGCGAAAATCCCCTTTCTGCGAAGTATGCCGTCTGCCCCCGCTGCTGGTGTCTACCGCAATGGTTGCCGTCATTTCCGTTGTGATCGGGTTCACCCAGCTTGCGTCCGGCATTGACATGATGCCCCCTTCCCTTGTCCTTCGCGCCCTGGCTCGCGCTCATTCTTGCAGGATATTTTCTTGCCTCTCAATGGATCAAGCGGTTTTACATCAGACGATATGGCGAGTGGTTATAGCCAAATAAGAAGGTTTTTCCTTGTCGAATGGACAAAATAAAGATCAGTAGCCGCGCCTTTTTACAGGAGGCACATTCGAGTGTGCGATAACGTCATGCACTCGAATGTGCGGGCTACTGATTTTTTAATCCCATTGCACCTGTGCATGCAAACGCTTTTGCACGCCATTTATACGCCCCATAACCCTTTCGCCGACGAATAACGGGGGCCCGTGTCATCGTTGCAACGCCCGCCCCTATCCGGACGCTCCTGGCTGCACTCGCTTTTCCCTGAAAGAGTATAGGCCCTTTCTTCCACAAGTCCCTTGAATAGGGCAGCCAAACTCCGTGAATTGGTGCCGGCCCATCTGTTATTTTGTTTTATTGTACATAGCGTACACCGCCTTGCGGATTTCCTGATAGCTGGTGCAGCGGCAGAGATTGGATTGCAGCCATTCTTCCATTACAAGCTCTTCAGGCATAATGGGGTTGCTGCATCTGCATGGCATGACAGACCGCCAAAAATCCCGATGTGCAATACCCGCATTGGAAGGCGTTTTCCTCTAAAAAGGCTTTCTGGATTGCGGCGTTTCCTTCCAACCCCTCTACCGTTAAAATAATATGGCCTTCTGCTTCCGCCGCTAAAACGAGACAGGACTTGGCAGGCCAGCCGTCTATGATGACCGTACATGCGCCGCAGTCGCCGTTTTTGCAGCCGGGCTTTGCCGCAGTCAGACCAAGCTGTTCCCGGAGGACATCTAGCAGCAAATCGGACGGCCGCACCGCCAGTTCATAAAGCGCTCCATTGACATGTAATGTTATTACGGTTTTCCCCTCATACCTGACCATTTTCAACCTCCTGCAAAAGAGCTTGCACCATATTCTTAAAAACAAATACTCGGTATTCTCCGGAGCCCTCCGCATCGCTGTACACGGGTCCCGGCAGCAATTTTGTCGCTTGATCCGCACGGTCGGCATAGGACAACGTGCGATCATTGAAAACGGCTTCCATTTCGGCGCTTCTAAAAGGGTAAGGGCAAACACCGGAGAATGCGGCACGTAACTTGCCATCTTTTACAAGGGCGGCCATGCTCACAAGGGGGTAATCTATTTTTTCATTCGTTGTCCGTTTCACATGGAAATGCGGCGCTCCAAGCGCCCACCCCGGCACATGCAGCTGCACGATCAATTCATCCGGACTTTGCTTCATACGTCCTTGAAACACGCTCTGAAAGGGTACTGTGCGCAAGCCCCGGCCTCCAAACAAGGAGATGGCTGCGTCCGAAAGCAGCAGCGGCAGACTTGTTTCCCTGTAAATAATGGTTCCGCACACATTGCCCCCAGTGTGATCCTGCATTGGTTGGTGTGGTCTGCAATTCTCCCGCAAGCCAAGTTCAGCAGAGGAAACAGCTTGGACTCCTTTATTTGATTCAGGTGCATGCGGCGCCTATGTGCAGCTCTTCATCGGCAATCGACAAGCCCTTGCATTCGGGAATCTTTTTGATATCAATCACAGCCCCGGGTTTTATGCTTCCATCCCGAGACATGGTAATGATCTCGCTGCCACCGGCATAATAGACAGGGTTTTTCCCCTCGCTTTGAAGCTGCACAAATGCCTCATACGCTTCATCCAGCGTACTCGGCCGGCAATAAACAAAAATCAAACGGATCATTTATATCCTCCTTGACCAATCTCCAAATTCGCTCGGGTGTAAGGGGCAGAAAGGAAAGCTCTTTCCCGAAAGCGATAGAAAGCGCGTTGCCCAGCGCAGCGGGGGATGCCGATGATACCGTGCTCGGCATAGCTGCGAACGCCATAGGGAGAATTCGTTTCCGGTGTTTCTACAAAGCCCACGCGGTACTCCGGTTCCTGCCCGATATGCAATAATTATAGGTCCGTAGGTTGGGCGCCTGCGGTATGCCTTTCTCGTTGTACAAAAAAGCCTCCCGGCTGGCTAGGCTCACACCCATAGACATGCCCCCCCGCGATCAGCGCCCGCATCAGCTCCGGATGAATCGCTTTTCCAACATCCATCACAGCGGATGCAGAAATAATGCGATACGAGAACGTGTTCAGATCCGCCTCAATCTCTATCACCTGCGCGCCAAGGGTCCAGGCGGGGCCAGTCTTTCCCCTGCCGGTTTGCGGGTCAAGCATACATAGGCCTTTCAGCATAAAACCGCCGCGCCCCAGAGCCGGCTCTCCCAATGACTCTCCCTCGGTGGATTTGTACCCCTGCGCAATATCCTGGAACGCGATGAACGTTCCGGGATGCATTTTGGGGAACACACGTCCGTTTTTTACCTCAATCTCTTCCGGAAGGCATCCGAACGCTTCGGCTCCGTTTTGCCGCAGCTGCCGAATCAAGTCATCTGCCGCGCGCATAACCGCATGCCCGCCATATACTCCGTGAGGCTGGCAACTGTTTTCCAATGCTCCGGCGCCGTTTGCGTATCCACAGTAAAACACAACATGAACCTGCTCGGGGTCGATGCAAAGCCTTTCCGCTAAAATCAGCGCCAAATTCGTTTGCCCGCCCGATCCCATCTCCACCACTCCGGTGTTCAGGTTGACACTTCCGTCCGAATTAAAGGTGATCATGGCGCCGGAAACGGCATCGGTGGGCGGGTTCTCTGTTTTCCATAAGCAGGCCACGCCTTTTGCGCGCACAACGTCTTGCTTGATGACGGTAGCCTGTCCGCCGTCCCATTCAGAAAGTGACTTTACCTTGTTCAGACATTCCGTCAGATTCCCCATCAAGCTGTCTGTACAGACAACCTGCGTAGGGGTTAAACTGCCCGAGTGAATGGCATTTTGAATCCGCAATTCCAACGGATCAAGCCCGCACTTGTGGGCCAGTATATCCATCATGCGCTCCATGCAAAAGGTATAAGATTCATGGGCAAAGCTCCGATAGGAGGTTGCATAGGTATGATTGGTATAAACGCACAGAGCGTCGCAGCTTAAATGTTCCAGATGATAGGGGCCTGTACAATCCACGGCAATGGCTTTGGCCATATAGGGCGAGATGTCGGTATAAGCTCCGCAGTCAAGCCGATAGGTCATCTCAGCGGCCCAAGGATTCCCGCCCGATTGGCCCCCAGCTTAATCTCTGCCTCTAATCCGATCCGCCCGGGTGCGGAAGCCATATCCTGTTCCCTTGGTATAATCAAACGAACTGCCTTCCCGCCACGCTGCGCGAGGCCAGAAACGCCAGTATCTCCAAAAACACGGGAGATTTCCCTCCAAAGCCGCCACCGACAAAAGGAACCTTAACCTGTATCTGTCCGGATGGGATCAGGAACGCGTTTGCAATCTGTTCCCTGACCGCATAGGGAGACTGGGATGCTGTCGTAATGGTGATACGGCCATCCGAAGAAATTTCGGCACGGGCGGTCCGCACCTCCATGGCCAGATGATCAGAAGGCGGCACGGAAAATCGGTGCCGCACAATGACGTCGCACTGGGTGAACGCCTGCTTTGAATCGCCTTTGCGTATTTGATAGCGGCTGGCTATATTGGTTCCCCCCTCGGGATACACGTCAGCCATGGTCTTTTGATATCCGTCGGATTTCTGATGCACCAAAACAGCTCCGTCTGCCAGTGACTGAGAGGGCGTTAGAACAAAAGGGAGCGGCGCATATTCCACTTCAATCAGCCGGACAGCCCGTTCAGCGGTTGGTTCATCCTGTGCAACCACCAGCGCTACCCGGCTCTCCCGCATAGCGCACAACATCCCTTGCCAGCGCGGGTCGATCCAAGACCAACGGCCCAAATAGCTCGGGGCATTGTGCTCCCGTTAAAACAGATTCACCCCTTGGACTGCAAGTGCTTTGGAAATATCGATACGCTGAATGACGGCATGGGCGCATGTGCTGGTCAGAAGCCTTGCAGAAAGTATGCCCGTAGCAGGTAAATCATCGGTATAATCCGCGTTTCCGGTTACCTTGTCCCAGGCATCCTTGCGTTCTATACTTTTCCCGATTGCGAAATGCATCTGTCCGCCACCTACCTTTCGTTTTATTACTAAGTCTTTCCACTGAATATGTAATTTATCCAATGACAGGTGCGTTCCTTGAATGTTTCGCAGATTTCATGGGACAAGCGGTTAAAAAATTGGATCGTGAATTTCTTTAAACAAAAACCAGCCGCAATAAAAATACAATTGCAGCTGGTCAGTCGCGCTTTCCGCCTCGTTATCATAAAAGGGCCGCCGACTCCCGTATGAAGGGCGAGCCGCCGATATATGAGCCTGAAGTTTTGGCCTTTCAATTATTTTTCAAGGTTCGGCAGATCCTATCAATTGTCATGGATTGCCTCATTATTTCTTGCCGGGCAATCGACTCCAGCTTCCGAATGTTCTGATCGCTTGCATCATCCATTTTCGCGGCATCCTCCTCCAACTGCACTTGAAAACGTATGTAATTTTTTCTTCCCACCAACGACAGCATCTGGTAATCGACCGTTGCGCTGGACGAGTTTAACATTACGCTGCTGATGGGTACGGCCCAGTCTATGACCCCCCCAATTGTAAACATCAGAGCAGGGTCGGTTGTGCTCCTGCAACCCGGTGCCAAGGGACACGACCAGAAAATCATCTTCTTCAGGGTACATCCTGCGCGCCTGCGTATACGCGCATAGAGCCGGGTTGCACGCAAACACGCCGCCGTCAACCATGCAGTGCCCTTCCATTACAAGGGGCGGAAAATAGGTTGGTGCGGCGATGGTCGCTCTGACAACCTGCGTCAGCAACGGATCGTCCACGGGGTTGCGATGCTGCTTGGCATATGACGTTTTAAAGAACCACGGTGTGCTGCTGGACATGTCGTAAGCCGTAATAAGGACCTCTGTCAGCGTTGTATGCAGCCGTTTGGTTCGAGATATTGCCCCAACATTTTCTCTATCTTTCTTGGGGAATAAATGGGCTGATCAGGCCCCCCAGCGTTGTGACCATACGCAGCACGCTTTTGTGAAAGATCGCTCCGCCGTGTTCAAAATAGGCGCTGCACACCTCTTCCGCGGAATATTTCGGTTTTCCCTTGTTGTCTGGAACCGTGAGCGTGGCGGCGAGGATTCCGCCGGTGGATGTGCCTGCAATGATGTCAAACAACGCGCAGATTGGCCTTCCGGTTCTCTTTTCAAATTCAATTAAAAATGTAGCCGGAATGACACCCGGATGCCCCGCCGTCAATGGATAAGATTGAACCATGCCGTGTCCGCCTTTCGTTCATAATCCGCGCATCAGATTCTGTTCTTTTTCAGCGTCTAAATCTGCTCTTGCGAACACTCGTTTCGGAAGAAAGCCATGCGAGCCGCACCCTTGCAACCGGGCCAAGACCGTTCCTGATGGTTTTATCTGCATCGGCATAAAAAATGCCGGTCTTTTTGCCATGGGTGGAAAAGTACTGACATCAGTCCAATGGTTGTCTCTGTTTTATTCCTTCTGCTTCCGGCCGCGCGTCAGCAGAACGCATATCCGTTCCTCCAAACAAGTCGATTCGTTTCCATTATATGTTTGCACAAGTAAATCAGTACTGCAAGCCGAAAATAGAGACCCCCCTGCACCTGCATGCTAGATAGCAAAATCACTTTCCTTGTTGCGGATAAATCAGGAGCGGAATATACTGTTAAGGAAAGCCGGCTATGACCAGCCTGTGCTTATCTGATGAAAATGGAGAGATTGAATATGCCTATTATGCCGCCTAAACCGATCAGTCGCTGTCAGGCGATTACCGATATTATTGAGTCCGTAGCGCAGGAACAAGCCGCGCTGGGCTGCGTTCTGGTGCAGAGTGCAATAAATTGAATAAATTGATTTCCATCTCCTGTCTTTGCCCTGTGATCTTCTGAAGGCAAATCGAAGTGTCGAACGGGTAATAAATGCCGGTGTCCCGTCTGGAAATGATTCTCCTGTCAAAACTCGAGTTGTTTGAAGACTGCCTCTGTTCTTGTCCGCCCCATCCGATGTCTGTCGAGGCAGAATAAACCATAACCGCAGGGAGGTGCGATCGGGTTCGCACCTCCCTGCGGACAAAAACACCGGTTTGAAAAGACCGGTCCAGCGAGGAGTGATAACTATAATCAAAATACAATCTGAAATCTCGCTTGCAAGCGCCTGTCCTGTCCGATATCGAGGAATCGCCTCGAACGGCTGTTGTTTTTTTTTAATCACACAAGGGTCTCAGGCAGTCATTCAGCTAGATCGCTGTTTCCGTGAAACGGGGTGTTTTCCGACCTGTCGGTGTTACACGTCACTATGTTATGACCCATGCATGTGTTGCTTTTGGGCCTCTGACGGTCGATCCCCTTCTGTATTGTATCAATTGGATGCGTGCTTTCGTGAGGTAAATTTCGTCCGATTACGGGATGCGAAAACCGGCGCGGGGGTAGGTGTAATCACCGGTATCAGCTATGACTGCAAGGAAAAAAGTTTGCTCCTGGCCGCCGCGATTGGGCTGGTCTGGGTATCCATCAGAGGTAACAAAGGCTTCGTGACTTGTACTCATAAAACCAACCGATGGGTTGTTGGTGCGATCGCCGCGGAGCATCACTATTTCTACTGTTATCTCGCCGAAGACAGGCAGATGATTCGTTGCTGCCTGAGGAACGGAAAAACTCTATGGGAGCGCCGTGTTCCGAAGGATTTGTATGTGGATGCAGCTGTTTTTGCTTGTAGCCCCCGAAAAAACGGAAGGTGCTGCCTGTTTGTTTTGGCATCAAAACACTGTTGCTACCCTTATGTTCTGGAATGTGTTCCGGTCGATGGCGCTTTTGATCCTGATCTGTGCTGTCAATGCAAGCCGAAGCCCCCTCACCCTGAACCGAAACCGTGCGAGGATCTGTTGGAATCTGTCGCTTTGATGCAGATGGCAATCTCAAATATCCTTAACGCTGAGGCGGAGAAGTTGCAAAGAACAATAGCGGCCACCGACGACCCCGATATCCTTCTTGAGGCCAACCGTTCTGTCAACCGCACTGTAATCAGCGCCACATTTTTGGAGCAGGTTCTTTATCAAAAATTAGAATTGATACAGGAGCTCTGCGACCCATGTAAACCGGAAACCCCTCGCAGTCCAATGCAAACAGGGTCAGAAGTCTTCTGCTGTGAATAACTCTTAGCCACGTGGCTTGCGAATATAAAGTTCTGGGAAAGGTTAACCCGCCATTTCCCAGAACTTGTTTATGAATGTCCTTGCAACATTGCTTCAAACAACGACCCATACCAGCTGCTCCGCAAAAAAGCAAACCAAAAAACAGGCGCCAACGGCGGCTTGCAGAGGGGCGTGAAATCCTTGTCCCTAAGTGTTTTCGGTTTTTCCCATAAGCTTCTTTTTCAAAGGTAAACGGATGGTAAAGCACGTACCCCTTCCCAGCCGGCTTTCAACAAAGACACTGCCATTTGCAAAGTCGATTATTTTTTTAACAATGGAGAGTCCCAAGCCGTTCCCTTCGGTGGACCTTGAAAAGTCTGTCTGATAAAACTTGTCGAACATCCGCTTTCTTGTTTCGTCATCCAGTCCGGATCCTGGATTGAAAAGCTTAAAAACAGCCGCATCATCAACAGCAGCCAGCGATACGGCAATCGTTCCGTATTCCGGCGTGAATTTAACTGCGTTTTCCAGCAAATTCACCCATACGTGCTGCAATATTTCCTCATTTGCTTCAATCTGAATTGTTTCGAGGCGGATATCAAGATTTAACTCCTTTTTGGAGATTTGCGGCTCAAGCAGCAAGATTGATCTGCGGATCTGTTCATCCAGAAAAAACGTATTTTTATGGATTTTGATATCCGTGTTCTCAAGCTTTGTCAGCAAAAGCATATTGCTGGATAGGCGTGTCAAACGTTCCGTTTCCGCAATGATGATATCCAAATATTTCTCGCGCTGTTCCAACGCCAGGCTGTTTTTTTTGAGCTGTCGGGCAAACCCGCGAATGGAGACCACCGGCGTTTTGAACTCATGGGATATGTTGCTGACAAAATCATCACGCATTTTTTCAGTACAGGAAAGCTCCTGCGCCATCTCATTGAAGCTCTCGGCAAGGGCCTCCATTTCCCTTGGCCCCCGCACCTTAACCCGAATGTCGAAATTTCCCTTTGCGATCTCGCTTGTCGCGGCAGTCAGCACTACGAGGGGGTGCAAAAGCATTTCTCCGCCCAATATGGACAAGATTGTGCCAATCAGCAAACTGACAGCCAAAATAAAGATCAAAAGCACAGGAAACCGGTTCGCTGATAAAGGGGGAAGGATCTTGATGTTGACAAGAAAAACCGAGATGCCGCCTGCGATGACGATACTGATCAGCAAGATTATAAATATGAAGATAACCAGCCATAAAAGCGTCGATATTTTTTGCTTTCTGCTGATCTTTCCTTTATCATTGATCATGCTTTACCGCCTTGTAGCCAAGGCCGCGAATCGTAACAATATCAAACTCCGGCCATGCACCAAACCGCTCCCGCAGACGCCCGATATGGACACTGACGGTGTGATCGTCTGTTTGAGAATCATATCCCCATATTTCGTCCATCAGCTGCATTCTGGTAAACACTATATCGGGGTAACTAAGCAGCTTGTAAAGCAGCATAAATTCTTTTTGCGGAAGCGTCGTCCGCTCAGTCCCTCGATTTACCGTTAACGTATCATAATTGAGCGTGACGCTCCCTATTTTAATTTTTCTATCATTGGCGATTTTTGCCCGCCGCAGCAAGGCCCGCACCCGCAAGATCAGCTCCTCTTCATCTATCGGCTTCACCATGTAGTCGTCTGTTCCAACGATGAAACCTTTTCGCTTGTCCTTTATGGTTTCCTTCGCCGTCGCCATCAAGATCGGAAAATCATAACCCGCTTCTCTCAATTGCTCTGTTAAAGTATATCCATCCATACCGGGCATCATGATGTCTGTAATCATTAAATCGATATGTTGGTGATCAATAATGTCCAAAGCCTCCTGCGCGTTTTCCGCTAATACCGGCGTGTACTGCGCATCTGACAATACCGCTGCCATTAGAAGTCGGGTGTTTGCGTGATCCTCTACCACAAGGATTGTAAGCATAAAGGCACCTCCTCCTTTTGATTCATCTGTTTTGTTTGCGGACAATGAGTATACCCCTCCAATGTCAACTCAACTTCAATTGAAATATATTGTTCGTTGAGATTGAGTTGATGTTGCCATTGTATCATATGTCTTAACATGGTTCATATTGTGGGTGGCAATAAACGTAGAAAATAAATCAAACAAATCAAAGGAGAAGAGGATGTATTATGAAAAAGATATATAACATGACAAAATGGCTTATGTTGGTTTCTGGCATTTTAATCGTTGTTCTTGGCATTACGATGCTGTTTACACCGCTCGAAAACCTTGTCACATTGGCGCTTTTCATTGGGATTTCCATGCTCATCTCAGGCGTTGGTGAAATCGTTTCCTTTTGCAGCGAAGAAAAAGGGCATCGCTCCCCTTGGATGCTGGCAAATGGGGTGATCTCGACATTGTTCGGCGTTTGGACCATATTCGGGCGCGGCGTTGCCGCATTGGTTGTTCTGCTCCCGTTTATATTTGCCGCATGGGTTATGTTTTCAGGGATCACCCGAATCGTCGGGTCGGTTTCTTTGAAAGAAGAGGGATACCGTCAATGGGGATGGTTGCTGGCGTTCGGAATTGTGGGCGCTGTGTTCGGTTTTCTGCTTCTGTTTGCTCCAGTTTTATCTGCCTTCGTGGTGTCTGTTTCCATCGCATGCATGCTCATTGCTTATGGAATCAACAATATCATTTTGTTTTTCCGCATGAAGAAAATAGGAGAACAGATTCGTGAACGTATAAATAACTTGTATCAGTAAAGGATGAGGTTTTTGATGAACTATTATGATAAGGAAAAGCAACAAGTGCTGGATGTATTCGAGGTTGATCCTGAAATAGGGGCAACTTTGTCTCAAGTGGAGCAACGCTTGGCGGAATACGGGAAAAACGAATTGGCTGTGCAAAAGAAAAGCAGCCTGGTCAAGCGGATTATATTTCAACTCAAAGATGTTTCCATCATTGTTTTGCTCGTTGCGACTCTTCTTTCTTTCGCACTCGCCATCCACCATGGATCCGGCCTGATCGAGCCTATGGTTATCCTTGTGGTGGTTATTCTGAACGTCGTTTTGGCCATTACACAAGAGGGGAAGGCGGAAAAGGCGCTGAGCGCTTTGGCGGAGATGAATGCGCCCACCTGTATTGTGCTGCGGGAAGGTTCCAAAAAAAACATTGACACAAGTGAGCTTGTTCCCGGGGATATCATTGTGCTGGAGACTGGGGATGTGGTTCCCGCTGACGCCCGGCTTTTAGAAACCACCGGCCTTTTTTCCGATGAATCCGCCCTCACCGGAGAAAGCGAAGCTTCTGAAAAAGATTCGCAGGCCATATTTCCGGAGGGATGCGGCATTGGAGACCAAAGCAACATGGTGTTTTCGGGCTGTATCATAACGGCCGGGCATGGGGTGGCCGTTGTAACTGCCATCGGTATGAACACCGAGATGGGTAAGATCGCGGAACATCTGAACGAGGGCAAGCTGGTAAAGACTCCTTTGCAGCACAGGTTGGATTCTCTGGGCAAAACCATCAGCTGGATCGCTCTTGCTTCGGCATTTTTCCTTTTGGCGGTTGGGCTGCGTGGCGGCACTGATTTGGGCACTATGATGATGGTCGCCATATCGCTGGCGGTTGCCGCTGTACCGGAGACGCTGTCTTTAATTGTAACATTATCCTTGACCAACGGCGTCCAGAAGATGGTGACCAAAAATGCATTGATACGAAAGCTCCAAGCGGTGGAAACCTTAGGGAACACTTCTGTTATTTGCTCCGATAAAACAGGAACTTTGACTCAAAACCGTATGACAGTAAAAAAACTGTACATATGCGGGGATGAAGCTTTTGATGCAGACAGCGATTTTAATGAAGCGCAGAAGCAGCTGCTTATTCTGCTGGCTATGTGTAGCAACGCCACGGTAGAAACAGACGAACAGGGCGTAAAGCAATATATTGGTGACGCTACCGAATCTGCAATCATTCGTCTTTTCGATCAAAAAGGATATAGCCGGGTTGAAATGGATGAGGAGTACCCGAAGGTTTTTGAAATTCCGTTTTCTTCCGAGCGAAAACGCATGACAGTGGTGGTGCAAGCAGGAGACAAGGGATGGATTGTTGTTTCAAAAGGAGCCATAGAGAGGCTCCCCCTTGCCAAGATATCTGAATCTGTCGCTACAAAGACGCAGGAGGTTCACAACCTGTTCGCTGAAAATGCTTTGCGGGTCATCGGGGTGGGGTATAAATATATCGAGGAGCTGCCTGAAGAAGAGAATCTGGAACTGCTGGAAAGGGACTTAACTTTGCTTGGGCTGGTTGGTTTGATTGACCCGCCGCGCCCGGAAGTGGCGGCTGCAATTCAAAAGGCAAAGGCAGCCGGCATACGCACCGTTATGATCACCGGCGACCACGCTGCCACGGCGGGAGCGATTGCCAGAGAAATAGGCATTTTGGAGGAAGGTCAGAAGGTACTCACCGGAACAGAGCTGGCACAGATGCCGGAGCAGGAGCTTCACGACACCGTGAGAAGCTACTCCGTCTATGCAAGGGTTTCGCCGGAGGATAAAATAAGAATCGTAAAGGCATGGCAGGCAAATGACGAAGTGGTTGCCATGACCGGAGATGGTGTCAACGACGCGCCTGCGCTCAGAGCTGCCGATGTTGGTGTTGCTATGGGGAAAACAGGAACCGAGGTTGCCAAAAGCACGTCCGACATGATTTTGACCGACGACAACTTTACAACGATTGTAGAAGCAGTGGATGTTGGACGCAATACGTATGAAAACATCCGCAAAACCATTCATTTTTTGCTGGTATGCAACTTCAGCGAGATTGTGATTATGCTTTTTGCCCAGATAGCCGGATGGGGGATCGTGCTTACACCGGTTCTGCTGCTGCTCATCAACTTGCTTGGAGACGGGATTCCGGGCTTACAGTTGGCACGGGAAGTATCAGATGAAAACCTTATGAATCAAAAGCCGATAAGACGCGACGACGGCTTCTTTAAGGGGGAGCTTATTTATAAGATCCTGCGTCAAACGGTGGCCTGTTCGGTTGTGTCTTTGCTGGCCTACTATTTAGGCGCATTTGTCGCGATGTCCGGAACAATACCAAATTCCGCGGCCATTGGACAAACAATGGCATTTCTAACAGTTGGCTGGACTTCTATATTACATGTGTTCCATGTGCGTACCAAAAAGTCGGTTTTTAAAAGAAACCTTCATAGCAACAAGCCGCTTGTGCTCAGCGCTGTTATCATGATCTGTACCTTTGCCTTGATTGTTGTGACTCCCGTTAGAACCCTGTTTGGATTGTCTTACATAGGGATTGGTCATTGGGCTGCTGTCGTCGGTTTGACAATTGTCCCGACTTTTGTAAGGGAAATTGACAGAATGGTCTACAACCATCCGCAAGTTGTGAAGTACCGCAATCAACGCAAAGCAGATGCCAAACATGCGATGGAAAAACCGAAGGATTGATTCAAACGTTTGAGAAAATGCAGGGCGCCGGGGAAAGAGGAGAAACCGGCGCCCTGCGCTTATTAAGTTCCCTGGTCATCCAAAACATCCTTCTTTCTATGTCACAATGGCAGTCATGAATAAGGCTTGTCCAGTGCGTCAATGACCGTCAATACATCACATAGATTGATTTCCGTGTCCATGTTCATACGGTGTATGCGGTGGATCGTTTCAGCCGCCGTTTTGACGCCATCTTTCTTCACCATGTTTTCAAGTTTCCTTGCTTGCCGCCTCCGCTCTCCCCTGTTCCCCCGCAGTGCGTTTTAAATCAATTGACATATTTTACTCTCTTCCGGTTATCCTACTGTTTGAGGTGATACACTATGGCCAAACAAGGTATGAAGCGTCCCGGAGCAACCCACATGAAGCCGAAGAACGAAGAACCCCCAGTGCCTGAGCTTCAGGGCGCGGCCAAACACACCAAAAAGAAATCAAAACCGATCACTGAAAAGTAATCCTCTCGGGCGGCTGTATATAGCCGCCTTTTTTACTGTCCAGCTTGGGGTATGTACTCCTGCCCTGCGCCTATCCGCTCTGTCCCCCCGGCACGAGGATAATCCGCCCGTCGCAATCCGGATAGAGGTAACGATCGTTAAGCTGCATACTCGGCACCGCCGCTGAATAGGCTGAACCGGCCGCAAAGCTGGCAGACGTATCGATTCACTTTTGTGCCCCTCCGCTTCCTGTTGTTCTCCCACTTCCCCCCTATCACGCATTTTGCTTCCTCCCTTTCTCGGCAGGAGGCATCCTTGTCCTCCTATGCTTGTCCGCCTAAGGCCCCCTCTACGGGGGGGCGAAGGGTCGCTGATCACTCACTTCTCCGTGCGGCTGCGGAAAGGTGTATCTGCGCCGTTGCGGCGATCTCTTTCAATATCCGCTGCACTTCCTCTTTGGTCTTCCCGGCACAATAATTATCAGCAATTTTGATTCTCGTGTTCCCAATTTTAAATTCTCGTACAATGTGGGGGTTTTCCTCTAGGCTGGACCTTTTCACGCACACCACCTCCCTTTGCACTTTACGCAAAGCACCGCACGTCCTATGCCCCCTTGTGTTTGACAAAACAGACACCTCCGCAGGGGCCAAGACAGATCAAACAATAGGCAACACGCCGTTTCTGTTGTTTTGAGTAACCTGCCTTGCCTGACTTAGCGTTCCGGCGGGGTAAGTTTATTTCCCATAGGGCGTTTCTTTCCTCTTCTGTGTGCCGGTTTTTTGCTTATGTGTCTCCTCCCTCTCCGCCCGTAGCAGGCCGTCCACCGTGCAGCCCGACAGTTCTGCCGGATACAAAAGCTTATCTGCCTGCGGCAAGGATTCGCTTAAGAAGAACAGAAACAGCGCCCATCCTTGCCACGGAGGATGGGCGTGACGTTAGCCGGGATTTGGAGCGCCTGATGAATCAGCTGGAAGACGGCGGCGATTTCGCGTTTGACGATGTCCTCCTTGATACCATCCATCCTGGCTCCTATGAAGCCATAGCCAAAAGCCACCAAGGTGAAAAACAAAAAGCGTTTCACCCCCAAAAAGCACTGGAAGGAGTGAAGCACCCATGGACATGAAACGCAACGCTCATGAGTTAGGAGACATGAATCACAAAACAAAAGAATACTGCTTATACTTGCGAAAATCCCGTGCCGATGCGGAAGCGGAGTCACGAGGCGAAGGCGAAACCCTTGCCCGGCACGAAAAGGCGCTGCTGGAACTTTCCAGCCGCCTTCAGCTCAATGTAACTGAAATATATCGAGAGATCGTTTCCGGAGAGACCATTGCCTCCCGGCCTGTTATGCAAAAGCTGCTTTCAGAAGTGGAACAAGGCCTGTGGGGCGGAATCCTCGTGATGGAAGTGGAGCGTCTCGCCCGTGGGGATACCATTGATCAAGGGATTGTTGCCCAAGCCTTTAAGTGTTCCAACACCCGCATCATTACGCCGCTCAAAACGTATGATCCGAACAACGAATACGACGAAGAATATTTTGAATTTGGTTTGTTCATGAGCCGCCGTGAATACAAAACCATCAACCGCCGGCTGCAGCGCGGCCGAATCACGTCCGTAAAGGAAGGGAAATATGTCAGCAACAAAGCCCCTTATGGATACGAGCGTGTTAAACTGGCCAATGAGAAAGGCTGGACCCTGGAGCCGATGCCGGATGAAGCAGACACCATCCGCTTCATCTTCTCCCTCTACACAACGGGAGAAGCAACATCTGACGGGGATTTTAAACGGCTGGGCGTCTCTTTGATCGCCCGTCGCCTGAACATGCTCAAAGTGCCAACAAAAACCGGCGGAGCTTGGGTATCCTCCACGATCCGTGATATCCTGATCAACCCTGTTTACATTGGGAAAATTCGCTGGAACTGGAGACCGGCCGTCAAAAAAATAGTGGATGGAAACGTTTTCTTAGAACGCCCCCGTGCCTCGGCAGACGAATGCATTCTTGTCCAGGGGCGGCATCCGGCGATTGTTCGGGAAGAGACATTCCAAATGGCGCAGGAAATAATATCAAAAAACTCACAGCGCCCCATCGGGGAAAGATACATGGTAAAAAACCCCCTTGCCGGCCTTGTTGTTTGCGGAAAGTGCGGCAGGCGCATGATTCGCCGCCCTTACAGCGGAAAAAAAACGGCGGATACGCTGATGTGCGCTGAACCAACGTGTGATAACGTTTCCTGTGCCCTGCATTGTGTTGAGGAACGAGTCCTTTCCGGCCTTGGCGAGTGGCTTCACGAATATCGTTTGGAATGGGGGTCAGGCTCAAATAACATTACATCTCAAATGGAATATAAGCGAAAAGCGGCCAAGCGTCTGGAAGAGGAAATTACAACGATTGGAAGGCAGCTTGACAATATACATGATTTGTTGGAACAGAGCGTGTATACAGCCGAAACATTTTTAGAGCGAACCCGCGTTTTAAACGAACGCATCCAAGTTGCCAAACAGGAGCTTTCTGAAATTGAATCTGAAATCGCAGCCGAAAAAGCACGTGAGGTCGGCCGGCGCAACATTATCCCAAAAGTAGAGCATCTGCTTGCCGTCTATCGTGAATTGCCTGATGCAAAAGCAAAAAACGATATGTTGAAAGGGGTTTTGGAAAAAGCGTTTTATAGTAAAACCCATCGTGCCCGCTGGCACGGATCGCCAGACGATTTTGAGCTGACGCTATATCCAAGGCTCCCCACCGTTTGATTGATAACCTTGCGGAGCGGATTCTTCCGTTCCGATATCTGTTAACAGTCCCTTCAGTTCTGGGTATGGCATAGAATATCTTTGGCTCAAATACCGCAGGGATGCGCCCAGCTCCCCATCCGGCCCACCATATTGTGAGATGATAAAGGAAGCCAATTTTGCGTTTGGCCGTTTGATGTTGACTGGATACTGTAGTTTTTTCTCATAAATAAACATCTACTTCACCGCCCCTTCCGCAAGCTCCCATGGCCAGGGATCATGCAGCCAGGTGTATTCCTTGGCGCTCGCAACGTCCGTCTGTAAAATGGGACCGTAAGTGGCAACATAGCGTTTCCGTCCGTCTCTTTCCAAAGCCACGTACTTTGTGTACAGTTCAAACGCCTCTGTATCGCTGGGGTGTGTATCCAAATAGAGTCCCAAATCGACAAGCGCAAACTCCAAAGCCATCAGCTCGGCCAATGCTGTGTTGGGAAGCGGGTTTGGTGTGGTGGCGCAATGGAAGGGCAGGTTGAGCCCCGGAAAAAGCGTTCCGTTTTCAAGTCCCTCTTTTTGGTTGTATTTTGAGGAGCCTTCCTGCTGGAACGGAACATAAGGGACAGCAAGCGGTGCGCAGGAAGGCAAAGAACCCTGCTTGTCGCTGCAAGCTTGAGCGGGTTCGGTTATGTTCACCATGTTGTTCATGGAGCTACTCGGAAGCAATGTGATTCCCCCTTGTCAATCGATAAAAATAGGAGACAAGTCAGTCTCTATGGTTACTATATGCGAAGGGGCGCCAAAAGGAGCATGGCCTTGGGAGACGCGCCTTGCTGTTGGGGCTTGATGCAAATGGCGTTGTTCAGCGGGAAAGGCCGCATATGCGCTTTATCTTTTCCGATGCAGACAGAATTGCCTCGATCAAACGAACATGTTATAATATTCGGAATAAAAGCAAAGCGGGGTGTGTGCGTATGGTACTGAATGTTCCGGGGTTTGTCCTGTTTGCGTTACAAAGGCTGGAGAAAGGCGGATTTCAGGGGTATTTGGTGGGCGGCTGTATTCGGGATGCCATAAGAGGCGTCACACCCTGCGACTGGGATATTTGCACAGACGCCACACCGGAAGAGATTTTGCGCTGCTTCCATGACCAAGCAACGGTTTGTACGGGCGTGCGCCACGGAACCGTTGGCGTGGTTCTGGAGGGACAGCTGGTGGAGATTACAACTTTCCGATGGGACGGGAGCTACTCCGATGGGCGGCATCCGGATCAAGTGACATTTACAAAATCGTTGGAAACAGATTTAAGACGCAGGGACTTTACCATCAATGCCATGGCGTATCATCCGGCCAAAGGGGTAATTGATTTCTTTGGGGGCCAGGCGGATTTGTGCGCAGGCATCATCCGCTGCGTTGGCGATGCGCGGGAGCGGTTTGCGGAGGATGCGCTGCGCATTGTGAGAGGACTTCGTTTTTCGTCCGTGTTGGGGTTTTCTGTGGAGGACGCCACCGCCCAAGGGATGTACCAACAAAGAAGCGGGTTGACCGCCGTTTCCATGGAGCGCATTAGAGACGAATGGGAGAAAACCCTGCTGGGGGAGCATATTGGGAACGTTTTGCGTGGCTTTTCTCCGATTGTTGCGGCTTTGATTCCGGAGCTTCGAAATTGCTTGCCTCTGGGTAAGTTCCATGATAAACGTTTGACCGGGTGGAAGACCCTGACAAAGGCCGTTTCGGCTGCTCCCCACCGCAGAGCCGTTCGATGGGCGGTGCTGCTGCACCCCCTTGAGCGGGCGGAAAACGGAGAAGCAGTGGAAAACGTTCTGCGGCGGTTCTGTTATGGGAAAAAGGAGATCCAAACCATTTTTCGTTTGTTGCAAAACAGGAAGTTAAAGCTACGGCCTGAAATGCCCTGCGTCAAACAACTGTTGTATTTACTGGGAGAGCAAGGGGCTTTTGACCTGATCGGGATGAAAAAAGCGATTGCGGCAGCAAAGGAACGCACCGAAACGGTGGCGCTTTTGCAACAAACCGAAGATTTGGCCAAAGAGATGGTCGGCAGCGGGGAGTGCTATTCCCTTGACCGGCTGGCCGTAACAGGAGCAGATCTGATCCAGCTGGGGATCCCGGCGGGGCCAAGCATCGGGGTGATTTTGAAGAACGTGATGGCGCAGGTGCTGGACGGCCGTTTGGAAAACGACAAGGAAAACTTGCTCCGTTATGCAAAAGAAGTATTTTCTATGGATTGATACCCACCCTTGACGGGGCAACGTGCAAAAGATAAAAAGGCGGGCTTATCATATGATAAGCCCGCCTTTTTTGGATCTGGCTATGGATACCGTGCGTTTTACAGGCACCGCAGCAGATTTGCCATTTCAATCGCCCCCAAAGCGCAGTCATATCCTTTGTTTCCGGCTTTTGTGCCGGCCCGTTCGATGGCCTGCTCAATGGTATCGGTGGTCAGCACACCAAACAGGACAGGGCAGCCGGTTTGCATGCCTGCCGCGGCAATTCCTTTGGACACCTCGGCACAGACATGATCATAATGGGATGTGGAGCCCCGAATGACGGCGCCCAAGCAAATGACGGCATCATATTTTTCCCCGAGGGCCATTTTTTGGGCAACCATTGGAATTTCAAACGCGCCGGGCACCCAGGCAACTGTTATATCGGCCTCTTCCATTCCATGGCGCAGAAGCCCGTCTACGCAGCCGCTCAACAGCCTAGAGCTGATAAATTCATTAAAACGTCCAACGACAATGCCGATTTTCAGACCATCGGCAATCAATTTTCCTTCTATGGTGTTCATCATAATACGCCTCCTAAGATTGATAATTTAAAAGATGTCCCATGCGGCTTTGCTTGGTCAGCAGATAAAACGCGTCGTCTTTTCCGGCTTCCATCTGAATGGGAATCCGTTCCACGATGGTAAGATGAAAGGCGGAGAGACCGTCGATTTTTAGGGGGTTGTTTGTCATCAAACGAAGCTCACGAATGCCTAAGTCTGCAAGGATCTGCGCGCCGATGGTGTAATCCCGCATATCTTCCGGGAAGCCAAGCTTTAAATTGGCGTCCACAGTGTCATATCCTTCGTCCTGTAACGCGTACGCGCGGATTTTATTGATCATGCCGATGCCCCGCCCCTCTTGGCGCATATACAGCAAAACGCCCCTTCCTTCTTTTGCGATCATGCCCATGGCCGCATCCAGCTGCTGGCCGCAGTCGCACCGGGTGGAGCCGAAGGTGTCCCCTGTGAGGCACTCTGAATGCACCCGGCAAAGCACAGGCTTTCCGTCGGAAACATCGCCCATCACAAGAGCCACGTGATGTTCGCCATTGATTTGATTCACGTATCCGTGGATGTCAAAATCACCATATCGGGTGGGCATCTTCGCTTTCGAGACGCATTTGACCAATGTTTCGTGTTCTTTGCGGTAACGGATCAAGTCGGCCACCGTACCGATTTTTAAATTGTGCTTGCGGGCAAAGGAGAGCAAGTCCGGGGTTCTGGCCATCATGCCGTCGTCTTTCATGATCTCACAGCAGAGGCCCACCGGCTTTAAGCCCGCCAAACGCATGAGATCAACCGTTGCTTCTGTGTGTCCGTCCCGCTCCAGGACGCCGCCTTTTTTGGCCAGCAGCGGGAACATGTGGCCGGGGCGGCGAAACGCCTCCGGCTTGGCGCCGTCTTCCACCACCTTTAGGGCAGTGACAGAGCGCTCATAAGCGGAAATCCCGGTGGTGGTATCCACATGGTCAATGGAAACGGTAAAAGCGGTGCAGTGGTTATCTGTATTATGCGAACACATCTGCGGCAGACCCAGTTGTTCTACATATTCCGCCGTCATAGGCATGCAGATAAGCCCTCTGGCGTATGCCGCCATGAAATTAACATTTTCAAGGGTTGCAAATTGTGCGGCGCAAATGACATCCCCCTCGTTTTCTCTGCTCTCATCATCGATTAAAATAATGTTTCTTCCCGCTTTGATTTCGTCGATTAGTTCTTGGGTTGAATGAAACTGTCCCATCTTGGTTCTCCTTTCATGGTGCGAAAAATCCGTATCTTTTTAAAAAATCTTCATCAATCTGACTTTGGCTGGACGGTTTGGAAGGTGGGCTGAGCAATTTTTCAGTGTATTTTGCGATCATATCGCACTCTACATTGACAATATCTCCGATCTTTTTCTGGAGCAAAGTGGTTTCCGCCCCCGTGTGGGGGATGATGGAAACTGAAAAATCCCCTTCGGTTACACTGGCCACCGTTAAGCTGACCCCGTCTATTGCGACAGATCCTTTTTTCACGATATAGCGTAGCAGGGAAAGGGGAGGGGCGATAGAGAGCCAGATGGCATTGTCCTCTGCCCGTATGTTTTCAATTGTTCCTGTTCCGTCAATATGTCCGCTGACCAAATGTCCCCCCAGGCGGGAGGAGAGGGTCAGGGCGCGCTCTAAATGGACGGGATCCCCTGTTTTGAGGCGGCCCAAAGAGGAGCAGCGCAAGGTTTCTGCCATAACGTCTGCCATGAAAGAACTTCCAGCCATGGCAGTGACGGTCAGGCAGACGCCGTTGGTGGCGATGCTGTCCCCTATTTGTGTACCCTGCAACACTTTTTTGGCGTGTATGGTGAGAACGGAGGAACGGGCTCCCTTTTGAATTTGTGTTACCGTTCCAAGTTCCTCTATGATTCCCGTAAACAATGCGTCATCTCCTTTTTCGGGGATACCCTTCTATGACAATGTCCTCGCCGCAACGGGAAACCGACAGCGCATCCAGCTCAACCGCATTTGCAATGTGAGGAAATCCGGCGCCGCCCGTTGCAGTTTTGGCGGCTGCGCCCCCCAGTAGCTTGGGCGCAATGTAAAAACGCGCTTTGTCAATCAAGCCATGCTCCAGCGCGGAAAATGCCAAGGTGGGGCCGCCCTCCAGCAAAATGCTGTCAACGCCTCGGCTTCCAAGCACATCCATCAGAAAATCCAAATCCACATGTCCGTTTTGGAGGGGCGATTCAATGCACTCGATGCCCCGGGAGCGAAGACGAGCCATTTTATCCGGGTCTGTCCCGGGGCCCACCGCCAAAATCGTTTTGGCCGCGCCGTCTAACACATGTGCGGTTTCGCTGACCTGAAGACCGCTGTCCAGCACAATTCGAATGGGATTTCGAAGGCCGGTGCGGCAGGTGAGACGAGGATTGTCGGCCTGAACGGTGCCGATTCCCACCATGATGCCGGTGTAAATCCCTCGCATATGGTGTACTTCTTTTCGAGACGCCTCCCCGGAAATCCACTGGGATTCTCCCGTAACAGTTGCAATTTTTCCGTCCAATGTCATAGCGCATTTCCAGAATAGGAAGGGTCGCTTTTCCACAATGTATTTTAAAAACACCTCGTTTAGCTGTCTGCTCTCCGGCTCCATCAAACCGACGGACACTTGGATGCCGGCGTCTCTCAGCTTTTGCACGCCACGCCCTGCCACCAAGGGATTGGGGTCTTCCATGGCGATGACCACCCGCTTTATCTTCCTTTGGAGGATCAGGTCGGCGCAGGGCGGTGTTTTTCCGTAGTGAGAACAAGGCTCTAAGGTGACATATAAGGTGGCGTCTGCAACATCTTCCATTGCATTGCCAATGGCGTTGGCTTCTGCGTGGGCCTGTCCATATGCCATATGGTAGCCTGTTCCGATGATCCGGTCATCTTTGACAATCACCGCTCCTACCATAGGGTTTGGCGCGGTTTTTCCCTCTCCTTTTTTCGCCAGGGCAAGGGCCATTTGCATGTAAATCCGGTCTTGGTTATGTGTTGCGTCCTGCAAAGGAGCACCTTCTTTCTGCAAAATAAAAAGACCGCGGCATACACTTCAGGGTATGCCGCGGTCTCAATGTGTTCATTGATGCCGCCATTTGAACACGCAAAAATGCGCCACCAAATGACGGTCCGCTTTCTTCTCTCATCCAGACTATTACTGTCGGCCTCGGAATTTCACCGAATCATGCCTTGCGGCTCGTGGGCTATACCACCGGTGGGGACTTTCACCCCGCCCTGAAGAAATCCATATATTATTTTGATTCGTTTGCATCATATCATATCAAAAAGAAAAAAGCAAGCATAGATACCGTCCCTTCGCAAAAAAGAATCCGTTTTGAGGCAAAAAACGAAGCCGGGATAGGGAGATTTGGGAGAAAGGCTGGGATTACGATGTTTCTTCCGCTCTCCCCAGGCCGTCCAATGCATTAAGGTGCATACCCCAGCCCGACCCAACGCACAAGGGCCTCCGCGCCGTACATCGCGCTGGGGACTTTAATATTTAAGGTTGTCAACACCTCTATGAGCAATGCAGTGGAAAACAAGACCATGAACGCAAAGGCAGCACGCCATTTTTTGCGACGGATCAAAGGCAGAAAATCAAAAAGCGCAATCAGCAAAAAACCACTTATGCATAACAGCATTGTGCAGCACATCCTATCCCTTTATCATTTCAATGGTTGGGCTGGGCCGTTTCTTCACCTTGGCAAGAACAAGGGTTAAAAGAGGAATTAGAATCTGGAAGGGTGTCCAAATAAACGGAACCATGGTTTGCGCGGAGAGGCCGTGCTCTACGAAACTAGGGTATAACGTAGGCCCATATACCAGAATCAAAACACCTACGATCACAGCAAGACGTCTATACTGCGTGGTTCCAAAAACTTGGGCAACGGTTATCGTTGAAACATAGCATAGGACTGTAATTTTGAAAAACAACAACATTACAAGAGCAATGGAGAAAATAATCTCCATACGGCTTAGCGCATCGTTTAAATTGATCAGTCGAAAGGATACCATGCTGGGCAGCGTGAACAAATGCATCGCATTTCCCAAAACCAAAATGTCACGCAACAGCACAGCAAGCAGGACAACCAGGCCCATGACGAAGCCACCAAACCAATATTTGGTGGCTTCTTTGGGTGTGAGCCTTGCCACACAGGGGGTTACCATTAAGAGCACCACAAGCTCCCCATATGGAATGGTGGCCACAACGTGGACGCTTTGCACATAGTTCATAACAGGCTGTGTAAACATGGGCAAAAGATTTGAAAAGTCCATTTGATTTGCTAAAAGAACAATGGAGGTTGCGGCGATAGTAAACTCCACAAAGGTAAAAAGCTTACCGTACCGGGAAACCACCTTGAAACCGCTTCGCACGGCCCAGGATGCCACCAAAACACATATCAGCATAGGCACGAGATTTGGTGTTTCCGTTGTAAATGTAGTTTTTGAAAAGTCACCGATGTCCACCAGATTGGCGGCAGCCAGTGTGATGAAAAACCATGCGTAGGCAATGCCCAGAAGTTTGCCGATTACAGGCCCATACACTTCGTCTAGTACCTGCAAAAAGTTTTTATCCGGAAACATGATCATCAAGGTTCGAAACAAGTAGATCAAAGGGATGCAAAGCACGGCGCCGATTAACACGGGAATCCAGGCCTCGTTGCTTGTAATCCCTGCCAAAAAAGCGGTTAAAAGAGCAGAGGATTGGAGAAAAAAGGCGACCGTAAACATAAATTGTTTTCCAGAAATCATGGATTTATCGATTTTCATTTATGGTTCTCCTCCCACTCCTCCATCTTCAAGGACCGCACAATTTGTCCGGTTTCAGGAATACGAACGGTTACATCCATATTAAGATCCAGATCGGCGAATAATTCACTCCATCGGTTTTTTATCTCGTTCCATTGCTTGGGGTACTTTTTTTTCAGCATGGTGCTAAAACAAAAGATATCGGCATCCAAAGACTGCGCAACAGAAAGGCAATTTGCAATTTTATTTTTAATTTCCTCTTGCGCCAGATATTCCAGGTGTTGCAGCAGTTCAGTCGGCTCTATTTTGTCAAATCCATAAATTTCATTGACATTCGCAACTGCATGGATCGTTAAAGATATGCTTACGCCGCCATCCGGCTCCAACGCAATCGCCCTTTTACAATCCAGTGTCGCGATATGCAGACCGGCCTTGCTCGAATCGTCAAAAACACTGATGTTGCATTTTTTCACATTTCCAAATGAAAAAATATAGCCGAGGGACTCATCGCTGGTCAAACGGCCCACCATTTTGTCCCTTTGAAATACCGCCATGCCAACGATCTTAATTTCCCGCTGCTCTTCTTGTCCGGTCACCTGGATCATAGGAATGGCCGGTGCGGCAGGGTCATCCAAGATCCGGTGAACAAAATCAATCAGGCGCACCTGATATTGCGACGATATCCCGGATTGCGCCTCAAACAGATTTCCAAGCAGCACGCCTGAGATCGGCATTTCGGACAGTTTCGCAATCAGCGCTTCTTCTCCCCGGCCGTCTACAATTGCGATAGGCACCTCAAAACGTGCTTTTTGATCCCGCATGGAAAGATCCAGATGTCTCTGAATTCCTTGCTTTGCCATTTCAATTCCCAAAAGTCGGATCTGGTTATGCGGAAACAGAAGTCTTTGGCCGCTGTCACGATCCATTTCCGTCAAGCAGGTCATCAAAGAATCGCCGGTGGCTTGCAGCACGATGGCTTCATTATTGTTTTCAGCAGAACCATTTTTATTTTTCTTGGTATTTGCAACCTGTGCCGTGATGCTGATTTGGCCGGGTTGATCCGTCACGTCAATGGCGATTCCGGTCAAAATCAATTGATCTTCGATGGTTCTGCTATCCCAGCAGCCCGCCAAAAACAGGAAAGAAAGGGAGAGCAACAAAAGTGCGGCTGTCACGCGTTTTATACGAGAGGACATCATGGCTCGTCTCCTTCCGTGTCGGGCGAATGGGGGCGCATGGGCGGGATAAAGAATCTCCCGCGCTTGATATTGCCCCGCGCGATGCTTTTTGGTCGTTTGGTCATAGCCCAAAGGGGGATGCGGACCAAAGTGTCTCCGGCATCGTGGGAATCGAAGTCGCCAAGATAGGGAACATCGAAGGATTCCAATGTGGCCAGATGCACCAACATTCCCAGAAAACCAAAGGCCACACCGTAAAAACCGATAAATGCTGCCATTGCCATCATAATGACTCGAAGAATGGAAGCAACATCATTCAGAGTGGGCACTAAAAAACCGGCAACTGCCGTGAAGGCGATGACGATGACCATCGGCGCGCCGACGAGGCCGGCGTTTACGGCGGCGTCACCCATGATCAGGGCGCCTACAATGCTGATGGCCTGGCCCACCGGATTGGGCAAACGAATGCCGGCTTCACGCAGGATTTCAAATGCAAACACCATGATAATTGCTTCCACAAAAGACGGAAAAGGAGTTTCTTCCCTCGCCCTAGCAAGGGAAAACAGCAGCTTGGTGGGGATCAGCTCCTGTTGAAAGGAGACCAGCGCGATATAGATTGCCGGGGCAAAGACTGTGACCAGGAAGGCAACAAAACGAAGGATCCGTATCAGGCTCGCATATAGCGAGCGGGTATAGTAATCCTCGGCTGTTTGAAAGCTCTCGGAAAACAGCATAGGAGCGGTTAGTACAAAGGGGGTGCCGTCCACAACAATGGCAACCCGCCCTCCCAATATTTTTGACGCTACCACATCGGGCTTTTCGCTGTAGCTTATGGTTGAAAAGGGTGAAAAGGGCGCGTCCTCAATATATTCTTCAATGTATCCGGTTTCTAAGATGGATGATACATCAAGCTTTTCAATACGGTATTTAATCATTTCCACAACTTTAGGATTTGCGATGTCTTCAAGATACATAAGGGCTATGCTGGTCTGCGTCTGGCGGCCCACCGTCATTTGGTAAACCTTTAAATGGCCGTTTCGAATCTTGCGCCGTATCAGCGCTGTGTTGGTACGAAGGTTTTCGGTAAAACCTTCTCGGGGGCCACGCACCACCGATTCAGACTGGGGCTCGCTTACCGAGCGTTTTTCCCAGCCTTTCGAGTTAATGATAAGTCCATCCGCATAGCCGTCTACCAATAGAACCGTATCACCTGACAGGCAGCCCTTTGTCAGCTCTACCATTGAGGCGGCGCTTGTGACAAAGGAAGCGCACAATACGTCTTGTGCCAACGCTTCCAACAGGTCAGCTTTCTGAGGGGGCTGTTCGTCTTCTTTGGGGTAATTTTTTAAGGGACGTAGAATAGCATCCGTCAAAATGGCGTCTGAGACCAGACCGTCAATGAATATGAGCGCGCCTGAAAACCTGTTTTCCGGGCCAAACCGCAAGGGATGTACTTTCAAATCCTGTGCGTTGCCCAGAGCGGCTTTCAAGTTTTTTATGTTTTCTTGAAGGTTTTTGCTGGTGGATATCGGTATCTCCGTGCCGATCACTGCGACGTCTTTTGCGTTTTTTTGCTGCGCACTCTTTGACTTCATTAGATAATGCAGTTTGCGCATGGCATATCTGATGAACAATCACCATCACCCTTTTGTTATAGTTTCATTCAGTCAGTATTGCCAAAAACATTTGCTAATATCCGAATCTGAAAAATCTTGTGCTGTTTCAAGACGCTGTTTTTAAAGAGCGGTGGCGCCCGTAAAGCTTAAATAGGCACAGCAACGCCCCTTTTTATAAAAAAGGGGCGTCTCCAAGTCTTGCGGCGCTTTCAGTTTTTTCTTTCCCAAGAAAAGTTGCCTTTCCCCGGGACGCAGAGTTTTGGAAAACCAGTGCTTTGGGCCCGATTCCGCAAAACCTGCCATCATCAAAGATATATTTGAACGGTTTTTATCCGAGACCAGGTGTATGGCCATTGCGAAGACGCTGAACCGAGTCGGCGTCAGAACCCGGCGAAACCATTTGTTTGAAAATAGGGCCGTAGAGTATATATTACGGAAGACCTCCAGGGTCTATGGCAGACTGGATCTCTGGAATGGTGTCCTGTTCCGCCTGCTGCCTCCCTTGTGTCATCGGGGCACGATTGGGAATGCAACGGTTCCTCAAATTTCCACGGTACCTTCGAACACCGTTTCCGCATCTCCGGCCATCAAAACAGCCGCTTCTGTATATCGAATCATCAAATCACCGCCGGGCAACATCACGCGGATGGGTTTCTCTTTTGTGCAGTAACCATTCAAAACGGCGGCCACGGCGGCGGCGCAGGCGCCTGTGCCGCAGGCTAGGGTTTCCCCGTTGCCTCGTTCCCATACCCGCAATTGAATCGTATTTTCCTGCACAAGCTCGGCGAAGCCCGCATTCACGCGCTGGGGAAACAGCGGGTCATGCTCAAACACGGGCCCAATTTCCTGCAGGTTCAAACGATCCACATCATTGCAAAACACAACACAGTGGGGATTGCCCATAGAAACACATGTTATTTCATACGGCATTCCCCCAATGATGACAGGGCGGTTGACCACCATATCGCCGGGTAACTGGACGGGGATTTTCTTGGCATGCAATTCCGCCTTTCCCATGTCCACTTCCACCTGGCAGACCTTTTGGTGCCTTGTCATCAGCTTGAGGTTGCGAATGCCGCTCAGGGTTTCAATGGTTATTTCTTTTTGAGAGACCATCCCGTTGTCGTATAAGTATTTTCCAATGCACCGAATGGCATTGCCGCACATTTCTCCCTCGCTGCCGTCCAAATTAAACATCCGCATTTTGGCGTCCGCCTGATCAGACGGACAGATCAGCACCACGCCGGTTCCTCCCACGCCCACGTGGCGATCCAGCAGGAAAACGGAGAGTGACTCAGGAGAGTTGATCTCCTGATCAAAGCAGTTGATATAAATATAGTCGTTGGCGCAACCCTGCATTTTGGTGAAAGGAAGTTTATATTTTTCTGTCCTCATTCGGTTGATATCTATAAGCTCTGTGTTGATTTCTGTATATCGGCTGATTAGGCTGTCTGCAACGGCATTGGCCGTGTCCAGCGACGTCAGGCAGGGAATGTCCAAAAGGCACGCCTTTCTTCTGATTTTTACGCTGTCTCTCGCTGGGTTCCGCCCTTTTGCGGAGGTGGAAATGACATATTGAATATCGCCGCTTTCCAAAAGTGTAATGGCATTGACTGGGCTTTCGTGAATCTTATTGACGTTTCTTACTTCTATGCCCGCTTTCTTCAACAGCGCGGCCGTTCCGCGGGTGGCATATAAGGAAAAGCCGATCCTGTCAAACTTGCTGGCCAAGCTGACCAGCTCCGGCTTGTCGCCGTCCCGCACACTCAGAAAAACACCGCCTTTTTTAAGCAGCTTTCGTCCGGACGCAATGAGCCCCTTGTGCAGCGCTTCCTCCATGTTTTTCCCGATCCCAAGGACCTCTCCGGTGGATTTCATTTCAGGGCCAAGCTGTGTGTCCACATCTGTCAGCTTTTCAAAGGAAAAAACAGGAACCTTCACCGCCACATAAGGGGAGATGGGATAAAGCCCCGTCCCATATCCCAAATCGCGCAGCTTTTCGCCCAGGCTTACTCTTGTGGCAAGGTCGCACATCGGCACTCCGGTTACCTTGCTTAAATACGGAACGGTTCGCGATGCTCTTGGGTTTACCTCAATGACATACAGCGATTGATCCATGACAATGTATTGCAAATTAATCAGCCCGACGGCACGCAAGCCTTTGCAAATCTGTTCCGTTGTTTCCAAAATCATTTCCGCCAAGGTATCATCCATGTGGGGGGCGGGATAAACCGCAATGCTGTCGCCGGAATGAACCCCGGTTCGTTCAATATGCTCCATAATACCGGGGATCAAAATCGCTTCCCCGTCGCAAATGGCGTCCACTTCAATTTCTGTCCCGCTCAAATATTTGTCGATCAGGACAGGGTTGTCCTGCTTTTGGCGCAGGATGATCTCCATGTATTCCCGAATGTCCTCGTCGCTGTACGCAATGATCATGTTTTGGCCGCCCAGCACATAAGAAGGGCGCATCAAAACCGGATACCCCAGCCGGTGCGACGCATCCAGCGCCTCTGATTCATTCATCACCGTAAAGCCCCGGGGCCGGCTGATGGAAAGAGACTCCAACAGTTCGTCAAACCGCTCCCTGTCCTCTGCCATGTCGATGCTGTCGGCTGAGGTGCCCAAGATACGGATGCCGTTTTGGCTTAATGTCTTGGTCAGCTTAATGGCGGTCTGTCCGCCGAAGGCGACGAACACTCCAATGGGTTTTTCGATGTCAATGATATGCATCACATCTTCCGCGCAAAGGGGCTCAAAGTAAAGCCGATCTGCCGTGTCAAAATCGGTGGAAACGGTTTCCGGGTTGTTGTTGATGATCACCACTTCATATCCAAGGCGCTGGAGAGACATGACGCAATGGACGCTGGCATAGTCAAACTCGATACCTTGCCCAATGCGGATGGGGCCGGAGCCAAGGACAAGAACTGTCGGTTTTTGGTTTTTCGCAATGAAATCCAGCGCTTCGTTTTCCCCGCCGGATTCTTTCGTATCAAATGTGCCATAAAAATAGGGGGTCTCTGCGCGGAACTCCCCTCCGCAGGTGTCAACCATCTTATAGGTTGGCTGCAAAGCATAGGAAAACGACTGCTTGGAAAGACGGGCAATGGTTTCGTCTAAAAATCCGAGGCGCTTGCTCTTTACATATAAGTCCCTTGTCAACTGAGTCGATTCCAACTCTCTTTCACAATCCAGAATCCTCGTGATTTTGTGCAAAAACCAGCGGTCAATTTTGGTAGCATCAAACATCTCATCAATCGAAACACCCCGCCACATCAGCTCATAGACAGCAAACAAACGTTGATCCGTCGCCTTTTTCGCGATCTGCCAGAGATGCCCCTCGCTTTCTTTGGCAAACAGCGGCATCCGCAGCGTGTCCAACGAGATTTCCGCCCCGCGCACTGCTTTCATCAGGGCCATTTCAAAGCTGTCGGCAATAGACATCACCTCTCCGGTGGCTTTCATTTGCGTACCCAGTTCCCGTTTGGCGTAGACGAACTTATCAAAAGGCCATTTGGGAAATTTAACAGCGACATAATCAAGGGTTGGCTCAAAGGCAGCATACGTCTCCCCTGTCACGGCGTTGAGAATTTCATCCAGGGTATAGCCAATGGCTATTTTGGTTGCTACCTTGGCAATGGGATACCCCGTTGCCTTGGATGCCAGGGCGGAAGAACGGGAGACCCGGGGGTTGACCTCGATCACGGCGTATTCAAAAGAATCCGGATGCAGGGCAAACTGGCAGTTGCAGCCCCCTTCAACCCCCAGCTCGGTGATGATATCGAGAGCCGCGGTTCGAAGCATTTGATATTCTTTGTCCGACAGAGTGACCGTGGGCGCGATGACAATGCTGTCTCCCGTGTGAATGCCAACGGGGTCAAAGTTTTCCATGGAACAGACGGCAATGACATTTCCCACGCGGTCTCGCATCACTTCAAATTCGATTTCCTTCCACCCCGCAATGGAACGCTCCACCAAAATTTGTGTGATGGGGGAAAGGGACAAACCAGTGTGCGCCACTTCGGACAACTGTTCTAAATTGTCCACAATCCCGCCGCCGGACCCGCCCAATGTAAAGGCCGGGCGAACAATGACAGGATAGCCGATTTCCTCTGCAAAAGCAGCGGCGTCCTCCACGGTCGTCACGACTTTAGAGGGAACACAGGGCTGGTGAATCTTTTCCATGGTATCTTTGAACATCTGCCGGTCTTCCGCTTTGTCAATGGTTTCCGGAGAAGCCCCCAAAAGACGAACGTTATGCCGCTCCAAAAATCCTTCCTTCGCCAGCTGCATAGATAACGTAAGTCCTGTTTGCCCGCCAAAACCGGACAAGATGCTGTCCGGTCGCTCCTTTTCAATGATGCGCTTCACCGTCGTCAGGGTCAGCGGCTCAATATAAATTTCATCGGCCATGGCATTGTCTGTCATGATGGTCGCGGGGTTTGAATTGACCAGCACGATTTCAATGCCTTCCTCCCGAAGGGCCCTGCATGCCTGGGTGCCGGCATAATCAAACTCCGCGGCCTGCCCAATGACAATGGGGCCGGAGCCAATCACAAGTACTTTTTTAATGTTTTTATCTAACGGCATTCTTTCTCGTCTCCATCATGGTAATAAATTGGTCGAACAAAAATCGGGTGTCGTGTGGCCCGCCACAAGCCTCCGGATAAAACTGCACAGAAAAGGCCGGTAAGTTACAATACGCAATCCCCTCACACGTTCCGTCGTTAACGTTGACATACAGCTCTTTTGCAATGGCCGGGTGAATGGAGTCACTCTGCACCACATATCCATGATTTTGGCTGGAGATGTAGATCCGACCGGTTTCCCGGTTTTTAACCGGCTGGTTGGCCCCTCTATGGCCATATTTTAATTTTGAGATCCGGCAGCCGTTGGCAAGGGCCAAAAGCTGGTGTCCCAGGCAAATTCCAAAGATCGGAATCTTTTCTTGGCAAATGGATTTCAGCGCAGCGATAACCTCCACATTTTCTGTGGGATCTCCAGGCCCGTTCGACAGCACAATCCCGTCCGGACGGAGCGCCAAAAGCGCCTCCGCGCTGATGTTATGGGGGCAAACTGTAACATCGCATCCGCGCAGCTTTAGCTCTCGCGCAATGTTTTCTTTGTATCCGTAGTCCCACAGCGCCACGTGATAAGCGCCTTTTTCGCTTCGTTCCGTAAACGGCTTCAAAACTGAAACATGAGAAACCGCCTGTTTGGTTCGATGCTTTCGGATTGCATCCAAAGAAGCCTTCTCCGGGTGCTCTGTGATCATTCCATTCATAACGCCATGCTCCCGAATCGCCTTCGTTAACGCTCGGGTGTCAATGTCCCATAATCCCACGATGTTTTTGGATTTTAAAAAGGTGTCAATATCGCCCTCACACCGAAAATTGGAGGGCGACTGACACCATTTCTTAACAATATATGCAGTTGGTCCGATCTGTTTGCTTTCAAAATCCGATGTGATGACCCCGTAGCTCCCAATCAGCGGAAAGGTTTGAACGACGATTTGACCATGATAGCCTTGGTCTGTCAGCGTTTCCAAATAACCGGTCATCCCTGTCGTAAAGACAACCTCCGCCGTCGCTTCTCCTCGGGCGCCAAAGGACTTCCCCTTGAACACCATTCCGTTCTCCAGTATCAGATACAATGCTCTTTCCATACTCTGTTTCCCTCTACCCTTTATGTAAATGATGGTTTTTTATCCATCCTGCTTTCATCGGCTTTCATATGCTCACAAAAGTCTTCCCGTCGCAGCGCGTTTTGTTCTGTACGTATCCATCGCCTGTTTTTTGATATATCGACGGATCTTTGTCTTGCTTCCCTACCGCTTTTTACGGCAGTGGCGGGGGTATACTGCTAAGGCCCTAAACGCTCTGATAAGCAGTCAGAAGGTTTTTCAGCCCCTTTGCAGTAAAAAAGTCCGATCCAATCGGCGAGGGAGCATGCTCCCGCCAATGGTCAGACCCCCTTGCCATTGACGATTATACCGTTTGCTCCATGGATTGTCAACCACTTCTGCAACACTCCTTTCTGATTGTTTCACTTTTGATCTGAATTGCAATTAAATCATTTGCTTTTTATTCTCGTTGTGCAAAAACGAGCTTAAATCCCTTCATAAAGTACTTTGAAAAATGGTTGACAAGGAAAGCCCCCCGTCTTGTCTTTTAAACCCATAACGGCGGGGGCGCTATGAACCGAACGGTTCACAGCGCTTTTTATTTTGAAACCGTTGAAAATACCATTGTACAAAAGAAAGCGGTCGGCCCGGCCGTTCTTCAGGACAAGGGCATAAAAACAGGGAGGAACCAAGCGCCCTGTTCGACTGCATGTATCAGAACGTTGAAATAACTGTATTTTCCGAGTGGAACGCGCGCGCATCCTACCCCCATGAAAATGAAATCCCTCCATTTTCCTTCTTGACCGCACCAATGTAATATGATAAAGTATGCAAAGATCGATTGATTGCAAAAAAATATACCATACCACTGCTTCAATATTTTAATCAATCCTCTTCATTGGGGTCTGCTTGTGTCGCCGAACTCCTCCGGTTCGCCCGATCTGTATGTCACAGTGCGATGCCCGTGGCCACGTGGTGTGTAACATATCGAGCATAAGGCCCAATGAAACAACATAGCGATGGCTGTCGCGGCATCTGTAGGAATGCGGCGGCTTTCTTTATGTTTCACTTCAAAGCGGAACAGACTCTGTTTTGCAACACTGTGGGGAATTATTATGAATCAACACAATTTAAATTGGAAAAAGTCCTTCGCTATTATTTATGCGGGACAAGCCTTTTCCATCATCGGCTCCAGCGCCGTTCAGTTTTCCATTCTATGGTGGCTTACAGTGGAGACCGGTTCCGCTCTGACGCTGACTTTTGCGGCGATCATTGGATTTTTACCCCAAGCCATCATTGGTCCCTTTGCCGGCGTCCTGGTGGATCGGTACAGCCGGAAGAAAATTATGATCATAGCAGATGGATTTGTTGCCTTGTCCAGCGCTGTCTTGGGCATCGCCTTCCTTTTGGGTACCCCATCTTTGGGCTTTGTTTATGTTGTTTTGTTTTTTCGTGCTTTGGGCGCTACGTTCCATGGCCCTGCCCTGCAATCTGCCATTCCCATGCTTGTCCCGGATGATATGCTGATGAAAGCGGGCGGCTGGGCGCAGCTTGTTTCTGCCGGCAGCAGCATGCTCGGCCCCGCCATCGGCGCGGGATTAACCGTAATTTTCCCCATGCAAAGCATTATGCTGGTCGATATTACGGGGGCCGTTTTCGCCATCTCGGCTCTGATGTTTGTGAAAATCCCGAAACTACAAGTGGCTGTGACAGAGGTTCACGTCTGGCAGGATATCAAACAAGGCATTCGCGCGCTGCGCGCGGATTCATTGCTCATTCAGATCAGCATCCCTGTTCTGTTGGCATATTTGCTTTTTACCCCGCTGATCACGCTGCTCCCTTTGCTGATTTATGATCATTTCCAAGGGACCGCATGGCACAACGGGTTGGCTCAGTTTTTGTTCGCCGGGGGGCTTCTTGCCACTTCCGCACTGATCGGTGTCTTTGGCGGCTTTCGAAAACAGTTTTCCATGCTTGCCGTCTCGCTACTGGCCTTGGGACTGTTCATCTCCGCTTGTGGCCTTCTTCCTCCCGGTTTGTTTGCTGCCTTTGCCGTCTTTGCCTTTTTGTCCGGCTGCGCGGGAACCTGCTTTTATGTCCCTTATATGGCCTATGTACAGCGCACCATCCCCTCCGAATTGCTGGGGAAAGTGATGGCGCTTTTGATCAGCGCCATGAGTTTTTCCACACCCATCGGTCTTATTGTCGCCGGGCCTGTAACAGAACTGATCGGAACAAATGTTTGGTTTTTGCTGTCTGGTATGGCCTTGGTTGCCGTCGGGATTGTTTGCTGCATCATGATCAAAAGCTATGAACAAAGAACCGGAATCGTTGCCGGTACGGATGATCTCATTCATCCTTCCTCCGCTTTTAACGGCGGCCCCTTGGTTGCAGACAATGCTGCGGTAGCCGCTGTCGAACCGGCACAAGAAGACTCGTCTTCCGTGGAATGTGGCGAAATCATGCAAATCCTCTCAGAAGATATGCCAAAATGAATGCCTCGGAAAAGTTCAAACAAAGCGCAATAAAACCTGCCTTCTATCAAGAAGGCAGGTTTTATAATTGATCAAACAAACTGCGCCGGCTATCATTGACCGCCCGCAAAAAGACGATACAGACATCCATGATTCAGGCAGTGTGGGAATCGTCCAGATGCTTTATATATTCCCTATACCGAACATCCTGCTTAGAGACAGTGACACGTTCCTGGTCCCCGTTGCGCCGAATGACCAAAAACGTAAATATTTCTCCGCCGAAAAAAGGAAGCCAGATTACGGAAGCAGTGCCATGGGCGGAATGCCGCCAAAACCCCCGAGAGCCTTTCCCTTTTTCCAGCAAAACAGTGCGTACAATCGGGTTATCCCAATTATAAAGCCGCTTTCTTCTGCTGTCACGCACCAAAATCCATGTGTACAGAAGAGCCGCTGCAATGATGATCGCATATGCCATGTTTCGCACCTCCTATTTAGCGCTTTCCAGCTGCCGCCGCGATACAATTCTGCTGCATTCCATCTTCTCTTCTTTGATTATATCTTATCTTATTTTTATAAAAATTGCAAGGATTTATCCCTTCTTTTCCCACTGTTTTTGTCTATTTTTCACCTGTTTTTCAGCAAAAAAGCCCCTGCGCGGAGTTTCCCTCCGCGCAGGGGCTTTGATTTATTGCAACGTTTCCGCAAATGCGGCATATCGCCGAATTCTTTCTTGGCTTTCGACCGCGCTTTCCGCCTTTGTGAGCAAATAAACCTTGATCTTCGGCTCCGTGCCGGAAGGGCGGACAATAAAGCTGGTGTGATCCTCCAGCTCATACCGCAGGACATTTGAGCCGGAAAGCTCCATGGTTTCTTCTCGCCCGGTTCCCAACTCCGTTTTGATCCCGGTGCTGTAGTCCAGCGCGAAGAGAACCTTCGTCCCCGCAATCTCTGAAAGGGGCCTCTCCCGCAAGCGAGCCATCAGCGCCTTCATTTTCTGAAGACCGTCTATGCCCGGCATGACCAGGTTCATGGTGCGATCTCCATAATATCCGTGGCGCTCAAACAGTTCGTCCAGCGCCTCCAATAAATTCATATGTTTTGTTTCATAGTATGCCGCCATTTCCGCCAGCAATACAGAGGCCGTAACGGCATCCTTGTCCCGCACATAGTCTCCTACCATATAACCATAAGACTCTTCATAAGAAAAAATCACTTCGTGGGTACCGGCGCGCTCCAACTCTCCCTTTTTTTCTGCCATAAACTTAAACCCCGTAAACGTATCAAAACAGGAAACACCATAAGATTCTGCCACTGCGCACGCCATGTCCGTCGTCACGATGCTCTTTAATACAGCCGCATTTGGGGGTAACGTCCCGGCCTCTTTCCTCGCTTTGAGCAAGTAATCCAGCAGCAAAACACCGGTGCGGTTTCCGGAAATCGTCTCATACTCCCCCCGGGCATTCCGCACCATGATGCCAACTCGATCCGCGTCCGGGTCAGTGCCGATGATCAGCTGTGCCTGATGCGCCTTGGCCAGCTTTACGGCCAGAGTAAATCCGGCGGCCTCTTCCGGGTTGGGGCTTTTCACCGTTGGAAAATTGCCGTCAACCACCATCTGCTCCGGAACACACAGCAGGTTTTTGATGCCCAAGCGATCCAGCGCTTCCGGAATCAGACGGTATCCCGTGCCGTGGAATGGCGTGTAGACAATGGTCAACCGGTCCGCGCTTTCTTCCACCGCCTTCCGGTTGATGGCCTGTGCCATCACCTGTTCCAAAAACGCTTCGTCCGTTTCCGTCCCCAAAAGTGTGATCAATCCACTTTCCACGGCTTCCGCATACTCCATTTTTCCTACATCAGAAAAAAGGTCGATTTCCTCCATTTTCCGTGCGATGGCGGAAGCCTTGGCGGGCGGCAGCTGGGCGCCGTCGGACCAATATACCTTATAGCCGTTGTATTCCTTTGGGTTATGGCTGGCTGTGATGTTGATCCCGGCAATGCACCCGTACAGGCGAATGGCAAAGGACAGCTCCGGCGTGGGTCGCATGTCGGCAAACAGCCGAACGGAAATCCCGTTCCGCGCCATAACGCATGCCGCCTCTCTGGCAAAGTCCGCGCTGTTGTTGCGGCAGTCAAAGCAAATGGCCACTCCCTTTTTGGCATTTTCCTGGCTGTCCTCCAAAATGACCCGGGCAAACGCTTCTGTCACATGGCGAATCACATAGGTATTCATCCGGTTAAGACCAAGTCCCATCACGCCACGCAAGCCGGCTGTACCAAACTCCAGCGGGCCATAGAATCGACTTTCCAGCTCTGTGTCGTCCTGCCCTAAGGCAAGCAGTTCACTTTCTTCCCCGTCCGTCAGCGCGCCTGAATCCAGCCATCTTCGATATTCCTCCCGGTATGTCATGTTACTGTTCTCCTTCCTCATCTGTTGATTCCATCGATACAAGCAACTCTTTTGCCAGCGCCAGCATACTTTCAGGAACGAACAGCGCAACACCGTAACCGGAAAAGCCTAACAAAACCTTTCCGAGCTGCCCGTCACCCGGGTATTGCTGCACCACGGGAACGCCAAATGCCCGCAGCATGGAAGCTACAATATCTCCTCCGCACCCCACGTCAGACCCATCCATCAAGCGAACGGCCTTTTCCGGGTTTCCGTCCTCTCCCACGGGCCAAGCCGGCCCTTGCTCGGCCCGGATGCTCCAATCTCCCTTTTCCCGCTCCATTTCTTCCGGCTTCCTTTCACGGAGCGGCGCACCGCAACGAGAACACGTTTTTTCTTGGGAACTGCCATATTCCCCACAGTTTTCACACCAGTGCATCTTCATTTCTCCTTTTATTTGTTCGCGTCTTTCCAGCTCGTCCAGGCATTCTCTATTTATGATATTTTGTTCCATTTGATATCTGAAAGCTGCGGTACACCTGCTCCAAAAGCATCACCCTGGCCATATGATGGGGAAAGGTCATAGGAGACATGGAAAGCCGGATCTGCGCCCTCTCTTTGATAGAGGGCGCAAGTCCATAAGAGCCGCCGATGATAAACGTAAGCTTTGACTGCCCCGAAAGGGCCAAGGACGCTAACCTCTCTTCCAGCGCCTCGCTGGAATACTGCGCCCCCTCGATACAAAGGGCGATCACAGCGCCTTTCCCCAAGTAAGGGAAAAGACGCTGGGCTTCTTTTTCCAAGGCAGCTTCCACCTGCGCTTGAGAAGGTGCGTCCGGAAGCCGTTCTTCCGCCACTTCTTTAAAATCCAGCTTGCAAAAAGGCGTCAGCCGTTTTTCATATTCCTTCGCCGCTTGTACATAAAACGGCTCTTTCAGTTTTCCCACGCACAAAATTTGTATGTTCCACATTTGAATCCCCTGCAATATATATGGGTCCCGGTTCCAACCGGGGCGCTACCTCCAAACGAACCGTTCCCGGCACGCCGGCACACGCGCTGCCAACCGCTTCCAAGGCGCGCTGTGCCTGATTGTTCTCTTTGCTCAGATGCCCCAAGACAATCGTCTTTGTGCCGTTTTGCATTGCAAAGGCCGCCGCACGCCCCGCGTCGTCATTGGAAAGGTGGCCATAATCGCTTTCAATCCGCCGTTTCAAGAAAGCGGGATACGAACCGAGATGCAGCATATCCCTGTCATAATTTGCTTCCAGCAGGAGCAAATCCACACCTTCAATGGCGTCGGCCACCTGCCTTGTCACACAGCCCAAGTCTGTTGCCACGGCAATTCTGGTGTTGCCGTGGGTTAACCGGTATCCTACGCTGCCGGGCGCATCGTGCCAGGTGGGAAAAGACATAACCTCTAACGCTTCCACCCAAAAGGAAGCGCCTGGCCGGAAGGTATGTATCCTGTCCCGCAGCGCAGGCATCTGGCAAAGCAACGTCCGGGCCGTTTGCTCCGACGCATAGACGGGAATCTCATTTTTTTTGAGAAAGACAGACAAGCCGCTGATATGGTCCGTATGCTCATGGGTAACCAGCACGCCGGCCAACTGCTCCCTTTGCATGTTCAATTTGGTCAAGCCGGCTTGTATGCGTTTTGCTGAAATACCGGCGTCAATCAAAATATGTGTTTCCCCATTGGAAACAACGGCGCAGTTCCCGCTGGAGCCGCTGGCAAGCGTACTGAAAAACATAGCGCATTTTCTCTCCTCCCTGCGTCAGAATCGCCCGACGCTGGCGATTCCAGTGCCGGGCGATTCTGCTAAACTAGAAACTTCCACAACTGCCATCGGCAAACTTAGCCAACTTGTTGCTTTTCCGCTCCGTCCGGCACAGAAATGACTTCAATATCCGCACCCACGCCTTTGAGCTTTTCCACTAAATTTTCATATCCCCGTTCAATGTGATAAACAGAGTCGATTTCCGTCACGCCTTCCGCCGCCAAACTAGCCACCACCATGGCGGCACCAGCCCGCAGATCGCACGCGCGGATGGGCGCGCCCATCAACCGATCCACCCCTTCTACCACAGCTATTTTACCATCCACCCGGATATTGGCGCCCAGCCGTTTAAACTCATCCACATACCGATATCGGTTGTCCCAGACACCTTCTGTGATAATACTGGTTCCCTCAGCGAGACAAAGACAAGCTGCAATTTGGGGCTGCATATCCGTCGGAAAGCCGGGATACGGCATTGTTTTAATATTTGCCTTCCGCAAAGGCCCTTCCCTTCGAACCACAACGGCATCATCCAACTCCTCCACGCCCACGCCCATTTCCAGAAGCTTTGCTGTAATGCACTCCAAATGTTTCGGGATCACATTGCGGATGATCACCTCGCCGCCGGCAGCGGCCACCGCCGCCATATACGTACCGGCCTCGATCTGATCCGGAATAATAGAATAAAAGCCGCCCTGCATCCGGTCAGCCCCTCGAATTTTAATCACATCTGTGCCCGCCCCCATGATATCCGCGCCCATGGAGTTGAGAAAGTTCGCAAGGTCAACCACATGGGGTTCCTTGGCCGCGTTTTCAATAATGGTAAGCCCTTTTGCACGGCAGGCCCCCAGCATGATATTGATGGTGGCGCCAACAGAGACCACGTCCAAATAGATCTGCGTTCCCACCAGACGGCCGGATTTGGTCTGGGCATGGATAAATCCGCCCTCCACATTGACATCGGCCCCCATTGCCACAAATCCCTTGATATGTTGATCAATGGGGCGCACGCCAAAGTCACATCCGCCCGGCATAGCCACTTCCGCGCTGCCAAACCGCCCCAGCAAACTGCCGATCACATAGTAAGACGCCCGGATCTGACGCATGATTTCATACGAAGCCCGGGTGTTTCTGACATGGGAACAATCTATATCCATTGTGTGGCGGTTCACCACGCGAATTTCCGCACCCAATTCCTTTAAAATTTCTAGAATCAGCGTTACATCGCTGATCTGCGGAATGTTTTCGATCCTACATACGCCGTCTACCAGCAAGGCCGCCGGCAAAATAGCCACAGCCGCATTTTTGGCACCGCTAATGGTAATCCCACCGTAAAGTGGATTGCCACCATGAATTACATATTTTGTCACTCCTGCACCTTCTTATCTTTGGTTCATTCCAACATGTTAACCATCATCTTTTTTAATGTATTTCTAATTTCAAATATTTAAGCAACCCGTTCAATTTATTTCCGTTTTGATTTTCGATTTATATTTCAATTATTTTTTGTTTGAATGACATATTTCTGATTGAAACTTCAATTCATTTCCATCTGACAGATTGGAAATCCCAATTGATTATGAGGGTCAAAGGTAGAAAACCTTTGGTTTTCCACCTTCCCATTTCAACACATATCAAATTCATTATATCATTTCTACAATGTAAAATCAAAACAAATTTATGCGCTTTCTACCTATTTTTCAAACAGGACTTTTCCTTTATTTAAGACAAGTTTACTATTTTGCATGTTTTGAAGAATGAACAAATGAAGCAGCCGCTATGTCTCCTCTTCCGCCACCGCCCCCGTTTTTCTGTTGACATAATAATTTCCCTTGTCGGTAGAAATCCTCCAAACAGGCTCCATTTGCGCCACGCTTGTCAGCGTGGTAGGGAAAAAGTATCCCATTTGAATGGATTGAATTTCGCTGCTTTGCACACTGTGCCCGGCTTCATACTGAATGAGTCTGATAAGGGCTGTGAAGACGGAAAGAGTCGTTTGTTTGGCCCCGTCACGCTCTATCTTTCCCGCCAGATACGTACCCTCCATAGAGACCAGACGATCATCTGAATACGTGACGGTTATCACGCAGTTAAACACCGTTATCCCATCCACTTGCTGCCGTGCAGAATAAGAGACGGTTCCGTCCGTTTGTTCTCGACGCCATTCGTCCTCTGTTGTAAGCTTCATTTCCCGCAAAAGCGTCTTTTGCCGACTTTTTTTTTCCTGTTCTGACGGGATGCGTTCTTCCGCATGAAATACGATGGAAAACGTGCCATTTCCCTGGAAATCCATGGTTCCCTTTTCGTTTTTATAGGTAACGGCGCTCCCCCGCGTCTCTTCTGTAATGTTTCCCAAAACGGCTTCCGCTATCCTTCGTGTCTGAAGCCGATCTTGTTCTATCTGCAGGTTCCAAAACGCAACGCTGGAAGGCAGGGTTTCCACAGCCATCGAAATTCCATTTTTCTGCAACACCTCCACCACGTCTTCTCGTTCTCTTGCTTCTAGCTGAACGGTTTGATGCTGCCGATAGACCACCAGAACGAGCAAAAATACGTTAACGGACACCAATATGAGCAAAATAATGTTTTTGAGCTTCGACCACTCCATTTTTTCCGCCTTTCGTTTTGCATGGATTTATTGGCTCAATTGCGCTTGGGTGATCCAATCGGCAATCAATTCCGTTCCGCCATCGTCTATGTAGCCTTTTAAAAACGAGATGCCCGTTTTTCCTTGTGCTGAAACCGTAGAAATTGCCTGATTGAGGGGAAGCAAGGTTACTCGGCTGCCGGAAAACGTATATTGCCGGAAACGCAGGATAAAAGAAGAAATCTCGGGGCCTTCCATTTGGATTTCCGCCGCATATTCCCCTGCGGATAAAAAGATAGGCGCACCTTCCACTTGGCAGCCGAAGCGAACCAGATAACCCCCGTGTTCCTGCTTTTCGATTTCAGCCAAATAGAACTGGGCCAAATCCCCGTAAAACGGCTCCATCAACTGCTCTACCAAGCGGCGGGCTCCCTCAATCACCTCTGTTTTGACAGGCGCCGTACCCGCGCAAGGAACCGGGAATCGATCCAACGCATTCCCCGTATACGCCACTTCACCGTTTTGCGTCAAGCGGATCGCGGTGCCCTCCTGCTTATATACCCGTCCGCCTTCCACCTGATAGCCGGACATCGTATGGTAATTAAGCCCCAGCGCTTCAAACAGCTGATCCACCGCCTTTTCCGTATCCAGCGGGTTCCGGCTTTCCAGCACAGGCAGCGTCGACACTCCGTTGATTAAAATCCAATATGGATCCACCGCGCTGTCCAAATCCGCCTCAAATGCGAAACGAGCGCCGTTAGAAATATAGCCCGTCACAGTTCGTGTCAAAGTTTCCTGCGAAATCTCCCCCAGCCCACAGGCATAATACATGCCATCGGCCGCATTGATATAATACAAACAAAGCGCGCCCGCCTCATCTGTTCCCACCAAAACACGCTTGGCAGAATGCATCATCTTTCCGTTTTCCATCCCGGCATTCAGCCAGGCGCAGAGGGAAGACAACGGAACCGCTTCCATCCATTCAAAAAAACATCCTTCTGTTTGCAGCGCCTTTCGAAACTGCGCTTCTGTCACTTTTTTGGGGGATTGTGCCTTTTGCAATGCCTCGCTTAAAAGACCGCCCACCTGTCCAAATACGCTTTCCGTTTCCGCCGTTGCATACTGCACACACCGTCTGCCGGAAGCAGACGATATCACAATCCGAATGGGTGCGGACGCCATCTGGACACCCGTCTGTATTGTTTCTTGGCTCTTGCCGTTGATTTGTAAAATCCAGTCTGTGGCCCAGTGAAATGGCGATTGGCTCGTCAAGCTCAAGTTTGGCAAAAAATATGCCTTAATCGCAAGCAAAACAGCGGAAACGCTCAGCAAAACAATTCCAACGGTTTTGCTCCACTCCACCCACTGACGTTTATGTTCCATTTCGTTTCCCCTCAGTCTCCTGCCTCACGATGGGAAGTGTAACACGCACAGAAAGCCCCTTCGGCGCAAAATCGGTCAGCTGAATGTCTCCGCCATGCTGCAATACAATTTCCTTTGCAATGGAAAGCCCCAGTCCCGTGCCACCGGATTCCCGGGAGCGCGCTTTGTCAACCCGATAAAATCGATCAAAAATACGTTCTTTGTCCTCTTCCGGGATGCCAATCCCGTTGTCAGACACTTTCATCCACACAACATCCCCCGACCCCCCCGCCGAAAGGGTAATTTCCCCGCCGTCCGGTGTGTATTTGATGGAATTTGACAGGATGTTGGTCATCACCTGTTCAATCCGGTTTCGATCCGCAAAAATTTCCGGCAGCTGACCAGGCAGTTCCATGCGGAGCGTGTGGCCCCGTCGGCTGGCTTCAATATAATTGGCCTGATAAACCGCCCGGATGGCATCGGAAAACCAAAACCATTCACATTGCAGCTCGCTCTTGCCATAATCCATCCGGGAAAGGGTCAGTAAATCTTGAACGATATGAGTCATTCGGTCTGTTTCGTTTAAAATCACAGAGAGAAATTTCTCCCGCATGTCCTCCGGCAGGTCGCCGGCGTCCTGCAGCGTCTCTGCGTAGCTTCGCACGTTGGTCAGCGGCGTGCGCAGTTCATGAGACACGTTTGCAACAAATTCCCGCCGCAGTTCTTCCGTGCGCCGCTGATCCGTCACATCGTGAATCACCACGAGAACGCCTCCCTGGGATTCCCCGAAAAAGGGCGCGATCAAAAGCTCCAGATTGCGCTTTCCGATCAGCATTTCCCCTTTCTCATATTCCGATTGTTGCAGATGCAGCACGTTTGACAGCGGCATAACTTGTTCAAAAATATCTCCATACATCGTATCCGCGTCAAGGACCATACCCAGCTTTTTTGTCGCTGCCGGGTTGCTGTGGATCATCTTTCCGCCCCTTGAAAAAGCCACCACTCCGTCTGTCATGTGTAAAAACAGCGTGTTTAGCTTGTTCCGTTCGTTTTCCACTGTATTTAGGGTCTCCCGCAATACACCGGCCATATGGTTGAACTTCCCGGTGAGAATGCCAATTTCATCCCGGGAGGCCACCTGGATTTTACGGGAGAAATCTCCGCTCGCAACGTTCTCTACCGCCTCTGTCAAACGCTCAATGGGGGTGATCATCGTTTTGGACAGAAGAAAGCTGAGCATCACAGAGATCACAAGGCCGAACACCAGCGATTCCACGATGATGAAAAACAACTCATTGTTGAGATTTTGCATGGTCTCTCTACTATCCAATATGTAAATGATATAAGAATGTTCCCCGCTGGCAATCGGCATGGCAACATCCATATAAGATGCCGTCATATCGCTGTGGTATCCTTCTTTCCCGGCGATCGCAGTCAATATATTAGGCGTCATCTCCAACGTCTGCCCTTGTTCCCCGTCAGATCCCGCCAAAAATGCCCCTGTCTTCCCGTCCAGAATAAAATAATTTCGCGTGCCGCTGTTGATACCCAAAACACCGGCGTTGCCTTCCAGCATCTGTTTGATCTGTTCCAAGCTGTCATCCGACGCTGCTTTGTTCTTCAAGTCATTGTAAAACTGATCATCAGAAAAAACCGTCTGCATTTGCTGGTAGAAAGAATTGAGGTAAAAGCTCGCCACACTATTTGTCAAAAACACCCCTACCACTGTCATCAACGAGAGGATCAGCAACAGGAGAATCATCACCAGCTTCATATGCAGACTTCGAAACATAACCGCTTCCCTTCTCTCCTGTCCCCATTATCCGTGTATGGGTTCCGTTTTGACCAAAAGATACCCCGCGCCCCGCCTGGTCAGCAGAATGGCCGGCTGAGCGGGATTGTCTTCAATTTTTTCCCGCAGCCGCCGAACGGTGACATCCACAGTGCGCGCGTCTCCCACATAATCGTAATTCCAGACCTTGGTCATTAAATCTTCCCTGGAAAATACCGTGCCGGGCTGTTTCGCCAAAAAACAAAGAAGGTCGTACTCCCGCACCGTCAGCTCCAGAAGCGCCCCATTTTTATACACCGCCTTGGCAGCTTCGTCGATTTCCATCGGGCCGCAGATGAGGCCCCCTTCCTTTTCCTCCGGTCGATCCTCCATCACGGTACGCCGGATGTTGGCCTTTACACGTGCCAGCAGCTCCCGCATGGAAAAGGGTTTTGTGATGTAATCGTCCGCACCCAACTCAAGGCCCTGCACTTTATCCATTTCCTCTTCCCGCGCTGTCAACATAATGACGGGCACTTTACATCCTCTGGTTCGGATGGCGCGGCAAACTTCGAATCCGTCCATCTTGGGCAGCATGACATCCAGCAAAATCAAGCTGGGATCTTGCTCTAAGGCGAATTGCAGCCCCTTTTCCCCGTCATGCGCTTCCAGCGTGTGATACCCCTCTCGCTGCAAGTTGAAACGTAGAATATCCACAATGTTTTTCTCATCCTCTACGATCAAGATGCGTTTATTCAATAGAGTCCGCCTCCATTCTTTGCCGTTTTGGCATATGGCGTAAAGCACCACATGTCCTTGCCGAACCCTTAATAACGCTCCAGCATCATTTTTGCCTTCAGTGCCGCGACAACGGTTTTGCTGTCTCGTATTTCATCCTTTAAAATACGCTCCACCAGCTCATCCAACGGCACCTTTTCCACTCGCAGAAATTCATCTTCATCCGGTGTGGCCTCTCCCGGCTCCAAATATCGTGCCAAAAACAGGTGGATGCCTTCTGTGCAAAAGCCGGGAGAAGAATAGCTGACGCCCAGGGGGAGCATCTCCCCCGGAACATATCCCGTTTCCTCTTTCAGTTCCCGCAGCGCGCAGACCCAAGGGTCCTCCCCCCGGTTCAGCTTTCCCGCGGGAATCTCCAACAGCTCCTCCCCAAAGGCATAGCGATATTGGGTTACCATAATCACGTTGTTGTCCTCGTCCAGGGGAAGAACCGCCACCGCACCCGGATGGTCTGCAATCTCTCTTGGCGCCGTGTTGCCGTTCGGCAGCTTCACCTGGTCCATCCTCACCTGAATAATGACTCCGTCATACACTGTTTTGCCTTCTATTTTCTTTTCTGTTAAATCCAAATGGAACGCCTCCTCGTTTTGATCTATCTTTCCTCTATTTGTGATTCATCTTAGTTGGAACGCAGCGCCGTCCGGAAAGCAAATCGGCGTCGGGCGCTTCTCTTCATTTTCTTGGCTGGCGACCTGAAAACGGCTGGTAATGATGCCGTCTGCCACTGTTCGGCTATTATACCACAGCCCCATTTTTTTCGCCACTCTTTTCCACAGAATCTTCTCCTCCGCCTTTGGAAAAGGAACCAACCTTTCCCACTGTTTTTTGGTACATTTTCGCGCTATAATGAGTGTAAATCGTGTCAGGAGGACGATATTTATGACCATTCAGCAAATAAATCCCGCGAGCATCGCCGTTTATCTTTCGCCAGAGGACCTGGCGGATCACGGATGTTTTGCCGAAGACTTAACGATTCAGGAAGCCTTTCGGATCACCCGGCTTGCTTGTGGGAAACTGGGCTTTTCTCCCACTGGCATTTTAGAAATTGAAGCCTTCCCCAATGCTTGCGGTGTGCTGGTGTTTGCCAAGCTGCACGAGCAGCACCGAGCGTTGTTTCGTTTTCCCGACCTGGAAACGCTGCTTTCTGCCATCTCTGTTTTGCCCCGCCCTTTCCCAGACGCTTCTCTTACATATTGGGAGGACGCATATCACCTGTCTTTCATCGCGCCAAATCCATCTTACCACAGTATCTTGCTGGAGTTTGGGCAATCCATTCAGGAATCGGAGTATCACTTGTCCCATATTCTGGAGCATGGACGCTGCATTGTCGAGAAAAATGCGCTGGACGTTCTGGATGCCTCGTTTTTCCCGCAAAACGCTCAATAAACAACAAACGCCTGCCGGTTCTCCGGCAGGCGTTTGCGATGTGTGTAATAAGTTTGTGGCGTGTCCGCGGCATATTTGCATCTGGTTTAACGGAGGTTGCCGTCAACGGAAACAGTCTCCACTTGATAAGGAATTTGGGCGCCGCTCTGCTGCAACGCCTCTGTCACGGCACGCTCCATTCCTCCGCAGCAAGGCACTTCCATCCGAACCAGCGTAACGCTCTGAATGTCGTTTGTCTGAAATATTTCTTTCAGCTTTTCCGCATAGGCCACCGGATCCAACTTGGGACATCCGATTAGCGTGACCCGCCCTTTCATAAATCGACGGTGAAAATCCCCGTAGGCATATGCGGTACAGTCGGCGGCGATCAGCAAATGGGCGTTCTTTAGATACGGAGCGTTAACAGGAACCAGCTGAAGCTGCACAGGCCATTGTGCCAATTGGGAGGGCACTTCGCCCGGCTGCTCTTCCCCGCTCTCTTCCTTGTGGGCCATCTGGCGTGCCATCTGCCCCGGGCAGGCGTTTGCAGGCGTCATGCCCCTTTGAGCCATATGACGTGCCACCGCCTCCTCATCGTATGCCGCCGCCTCTCTGGTCTCAAACGAAATGGCGCCAGTGGGGCAAGAAGGCAAACAGTCTCCCAGACCGTCGCAATAGTCCTCCCGCAGCAAAACAGCTTTCCCGTTCACCATGCCGATGGCGCCTTCATGACAGGCATCGGCACATGCGCCGCATCCATTACATTTTTCCTGATCTATGACAATAATTCTTCGAATCATTTTATGGTACCTCCCGATATTCATTCTGTTTCTTATGATTGAATTGTATCAGGAACAACCGTTTCTGTCTGTTGGTTTTGCAACAAAGGATCATGTTTTTTCCCCGCGCATTGTTTGCACCCGACAGGAACATACCTTTATTTCTCTCTCCAAAGCATCCAGAAACAGAGCCAAGCTCCGGTGTTGTTTGGGGCACAGGCTCCGGTAGCGGCCTGCCCATGTTTGTTCCCCTGCGTTCAGCGCGTATTTCTTCATTTTCTCCGGCTTGCGCCGAATGTCCGTGCGACCCAACAAAAAGTCCGCTGCTACATCAAAAAATTGCATACTTGTTCAACATTTCAATATCCGTTTAATATCCACCGGTTTCACATTTCTGAACTTTTGCCTGTACAATATCAAACTCATCCGCCAGCTTTTTCTGGTTCAACTCCCACTCCTCCCATATCAAATGAAGATTGCATTTAGACCACCCCCTGCATTCATTATGATTCCCCTCAGACGAAAACAGCTTTGAGTGAATTTCAAAAAGCGGAACAGGAGTGGCTTTAGCTGGAGGAGGAACACCTAGACTACCAAAAAGTACTTTGGCTTGGCTCGGGACGCTCCCACAAATAAGGGGTTTTACCATAGAAGCTTTTGATGGGGCAGGTTTTCTCATGGGTCGCTGATATCCCGGAAATACCATGGTGCCCTGTTCCCCCGAAAATGAGAAAACCAGATTGGGAAAAATCTCAACTTTTTGTCTTTTTCTGTTGACAAGAAAATTATTCTATGCTAGAATGAATTTCGCTTCTGTAAAGAAACGGAGCGTCTTGTGCCGGGGCATGGGTTGTCTGATTTTTGGCATATTGCCGGGGCGGGATTTATCCTCGTTTTTGCTTGTATTCTGCTGGCTGCTCAAAATCATGAGGGCATCGCTCGGCTGGGAGCGCAAGCCGTCCGGCAAACCATCTCAAATGACAGGGGTAGACGGATGGCATAAAAATTGAACAGGATTTCCATAATCCGGGGGCGTGGCGCAGCTGGGAGCGCGTCTGAATGGCATTCAGAAGGTCAGGGGTTCGATCCCCCTCGTCTCCACCATTTACAAGGGTTTTGAGTGATGCTCAAAACCCTTGTTTTTTAATTTGCCTATGTGATCAGACATGTCGAAATAGATGGATATTTATACGCATGCAAAAGAACTCAACTCTGCATTGTTGGTTAGATTTTAGATTAAGGAAACGGGACTTATCAGTGCTAAGTGAGCATAGGAACCCGCTGGATTCGTAATATTTTAACGAGCTTTTCGTTGGTATGAAAACTATAGGAAGGACTCAGGCTGATAATCCTTCTATATAGTCATGATAAAAAGCATTGTTTTTCGACAAAGTCCTTTTCGTTGGACAGATAATGTGATATAGTATATTGGTATATCATAACAATTTGAGGGATTTAGCAAGGAGTATTGGTATGATAAAAGACTATTACAATGCCAAACCGAATCAAGCACTAATGAGCGGGCGGCTGTGTTGTCTGTTTCTATGAGCATGAGAGATGAGTTTCAGAAATGGCTTGCCGACGGCAATGCGCGAAAGTATCCGCCCGAAGTCCTCTTATCTTGTTTGGATAGGGTTTCGGAATATGCCGCCCGCAAAAAAATATCAGCAGGCAGCCTTTGGGAATGCGAATACCCCAGCACCTTCAGCCCTGTCTATAACAGGCTGCTTAATGCAAAACTGCTCCGCGTCACCGACCGCAAAACGCACAAGGTGTTTATTATTGCGGGGCAGTTGTATTTGCGTTTTCTGAAAAAGAAGCCGTTTATGGGGAATGAAACGGCTGTCGCTGTTTCAGCGGGTCAAGAGGAGAAGTCGGCTCTTAAACCGATTCAAACAACAGTCAGCCCAATAAACCCTGAAGATGTCGTCGCTTGGTTGATTACACAGCCAAACGCCAACGGCACCTTGTATTAGGAAAATGTGGTACGGCAGTATATGGGTGCACTTCGCACTGCTCCTGCAAAGCTTGATATTCCTATTGCGAAGGATACCAGAGATGTTTTTGCTTGCCAATCTCCCGATGACCTAACTGCCTATTGGGATATTCTTAAAGCTGCGCCAAATTATAAGTTAGTGAACAGTGCTACCTCGGGTATGTTTTCTGCTGGTATGAGTTGTCTGTAAACGAGAAACCTTCACATGTCTTGCTTGCTTTAGATCTATCGGAACTACAAGCAAAATCATCAATACGGATCTCATTTGGGCGCTATAATAAGCATGAAGAAGTAAGTGTGATCGTATCCGCTATAATATCTGCTTATAAGAAAATCATGGAAGTTCAATAATCCACAGATAGTAACCCACTTTCAGCCTTCTATTTTACCGATAATACTTTAACGTATCATCTGCAGCTCTTCTATAATTAGGTTATGAAGATGGTAAGGAGGAACACTATGCCCAGCTCCCCTAACCAAAAAATGAAGCTCCTGTATGTAATGAAAATCCTGCTGGAGCGAACAGACGCGGATAACATGTTGACAATGCAGGAACTGATCGCGGCCTTGTCTGAATACGGCATCAAGGCAGAGCGCAAGTCCCTTTATTCCGACATGGAGCTGCTGCGTCACTTCGGTCTTGACATTGAATCGCGCAAATCCAAAAGCGTTGGATACTACATAGATGCCCGTGATTTTGAGCTGCCGGAGCTCAAGCTTTTGGTAGATGCCGTTCAAAGTTCACGCTTCATTACACCGAAAAAGAGTACGGAGCTGATCAAAAAGCTCTCGGCCTTGGCCAGCCAACCTCAAGCAAAGCGATTAAAGCGTCAGGTCATTGTTGCCGATCGCCCAAAGCCCGTGAACGAGAGTATTTATTACAACATTGATGCCATTCATGCCGCCATCAATCAGGGCTGTAAAATCAACTTTCAATATTTCGACTACAACATTGACAAAAAGCGTGTTTACCGGAAAAACGGCGAGATATATTGCTACACACCGATGGCTCTGTGCTGGAATGATGATAAATATTATCTCATCTGCTACACGCCCAAATATGAGGACTTCACCCACTACCGAGTGGATCGCATGAGCAAAGTCGAAGTCTGTGATGAAAAAGCGGACAAGCCTGATAAAGAGTATTTTAATCTGGCTCAGCACACCAAACGTTTCTTTGGCATGTTCACCGGTGAACTAGTTGCCGCTACACTCTGGTTTGACAACAGCCTTGTTAACCCAGTGCTGGATAGATTCGGCAGCGACGCAGTACTCCGAAAAAGGGAGGATGGGTTTGAGATTCATGCTGAGGTCTCCGACAGCCCTGTGTTTCTAAGCTGGGTATTCCAGTTTGGAAACAAAGCCGAAATTCTTAAGCCTGAGTCTCTGCGCCAGTCCATGGCGAAGCTGATCTCACAGCATGCAGAAAAGTATATATAAATCATAGTCCGTACTTTTGGACACCTTATTTGCTATACTGAGTATACAGGGAGGTGTTCTTCATGTTTGAGAACGAATTTTACATCACAGTCACGGGGCTCAGTTTTTACTATGACATGAAGCCTTTCAAAATCGGCTCGCTTCTAACATTGAGGAAGGAGCCGGACAACATCCATGATGACGAGGCGATCGAGGTTCTTGCCCCACTGTTGGGGCGGGTCGGCTATGTGGCAAACAGTCCTCGCACCACCGCTGGCGGCACCATGAGTGCTGGGCGTATCTATGACGAGCTTCCCGGCGAGTGTGCCGCCGTGGTGCGATTTATGACGCAAACCAAAGTGATTGCACACGTCCTGCCGGACAAGAAGCTAAGCGTTAAAATAGATGTTACCCTTGAAGACCAAGACAACGCCGGCTCTTTTGGTTTTGTGTTCCGCCGACTCAATTACAGATCCGGTCTAGACTGATATCGTTTAAGAAAGGACATCACAATGATTCGAACCGCTTATCCCGACAAGATAGGCGGCCTGTAGGGAGCCCCTTCCCCGACACTCTCTGCAGGCTGCCCGATTGTCGAGGAGCTGATACCATTGAACAGAGATCGTGCTTACTATCGAAAGCAGCGCAAACGGATTATCCGCAATCAGTCACGCTTGCTCAAGCGTCTGGGTGGCGGTGATTTGTATGAAGGATGGACAAGAGGCTATCACGGCAGATTGGCTAAGGGAAAAATCCACTGCTCTTGTTGGATGTGCCGTACCAAGTCATATGACTATCCATCCCAAAGGGATGCGAGACGAATACTGGATGCCAAACAGCAAGCGGAAGAATATTGGAATTTGGAAATGGAGGCTTAACATGAAGGGGCTATTTAGAGATTTGTTCGATTTCAATAGCGACGGAGAGCTTGACAGATTCGAGCGGACGGCGGAGTGCGTGTTTCTGGGCGAGCTGTTTTCTGACGATGACGAGAATGAGGATGATATCTAAGCCTGTACACTCAAATGCTGAACCCAGGCAAGAGAAAGATATATTCCTTTTTTGCATTCAAAGACAGTCCATAGGGAAACCCACATGAGATGACCAGCATCCTATGTGGGTTTCGTTTATGACTATTCAGTTTTAGCCTCTGGTGGAGCATCCGGCGGATGGTCCATCAACAACTGAAACACCTGCTTGCTGGTTTCATTGTCCCGATAGGTCAGGCTATAGAGTAAAACCTCTGCCGCACTCTGCATGAAAACATGCGCGGCATCGGTGATTTGAAAGCTGGCTCGGATGCTCTCCCCTAACTGCTCCAGTGGATCGAAATCACCCAAGAGTGTACCAATATCCCGGTAAAGGTCCCGCAAGCGAACGATGTCCATTTTGGCCACCGGCGGCCGTGCCCTATATATGTAGTCCGACAGTTGATGCGTGGGCACATGCGCCGCCAGCATGACATAGTAGATGTGCTGTCGGGTTAACTCCTCCTGATAAGATAGCGGGTGGGCATCAATGTATTCCTTCACCTGCGGATAGAGCGGATTTTTCCGTCCCCTCACCCCCTCCCCCGCCATAACGAAACGGATGGCATTCCAGTGTACTGTCGCCGCATCGTTGCCGGCATCGGCGGCATCCATGGCTTTGGTGTGCGCAATCCCTTCGAATACAAATGCCAGATAATTGTCCAGAAGATAGCCCTTGCCATCCAGCTTCTCCCGAATCTTCTGCGCCAGAGGAAGCCAGCCGTCCGTGTTGGGCTGAAGCCGCAAAGGATCATTCGTAGCAAGGAAGTCTTCATAATTTTTGTTTAGATTCAAGCTTACCACCAACCTTTCAACCCGTGTTGGTAGTAAAGCTTGGGATAGCAAAAAAGTCAAGTATTGTTTGGAAAAACAAAAGAAATATCAAACGCACCGAATGTCGTCCGTGAAAACGGGCGGCATTTTTGCATTCTTTTTTATCAAATCAAAAATTTATCCGTCCAACCCCCTCCTGAAATCGGATTAATAGTAAGGGGGAAAATATTGTTTTGAAAATAATTCCACTCAATCACCCTCCGAAACCGGATTAGTAGTAGAGGGCATTTTTGTGTTCGTCAAGCAAAAATCTTAGCAAAAGGTCCCCTAAAAGGTTAGCACCTTGGAGCACCTAATAGATTGTTTGTTCATCCAGCGTTGGAGATCCAACACTTCCCTTTTGGGGGCCAAACAGGTCGGGACCCAACGCTCATATTTTGGAGCGCTTTTCCAGTGGGAGCGCTGGCGTTGCATGGATTGGGTACCTCGGCATCAAAATATTACATGACCGCATGGGAAAACGGTCCATGTACAAAAGTAACGGAGTGATAATATGGAAAATTCATTATTTCCGCAGATAGCACGTTCAATAAATGATTTTATAGAAGACCAAGAAGGTAACATTCCACGTGGGAAATTACTTTCCATCGGAACGATGTTGGTTTTGTTTAGCACAATATTTTCCATTGATGCTTATGCTGCGCATCGTTCGCATGGTTCACACCGTTCACACAGTTCCCATTCGTCATCTTCTTATCATCGTAGCCATTCTAGCCACACTTCGCATACGAGCGCTTCACATTCTAATTATCACGGTTCACACAGTAGTCATAGTTCGCATACTTCCCATTCAAATACCGCAATGCATTCCAACTCCAATTACAGCGCCGCTGGTGACTCTTTGACCCCTGCAGCACCCAGAGCAAATACTATCACAGGAATTGGAGGCAGTGCCGCAAGTACACCAGCTGTTGAGTATCCAACGGTTTCCACGGATATTGCATTACCTGAATCAACACCCGTTATTGATGCAGTACCCGCGATTGCAGTACCACTCGATACACCCACAATCTCTGTTGACCCAAATACTAATATAAAAACACCGCCAGATTCACCTGTTGTGATTAAAAAAACTGAGTAGAATGTACCACTGATTTTTGAGTAGTTGTTTACGGATAAGCGATAATGGCTGTTGTGAGTGATATGATGAAACTTGCCTCTTATCCTTTACACGTATCAATTTTGCGTTTTACTGTGTCAGATTAGCACCTGGAACATGCTGTATGCAACCGTGGTTGCATACAAAAACACGGACTGGCTCAAAATGCAATCAAAACCTGTGGAGGGCTAGTCTGTGGTATAATATTGCAACTTAGCTCTATTGCCAAATCATGAACCATCTATTGATAAAAGAAATTTTATCAATAGATGGTTTTTGTTTTGCCCGAAAGTCCAGTATTACTGGGGCTTTTGCAGCTTCTGGATTCTCAGACTATATCAATAGTTGGTTAGAGCCAGAGGGCGGCCACACTGCTTACATACCGGCGTGGCCTTTCAAGCATCTTTGGCGAGCCGCGCTTGGCGGCAGTAAGTCTTTAATGTGTTCTCCGAAATCGAGATTGTCTGCGCAATCTTCGCATAAGTACAGCCTTGTCTCCGTATTTCGGCAATCCTGTCCTTATGTTCACTCGTCATAGGCTTGTCCTCCGTTCTGAGGAAACCATCCTCAAAACTCGCTGGACATCAACAGGCCGTTTTGACGAGAAAAAGGGCAAAAAATGTGGCCACCGGAAGTATTAAACCCCAATGGCCATAACCATAAGAGCATAGCGGCCCAAACGATAGCATATATGTCCGATCGGCTGTAATAAGCTCTTGACCTAGCGTCCAACTGGTCGTATAATAAGCACAACAGTTTTCTGGAGGAAATACAAATGGCTATTCAGGTTATGCGTGTAGAGGAAAGATGGATACTCAAGGACTACCGCGATAAGCTCGGCATGACCCAGCAGCAGGTCGCAGACAAAGCAAGGATTCAGCTTCGCCAATATCAGCGATATGAGTCTGGCGAACGAAATCTATCCTCGTCCTCATTCAATGTTGCCTGCAGGGTGATTGAAGCTCTCGGGCTTGACCCGACTAGATATCACCACGGCGACTACGTGTTTGGCGATGGAGTAGCGTTTTCTTGGGAGGGCTTGCATCGCGCCTCGGATGGCGTATCGCGGCCTGACATCAAAGTCAGGGGTGATGAATAAGAAAAATCCCGCGGGACGTCGGTAAAACTGAGTCGCAGGATTTATTGGTGTTTAGTCAATTTTAATAAGCATTTGTTTCTTACCCCATGGTCACCTACAGAATATAATTTATCGGGCCGGTTTACCAATTGAAGGTATAAATCTGTAGCCCCCATCAGATTTGTTGATTGGAGTTAAGAATGTTCTCGAGCGATGAAGCGCCAACAAGCAGGGACTCGCTAACTAGCAGGGCTCGGGCAAAGGCATAATTCTGGATTCGAATATAGTATTTGCATAAATAATCCTTTAAGTTCTTGAAGCTTATAGGACGTATACGGTATCATGTTAAAAACAAGATCGGGTGATGTCATGATAAAATATCTACCGGTAAGAGAGGCCGGTGAAAAATGGGGCGTCAGCGGCAGAAGGGTTGCGATGTACTGTGCCCAAGGGCGCATAGAAGGGGCTTTAAAAAAGGGCAATTTATGGCTTGTACCAAATACCGCTGAAAAGCCCCCCGATGCCCGGCAAAAAAAAGGGACGCATGGTGTCAGGACAAGGAGGTGATGACATGGCAAAAGCGAAACAGGACATGAAAAGAGGCTTCGCGGCTTCCTTTCTTGCACTGCTCCGCTCTAAAGATAATATCAACGTTCGCAATGTGCGCGTGAGCCACTTGAAATACATGCTGATCTTTCCCCTAGCGCCTGTTTTCGCGAATATGCAGGGGGTGTTGTTCAGCGACTCGATGCGTCTTTTTGGACTGGACGCCATGACGCTTATGGGAAGCGCTTACTGCGTTGGAGCCGGGGCTTTGTTCGCTTTTACAAGCACAAAAAACATGGCGCTGGTCTCAAAGGTATCTGCCTTGATCACCGCCGCCGCTTTCGTCTTATGGCTTTTGATGCCCGAAAGCCTCTTAAGTCTGCTGACGGCCATATGCTTCATGTTCGGCTTGGGAGGATGCGCGGCCTGCGCAGCGTTTGCTTATACATTTACGCTCAACAATACGGAACGCCTGTTGGGCGCCGCGGCCATCTCATTATTCTTTGCGCTCAACCAACTTATTTCGGGGCTCTCGTTATTATCGGGCGTTTTCGATAAAATGTATTTAGCGGCGCTTATTCTTGGCACCTGCGTTTGCCTACTTCTTTATAAATCGGAGGACTTTTCCGCTACGAAGAGCAGACCGAAAGCAAATCTGAATCCGGCCCTTAAGCTGACGCTGTATTTCTTCGTCGCCCACTACTTCGTGGAGATATTTTATACCTATTTACCGGAGGCCTCGTCGCCGGCCGCCATGTCCGCGAACGGAGCCGCAGGCATTCTCGTCGTCTGCCTTGCTGTGGCGTTGCAGCTTATCACCAGGCGTAGCGTCTGGACCATGTGCAATTTGTTTTTCATTGCCATGATCTGCACCTATGGCCTGTATTTCATGCCGGAAGGCACAGCCTTGCGGAGCCTTGCCCGCTATATACATGGTTTTGAACAGATGGGGTATATCGCGGCCTACTACCTTCTCGGCTGCGTTTTTAAAAAGCACGGGAACTTTCGCATCTTCAAGCTGTGCCTTGTGACCATCCTGCCGGTGAGCATGGTCTCCTATGTGATTCCGGGCGCTATTTCCGCTCACACGCCCGAGCTTCTGCCGCTTGCGGCCACTCTGATTTCCGGCGCTGTATTTATCGTATTTATCCTGTTGTCCCCCGCTTACTCAAAGTATCTTTTTTATGCGGAATGGTCGGATGACTTTTACGCCATTGATATGACGGAGGCCGTGCGGAAGGTGGAGAAATCGGATGTGCTGGAAAATCTGAAGCTCACGCTCCGAGAAAAGGAGGTCGCCGCATTGCTTTTGTATGGGAAGGATACGAAGCAGATTGCAGATGAATTGAAGATCAGCGTCCACACCGCCAATTTCCACATCAAAAATCTCTATAAAAAGCTGGATATCAACAGCCGCTCAGAATTGTTCGCCCGCCTGAGCTCGAACAGCTTTTCACTGAAACCATAAACAGCTTTCCGTCATATCATGTCGTTTTACAGCTCGTTCTTTGGTATAAAACAGAGCCCTGACTCCGGTCAGGGCTCTGTTTTATACAAACCTACCAAGATTAGTAGCTATTAAAAACAGGATTTTCCCTCTAAAATAGAGTTTAAGGTAGGAGGGATTGCCATGCAACAAAAAAAAGAACGTTCCTCAGAAGAGGACGCCGTCATAACCTTGACACCGCGTGAGAAAGAGGTTTTTCATATGCTTCTCAAAGGCATGAAGGCGAAAGAAATTGCGGAGGAATCTTCCATAACCATCTGGGGCGCGAACTACTTTATCAAACAGATATACCGTAAGTTGAACGTCAACAGTAAGACCGAACTGATATTACGCTACTTTGATTGCCGTCAGCCTATAGAAGAAGAGGAGTTGAAGACATGAAAATTTTCAAGGACGCCGCCCATTGGGTTCGGAGGCAGTTCCGGTCGCATACCGGCCGGTCGCTGCTGGTCACCATTACCGCCTTAACGCTTGCGTTGTTGTTTTCATTGATGCTAATCCTGCAGCCCTTCTCCTGCTCGAGGGGCGCGGACGCGCCCGTAGCCTATGTTCCGTTTGAGTATCCCGAGGGAGTCAGCTTTGCGGAGGTGGGGCCCGAGATCGAGATGAGCGATGAGGCGCGCTATGCCGCATACGACCGGGAGGATGACCCCGCGAATCCGGTGCTGGATGTAAAGGTCGATTTGTCCATCTCAAACCTCGGCAGCCGACCGGGCGTGCCGCGCCCGCAGGACAGCTATGATCTGCCCACGTCGGCGCCCACGCCCAGCCCTACGCCGACGCCCACGTCGACACCCAGCCCCACACAGGAACTCCTTCCCGTCCCTACGCCTACATTTTCGTTCGACCCCGGAAAGCTGCTCCCCAGCACACAGCAACCGGAAGGCACCCCTAATCCCGAGCAGACCGTGCTGTATATCACGCAGCCCAAAGTATCGGGCCCCTTGTTCACAGGCGATACATACACCATACGGTGGACGTATACATCGCAGAGAATCGCTACGTTTGCCGTTTCCATAAGCCACGACGGCGGTAAGAGTTTTACCGAGCTTGCGAATAGGCTCACGGGGGACGCTTATGAGCTGACGCTACCCGACGAACCTGGCGAGGATTGTCTGCTGCGGGTTACGGCATATGTGTACGCGGTCGACTATGCCCACGCCGACACCCTGCCGTTTGCACTGTTGGTCACGCCGGAACCTACTCCCACGCCCACGCCGAAGCCCACGCCGAAGCCCACGCCCACGCCCGACGTAAACTACGTCAACCCGAATTTGCAGTATACCCAAGCGTCCAACATAAGGATCAGCAACGCGCTAGACGAACCCATCTGGTTCAAGGCCGAGAGCCAAGCCGGGGAAGCCAACAGGCTGGTCTGGCAGCTCTCCCGAACCCCTTTCTGGGGCACGAAGGCGAGCTTCGGCGACGAGAAAGGCTTGATCGCCACCGGCAAGATCGACATGGCGCTGGGCGGCGAGTTTTCCATCGACCTCAAGGCGCCGCTCATGGAGCAGGGCGGCGCACAGGCGCCCGAGCTGTCCCAGCAAAGCGGATATAGTTTCTACATGCGCGTGGTGGCGCTGGACGACAAAGACATGTGCATCGGTGACCCAGGCACGGGACTGCGCTTCGGCATCGGCATGTCGGACACCATCCCGAATCAAACGTCCAAGGATTATGTTAAATCCTCCGATATCGAACTGAAGCTCTACATGAAATACCAGACGAATGAAACTAGGTGGCTGTCCCCCAATGTCTTTCCCCTAGGGGTGGAACGCAATCTTAGCAACCACGGGGATTTAGTACACTTATCGGGAAAAGAAGGCACGCAGGGCGAGGAACTCTTACGCAAGGCCGTGCAGATAGGCCTGCAGGTGGCCACATCCCCCTTTGACGATACCAGTATGCAGGGTTTTACCTCCCCGGTGGGGCTGGTACACACGACTTTGGACATCGCGCCGCGCATCATCCAAGATAAGGACGGCGAATGGTACTATATCACCCCACGCACCCCCACCGAAAATAAGGAACTGGTATACGGCGATTTTGTGCCCACAGAGGAAGAGCTGGAAGCCATGGGGGGCGGCATCTATTACTATGCCCGGGCGATTGTCTATGTGCCGGACGCCTTAAACCCCGCCGTGCTGCGGCCGTACCCTTCCGATTCGTTTAAGATCATCTTCCGCACCCACGGAATTTACAAATACGAGACGAAGAAGGTCGTCGTACCCTCTCATATCCCCTGCGTAAAGTTCTTGCGCTATGTTCCGGTGCAGTGGAGGCATCCCAATTACAAAGAGTATTTCGAGGTGACGCGGCACATTCAGGCCGAGGAGATGAACTTCACCATCCGCAATAAGAAAACCGGCGAGTTCCTATTGCCTTACAAGAAGCATGTCGAGAAGTACGGCTGGACGCGCTGGCAGTATCAGGAGCTGCTCGATCGGATGCTGCCGGTGGGCGCGGTCTTCCAGTATTCAAAACCCGAGCCCGGCCCTTTGACGAAGCTATTTAATGAATTCACCAGCCTGCTCAGTGACATTTACAACAGCGTGAAGAATGCGTTTACACAGGCCAAGAGCGCCGTGATCTCCTTCGTTGTGGATCACATCCCTTTTATCGGCGACACGACACGTGAATACCTTAGGAAAGCGGTCACGTTTCTCGTGGACTGCGGTCTTGCTTACATCGGCCTTCCTCCGGAACTTCCCAACCTCGACAAGCTGGCGGCCGGTGGCTTGGACTATCTCGTGGAGATGGCAGTTTCCGAGACGCTTGCAGCGGCCGGTGTTCCCATCGACGGCGTGATCGCGGCAGAGATCTCCGAAGAGGTGCGCCAGCAGGTGGAGGACGCCGTCGCCGCGGAACTGAAAAAGGCCATGGAAGCGCAAAAGATCAACCCCTTCGACGTCGATTTTCTGCGGCTAAGCTCGAAGCATCTGTACGAGCCGGCGTATGTCGATGTATCGATATGGAACTATTCCAAAACGTATTACAGCACGACCGGGTGGTTAACCATGTACTTTGGGTCGGGCTTTAACCTCTACAACACCGAGAGCGTGCGGATCCCGTCGTTCAAACCGGGCGAAGGCACGGTGGTGCGCGTATATCTGCGCCATTTACGCTGGGCACGCGATGTCCCCGGGCAATATTTCGACGATATCTACTACGGCAGAAAAACCCCATTGCCCGAAATGGATATCTATGCCTCGTTCGATCTGCCCGAGGCAAGGGTAACCGCCGAGGCGCTGGGGATCCCGCCCGCGCCGCTGCCCGATCGGACCGAATTCGTGTACGACCATCCGAATTACAACTATGAGCGCAAATTCGTTCCGGCGGAGTCTATTATGAAGGAGGATGACTCCGTCAATCCGGTCGATTTTTTCGACGACGATTTTTTCGACAAATTTCATGACTGAGCGCGATGCTGCGCGGCGCACGATGGAGGCCGGCCGATGGTCTTCCTCATCGCGCGCCGCCGCAAGCGGCCGATAGTGCCCAAAAGGAGGATCAGAAATGAAAAAAACTATAGCGCTTTGGCTGGTACTCTTGCTCACCCTTTCCCTGACGGCTTGCAGCGGGAGCAAAGGAAACGCCGGGACAAGCAGCGGCTCCGCCTCAACAAACAATCAGGCGGGCACGCCGCCGGTAACGGCGACCGGCCCGCAAGGCGGGGAATCCGAGGTGCAGGTACTCATTTATGATGCGGACGACGTTCGGGTCTACTATCTTGGGTATGCCGACGAACCGCATTACGGTCCGCAGGTGAGGCTGTACATCGAGAACGGTAAAAATATAGAGGTCAGCGTTATGGCCCGCGATTTTTCAGCCAACGGGATCATGTTCACCGTTGGTTCCGATACGAGGGTTCCGCCGGGGGAAACGGCAAGGGATTCCATCTATATTGTCGATACAAATTTTGAGACCAGCGGTATAACGAGCGTTGAGAGGGTGGAGTTTTCTCTTGATGTGCTCAATGCCAAGGAGAAGTACCGCAACAATTCAGATGCAATCTCCATCGACATAAAATACCCTGGAAGCACAGGCGCATAACCGGGCGCCGTCCCGGCCGGAAGCGAGTCGGAGATCAAAAAGCTGATCTATGAAATGGAAGAAATCAACATTTATTATACGGGATTTGGTTTCTCGCCCGCTCATGATCTGCATGTAGACTTCTGGATAGAGAACAATACGAATCACTCTATCGAGGTTTCCGTAAATCGTTTTTCTCTGAACGGCGTTGATGTGCTGCCGCCGATGAACGAGCGCGTTGCGGCGAATAAGGCATCAAAGGGCGAATTGTTTGTCGTCAAACCGGAGCTTGATCGGATTGGCGCTGCCGGCTCCTATCAACTCCAATTTAAGTTTAAGATCAGCTTCACCGACGAGCGTCATACAGATGTATCGGATTTCATTGCCCTTGATCTCACCGAGTAATGCGCACCGGGGAGTATGAGGCCGAATGCTGCGATCGCAAGATAATAGCGTCCATAAGATAACAGCGACGGCGGCCATATCAGCGTTACTTTGAATGAAAGGAGCAATGATGAATGAAGCATGATTCCCGCAAGAAGATCAGGGCAGGTAAGCTGGCGTCTGCGGTGCAACGGGCCGGCGTGGCGGGTGGTCTTTTCCGGCTTGTCAAAACCCTTGGTTTAGCCGTACTCCTGATCGGCTTGGCAGTATTTCTCCTTTACATAGGGGTTCCGTGGTATATAGGGGCGGGCCTGACCGTGATCGCGGCAAGCATCGTTGTTCTTGATGTGATCGTCCTGAGAAGAACCGCCGCTGTGGATTTGAACGCTTCTAACGAACCCGTTAATCAGGATATAGAGCTGGGAGCGGGAGAGGTTTTGCTGGAAACCATCCCCGCCGTGATGCAATATGGAAAAATCCGCAGCGTTGCGGTCTTGGAGACGGGAAAAGTGCTGACCCCGGAGAATGCCCTGCTCATTACCAACAAAGCAATCTGGGCGCTGACTGTGCCTTTGTCCGGAACGGATAAAGTCGTTGCGGGCACGGATATCGGCAAGTGGCAGTGGACGGTGGCCTATCAGGACATCATCCATGCGCTGCAGGAAATGATTTCTACCTTGCCCCTACATGAAGTGTTGAGGCAAGGCCGAGGCAAACGGCTCATGGAATGGGATGAACTAAAAGGCGCTAAAACCCTGCCCTTTGCCCAGACCATTTCCCTGATCAGAAATGATGGAAAAAAGTTCGGCTATTCCATCCGCTTAAAAGAGGATTACCAGAGGGCCAAAGACATCTTTAAGATCCCCTTTTAAGATTTCTCTGTTGCCATGGGAGTCACTTTTCCGCATTGAACATATTTTATTGATTCATAAAAAAGAGAAAATCCCGCAAATGCCTACATTGCAAGCATTTGCGGGACTTTTTATGTGTCATTAGGTCAAAATAGATGCACTATAATTTATCTTATATTCCAATCCCACGAGCCATCCCTCTGACTTCTAACGTAATACTTTTTTTTAAATAAATCCATAGCTTCTCTATACTGACTTAGTATCAAAATCACATCGCTATTTGTAGGAAGCTCATCAGAATCTAATATATCAAGAAATTCAAATACATCTTCGTTCTTTAAGATTTCTTTCAAGGGATTAAGGATACGGTTTATGGCTTTTACCTTATAAGGATTTAATGGAGATTCTGGTTTTTTCTTTGATAATTCTTGAATTTCATTATATGTAGCTGTTAACAACGGTAGAAGCAATTGATATTGATTAACTTCATTTTGAGTAATTTTATCCTTCATGGAGTTTTCTCCTATCTCGTAAAATCAAATGATGGGTGCGTTGTCTTTATTTCTTCTTTACTATTCGGAATAATCCAGTACCAATTTCCAGATAACATTTTTACATTATCCATTTTTAGCTTTTCCAAACATTGAATATATTGAGAAAGCACAAGAACAACATCACTGTTTGAGGGAATATCTTCTTCTTCAAATAAGTCAAAATCTGCAAATGGTTTATATTGCTCATCCAGTAAAGTATTTGCTTGCGTCAATAATTGATTGACAAATTTAAGTTTAAATTTATTAATCGCACTATCTGGAGACTTTTTTGAGAGAATCCCTAATTCTGAGTAAATATTTTTTATTTGAAAATGTAACTTTTCAAATTTATCTATATTTTCCTTTTTCATAAACTAACCTTCTTTCTTTTAAGATGGACAAGATCGAATGAATTCAACGTATTTTTTATTTATGATTTCCATGGGGTCGCGTTGTTTAGTTTCGTATACGTCAACCATTAATTTTAAATCCTCATCAGTAATACATAAGATACATTTCCTTTGCCCAGACCATAAGTCAATAGTGTTTTTATAAATACTTTTCTTAAGAGGATTGCGCGTTAAAATAATTCCAAAACGACCAAACTGTTCAGAGAGATATCTATTCACTTGATTTATATGCTCTCTCGATACTTCTTGGACGTTTTTCATTTCAAACACAATTTGTCTACAATCATAATTTTTATATAGATCTTCCAATAGAGGGAAAGAACAATTGTTATAAAATATTAAATCTCTTATTTGTGTACCAGATTCTATACGGCTTTGTGCTTGTGCAAAATCCAGATGCGGATATAACAAAGAAGAAATCAATCGTGTGCAATAATCTTCAAACTTTTTATCTGCATTATTTTCCTTTCCTGTAGGCAACTTTAGTATTCCACTTAAGGATTTTTTTGCTGAAGTTATAGGTATTTGTTTGAATAGAGGATCATTTTTACAATCGGATTGGCAACGTTCTTTAGCTGAAATATATGCCGATACAACATCGTAATTTTTTCTATTGTAATCTAATACCTGTATCTTCTCAAAATTATTTTCTTCGCCAGCTTTAACATATCCCTTATCAAAATACTCATCATAGTTAATCCAAGGAGTGTATCTCAGCCACCTTTTGGGTACTAAAATAATCGGGCTTTCATTTTCGGGATTAAAAGGCAAATTAATATTCTCTTTTTCAAGTCGATGAGTTCTGTTGTTGTAAACCTCTATTTCTGCAAACATTTGCATCGGGATATTATATTTTTTACATTCATCTTGCGTAAAATCTATCATAAAAGATTTTAAAAAATTACATGCAATATCACTGATACGATCTTTAGAAATATTATTTACATATAGTTGTATTTCTTCAAAATGTGAAAACCCCGATAATTTTATTGCTGGAACAGCATTAAACAAATCTAATATTTCAGCTGCCGTTTTTTGAGAAATTTTAAGGCCACGTTTTGATTTACCAGTGCCAAGCCCCACTTCGCTACATTCAGATATATTTACTAATGTATCTGTAGCTTCACTTATATTCCCTTTATTGCGTAAATACCCTAAATGATTAAATGAGTTTACCAATGAAAGATGCAACGCATTGTCCTGTTGAGCAGGAGATTTCCATAAAAGAAATGGATCAAGATAAAGCGGAATATCCTCATCTAAAAATGGAATTGCAAAATCAACTTCCTCTTGGGTGATCGGAATATTAAAATAATCAACTAATCTCGGACGAATTATTGCCATATAATCACCACACTTATAATTTTTTAAACTACCCAATAAACATTGTATATATTATACATCTCGGTGGCGAATAAAGCAATTAAACTAGTGCGAATTATGGAAACATTGACACTATTATGATGAAATTCGTTTGAAAATAGCAGAAAATCCGTCCAAAGAGAAAAGCTGCCAGTTTTGTGGCGGCTTCTCCTGCTATTTTTATTCACTCGGCAGATCTTGTTCCATTTCCATATTGTTATCAAAAGTGATTCGGATGCGGTCTGCGGATAAAATCACCACCTTGGTAATAATCCCCTTGACTACATCATCACGATATTCCTTTACGCTAAGGTCAATATGTTCCATCATGTAAAGCAGCTCATGTATTCGAGCTTGTGTGTTTTGGGCGAGCATGGTCTGCTCTTGGTGTTCACCAAGCTGCCCCTGCAGTCCCTTTATCTCCGCAGCGATTTCCTCAAACTTGGCATCGAAGTAATCCGCACCGGCGCTTGATTTGGAGCTGAGTTCCACCAAATCCATCATCACACTCTGCAGCTCGACGATACGGTTTTGGACAGCCGCTTCATTAAAGCTGTCATCATCCTGCGTACCGATGGCCAGCCGCAGGCCTGCCTTGAGGGTTTCAATAACATCAGCCTTATCCTCATCCAGCCGGTTCAGGGCGTTGACAATTGCTTGATGTAACCGGCTTTCCTCAATGGTAGGGGATTCCTTGCAGTATTTCGTGCCGTATTCCAGTCGGTTGATACAGCGCCAGACCACCTTTTTCTTACCGTTTCTCGCCCAAGTCACTCGGCGATACTGTGTACCGCAGTCACCGCAGCAAAGAAGCTCGGTCAGGGCATACTTACTGCTGTATTTTCCTTTTTCGGTTTTCACCGCTTTTTTGGCTACCTTTCGCTTACCGGCTCTCCGGGCGATTTCCTCCTGCACAAGATTGAATAAATCCTTTGAAATAATCGGCTCATGGTTCCCGGTAACATAATACTGCGGGATTTCACCGTTGTTTTTCCGGGTTTCCTTGGTTAAACAATCCACCACATAGGTTTTTTGTAGCAGGGCATCCCCGATGTATCGCTCGTTGCGAAGCATATATTGCAGTGCGCCGATTGACCATTCTGTGTTGCCGGTGGGTGAAAGGATGTTGTCTGCCTCTAGCGACTCCTTTATTGTTCGGACGCTGGCACCGGAGTAATAGCTTCTGAAAATCCGTTTTACGATTTCTGCTTCCTCCGGCACGATCTTGGGCTGACCGTCCTCACCTTTTTCGTAACCCAGCAGGCGGGAGTATTGAAATGGCACCTTTCCACTTTTGAAGCTCTGGCGCTTGCCCCATGTGACGTTGCGGCTGATGGATTCACTCTCAGCCTGCGCAAAGCCGCTGAGGAAGCACAGCGCCATTTCACTGGCCATCTCCATTGTGTTGATGCCCTCTTTTTCAAAAATAATGGGGATACCCTTTGCCTTGAGCTTGCGGATATATCCGATGGCATCCAGCGTGTTTCTGGAAAACCGGGAGACGGATTTGGTCAGCACCATGTCGATTTTACCTTTTTCACACAGTGCCATGAGCTTGAGAAACTCGGTACGCTTTTTGGCGCTGGTTCCGGTGATGCCCTCATCGGCAAAAATACCGGCAAGCTCCCAATCCTTGTTTTTGCTGATTTTATCGGTATAATAAGCAATCTGCGCAGCGTAGCTGGACTGCTGTTCTTCCTGTTCGGTACTGACCCGGCAGTAGGCCGCCACACGCAGCTTTCTCTTTCTGGCATTGGGCTTGGTTAAAAGAATGTTGGCGGGGATTATATCGACCCTTTTCTGTAGGGGTGTTAAAGTTTGCATCTGCATGGCGGTTACTCCTTTCCAATCAGCTTTCCGTTTATCATCCGCAGCCACAAGCTGCCGTCCGCATCAATGACCACCTGTTTGACGGTATCCTCAAATAATCGGATTGAGAAAGCCACCAGCGGTGGCTGTTTCTCGAATATCGCCAGCAACCGGCGGGTTAAGTATTCCGGCTCCGTATCGGCACAGGCCTCATATTTTGCAGCGGCACATCCGAATATCAGCAGCTTGATATAATCACTGTCCACTTCGCTTTTTTCAAGCTCCCGGCTGATGTGGTTCTCCGTCCGGGCAACATCAAGGGAATAGTTCTCCTGATGCGGTGAGGAAAACTCCAGCAAGTTCGGCTCACGGATGATGGTGTTCAGGATTGCTGTTACGTTCTCCAGCAGGGCTTGATCGGTAATGCGCTTGGGGGTAATGCGCCCCTCGGCGGAGCAGCACCACGCTTCATAATTCTTGCTTCTGCCATCCCTTTTGTATTTGGCTCCACAAACCCTACAAATCGCCTTACTGCGGATGCTGTCCAGTTCCTCGGATAGAGGCTCCCCTTGGATTTTCTGCCCGATCAGGGCGGTCACAGTCCCGAACGTATCGACAGGGATAATCGGCGGGAAGTCATCCCTGCCGCAGTAGCGGGAATTCTCCAGCATCCGCTTGACCATGTGCTTGTTCCAGTCGGTGCGGTTCTCTATATAGGAGATTCCTTGGGCGGTGAGGCTTTCGGCAATCCGGCGATAGGACATTCCGGCTTGGTAATCCTCGAAAACCTGCCGTACCACAGCGACCTCCGCTTCATGGATGCACAGCACACCATTTTGGATGTGGTAGCCGAAAGGAAGGTATCGGTTTTTCTTCATCGCCCGAACACCTCCTTGGGCAGCTGTTCGGTAAAGGCAAAACTGCCGATCAGGCAGAATTTCAGCTTATCCTGCTCGGTAACAACAATCTGATTGACAATGCTGTGAAACAGGGTTTCGTCAAAATTGGTCAGGTACGGTGCTCCTTGTTCCATCAGCTCAATCAGCAGCCTGCAATCGGAAATCATCTCATCGTCCGCATCGCTTTCCAGCATTCTGCGGCGGTTGCGCTTCAAAAGGTCGAGCTGCTGGTTGATTTCATTGGTTTTCTGCATAAAAATAGCAGAGTCCATGTAACCTTTCGTCCTGAGACGATTCAGTACCAGACTCTGCTTGGTGAGTTCCGCTATTTCCTTATTGATGCTTCCGACTTTCACATCGCTCATGGTAATTTTGGATTTGAGATTCATCAGCTCTGTTAAAGCAGAGGAGAGAATATAGAGGCTGTTCTGTTTTAGCTTGTTAACCATTCGAATAAAGGCTTGTATGATGGCATCTTCCCGGATTTGACGGATTTCGCACAGCTCCTTACTGCGGAAGTGTGTGTGGCAGACCCAATAGGTCTTGCCGTTGGTCACCCTGCGGGAGAAGCTCGTACCGCATTTCCCGCACTTGATTTTTTGTGAGAAAGCGTACTGCCTGCCATGCCCCTTGCTTGGGCAGAGGGCGTTACGGGCTTTCATCAGCTGCTGCGCTCGCTCAAATTCCGACCGGCTGATGAGCGGCTCATGGGAGTCGGTGATATAATAGCGGTCACGCTCGCCCTTGTTGCTCTTTGTTTGAAAGGGCATGGTATCGGTGGTGTAGGATTTCTGCAGCAGGGCATCGCCAATGTAACGCTCGCTTTTGAGGATATAGCTGACGGAGGTATAAAGCCAGCTGACTTCTCCATTTTTGCAGGGGATGCCCTCGGCATTCAGCTCGGCTGCGATCTGATCCATACTTTTTCCGGAGAGGTAGTTTCCAAATATCCGGCGCACTACTGGGGCTTCCTTGGGATTGGGAATCAGCGTATTGTCTACAAGGTCGTATCCGTAGGGGGCGCAGCAGCAAGTGAAGCTGCCATTCTGCATCCTACGGGCGTAGCTCCAGCGCATATTGTTGGAGATGGAGGTGGATTCCTCCTGAGCGATGGAGCTGAAAGCTCCGATCATCATCTCATCGTGCATATCTGCTGTCTTGAGGCCATCTTCCTCAAATTCCACCTCGATACCGAGGGCTTTCAGCTCCCGGACGGTGGAGAGGCAGTCGTGGATGTTCCTTGCAAACCGGGAAACGGATTTTACAAGGATGCGGTCGATTTTGCCCTTTCTGCAGTCGGAAAGCATCCGTTGAAATTCATCCCGCTTATCCGACCGGGTTCCGGTGATGCCCTCATCGGCGTATATGTCCACCAGCTCCCATTCGTCATTTCCGGCAATCAGGGAAGTGTAATGCTCCATTTGCACGGAAAAGGAATTCAGCTGATCTACCGAATCGCTACTGACTCTGGCGTAGGCGCAGACACGCAGTTTGGGCGGTGCATAACGGTAAATGGCGTTTACCGGTTCAATAACCTGTACCTGCGGCATGGCGGCACCTCCTTTGGTTTTTGTGTTTTCATGTGTGGCGGCTCCTTTCGTGTGAGTTCAATACCTTTTCAGTATTAGCACACACGATACCACATAGATGCAGACATAGCTATCACTATTTCCACTAAATAATCCGAAGCCTCGGCTTGTACTTTTCGACCACAAATCCATCTGCAATTTCAAATTCCTTAAGGCTGATTTTGCCCTGCTCCAGAAGATAGGTGAGGAAATTGTGCGCCATTAAATAACGCACTTCATTGACCGGTTCTGTTTTCGTCATAGCATTTCCTCCTATCGCAATTGAAACGGCGGCATTGCAAAATCAGACAGCTTGATTTCTCCCTCCATCGGGGAATAGATGTTGATCCCGCAGCCGCTGATTGTTTGAATAAAGTTCATGGTCTTTGCCGTATCTCGCCCGATTCGGCTCACCGAATCCACCAGCAGAACCTGAAAGCTCCCTGCTTTTGCCGCTTCCAGAACAGCCTGCAGACCGGGACGGTCGAAGTTCAGGCCGCTGCCCAAATCCTGAGAAGAACCTACAACGGTAAATCCCATCTGTTTGGCATAGGTTTCCAGTCTTTCATATTGCCCTTTCAAAGCGCCGTGGATATCTTCCGGCGCATCGATGCGGCAATAATTCCATGCGGATTTCTTATTCATAAAAAATGCCTCCTTTCACAATCTCAGGCTCATTTGCGGTTCCGGCAGCAGGGCATTCAGACCAAAGCTCACGGCTAAGGCTTCATTGACTTGCTGCATCTGTGAATCATTCAAATGGCCTATGTACTCACGCAGACGGGAACGGTCAATGGTTCGTACCTGCTCTAAAAGCACAAGAGAATTCTGCCGCAGGCCATACTGTTGGCTGCACAGCCGGATGTGGGTAGGCAGATGACCTTTTTCAGTGCGGCTGGTGATGGCGGCCACAATAACGGTAGGGCTGTAGCGGTTGCCGATATTGTTTTGGACAATCAAAATCGGCCTTATCCCGCCCTGTTCGCACCCGACAACAGGGGTTAAGTCGGCATAGAACATATCGCCTTTATAAATACGCATTTCGCATTCCTCCTTTTTATGAAATCAGTGTTATACCACAAGGATAAGGACAGCCGCCGATTGTGACCGGGTTTACCCGCAGGGCGGCTGTCCTCATAGTTTCTGATATAACAAAACTCTTGTTCTTCGTTTTCTGCTGCTTCTATTCGACACTACTCCCCGAAGCAGAACACCACAGGCCGAGTGCCTGCGGCATAAGGACGGTTTCGTCCTTTGGGCAGTCAGCTTAAACCAGCCTTGGTTATTGGCTGTCATGGGACTCTCACCCCCGCCGGGTTCTCCGGCGGCTGCACCCATTGCGATGTCTGTGGCTGTGCAGAAGTATCATTGTAGGCTGTTCAGGTCATGGCAGGGCAATCCACCACAGATTGCTTCTCGGACGGACAATTCTCGCTTGGCACCTTTGATGCTATCGTGTTGACGGATAGCTCTGACCTATCCGCAGATGGTCTTGGCGTGTCCTCCGAAGCCGCTTTCCCCTCATCGGAGCTGAACAGCTAACGTATTTAAGCTGCTGGATATGACCGAATGGTTTCGGTGTTTTTCAAGGAACATGGGAGAGATAGAAAAATCCCCCTCACTTACTTCCACGCTGGGAACGCATTCTGCACACCCTAAAAATCAAATTTCTTCAAATAATTTTTTCAGCTTGCTTAAGATACGCAGCTTGCGCTTATGAACAGCATTGTGATAGATGCCCTCTAAAGCCGCTATTTCACGTTCTGTTTTTTCTAAAAAATACAGCTGCACGATCAGATAACGTTCATCTTCAGCAAGCAGCTGCAGAGCTTCGTGTAGCTGTTTGTACATAATTTTGCAAATAACCTCATCCTCCACAGAGGGCTGGTCAGCGGGAAACTGCTTGTCAATGGATAGCAGTCGCTCCCATGAGTCCTCCCGGCTGGGTACATAGGTGACTGCTTTGTTTCTCTGATTGACTCGGATGTGTTCTGACTTGAGGTCATATTCCTGATACTGCATCTTGCGCTCGGTCTGTCTTAGCACCGCAATAACTTCTTCGCTGGCATCAGGATACATTTTCCTGAAATCCGGCATGATACATTTCTTTGACATATGCTTGTCCTCCAAATTTTCAAAATGTGATTGAAAACGAAGGACAAGAGGCGGTGACCGGCACAGAGGAATAGATTTATATAACAAAAAAAGAGCATACTTACGAACACGGCAGTCCGCTTGTATACTCTTATATGTTAATTCGTAGCAAACCTGTTCTACTGGTTCGTGTTGATAGGCACATGGCTCCAATGAAAGCCGTTGCCTTTTTTTGGCAGATAGAAGCTATATAAAGTAGCTACATAATCGAACTAATATCGCTGCAATAAATTAGCAGCGGTGCAATCTGGATTGACCAGCACATAAGATCACCATCCTTTTAAATGTGATTTATATCCACAAGTCCATTTTATTGAGTACTTTTCATGTCTGATTCTATTCTGTTTCACATTAACATCTTTTTTATATCCTTTTTGCTTATAGTCACTTTGGTAGCGTTAAGTGAACTTGACAAATCCAGTGTTCATAAGGTAACATAAGAAAAGCACTAAAAGGAGATTAATTACTATGCGGCAAGGTATTCTTAAATAACAATCAACTGAATGATGGTAGGTACGAATGATTTAGCCTTATTACATCTGTTGTAATGGGTTTGGTTTTTGTACCTTAATTTAAGAATACTTTCATATTTTATGGATCCGCCATGCTGTAGAATTCTCTTTCTAACAGCTTTTAATGTCGTGCTCATAATTGTTATGATAGCAGTCCCCTGTGATGAAAGTATTTCAATCACAGGGGACTTTTATCTTTTAACGATTATATGAGGTGTGACTTATGAAAATAATGAATATTGGCATCTTGGCTCATGTAGATGCTGGAAAAACAACATTAACAGAAAGTATGCTCTATGCCAGCGGTACAATTGCTGAGTCCGGGCGTGTTGACAGCGGTTCAACGATTACAGATTCTATGGCACTTGAAAAGCAAAGGGGCATTACAATTCAGGCATCCATAGCATCTTATCAATGGAGCCATGTCAAAATTAATTTGATTGATACGCCTGGACATATCGATTTTTATTCAGAAGTAGAGCGCTCATTGAATGTATTGGATGGCGCTATTTTGCTGATCTCTGCCAAAGACGGCATTCAGGCACAAACACGTATCCTTTTCGATGCAATACGAAAACGGAAACTTCCTGCTTTGATTTTTATTAATAAGATAGATCAACCGGATATTGATCTTGATTCCCTCTATGAGGATATCAGAGCTAAATTGTCCTCTCATATCCTTATCATGCAGAGCATTACAAACGGAATCTCTCTTTTGCCCAAAACTCTGAATCCGTTGTCTGAAGAATTTAAAGACACGATTATTGAAACGGATGATGCTTTGCTAAAAAAATATGTCATGGATCAGCCCATTACGGCGGAGGAACTGTTAGAGAGCAGAAGAAAAAATATAAATGATGGTACTCTTTTGCCTGTTTATCACGGCAGCGCTCTGAAACATATCGGCACGAAAGAACTCATGGATGCGATTCTCATGGAATTCAGTCCATTTATACCTGCGCCCGACTCCAATCTTGCTGCATTGGTATACAAAGTTGAAAGAGATGATAATCGAAACAAACGCACATATATGCGCATTTTTGGAGGTTCCATTAAATCACGTGACGTACTAACCCTGCAAGATCATTCTGACAGTATAAAAATTAAAAAATTAGAGACCTCAAGCAATGGAAAAATGGTAGAAACCGAAAAAGTCGAATGCGGTGATATTGCTATTTTTCCAAATGAAACGCGACTAAAGATTGGGGACTCCATAGGAACAATTCCTGAAAGGAATTTGATTCTACACAACAATAATCTGATCATGCAGGCGAACATTTCCCCTGTCCTTTCTTCCGACAGAACTTTTCTGTTAGAAGCCTTATCGGAACTGGCGGAAACAGATCCTCTTTTGCAATATAAATTGGATTCCAGAAGCAACGATATTATTATGGAATTCCTCGGAAAAGTACAAATGGAAGTCATCGTTTCTTTGTTACAAAACCGATACCATCTTCAGGTCAAAATCGAGAATGTAACAACCATTTATAAAGAACGGCCTTTGAAAAAGGCAGACTTTACTGCCCATATTGAGGTCTCCCCTAATCCTTTTTGGGCATCCATAGGATTGTCAATCGAACCGCTTCCCATTGGAACTGGACTGCGCTATGAAAGCAAAGTGTCCTATGGATATTTAAATAAATCATTTCAGAACGCCGTTGAAGAAGGTGTTCGATATGGTTGTGAGCAGGGGTTATATGGATGGGAAGTAACAGATCTTAAAGTCTGTTTTGAATATGGCGTATACTACAGTCCGGTAAGTACCCCTGCTGACTTTCGGCACTTAGCTCCTATTGTATTTGAGCAAGCCCTAAAACAGTCAGGTACGGAGTTGTTAGAGCCCTGCCTGTCATTTGAGCTTTATGTTCCCCAAGATTGCAATGCGCGTGTTTACAATGATCTGAAAAAATTTCATGCAGATATTGTATCAATAAAGACACAGCACAACGAAGTCGTAGTATCAGGAAAAATTCCGGCTCGCACATCACAATTTTATAAAGAGCAGCTTTCGGAGCTTACAAAAGGTCGTGGAGTCTTTTTAACAGAACGGGCAGGGTATCAGCAGAACACCGGTGAAATCTTTACTCAGGCCAGAAAACCGGATGATCGATTGGATAAAACTCGTCACTTGTTTGATAAGGCGTATGACGAGATAGGCAATGAGGGACATCAATCTGGCATGAAATTCATGTAGCCAAAGGAGGAGAGAGAAAGTGGATAACTTAAAGGAAGCAACACTACAATCAGAGCTGCGTTTTAAGGATTTAGTAATCAATCCTTGCCATCGCAGTGTTTTAATAAATAACAACCGCATAGACCTGACCACGAAGGAATTTGATCTCTTGTACTTTTTGGCTATCCATCCGGGATGGGCATTTACAAAATCCCAAATTTATGAGACCGTATGGGGAGAAGAGTATGTGTGTAATCAACACGCTGTAGAAAATATTATATACAATTTGCGGCGCAAGATGGCTATAAATTCTACAAGTATAAACTACATTCAAACATTAGTCGGTTATGGCTACAAATTTTTAGCACCTTAGTAAAAATATCAAGAGGGCTCATTTTAATAATAAACAGGCAACTGTTCGGAGGTGAAGTGCCGATGGGTGAATCACCTATAAATTTAGGAAGATTAATTAAGAATGCACGGTTAGAGGCAGGATTAACACAGGACAACCTTGCCACACAGGTTGGGGTCACACCACGGTATATAATGGCTATCGAAAATGAAAATAAATATCCAAGTATCCAGGTACTATCTAAGATCATCTGCACTTTGAAAATATCAGCAGATACAATCTTTTATCCTGAAACGCAGCATACAGACAGAGAAAAGGAACAGCTCATTCACATGATCTATATGTGCGATGAAAGGGAAATTAAGATAGCTGCCGCAACCGTTAAGGCGTTATTGGATGCCAGATAATCCAGACACATTATCTTTAAGGGTAGAATTTTGTAATCCCATAAAGATTGATTGTTCTTTCTCTGTGTTTAAGAAATCCTTAGAGTGAAAAGTTCACTGCATAGGCCATGATGACACATACCTCATGCCACCAAGAGAGCGCACTGCTCCCTTGGCGGCAGGGTATGTGTTTTTTCATTTCACCGTAAACAGCAGACTACTCTTGCCGCCGTTTTCCCGCCAGCGCTGTTCCTTTTGTAGATGGCCGGTCTTTTCAAGGTCAGCGATGGCTCGCTGTACCGTGCGGCGAGAGAGCTTTAAGTCCTTGGCGATGGTGCCGATGGAAGGATAACAGGTTCCATCCTTATTTGCCCGGTCTTTCAGGTAGCGATAGACCACAACAGCACGATGCGGGACATCCTGTGCATAGAGAGAAGAAAGATAGCTCACCACGAACACCTCCTAATCGGTGCGCAGAGGCATGGTAGGAGGCTCCGGACTCATGCTCCTGCACCGGCGTATGACAGCGTACCTCCGCTGCGGTCATCACCGGGAGGATCGGGAATTCCGCAAAGTCATCCTCATCATAGGCACAGCGCCGGTTCATGATTTCCTGCTCCAGCTCGAAGCGGTCGGCGTAGTGAACCTTTCGGGCTGCACGTTCCTCCACCTCAAAGGGTTTCTCAAAGCGGATGCCCCATTTGAGAAACAGCGGCAGCTTGGTGCGCATGGGACAGCAGCCGGTCTTGGCCAGAATAAAATTGCCCTTGGGCAGTGTTTTCAGCTCATCCGGTGTCATCAGCGGACTTTGGATCATCTGCAGGCTTTGGCTGGGATCATTTTTTCCTCTGCTGATAGACCCGGACATGACGGTCTTGTTGCCCAGCGCCCTTGAGAGGATGTCGGCGCTCTCAGAGTTCGGGGCAAAGCCGCCGAACAGAATGTCTTGGCAGTTATCGATGATGATGGCGCTGCCCTCCTTGCCATAGTTTTTCTCAAGCTGTGCAAAGGATTGGATGATCGGTACCATAGAAATCCGGCGAGAACGTCCGGCTGAGAACATCATCTCCATCGACTGTATTTTTGGAATGGTTCCGATCTCATCAGCGAAGATCATCACCCGGTTGGGGAGCTTGCCGCCGTATTCATCTGCCACCGTCAGCATCTCCCGGTAGAGCTGCTGGAGGAACAGAGACACCATGAAATATTTCGTATTATCTTCCTCCGGCAGAATAATGAAAATGGCGCACTTCTCCTTGCAGAAGGTTTCCGTGTCCAGCGAGCTGTCAAAACAGAGAATTTGCTCCATTTCGGAATCCAGAAACGCATTGAGGCGTGACATGGCGGTGGACAGCACCGAGGCCATCGCTTGGTCGGCGGTGTTGAGGGCGGCACCGGCAAACCATCTTGCCTTATGGTCAGAGGGCAGTTTGTCCATCAGCAGCTGGAACTGGCTTTTGTTCTTCACCGGTGAGGGAGCCAGCAAATCCTGTATCATCTTGAACACTGATATGATGTGCCGTTTCTCCGGAGGGCAGTATTCCGCAATCAGCAGAATGACCGATGTCAGCAAGCCCTCGGCGGCATCGTAGAAGAAGGCGTTTTGACCATAGCTGCTGGCATCCTCACCGCTGCTGGTGATGATGGTCTTTGCGGTGATTTTGGCATACTTCTCAGCTTTCGCTTTCAGAGCGAGATTATCGGGATTCTTCATGTAGGCATCCATATAGCGGTTGACCAGCTGCAGAATGTTGTCGCCGTCCGAGCGGGTGGGATTGCGCAGATCCAGCACCGATATTTTGTAGCCATAGTAATCCTTTGGCGATTCCTGCGTAGTTGCGGAACAGATCGCCCTTTGTGTCTGTGCAGACCCAGCTCATACCGGAGGCACAGGCATACTCGATATTGGGGTACAGAAAGTTTGCGGTTTTGCCGACACCGGCAGCGCCGATCATGAGGCAGTGAATGTCGCCGTCATCAATGAGAGCAGTGGTTGAGCCAGCCTTTTGCTTGCAGCCCACCACAAGCCCCTGCAAGGCGGGCAGATTCTGCCCACGCCGCCATTTCTCCGGCTCGTAGGGTACATGGGTGTATGTCCGTTTGATCTCGCTCTCGGTGGCGAAGCGGGCGGTACCGTGCTGACCGTCACCCACCGTCTTGGACTTGATGCCGCTGAGGGTGTAGTAATGTGCTAAAAGAGAAAGGCCGCCGATGACGGAGAACATCACGGCGGCTACTGCTATGAGAATAGTTACTTGGGATGGCATAGGGAAAACTCCTTTCATTTGGATAAATTCTGTAGTAAAATAATCTAAAATGAAGCCATATTTAGCGGATGACATGGCTTGACAAACTTCAAATTTACAGGAGGAGTATTAATGGGCGAAATTATATCTAGATGGTCAAAAAAATCTTTGTCGCAAGTAATTAACCTTTTATCAGGGGCGTTAATAATGATTTTGTTTATTAATCATTTTACTGTCATAGATATCCGATTAGATTTTTTGGATTTTATATCTGTAAATTATGCTAATTTAAGTGAGAGCATAATAATGTGGATTTTTGCCGTCTTACTCTTTCATAATTTCATTTTTAAAATAGTTAGATATATAGTTAAAAAATGCTTTCCCTTTAATACAGAACAAGATGAATTTAAATACTATAATATACTTGTTTTAATTCAAACAAGTGAAGATGTATTGGATTTAATGGTGTCAATATATGGCCTTATGTTTTTGCTTGCCATTCGTAGTATCAATGTGAACACCGAAATTTTTTATGCTACTCCATTAGCGCTGTTAACATACTCCGGTATAATTTTAAGATTTGTTGAATCGATTGTTTTTCATTTCTATCTGTCTAATTTATCTATAGTCAACAAATTCATAAAAAATAATCGATTGGATTAAAATACACTTGCCGAATTGTAGAAAGCCGATTTAGGCATGGCAGTCAACTTGACCGCCGTGCTTTTTTACGTCATCGTCATAATCGATTCACTCTGCTCCTGCGAGCATGATGCCTTCAAATCTTCATTCCAATCCTTGTGTGCAGAAACATCATACACCACATCTTTATAATCCTGCTGCTGCAAAGTTTTATGAATGCGGCTGGCAGCCTTGCGTCCGGATTTATCATTGTCAAGACAAAGTGTCACTCGTTGAAGCTGAGGGTACAGTTCCAACATCTTCAGTACAGGCTGTTGTGACACACCGTTCAATGCCCCATAACTGGCGTTTTTCCAATTTTGAGGATGCAAACTGATATACGACAGCAGATCGATAGGCGCTTCAAACACAAACAGGTTGTGGGAATTCGGATTCTTGGAAATGTAATGAAAGCTGTAGGCCGGATGGCTGCCCTCCACGTTGATGCGGAAGCAGCTTCCGGTTGCCGTGCTTTTCTTATGGGCATGACGGGCAATGCCATTTTCATCATGACCCACGAACACAGCGTTGTGGTATTCGGCATCTTCAAACAGCAGCTTTTCTCTGGCAAACTCGGACAGAACTTCCCGGCTGATGCAGCGCTGCTTGATAAGATAGGCGAACACCCGGCGCATATCGGTGTGTGCTGGCGGCAGAGTAAAGGGCTTTCGCTGCTCCGGCTCGCCGCTTTTGCTGTGCTGCCGGTATTCCACTCCCTGTTCACCGCCCAGCAGCAGGCTGACCGCCTCCGGGAAAGACAGGTTGTAGAGCCGTTTGACGAGATCAATGGCGTAGCTGCCCTCCTGAGCGGAGTGATCATACCAGCTGTTGCCCCGCACGGTGATGCTGTGGTCGCTGGCCAGCCGCTTATCTCTCCCGGAGGGCAGGAGCTTCTCACCCTGCCGCTGGAGGAAGTCCACCAAGTCCACCGAGTTGGCTCGCTCCTTTTGCTCGTCTGTAAAATAGATGTAGCCTGACACAATAAAACCTCCCATCATAAATGAATTTGTGGCGCATGGTCATCCCGCTTGTGACCCTGCGCCTGCTTTTTCTCCTGCAGCTTCCGTCTGCGCTTGCGGTCGATGTGATCGGCAGCACCGGCGCTTCTGCGATAGTCCTCACGGAACAGGTTTTCCAGCTGGCGCAACAGTCTGGTGGCTGCCAGACAGCACCGATGGATTGCTGTAGGTGCTTGATATTGTCGATGAGATACTGCGCATAAGACATTGCCCTGCGCCGCAGACAGCCCCAGCCAGTAAAGGCTCTTTTCCTTGTCACGGGGAACATCGCCTCATAGAAATACAGCTTGCCCAGGGCATACTGTGCAAACTGATTTCCCTGTTCGGCGGAAGCGGTCAGCCAGCGGATCGCGGCTTCGACATCCTTTGGCACATCCTCGCCCCCCAGATAGAGCTTGCCGAGCTGGTAAGCCGCAAACTCATTTTTCTGCTCTGCCGATAAGGTGAACAGCCGGATTGCCTCACCTGACATCCTTGGGAATCCTGTCACCGGCAAGATACAGCTTTGCCAGAGCATACTGGGCATAGGCATTGCCGAGATCGGAGGAGAGTGTAAGCCACTTGACCGCTTCCGGAACATTCTTCGGGATATCCTCACCGGAGAGATACAGCCTGCCGAGCTGATAGGCGGCATACTCATTTTTCTGTTCTGCGGCGGCTGTAAACATGGCCACTGCCTTTTGAATATCTTTTTCCACATGAGTGCCATCCCGGTACAGCTTTCCGAGGGCATATTGCGCTCCGGCGTTTCCGGCCTCCGCTGCCTTGCTCATCCAATCTATCGCCTGTGCCGGATCACCGATGCCGGTTTCCAGACACACCTTGCCCAGCAGATATTGGGCATTCACATTTCCAAGCTGCGCCGATTTCTCCAGATAGGAAACCGCAGCCTGCACATCCTTGTCCGTACCGGTTCCGGTGTAGAGCATCTGACCAAGGCGGTATTGCAGCTTATCATCATGGCTGTCCTTTTCCAGACGATAAAACCCGGTAAAGGCAGCCTTGAAATGCTGAGGAGGCAGTCAGCATCCACCGGTGTACCGACACCATCACGATACATTTTTGCAAGTTCATAATCCGCATAGGGGTTTCCCTGATCGGCAGACAGGGTATAGAGCCGGAGCGCCTGCACATAATCCTGCGGAACACCCTGACCACGGTAATAAAGGCCGCCGAGAGAATATTGGGCGTATTTATGATTCTTATCCACCGCCTCCTGAAACCATGAAGCTGCCTGCCCATAGTCCTGATCGGTGCCAAGACCGGCGGCGTACATTTTGCCGATGCGGTATTCCAGATAGGGCTTGGGCTTTTCTTCCTCTGCGGATAAAAAGGCAGCCAGCGCTTTTTCATACCAAGCATGAGCGGCCTGCAGATCAATCTCACGCCCCAAGCCATCGGCGAACATTCTGCCGAGGTCATGCATGGCAAGGGCATTGCCGGATTCCGCTTCCAACAGGAACAGCTGGTATGCCTTATCAAAATCCTGCGGTACATCCTCGCTGCCGTAGAGATATTGCCTCGCCAGTTTGTATTGCTCGCTCCACTCGGCACGAAAAGCCGTATCGGCAGGCTCCATAAAACATTCATCCGACATCAACATCCGCAGGCTCCGGCAGCTCCGGTTCCGGTGCATGCCTCATCCTCAAATGAAACATGGTGACCACCCAGCTTCAACGCTTCGGCAATCACCATGTTTTTAATACTCTTAAATTGTTTCTGCTGGGATAGCGGCGGAAGGGGCGGCAGCTTATTGGTATAGGTCTTAAGGATTTCATTCTGCCAGTCGTTCCATGCCCGGTACAGCTTGTCGATTCGTTCCTCCTTGGCAAGCTCATCCACAATGCGGTCGATGATGGCTTTCACATCTGCCTTGAGGTATCCATACACCTTTTTGCCGCCCGTGTTTTGGAGCCGTCTGAGCTAACAGCAGCAGATCCGCTTCAATGGCTTTGTTTTCACAGACACGATCCTGCACCTGTGAAAGCAGCTCGGCCATTACATCGGCGGCACCTTGCTTGAGTTGGCTTCGGCTTCATTCTGATGCTCATAAATGTGAGCGAAATCCTGACGGAAAATATCATGCGCCAGTCTCTGAGCGCATGGCTTCGATGGCAGGCTCGGTGAGAAAGCCGTCATTGTCCTTGGCGGAGTAAACCATGAGATGCACATGGGGATGGTGGCTTTCATTGTGAAAGGCGGCATACCAGCGGAGGTTCTCGCTGTCTATTTTCATGTGCTTGCAGAGCATGGCTTTTTTGCTGCGGAGCAAATCCTGCCACTGCTTTCCGCTGTCGTACCCGAGCCTTGCGGCATCCTCCCGGCGCAGGCTGATGACATGAGTCCAGACAGCGCCCTTGTGGTTGCACACATCCTCCTGCACCTTTGCCAGCACCACCGGTACTCCCGCATCGGTAAACAGACCATGCTCGCCGATCCGCTCCACACGAGGGACGGCCTGCGATGTACTCCACATAATTTTCACGCTTGCCGATGAGGTTCAGGTTCTGCTCCAATGCCAGAGAGATAAATTCAGTCGCATTGCCGATGGTGGGGCTTCTCGCAGTAGTCGGCATACTCCAGCATATCCTTGGCAGAGGGAATATCTCGGATAAGCTGCCCGATGAGCTGCTGCTGTTTGACCGTAGCCGGAAGCAGCAGCTTGCTCTCGTCAATCTTTTCGACACCATCACGGGTTCCGATGTACTTCACATAGTTTTCAAGCTGGGCTGGCGGGAGCATCCCGCATATATTGTGAGGTAAAGATGATCTTTGGCATGGCGGCCTCCTTTCTGTGTTTTGGGCAAAAGAAAAGAGCGACCACGGTTTTTAGTGATCGCTCTTTGAAATATGATTATCATTGCTTATTGAATGTTAGAGATAAATGCCCTTAATGTTTCAGATACTTTGTTGTAATACAGATTATCAATTACAGAATATTCGCCAAGATGAATGTCCAACTGAGAACCATTTCCCTTTGTAAAATACTTTTCGTCCACAATGCCATTTTTATGAACATGCAGATTTCTTCGCTGAACCATTTCCATTATTTCCACGAAGCAATCACTCCCTTGGACAAGAAAATAATCAGCCTTATAGCCATGCAGTATTTCCAAAACATCTGAAACGTATTTTCCAGAAATCATTATATCAATTGTCTTGGAAGCAAAATCGTTGAAATCTTGATGTTTTGTTATGTCACCTAAAGAAAACTTTTTATCATAATTCATAATACGGGCTATATTAAAAAAATCTTGATTAAAAACATCAGAAAATAAATCAAATGACGGCTGCATCAAAAGCTGTCATAAGCAAGATAAATGCCTGCCTATAAATATTTATAGGATTTTTATCATCAAAAATATTGTAAAGTGTTTTGAGTTCATTGTACTCCTCCAAATCGTGCTCAGTGTTCTCGATAGCCTCATTATACAATTTGCACCTAACATGGCTCAAAAGGCTTACATAGTCATCTTCTGAAAGCATATCATAATACTTTTCTTCAGATAACTCATCTTGTGTATCAACTTCCTTTTTAAAGTCAGCGGGAATAATCTCATCAATCAGTTCATAAATAATCTTTGTTTTCAGGATTATCCATACAGTCATATACTGTTGATTCAGCATATGGAATTAAACTATCTGCTAAATCATTAGAAATAATTTTCGAGCTTAATTCAGGCAACTCCACTGGTTGCATTTGAGAAAGTTTGGTCTGTAAAAAGGTTATCTTATTATCTACAATCCCTTTTAACTGGTCGATGATGAGTTTGTTTTTTTCTTTTTCTTCTGTAGTATCGGAAAAGAACACATACTCCTTTAGTATATTCATGTCCTCATATCCTTGAGTTCGAACAACACTGCATGAACGTTGGTAAAAGTTATTTTCAATATAAGAAACATAGTTATCTATGGTTTCGGATTCATCTTTAAATCTCTCGTTGATTGTGTTTTCCACGGAAACGCCTCCAATTCATTTAATTTGATATAATCATACCACCTCTCCCGACAAAATTCATCACCAATATGTAAAACAGCCCATGCTTTCGCAGAGGCCGTCCACCTATGATTCCTTACAGCGCACCGAGATTTTTGAGTAGCTCCACACAGTCCTTTGCGCCCTGTACATAGAGATGCTGGCATTCGTGATCAGCAATCAGATTTGTTTTCTCAAAGTAATCGGTGAGTATTCTCTGTTGATCCTCCGGCAGTGATTTTACAATCTCACGAGCCTGTGAGCTGAGAGCCTTTACTTCGGCATAAAGCTGCAGTTCACTGTCATCCAGAGTATCCTTACGCTTTTCGATTGCGGCTTCCGTCAGTTCCCGGATTGCCATTTCAAAGATTTCACTTTTCTCCATCGCACTTTCATCTCCTTTCTCAGCATTAAAATGCTGTACACCAACATATAAACGAATGTGCTTTCATAGTCCATATCCAAAAGAAACAAATTCATCTTATAATTTTAGGTTCGCCGTTTTTGGTAGTTATATGCGTCCTCAAAATCAATCGCACCGTTGATCCGCTTGACTTCCTCCACACATTTTAAGTGTAGGCTTTGCAGTGCCTGCTCGTCAACCGCATGAGTATACGCCACCACATGAGAGAGCTTGGAAAGCTCGGTGGCGATTTTGAAATCCATTCTGGGCCAGACGGTTTTCCGTATCCCGAATGGTACTGACAAGGACGGATGAGAAACTCTGCAGCAGATAATTTTCGATTCTCTGTGAAGTGAGATATCCGCAGTAAAACTTCAGCGCCTCGGTGACAAATTCATTGCGGGATTTTACATTGGCCTGCTCCAGCAGCTCATCGCACCGATCCAGCACTTCTTTTTCAATATAAAAGCCGGTGCGGACTTTTTCCGGTTCCTTTGCCATATTGTCTCCTTTTTTCTGTGAGTTTTCCCCGGTATGCAGTGTAAGCCCCGCAAACGTCCGGTTTTCCTTGCCTTCTACTGAAACCAGCATAACAAATCAAGGCTTTAGGCAGAAAGTTATGTCACTTCAGAATCCCCGAACGGCTTTGCCGGTCGGTGTTTTTCGGGTTTAGGCTGCCAAAGCAGCATAAACCCTTTAACCTGCACCACTTTCGACCCTACCGGAATGCCCTCATTCTGAGGATTCTATCGCCGCATCCGGGGCTTTCTCACATTCTCTCCACACGGGCGCAACGTGGGCGGTACGATGCTAACGGGTATCAGGATGCCACCCCGCCTGCCAAAAGGCCACACAGCGGCGGCACCGCCGCCCACACGCCCGGACAGCGTTCCGGCCTACGCCAGCCCTGTTGTCAGAGCCGCCTGCCGACAGCAGGGCGAAACCGGTCTTTGAAGCTGAGGTTTGGCGGCCGGCCTCACGGGAGAGCTTATCGTCAATGTACTCACGGGTGGCCTGCGGAACGTGCTTTTCATAGAGCTTCTGGACGGTATCCTCCAGCTCCGTCTGCAAATCCGCATCCTTTTTGCTCATGTGGTAGGTCAGGGCATCCAGCTTTTCGCTGTCAAAGCTGACCGTCAGTGTTGCTTTTTTCATCGATACTTTCCTCCATTTCATCAGTTTCATTTCGGGTGACTGTGAGGGGGCATCGTCCTCTTGCGTGACCCAATGTTCATAATCTCGACACCGGGCAGTACCCGCGCAAGCATGGACGAGAATTCCTCCAAGCGGCAGGGCTTCACCTTGTCCAGCTCCATCTGCAAACCGTAGTAGCCGTTTGTAAACCTTGACCACCTCGGCATCCAAAACATCAGCCCAAGCCGCTTTCCCGGCATCGGTCAGGGTGTGCTCATCCAGCTCCACAATGGTGGCAGGCTGCACCTCCACCTCCTTGTGCATGCAGATGGATATCCTCCCAATGGAGATGGCGCAAGTCTTTCAGTCTGCTGATCAGGCGAGGGTGCTTCCGGCAGCTGCTCCGGCTCCGATTCCTCCGGGTGACCGCCATACTGCGGACAGAAGTCGAGGTAATAGCACACGTCAATGGCTACTGTCACCTCAGCTCCACATCCGCTACGGGTCCTCACGCTCATGGAGCATATCAACAAGAACATTGCAAATGCCATCGTTGAATTCCAGATTGATTCCGGTTTGTTTTTCAAGCTCGTCAAAGCCTGAGAATCCAGTTTCCCTCCGTTGTATTCTGCGTTCCGGAGGACACGATGTAATCCACCGCCTCCGTCAGTTTCTGATTAAACTGCTGCAAGGCCGGGGAGGTCAGATGCAGAGATGTCGGGAACATAGGAGGCATACCGGCAGTAGCCGTAGCCCTCCGACTCCACCAGCAGTCCGTCCTTTCTGCCCCTCGCCGGTCAGCAGCAGGCAGTGATACACACCGCTGCTGTCACAGTGCATCTGCTCTATACTCTCCTGAATAAAGTCGTAATCCCTCATGGGTTTTTGCAGCACAGCCCTCAAAAACTTCAGCGGGAAGCCGAATGGTTTTCGACACCTCAAAGCTCCGCAGATCGAAATCTGAGGGCTTCCGTTCAAAGATTGCTTTCATATAACGCCGCCTCCTTTACGGCAAAAACTGTCTTGGATTCACTTTCTTACCGCCGATGCGCACCTCCAGATGGAGGTGGTTTCCGGTGCTTCGCCCGGTACTGCCCACGGCGGCAATCACATCGCCCTGCTGCACGGCCTGCCCGGAACGAACATATACCTTGGAGCAGTGGCCGTATAAAGTGACCATGCCATCACCGTGATCGATAACCACATGGTAGCCGTAGCCGCTGCTGCCGGAGTCCTTTACATAGCTGACCACACCGGTAGCGGGCGGCCTGTATCGGTGTTCCTTTTGGTGCGCCCATGTCCAGGCCGGAGTGACCCTCGCCGCCACCGCCGCCGAACGGATTCGCCCTCCAGCCGAATTCCGAGGTGACCATGCTGCGCCAGTTTTGCTCCAAGGGGGCTGGCAAAATCACCGCCACCGGTGTAGATCTCACCGTCAAACACACCGCCAGATCCATTCATCCTCGCCGATGCTCCCATCTCTCGGCAGACCGTGACCATAAAGCACACGGCTGTAAATCTGAGCGGCATTGACCTTGTTTTCCTCTGTGATGGTTCTTCCGAGGGAGCTTCCAAAGTTTGCATATATCTCATTCAGGTCGGTAATGGGAACAGCAACCGTATAGATTTCCTCGGTTTCATTGCCATCCGCATCGGTGACGGTGCGGGTGCGTTCCTCGTAACGGACGAAGCACTCCGCAAAGACTCGGTAGTCGGAAGCATCCATCCGGAGATTTTCAACGCCGAAATACAGAGAATAAAAAATCGACTTCATGCGGGTACTGTCCATGCTGCCGCTTTCGATCATGGGCGTAATCTCAGACACAGCTTCATCCAAATCGGAGAAGCTGCCCCGCATATCCTCGATGTACTGACGGTACTCAGCAGGAACCTGTGAGGAGATACTGCCGCCGTGAAAGCTCAAATCCACAGCGGATTGTTGTGATCGGCTGTACCAGACATAAGGCAGCAGATCAGCACAATGATTAAAATGACCGGGGATAAAATGGCGGTAATTAGCCATCCCACGGCCTTTCTGGTTTTTTCGTTGGATAAAACAGCAGCCGCAGCCTTTACGACTGCCGCAACAGGTACGGCCATTAAGACACCTTCTTTCGTTTGAAATGTGTTGTTCGCAACCCCAAAATCGTGATATACTTAAGCAAAAATCAGATTGGAGATATTGATATGCACGAGATAAAATCTTCTTCAAGAAATGTTGAAGGAAAAGAAGTTCAAACATGGATTGCAGAATTTCTTAATGCAAATGTTCTGCAAGTAGAGGTTGGAACTACGGGCTATTGTGGTGGGTGACTTCGGTCACGGCGGCAGGACATTTTTCAAAATTAAAGATGAAGGTGGAACAGCTCTTTTTGTTAATGGCGAGGAAGTCGAAGAAGTCGAAATCGCATTGGGTGGGGATGCAGAGCTGTCTACATTTATTCAATCTTTAGAATTTGCGCTTAAAGTATTAAAGGAGCAATCAGAAGAAAAGTAATTCTACCACCATTTCTGTTCCCAAAGGTTGAACTGCGCATCCTCCGCAGCCTGCTGCTCCTGTGCCAGCCGGATGGATTTCTCCACCGCCTGATCCAGAAAATCCGTATCAAAGCCTGCGGTTTCATAGCCCTCGGCGATGGTGTGCAGATAAAAATCCGAGGGTGCGCCGAACTCTCTGCCGTCATTCATGATATAGACCATTGCATTCACCGGCTTGCCGTTCAGCTCCACCTCCAGCATTTCCTTGCGGTAAAAATTCGGGTATCCCTCATAACGGTCGAGGGAAAGCTCATCCTGCGGCCTGATTTTCCATAGCAGCACAGGCACAGAGCTGCCCTCCAGCGGTTCGATGGTAGCAACGGCACCACGGCTGCCGCCACGGAACAGCAGCTCATATCCTTTGACTTCACTGGCTCCCACCACCTTGGCGGTGGGGCAGCGGAATGCCATCTGCGGCAGATTCAGATTGCTGCCGTAGGCAATGTATAGGCGATTCTTCGTCATGTTTTCCTCCTTACATTCGCATAGTAAAAGCCGGGGCATCTTCTGCCTCGGCTTCGGTTGGTTCGGGAGCGGTGGGCTGCTGCGCTTCCTGCCGTGCCTGCTCCAGTTCTTTTTCTTTTTTCTGCCGCATCCGTTCCTTTTGTTTTTCTGCCTGCGCCGGATCACGCCAAGCGATGCAGCCGTCCAGATTCTTCAGCAGATGCTCACGGGCGGTTTTGAATTCATCCCCGATCAACCCCAAGCGCAGCAGCCAAGTCCGAAAGGTGTACTTTTCATTGGTGGTCTGTGTCTTGGTTCGGCTGGCGCAGCGCTGGTTGAGCGCCTGTGCGGAAATGGCCATGCACAGCTGGATGTAGGCCTTGATTTTCCCGGCATGGGTGGTTCCGTTGAATAGCCGGAACTCCACCGTGCCTTTCTGGAACACAGAGTGAAGATTCAAACAATGGTACCGGCTGTCATCGTAGTGGATATTGCTGCGGCTTTCGCCGTTGTACCAAATGCGGCTGACCTGATCCAGTGTCCGGGGCTTTCTGCGGTTCAGTTCCTCCAGAAACCGGTTGTCCACCGGCTTGCACCAGCGGTGCTGTCTTGCTACCGATACCTGAAGCGCCTTGTAGATCAAGTCCTCCTTGGCGGCCATGATGTTGGTGATGTTCCGCAGGGTATTCGCATCAAAGGGCGAGGCATCCACATGAACATGGATGCCGCAGGAGCTGTTGGCAATGGCACCGGCCTCCCGGAGCTTGCGCACCAGCTCCTGCACTTTTTCGATGTCCTCCCAGCGGCAGATGGGGCTGACCATCTCGGTCTTGTATTCTGCTGACGCCGATATCGTCTGCCTGCCGTCTTTTCTCTGCGGGGTAATGCTGGCATCGCTCATGAATTTCCACTTGCGGCCTTGGGAGTCGATGGCGGCATAGGTGTCGTAATAGGAACCGTCATACACAGCCGTTGTGCCAAAGTAGGCGGCGGCAATATCGGCGGCGGCCTTGCGGGTGACGCCGGTCAGCTCCACCTCAATACCGAAGCGCTGGGCTTTCATGTCCATTTTTCTTTCACCTCCCATTAACGGCCACCCGCCTTTCCGAACAGCTTTGCCTTATGCTCCGGGGCATTTACCATCAGGTTGTAGCGCTCGTTGCCGCATTTGTAGAGGCACACGCCACGCTGAGGATAGCGGATCAGGTTGTATTCGCTCTGCTCCAGCTGGAGGGTATCGATATAAAACTTGGCATCAATATTTCCGGCGCTGAACAGGAACTGATGGGTCGGGATGCTGAACAGGGGCTTGGTGTACTCCCGGATACCCTCAATGTTGAAGTCCTCCAGATTCTGCGAGGCAATGATGACCGCCGAATCCTTTTTACGCACACGCTTGGAAAAGTTGCGGACGTACTCCACGGCGGTGAGGTTCGTGAGGAACAGATAAAATTCATCAATGCTGGCGGCTGTGTTGCCGTTGGTCAGAAGCTCGTTGCTCATGTAGGATAGAATGTTGAACAGCAGGGCATTTTTCAGACTCTTGCTGGCCTGCAGCAGTCCTTTCACCCCAAAGGTCACAAAGCTGGAATCGGTGATATTGGTATGTCCGTCAAAGAATTTTGACTCCGCTCCCTTGCAGATGGAGTGCAGCCCCAGCAGGATGTTCTGCAGCAGCTCTGCAGTATAGAGCTGGCGGCTGCTCTCATCAAAGGTCTTGTATTCTTCCTCAATCAGCCCATACAGGTCGGACAGAATGGGATAGTCCTTGGCAGACAGCCGGTCAAATTTGGTGCTGTCGCTGATGCCGAACTTGGCATACAGCTTCTGCAGCATGATTTCGATGGTGTCAATCTCCCGGTCGGAAAAGTCCTTGTATGTCCTGAAAAAGTCCTTGAGAAAGGAAATATGCTGACTGAGCTTGCTGCTGATGCGGAAGGTCTGCGGCGCATCCTTATCCTCCGGGCTGCCGTTTTCATCCCATGTTTTCGGTTCCAGCACATTGATGATAAATTCGCCGGACATGAGGTCAATGAAGCAGCCGCCAAGGTTATTGGTCAGATCCTCGTACTCCATTTCGGGATCGAGGGCGCACACATTCATGCCGGATTCCCGCAGATTGCACAGAATGAGCTTGAGCAGATAGCTCTTGCCCTGACCAGCTGTTGCCGAGAATGAGGATGTTGGCGTTGGTCTTGTCATCGGCTCGCTTATTAAAATCCACCAGCACATTGCTGCCGAACTTATCCCGCCCCACATAGAAGCCGTTGGCATCCGTTTTGCCGGAGTAGTTGAAGGGATAGAGATTCGCCACACTGGAGGCTGGGAGAACACGCTCAAACTGGTCACGGAACACATTAAAGCCGCTGGGCATCACGCACTGGAAGCCCTGCTGCTGGCGGAGCATCAGCCTGTCCACGTTGAGCTTGCTGCGGATCAGCTCGGTCATGACTTCCGTCTGCAACAGCTTGAGCTGATCCAGATCGTGTGCGGACAGCTCAATGTACACAGCCGAGTGGATGAAGGGTTCCCGGTTCCGGTGCGCCTGCGCCACGATGGTGGCCACGTCCTGCAGATTGCTTTCGGCCATAACCGTCTGCTGCAAATCGTTGGTGTTGGATTTGCTCAGGCGGTTTTTATTGGCGGCGTTGCTGATGATTTTCTTTTCCTCCACCGGCGTAACATGGCGGGTATAGATGCGCAGGGTCACACCATCCTTTTCTCCCAAGTGCCGCAGGATTGCCTGTTCTTCGGTAGCGGTGGGATACTCACGGAGCGCCCAAACGCAACGGTAAGTGTTCCCGCAGATGAAGTGATCGGTGTTGAATTTAATTACTGAGGGGGCAATCATATCCAGAAACTCTTGGATTCTGGCATCCTCCTGCGGTGGTGCTTGGGGCTTTCTTTTTCTTACCATCGGTTTTTCTTCCTTTCTGTTTTTGATTTCGGGTATAGAAAAAGCCGCCACGTTTGTGACGGCTTGCGGTAAAATAGTTCACTTTGATAAAGATGTGAGGTATAATAAATACTAAAATTAAAACTGTATTAAGCACAGATTATCTAAATTATTGGAGGAAATTCAAATGAAATATGAAGGCGTTTGTGTTGCGTGGTGAAAGATATAAATCTTTCCAAAAAGTTTTATCAAGAATTATTTGAGTTTGAGGTATTTCAAGACTATGGCAGAAATGTCTCCTTTGGTGGATTATCATTACAGCAGGACTTTGACTGGCTGTTAGGTATTTCAAAAAACAGCATATTAAAAGAATCTCACAATATGGAGTTGTACTTTGAGGAAGATAAATTTGATGACTTTATTGCGAAACTACAACAACGCAATGACATTAGGTATATAGGCAATGGCGTTAAGGAAGCTGACTGGGGACAACGCTCCATACGTTTTTACGATTTAGATGGCCACATTATTGAAGTTGGCGAGAATATGAAGATGGTCGTAAAACGGTTCCTTGATTCCGGGTTATCAATGACGGAAACCTCCAAGCGCATGGATGTGTCGGTATCGGATTTAGAAACGCTTTTGAATAGCTGATTTCTGCGTGGTATGATTATGGTTTGCAGCTCAAATAGTAAAGGCGGTGAATATACTGAGTAACATCCAAGAACTTGTTTCCGGACTAAAGGACAAAAACGATAAATATGCATATCAATGTTTGAAACAGCTGGAATTGGAAAGCCTGAACTCAGATGCTGTGTACCCTTATTTTGATTTGTTTTCCGCTATGCTGGATGATCCCAATTCCTATATACGAACACGAGGTATCCTTTTAATTGCGGCAAATGCAAAATGGGACAGCGACTACAAAATAGATGAAATCATTGACAGATTGCTGAAACACATTATGGATGATAAGCCGATTACCGCAAGGCAGACAATTAAGGCTTTGCCCGTTATTGCAAAGCATAAGCCAGATCTCATTGACAATATCTGTAATGCACTGCATAAAGCAAATCCTCAGATTTATAGGGGCAGTATGCAGCCATTAATCTGTAAAGATATTCAAGAAACCCTGAGAAAAATTACAATCTTTAAGCAAAGCTGAGACGCTTGTAATGAGCATAACAGAAAGGAACAGCTAATATGAAACCATGGTTTACAATAGACAAAATTGATTCTAACACACATATTATCAGTGAATACCGTCACTGGGAGGAAACACATTGTTATCTTGTCGAAGGAAACAACTGCGCACTTTTGATTGATACAGGGCTTGGCATCTGCGACATATCTGCGGAGGTGAAAAAGCTGACAGACAAACCGGTGACGGCTGTCGCTACGCATATTCACTGGGATCACATCGGCGGTCATAAATACTATCATGATTTTTATGCCCATGAAGCTGAGCTCAATTGGCTTTCCGGAGAATTCCCTTTGAGCATGGATACTATACGTGAAATGGTGCTTGACCGCTGCGACCCGCCGGAGGGTTACGATGTTAACACATATGAGTTCTTTCAGGGAATGCCAACACGGGTGCTACAAGACGGTGACACCATTGATCTGGGTGGGCGCATAATCACGACACTGCATACACCGGGACACTCTCCGGGGCATCTGTGTTTTTGGGAACCACAACGTGGCTACTTATTTACCGGCGATCTTGTCTATAAGGACACACTATTTGCATACTATCCGTCCACTGATCCTCAGGCATATCTCACATCGCTTGAAAAAATTGCGGCACTGCCCGTGAAAAAAGTATTTCCTGCTCATCACAGTTTGGATATTCAGCCAGAGATTTTGATCCGTATGCGAGATGCTCTCAGGCAACTGAAAGTTGATGGCAATCTACATCATGGTAGCGGTACTTTTGATTACGGCGATTGGGCTATTTGGTTGTGATATTCGAACATATGAAGAGTAATGCGTAAAAAGGGAAGCTGAGAATAAGCTCTTGGCTTCCCGCTTTATCTGCTCATTCATTCAAAATAACCCATCGTTCGCCATCGAAATCCTCGAACTTTTCAGTTGTGACATTCTGCTCAAAATAAACCGCAAGGATGCGCTTGATGTCCTCCTTGTCCGCTCGCTTTACGGAAAAACCCTGCTCTTTCAGGGACTTCTCTATGCGGGACAGATATGGGAACACCTCTTTTTCTTTTTCATTCCGCAAGCGGATCAGGATTAAAAACTCCCTTGCGGTAGCCATCTGCACCTGTATCCGGTCAAGGAAGGACAGGTCTTTTTCGAGGAGCTTTCGCACCACGGGATTCTGCTCCTGCTCCATGCGGCTGCGGAGAAACTGCTTGTTATCCTCGAAGTTTTCCCGGCTGTTTAAGCACAAAATCTCGATTTCGGCGATTCCCTTGAGAACAGTCATCAGAGCATAGATGCGGGTGCTGATGCTGGCCTCGGACAGCACCGATATGTTGCTGGGCTTGATGATAAAATACACCAGTTCTCCGTGACCATAGGTCTGTAGGCTGTACTCGGTGATTTCCTTGGTGCCGATGAGCTGCCGGGTGGAGGCTCGCTGTTTTGCCTCCTGCTTTGCTTTTTTACTCATTTGGCGTGTACCTCCATTCATAGAATTGCTGCTTGGCAATAAAAAAGGCACAGGCATACCGGAGGAAATCCAGAATGCTTGTGTCCTCAAAGCGGATGGTTAAAAAGGCATAGACGGCGGTCAGCACAATGGGCGGTATAAAGCCCAGATGGGAAACCGCAAGCACAGAGATGAGCAGCGCCACACCGATGATGCCGATATCCCGCAGCTGCCACAGCCACAAGGTCGCTTTTGCTTTTAAGTGATCGGGGTAAATATACATGAGGCACCTCCCTTACATCCGCATGGAAAAACCGGAGCCATACTTTTGCTCCGGTTCTATTTCTTTGGCGGCATAATGCACATTGGGAGAATAACAGGCTTCATTCAGCTGCTTGGCATAGCTTTCAGCCTGTTCTATCGACTCAAATTCCATCGGTTTGCCGCCGTGCTTGCACCAGCTTTGGGCGGCTCCGCACACCGAACTGGCGCTGCGTATCGCCCATACGCCATATTTCTTTTCCATAGCATAACCTCCTTGGATTTGTTCTGCGGATATCTCCCGGACAGGGATACCCAGCTTTTGGGCTTCCTGAAGCTCCATCGCCATGCCGGTGGAAATTCGGCTGCCGCAAAGCCACAGCTCATCGCAGGTCTCCAGCACACGATGCCCCATGCGAAGACCGGCTTCTCTCTGGATGGAATCATGGTCATCCAGAAACTGCGGATACAGAAGATGAACAGCTACCGGCGTACAATTCTGCTCCATTGCAAATAGGCAAGCGGCCTTTGCAAATGCGATATTCTTCTCTATATCTCCAGCGTAGGGAGAGGCGATATAGACCAGCTTGTTCTCACTCATTTCGCCACCGCCTGTACCACCGTTTTGGTCATGTTCACCGCAGTCTGCGCTGCATACACGGTACTCATGAGATTGGCTTTGGTGCTGGTATCCAGTCCGAACTGTCCGGCAATGCGGGGGATTTCCCCGGCTGCCAGCATCAATCCAAGGCCTAGGAGAGCATGGTCTTTGACCACCATGAGTCCGGCAATCAGCACGGTTGCCTGCAGGAATGCCGTAAGGCACAGCCCGATGACCTGCTTGCTCCATGAAACGAAGCCGTCAATGTACCCACGGGGAACACTGAACATATATAGGCTCCCCACGGCAATCTGGATGAGGAGAATACCGCCTCGCTTCAGGTTGGCGAAGAACACTTTAATGACCGCATAGCCCATCAGTATCAGTATAAAAATCATCATAATCGGACTTGTGATGGCTTGCAGTCCACCAAACACACTGCTGGTCATGGCCTGCTCTAGATTTCCCGCATCCTGTAACGATGCAATGATGCCTTGGGCTACTGTACCGAAGTCGGTTCCGAGGCCGGTAATCCCGGCAGTGAAGCTGCCCTGTAAAGATACTGACAGCTTATACAGCTCCACCGGCACCGTGGTGAACAGCCCCACAGCCATAAAACCCTTGATGGCGTTGAGGGCGGTATCCTTGATGCTGCCTCTACCGGACTGAGACTCAATCCCGCATTCAAAGGCTGCGACCACAAGACCGACACCGTACAGCGCCCATGCCAGATAGGAAAAGAACAGCACAATGGACTGTACCCAGCTCATTTCGAACAGGTCAGCGCCCATGTTTCCCATCTGCATAAAAAAGTCGCCGAGGAAGCCCACGATCTGACCATAGATCCAATCTACAATCTGACCGAGGACAGTGTCGGCAACAAAATCCCAGATAAACATTTGAATTTCACCTCTTTCATAGCCTCCGCTCCCTCCCCAGCACTGGCTGTTTTTTTCTGATTTATGACTTGACAATTAGTCCGTTCAGAGCTTTAATACCACACAACGGAGGCCGTCGGAATAATTTCAAAGGAGGTACTTGTGTGGCAGATTACAAAAAGCTCTACTATAAAATGTTTAACGCAGCAACCGATGCTGAGAAACTCGTTTCTCAGGCTGCTTGTATCGTGCGCACCGCCCAGCAGGAGTGCGAGCAAACATATATGGATGCAGATGAGACCCCGCTGCGCCTGACGAATAAGCCGGAGGAATAACCCTCCGCTACATCCCCAGCACCTGCCAGTCAATCCTTGCAAAAGGGCGGTCAATCAATCTGCCCCACAAGGTTGTAAATGATGGTGATTTCTTGCCGTTCTACTCCATCCACCATGGATTTTATCCCGACCACAATTTTCTCCACCAGCTTGATGAGCAGTTCACGGTCAAGCCTTTCGATGTCTTTTGAACCTTGGATAAGAGAAACCCACTCACGGATGTCTGTTTCGACTTCCTGTGAGTGGGTTAATTGGTCGGCAAACTGTGCCGCCAGTATTGACTTTTCCTGTTGCTCCTTTTTGTACTTATCCATCATATGCTGACCACCTCCTACGCTCTAAGATTTCTTTGAGCTGCTGATTGATTGTGACCATTTCCTCCTGTACACTGCTTAGATTGACTACGGTAATTCTTCCGCTGTGGGCAAGCACAGCAATCTGATTGAGGTTTCTGCCCACTGCTTTCAGCTCCTTGAGCACCTGGGCCAGGTCGGTGATGATGACAATTTCCTTGCCAAGACAGGCGGCGGTGACATAGTCGGTAAGGGTCTTGTTTGCCTGCTGTGCCTTGCGGTGGATTTTCTCCAAATCCTCGGCTGTAATTCTTAGGTTCAATCTTGCATTTTTCATTTTGTAATCATTCCTTTCGTATCATTCCTGCCCCCTCGGAGAGCAGGGGGATAACATAAGGGGGACTGGTTCCCCTTATGAGGCACACCGTGAGCAAGGCGAACAATTGCATTTTCGCAAAAATGCTGTGTGCCATAAAGGGGTGCGGGTTCACCTGCCCAGCAGCATCGGCGTGTAGCCGAATGCGATGCTGGCTCTCTCCGAGGAGAGAAAGTGTAAGCTGTAATTCTTGCGGTTTAACGGATAACTGGCAGAGAAGAAAAAATGCACCCTGTCGGGTGCTTGAAATGGGTCGGCTGTGGGTGCGTATTTCGGCTCAAAAATCGCCCACAACGGCTTTTTTGGCAGTGGGTGGGGTACTATGCCACTCTGCTTGATTCTCGCCACACAGGGGCGACAGTGCGGTATATCTTCAGAGAAGCAAGGGGGCAAGGGTGCAGTGTCCTTAGAACCTTACCCTCTTACCCCCTTGGAAGTGAGGAATACCATTTATTACCCTTTCGGAATGATTTCACTCCAATATTTTGTTTGGCTATTTTTAGTGTTCGATTGGAAATATCAACTCCTTTGCTTGATTGGTAATTTCCTCAGAGAGCATTTCACCCTCAGAAAGTAAATCCTTTAACAGCTTTTCAGCTTGTGCTGTTTTGCTGAGTAACGAGCCGTTTCCACACAGCAGCTCATCCACTGTGGTTTCGCAATAGCCTTTCCAAGCAAAGCCTGTGTCGGGGGTCAAGTTCAAAGGCAATGGATTTTCCCTCGGGAGCAAGGTTGCTTTTATCGTGAGCAACAATTCGCAGTGTCGGTTCATCTTTTACTCTGCCGACCACAAGAACACTTCTCGCCGCTGCCCGAATATCAATTGAGCCTAAACCTCTGTATGCAGATTTTGCACCACCCATTTTATTCATGTGACCGATGAGGATAACTGCACAGCCTGTGCGTTCTGCAAGGAGAGCAAGCCTTTTCATAATCGGTCTAATCTCATTTGCTCTGTGCATATCCACATCATCGCCGAGGTAGGCTTGAATAGGGTCAAGGACAATCACCTTTGCGTTGGTTTTGGTAATCGCAATTTCTAATCTCTCATCGGAGAGGGTTAATGCGGTTTCGTTTTCATCAATGACAAGCACCCTCTCGCAGTCAGCACCAACAGACAAAAGACGAGGCTTGATAGTATCTGCAAGACCATCTTCAGCTGTTTGGTAAATCACATTGATTGGCTCTGTTCCATTTTCTTCTTCTGGCAATGGTTTGCCTTGGGTGAGCAGAGCAATGAGAGCAAGCACAAATGTGGTCTTACCCTCACCGGGGTCACCTTGGACAACTGTGATTTTTCCATAGGGAATGTAGGGATACCAAACCCACTGGATTTCCTCCACCTCCACTTGGCTCATTTGAAAGCTTCAGTTCTTTTTTCAATGTTGCATCATCCTTTGAATTTTTAAATTTTTGAATTTGTGTTTTGTCGTTCTTCCTAAAGACAGTTCCAGACCGAGTTTATCTCCATCGTTGTCGTTGCTCGCTCTTTCGAGGTCATGGCAACCATATCATTCTTTAGACGATCATGAAATTTTCAAGGTAAAATTTTTTCGTTGGGTAAATAACCCCTCACTGTGTAGGCGGTGGGAAAGCAATTTTGACAACCATATTTGAGAAAAGGTTTTAGTCCCTCACTACTAAGCCGAAAAACCGAGGGGGTTGAGCGGTAAATATATAAAAATTATTTATATCCTCATCTGTTTCCACACTCAGAGACGCTTTTTCAACCTTATTTAGAAAAGCACCAAACATTTCTGCTTAGTGTAGGCTTCGCAGCCCTTTGTGTAGTTGCTTGTGAGTGGCTGGGCGATTGGAATGTTCTGTCGACTGTGTGGGGCCCTATAAATGCAAAAAGCACCGACCTATCGAAAAAAGGTCAGTGCTTTGAGGCATCGTATTAAGTTCAGAGAATAAAAAATGACGAACAGCTAACCGATTATCGGTCTAATCTGTCCATCATCTTTTCCAAATATTTCGAGCATCATTCTCGCTCCCACGCGGAAGCCGTCTGTAAATCGTTCCTCGCCACTGATGTAGTTTAGCCCACCTTGTGCCGAAACGAAATCCTGTCATTTCTTCATGGCTTCTATTTTTATTTGAATAGCTATAATAATCACCTAACGACTCTATGCTTCGTTGAGTCTACGGAGCGTGGATTGTTTTCGTAGACTCATTACGTTACACTATACTCGAGGTGATCATAATGGATATGAAAAGAAGACGTGAGCTTTTGGACGAGTGGAAAAACCGTCATCCCGAAATGGGCGTTATTATGTTTAAATGTAAGGCTACAGGCGAAGAATTTATAGGGATATCAAAAGACACAAGAGCGGATTATAATAGTAACCACTTTAAATTAGGCGCGGGAGGCCATCCTAATAAACGAATGCAGGAGATTTGGAATCAGTATGGAGACACCGCCTTCGATTTTGCGGTGCTAAAAACACTGGAATACGAGGATATGGAAGAAGACCACACTGCTAAGCTCGAAAAATTACTTTCAGAGTGCTTGGAAAACGTTGTGCAGGCAAGGAGGATATGGAGATGACAAAGAATGCAGTTATTATAGCAGATGGATATGATCGAATTGACGGACGCAATGCCTATCGGTCTGACATAAAGAGCCTTACATTGGGTGCTCCCGTCATGGAGGAAAACAAGTGCATGCAAATCGCAGTGCAAATGTGGAAAGAAAATGCCAAAGGAGAGTCTGAATTAGGGTTTGAAATCCCTATCCATCAGATTTTCGATTTGATGATTCTATTAAGCCGCACTATGCTCTATTTTAAAGAAGCATATCGGATGCCATTGCTATATAACCCTGAAAACCCTACCGTAGAACGTGTCGGTGTGCAAGGCGGTGTGCTCCCTGTAATGGTTTGTACAGAAAATCCAGCCATTGATAGTGATATAAAAAAGTTTTCCCAAGCCCTCAGTGATTTGGGCGAACTGACTGGCGAGAGGTTGCGAACCCTTACTCGCATGATTGAAGAATTGGAGTGCTATTAACCATGGAGAACAAATGGACTCTGTCGCCGAGCAGACAGTTGACGGAGGAAGAAAAAAATAATGTATGGAAAAAACCTACCTCTCATATTGAAAGTAATGCCGAGCTTCGTATTTGCGAATCAGTTAAGAATAACTGGAATATGGATGAAATGAAAATTACTAATATTTTGCTTGAGGGTGATGCCGGCAGCGGAAAGACGCAGTTGGCAAAGGCACTGTCCGCTGATTTCGGCTTGCCTTATACGAAAGTTACCTGCTTTGCGGACATGGATAAATCGGATATACTGGGAAGCATTTTGCCTGTTTTAAAAACGGACAGTGAAGATCACAGTATTGCTTATGAATATTATCCGTCTGAAATTGTAAGAGCATATGAAAATGGCTGGATATTAGAAATCCAAGAGCCTACGGTAATTAGGGATGCGGCGGTGTTGATGGCTCTCAACTCGGCGCTGGAACTTGATGGAAGCATCAATCTTCCAAACCGTATTGCCCATCGCCACCCCGATTTTATTGCAGTGATAACCACAAATCGCGGCTATAACGGTTGGCGCCCACTCAACGAAGCATTGCGTGACCGAGTGCAGCATGCAGAAAAAATGGATTTACCACCGATAGAAGTGATGATGCAGCGAGCTGCTGCAAAAACAGGCTGTCTGAATAACCCGTTGCTGCATATTTTTGCAAAAACAATTATGATGCTTGATCGAACCGCAAAAGCAAATGCAATGAAAGGCGTAGCCGGGATGCGTTCATACTTCTTTTGGGTGGATGCAGTATTGCAAAACTGCGATGCAGTGCAGGCGCTGTACCATAAAGTTATTTACAAAATTTCCACAGACCCGGATGAAATTGCTTTGCTTGAGCAATCGATGTCCCAGCATAATACTTTAAAAGAAGTTGAAGCAGTAGCATCAAAGCAAGGAAATGGAAATGGGGAAGTCCTGGAACTTCGAGCAGATGGTGATTTTGAATTGTCTATTAGCGAAACGGATGAGAAAAGTCCGTCTGCGGTAGCACTGCGGAGGTCGGCAGACAGCGAGGGCAAGTCAAACAAATCGTCAGAAAACACTACCGAGACACAAAGCACGGATATCGGTGATGATGGTGCTCCGATGTACCATGAGTTGCAGCCGAATAAGCAAGAAAGTTCAGAGAAGGAAAAAGCCGACTTTCGTAAGCGTTTAAACAGCGAAGCACGTGAAGCTGTCAGGGGGTCTCTGCACGAAAAAATAGGGATGATTGTTCATCGCCCAATATCCACAGATGCTCACAAGCAGGAATATCTTCAGATAGCATCTACGCTCATGCCAATTATTCGGGAACTTGCAAGAAGAACCACCCCGCTTTTAGAGCATGAGGTTTCAGCGGAATTTGCAAAAAATCGTCTTTACGGCACGTGGTTTAACGCCGAAAATGTTGCATCACAGGACTTTCGGTGCTTTTCGCAAAAAAGACCGCCACAGGAAGAACCATCACTGGCGGTTGTGCTTCGCATAGACCAATCCGCTTCCATGAATGCTTTTGGACGTCTCGATGCGGCGAAGAGAGCGGCTGTAGCTGTCTTTGAGTTTTGTGAAAGCTGCTGCATTCCTGTGCTAATTTATGGAGATACCGCTGACCGCTCGCCAAAGGAAAAGATGTCAATGTATTCGTACATTGACTGGGATGCACCAAAGCTGAATGACAAATATACACTGATGGCGATTGAGAGCATCAGCAACAACCGGGATGGCATGGCACTAAAGGTGCTGTCAGAGAAACTCTTAAAAGCACCTCAAGCAACCAAGCTGCTGATCAGTTTAAGTGACGGACAACCTAAAGCAATGCCGGACTATTCAGGAGCACTTGCATCGGAAGATATGAAGCAGATTCTTGGTGATTATAGCCGCAAAGGTATCTTGTTTTTAGCCGCTGCTATCGGGCAGGACAAGGAAACAATTTGCGACATTTATGGGCAGGAACGATTCATAGACATTACTAACTTGGAGCAGTTACCAACCCGTTTGGTGCAAGCTATCGCGAAATACCTATAAATTATATATTTAGAAAAAGGAGGTGTGCAGATGGATTGTGCTAAAATTGGCCGATTGATTTTACAGTTGCGAAAAGAAAAGGGCATGACACAGCGACAAGTTGCTGAGCAGCTAAATATAAGCAACAAAACCGTATCTAAATGGGAATGTGGATTAGGGTGCCCCGACACATCGCTGTGGGAGGAGCTATCTGTCGTGCTCGGTGCAGATGTTCTTAAACTATTACAAGGAGAACTCAATCCAAATCAGCGTGATGTTGGGAAACTTGAACAAACACAGTTTTATGTTTGCCCTGCTTGTGGAAATATTCTTACAAGCACCGGTAAAGCGACCATTTCTTGTTGTGGACGCAGGTTGCCAGCATTAACACCTATTCCTGCAATAGCGGGGCATGAGGTGCAATGCGAAGAAATTGACATAGAACTATATCTTACCCTAAACCACGAAATGAGCAAGCAGCATTACATTGTTTTTGTCGCTTATGTCTGTAACAACTATGTGATTTTACATCGTTTGTACCCGGAACAGAGCCCAGCAGTTCGATTGCCGGTGATGCATGGTGGGCAGCTTTACCTGTATTGCTCAAAGCATGGCTTTCAAAAGGGTATCATGCGAACAAATTAAACTGATCAACATTTTTAGTAAAGGCTATGAGCATTTGCGTGATATAAGTCTTTTTACATTTGCTAAAGCTAATCTTGATTACATCGAAAGTATGGGCAAACCTTTCTATCAAGCTCGGTTTGCCCACTTTCTATTTACACCGTCCTTATGCAAGTATCTGCCAGATGTATAAGGGAGCCGTCAGCGTGAACACAAGGCAGGCAAAAAGGATTGCCGGAGCCGATAGTGATAGGTAATCCCTTGAAGTCATCGTAGGATTTTCCCCCACTCCACACCGTACGTGAGAGTTTCCCCTCATACGGCGTTCCATCGTTAAGGTTTTTAAAGTAATTCACACAATTTACAAGTAGCTTTAACCGTTACTGTAAAATTCCATTTAGATTAAGAAGATTTCGTAGCTTATTTATCTTTGCAAGCTGTTTCTCATCCAGTTTGAGCGAAGCAAGGCATTTGTTGATGGTTTTCTCTTTTGTTGCATGAATAAGCACGTGTACACCAACATCAATCAATGTGAGATTCGCATAGCTGTCATTGCCTCCAAAATGTTTTGCTGTTTTATGGTGACAATGTATACTGTCAATTTCTAAAATCTTTCCTGTCACAGCACATTTTCCTTGCTGTGAACAATACAGGGACAGCCTGTTGTCGTTGTATTCTATGCTCATATCACGGATAGGATTTCGCATGAGGTAATGGAGAATTGTCACATTTACATTGGACAGTTTTTTGTGTATTTCGGCTCGCCCCTCTGATGTGTAGCTGTTAATACTACGCTTCTTATCAATGGGATTTTTGTGCCGCACATAGGCAATCGGCAGTATGGGTGTTTCTCCAATAAACCGCATTTCCTTGCTTTTGCTGTATTTAATATATACTGGACTCGTGATAGGTTTTGCAATTTTCTTCTTCATCTGTTGTTCGAGCTTACCTTTTGCAGACGATTTGACTAAGAAAGCAATTTCACTGAAATCACGGCTGACGTGTGTTGCAAAGTGATAGTAGTTGTGCCAGCCTATGACCAATGCGTTATATTTTAAAATGGTATTGCCTTTTGCGTCTAATTTCTTTAATTCATTTACAGCAGTTACAGCTTTTTGCTTGATTTTAACTTTTGCCTTATCCGCAATATAGGACTGCACAACGTATTTGCTTGTGCCATTTGACTTCTTACCCTTTTTGACCGCTTTCATCTTGAAGCCTAAAAACTCCGAATACTGCCTTTTCAAGTTGACAATTTTGGACTTTTCAGGGCTGATTTCAAGTCCTAATCTATCGCGCAGCCATTCTTTTGTGGCTGCAAATATCTTTTGGGCATCGCTACGGTATCGGCAGAATATTTTGAAGTCATCGGCGTATCTGACGATGTAACATTCCTTTAGACCCGTTTTCCTAAGCTGAGCATAGACCCCACTATTATCCAGTGTTCCGTTTTTCAGCACTCTGCGTTTATAGGGTACTCGTGTAGGCAGGTTTTCCCATTGGCTTGCTACCCACCAATCCAATTCATTTAGGACGATGTTCGATAGCAAAGGCGAAATTATCCCGCCCTGTGGAGTGCCTTTTTCGGGAAAGCCTATTCCTGCGACTTCTGCTTTTAGCATGGCAGAGATGATGGATAGTAGCTTTTTGTCTCTGATACCCAACGCCCACATCTGTTTAAGCAGTTTTCCATGACTGACATTATCGAAAAATCCTTTGATGTCAATATCCACAACAAAGTGAAGATGTTGCCCCTGTATGAATTTATACGATTGAGAAATTGCGTGTTCCGCACTTCTGTTGGGGCGAAAACCATTACTTCGCTTGAAAAACTTTGCTTCACAGACGGGTTCGAGGATTTGCAAAATACATTGCTGTATCAGCCTGTCCATAATGGTTGGGATACCGAGTGGTCTTGTTTTGCCATTACCCTTTGGTATTTCTACACGGCGTATTGGTTGCGGAATATAATTATTCAGTCTCTTTTGAATGTAGGTAATGAGCTGTGAATTTTCCCATTGCTGTAAATGAGTAATCGTCTTTTTGTCCACTCCTGCGGTTTTGCTACCACTGTTCTTCTTAATGTTGCGGTAGGCAAGCAAAATATTTTCGGGACTGCAAATCAGCTCTGTCAGATTTTTAAACTGGTAGCCTTTTTCACTATCCGCATACAGCTTGTCTAAAACATCTTGAAAATCATAGTATTCAGCATTTCGCAGGGCAGACCGTTTTGTCGGTTTTGCTCTTGTCAAAGTCAGCATTTTCCTCACTTTCGGGGGATTTTGCTTTTCTTAGTCATACTCGAACCTTTGAGATTGTGTGTTTACTTGTTTTATTTCTTAACGACTCGAGCCCGTCCCTCCACGGCTTATTATCACCGCTTCATCGGTACCACGGCTCTACTTTCAGTTGGATAAATGCAGGTTATACTGTTTTAGGTACAGCTTTCCCTGCAAACGCCTCATAGCGTTGTAATCCGCTCCACGTTCCAACCTTTCCACGTTCCAATATTCCTATCATTCCATATTGCCCTTAGGTGTCCCTCTAAGCCTGTATGCTGGATGCCGCCTGTAACGGCATAAGGTATTTCATAAATGGTATCTTACTTTACCTCACATACCCGCCAATTTTGGCGTATGCACATTTCTATGCACCATTCGTCTAGACTTTTTATATCGGGTGTTCGTCCGTGAACCATTTTTCACATCCTCACCATAGGCAATTTATTGACCTCCGGCATATAGGCAACACCATTCACCGCTGAACAGCTTTCGTGCAGGCATAATATTTCATCTGCGTACGGTTGCTCTCTGCCGACTTCACCGAGCTTCGTACAGCACAGCTATTACATGCCGTTTTGCACGTCGGAGTATCAAGGCAGGCGTTTCGGGGCGTTACTCCCTCATTCCACCTGTCGGAATATCAGTTCTCCTAAACTGAACATTTACACGTTCATTATTTAGTGCCTAACCTTTTCAGTTAGGAACGTGTCGCACCCCACTCGAACTGGCCATGTTTCCGATAATCAAAATAAGCCGTGCCTAATTTGGCAAAGAAGAACACGGCCAGAATCAGGTCGATGGCTGGGAACACCACCTTGTTGACCACGGTTTTGATCTGCTGGGAGGCCGTTGTCCACGTTCCCTCAATGGCTCCGGCTACATCCCCGGTTCCCGCTGCATAGGCCGTTGTACTGAACATCAGGCACAGCAGCAGAGCCATGCACATGAGCATTGCAATTCGTTTCGATTTCATTGATTTTCCACCTTTCATCATAGGGTTGAAAACAGCAAGACCGCAGCTTTCGATTGGCTGCGGTCTTGCTGTTTTCTCTGTGTTTAATTGGGGTTTTGAGGCGAAATGTGCCAATCTGCCCATAAATCATCCCGGATGGTGACACTGTCCGTGAGGTTCATGGAGAGCATCCCGGCGGGTGTCCAGCTGTCTATCAACCATGTGTACGGGGTATAGCTTCCGTCCGGGAACCATATCGGTGAAAAATGCGTCCTGCGGTTATAAGTGCTATATGGATTCTTCTGAAACTCAAACCGGGCGCTGTAGCCGGAACTCATGCGCTCCAGTAGCCGCCAGTAGGATTGGTACCCGAATTCCGGGAAGTAGGTCACCGCAGTTTGCGCCCCGGTTACTGCCGAGGATTGGTTGGTGCTGACTCTGGCAGAAACCGTTTCATTGATTCCATAGCCGGACTTCATGACCGTTCCGCTGGCGGTTGGGCTTTTATCATCAGGCTTGATTGCCATACTTGCCGACAGGCTGGCCTGATAGCGGTCGAGGTCAAACTCCCACCAGCCCTCATCAACCCATTCACCGTCATCCTCCCAATGACCGCCTCCATCACCATCGCTGTACCAGTTCCAGTCGCTGTGCCAGACCCAATGCTCCTGCCACCAAGGTCGCCACATTGTCCAACTGGTGGAGGTCTGCTGCGCCTTGTTGGGAACAGCCGATTTTCTAAAGCTGTCATTGTGGTCATCTGCCACAGGATTGGGAGGAGGATTCTTATCAAGGTCAACGATATTGACATCGATGGTGGCTTTGCTGGAGTTGCCGCCTCCGGACACAGAAACCGTAATGGTCATATGCTGCGTGGTACTCGGCGTTGTCCAGCGTATCCATGCCAGCTGGCTGTCGCCATCGGGATAGTAGATATTGCTGACCCGGTGGTTCCTGCCGTTCACATAAAAGGTTGCCGATACCGGATGATCCGGATCGCTCTGACCACCACTGACGGTGATTGCTGTTATGACCTCGGTGTTCACTCGGTATTCGTAGTCATACACAGAAACCTCCGGAGGCTCGGTAGGCTTATCCTTAAAGCGCACGATACCAAGACCGAGGGAGGACTTGATTTCCGCATTGGAAGCTGCCTTGCTTCGGCTACCTGACCACGCTGGATAGCCGAGATCCGCCACCTCCAAGAACATGGACAGTGGCAGATTCTTATGAGATAGGGATACCATCCTCTTTCGCAAAAGACCGCCGACCTGTTCGTCATACATGGCGGCTTCTGTGGCTGTGGTGGCAATCATCACACCCTCGAATTTGTAATAGGCAAGTGGCTCCAAAAGTAACTTGTACTCGCCGCCGATTAACACTTCGAAGTCCATTCCAGTGAGACCGGCAATGCTTCGAATTACCTGTTCGTCCGTAAAATAGCTTTTGATGGCGGCAATATTGTTACTACCATTGGTACTGATGATGCGAGGCAACGATTGTGCAGGATTATGAAAAGAGTAACTCTGCCCACTTGGATTTAATGAAGGCCCACTTGAATATGAAAGTTTACTGACTTTACCAAAGTGCAGCCTAATATTAGTAGGTTTTTTATTTGAAAGATCAATTGGTGTTGTAACCACCGCATGATCACTTGCCCGAACCACTGTCACCCGCACACCCTCGTTACCCGGAGTCCATGAGTTGGTGCTGGTGCCATCGCCCATGCCGCCGCCACCTCCATCTACGTTTCCATCCCCAACCGCATAAGCTGGTACAGCACACAGGGGGGAACATAGCAGGGCAAGCACAAGTAAAACGCTGTAAATTCGCTTCATATAGCGCCTCCTTTGCAAAAGAAAAAGCACAGCATTTCTGCCGTACAATTCCCTAAAAGTTTCTACTTCTAATTCATTTCTCCGATTTTATTTCCGTTTTCATACATATCATCTGCGGTTGAACCTTGCCCCTCACCGATATCATCAATCCATCCGAATCCCGGTACATAAATTTGGCCGTCCTTTTTTTCGCCACCCTGCGGCTTACTTTCAGCAGTCGGTTTCTTTTCCGTATCCTCCGGCTTGTATTCTGGCGGCTTTGCTGGGTTTTGGGTATCCGCATCCTTTGGTAGCTCAGGCTTTGCAGGAGCTTCCGGCTTTATCGGATCGGGCTGGAGTTTTTGCTCCGGCAGATTGGTTTGCGGCGGTAGCGTTTCCGAGCTTTCCGGTTCTGATGCAGGCTGTGGGGAAACCATAACTTCTTTTTTCTCTGTCTTATTCTGTATATCAGGAGCCACATCCGAAGAAGGGATCGGCTCCTGTGAAGAAGCATCCGGCCTTACGGGTTCCTTAGCAAACCGCATTCCGATGGCAATTACCAACGCTATGCAAATCACCGAAGCGCCCGCAATGGCGAGCCTCCTTTTGGTTTTATCACTCATATAGACAACCTCCTTTGAGAAGTGTAAAATATTACCTTTGTATTTCTCACCATACTACAATATTTTTCGGAAGTCCAGACAATTTCCCGAACAGTTAAAAGACCTCAGTGTATCCTGCCTGAACCTTGAGTTTGATCTTCATGGGAGCCAGCTCCCTGCCGCCGAGATACACAGGCACCTCCAAAAGAATCACCGCATCCGCTTCAAAACGCTGTGCGTTTTTGGGGGAGGAAGGAGCCAGCGGCGCATTGCGGATGGTTACATCCAAGCCGGAGAGCCTGTATTCCAAAGCATTACCGGTATACTTCACATGCCTACCTCCAACAGCTTCCGTGCCAAGGACACCGTCCATGTAACTGTAAATATCGCCGGTGTTCACGCTGTAGGAAAAGGAGGAGCCGTCCGGCTGATAGCCTCCGCTATAGCCCTCCCGGACACCGTGATACACATCGGCATAGTTGTCGTTGACCGTTACGATGATGGCATCCTCCAAGGCTTCTTTCACACCGGTGGCGATGATATTCAGCCGAAAAAACTCCATCACGCCGCACAGGATAATCACAAGCGCCAGCGTAATGGCTACCACTAAGGGGAAGCCGTTCCCGACCTTATCCCTGAGAATGTGTCTTAGTTTGGTCATTTGTGGTACACCTCGCTTTTGCCGGAGGCCTCCGAGCGCAGGGTGATCGGGAATGAACCGAACCCGCCGAACAGCCCAATATTTCTTTCCAAGGTCAGGGTCACGGTCACTTCCTGATTCAGCTGGATATTCCCGGTCTTTGACCATGAAATCCGGGGACTCAGCCCGGTCTGCTCGGTAAGAACCGCCGCACGGCGGCTGGTTTCGCTGTCCACCCTGCCGGAGATTTCCGCTTCCCGGCATAGCTCGGTGGCGTAGGTGTCCAGTTGGTGTTTGGCAATAAACACCGGCAGCACCTGTACCGCCAGCGCAATAACCAGCATGGCGCAGAGGACGAGGACGCACACATCAATGTAACCCTCGCCACGCTTGGATTTTAAGAGCTTCAGCATAGCTTCACCCCCTGTTCGAGCGAGGCGGAGTCCTGCTCAATCTGCGGAAAATCGCTTAGTATATGCCACACATTGTTGCTGCAACTGACTTGGATGACCTCCTGATTCAAAAGCTCATCAGCCGTCACCACCCTTGCAGATTCTGAAACACCGGGATGTCCGGTCACGCTCTTTCCCGACAGCAGCTCCCTTGCTGCTTCCGGTGTTAAAAAGACAAACCCGCCCGGTGTCATCATATCAAAGGACGCCTGCGGATATTTGATTAACATTTCCTGTACAATCACAGTTTCACCTCCCTAAAACATCCCGCCGAGGGACTTGATAATCTCATAGGCAATGATGGCCAGATAGGTAAAGAGGAAGCACATCAGCATGAGAAAGGAAAACACACGGATTTTCGGCGGTATTTTCTGCGCTTCACCTTTCAGGCGCTGCAGCTCCAGCTGCTTGAAATCATGCGCCAGCATCTGAAAATATACCGTGCTGTCATCTCCACGAAGCACACCAATGAGACCTCGCACCACATCCGACAGCATAGGCGAATTGAGCCTTGCCTCAAACCGGGTAAGGGCTGCCTCATAGCTGGAGGAACGCATATCCGCCGCCAGCATGGTCAGCTCCCCGGCAAAGGCTTCCCCGGCATTTTTCTTGTAGTTCTCTATGATAGCCAGCACATCACGGGAGGCTTTCAGTTCCTGTTCAATGTTGGCAACGAAGCGGGGCAGCTCCTTTTCCACAGAAGCTCTCTTTGCGGACAGCTTTTCATCTGCCTTTTTGGTTTCCTTGAAATACACCATGACCCCAAGGAACACCACCACCGGCACCAGCAGGGGAAAGATAAAGCCTGCCGGAACTGCCAACAGCAAAATCACGCCGGATTGCACCAGCGCATAGGCCTGATAGACCTCCGGCTCCATGTTCATGCCGGTGGCTTTCAGCACATTTTTCAGCCGATGCCTGCGGTATTCGTCCATGCGGATCAGCTTTGCGAGCTTCACTGCCCATGTCATGAGGTAGGCTTCTAAGCTCTTTGCCGCCTTTTTCTCTGACCTTGTGGTATTGAGCATGGCTTTAGCGGTGCTGAGATACGGCAGGTGCAGCACATCCAAAAGAAGAAAGAACAGTCCCGCCGCTAAGGTGACTCCGAATAAAAACAGTAATCCCATTCTCGTCACCTCCGATACTCAATTGGTTTTGTCAGTTTAAGGACACAAGCGGTAGAAACAAAGATCAGGGCGGCGCTGATTGCCAGAATAATCTGCCCCAGCGGAGTATGCATCAGCGTGTCGTACCAGCTTTTATTGAGGAGATACATCAGCGGAATGTTGCCGATGACGAAGATGACCATGATAATAAATTCCTTGCGGGGTTCAAAGACAAGGTATTCCAGCTCGCCGTTTACAATCCGCATATCACTGAGCTTGCTGACGATAGGAGTCAGGGTAACTTTCAGGCTGCGGTCATGCTGGCAGTCGCACAGGGCATCGCACCATTCCCGGAATACTTCGTTGTCAATTTTGGTGCGCAGCATCTTGATGGCCTCCAGCACATCTGGATCAATCAGTTTCACCCGCAGGACAAAATCTTTGAACACCTGATGCACCGGCGGGTTCAGATAATTCATGTTTTCCTCCACAGCCGTGAGGATGTTCTCACTTCTCAGGTAGGCTGTGGTCACGATGGAAAGCGCCGTTTCCAGCTCAGCGGCAATGTCCTTTTTGAAATGGCTGGCAGTGAGCTGCACATACCAAAAGGGCAGCATCATAAAGCCCACCGCCATGACCGGTGCTAAGAAGAAGTTGCCCATCACAATAGCAATAGCGGCACCGATGGCAAACAGCAGCAGGGAGCAAGCGCAAACCAGAGAGAAGCGATTGCTCCTGCCGGTCATCGCCAGCACCTCCTGTGCCATCTGGATTTGCCGTTTTAGAAATCTCGGCTTCTGGCGGCGCTGTGCCGCCTTGATTTCATCCCGGATGGATTTCTTTTCTCTGGTGAGAAAGGAAAACAGCCCATCGGTGAATTCCATCGGTTTTAAGCCGAGTAAAAGAAAAAAGCCTGTAATCATACCGATACAGGCCAAAAGTTGAATGGTTGTCATACGGGAACTTGCCCTCCTTTCTTCAGAAGATTGATGCGTTCCTGCGGCATCCCGTTTTCCAGCAACCTCTTGCACAGGCTGTCGGAGATTGGATTGACCGTTACATGGTGTCCGGTGATAAAAAACTGGTTATCCTCATAGCGGTTTTCGGTAATCTCATACCGGAACAGGGTGCGGTAATTCCTGCTGTTGTCCGGCAGGATTTCGCACTCCATGATTTCCATAAGCCGCCGCTGCTTGTTTTCCAGCTGCTTGCAGAACACGACAATGGGATAGGCCTCTGTCACATAGCCCATGAGGGTTTCATCCGACATATCCACGGCTCGCTTACACAGAGAAACCATGCGGCGGTAGGTGGATTCGCAGGAGTTGGAGTGGATGGTGGTGACTACTGCTACGCCAGTTCGGGCTACCTCCTGTGCGGCGTTGGCCTCCGCACCTCGCATCTCGCCGACCACAACAATATCCGCATTGAACCGCAGGGAGATGTCCACAAGGTCGATCTGCTCAATCCGGTACAGCTCGTTCTCGCTGTTGCGGGTGAGGGTATGCACCACGGAATTGGTGACCCTGCCATCCTTTTCCCGGATGAGGGAAAGCTCCCGGCTGCCGTTTTCAATGGTGAAGATGCGCTTGTTATCGGGGATGGTAGTGAGTAACCATCCGGCCACCGTGGTTTTACCGCTGCTGGTAGCCCCTGCAATACACACCGAAATGCCGTAGCGGATGAACTCTGAGAGCAAATCCAGCATTTCTCCAGTTGCCGTGCCTCCGTCTATGAAATCCTCCTTTTCCATGTGGTTGGGATTGACGATACGAATGGAGGCCGCAGCGCCAACATTGGCATCCACAATGGGGCTTTTCATGACGGCAATCCGGATGTTTTCCGCAAGGGTACCCACTACCAGAGGGGATTGGTCATCTAAAATCGTGCCGGACACATGAAGCATCCGGCGCAGCACATTGATGCAGTGTTCAGGGCTGTCAAAGTGTTCCGTGAGCTTTTCGCAGCGCCCACCGGCATACTGGATTTCAATATCCCGCCAGCTGTTGATGTCGATTTCTTCGATTCCGTCCGCAAAGATGTACTTGGTGAGAAAGGAGTATTCAGCCATCTCCGTGAACAGAGCATCCACTAATTGCTGCGGTGTCATGCCTTTGACCGCCACACGGCTGTCCTGCACAAACTTGGCGATGTACCGCTTGATATTAGCCTTGGATTCAGCGGCATTGCCGTCCGACAGCAGCTCGCTGTGCTGACCGGCGATATATTCCTGCACCTGTTGCAGCACACTGTGAAAATCCCCGGTTTCCTGCTCCGGAGCAAAGAATAGATTATGCCTACTCATACGCCAAACACCTCCTCTGAGATTTTTTGTATCTCTTTTCGGAAGCCTCTGCTGTCTTTCAGGGATAAATCGGCGAACAGATTTCCGGCCAGCACCTGCGCCTCCAGCTCCGGGGAATGCGGGAGGGTAAACACAGCGCTGCCCAGCACCTGCTCCATGTTTTGGCTGGCTTCATTGGATTTTACATTGCTGACCGCCTTGTACAGCTTGTCGAAGTCGAAGCCTGCCATCCGCAGATATTCCTGCTGGCTGGACAGATAGCTCACTGATTTCAGGTCGCAGTTTATGAGCCGCAACACCGCATCAGCCTCCAGAATGGCGATGGTGGATAGCTCGTCAAAATAAATGGAGCTGCCGCAGTCGATGATGACATGGCTTTCCATATCACGTAGCACATCCATCAGCTCCCGCAGTAGCTTCTCGTTCACCGGCGGATAGCAGTTTTCGTTTTCTCCTTTTTGCAGGCCGATGACCGCCAGATGGCTTATGCGCTTATGGGTGTTGCAGTTGTTTTTCACCAAGGACTCCGTGATGGAATTGGCAGCCAGAATGCTGCGGAGAGAATGACCACCCTCCAAATCACCGGGAGGACAGATGCAGGGAATCATGGGCGTGGTGCAATCGCATAAAAGCAGCACCACATTCTTTTTTCTGTCTGCCAGATACTTGGCCAGCTTGACCGCTACGGTGGTCTTGCCGCAGCCGGGGCTGCCCCAGACCGCCAGCACCTGTGCGGCGTTATCCGGTTCCATGTCCTGTGGTTCGGGATCATTTTTACGGCTGAACAGGCCGCCTTTTTTGAAGTTCAGCATTTACTCAGCCCCGCTTTCTGCCTGTGTATTCGCAGGGGATTCCGGTTGAGTGCTATCCTCGCTTTCCTGAGATTCCGCTTCCTCCCGGTACAGCTGGGAAAGCACCGAGTCCTGCGCCTCGGTAAACTTCACCGCATTTTCCTTGCTGCCACGGTAAACGAGGGACACATGAAGGGTACCGTCTGCTTCCAGCTCGGCAAGGATTTTGCTCTGCTCCGGTGTAACCAACAGCGTAACGGTGGCAGGCAGCTCCTTTTCATCCTCATCTTCGGCTTCTTTCTGTTCTCCGGTGTTTGCATCATAGCCGCTGCCTGCGGTGACAGCGATGACCTCCACATACTGCAGTTCCGGAGGAATGACTGTCATGCCCTGCTTTTTGTAGTCCGGGGCAACGATAGACACGATATCCCCGGAGATCAGCTTGCCCGACAATCCTGCTGCAAAGCTCTTGACCGATACGGAGATGGCCTGTTTTTCTCCGGTCAGGTTGTAGAGATAGGCGTTCTCCGCAGCCGGGGCATCGGCGATTTTGGAGGTGATGATGTAATCTCCCGGTGCTAAGTCGGCGGAAGCAAATTTGCCGATGACCGTATCCGTATGCCTGACCACATCTTCCGGCAGATTATAGCCGCCCACCTCCACGGTCTGCACCATGTCCTTGGTGATGGCCTCTCCGATTGTAATGGGTTTGGTCACTCGTACAATCTCGGTTTTCTGGCTGATGCTTTGGTTAAACAGCGGCGTAACCGCAAAGCAGATCAGAAGCGACAGCACGATGCAGATCACGCCGATGACCGTTCTATTCTTGAAAAAGCGCATGGCTTAAGTCCTCCTTTAAATGAAATAGGCGAGCAGACAGCCCGCCGATAAAAAAGGCGCAAGAGGGAAGGCTTTTTTCGCCTCCCGCCTTTGCACTCTGCAAACAATCCGGTATATGGCTACATAGATGAGCAGCAGGCTGAGTCCGGCCATTGCTGCAAGCAGTCCTTTGGGCAGCCCCAGCACCAAACCACAAGCCGCCATCAGCTTGATATCGCCGCCGCCCAAGCCGCCCAAGAACACTGCGGCCAGTAGAAACGGCAGGGCGATAAGGATTCCCGGCAGCCTTTCTGAAGCAAAATTCAGTATGGATATACTCGCAATCCCAAGACATATCCAGTTTGGAACAATACGTTTTGTCAAGTCCGTTACCGATGCCGTACACAGCAGGGCAATAAAAAAGACCGCCTGCAAGACGGCCAGCTTATCCGGCATAGTTGAACATATCCTTAATGCGTTGTACGAGAGTAGGCAGTACTGTTTTATCGAAGAGCATATACAAACCGGCCAGCAACAAAGCACCGATGACTACCGCCATTAAAATCTTAATGGCGCTATCCACAAATCCCTCTGCGTGGTTATTGGTGAGCGCCATTTTTGCCTTGATTGCCAGCATATTTGCCTTATGAGTTACCTTGTTCACGATTCTTTTCATGGTGTTTTACCTCCAAATTTTTTATTGTAGTTGAGTTACATCCCGCCCATCTGCATGGGCGGCTGGGACTGCTCCGGTGCGGCTTCCTGCGGCGGTGCCCGGAGCTTGGTTCATGGCTACGGCCTGCTGGTAGCTGTCCAGCACCGCCTTGTGGAGCTGCTCCCGGAACTCTTTGGTCACCGGGAAGCAGATTTCCTTGTAGCCATTTTCTGTCTTGCGGCTGGGCATGGAAACAAAGAGACCGTCACGGCCTCCCTCTACTACCTTGATGCCCCGGATGCCGAGGCAGCCGTCCACCGTTGCCGAAGCGTAGGCACGGATGCCACCGCTGGCTCCGGGCGGGTACATGGAATTGATTTTTACTTCTACATCAGGCATGATTTCTTTCTCCTTTCGCATTTTGGCAATAAAAAAACAGCCCCTTTAGAGCTGCATGGTCTGTGTCTGTTCTGGTGGTGTGAAGCCGATTTCCTGAAATCCGAAGCGGTCACAGTAGAAGAAGCTGCTGCCGTTTTCATCGTACAGCTCCAGCACATCCGACATGGACAGGGAATGCCCCGCATAGCCGGGAGGATGGTCTAGATTGAATTTGGTGTACAGTGCCTCCAGATTATTGGTTTCCACCTCACCGTCATAGACGGTCTGGTAATCGGACATTTTAGGTTCGCCGAACTCCTTAGAGAAATCCGCAAGGCTGATGAAGCGCATCCGGAGATCCGATTCGGGCTTTAGCTGCCATACCCGGCAGCTTTTCAGCAGCGTGAGTTCTTGAGTATCTCGCTGGCCATTGACAAGGCGGTCATACACACCGTTCGTCCACTTCACCTCGCCGATCTCCTTTTGGCGGCTGAGAAATGTGTTCAGTTCTTCTGACTGAAAGAGAGGATCGACCACCGCCTTGCCGCCGCTGACATACCCGGCAGGGTTGTTGTAGTACAGAATAATGTCTTTTTCCATCCGGATATTTCGCATGAGGTTACCTCCTTTATGTCATGGTCATGCCTCCATCCTGAGAATTCTGTTGAAGGGCTTCTATTTCTTTCTCTGTGGGATGAATGAGCTTACCATCCTGTAGCTCCAGCACACAGAAGTCATCCCGGTCGCAGAGCATGATGCGGTGCTGGTAGGGCTTCTGCATCTCCACATAATTCAGTGCTTCCTGCTCGGTACAGAGCCACACGCCGGAGGCATAGCGGCCATCGGGCAGAAAGCTGTAGCCGCTGTATTTCGGCTCATGGTTCTTCAAATCCAGCGCCCCCACCGGCCTGATTTGGGAGAGCTGCAGCTTGGCGCTGTCCGGCAGAAGCTCCGGCTTGAGGATGCCGATGACCTCACTGCGGTTTTTCAGGGCAAACTCACCGGTGAGCAGGGACACCAAAAAGACAGCCGAGCCGCTGGGGTTTGCACCGGCTCCATTTCCGCAGAGGCAGAAGTACAGCTGCCTTTCCGGATTGTCCTGACCGATTACGACAACCTTTCCCTGAATACAGCAGCTCAAGCCGGTTGCCGCACAGTCCAGTGATGTATATGCTGATTTTCGTTCCATTCGTCAGCCCTCCTTTTTCTGCTGCAGCAGGGCGGTCAGGTCGGAAATGAGAGAAAGCCTTGTATTATCCGGCATGGTCTTGAAGGCAGCACGGACATAGGCCTCCACCGCCTCCGGGGACTGGTCGCCGATTTCGATGATGTCCACCTTTTGCACATGCTGACTCTGCCACTTAATAATTCAAGGCGCACAATATCGCTGTAATCCATGCCGCTGGCAGTGCGCAGCTCCTTGGGAATCAGTACCCGGCCTTTGCTGTCCATGAGTTTGTAAATGGGCTTATTCTTCATCCTCCGCACCTCCCTCCAGCACACAGCGGATGGTATCATGGCTGACACCGAGGCTGTCGAACAGCTCCATGAGCTGGGGCGGCAGCTGCCTGACCAAATCAGCACTGCCGATGATGATCTCACCATCCTCGCAGCGGATATCCAGATCATCATCCAGCGGAATACCTGCTGCTTCTAAAAGCGCATGAGGCACCGACAGCTCGGCGGATTCCGGTGCCTCCACCGGCTCGTTCACATGGTCGATGCCGTCCTTGGTGAGAAAAAACTCGCCGTAGCTGTTGATCTGTTTCACCGGGTGGTGGGACAGATACGCCAGATGCACGGTATCACCGGCAGTGACGCACATGGTATCCAGCACACCGGGCGGCAGGATGATGCTGCCGTTATCGGCAATTTGGCCTTTCGTTTCAATAATTTTCATAGCATAAGCCTCCTTTAATTTTCTTGGTCGATCCTGTATTCCGGGGAATTGTCCTCATCCATGCTGATTCCATAATCAAATAAGTTTAACTGACATGAGGAATTTTCCCGCTCCTTGGGATCGTAGTTGGTAATGATGACCTCCGGGTACTCACAACCGCCCTCGTATCGCTGCGCCAGATTGCTCAGGCGGGTGACCGGGGTGATGGTGTACTCCTGATACAGCTCCCGGATGAATTCGCAGTCGTTGTAGCTGACCATCCATTTGCCCTTGCAGCCTGCCAGCGCATCCCGGAGCCGCTGATGGTCGGTTTTAAGAAACTCCACCGCATAGTGACCCTCGGTCATGTAATACGGCGGATCGCAATAAAAAAAGGCATCGTCCCGGTCGTACTGCCGGATCAATGCCTCGAAATCTTTATTTTCCACCACGGTGTCCGCAAGCCGCCTTGAGGCCTCCCATATCACGGCGAACACCTTGCGGATGTCAAAGGGCTGGCAGCCGTAGGAGGTGCATCCGCTGCCGTAGCTGTAGCGGATGAGCTTGAAAAAGGCCGCCGCTCGCCACACATCGCTTGGCTCGGCCTGCTCCAGCAGAATGGCCTTGATTTCCTCAAACTCAGGCGGCGGGAGGTTCTGCTGTGCCAGCTCCAGTTCTTCCTCCAAGATATTCATTATCGAATTCACCTTTCTCAAAGAACCGGCGCAGTACATTGAATTCATGCCGGGAGTTGAGGGGCAGAAAGCCCAGCTCCTTGAGAAATGCCAGCGTCCTGTTTTTTACGCAGTAGAACAGGTTGGTCAGGTTGCCGTTAAAGTCGTTGTAGACCTCCATGCCCTTGCAGTCCGGCGGCCTGCCGAACAACACCCAGCCCCCACCGCCAAAGACTTCGATATATCTGCCGAAGTCCTTAGGGAAGAGCCGGTAAATGATATTGCGGAGGGCTTTCTTGCCGCCCACCCAGCTGATAAAGCTATTGATATTCCATCACCTCCCTCTGAAAAAGAGAAGAGCCGATGATCACTACATTTTCAGTGACATCGACTCGTCTGGATTACAGAATTCGTATTCGCCGGTTTCCTCGTTAAGCAAGATAGCCACTCATCGGCCAGAGGTCCAAGCCGTGAACCTCGGAGCGCCAGCTCCAGCGCTTCCTTGGAGCCGCCGGGCGGGACATGACAGAATGTTTCCTCGCCGTTTTCGTATTCCTTTTTCCCTGTGTTGTACCCGAAGTCCTCGTCTGCCCATATGACTTCAAATTGGAGAGTTCAGGATATTGTTTCGACAGTGCCAGCAATGAGCGGATCGGGACGGCTCCATGCGGTCTGAAATTCGATATGCTCCCCGTCAAATTCCTGTGGGGTATATGACAGCCATCGTAGCCGTAGCTGTTCCACTTGGTTCCCCAATTGGAAATCGACCAGTCGTACCAGTTGTCTTTTCCGTACTTCTCACGCTCGGCCATACCGAGATTTCCACGAAAGATATGCTCAGGCATCGGGATGACCTTGTTGAAGTCAATGCTGCCGAGGCCGATCTTATCATCCTTGATGGCCTCAAACATCGCCCTTGACCTTTTCCGGATCGCCGGATACTCTTAAAATATTGGTTACATGATTTGGCATTACCTCATTCCTCCCATCGTCATGCCAAAGCCGAAGGATTGGCTGCCTTTCAGCTCATCCTCCGGCTTGATAAAGAAGCGGTCGCTGCTATCCCAAAAGCTAAGATACAGTTCACCGTCATCCACCTTGATTTCCCTTTGCTCCAGCCCCTCGCCCCAGCCATCACTAAATTGAGAAGAGAGCCATTCGGTAAGCTCCGCAAGCTCAGAGGGAGAAAGCGTACCGTGGGTTTGCACCTCGGTCACACCCCACAGCTCGCCGTTCCATTCCTCTACGGTAGGATTGATGCTGTACACCTTCTGGCTGAGATCATCATCGAGGTAAACGGCGAGACCACGCTCACCCTCATCGGGCAGCTTTTCTTTTTCGATGCGGTCAAGAATGTCATCTTCGTATTCTAAAAGCTCGGAAGCATCCAGATCCTCCCGATCGTTTTCATAATCGCCCCATTCGTTTTTTCTGTAGATATGCGGGAAGAGAGGGCTGAACAACCGCAGGGTTGTCAGTTCGTTTTTCATGGTGCATCCATCCTTTCTTTTTGATTTTGGGCGCAAAAAAAGCGGCTGTGTTTTTCAGTTACGAAGAACACAGCCGCTTCAAAATTGCCCATAGGGTATTGGCTTTATGAAATTGTTTACCGGACTGATTCCGGCCAAAAACGAGAAACACCCCGCTTTCTTGTTAAAAAGCAGGGTGCATCTATGAAAAACGAGGGTCTTGAATTTTTCATTCAAAACCCTCGTCAGGCCGCATAAACACTGGCTTTTCCAGCCCTGTATCTATTTTGACCTAATCTTCTGGTCCGAGTGACTGGATTCGAACCAGCGGCCTCTTGAACCCCATTCAAGCGCGATACCAAACTTCGCCACACCCGGATCGGACAGCTATTAGATAGTACCACAATCCCCGTTCGAATGCAAGACAAAATCTTGAAAAATGACAAATCTTTTTGTTTTGCCCCATCCCACATGTAAACCCATCTTAAAAAAAGGTTTACATGTGGGAAGTTTCATTGTACAATAGGGAAAATAAAAAGAATAAGGAGTGCTCCCTGTGACAAAACAAAAAAAAGAACGCCCCCTGTCAACCCGTGAAATGATCCTTTGCGCACTGTTTACAGCGCTGATCGCAGCAGGCGCTTTCATCCGTATTCCCATTCCGGTGATCCCATTTACGTTGCAAACCCTTTTTGTCATGCTTGCAGGCACCATTTTGGGCAGCAAATTAGGAGCTGTTTCCTCCGGCCTTTATTTGGTGTTGGGTCTCGTCGGCCTTCCCATCTTCACCAAAGGAGGTGGCTTGTTTTACATCGTTCAACCCACCTTTGGCTATATTTTAGGATTCGTGGCCGGCGCCTGGTTGGCCGGATGGATCGTGGAACATGCCTCTTCCCCCGGTTTTAAAGTGTTTTTGGCGGCAGGACTTGCCTGCTTGGCCATGGTGTACCTGCTTGGTACCATTTATTACTACTGCATCATCCGCTTTTATCTGGGGCAATCCATCGCCATTGGAACGCTGCTTCTCTACTGTTTTTTGACCACCATTTCCGGCGACCTTGTTCTGTGCGTCTTAAGCGCCGTCTTGTCCAGGCGAGTGCGCCCTTGGGCCAAACAGAACACCCTGCTTGCTTAGGCACGCCATATACGTTTGATCCAGTCTATTGAGAAATAGGGCTTGTAATCCAGTTGTCTTTTCGATATAATGGTGCAAATACGGAATGATGAACATGGGGATCGAACGAGTCGTTTGATCCCCATGCATTGTAGACCCAACTGTAGGAGGATAACAGCCATTATGATTATAGTCAGCGATCTCAGCTTGCAATACAGCGGACAAAAGCTATTTGACCATGCCGATTTGCAGTTTACCGCGGGAAATTGCTACGGCATCATCGGAGCCAACGGCGCCGGAAAGTCTACTTTTTTGAAAATACTTTCCGGAGAAGTTGAGCCGACGTCAGGCCATGTGGAAATTAAACCAAACACTAGGATGTCTGTTTTAAAACAGGACCAGAATATGTATGACAATTATCGAATATTAGATGTCGTAATTGTAGGAAATCCCCGGCTGTTTGCCTGCGGCCAAGAGCGGGAGGCGCTTTATCTGAAGGAGGACTTTTCCGAGGAGGACGGCATGAAGGCCGCGGAGCTGGAGGAGGAGTTTTCAGAACTGGGCGGATGGGAAGCAGAGTCAAACGCCTCTCAGCTGCTGCAGGGGCTTGGCATTCCCGTTTCACTCCATGAAAATCTTATGTCGGAGCTGGACGGCCGCCAAAAGGTGAAGGTGTTGTTGGCCCAGGCGTTATTTGGTCATCCCGATATCATTTTGCTGGACGAGCCCACCAACAATTTGGACATTGCGTCTGTCACCTGGCTGGAGGACTTTTTGCTGGACTACACAGGAACTGTTTTGGTAGTCTCCCACGACAGATATTTTCTGAACAATGTCTGCACCCATATTGTGGATATCGATTTCGCGAAAATAAAACTGTATGCCGGCAATTACGACTTTTGGTATGAATCCAGCCAGCTGATGCAGCGTCTGCTTCGGGACCAGAACAAAAAGGCGGAACAAAAGGCCAAGGAGCTTACGGACTTTATTACGCGGTTTTCCGCCAACAAATCAAAGTCCCGCCAGGCCACAAGCCGAAAGAAGCTGCTGGAGAAACTGACCATCGAAGAAATGCCCGCCTCTTCCCGCCGCTATCCATGGGTTGGGTTCCAGCAGGAGCGAGAAGTGGGGAAAGACATTCTCTTTGTGGAACATGTTTCCAAAACGATCGATGGCGTCCCCGTGCTGAATGATGTTTCGTTTGCGGTGAATCACAACGATAAAATTGCAGTGATTGGGGCGAATGAAATCGCCATCACCACACTGTTTAAAATTCTGACGGGAGAGCTGGAGCCGGACAACGGCACCGTCCGCTGGGGCGTCACGGCAAGTCTTTCCTACTTTCCAAAAGACAACACCGCTTATTTTGAAAACAGCGATGAACATTTGGTGGACTGGCTGTCTGAATATTCAGAGGACAAACACGAATCCTTCCTTCGCCAGTTTCTTGGCCGGATGCTCTTTTCCGGGGATGATGTGTACAAGCCGGTCAAGGTGCTCTCCGGCGGAGAAAAGGTACGGTGTATGTTGTCCCGCATGATGCTCTCCGGCGCCAATGTTTTAGTCTTGGACCAGCCCACCAACCATTTGGATTTGGAAAGCATCACTGCCCTGAACAACGGTATGGCAGAGTTCAAAGGGAACGTATTGTTTACCACTCATGACCATCAAATGGTGCAAACGGTTGCAAACCGTATCATCGAGGTCAAAGAGCAAGGCATCTCTGATTTCTCCGGAACGTATGATGAATACTTGGCACGCGTCCGAGCGGAAGCGCAAAAAAAGGGAGACAACTGATTTTACCCCAGTCTCCTTTCTCGGTTCCTATCTCAAAAAGCCAATGGCCTCAGGCATTTTTTTGCCTGAGGCCATTGTAATCCATTGCTGCCAATCATCAATTTTCAATTGTCGAAGGACGGGTTTGTAAAATAGACATTTTTTTGGTTCATGCGATTTTCAGCGAGACGCAACCCCTCCCCGAACCGCTGGAAGTGAACCACTTCCCGTGCTCGCAAAAAGCGGATCGCATCCGCCACGTCCGGGTCGTCGCAGACTCTCAGGATATTATCGTATGTCACACGGGCTTTTTGCTCCGCCGCCAAGTTTTCTGTTAAGTCGGCAATCAAATCACCTTTGACTGCCATGCTGGCCGCGTTCCAAGGTGAACCAGACGCGGCAGTGGGATAAACTCCGGTGGTATGATCAATAAAATAGGGGCCGAAACCGCTGTTTTCGATTTCTTTCAGGGTCAAATTCCGGGTTAATTGATGTACAATTGCACCAATCATCTCTAAGTGTCCCAGTTCTTCCGTTCCACAAGGATATCAATGTAAAAACAGCCGGGCAGAATTTCATTGTCTTTGGAAGTTGCAATGTGTTCCCGTTTGTTTTGGGAAAAAACTTGGATGGGAAATTGGATCGGAAGTATGTGGTAAAAAACGGACAACGCACAACATGGTACTAGGAAAGAATGGCTCTGTTTGCGAAGGCTGCAATCGATTGTCCAATAAATTCGCCTTCGCAACACGCCAATTGAAGAAATTGATTCATGACATATGCGCAAAATTCACCGAAAAAGCAGCTCCCCCAATCGCTCTTGACAACTATGCGGAATCCCGCATATAATTGTGATATAGAAGTTTTTCGGAGGGCGAATATGGAATATATCACGGTGCGGGAAGCATCAAAAAGATGGGCTGTTTCGGAGCGGCTGGTGCAGCAATATTGTATTTCAGGACGCATCGAGGGAGCTAAGAAGTTTGGCGTTTCATGGGCAATTCCCGATGATGCTCAAAAGCCCGCCGACCCGCGCAAACATAGACGAGCAGGAGGCGGCGGATGTGTCACCAACAAATGAAGTTCTGTATGCCGCCCATCTCGGTGGCGATGGAGATGCGCTGGGATTCCTGTTGGAAATATGTGAATATCTATGATGAATTATATGGTATATCATGTATTCAAGTGAAGGGTGGTGAGCACAGGCAATGGTAAACGATGAAACCCTCTGGCGCCGCTATCTTGAGGGGGATGAAAGCGGACTGACCGAGCTGATGGAGCAATATGGCAGCAACTTAACATTTTACATAAACGGCTATCTCCGCGATGTGAATGACGCCGAGGATTTGATGATTGAAGCGTTTGCTTATCTTACCATCAAAAAGCCCTGCATCCGGGAAGGCAGATTCAGGGCATATCTCTATAAAGCCGCGCGCAACCTTGCCCTGCGCTTTGTCGCTAAAAACCGCCGACATCGCTGCTTCGGTTTTGAAGATTTGGGACAAGAACCGGAGAGCAAAACGCTCATCGAAGACGTTGTGCAGACGCAAGAGCGGAACCGCATCCTGCACTTGTGTATGGAGCAGTTAAACCCCGACTATCGGGAGGCGTTGTACCTCGTCTATTTTGAAAATATGCGTCACGCCGAGGCCGCTGCCGTTATGAAGAAAAGCGAAAAGCAAGTGTCGGATTTGGTGTATCGGGGCAAGCATTCGCTGCGCAAGCGATTGGAACAGGAGGGGATTCGCCATGCGGAGTACTGAGGAACGCGTCGCTGCCGTCAAGCAGCGAGCAAAAGAAATGGAACGGCAAAAACAGATGCGCCGCAGCCGCGGCGCCGTCATTTTATCTGTCGCCGCCTGTCTGCTTTTCATTATAACGCTTGCATTTGCCATGCCGGGGATAATGGCGGATCTGCCCGGCGGCTCGTATGCATATGCCGGCGCGGCCGCTGGCGTCTTTGATGGGAGCGGCGGCTTTGGCTATGTTCTCGTTGGCCTTCTTGCTTTTGTTCTCGGTGTGAGCGTGACGATTTTGTGTTATCGCATCCGCCTGAGAAACCGAAGGAGCCTTGGGGATGCGGAGGACAGCAATGGTTGAACTCTTTGACAATGCCTCCCAGTTCCTGGTTACGCTGCTGGCCGGCGCTGGCGCAGGTGTTTTATTTTTCAAAAGCCGCAAGCAAGCATATTTTCTGCTTGCCTGTTTTTTCGGCACCTTTTCTCTGGGTTCGCTTTACTGGACACTCCATGTGCTTTTGTTTAATCATACGCCGCAGATTTTTTATGTATCGGAGCTCGGGTGGCTTGCCAGCTCCATGTTCTTGCTGACGCTGGAATATACCTTGTCCACACCCGACGAAAGAAAGTTTAAGCATTTCGCCGTGTGGCTGGTTCCCATTATTTGCGTTCCACAGCTTCTATTATATCTAACCCATGGCGACATCCTCTTTAATCTGCTGATATGCGGCATGACCATGGCCGCCGCGTGGTGCTCCGTCCGAGGGTTACTCTATACAAGAAGGCAAAGCGGAAAGCTGCGGGATATGCAGTATTTTCACATCGCCGTTTTGTGTATCACTGCGTTGGAATACTGCCTGTGGACGGCATCCTGCTTCTGGGTCAGCGATACCCTCACAAACCCCTACTTCTGGTTTGATTTTCTGCTGTCTGCCTCGCTCTTTGCTTTGCTGCCCGCTACGAGAAAGGCAGTGGGGACATGACCTATATCGAAAATATCTTTGTCTGTATCGCGGCTCCGCTTTTGGTGGCAGCGTTGTGCATGGGCAGAAAATATTACCGTGTCTTTTTCTTTTGCTTTGCGGGTATGGCGGCTTGTTTGCTGTCCGCCTATATCAACACCTTTTTTGCCCGGTTGTACGGCGCAGATCTAATCAACGCTACCATGCAGATCGCCCCGGTGTTGGAAGAAATCATGAAGCTGCTGCCGCTGCTCTTTTATCTGCTGATCTTTGAGCCGAAGGCGGAGAAAATCAATGCGGCCGTGCTGATTGTTGCCACCAGCTTTGCCACCTTTGAAAACATCTGCTACCTCACCCAAAACGGCGCGGCGCAGCTGTCCTTTCTGCTGATCCGCGGCTTTGGCACGGGCGCCATGCATATCGTCTGCGGGGCAGTGGTAAGCTTAGGCCTTGTGTATGTGTGGCAGCGCGGCTGGCTTCGAGTTGCGGGGACTTGTGGTCTCTTGTGCGCGGCCATCACCTTTCATGCGGTCTACAATCTGCTGATCGCCTACGGCGGTAACGTCCAGTATGTTGCCTACGTACTGCCTGTCCTCACCATCACGATCCGAATCGGCGCGGGCAAGCTGCTAAAAGCCAAGTCGCAACACAAAAAAACATACCCTTCCTCTTGAAGAGCCGCCAATCCGGCGGCTCTTTTTTGTTCGGAAGATGTTTTTAAAATTTTTTAATTTGGGGTGCGTAGTTTTGGGTTTTTTTGTACCTGTATAAGTAGAGGGCTTTTTATGAGAGCTATTTTTGGGGAAAGGAGCGTTCTAAATGCATGATACGGCGGAACGGGTCAGACGAGTGCAACTGCGCGCCGGAGAATTGCACCGCAAAAGAGAACGTCGGTTGCTCGGTGGGCTTGCCTCCCTGTGCGTGTTGCTGGCGTTTTCTCTTGTCGGAACGGTTGGCATCATGACAGGCGGCGGGCACGGCTGCACGGTGCTGGGGTCATACGGCGCGATACTGCTGCATGACGACGCGGGAGGCTATGTGCTTGCATCTGTATTGGCTTTTACAGTGGGCGTGGTTGTGACAGCTTTGTGCATCAGGCATAGAAAAAAAGAAAAGCAAAAATCTAAGGAGGAAGAACAATGAGAAAACGAGTATTATCAATCTCGCTGGTCGTCTGCATGGTTTCCGCGCTGCTTCCGATTGTCAGCCCGGCCGCATACGCAGCTTCATCACAGTTTGACAGCATACTGGAGATGGATAAGGTCGAGCCATCGGGTTATGATCCGGATAGCACCGAAAATCCTTATGGCTACAAGTTGAACGAGCCTTTCCTGCTCAACACGATCAACGAGCTGCTGCTCTATCAGACCTATGATGTGGGCGAAGCGGGAGGGAACTTATCAACGACCAGCTATAACGACGCGATAAAAAATAACGCCTTCAATTCAAGTGATACTACAAGCCTCTACAACACGAAGGATTATTTATATGTGGAAGCCGTGGCCTTTGACCCCACCGGCTCCGCTCGGAAGGATCACGTCGCCTATATCGGCTTAGATTACAACTACGTTGACCCAGAGTATAGTGTCATCAAGGTTTGGGTACAGGACACTGTCACCGGAGAAGTGAAGCATGAATGGTCTTCTAGCTCCGTGGCATCATGGTTTGCACATAATGAGGATATGTATCAGCATGAGGCCGGCAACTTTTTCGCCATCACTGCCGGTGACTACTCCGGAAACGGCAAGGAGACAATCGTTGCCTATATCGCTACCGAAAATCTAACGTATGGATTGGTGGAGCTGCGGTATAACGCTGAAACGGAGGCGCTTTCCCAACTGGATGACATCGTGCATCAGGACATGCTTCACCCCAAATACGTCACTGAGGATTTTGGACAAGCTATGGCAAGAACCACAGACAAGCGAAATAAACTCTCCTGCGACCTTGCCACCGGTGACTTCAACGGCGACGGCATCGACGACCTGGCCGTCCTCTCTTACATAAACCGAGCAAATGGGAGCTCCGGTGGATACAACTGGAGTAAAATTGACTGCGCTTACTACTGGCCCTGGCTGAAAGTGGCCTATGGTCAGGCGGACGGAGGGCAGTCTGGTCGTCACCAGGGTGTTTTGGACAACAACAAAAGCGGCTTTTCCGAACTGAAGCACAACTGGAGAACCGACGAGGACGGCACGAAGCACTATCGTTCCATGATTGCGCCCGGTATCGCAGCGGGTGACACGGACGGCGACGGGAAAGATGAGATCACTGTGTCTGGTTATGAGAACATAATCAAATCGCAGAAAAACAGCTACAATTGTGATGCTCCCTTTGATATCGATAAGGATGAGATCCTCATCGCAAGCTTTGACGCGGAAAACGGTCTCGGCCAGATCGCGATCAACGATGACATCACCCGCTTCAACAAGGTAGATGCCAACGGCTGGCTCAGCGGCACCTCAACATCTATTTTTACCAACGATTCCGTCTGGCAGCCGATGGGTGTGGAATGCGTGGCCTTCAACGGGCACGCGAATAAGGAACTTGTGTTCATCGGCGGCACAATTTACGATGTCGACGGCTCGCCGAGCGTGAAATACACGCCTGACTATTTCACGAAAAATGACGCCGCTGTTGGGAGTGTTGCCATAAACACCGGTTTTATCCCCTCCATGGCGGTCGGAAATTTTGATGGAAACAAATACGGTTACGAACAAATCATCTTCGCCGTCGGCTTAAAGGAGTACCTACAAGACGACTATTTTTACCTCCGGGGATTCATCGGCAGAGAGTACGACAAGGCTACAGGCGAACTCAAGGTTGAAGGGAATAAGGATGCCTACTATTCCAACGGCGACAACTCCGGTGACCCCAACCATATTTCAAACACTCTGATTATTGGTAATAAAGGCGATGACTTTGATGAAGTGTTAAACTGCGTCTTTGTCCCGATTGACAGAGATAGGGACGGCACTATGGTCAAATACGTGGGGGTAGACTATGCTTACTCGGACCCGCAGGTCATAGCCGTGCTACAGGCGGCCCCCTGGTTTGGCGAGCTTGGAGATGACTACGGTGCCACCACATACACCTTCACCCAGGAGTATGAGTATACACTCGGCACTTCCAATAGTGTATCCTTTGGCGCGGGCGGGGTGCTCAGTCTGGAGGGGACAATCGGAAGCATCGACACCAAGATTGGTTACGTCATGGATTGGACAAAAAGCTTTGAAAATACGTTGCTCCGTTCCACTTCAGATAGCTTTACAGCCAAGGCCTACGACAGCGTCGTCGTATACCGCACCCCGGTCTATATTTATAAATATGAAGCCTTTGACGAAAAGAACAATCAATGGTATGGCGACGGCATGAGTATTTCCGTCCCCAAGACGCCAACCTATATCCAGATGTCGGTATCTGATTACAATGCCTTCGCAGATGCCTACAATCAGCTTGGCCAAGCGAACGCCAACGGTAAGCCCTTCCAAGAGATGGAGAAGCTAAATCTGGACTGGCTGGGCAACGAGGGCAATCCCTGGGGCTACAGTAGCAGCATCCAATCCATCAGCAGCGCCACGTACCGTCTGGGTTATAACGGTGGTGAAACCTCCAGCTCAAGTGCTGATGGAACCGCATATACCCAAACCATCAGCCAGGCACATGGCTTTACCTTCGAGATGACAGCCACTTTCGGCTTTGATGCCGGTTTTGTCTCTTCTAAAGCGGGCTTCTGGGGCAGTCTTGATTATATGAAGGAGAGCAGTGAATCCACCAGCACCTCCAGTAGCACCGAAACAAGCGGCACCGTACAGGATCTGGATGATATGGCCCTGTTGCGAGACGGTATCCCTGAGTCCGTCACCAGGTCATACGGCTTCACCTGGGCGCTGGGCAAGACCACACGCAATCTCGGTGTGGCCGGCAAGGATGTGCTCATCCTAGGTTACAAAGTGACAGACATTACAGCTCCCGCGCCCCCGGTCATTGATCTGGAAGCAGAGCTGAAAGACGAGGGCTCCGTCGAACTGACTTGGAGTAAGCCTAGTGCCACAGGCCGGCTACCGGTACATGGTTACTATGTATATCAAAAGGATGGAGACACCTACCAGCGTTTGAACGAAAATATGCTTGGAGTGAACGAAAGCTCCTACGAGGTTTCCGGTCTGGACAGCAATACGGAGTACACCTTCGTCGTGACGACCTATCATAATGAAAAAGGCGAAAGTGTTTGGTCCAATGAAGCAGCCATCACCACGCCTAAAAAGAACGTCCCGCTTCATCTGGTTTATGACAGAAATGATGTGCGGGTGACTGCCACTCACCTGGGCAACGTTGATATCGCCAGTGGCGAATCTGTCCCTGAAGAGAGCATCGTTTATGTAGAGATTCTTCCTGCGGAGGGCAGCACGGTCACCCGTGTTACGTTGACTTCCGGGGGCAACACCGAGGAGATCACATCGGCGGACGGCAGATTCAACTTTGTTATTCGGGATGAGACCACCATTGAAGTTGAAGCGGCCAGGGTTGCCATAAAAAGTTATGTGAGTTATACCGGCACCACGTTCGACGAAGAAGAACTCCAGATCGGCTCCCTCACAGCCACTGTGGGAGGATATGCTTTCGGCCCAAGCGGTGCTGAAGTTTACGATGCCGTCGAATTCACAGCGGCCCCCGCAGCCGGTTATGTGCTGAAGGAATGGCAGATTGATACGGATGGCTCCATCACCCCCGTTGCAGCCGCCGGAAGCAACACGCTGACCTTCTATCCGTATTCCGAATCGCACCATGTAACAGCCGTTTATGCTCGTGAAGACGATCCTGACATGCAGCAAAAAGTTTTGATCAGGACAGCCGACGGGGGCACTATCGCGGTGGTCAATGCCTCCGGAATCACTTTGACACCGGATGAAAACGGATACATCAGCGTATATCGCGGTACAGATTTGACTTTTGAAATCGACACCAATAAATATTATACCTTCAAAAAATGGACTGATGCCTTTGAGGCTTATAGCAGAGACATGACGAGCATCCCCTGGAAGGCCCTGGAAGACATCACGGTTGGCGCAGAGTTCTATGCAAACCTTCTGTATCCGGTCACCTTCTCTGCCATACATGAAAATGACAGCAGCGGAACGCTGACTGCAGAAGCAAACGGAAGCGCGATCCATTCCGGGGACAAGTTCGTCCCAGAAACCACAGTCTCCTTTGACGCCCAGGCAGGTTCCGACAGCCGTATCCTGAAATGGGCAATAAGCGAGGGGACTATCATCACCTTTAAACACGCGGACGGCCTGATCGAAAACGACGCTTATACCATCGAGTCTCTGTCCGCCATCAGCAATGTGGATGCCTATTTCAAGACTATAGAGCAGTATACCTTGACCATTGCCACGCCTGAGAACGGCAGCATAAGTGTCAAGCGAGGCGAAACCGAACTGGAGAGCGGAGATAACATAAAATTCGGTGATGTCCTGACCATAACTGCGACACCAGCGGATGGGTATATTTTGTCCGCGCTGACAGCAAACGGCTCCCCATTTACATCCGGAGATACGTTTACCGTCCAAGATCATGTGACGATTGCCGCTGCATTTTCCAAAAAACCTTCCAGCGGAGGTGGAGAAAGCGGTGGGGGCGGCATTTTACCTGAAGACCCCGAACTCACCATTGAGATAAGAGGAGATGAGCAGGTTGTGCAGGCCGCAGCGCTTGTTTCAGGTCATATCGTTACAATAAAAGCACCTTCCGAAAAAGAGCTTAAAACCGTTTCCGATGCGGCTGCAGATGCCGGCAAACTAGTGTCTGTCGACCTAAGTCCCCTCAGCAGTGACCTTGATACAGCGATCATTCCAAATGATATCCTGTCCGGAATTGTCGCTTCGTTCGCTGCAGGAATTGAGATTATCATGCCCGACGGCAAGAGCGTAAGCTTCGACAACGAGGCTATCGAGGCCCTTATCTCTGCTGGTTCCGATGACTTGAAGCTGTGTGTCCGGGCGGTTTCGACCGATTCTCTTACTGATGCCCAAAGAAGACTGGTCGGCGATGGGCTGGTCATCAACCTGACCGCTTATATAGGCACAAAGCAGGTGTACGACTTTGACGGCGGTCTTGCTACAGTGAGCATCCCCGTTGACGGTGATCCGACGGAGTATCCCATCGTCTGGCGTATGACGACAGGGGAGGACGGCAAGGTAAAGCTGGAAGCCATAGAGTGTATTTATAACTCTATGACAAACTGTTACGAGTTCCGGACCGGTACCTTCTCCGAATATGTGCTTGGTAATTATCCGTTCACCGACACGCCGGACACTGCATGGTATTATGAGGATACCGTCTACGCTTATGTAAACGGTCTGTTTGCCGGCACAACGGATACGACCTTCAGCCCCGACCTTCCCATGACCCGAGGTATGCTGGTAACGGTGCTGTGGCGCATGGAAGGCAGTCCAGCGGTCACCGACGCCGCTAACTTCTCCGATGTTGACCACGGTGTCTGGTATACCGATGCGGTTTCCTGGGCGGCTGCGAATGACATTGTTGTCGGTTATGGAAACGACAAGTTCGGACCCAACGACCCGGTTACGCGCGAGCAGATGGCAGCTATTCTGTACCGCTATGCGCAGTGTAAGGGTTATGATATATCTGTGGGCGAGGATACCAATATTCTTTCCTATAAGGATGTGCTCGATGTCTCTGAATATGCCATTCCCGCCATGCGGTGGGCCTGTGGTGCCAGTCTTATACAGGGCAGCGGCGGAAACCTAATGCCGCAGGGAGATGCCACCCGCTCCCAGGTTGCAGCGATCCTGTATCGGTTTGACGAAAATTTGAAAAATTATAAAACCATATCCTAAAATATCTGTTGAATCCGTACAGAACATTCCTTCCAACAACTTCATCAGAACGGAATGAACACCAATCATCTTATGAGATGCCCAGCATGACGCTTTCCTTTTGTCGGATGTTTTCGGCCCGGCCAACGCTGTCAGGCATTCCAATGACGGCGGTTCAATTCGCCTGAACGCCGGCAAAGAAAAGCGCAATATCATCATCTTCGTGTGATGCTTGAACGACCCCCCGGCCCGCAATCGCGGGCCGGGGGGTCGTTCGACAAAGAAGTCCTCGCAAGCAGAGGTTTTTAAAGTTTCGTCCATTCCCCCGTCAGCAAGATTTCACCTTATCACCCCTTATCGGGGGCAGTACTTTTCCCCGCGGAAAAACACCCAGAAGGCGCATAAGGGCTGTAGCCCCTATGTATCCTGGGGAATTTCAGATGACTCATATTATTCAGTGGATTAAGGCTTTTTTACATATTGAGGCCGATATTATGATATACGAGAAACCTGCGCGATATTATATGCGTGGTCGGCGCAGCGCTCAAGATCGGAAACCATATCCGTGAATATCACCCCGCTGCGCGGATTGCAGGCAGACTGCTTTAGCCGATCAATATGATTTAAAATAAGCTCATTTTTTAACGCATCAACCCGCTGCTCATATTCCTCAACCTGTTCGACGGTCGGCGAGTCGTCCCCGTTTTGATAGCGGAGAAACGATACTTCCAAGGCAGCCAAGGCCGCGTCCGATATGCTCCTCAGCCCTTTTAGGGCCTGATCCGATAGACTGATGTTCTCTTTAATGATAATCCGCGCGTATTCCGCAATGTTTTCCGCATGATCGCTGACACGTTCTATGTCATTGATAATTTGAAACATGATACCCACCTGCTGTGTTTCATCAAGTGACAGTTTTTGAGCGCTCAAAGTGACAAGAAATTTTGCCAATTCACTGCAAAAAAGGTCCACGTCATTTTCTATGTCAAACACGCGCTGCGCTTTCACCTCATCCCTGTCAAAGAATGATTCAATCGACAGGCTTAAGTTGCTTATCGCCATTCTATACATGCGGAGAATCTCGGCTTTTGTTTTGATAACAGCAACGCCGGACGGGGCCAGAAGAATGTCCGGGTTTATGGGATTAAACACCCTTTTTGCGCGAACGCCATTTTCACACTCCGGAATAACGCGCAAAATGAAACGGGTGATGGAAGGGACCAGGGGAAAGAGACACAGTGATGCCGTTAAATTAAAAATCAGATGCAGGTTTGCGATTTGCCGTGAAACATCATCAGGAGCCAATTGTTCAATCAGCGCGATAGTCTGCGGAAGAATTTTTATTATGATGATAAAAATCCCCGCTCCTAAAAGCTTTTCAATCAGACAGGCATAGGCGGCTCTCTTGCTTTCATAGCTGCCGCCTATAGACGCCAGTAAAACAGGCGTGCACGCGCCGATGTTCATGCCGATAATCATATATATAACAGAGCTCAGGCCGATTGATACGCCAAAGGTTTGCATTGCGAGCACTTGCAAAATACCAATTGACGCTGATGACGACTGAATCATCGCAGTGAAAGCGGCGCCAAAAATAAGTGACAATATGGGGTTATTATATCGATCTAAAAAGGTTGTGACAACAGACGAAAGGCTTAGGCTGTCCACCGCCTCACCCATGATATAAATGCCGGTAAACAATATGCCAAATCCGAGTATTATAAATCCGACGCGCTTTGCCGTTTCATTTTTTATGAACTGATGTGCGGCAACACCGATAAACAGTATTAGCGGCGCAACAATATCAACATCAAACGCGATAATCTGTGCGGTTATAGTCGTGCCGATATTTGCGCCAAGCATGATGTACAGCGCCTGTGACAAGCTCAGCAATCCCGCGTTAATAAAGCCTATCGTCATCACATTGACAGCGCCTGAACTTTGTATCACCACCGTTATTCCGGTGCCTGTCAACATAGATAGATAGCGGTTATGTGTTGCGGCGGCAAGTACCTGCCTCAGCCTTCCGGACGAAACCTGCTCCAGTCCTCTTGACATCATGTTGATGCCGTAAAGGAACATTCCAATACCGCCAAGCAAAAGAAAAACACCAAAAGTCATATGGAATCCCTCCACATTCACACTGCTGAGGCAGCCCGTTTTGCGGACTGCCTCAGTCATGTATGAAACCAGTTTTTGCGCTGCCCAGCCTTTCGACTGAGTTCAGCTCTCGGCATAGTTATTAAAGCTGACGTTCGCATACACAGCGCCGCCCATGCCGTCCGCCTTGCCCACTGAATTATGTTGCCGTGTCTGACAGCTGTAACAGGGAGCCGCCGGTGCCAGGCACCTCAAAGTTCGGAATTTTAAAATCCTCCGGCAATTCACCGGCGAAATCGCTGATATCAAAGTCCTCCGGCAAACCTTCTGACCCCATGGATGGATTGCCTGTCCAATTTTCCGAGGAGTTTTCTGTCCGGCCGCCTTTATTAAGGCTGTTGCCTCCACCCTCCCCAAGCATCGTTCCCATCGAACTGAGGTCATTGCCGGAGGCACTGATCATGGCTGATGAATCCGACTGTTGACCGCTTTCGGTGGAGGATATGGTTCCGTCGGGCTGCCCCTGTATGGACTCCCCGCGAAGGGAAACAACCTCATAAAGCGTGTCCGCCGCTACCAAATATTCCTCATAGCTGCAAAAGGCCGTGGGATCAGTCTGCGCAAGAGCATCTATCTGGCTGCGGGTGCGATTATAAAACCCATCGAAGGCTCCGCCGTTAATATATTCATTGACGAGTTGCTCAAGATATCCATGGTACCGGGCGAAATATTCTTCATTCTCCAGGAGCGTGTCAAAAAATTGAGTTGCGGAAAACGGCATATCTATGGCGTCGTTGACAATATCCGAGACAGCGGCGCCGTTCATTCCACCCAGCGCCAGGTTATAGTCCCAAGGGATAATGTTGAGCTGCCCATTTTCCTCGTACAGATAATAATTGTGCGCCATGCTGCCGGACAGGCTGTCGTCATTTACCGAAAAAACGTGAACCGCTATATATTTTAGCAGATTATCTACATCCAAGCAAGTCTTTAAATCGGTACTTTCGGAAATATTTTTAAGCGCTGTGACAACATGCTTGTGGTCGCTGTCCGAAGTTTCGGTGGCTTCTCCCTCCCGGGTGGTGGAATGACATTGCTGCGCACATCGAGACCTTCCCTGCCCACATCTTTACCGCCCATGCTGTCGGGCTTATACAGCTCGCCGCTGTCCGTTCCGTAATTGCGAAGCAGGAAGCCGTCTTCAACCGCCTCCAACGCTAAATATACGCCCCAATATTCACCGTTTACGGATATTTTAGCGTAACTTTACAGGGGAGCGTTCGCGCCCAAATACTGATCATTTCGTTGGTATCAAAGAGCTTGGACTCCTATTCCATGGTAACGCCCTTGCCGCCCAGTGGCTCTGTCAGCTGCCCTGAAAAAACACGACGAGCAAACAGACAGCAACGGCTAACGCAGCCAGCACTATCAAAATCTTCGTAATACGCTTATGTGCAATCATGGCTTTTTCCGTTATGACATATACTGGCCGTTGTATATCACTAGCACTGCGTTGTCCACGCCGTCTATATCGCTTCGTCGGTTGACAAAGGAGGCGCCGGCATCCTTCAGGCGCATCTTCAGAGTCAGCTCAATTCCGTTTTTGCTCACCGTTTTGGACTTTACCGCACAGCGGTCCACAAGCCCCCGCATGGTATCCATGGCGGCTTGTTCGGCCTTTTCGTCGGTGCAGCCCAGCACCAGAATATAGGGCGTGTCACTTGATTTTCGGTTCACAAAAATCAGCAGAATTATGCCGATAACAACCGATCTGATAACGGCAAGCAGAATCATACCGGAGCCGATTACGATGCCGGCGGCGATGGACCAAAAAAGAAAGACGATTTCCAAGGTCTTTTTATAGATGAGAAATATAAACAGGCCCACGATACAGGCAAAAAGCATTGCAAGGACCATGTCTATGATCGAAAACTCGGTCACGCTTTCCAAAAAGCTGGATTTAAAGTCATTGAATGTCAAGTTTCTTTCCCCCTGATTTCTCTTAGCCGAACCGGCGGCAGGCGGCATATTTGGAAAACGCATGCTGTCTCAATCCACCTGTCTGAATAGTGCGGGCAATGAATTTGGGAAGACAGTCATCAAATTTTACTTCATATATCATTTCACCCGGCTCATCCAGCACACATATATCCACCGGCATATCTTCGAGGAATTCCTGATGAAATATCGTGCTGCTGGATGTTGGAATCAAAACAAATTCTCACGTTGCCAGCGCTAAAAGTATTTCCTTCGATAACACTTTCTTTCGTTTTCCATGTGTTGAGCTTGATGCGGTCTTGGGTGTTCCGCTTGTAGAGTTGATAGAAAGCCTCAAAAGACATGTCGAGGTTTCCTGCATTTTCGAGGAAGAAGTTTTTCTCCCGTTCGGCGCCTTCACGCTTAGTCTCAAAGCCACGTTTCACCTTGCGGTCAGCTTCGCCTTTCCAGTCGGTATATCTTGCAGAGACATACCATGTTCCATTTTTGTCCTTGTAAATAGCCATTTTCTGAACCTCCTAAATCAGTGATAAGGAATAATCCTTTCACTGATTCGGAATTTCAGAGGGGTAAAAATCAACGGTATCAGCAAAATTTTTTGTTTTTTCCAAAAACCTTTCGCTTGCGACCCATTTGGGGGCATCTTAGAGAAATACAATAAAAAAAGCCCGCAAATTCGTTCTTTGAAAAACGAATTTGCGGGCTTTGAGAGACATTGACATTATTCTATGTCTGGAGGATAATGGTATCAATTTGGTATCAACAAGCGATTTTCGCCGTTTTTTTCAAATTGTGAGAGCCGAAAACCCTTGTAATATCAAGGTTTTTTGGACTACTGGGCAGCCACTTTGCCTCACTCCCACTCTATAATAGGAAAGTTTGCTGTGTTATGTTCGGTCATTTCTTTTGGTTTTTATTATTTATATTATTCGTATTATCGTCATTATTCCTGTCTCTGGTTTTTTTCGGTACGCTTTTGGTACGGTTGTCTTCCTCGGGCAATATTCCGAGTTGATTTAGGTATAGTGTTGCCGCTTCGTTATAAAAGTCTGACCTGGAATATGAAGCTTCTTGCTGGTCGTTCCTCTCCTGGACGAACTCGTCAATTATATCTATCTTTCCTGTAGGTGCGTGTATCGTAATTGGTACGCGCCTTGTTTTGCTTTTCAGTGGTCTTCCAAGCGTGGCCATCTTATCCCTCCCTGTTCTTTACCGCTGCGTCTACGAGTCTATCAAGTTGTGCCCTGGTCTCTGGGCTTAATGTCTGGATCCATCTTCCTGGGATCTCTTTGTATCCGTATATGGCTCCGGCCAATCCGCCGGTGATTGCTGCTATCGTGTCTGCGTCTCCTCCAAGGTTGGCCGCCTCGATGATTGCGTCTTCGAATGTCTTCGTTGTCGCCAAGCTGTGAAGAGCGCATTTGAAACTGTCGACTACATACCCAGTAGGCTCCGTGTCTTTTCTTGGTTCCAGTTTGTACTCGCTGCCTTCGAGTTTGCTATCTATATACTGCCATGCCTCGTCATTGTTATCCGCTTCGGTTATTAAGTTTATCATTTCTGTATATAAACAGCAAGCGTCGGTTGATTTTTTATCCCAGTGCGTCATTTTTGCTATGTTTCCAGCTTTAGTTACTGCTTCCAGCAACCATTCGTAATAAAGGCCTGGATAAACTGTACGCATTAAGGCTCCATTTCCTCCGCTACGCCCTCCATTTACTCTTGAGGTACGTTCGCTTGCATTGAACCATACTGTCTTGTCTGGGGCTTCCTGGTGGCTTCTGGCGGCCGCTTCTAGTATGCTCATGCTGCAAGTCATACCTATATCTTTCGGGCCGCTCTTTACCCATTCTATAAACCGGATCCCTATCTCTTGGATTGGATCCCCTGGGTTTGCTATAATTCCTTCAGCTACGGCCAGGGTCATTTGTGTGTCGTCGGTTATTTCTCCTGGTTCAACATCTAGCCAACCTCCTCCGATCATCTCTGTAACTCGGCCATGTTTATTTGCTATTTGCTCCTGGCTCATAAACTCCAGGGGAGCGCCTAGCGCGTCCCCTATTGCTACGCCGTATAAAGCTCCGGCGATTTTATTTCTCAAACCTTTCATATTCATTCCTCCTTAATCAATAACTGTAGTATGCTTCCTCCGCTTCCTGCTCGGTGTGGAAGTCCATTTCTTCCAACATTAAAACTTCTAGTATTTTTATAACCTTATCTTCCAGCTCTGTCTGTTTAGCCGCTCTTATCATGTAGCCGACTGCCGCTGCGTTGGTCATGGTTATTCCTCCTTCTTGGCTTTTGTTAGCTCATAGTCCTCGGTTTGCTTTTCTGTCAGTGGTTCTTGGTATTCTACCCATCCCCATGCTTGCCTTTCAATTTCGCTAACGTACTTTCTTTCATCGTACGTTTTTATGTTTGCCGGTTTGCCCGGGAAGGTTCCCGGGGCTGGCGGCCTTTGTGTCAGATAATATCTGTTCATGCTTGTTCCTCCTTCATTTTCTGTAGTTGTTCGTCGAGAAACTTTGTCCAGTTTGATGTGCTCAGCTGTCCGTCTGAGTTCCAGAAGCACTCGAGGTCTTCTATCGTCTCCCTGATCCTGTCTATGTCCTTCTGAGCGTCTTCTGCTCCAAGGACACATATTTTCTCTTTTGCCGTGTCTATAAGCCCTATTATCATGTGCGCGTATCTGTGTTTGTTCATTGGGCCCCGCCTCCTCCTTATCTTTTTTTGAGCCATGCGACTCTGGCCGCTCTGCAGCTTTCGAGCGTAGGCTTTACGCAGGAGAATAATTCTCCGTTGGTATGCCTGTAGTCGTACTGCACTGCCTTCTTTCGCGTTACACTGCTCTTGAATGTTTCGTGTTGCTCTTGGCCTCTGGCCAGTTCCTTTGGATTTAGCATTTCGTTATCTCCTTCCGCGTTATAAAATCGGTTCGTTCTTTTCTTTTTGCTGCTGGTAGTAGTTGATTAGCATTACCAAGTCTCCGGGGCTGATGGTGAAGCTGTTGTCTACAATTTTTCCGGGGCCGGTGATTACTTTTATTCCTCCGTCGTGCTTGTACTGTTCGAGCACCATTTTGCGCCCGTTGTTAATGTCTACTGATATTTTCATTCTTCGTCCTCCTCTCCTAAGTCTTCCGATGTGTTAAAGTCTATTTCTGTTATGCTGCCGTAGGTGTAGCCGTTGTCGTTTCTCAAGTAGACCGGCATGTCTTCGTCAAAGTCTGAAAGTAGGCCGATTAGCTCTCCTACTGTGAGCGTCCTCCCGCATTGGTCTGTTCCGTATCCGTTTCTTTTACCCTCGATGTAGAGTTTACTCATGGTGTTTCCTCCTTGTTTTTTTATTTCTCGTTTCTTGAGAACATCATAAACCGACGGTGGTTTATAAGTCAAGACATATTTCTCAAATTCCGAGAATTAAATTTGGGCAAAAAAAATAAGCCCCAGAGTTGTCGTTCTCCAGGGCTTATTCTTATAACTCTATAGGTTCTGCTGCGGTCAGCACGAAGTTCTTTTGCTCGTTTACCGTCTGCTCTATCTTGGTGTCGAGCCATACTGTCAGGTCTCCGTATAGGTCTGTGATCATCCTTTTTGCTTCTTCTGTTAGTAATTTCAACGCTACGTCTTTCGCTGTATTAAATGCCTGCTCTTGCGCCTCTTTGTCAAACTTTCCTTGCTTTTTCAGCGAGTCGACGTATGTCTGGGCGGTGTATGTTACTGCCTGAAGGACGGCGTCCGTCGCCTCGTTCAGATAAATTTTAATTAGCTCATTGTCTATCTTGACCGTCGCCTGGTCTGCCTTCGCCTTCAGGAATTTTACCAAATAGGTAACTAAAACCGGTATTGCCGGTATAATTACTACCTGGATCAATGTGATTAATAATTCGTTGGTTAGTATTTCATTCATCTTGCGGTTCCTCCTCTTATTGTGGTATTAAATCTTGAGACTTCACTGCGGCTGTGACCTTTCCTTTAAGGCCTATTACCACTCTGTTCCCGCTTATCTGTTGAACGTCATAAACGGTATTGTAAACAAACCCGGCTAGGTTGCCTCCGGTGTATGTCTTCGCTCCTCGCTTAACCTTGACCTTGCTGCCCACCTTGATGGTCTTGGCTGGTGTTGGCGCTAGTGTCTGTGTCTTTTTGGATGTTTTAATCGTGAGCTTTTGACCTGGCCTGATAAGGTTCGGGTTTTTGATGTTGTTGTCCGCTGCTATCTTCTGGTAAGTCGTGCCGTATTTAGAAGCAATCCCGGAGAGTGTATCTCCTTTTTCCACAGTGTGGGTATGTGTGAATACCTGGCCTGTGGTTGGCGCCGTCGCTTTAGCCGTATACTTGTCGTAGTAGGTTTGTCCATATTTTGCTCGTCTGACTTTGGCCGATTCGCTTTGATCTGCTGGTCGCTCATATTCGGTCAATACAACGTCCGATGCCTGCCTTACTGATGTTGCGCCTTTTAGGACTTTTATCGTATTTGTGTACCCTTGTATTTCCTTCCAAAGGTAGGCTAGTTGCATGTTCAAATCTCCTATAGACGCCTTCGCTTCTTTTGCGAACTTAAGCAGCCCCTCTTTACGGCTCCAGTACGTCCATTGTGCCAGGCCATATCCTGCGGAGTCTCGTACAAAATTGGTATAAGCTCCGGAGTCGACCGCCTTGGTGTATTCGGCGTCGGTCATTTTCAGGCTTTTTTCGTAGCTGTTCTGAAGGTTGTTTGACCTTAGTCCACTTTCTGCATAAAGGTTGCCCATGAGCCCTGCCACTGCATAATCGTTTAGTCCCTTTCCTTTGAAAAACTTCCAGATGGTTTCCTCGCCTGTCGTTGCTGAAGGTGTCGGGGTTGATGGTTTTGGTGTCGGTGTGGGTGTAGGTTTTCCTTTTGCCAGCTCTGCTTTGATTGCTGCCCTTGCTGTATCCATGCTCTTGCCATGGCGCGGGAACCAGTGCATAACGTCGGCGTGATTGCTTGCGATTCCCATCCTGTGGCCTTCGCTGTGGCATATAACCGTTTTATTGTTTACTTCCAATCCATAAAGCTCGCAAAGGTAAGCGGTAAGCTCTACGGCTTCCTGGTATACCTTGTTGAAATAAACCGGGTCACTGAGGGCATCTTCGCAAATCTCAAAGCCTATATATCCGTTATTGTTTGCATTTTTTGAACTTCCAAGGGAGCCGGATCCGCTGTGCCATCCCACCATATCCCATGGCAGTGTTTGGTAGGTTCTCACTTCTCCGTTCTTGTCTAATCCTATAAATGCATGAACGCATACATTTCTCCCTCCGGGCTTTGGTTGGTTCCAATGGTTGTTATATGGGTTTTTCCCGAGCACGCCGTCGTCTGGGCCGACGTATCTGCTTAGTTTGGGGTTGTTTGCCCCTGTGCTATGCCACATTACCCCTTTTACGGTATGCTTCTTGCCTGACTTGTAGCAGTTGTTATTTTTCAAAATTAATTTAGAAAGTTTCATTGCTTTGCTCCTCCCATTCTTGTCGATACGCTTCCGCCTGTCTCTCTTCTGCCAGGTAGTGAGGTATCTTAAGCTCGTTTTCCTTCTTTGCTTTGTGATAATAGAAGCCGGTTGCTGTGGCCAGCTCTGCAAAAACCGAAGGTATTAGGTATGCAAGTGGTGAAAGGTCTCCAGTTAAATAAATCATTCTGCATGAAAAAACGACCACTGCTATGGTCGCTATTGAAACTCCTATGAAAATGAGTTTTGAGAATTCGATTTTCTTCCTGGATCTATTCCTGGCCTTTGCCCTGCTCCGTTTCTTTTTAGCCATTGCCTCATCCTCTCCTAATATAAATTTTTTACGCCCTGTTCTGTCATGAAGTCCTTTTGTTCGTGCTTCACCCTTTGGGCGTATGAAAGGGCTGCACTTAGCTCTCCGTTGCACTTGCCGTCACGTATTGACACCGCTGTAGCCTCGCCTAGGGCGATTGCCGCTCCTACGCTACGTATTAGTAAGAGTTCGTTTTTCTCCCTGGCCTTGTCTAACTCATCTCTCTTGGCGTCGCGCTTCGTTATACTTCTTTGGATTGTCCAGAAGCATAACCCCGTGACCGCACTTGGTACTCCCATCATGACCAGAATTGTCGTCGCGTCTAATTGCATCGATATTGTTCACCTCCGTTCCCCGTAGCTCTTCTTGGGTGATTGCCTCATGCTGCAAGAGCCGAGAAGCAATCGAGTTTATAAGCTCGTTTTGCTTTTGAATAATTTCCGTCTGTTCGTCGATTATTTGCATGGCGTCCATCCAGTTATCCCTCCTCCGTTACGTTCTTTGGATTGCGTGTTAATGAAAACTCCTTAAATAGCTTTTCTCTGAAGTTTTTACAATCCACCCTGTCAAGTATCGCCTTGTAGCTTTGCACCGTAGCATTTGCCTCTGCGAATGTGATTTTGCCGTCCCGATAGTTTTCTGAAACCTCTCGCATGCGTCGTTTCATTCGAAGCGATGTGGTCTTCCTTAATATTGCATGGTCGTCATAGATTAAAACCCCGACAAACTCGCACCCAGCCCTTACTGGTCTCATGGCTGTTTTGCTATTAAACTTTAGTAGCAGCTTTTCTTCTAAGAATTTGGTTAATTTCCTCCCGTATTCCAGAAGACGCTCCTTGTCGTTGTCCACAATTATTATGTCGTCCATATATCTGATGTATCGCTTTATCCCCAGTTCTCTCTTTGCGTATTGATCCAGCGGATCCATGTACATATTGCCTAGCATGTGGCTAAGTCCTCCGCCTATCGGAATTCCCACATCCCATAGCATTTCCGCTTCTGTGATCGTCAGGTGGTCTGCGTCGAGCGGCAGTCCAAACGGCTTTGATGTGCTACATACGTAGTACTCTATCAATTCTACAGTCCTCGGGTCGTCTATCTTCTTTCTGCAAATGTCCATCATTATTTCATGATCTATTCGGTAAAAGAATTTTGCTACGTCGAATTTGTAATAATACCACTCTCCTTCCGCTACTCTTGTGGCTTTTATCCACCCGTATAAAGTATCAAACGCGGCCACTTGACCGCGTCCTTTAATGCATGAATATGTGTCTGTTATAAACATTTTTGAAACTTTGGGGTTGACTGCATCATAGATTGCTCTTTGTATGATTTTGCTCTGGTAGTCGATATAAATTACTTTCCTGACCTTCGGTACGTAAACTAGAAAACTCTTGTAGTAAACCTTTGGTATTTTCCCGGATCGTAATAATTCGCTTATTCCATGTAGCCTATCTTCCAGGTCTCTTTGGAATATCAGAACTTCTTCCTGTTCGCGCTTCCCCTTTGACACTTCTTTTTCTGCTATCATCAAGCTGTGAAACGATGTAATTTCCATAAAAACTTTTCTAATTGCCATATATAATTAGCGCAGCAACGCGGGCCTCGGACATCCTACCGCCGGCCGAGAGGCCTTGCCCCTCGTATAGTCATGGCCTCCCATGTCCATAATTGCTGCTGTTTTGCTTTTTAACCTCCTTTTACTGGAAGTACGGGAAACGGATCCTTATCCCCTGTGCTGTCCGGTATCCCTTGAGCGTACCGGCTCCTGACGTATGGGGTTGAGCGGAGCGGAAGCCGCTGTTGGCGTGGGCGTTCGTACGCGAGTTGTGGGTGCCGTAAGCGCAGAACACGCCCGCATTCGTGGTGCCCGCATAGTTACCGCCGGAGTTAAACAAGCGCTATATCCGCATTCCCTAAAATAAATTATCTCTTCGTGCTCTTTATCCATCCGCCCAGCATTCTCCCGATTTCTTTTGTCTTTTCCGTCCAGTTTCTATATTTTTTATACGGTAAAAACTTCAATCGGTACGCCAATCGAATGTACTTCTTTAATTTTGCCAACTCTACATCCATGTCTTGTAAAGTGTTCTTTTTATAATATTTTTTATTGGCCTCGATGGCCCGTTCAAGTAAGCGATCCATACAGCGTTTTATGTCAGCTCCCATGGCTGGTTTCTCTGAACGGGGAAATTGAGCCAGTGCCAAATATGCGTATTCCATCATATCTGTAATTTTTTTAACGATTAGGAGCTCCTCTTCATCATCTGGATCCTCCGGTAATCCATAGCCCTCTATCTCTTCCATTATCAAGTCTCCCCTTTCTGGACTTTATGTCTCGTTGTATATCGCCCGCTATCGCGGTCGAGGCCAGATTACATGGCTTCAGATTACAGTTTTACATAAGCGGAGCGGAAGCCGCTGTCGGCGCGGGCGCCCGCACGCGAGTAGTAGCCGCCAGCGCAGAACACGCCTGCATACGTGGTGCTCGTATAGTAACCGCCGGAGTTAAACAAGCGCTCACTTGCTACGTTGTTGAAATAAATTTTGTCTCCCTCGTAGTCGAACCCAGTATCGTCTGGGAGTAGTCCGTATTCTTTTAGCACGTCCTGCGCTGCTGCTGAAATTGTTGAGTCGCATTTTATGTCTGAAATTACAGCGCTGAAGTTATCGTTTTGGTTTGTTATGTTTGTGCTATAGGTTATCCCGGATATTGCGTCTACTTTTACCGAGTTCGGGGTTGTCCCGGATCCATTAGGCTCTATAGGTTCTCCTGTTGTGGCATCTATTGCCCTCCAGGTGTTTGCTCCTGCGTCCTGCGAATGGGTGTTGTCGGCGCCGTTGTTATTTGGTTGTATTTGAATTTCTCCGAATACTGTCCTCATTCCGCCAGTCCACTCTGAAACATTCCCATTCAAATCCCATATTCCCTCAACTGTCTTATCGTGGCTCCATTCAATCGGGCCTGTTCCGGTCAGGGTACGTGTGGTTCTTCCTTCTCCGTCGATGTATGCGGGGATTGCCTTGAATAAAGTTTCTCGGCTGTCTCTTCCGTAGTTGTTGTTTCCCCATGGCATAAAGCCGTTTTTCTTGCACCATAGGGCAATTGCTGCGTATTCTGGTTTTGTCATCATGTGCCATCCAGGGCCTTTTGCTTCACAGGCTGCTCTGGCTGTGTCCCATGTTAATGAGTTTGCTGGATCTTCTCCTGGTAAACTATAAGCCCTTCCGTTGTGGATCACATTTTGGTACTTTGAAATATAAATCTCTGGTACCTCTTGTCCGTTAACTATCCAGGCTCTATTGGTGCTGGAGTCTCCTCCTGCGTATAAGTCAGAGTTCTTTAGCTTTGGAACTCTGACCATCACGCTTGGAAGTCCTTTGTCGTCCAGGATGATTTCATTGCTTGGGCATGTTGCCTTCAAAGCAAGGTTCAATAAATCAAAATTTGCCATCTGTTCTGTCCTCCTTTAAATTTCTACCTCTGTGGGGTTTTCAACGCTCCAAAGCGTCAACATTACCTCGCTCATGTCGATTGGTATTAGCTCTGGTACTTCCTCTGGCTCTTCTCCCTCTTCTGGAGCTTCAGGTTCTGTGTATTTAGCTGCTGGGATGTCTACCTGCGCCACATAATACAATCCCGACCCAGTTCCTATGACTAGCTGGTTGTCCCTGTTGCTGCAAATATCAATTTGCACCGGCCAGTCCCTTTGGTACCTGGAGGCGTTAATCATTAACTCGTTGTCTCCAAGGAATATCATTGTTCCATTTTCCTCGTAGGCTATTTTCTTGCCTTCGTTTTTTTCGATAACCTGCATCATACAAGCATTCCTCCTTTAATTCTTATTTTTAATGTTACGCTGGTGGCGCTGCCGTCGTAGCTTATCTTGAAGCCGTTCAACTGCTTATCGGCTACTGAGATGTCCCCGACGTTCCCATTGGCCGACACAACTTCCCAGTTTACGTCGTAGTTTAGGGTCTTTCTTGCCGTTGCAAGGTCGATTGTCTGGGCCTCGACATTGAAGAACGGGATCCCTTTTGAGTTTGTAAGGGTTACGGTCTTTATTTCGTTTAGGAATTCCGCGGCATAGTCTGCTATCTTTTGCCTTATCCAGCGGTCAAATTGCATAAAGTACTGCAGGAATACTGCCGTGGCTATGTGTGCGTCCTGAATTCCGTCCTCCTGGTTATTGAAGTTGGTTGCACTTTGCGGCGTTCCTTGCTGAATGACTGCCCCTTGCGCCTTTTTAACTTCCACGGTGCCGTCTCCGTTGTCGGTGATCTCTCTCCTGTTCGGGTATTGGGTTACGTGGTCTTTCCATTCTGTTTGGTTGTGCATTTTCTCACCTACCCTTCTCTAATTGTGAATGTGAACCTATACAAAATTCCTTCTTGCACGTCCTTTCGGAGTATGCTTTCTGGTTTCGATAGCCAGAGCTTGCTGTTGGTGTTGTAAAGCTGCACTTCTGTTACGTTTATATCGCCTGGTACCGTGTGATCGATTAGAAAATCAACCGCCAGTCTGCCATCCGGTAGAACGGATACAGAAGAAATATTTGCCTTATAATATGTGCCCCCTGCTTTGTATTGGGCGTATGCGATTGTTCGTTTGGTGTATTCTTTGTAGCCTTCAATCGCTTCTGCAGTTAATAATGCCATGGCCATTCCTCCTTTCTAAAGCTCGTGTTCTGCCTCTCCGCAGAACTGGTAATTAAAAACTGATCCGATTGCGTCTGCGTCAAGCGCGAAGTTGTTCCCGGTTATCCCTCCGACCGTGTTGGTGTCTGGTACCGTTCCTGCGAGCGTATAATTAAACGGGTATTTATCCTGGCTTGTGGCCTGAACTGATAAATTTACGTTTGTCTGAAATAAAACCCTGAATGAAAGGTGAGAAGGCTTTACGCTGCGGATGGTCGCTATAAGCTCGCTATAATCAACCTCTGATTCTCCTGGTAAAATCGAAATAAAAAAGATGTAGTCCTCTCCGAGCTCCGTTATTACGGCTTCTCTTCCGGTTACATCCCTTGTAAATCTTTCTATTCGAGCTGGGTTCATCGGTGCTCGCCTGCCCCGTTTTATGATCACCCGCTGCCTTCGCTCTTCAATTGTCAGGTTTTCGTCTGGTACTATGTGGTATCTTTGCTCCCAGTAAACTATGCCCCATGTGGCCGTCTCCGGGAACGCCTGAAGCCGGAGTTCCTCCATGAACCTCCATGCCTCGTCAATCTCCATTCCCATGACTTGGAATATCCACTTGCCGACGTATGACTTATCGTAAATAGGGGAGACTGTCTTTATCATTCTCTGGGCCGCAGGGCTGGTTGGAAATTTCTCTAAATCAATCATTAGGCCCCACCTCCTCCTGGATCAACTTCCCCAGTTACCGGGTATTCGTCTTCATCGAGAACAATGTTTGCGGTTCCTCCGTTTATCGTAAGCCCGGAGTAATCTTTTACTCCGCTTGTGTTTCTTAAGATTGAACCTACCCATGTGTATTGAACTTCCCCTTCCTTTTTCGCCTCGATGTAATAAGTTTGAAGCTGCTCTTTGAAGCGTTCCAGGACGGTTCCCTCTGTCTCTCCTTGTTGTATTTCTAACAGGAAGGTGTAGTTTATTTCCTTGGCCATAGGTGCCGCTATTGTGACTGTGGCTCCTATTGGCGCCTTCCTTTGTATTCTGTCATCCTGCCGCATAATGTTGTTATATACCGCCTCTATTATCGACGCGTTGGCTGGTTGGCCATTGGAGTCGATAACTATTACCTTGACGGTTCCTGGGCCTGCCCATTCTGGCATTACTAGGCCTGTTCCAACTCCAGGGACTTCCTCTGCCCACCGCTTATAATCTCCGTCGCTGCCTACAAAGCTTGCCTCGCTCGTCGCGTCTATCTCGTCGATGCGTCGTCGGAGCTCGTCGTCGCTTTCCTCTTCGGTGCCACCGGTGATCTTCTCGGGGTTGGTTATTGATGTTATGCCTTTTATCGGCGTCATCATTAGGCTTATGGATCCTGGCGACACATTGCCTCCTGTCCCAGCCTCTACGGCTGTTACTTGAATTTCGGCCGTTCCATCTTCTTGTATGGTATAAGTTTCTTTGGTTTCGTACTCTATGGCCGGCGTGTCCCCTATTGCCGGTGTGGCAAATCTAAAGCCTTCAGGTATAGTCGTCCCTGGAACTCCTGAAATAATAAGATTACCCGACGCTGGATTGGCCGGTTTCCTACCTGTCGTCTTGCCTCTTGCGTGTAAGTCTAGCCAGTCGTCTTGAGCCCACATTGGAAACATGATCTTGAGCGTCTCTACCATGTGAAACTCTAGCATTTCCGCTTTTTCGAGTGCTGTTGGTTTTGTAAAGTCCCAGGGGAAGCCTCCCTCTGTATCGTCAATGTCTGGCGGTAGGCCTTCCATCATTCTTTTGTGAATAGTTTCTGCGTCCTGGTCATTTAGAAAGCTGGGTATTTTAAATTCTGGTATCGACATTTATCCACCTCCTTACGTTCCTAAAATTACGCCGATATGTTGCTCTTCCCATTCCTTGCCCTTGACTATGAAATCGCAATATAGGCCGTCGCTGTCCCAGGTGAATTCAAAGCCTCGGACGTATTCCGTTCTCTTGTTTATCATGAGTGCTTCGGTGATCGTTCTTTCCATGGCCGACTCCACTGCCTGTTTATCCGCTTGCTTAAGCGCATCGTATAGCTCGGTTCCTATATCGTCGCTGTACGACATGCGGTCAAGCCGCTCTGTTAGAACGGTCTTAATGCACCATTGCCTATATGTTTCTCTCCCTTCTGCCTCAACCATTTTATTGGCTCCGTCTCTTCTGAAGTCTCCTAATTCATAGTCAAAATAAACGCTGGGTTTATATTTCTGTTCCTCTGCAGGTGCTGGTGTTATAATTTCCGGAACCTCAAAGACGGGGAATAAGTTTTTCTCTGCCATGTTATCCTCCTCCTATCCTTGTCGCCGGTAATATGACGTCAATAACGACTGCGTCGTTCTGAACCCATGCCACTAGAACTCTGTCACCTGGTTTGATCCAGTGCATAGTTTTAGGAAGTACCACATCATGAACGTGGGTTCCTTCCGTATCCGGGTGGCTGTGTGATCCATTTCCGCTGCTGTGCCCGCCGTGGCTTCCGCTTGAACCGTGCGGATGTTGCCCTTGTTCTAGATATGTCTGTGTCAATGGTATGTTAGGGTTATGAGCAGCCCCCCTGCATACCATGTAATCCGCCTTTGGTATTGGTATTGGATATGTGTTTGTTAATAAGCTGTAGTCCTGTTGAATAACTCCAAAATCAAGCATGAGAGGCGATTTGCTTGTCTCCTTCATGCGTCTTTGAAGTGTTTGGGCCAGTTTATTTACTCCTGGGTTCCCTGATGATGGATTCATATTTCTCGCCTCCTTATGCTTTTGTTATGGTGCTTGGTTTGACCCAGCCTATTCCATCCACGTGGTACGGGCATGGTCTCGATGTGTCTACTTTTATTGTGATTTTGCACTTTCTGTTGCTGAAGGTTCTACCTTTTCCGTTTCCGTAGCTGTCCACGTATACCGCGCCGTTTAATATTACGCTGTCTCCCTTGTTGAATGTTGAGCTTCCTGTTGTGGATCCTGTCTGTGGTTTTGTATTTGCTGCCTCTTCGGGCTCTATTTCCATTGACATGGATCTGTTGGCCGCGTCGTGTCTTACTGATTTTGTAATGTAGTATCCATTAAGGGTTCCTGCTTTAACGTGGACCTTGTCTCCTTTGCGGATTGTCGGGACGTCTGGCGCTTCCAGTACGATTGTCCTGGTTGGTTTTCCAAATTCATCTAGTGTGTCTTGGGCTGCTGATTTGGCCGCGGCCAGAGTGTCGTCTTCGGATCTGTTTTGAATGCTTTGTCTTATTCCGTATTGGGTTAATCCGTCAAGTACGGCCTCTACCGGCTGCCTTCCTTCGCTGTCTTCCTTCCCTACCACCTTGACCCTCGTTATTAAATCTACGGTGCTTATCTTGTCTCTGGTGAGGGTTGCGTTGCTGTCTTCATCAAAGTGATAAATTGTTTTATTACTTCCCTTGGGTATTACGCTGACCTTTCCTCTGTTGGATCTTATAACGCATTTTGGGGCGCCCTTTTTTTCTGCGTCTTCTAAAAGCTGTATACAAATGTCGCTTAAAAACTCATTTTTATAAAGGGTTTTTGCATGCGCTACGTCTGGGCCATCGTATTTCTCAATCGGAACTCCCCAGTCTTTAAATATCCCGGTTATGGCCGCTTTCGTTCCCGTGCCTGCAGAGTAGTATCTGTTGTCCTGGCTCTGCTGAAGGTTAAAAAGTTCATCGTATGCTAATACTCCAAAGGTATCTGTGAGGCTGCCCTCAAGCCCTGGCTCCCATTCCTGAATGGTTCCCCTGGCCACCTCTTCGCTGCTGGTGCCCCAGTCAGCTATAATGGCCACTATGCTCCCGGGCTTTGCTATGCTGGATAACCTCTCCCCATTGTGTTTTGCGTTATGGGTTGTGAAGCTGATTCTCATTGCCAGCTCGGCTTCTCCCTCTTCCCAGCCTAGGTCTTCGCTCACCTTCGTAATGTCTAGCTGTTTGCCTGTGGCAGTCACGAGAATTAATTTATATTTGAGTTTAGTTATATCTATCGTGGCGGCCACCTCCTAACTTGGCAGTGTGAATACTTGCCCTGGATAAATAAGATCAGGTTTTTTTATCTTGTCTTTGTTCAAGTTGTAAATCTCCATGTACCGGCTGCCTTTTTTTAATTCCTTCTGTGCAATCTTCCACAGGCTGTCTCCTCTTTTTACGGTGTATGTTCTTGCTGTCGATTTGGCTGCTGGTGGTCTGGATTTATTTGCGTTGGTCTGCGTGCTAGGCTTTATGTTTAGTTCGTTAACTGTGTAAATCTCCACAGGCTTGGCCTCTAGAAACCCTATGTTGTATTCGTAGTCTCCGCTTCCTCCCACGGGATCCGCATTGTAGTATTCTAGGTACACATCGTGGTTGATTGGTGTTTCGGTAATCATAAGCCTTAGCTTTGTTTCGTCGCTTCTCCATTTCTCCCATATGTTTTGGCTCTCCTCCGGACTTTGCCAGTATTGCGCTTTTATAAAGCTGGCATTCCTTCTGCTTTTGCCGGGGAGTGTGCCCTTCCATGAAAAGGTTAGGAGGCTTACCCCTTTTGGAATTTTAACCTCCCCGACATTGATAAATTCATAGGTTTGAAATAGCGCGTCTCCGCTTTTCTTTACTTTTTCAGGGAGCATTGAAAACGTAAATCTCGCGCCTGTTTCTATTTCTGTAATGTGTATATCCATTACGCTTCTCCGCCTCCCTTCACTGGCATGTTTGCAAATATGCGGGCCAGTCTCTCTGCTAGTTCGTCTCCGATGTCGTCTGTCATTTCTCGTATATATGCCTTTAATATATTCAGGATCTGGTTCTCGTCTGTGGTGTCTCCGTCGCCTTCTATTGTGAACTTAGGCTCTGCCTTTACCTCGACTTTAATGGTTATGTTCTGACCGCTGCTGCCTGTTGGTACGGCTGTTGGAGTTGATTTTGGTTCTTGTCCTGCAATACCGCCGTCTTTATAAGGTCTAACTCCTAGCATTTCCCCGGTTCTTTGCCATAGGTCAAGACCTCTACTTCTTTTACTTGGGCTTAATGGGATAATTCCTTCAGCTCCATCTTCAGCTACGATTCCCATGTGTGGTTTGGTCATAATTCCGCCCCATGCATGTTCCGCTATACTGCCTTTGCCCTGGCTTGTTGTTAGGCCTGTCTGCTTGGATCCTTTTTGCCCTAACCCTCCCAGCCAGCCTTTAAAGCTCTGCCACTTATCTCCGACCCATTCGCCTATGCCTCCGAGCTTTTCGCCTACCCATTCCCATGCCCTGGTTGCTCCGCTCTTGATGGGTTCCCATACGTTAGTCGAGAACCAGTCGGCTACTCCAGACCACGCCTCGCTTACTGCATTCTTTGCTGCTGTGAATTGATCTCCCAGCCATGCTCCTGCTGTCTGCGCCGCTGTTTTTACCGGGGTCCATACTGTTTCATCAAACCAGGTACTTACGGTTCCCCATGTCTCGCTTACCCAGGTCTTGGCCTCGCTCCATCTTTCGCTTACCCATGCTCCTGCAGCCTGGGCTCCTGTTTTGACAGGGGTCCATATGCTCTCTTCAAACCATGAAGAAAAGTCAGACCAGCGCTCTCCGATCCATGTTCTCGCGTCGTTCCAGCGGTCACTTACCCACTGGCCGGCTGCTTGCGCTGCATTGTTTACAGGTGTCCACACGGATTCGTCAAACCATGCTGAAAAATCAGACCATCTGTCTCCGATCCATGTTTTGGCGTCATCCCATTTCTGGCTTACCCATTCGCCTGCAGCTTGTGCGGCGTCGCTTACCGGGGTCCAGACGCTCTCATCGAACCATGCGGATAAATCGCTCCATTTCTCGCCTACCCAGTCTCTTACTTCGCTCCATGCTCCGGCTGCTATGTTGATGGCCGATATTCCGACGTCTTTTACTGGGGTCCACACCGAAGTATCGAACCAGTCACTGAAGCTGTTCCATTTGTTGCTTATCCAGTCTCCGGCTGCGTTCCACTTTTCGGCTACCCATGATCCGGCGTTTGAGGCTCCGCTCTTGATGGAGTCCCATGTGTTGCTTGCCCAGGTCTTTGTATTCTCCCAGAACTTTGTTAATGCGCCGTCTTTGTCTGTGGCATCTGATAGGGCCTTGCCAGCTTTATCACCGCTGAAAAGTGCGGCCACGCCGCCGATTCCGGCTCCTACAAGCGCTCCTACACCTGTTCCTACTACCGGCACCACCGAGCCTACCGCGGCGCCTATGCCGGCTCCTGCTCCTACCATGCCTATCTTGGTTCCGCCCTGCCAGTATTCGTCCTTCGCTTCTTTCCCGGTCTTTTTGGTACCCTGGTAAATGTCTATTGCTCCAGCTCCAAGTCCAGCAATACCGAGCGCGCCTCCCAGTACGCTTGAAGCTCCAGCTGCTATGGCTCCGCCGGCAGTTGTTGCTCCGCTACCAAGTGCTACGCCGGTCTTTGCCAGGCCGGTTGCCAATGCTCCGCCTGTGGCCACATATGTTCCGTTGGACAGTTGCACTGTGTTTATTGCCTTTCCTGCTGCTCCTGCAGGTCCTGGGAGTGCCACTGGTGATCCTCCGGCCGGTGGTAATGCTGGCGGTTTTCCTCCTGTTGGCAGTGAAGGATATCCTCCCATAGGCGGTCCTCCTGTCGGGGAACCTCCGCCTGGGCCCTGGATTGTCTTTCCATAAACGTAAACTATTGAGGCTGTTACATACATGGTGTCTGTTCCGTAGGCTGATGGTATCCCTGTGCTATCTGGCGCTCCGCTCTTGCTGCCTTTTCCGAAGAGATTTATTAATCCCTTTCCGCCTTTGCCTAATAGCTTGAAAATGCCGAGCTTTTGAAATGCCAGCGCTATTGCTCCGGCTGACAGCCAGGATGTCGAGCTTGCTTCCTCTCCTCCTGGGAGTAGAGTTCCTGCGTCCTTAAATACGCCTTTGATGGCGTTCAGGATCGCCTCTCCTACCTTCTTTCCGTCAAATCCTTTGCTGAAGCCTTCAGCAAAGGAAGCGCCTATGCTGGTTCCGTCCTCAACGGCGCCTTTGGCGTCTATTCCAAGTATGGCCAGTAGTCCGGCCGAGAGCGCAGTTCCTATTCCTTCACCGATTTTGCTGGCCTTGTCTGCAAGCCAAGCCTTACCGGTTGAATTCCACCATTCGTTGAACGGCTGCGCTATTATCTGATCCCATGCTATCTTCAGCTTTTCTCCGAAGTTTTTAGCGTCTTTCCATTCCTGGGAGTTGACCATGCGCTGTATACTGTTTCTTAAGTCGTCCACTCTTGTCATTACCCACTTGGAGATATTTGCTCCAGCTTTCTTCCAGGCCTCTCCCCATTCGGCTATAATGTCCTGGTTATCGTCTATCCATGTTGTGAGTTTTTCAAGTCCTGGCTTTACACCTTCCCACAGGCCTTGCCCCCATGGTCTCAAAAGTGAGTTTTCGAGAGTGTCCTTAAGGGTTGATATCATACCCTTGGCTGTTTTGGATTGGTTGGCCATCATTCCACCGAAGCGCTTTTCCATTCCTCGCAGCATGGCTTCTATAACCTTGGATGCTTCTATTCCTTCTTTACCGATGTTCGCTACCTGTTCGCCGGTGAGGCCGAGCTCTTCTTGTAGTATCTGGTTAGCCGGTACGCCGAGCTCCTGGAGCTGCAAGAGTTCCTCTGCCTGCGCTCGACCTTTGGCTTGCATTTGTCCGAGGGCCCTTGTGATCCTGTCTATTCCTTCAGAACCTGCTCCCAGACCGCTGGCCGTGTCGCCTATTACCGTTAGCATGTCGAGCACCTTGTCAGCTTCAAATCCGAAGGCCATTAGCAGTTTACTGCTGTTGATCAGTTCCGGAAATTCGAACGGTGTTTTGTTTGCGAACTCTGACGCTTCCTTCAAGAATTTTTCTGCCTTCTCGGCGCTTTTTAGCATGGTTTCAAATGCGATCTGTGTCTGTTCGAAGTCGCCGGCGATTTGCATTGGCTTATAAATGCCGGCAAATGCACCGGTTGCGCCAAGTATGGCGCCCTGTATGGACGTTGCGAAGTTCCATAGGCCTCTTAATGGCGCCGTGGCCATGTCGATTACTTTCATCGTAAAACTGAACGTCTTACCCGCTATGCTGCGTGCTTTTGATGTAACTTTTCCGACAACACTGGACGCCCGATCCAATGCATCAAGGACGACCTGATATTTTGTTCGGTTCATCTGGTTAAGCCGTTCCTGTGTCTTTTGGTTGGCCTTATCAAATCCATTTATCTTCCGCGTTGCCTGGGAAACGCCAGGATCCGTCTTGTCCTCGACATGGATAGGTATCTCAATTCTAAAAGTTTCAGCTGCCATCAATCTCCCTCCTCTCTGTTAGATTCGGCTTCAAGCTGTACGTGCATGGACGCTCTTACAAAGGTTGCGGCTCCTGGTGAAGCCATAAGCTCTTCTATTGAGCGGAACCCTGCCGCTGATCCAAAAGCTTCAAATCCTATTCTTTGTAGAATGTGATGTAAGACCGTCGCCTCCCCTCCGGCCTTGATTAGTTTTTTGTTGTTTCCTCTGTGGTTGCGCTGTATCCACTTATTTCGTCTAATTTCTCAAGAACAGCGTCCTTCTCTCCCGCCAGAAGCACCTTGTCTATTAGGTCAATTCCTGTTAAAACATTCAGCGCCTTCCATGCCTCTTTGTTGTTCCAGGTCTTGTCTCTGTCTTCCTCAATGGTGGCCTGATAGATTAATGCACTCCTGTACTTCACGCTGTCTGTGTTCTCTGGGAACCTAATACCTAATTGCTTGTTGCGGACGTATTTGGTGTGCTTTTCTTTGCATTTTTGGTACTCATCCTCGCCTAGTGGTCTAATTCTAAAAGAAAATAGAACCTTTCCATTCCTGGCGATGTCTATCGGCTGGATATTCTCCTCTTCCGTCTCATAGTTCGCAGCTGCAAGAAGCCCCTTCAGGATGTCGTTTTCATATGTCCTCAGCTGTCCCTTGTTTTCCTCTTCAGTTAATTCAATTTCTTCAATTTTGGTTTTATTAGTTGCCATTTATTTGTCCTCCTTCAAAAAATAAAATAAGCCCCACCTTGTAATAGCTTGTTGGCCATACCCGATGGGACTTTTGTTGTTTTACGATATTTTTATAGCTGGATGCTTTAAGCCGTTAGCAAGCTCTGAAGCTCTGGCGGATCGTTAACGAATAAACTCCATGCTCTCTTGATGATGTCTCCTACAGATAAGTTTTGCAGGTCTATCGTTCCGCTTGGTACGCATTGTCTGTAGACCATCCTCTGTTCGCTGTCGTTTCGTCCTTTGACCACGCCCTGGAAGTTCCAAGCTGGCATTACTCCTGTTTTCATTCCCTCGAATAATTCCTGAATGAACCTTTCGTCCTCGATTACAATCTCGGTGAAAGTCAGGGTTACTCCGTAGGACTGAAAGACTTCATGCTCTTGAGCGTCTCCTAGTGGCTGGTATTTCGCATTTGTAACATTGACCTGGGTCTGGAAAGTTTCAACCGTTGCCAGCATTACTCCTGCGTCGTTGAATAACGCTCCGTCTTTCCCTGTGAGCGTCTTTCTGGTGTCTATCGGTGCTCTGTTATTAAACATGCATTATCCTCCTCTCTTACGCCGCTGGCGCAAATCTAAACCTGAATGTCAGGTATGCTTTTTCGATGCTGTCGATGTCGTCAACAGCTATGATAAACCATGCGCTATCTCCTGCAGGTGGGTTCTGAGGATCCTCGTATACTATTCCTCCCGGAAGTAGCTTTTTTTCGCCTATCATGGTGTTTACAATTCCCTGTGCTGCTGCTATAAAAGCTGCCCTTCCGTCGCTGTCGTTATTAACCTTGCCGACTAAAGGATCCGTTGTTGCTACGATTCTGTCCATAAGTTCAAATCTGGTTTTTGTCCTGCGGATTTTTTTCCAGCCTTCATCCTGGTTTCCGCTTGGTGTGATTAGTGTATTGATTGCGCTTTCTATCCAGATTTGGTCGCTTGCGTTTGTGGTTAAGACTATGCAGCCTTTCGCCAATGCCTTTTCAATCTGGCTATTGGTTAGTGGTTCTGCAAGTGCTACAAACCCATTTACGACTTCGTGGGTTAAGCTGGTGTTTGAAGGTACCGCTGCTATCATCCCACCAATTCTCGCTGCTAGTTTGTAACCGTCATATAATTTGCCGGTGGCGTCATATGCCGAGTTTAGTGCGTAGTGCATCTTCTCGTCATTAAATGCTGCCGCGTCGTTCATCCTGGTATCAAGGTCTATGTCTTTTTTCTCTGCGACAATTGCCATTGGCATTGCGCCCGCTAGGTATATCCTCTCGATAAAAGGCTGAACTAAGGCATGAACCGCCGTGTCTTCTGTGTCTACGCATAGGACGTTCCATTTGCCTGCTTCAAGTACATTAAGTGCTGTACTGTAGTCTGAAGTTGTTACGGTGGGGTTGGTTCCTGGCGCCATATCTGATTGGGCTATTTCTGCCACCACTTTGTTTCCGTCTGCGGTCTTTGTCGCTGTGAAGTTCTTGCTGTTTGCAAATGCCGCCACAAGCGCCGCTGGTTCGCCCTCCCCTGCTGTTCCTTTTGTGAATTCTATCTTCTCAAACTCCCTAGTGCCTGCATAAATTATGCATTCCTTTTTCTCGGAATTTAGAAGGCTGTCTCTGATTGTTGCGCTGAACGCCCTGTCGCCTACGTACTTTGCTGTAATTGCTACAACATCGGCTGACGCCCCGTCTTTTAATGCGATCGTTGCCTTGGTGCCTCCTGAGCCTGCTCTTACGGCCTTGACCTTGCTGCATCCGCCAGTGAACATTTCTGTAATCGTATCAACGGTTAGCTCTGCTCCAAACGCTGGAGCTACTGCTGGCTCTCCGTCAAGCTCTACGAGCTGATTAAGCGGCCCCCAGTTAGCTTTGATAACAGCAGCGCCTATGCCATTAACCGCTCCGGCTTGTTGTGGCCCGCCGGCATTTTCGTACCTGGTATAAACGCCTGGTCTGGCTTTTGTTTCTCCAATTGTGAATACTCCTGCCATATCACTTGACCTCCTTTGTCAAATATTTCTTTACTATTTTCTCTGCCTCTTTTTTTGTGGCCTTTTCGACGCCCGCCACGCGGAAAGCTGCTATAACGCATTCAGGCATTGTCCCTTTCCCGATTACGGCTTCAGAAGCTGCAGCCAGCTCTTCCATCGTGTATTCGGCTTCCTGGATTGTCGGTTCCTTGGAAGGGGTTTTCTTTGTGCTTTCGCTCATCGATTAAACCTCCTATTCTTCGTAGTCAGCTCCTGCGAGCTTGTATTCGATCGCATACTCGTTAGTCGGCTCCGGCGTTACGTTGACCTTTACTGTCTCTGCCTCCAGCTTCTCTCGTGGTATGTTAGTTTTGGTTAATGTGTGCGCGTATGTTGGTCTGCGTAAAATACCAAACCTCACATTAAGCTGAAGCTGCCCCATGGCCAGGTAGTCAATTGAATTGTCCGCCTTTATATTCCTGATAAACATCGGGGAAGTATCCATCATGGTTACCTCCCCTTTACTTGCCAACGTATCAACTAAATATTTCAGCCATGTAAGCCTTGCCTCTGCTGTTGGTGCTATTATGTGACCGGCTATGGTTGCGGTCATCCATGCTACTGTATTGGTCTCTCGTTCTAGTCCTAAATTTGAAAGTCGGAAATAAAACGCTGGTTTCTTCTCTTCGGCCATAAAGTAATCAGGGAGTTTATCAGCTCCAATTATCGAGGCTTCTGGTGCCCATGATTTTATAAACTGGTTCATGGCCATTATTGGATCCGGGTCTGTAGTCTCTTGGTTCGGGAATGCCAGCACGTCAAAAAGTACCGTTATTCCGACTACATGTCTTCCTCCTGCTGTGGTTGCTTTTATCTCGAAGTTGTCCGACCTTGCCCATCTCATACAATATGGCGGTTTACCTTCTGGTTGCATGAATATGTCGCGCAGCGCTTCTTGTACTTCTGGCTCTATTTCCTCCGGCTGTATCCCTGCTTCGTTGCACCAGATATTTAACCCCATTACTCCGGATGTTTGCCTTTCTGGGTTTGCCTGCATGTCGACTATAAAGTCAATCCGCGGGTATTGTCTTTTGTCCTTCCATCCCTTTTCCTGGTCTCCTGGTGCCGATTGATAAAATATAGCCGGTGTTTTATTGAACCACGCCAGCTTCTTGGTTAATTTAGCCCTTTCAATTAGCCGGTTATAAATCAAGTCTTCCAGCGTCATTCTGTGTCGCCTTCCGCCTTGATTGTATTGAAGTCTGTTGTCCATTTAGCTGTCCATTTCCCGGCGTCGACTTCTGAAGCTAGTATTGTGTAATAATTTGTTACATTGCCAATGGCCGGCAAAAATAAAACGGTTAGTTTTTCTTCGCTTACCGCTGTAATAATGCCATTCCTTGGCTCGTCCCATCCGATATACTTCGCTCGGATCAGGTCTGCTTTTTTTACGTTTGTTGTATCGAATACCTTCTTGGTGTTATCGGTAATTAACGGCATGGCTTCCCTCCTTCCCTTATCATTTCAGGTATGGCTCGCTGTAGATTGACTTTATCTTTGGCTTTGCATGCTCTATGATGGGCTCTTCAAATGGGCGCGGTGCCATGTTGTCGGTTCCTTCATCAAGCCATGGCGCATACTTTACGTCTGTTGTGATTGCTGGCCTTACTGTCAGTGTGCTCCCTGCGCTTTCCGAGCCTGTTCTTTGTCTCCAGCTGCGACGCAGATCCCCGCTTCTAACTGCAGGTGGTTCTCCTGGTGCCGACGCTGTATAAGTTCCTTTTGCAAATGGCCGCCTATAAACACGGCCAGAGCGTTGTCCCCTTAAAACTGTAAGGGCTGAATTCCGGAGTTCGTTAGCGGCTCTAAAAGCTCTTGACTTGGCTTCGTGATTAATCTGGTTTACTTTTTCATTTATATCTGCCTTAATGTCCATCGAACCGCTCCTCCACATAATAAATTGTCCATAGTCCCAGGGCTCCTGGCTCGTCTACTCCCTGAATAAAAAACATTCTATCTCCAAAGATTAGGCGATCCTCTGCTTCTGCCTTTGGGGTTCCTTTTTGGACGATGGTGTGACTTATTGGATGTTGCAGCTGCTGCCATTGTTGTTTCTCATGTGGCTTTGCTTGGGCCAGCACTCCTCTTATTCTCACAGCCTTCTCGTCGTCATATTCCTTCTTGGCTCTGCCTCGGGTGCTTATGGTTGTTCCTTTTCCTTCGACGATAAAGTCCTTATATAAATTGCCTGGTCTAAGGTACATTGTTACCGCCGCCTTTCTTCCCTCCTGATGCGGGATTGTCCATCATTCCTGTGTAGAAATAAGCGCCCCCGCCTATGGCCGATGGATTTGCGCTTGGTACTGAGTAGCCTCCTATCTCGGCCTTCAGTTCCTTATACATCTCCATCCATGCCTTAACCCGTCCTTGAAGGGCTAGGGAAAGTGGGCCGACGTCTGTATCTACTTCGTAAGAAAAGCGCCGGCAGAGGCTTTCAACCAGTGCCAGCTTGGCTCTTTTCCATTTCCTTGGGTACATGTTTAGTATTGCGCCTATTTCTTCATCGGTGAGCGCTGCTGTCTCTGCTTCTCCCTCTACCATAGTGTCTCCAAGTTCAAAGCGCATTCTGTCCTTGCCATTCTCACCTATCTTTGTCGGGTCATACGAATATGTTCTTTTCGCCATTATTCATCACCCTGGCCTTCGTCCTCCTTATTGCCGCCCTCTTCGCCGTCGTCCTCTTCCTTGGCCTGCATTTCTTCCACTTTTGCCATGATTGCTCTTTTGACTGTTTTTCTTTCATCGAGTGCGTCAATCAGTATCAAGGTTTCCTCTTTTTCAATTTCAGCTACAGCCTTGGCCGCTTCCTCTGCATTAAGCTGCAGGGTAGCTACCGCCATTATAATGTCCCCTGGCGTCATTATCCAGCTCCAATAAGGCCCCCTTGTGCAGTGATGGGTATAACTAATACCCCTCTGGCTCCTTTTCGTCGCTCCTGGTGGCGGTTCTGGGCCTTGCCCGGCGCGTCTTTTGTCCAGCTCCGCTATCCTAGCTATGAGTTCTTAAACATTCTCTTTTCCTCCAGTAGCGCGTCAGCGATCTGTGGCCGGAGCTATAAGCCCTTGTTTGATTAAGACCTCTCTCGCGGCTTGGAAGAACGGCGTCAGCAGGGATAGCGTCGCCTACGGAATAGGCGACGCCTCCAAATGTGCATGATTTAGTGCAAATGTAACCGTTCATCTATTCTCCTCCTTCTCTTAAATGCATTTGTCGAAATAAATCGCCAAATCATCAGAGGTTTTCTTCATGTCTGTGCTCATCAAACCTTCGACAAACTCTGAATGAGTTCCTTTTTCTCCTTCGAACTGGTCGATTGCTACGTATTGGCCATTGCCCAGCATGTCCCAAGTGAAGATATAGCCTGCGCTTGGTTCGTCGATTGTTGGGTTGTCTGTTGCGTAGCATAAAAGTGCGCCGTCTGGTGCACATACAAACTGCATATCCTCTTCGCCTATGCCGCCTGCATTGTAGGTGCTCTCAAGAACACTTACTTGTTCGATTTGTAGGATTGCTGCTAAGGCTTGAGTTGTTACGATTGCTGGGTTCGCTGTGCTTCCGGTGTACTTAACTCTTTCGATTATGTCTGGGTGGTTCTTTAATGCGTTGTACGCTTCAATTCCCAGGGCCAATCTGTTAGGTCTTCTGCGGCCGTTTTGTTTGATTTCTGTTATCCTCTCGTCAAAGAAGCCAACAGGATCAAAGTTTGCGTCGCTGAATTTTAGGAATTTCTTCTCTTCTGCGTCAGCTACAGCTGCTCCAGTCCATACATTGTCCCATGCTTCTGGTTTGAAGAAGTTCATTGCAAATATAAGGTCTAGGTGAAGCTTCAATTGCTCCGTTGCGAACCTTACCTTCGCTCTTCTTGGGTCTGCTACCCCTGGGGCTCTGCTTCTTTGGTAGTTCAATGCGTCGATTTGGTCGATACCTACGATTACTTGATCTACCTCGCATTTGTAGGTGTTGTCTGTCTGTCCCATTAATGCTGGGCTTACTTTTCCAAACGCTGGCTTTCTGCCTACGTTGTCTCTTGCAAGGTCAGCCTTGCTGAATGTGTAGTAATAGCTCGCGCTTAATCCTACGGGACAAATTGGGAATATTGAAGGTGCTACAAAGTCCGCCTCCTCTTGGAAGTAGGCCATGCTCATGTTAGTCAGGTAGTTGTTGGGCTTCCATCCCTTTGCAATCTGTACCTGAAGGTTTGAAATACTTGTTCCTTTCATAGTCTGTTATCTCCTTTCGTCTCTTTATTAGACTTCTTCAGCGACGTTTACCCATTTGCCGCTTGTTTCGTCATATTTTAGTGAGTCTCCGTCGCCTTCCGGTTCTGTAATTTCTACATCGGAAAGGTCTTCAAGCGCGAGCGCCTTGTTGACATACTTCTCGGCTGTAGCGTCATAAACTATGGCGTCTCCATCCTGAATGTCTGTAATGTCCACATCAGTAAGCCCGGCTAATGTAAGCGGTGCGACTTCTCCTCCAGCCTTATACCCGGCTTTAATCACCTGGACCTTGATTACTGCGCCTTCTGCAGCTGCACTTTCCAATGCAATTGCAAGAATAAATGCTCCTGCAGTGGCAGTTATGGCTTTTCCGGAAGCATTAGTTGTCAATTCTGCTCCTGCTGAAACTGCTGCACCGGTCTTCCAAAGTCCTATATCCTTAATTTGAATATCAACGTCTTCTCCAGCCTTAATTCCTTCTTGCCCAGGAATAATAAGTCCGAGAGAATTTTCGCCTGCTGTTCCGCAAACCGCAATCTTACCACTTGTAAATTTTGCAGCCAGAAATTCTCCAGCTGCAATATCTGCATTAGCCTTTGCCACTATCGTGGCGCTGTTATTAATACTTGTTCCAAAATACATGATTGTTCCTCCTTATTTTTTATTCTCGTATTCGTGTACGAGTTCTGGATTTTGTTGGCATGCCTTGTCTATAGCTTGCGCTCTAGTTAAATCTGGCATGGACTTCTGGATTTCGTCGGCGTGTTTCTCAATAGCTGCCCAGGCACTGGTCTTCTCCGTTGCCTTTCTTGCCTATTTCTGAAAATATGCCGGACTTTTCGACTGCTTCTACGCTGGCGTCAAGCACAGTAATCATTTGATTGTATGCGTCGCCGCCTGCTGCCTTTAAACTCTTGAACAATGGTACAAGCTCTTCGGATTTCTTTCCGATGATCTCGTACTTTTTAGCAATTTCAGATAACTCTCTATCCTCCGCTGCGTCTGCTGATTTACGAAGTCTTTCAAGCTCTGCCTTAACTGCAGGGTGAAGGCCTTTATAAATATCTTCTCCCTCTCCTGCTGTAGGTTCTGCTGCCGGTACTGGGTCTGTTGCTCCTTTGTTCACATCTGCTGGTGTAGGATCTGTTTCTGGATCATCCTGAATGCCGGCCTTTTTCTCGATTGCTTCGAGGGCTGCTAACTCTTCAGGTGTCAATTTGCTTTTGTCGATTTTCATGTCTTCCATTTCTCCTTTCGTTTCTTGTTTTTTGATTGGATCTTCCTCCGGATCTGTTGCCGGTGGAGTTGGTTCTGGTTCTGCTTTGGCTATAATAGCTTCCAGCTTTTCTTTGGCTGTCTTGGCCATTTCAAGCCTTGCAGGTGTTATTGGCTGTTCCTTCTTGTTGATTTTGCTTGTGGTCTTCCCTTGAGCCCAGGTCGGTATTAATTCTTTTACTGCGTCGCTGAACTCATCTAGACTCTGCTCCATCAGTCCCGGCTTGTCGGTCTCTTCCACATCGTCGTCTAAAATGATTGAGCATAGACTCTCTTCCAAAGCGTAGCAAACGTCCCATATTTCGCTGGTTACTCGTCTGCGCTTTTGCTCGTTTAGCTTCTCTCCGAATGTGGTAGCCTCGTAGCCTTTGGCTATTTCTTCTACGGCCTCGTCGACGTTTTCATCTCCAATGCCGAGGGCTTTTGCTACGGCTGAAAAGAATTTCTTAACTGCGCCGCCTTTTTCACCTCCTTCCACGGGTTCCACATCGGGTTTTGCTGGGGGTGTACCTTCTTTGCTTTTGTATAAGAGTATATTTGCCTCTGGGTTGGCTCCAGCTTCTACAAAATCAACTTTTGTAATCTTTAAGTCTTTTAGCTTAGATGCCATGCTGCTTTTCCTCCTTTCCCTGATAAGTCTATATAAAACAAAAAACGACGAATGCTCGTCGCTCCCTGATTTATCAGTATTCGATTATTCTGTTTCCTCCGTGATTTCTTCCCGGATTGCCTCTCCCTCAATGCTAAACATTGGGTATGTCCCGTCTTTGACCTTGTCCCAGACGTCTGGGTCTGTTACCTTGAAGCCTATCCACCATCCCTCCGGCAGAGTTCCTTCGGTTATGCCTATGGCGTTCATCTTCTCCTTTGTGAATACCATACTCTCTACTAAAACAGCGACGCCTCCTCGCTCGTGTTGCTCTCCGCCCTCGCGGTAAAGCTCTACGAAACTGTATGCTGCCTGTTCCAGTTCCTCTGGATCTATCATGTCCTCGTGGTAGTCTTCGACCTGGTCTCCCTTGGCCGTGACCGCTACATTGGCCCATCCAAAGGCCAGCATTTTGTCGTCGTCAGACTTCTGGATCTTAAATCTGCCTTTAATCACTCCTGGTGCCCTTGCTTTTGGTTCAACCTTGGCCGGCTCTATGTTTATCAAATCACTAAACTTGGCCATTGCCCCACCTCCTTTCAAAATCTAAACCTTGAACTCCCTCCTGTACCATTGGTGAAGGTCTTCTGTGGTTTTAATCTTGGCCGCTATAATCTGGCCGTCCTCCACCTGCTTGTGGTACTTGCGCTTGAATTCTCCTATTGTCAGCACCTTAAACTGCCATTCCCCTGGTGCGTATCCTGTGGATGTAAATGTGAAGCCTTTTTCCGTCTCTTCGGTTATCTCTCCTGGTATCTCATGGCCTCTATTGGTGTCAAAGAACCGAAGGTTTCCCTTGTGAATGTGTGCGTCCAGCGCTATGCCTGTGAAGTCTTTCGCTCCTGCCGGTTTAAATGCATATACTGCTCTTTGATTAATCATATTGTTGATCCCACCTTTACAAAATCTTCAATCGGTATTCCGTTAACCTTGGTTATGTGTGCCTCTTTGAATTTCTCCAGAAGCTCGGCTCTTAGTGAGTTGCTCTGGCATGATATGCCTATGAAGCTTTCTTTTGCTATTCCTTGTCTGAACATGATCTCGTTCCCGCTGCGGTAGGTTGTGGCCATTTGCTTTATAAAGTCCAATGGTGAAGGACGGCCAGCCATTGCCGCTGTGTCTGATGTGCCGTACTGGTCATAATCGAAAGCGTACCAGTCGGTTCTCTCCATTTCCTTTGGGTCAATAAGAATACGGTATCTGTTTCCCCTATAGCTGTCGTCAAATCGAGGGTTGTTTTTGTTTTTTACTCCTATCCTTGTAAACACGCTATCGCTTCCGCCGGTCCTGAAGTCTTCTACCGGACTTGCGCCGGTTCTCTTCATACCTGCTTTGAAACGGTTGTTATTTGATAGGAGTCCTGGGCTCTGAATAATCTTTACTATATCGTCTGCGTCTGGTATTCCTGTCCATACGTACTTTAGCCCTGCCTTTTTGTATGTTTCTACTATTCCCTCTTCGATGTAGGTCTGGTATCCGTCAAAAACTTTAACCAGCTCCATGTTGTCTATGCGCTTCGGGTCTGATTCGCTCTTCTTTTATTATCATGTCCAGTTTAGCTGGAATTTCTTCTGGTTTCAAGGTATCTAATTCATGGATCCGATTAGGTGCATGCTGCCATACTAGGCGCGTCTTTTTTAGAATTGTCTCCGCCTGGGCGTCTGGGGTCATTAATAAGCCGTCAAGCTCCAGTTTTTGTAGCATATTCTTGATGTTTTCTGCGTCTGCAGCTCCGCTGGTTGTTACTGGTGTCCTTACTCTGAAATATCCACGCCATCCGTTGTACTTTCGTGTTATCCCATCGATATAAAGTTCAAACGAGGTATTCTCCATCGGTGACTGTCATGGTTCTTATGGATGCTCCCAGGTCTGCCTTGGATGAATATAACTTCTTGGCGTCGTCTGCAAGTTCAAAGTAAAGTTCCCCGGTGCTATCTCCTATCGGCTTCATTTTGTCCCATGTCTTGGACCAGGTGACGTTGGTCAGCTTTCCTGAAATCTCGTATATTTCGTATGTGCCTCCGGACGCGTCGTCTAGTATCTGCATTCGTCGACCAGTGAGGTTTAATCCTTCGACATCTCCCTCCGTCGCTCCTTATGGGTACTCCCATTCTCTTGTCTGGGAGCACGGACAAATCTTTGAAGACTTCATTTGCCCCTATGCTATCTTTTGGCTTGGCTGGTACTGGTGCTGTGGCCGCTGCCTTCCTGGCCGCTTCATTTGCCGCCAGTCTATTTCTAACCTGGGCACTCATCTCCGGTGCCTTTACTGGGTCTGATATGCTGGTGACCAGCTGGGTTCTTGTTCATGTTGTTGTAGTATGGGATCTGTTTTTGCTTGGCCATCTGTTTTAATTCTGCCACATTCATCTTCTTTAGGGTTTCCGGGCTATGCATTACGGCTGTTATTGGCTGTTGCATGTGCTGCGTCGCCTCGTCTGCCCATATGAAGGCCTGCTTTCGTTCCAGTTCTTTCTGTCAATAAGGTCAGAATAAAACTCTCGGTAGTCCTCTCGTACCGGTCTTCCTTTCCTATCGACGATTTGGTCGAGTAGCTCCTCTGCTGCCTTTGCCTTTCCCATGGAGGGTTCCTCTGCATAGTCCTCTGAATATCTCCCTGTATTCCTGTGTCTGGTATGGCTTCTACCCTCTTGATGTAAGTTAAGGTGTCCTGAAGGTCAAGGTCAACCTCTCCCTTTGCAAACTCTCCGGAATAAATTATTATAAATAGGCTCTGTTTCTCCGTATGTTGCGTTCGGGTGGTAGGTGTAGCTCATTTGTTGGCCGCCTATTTCATTGATGTATCTGAATGACTGCTCTTTATCTAGCCCTATGAGCTTTCCTGCGTCGTCTATTTGTTACAAAGTTTCCGCCGTGGCTGTCGAAGTTCCCCATCAGCCAGTCTGTTGTGTGCTCTCTCTGAAGCTGTGCAGCTATTCCTGGTGGTAGCTGGTCCCGTCGGTATATTGCTATGTGTTTTAAGTCTAAACTTTCATCAATATCAACGACTTTCTTCTGAAAGGCTCCAAACTTACCATCTAGCTCCCCTATTCCTACCGGCACCGCTGTGTCTGGGTCAATTATGCCCTGGACTTTATATCCTGCCTCCTGGACATGTGCCCTGAAGGCCTCGGGATTTCCACTCTTGCTTTGTGCCGGTTTGAATAGCCATTCTTGCCCCTGCGTCGTCGAAGTATGAATATATGTCTCCGGTGCCTCCTAGATTGGCTTTGCCGTTGTACTTCATGCCGCTTGGCATTTGTACTGCCGGTCGTAAATTGCCGGCATTTCTGGTTCTGGTGGATCTGTCGCCGGTGAGCTGGTCTTCCTGGCTCCATGGCTCTGGATCGCGTCGCTGTTCCGGTGCCGGCTTGTATTTCGGTGGCTCTACCTCCACGTAAAGCACGGCGCATCTGACAGCGTGGGTGTGCTGGTGGTGTTTGCTTCTGGCCGCTGTATAGTGAATATGCCTTTGAAATCAAAGTCAGCCGCCCATGTCCACTTCGACTTACCTTCCAAACCTCCGCATATTTCGAACATACCCTTTCATCGGCTGCTGTGCTCCAAACTTTCACGACTTTGCCGATTAAGCTCTGCTCCTGGGCCTGCTTCATCCCTTCATCGGCTCCCTTGTTGTATGCGAAGGCCATTTCTGTGGTTGCTATGGTGAAGGCTCTTTGCCTGTGTTGCTTGGCCGCGTACTTCTGCTGCTGCGTCCCTGGCTCTCTTCTCGGCAGTCTATCTCCTTCATGTCTGGGTTGTTCTCCAGGAGGCTTTCTTTACATGTGCTGATAATAGTTCAGGTTGGCCTTGGCCTGGGCCTTATTTAGGCCTACGGTTGCCCGGATCGCCCTGGCCAGCTCATCAACAGTGAAGTCTCCGCTGAAGGCATGCTCGACCATGGCCGCTATGGCTTCTTTCTGACTCGTCCCCTATGACTTGTTACCCATTGCGCGCCGTGTTCGTTTGTCCATTTAAGGACTCCCTCGCTCATTGGATCAAAGAAATAGTCCGGATGATGCTGCCATCAAGCTCTGCGTTGGCCGCCATGCATGGCCTCTGTCCATATTGGTTTCAGAGTGCTCGTTGACAAAGTTGGCATAGTCATTTTGCCACTCCTGAACGGTCTTCTCGTCCAGGTAGCCGTTGAGGATGGCCTCTCGCAGCTCCTTGTATGTTATGGCCTGCTGCTGGTCGTTCCACAGTCTGGTGAGGAAATAAACCGGCTCCGGCTCTGTTGCGTCCAGGAATGCAGTTTAATTTTTCGAGGACCTCGTCTGCTGCTGCTTTGCTCTTTTTGCTTTGCCTTGGTATCGGCGTGCTGGTGTCTTGATTTCCTGATCCTGAACATCAATCATACCTCCCCAGCCTCTCCTTGGCCTTTTTTACAGCTTGCTCATCGTCCTCGTAAATCTCCCAGGTCGTCCCTGCTCTGCCTCTTTGCCTGGTTCTACATCGGAGTTCTGGTTCTCGTCGGCTGTTTCGTCTGCCTTGGTCGCAGTTCCATCATCCAGTCTTTCTGGCAGGCCGGCCACTTCTCTCACGATAGTCTTCCAGGTGGTCGTCTGGTACTAGTATGCCGACGCCTGTCATGTCCTTGATGTAAGCAGCCAGAGCCTGAATGTCTGCGCTCGTCAATGTCTCCGTGGTGCAAGGTAGGATAGTCGGTAATGCCGGCGAAGTGCTCTGAGCGTTTAGGTCAATCAGCGCCGGGATTGCCTTGTTGTTGAATGTCTCGCAGATAATGTCCAGGTATGCTCCGACGGCCATGGCAGAACAGTCTCTGTCTTGTCGCTGGATAGTGCCAAGCTACCCACCTTCTGGTGCCCTAATAAAACAAAATCGGCCAGGACGGTCATTGCTATCCTGGTGTCGTATCTCTCAATAATTGCATTGGTGTCAAACTGCCGCCGTCCGCCTGTGCTTAATAGCTCCAGCTTCCAGCCGGCCGGCAACGATCAGACCTTCGAGGCTGTCCCGCCTTATGTTCTGGACGATGTCTGTCTGCAGCGTACTCTGACAGCTACCATGTCCGGGTCGTCTTCATCCCAGATATTCATTCCTTCCGGAGCTGTCAATGTCGGAAAACCGGCCAGGTCTCTTTCGATGCCGATGCCCTCTATCTCCTGGATCCTGCGCTTGAAGTACCAGCTGCGGTAGGCGTTACGGAGAATGCTCCTTCCTTCCGGGCTGCCCTTCCTGCTCTTGGTCCTGAAGATCATCAGCTTTTCAATTGGTATCGTCGAGGAGCTCGAACTCTTGGCGGTGGCATTTGGGACATACCGACCAGGTTATCCTCCCTCGTCGTATACCCATTCCCAGAGGGTCTCCTGCGCTCTGATTGGCAGCTTGCGCCATCCTATGAGTCCGTCGCTGTATTTGCTGTTTAGTCGTGGATCCTTGCTCTTGCCGGCGCGGCGTTTATACACTATTTCGTGTGCGCTCCATCCATATGTCAAGAATGAAAGGATTTCCGATATCGTGTCTGTCCATGTATCCTGCATATCGTCCATGCACTGATAAATGAACTCTGTAGCTTCCTCATCCTTGGTTGTGGGTCCTCCTGGTTGAACCGTCCAGGACGCTTGTCTGATTAGCATTTCAATGGCATAGAGAATTGCTCCGATCACATCGTCGTTCTCACTCATCTCTCTATAAACCTCGACGCCTTTTCTCCCCTGGAGATCCTTCAGGAACTCCTCATAGAAAAAGCCGCCGTATCTCTTCTGTCCCAGGCGGCCGATTTCCCTAAAATTATTATTAGCCATTTACTTTCTCACCTCCCTTTCCGCCTTATCCTGGCTACACAAACATAAAACCCACAATTCGGACGTTGGCATTATTCTTAAGCCTGAACTCCTCATCGTATGCGGTGTTGTAGTAGTCTACCTTTGTCGCTATCTTTGCTGTATTCGTTATAATCTCAATCGCTCCGGTTGGGAGTTTAATTGCAACGATTAGCATTTGTGCTGTTCTTTCTTTTTCTTCTGCTTCTTGAATGAAGCGTGCTCTTAGTTGATAAGCCTTGCTATCCATTTTGTGGGTTGCTCCTCTCTGTCTTTTGTTTTTTTATTTCCTCCCTCTCTCCCTAGCACCATATTGGTGTAGTAGGTAATAGGTAATAGGGTACCAGTAATAGGGTACCAGTAATAGGGTACCAGCGTGGCTCGTTCCGTGCTTTTACTGTGCTTGTATGGTGCTTGCACAGTGCTTTTTGTAAACCCTTGATATTGCTATGTTTGAAGGGTGCTCCAAAAAATAAAGCAACGTCAAATGAACATCATTTGCCTTTGACATTTTGCACGGTGCTTGTCTGGTGCTTGTCTGATACTCGTCTGGTGCCTTCCTTATTCTTGGCATTATCTTTTCCAGTAACTGTCCTTTGTTAATCCTCCACCTGCAGGTGGGCCTGTCATGGTCGGTTTATCCATGAGGTATAAAATTCCCTGGACTAAGGAGTCAACTGTATCTTTATATGTTCCCTTCGGGAATATTAAAAGGTCGTTAATCAAATCATGAACCCATGGGTGGGTCGCTGGATCCGGGAACCATATGTTGCCTGCCTCAAAATAAGGCGTGACGCTGATTGCCCTTTCCTCTTTGCTGCCCTTTGGGTTGAACTCTACCATTCCTGGTATTTCCTTTTTCAAAAGGTCGACGATTGCCGGGCCATTTGCTTTGTTCTCTACTACCTTTGCCCTGGCCTTTGGCCATTTACCTGAAAGGGTTCGAACTGCTGCCACACTCTCTGTGAATGACATTTTCTCGTTGACTAAGTCTCGGACGTATATGTTACTTCCTTGTCTTCCTAAAACAAAGCCAGCTACCTTGGCGCTGCCCTCACTCTTGGTGAATGCCATATCCCATGATTGTATAATGCTTGGCTGGTATGGTGCGGATGATGGCTTGTAGAAATTACCTAGCCATTCCCTCTTGAATATAACTCCTTCTGCCGGTGCTGGTGTCTGCTGGAACTGGCCAGCGTATTGGACGCTTCCCATGGACTTCTTAAGTCCGGATAAAGTGTCTTTGTCGTATCGCCCTGGGTTTAGGATGTCTCCTTCTTCCCGGATGATCTCCTTCTTGCTAATTGGAAACTGGACGATGGTTTTCTTTGGTGCCTCTGCTGGTAGGCATAAGTGTTCGTAGCCTAGTTCCTCTGATAAAATATAACCGGTCAGGTCGTTTTCATGGAGCCTTTGCATAATGATTATGATTGCGCCCTTCTTGGGGTCGTTTAGCCTTGTCTGAAGCGTGTTCTTAAAGAAAGCTATTGACGCCTCTCTCTCGGCCTCGCTGTTGGCCATTAGTGGGTTCTGCGGGTCGTCAACTATGATTACGTCTCCACCCTCACCGGTCAGGCTTCCTCCGGTACTGGTAGAGAACATCATTCCATGGAAGTTGTTCTTGAACTCGTTTTGCCTGTCTACGTCGTCCTTAATCCTGAACCTGTCCCCCCAGTTTCCTTGGTACCATGGACTCTTTATGATGTCCCTGGCGAGGACGTTATGCTTCCTGGATAAGCTGTCGCTGTATGAAACTTTAATAAAACGCTTCTCTGGTTTCTTGATCCATGACCATGCTGGGTAGCAGACTGTTGTTTGAATGGACTTCATGTGCCTTGGCGGGATATTAATTATAAGTCTCAGCACGTCGCCGTCCTCCACTGCCTGCAGGTACTCGCTTATTAGGTCAATGTGCCAATTTTCCACATACGTCGTGCCTGGTTCGATTACCCTCCATGCTTGTTTGATAAACTCTGAAAGGTTGCGCTCTGCCTTCTCCTTCTGAAGCGCTGCCTGCAGAGTATCAAAATCAAATATCGGGCTCTGTATGTAGTTTTTCCAGTAGCTGTTCAAGCTCTACGAGCTCCTCATCTGATAAGCTAGACAAATTCAGTTCTCCTGGACTTCTGACCTTAACCTCGCCCTGGTGAGTTACTTTTGTCTCTCCACTTATCTGCTTGTTCTCAGTGGCTTCGCCGCGGCTTAATCTTTCGATTTTCACCCCGACATCGACCAGGCGAACGATGTCTGTGGCGGTTATTTCCTCCTCTGGTATTGTTAGCAGCCTTTTGGCCGCCTTCTTAATCATCTGGGAGGCCAGCAGCGCATGGTTCTTTCGCATTTCGATTATCTCTTCTTCGCTCTTCTCCCGGACCAGGTTGTCTAGGTATGCGTCGTATGCTGCCGCCCTATTGATCCAGTCGTTCTGTGCGCTTAGTTTTCTCAAATGGTCATATGAGAACCCTGATTCCTTGGCCAGCTTTGAAATGTTCCGGGTTCTGATTGGTCTCTCGGCCGTGTTCATGTCCCTGTATAAACAGAATTTCTGGTACTGCCTCGGTGTCTCCCCGGGGATCCTCTCCCATATGTTCTCTGGTTCCTTACGTTTAGCCATGGTGCCCCTCCTTTCTAAAAACTAAAAGGCAGACCCTGTGTTGGCGGCCTGCCTCTGCTCTAATGTTTATTATTTTAACCCTCTTCGGGTGCTATACTGTTTAATCTGTCGTTCTCTTCCTTAAGCTGAATATACTGAAGCTCTTTGCCGCCTCTTTCGCATGTGACGCCTACGTTCCCGGTGAAGCGTACGTATCTGTTGATGATAACGTCGCAATATCTCGGGTCAAGCTCCATAGTGTTACATCTCCTGCCGGCCATTTCTGCTCCGATGAGTGTGCTGCCGCTTCCTCCAAAGAAATCAAGGACTAAGTCTCCCGGCTTACTGCTGTTGTCTATTGCCCTTACTGCTAACTCCACAGGCTTCTGTGTCGGGTGTTCTGTTCCAGTTTCCCTGGCCACTTCCCATATGGTGCTGTCTTTGCTCTCTGGGTAAAGGCATACGCTCTTTCCTTCGCTTAGTCGAATGTATCGGATTTTCTTTCCTTTTGGTGGCTTATCATTTAAGAATACTTTTCCTCCGGCTCCGTCAGTTAATACGACGCCTCCTGTGAGGACTGTTGCTATATGATCTTCATCTCTAAGAACTACCTTCCAGGTTGTCCTCTGGGCTCTGTCTCCATAGAACAAGGCGCTATGCCCTGCCTTCTCTGCATAGAAACACGGTTCGTGTGCCCATTGGTAGTCTGCTCTTCCTAGGGCTATGCCGTTCTTTACCCATATTAGGTATTGTTTCTCTAGGATGCCCGCTGCTGTCATTGCGTCTTCAAAGTCTCGCCTGGTGCTACTGGCATGCCATATATAAAAGGCTGCTTCTGGATCCGTGAACTCTACGTAATTCTTGAACGCCGGAATTAAAAGGTCGCCCATGAGGTCGTCTCCTGTTAGGTCGTCGTTCTTTATCATGTCAAACTTGCCGCTTTGGGTCTCGTAGCTCACTCCATATGGTGGGTCTGTGTTGACCATCTGGGCCTTCTCGCCTGCCATTAGTTTCTCAATAGTGACCTTGTCTGTTGCGTCTCCGCATATTAACCTGTGCGCTCCAAGGTGCCAAATGTCCCCCACTTTACTCATTGGGATGTTATTAAGCTCTGGTGCTGCGTCGGCCTTATCGTCTACGGTGTCGTCTGCTCCCTCTAATGCTGCGATTATCTCTGCCAGGTCTTCCTCTGAATAACCAGTTAATTCCACCGGTACCTCCCCGGTGTCCATTTCTCCGATTAAATCCACTAACATTGTTGTGTCCAGTGTGGAAAGTTCGGACAGTCTGTTGTCGGCTATAAGGTCTGCCCATTCCTCTGCTTCGCTTGCGTAGTCCTGGTAATCAACCGGAATGTGGCCGCTGTTGTTGTGAAGCGCTGCGAGGCGTCGGCCGTGTCCTTTGACTATGAAGCCACTCCTCTTTGATATGGTTATTGGTGCCCTCCAGCCGTTTGCCTGGATGATGTTGGCCAGTAGTGCTATCTGGCTTTCGCTATGCTGATTTGGGTTCTTCGGATTCGGGATTGCCTTCTCTGTTGGCATTAGCTCGTCATGAGAACAGAACACCGGTATTCCATCCGGCGTGGTTGCTCTTGGTGTCGCTTCGGTCGAGTAGTCAATCTCGATGAAGGTATTTTTCGGCTTTTTCTTTGCCATTTCTTTCACTCCTCCACGTCTATCATATTATTATATTTATAGTGCCTATACAATGCCCGATTTGTGCCCCGTGCTTGTCTGGTGCTTTCATCAGTATAGTTTGAGGCTATCTACGCCAAATATCAGGCCTGAAAGGGGTTTTATTGCTGTAGTTATGTTCTTGTAAACTGTACGCCTTTCTATGTTTTCTTCCTCTGCGATTTGCTCTGCTGTTTTTCTCTCGTCGTCGATGTAGGTCTTCATGATGATCCTGTAGCACCTCATCTCGTCCTCCCTGCCTGATTGCTCGCAGGCTATCCTGTAATACTTTAACATTTCGTCTATGTGCCGCATGATGATGATCGTCCTCTGCTGGCTCCTCTTTATGCTCTCGATGTATAAAGTATCATCAAAGTTGAAGTCGTCCAGGCTGTCTAATATGTCTACTGCGTTCTCTTTGGCTTTTCTGGCGTTGAACACCGCTCCCTGGGCATGCTGTTTGAACGTCCTGTAGTTCTTAAGCAATAAGCGGGTATTTCGCAGCCTGCGGTCGTACCTCCCCTTCCTCTGTGCGCTCTTTTCTTCCTCCAGATAGTCCGTTGCAGCTTTGGTGCCGGCTTCTATCCCTTTCTGGATTGCGAGTTCCATTACCCTGGTGCTGAAGCATACGAAACTCTCACCCACAATTCCCATTGACTCTTTGCTGTCCATCGCCATCTCATCCCTCCTGTTCTGCTAAAACGGTAAATCGTCGTTATCTTCTACGGGTGTGAACCCTGGTTCTTCATATCCGGTGTTTGTATTGCCCTGGTTTCCTCCGGATGTGTTTTGTGGTCTGCTGTCACAGAATTCTATTTCCTCTGCTTGAAACTCGGTTGCTTTTCTCTTGTTGCCGTCCTTATCCTCATAGGTTCTTGTTCTTACGGCTGCGGTTACGAGTACCTTCCTCCCCTTGGTCAGGTAGTTGGCTGCAAATTCCGCCTTTTGCCTCCATGCTATGATCTGTGGCCAGTCGGTCTCCTGCTCCTTGTCTTTATACTTCGGTCTGTCAACTGCAAGAGTGAAAGTGGCCACGGCCACCCCATTCGTTGTGTATCGGAGCTCTGGATCTGCCGCCAGACGCCCCATTAAAAATACTTTATTCATACTATCTGTCTCCTTTCTAATATTTTGAGTCTTGTTTGCTCTGGTATATATATAATTGGTATCTTGAGCCTCTTGGCCAGTTCGATTTCTCCCCTCATTCCTTCGGTTGGTTCTCCGAATACCCAGAGTTCGTCGCATCTTATTAAAATATCGAGGCCCATTTGCATTCCTGTGTCTCTTTCCTCTGGAATTAGATCGTCCAGGTAGGATGAAAAGAAAAGATGAGGCGCTATTGGTACAACTCCTGCCTGTGTTGCTGCGTGGCAATATGCCGACGCTTTCTTCAGGTTTCCTTCTATATCTCCTCTCATTGCACTGGCAATGTAGGCCATCTTCCTTTCCTTGGGCTTGCATGGTAGGTGCATGTGGTTTGCACAGTGCTTACCTGGTGTTTTCTTGTAATAAGGGCATATTCCTGGGTATTCGTCTTTTGTCTCTGCTCCCGTGTAGCAATTTCCGCAGTACTCAATCATTGTTCTTCCCCCTCTTCTATTCCGAGTTCCTTCAGTCGCTGCTGGTGAACTCTTTCGCCCTGCTTAGTTTTGTGTATGGCCAGCTGGTTGTTGTGCTCGTCGCAGTAGTCTGTGTCATTGCCCATATGATTGGTGCATTCATCGCACATTGGCCTATCGCATGTGTCTAATCCTGCGTACTCTGTGACCCTCTCCCTGCCATAGTCGTCCTTCCACTTCCTGGTGCCATAATTTCTAAAATCACATAGCTTCGTTGATGGCTTTCCGCATTTGTAACAAGGAGGCGGTTTTGGCTTGCCTCTAGTTCTGCTGCAAATAAAACCGACCGCTTTTCCGTTTTGAATTATTGGTTCGCAAGGCATATCTATTCCTCCTCTCGCTTCGGGCACCATAGTGGGCTTATTCTTGCGTATCTTCCTGGTATGTGTCTGGCCCCCCTGTCGTCATATCCTTCGCTTTGCCATCCGATTTCGCATTCATGCCTGTTGCCTCTCTTGCCTTCTGGGGTTATGGTGCAATGTTCGCATTCTTTGCAGTGTGGTACGTCATTCCCTTTATCTATTGGCATTCCTTCTGGCCATTCTTGTATAAGGTCTTCTCCCCATACATCCTTCAGGTTGTTTTTTAAGAATACCGGCGTCTTTGTTGCCCAGCAGGCCTTGACTATGTCTCTGATCCATTCCTTCTCCGGCACTACTTTGTTTCTCTGTACCCCCGTCTCGGCTCCAACGATTACCCATTTAACCTTTTGAATTCCGCTGTCTGGATTTGCGCTATCCGGGAATGCTTCTAGTATCGGTTCAATACTGACAAATGTGTTTAGTTGGTCGTGCCAGAAGAATTCTATGTCTGGCGTTGTCGCTGTGCTGCCGTACCAGAAGTTGTCCCCGATTCGGATGATCCCCTTCTCTACCAGCTCCATGTACCTACGCGGGTTCTTTGTTAAGAATAGGTACGTGTGCCATGGTGCCGCGTCGCATGCTTTGAATACCTCCTCTATCCAGCTGTCGGGTACCCATTCTCCGAATAAGTCGCCCATTGAGACTACGAATATTTTCGCTGGTTTTTTCTTCTGTGCCAACATTGGCAGTCTGTATCGGTGAAGAATTGGTTCAAATCCTACCGGGAATGGTGTAACTTTCCCGGTGACCTGGTTCTTGAATGGTTTTTCTAAAATATAAAGGCCGTTCTCGTCTTCTTGTAGCTGGTCTGATCCTTTGTTTAGTCTGATGTCTCCTGAGAAGCGTCTCGCCTGCTTCGCTGCGTAGCAATAATGGCAGCCGTGAAGGCATCCGGTGACGGGGTTCCAGGTGAAGTCCGTCCATTCTATAAGGCTTTTATTCATCACTGTTCTCTCCTCCTCTTTTGCTTCTTTTGCAATCCGGGCAGACGTCCTGCCAGCCATTAATACTTTTTTGTGATTTCCATCCTATATCATGCCGTCCGTCGACTGCTTCCTGGAATGTATCAAATTCTGCGTCAGTGCCTGCGCCACAAATATCACATATAAAAGTGAATTTTCCGTACTCTTTGCTTATCATGAGTGCACCTCCTTTGTTTCTATGTCTACCCCGCACTTGGCCATTAGGTATATAAAGTTCTCGACCGACATTTTCACCAGCTCTGTGTCGTCTTTCAGGTATGAAATGCATTGAGCTTTTAATCCGGCAATACGCCTATTTTCGTTTTTTGGGTTCTTTGGTCTTTTGTGTATAAATGTTACAAATTCTATCCCGGCGCTGTTGAGACTTGACTTTGCGTGTTTATTCCAAATGTCCACCAGGTTTTTAGCTTCTGGCGGGTATGACTTCACTTTGATTTCTAATACTGGCATTGCTACGCCTCCTTCCGGTTATTTTCTTCGCTTCTTCTACTGTCATTTGAGTTGTGAGCCAGAGCTTAAAGACATCCCAATGCTTGAATTCTTCCGTCCAGGCTCCTCCTCTGCTGTTGTCTATGCCGATGATTGTTTTGCCATCCATGTAATAAAACTTTCCTGTCGGCCGGTAGTCTTCTTTTCCAGTGGGACTGCTATCCCAGATCTCGCGAGCCTTTTCTTTGGTAATCTTCTCGATCCCGTTTGCTTTTGCCCAGGCCTCTCTTCTCCTGTCTCTTATGTATGCCCTCACGACGCCCTCGTCGCGGCTCTGGACGGTTATGTGCTCGCTTCCTTTGTTGTCCCTTGTATAAACTATTAAAGGCTTCCTGTCGCCCTTTTTGGCTCTCACAATCTCGTATATTCCTTTGGTCTGTTCTATTTGCCAGCCGTCTGCTTGAAGCCAGCTCTTAAAATCTTCTATTTTGCTCCTGTGAAGCAACTTCCTATTTGCCATACCCTCGCCCTCCTGAATTGAATTTCCTTGTCGCTCTCTGCTCGTGCAATGCGGGCAAACATACCCGCTCTTTGGTATCTGTGCTTTTACACTTATGTTCCACTCGCAGCCGCACCTGCTGCATTCGATGTTCCTTGGCTTCTTATCATCTCTCCCATTCATTTACTCTCCTCTCCTCTGGCTTTTCTGCTGTGGATCCCGGTTAGTTCTCGTATGGACAGCCGTTTGTTTGCTCCTGTGCCACTGGAATGTTCAGTTTCATGAATAGTTGGTATCTTTCGCACTCCTTGTGCGGCTCCTTCTTGCAGTTCTTGCATTCCTGAAGCGCGAAACTACCCAGGTCGTACAAATCCTCAATGTTTATATAAGTTCCGCTTTCTGAACACTTTAATCTGTCGGCTGTGCGGTCTGCTATTCTTATTTCAATGTTCTTTGCGTCTCTCATTATCTTCTTTGCGTAGTCATATTCCATTCTCTGAACGATGCTGTCGCTGGTTCGTAGCAGGTGTGTGTTTGCTGTTTTTAGCCTCTTCCGTTCCTCTTTGGATAGGCAGTTTGTCTTCTCCAGCCAGTTTCCGAGGTAGTCCCAGAAAATCAGGATCATTAAGTGGTGCTCTCTATCGATCCTGTTCATGTAGGTCTTCATTTTTCTCCTCCTTTGGCCCCTCCTGGTCTTCGTTTATGTTATCCATCAGCTCTGTGCCCTGGTGGTCACAGTATATGCATGGCTCGCTTTCCTTCTTTGGGTCTGCGGAGTACTGATTTCCTCCACAGCTGGGGCATTTATATCTGTTCATTTCTCTTCCTCCCAATTCCATAGTCTTTGTGCTCCTTTCGCTGGTATTGGTTTGTCCATGAGCTTTATATTTGTTAGCTCCCATGCGTATCGACCTGGTGTCCAATCTCCAAACAATAATTCTTTTTCTGTTGGTACGATGTACCGTCCGAAGTCTGGGTGCTTCCTCGGGACGTCCAGCTCTGCTCCGATTGGTATGTGCTTGGCTATGTCTACGTTCGTTCCTGGGTGGTATACGATGCGCCAGCAATTCACCAACTCTGCTGTTGCGATTATTTTTCCGGTGTGTAGTAGGCACCATGCCAGTCCGACCTTCTCCAGCTCCTCTGTTGTTGCTTCTTCGAACTTTTCCAGGCCTAACAGTGGTATTTTGCATGGGTCTTTCTTGGCTGCGTGTATTGCTATCGGGCCTCTGTATTTCGTCTTCCAGCTTCTGGTTTCGTATTGCTTCGCTCCAATGGTGAGCAGACTTGCCCATGGCTGCCATAATGTTATTGCCTTCATTACCATAACGCCTCCATCCCCTCATATTCTTTGAAATCTTTTCTCCAGTCGTACTTGCCCTGTTCCCATTTCTCGCATTGCATATCGTAGTTAACCTCTTTGATTATCTCTAGGTTCCAGTCGTTCCAGCTTGGGTCTTCATCCGCCATGCATTCTGGGTAAGGTGCCGGTGTTCCTATGTCGTAGTCAGAGCTGTCGTCTGTCCATCCCTTCAGGTGTTTGCATGTGAAACAATTCTTTAATTCTGGGTTCTTCTTGCAGTGGTGCCTGTCTGGCGTCTTGAAGTCCTTCTCGCAAAATTCGCATTGATATCTTGTTACCTCTTTCATTGTGGTTGGGTCTCCTCTCTTAGTTTTTTGTGCTGATCTCTTCGTAGAATTCTTTCGCCTCGTCCTCTGTGACTTGCTGCAGGTTTATGTGCCCATATCGATCCATGAGTTCGACGAGTCGATTTCCGTACCGGTCGCTCATTTCAGATATCCGCCTGATGTATTGGTCTTTAGTTTGGTTCATCTGGTGCCTCCTCTTTAAATCCATGTTTCGACTATAATCGGATCGTCCTGCGGCTGCCTTCCCATGATTACCATTTCTGCTGGTTTGGTCTCCCTGATCTCTTCCAGGCTGTCAGCTATGGCGATGGTGTGCGTCGGTATGTTTGTGTCCCACAGCCTTGCTACATACTTCCCTGGGTAATCCTTCGGGCTGTTGTAAATGCAAATCAAAGGGAACTTGCTTGTCTTTGTGATTTGACTTAAATCGAATGATTCCACTACTTTGTCCTCGTTGTTCATGCGTCCTTACCCCCTTAAAGTCTCATAATGCTGGCCATTAATAAAATTATTAATACCGTTGCTCCTCCGAAGCTGCAGAGCCGTCTTCCATCCTCCTTGCTTGTTAGTGCATCTATCAGAAATCCGAATGTGAAAACAAAAAGTAAAATCTGTAATGCTATCTTCATGCCTTCTCTCCTCCCTTCATTCGTTCGATTATCTCTAGGTATGGAAGCCCTGATCGTCCCCCGGTCTTTATCTCCCATTCTGGGAGTAGTTGCTCTGCGTTGGTGCTGGCCATGCCTGGTGTTGTCCATTCCCACCCGTATGCTTTTACTATGATCTTCCCTGGATCTTTGCCTGCCTTTTTCATCTCCCAGGCTGTTCTGGCCGCCTTCCAAAAAGGCCAGGGTACCGAGAAAAACCTTTTAAGGCCAAAGCTGACGACTACCATCGCTATGGCGTCTGGGTCTTTGCTCCAATCGTCCAGGTAGTCGGCCTGGTGTGGTTCTACTCTGCTGAATGAAATCCTTTTGTCGTCGGTGTGCTTTGCTTCAATGGCCACTGGAATACTTTTGTACCTGCCCAGGTAATCTACGCAGCTCTTGTTTTCTACCTTGGCGCTGCATACCTGGCCTTTGGCGTTCCGTAGCGGGATGAATTCGGTCGGTACTTTGTGAACGCATGCTATTCCGTCCGCCTGGTATCGGTCGTGTACAAATTTTAGGAAGTCCTCGAAGGGTTTCCCTCTGTTTGCGTGGGTTCTGCTCATATGGATCCCTCCTGGTTGAATAAGCCTCCGTCGATGGCGTTCTCCAGCTCTCTGTTAAGCTGAAGGATGGTTCCTCTGCCTATCCTGTTTCCGGATCCTGTTCTTCCTTCCAGCCATTCGATGAATTTCTTTACTGGGTCTGCTTCTTTTGTTTGCTCTGGCTCGTTCTGAAGCTGAACCAGCTTTGCACCTTCCTCCATTCCTTTTCCGTATGTGTGGTCTATGAACTCACAGAGTTGCTCATCTGTCATTTTTCTTATCTTTACTGCCCTGTTGTGCATTGCTTTTTCCTCCTCGGTCATTCTGCATGCTCTTTTCTTCATCGTTTAACCTCCTATCCGATATTTTCGTATCTTTCCTGAAGGATCTCTTCAGCTGCTATGCTGGCTATTGAGTTCCAACCGGTATTTGGCTTCTCTTCTGGATCCCTTCTCCTGAAATGCTTGCAATTGTCGCAGTCGTCTTCTCCTGCAGTGCACCCTATGGTTTTTACGTAGTTCTTGCACATGTCCTTTTGGAAATACTCGGCCAGCTTCTCTCTGTTGTTCCTGTAGTACCTCTTGCAATACTCGGGGTTTTGCAGTCTTTCATATTTCCCTCTGACTGCACTTCCGCTTCTTTCAAGTGCTCGGCCGATTTCTTCCCAGCCGTGTCCTTTCGCCTTCATGGTCAGAAGCTTCTCTGTTTCTTTATCTGTCCAGTGCTTGTCGTAGTTTCTTATTGGCCTTTGAATTAGGCCCAGGGTTATAATTCTTCTTTTGATAGCTCCCTCTGTTCGGTTTAACTTTTTACATAAGTCGTTGTATGTGTACTTGTATTCATCTAGTAGGCGGATGAGCTTGTTGTCTTCCTGCTCTGTCCATGGTGTTTTCTTGAACTTCTCCCTTATGTCAATCCGCCGCTTTTCCTTGACCCACTCTGGCTCTGCTCCTAGAATGTTCTCTTCCATTAGTGAAAAGTTTACGATATCTTTGTTCTGTTCTGCCCATTTCCAGAAGTCGTCAATGTCTACGACTTTGAACCGGCTATTTTTTACTAAATGCGATTTTATCGGTAGTCCGTTTTCTATCCAGCGGTTCATTGTCCACCCGCCTTGCTGCTTTCCTCCGTATATTGCCTTCATGAGCTGGTTTGCCGTTACTCGGTGGTCTGCGTGAAGATGTGCGCCGAGTCCCATTCTTTGTGCCTTTACTATAATTGCGTTTTCGCTGCGGCCCAGGGTGCTGGCCAGGCCTTTAATGCTTACCTCTCCCCACTTGTCTTGAAGGCAGTATTCTTCCTCCGGTGTCCATTTGCGCTTCGCGTTCTTTGCTGGTACAAGTTTTCTTTTTTCTTTTTTCATCTCGACCTCCAACTTTCCCAGTTCATTTCAATGCCTATGCACATCTCCTTTAGCCGGTCGAGGGTCTTCTCTGCATTCCTGCTGTCTAGTGGTCTGCCGTTGTGGGTTGGCGTCATGCGCCTTATTAGCTCATCTCCGGCATAGTTTGTGGTTACTATGGTCGGCATGTATGCTTCGTACCTGGCGTTTACGATTGCGAATATCTTCGTGGATCCCCATTCGCTTGGTTGCTCGCTGCCTATGTCGTCAATAACCAGCAGTGGTACCTCTTCGTAAATCTTCATGATGTCAGCTTCTGTGGCTTTGTCGCTTCGGTCAAAGGTTTGTTTTATCCTGGCTAGTAGGTCTATCATGGTCATGCAAATTACCGGTATTCCTCCGGCTATTAACTGGTTCGATATTGCTGTTACCAGGTGCGTCTTGCCGGTTCCGTAGCTGCCGACTATGATAAGCCCGTTTCGCTCCTTTTCTGGTGGCTCTATATGCCCTGATCCATCTGTCGCCTTTTTTGGAAGCATGGCCGGGAAGTTGTCGGCGTACCATTTGGTCGCTTCATATGCCCTGTGGTTCTTTTCGTCAGTCTCAAAGCGTTCAAATGTCCGATTTAAGAACCTGCCTCTAATTCCGCTGTCCTTGATTAACCTGCTTATCCTGGACTGTATCCTCGCGGCCTCTTCTTGGCGCTTCTTCTCCTCCTCTGCCGCTACTCGCTCTGCCTCTACCCTTGCCCAGTACTCTTGCGCCTTCTTGCATGTGCAATGCTCCGGCTCTTTCAGCCATGTGAATACCTGTTTTTTTTGTAAAGGTGAAATAATTCCGATGTGGTATAGCGTCTTTCCGCAAAATGCGCAGGCTGTTGGCTCTGGTGGTGCTTCGTTCCAGTTCCACTTCTCCTCTATAGCCTGGTTGCTTAATATCTGAAATTCATTCTTTTTTTCTTCAGTCGATTGTCTTGAAGCCTGCGAGTGCATCCTGTTTTCCGCTGGCTCCCTGCGCTGGGGCTGTCGGTTGTTGCTTGTTCCCGCTAGAATATTGGCTATTGACTCCATTTGTTACCCCCTCCTCGTACTCATCGTCCCACCTGCCCTGGTTTATCCAGGTTGTTGGGTTCGGTATATATCTTCCGTTCTCTCTCAGCCATTGCTCTGTTACTCTGGCCCTGCCTACGGCGGTCATGATCCTGTCATGCAACTCTGCTGTTGGCTTTAGTTTTTTCCATGAGCTCAGAGCTGCTTTCTTGCCTACTTTTTTCGGGTAGGCTGCCCAGAACTCGTCAAATCTCTTTTCAATCAGGGTCTTGGAGGACTGCTCACGGGTTTCTTTGCCCGCTGTCGTTCCGGCCGTTTCAACCGTTAGGCTCTCGCCTGATTGTTTTCCTTCTCCGTCTCCCTCGTCTGCCGTAGTGGGTGATAGGTAATCGGTAGAAGGTGATAGGGTACCAGTAATAGGCGTGGCTTGTATGGTGCCAGCACAGTTCTCGCATGGTGCTTGTACGGTGCTCGGCATGTTTGTCGCCTCTGGTGGCGGTATTTCGCTATCTTTTTCCCTAATGTGTGGGTTCTGGTGCTTTGTAAAATTGTTAATAAGAATGTATGGCGTATCGTCAACTTGGTATCTCAAAATAAATTCGGTATCGTATAAATCCTGAAGCATTTTATCTACTTCGCTTGCGTCTACGTCGTCGTATCCTAGTAGGATCTTCTTTATCCTTCTTGGCTTGTCTTCCAGCCGGCCTTCTCTGTCTGCGATAGTCCAAAGGCCTATAAACAAAAGTCTGGTTAATGGCTCCAGGTCTCCTAGGATTTCGTTGTCAAAAAAACCGGGTTTTATGCTTCGTGTTCGTGCCATCTTGTTACGTCACCTCCTTTGGTTTAGCCGTTTAGCAAATGTACACTTCTGTCCCGGTAAGCTTTTGAACCTCTTCCTTGAAGCGCTTTTCGTCGCTGTTGTTATTGCTTAAGTGTAGAAGGTATATCTGCTTTACCTGGCTCAGGTCGTTTGCTCTGAGCATGTCTAGAAAATGCTCTAGGCTCATGTGGCTCTTCATCAATCTTGGAACTAGTTCAATCGGTATATATCCTGCGTCTATGCTTTTCTGAAGCGTTTCCTTGTCGTAGTTGCACTCCGCCATTATGTGGGTCAATCCCTGGAACCGGTACTGTATGTAATAGGTATCTGTGAAGTACAGTAGCTTTTCCCCTGTTTCCGTTGATGTAAAAAGGAAACCTAGCGGTTCTGGTGCGTCGTGCTGAACGTCAAAAGGTAAAACTTTAAATGTTCCTACTTGTATCTCTTCTAGTGCTTTTACTTGGTGTGCACGGTGCCCTGTGAGCCCACACGCGTCGATTGTGCCTTGGCTGGTGTAAATGTCTATCCCTAGCCTCATAAGGTCTTTAGCGGCCTTACTGTGGTCTTGGTGGTTGTGTGTCACAAAACAGCCCTGGATCTGTGACACTTTGAAATTAAGCCCGACCTGTATGGCCTTCAGCGGAATTCCCGCGTCCAGCAGCAGGCTGGTTTTACCGTCGCTTATGCGATAGGTGTTTCCGCTGCTGCCGGATGCGAGTACCTTAATGTCCATTTAGAAGTCTGGGCCTGCTGGTGTTTCATTTGCTGGGGCTGCGTCAGCTTTTATCTTGATTTGCTCTTGCTCTATGATCTCTCCGGTCTCCATGTCCACTGCTGTGTTGGACAGTTGTTTTGGCTCCTCTTCCTCCTGGCTTGTGTCTATGACTATGGCGTTTGCCATGGCGTCTATTTCCGACTGTGCTTCCATCTCTGCGTATCTGGCTTCTCTTGCCTTCATGTATTGGTATGCGTCGTCTACTTTCTTCGGGTCTCTTGGCATGTGTTTTGCGCTGTAGACTTCGCGCTTGATGGTCTTCAGGCACATTTCGTCAAACCAGCCGTCCGATTCAACCTCGACTTGCTTTCCGTTCTCCCATTTTTTTACCTTGCCTCCCCAGAACTCCGCTGCTGCATATTGGGGTTTCCTCTTTAAAATGTCCTTTAGTGTCATGATGATCAGCTTGTTTTTGAGTGGGTCGGTGTACTCGATATATCCGAAGCCTCCGACTACCTCTCCTCTGTCGAATGGGTTGTTAATCTCAAACTCGTAACTCTCCACTTTGTTGTTCTTGTTCTTTTTGATTGGCTTGAAGGTGTCTGTCGAATAAACAAGTTCTACGGTTGTGGCTAGTGGCTTTTCTACTGCGTACTTCTCTGCGATGTATTGGATCCCGTTGTATCCTGGCATCAGGGTGACGTCATACTTGTTGGCTTTGTTGTTCTTGTAGGGTATCGGTGAAAGGTGGTTGTCCTGCATCATGTCCAGTCCCATTCTGGCGTAGTGTACTACGTCCAGAGCCAAGTCGTTTAGGTTAACGTTGTTCCATATTACTGGTAGGTCGTTGTCCCACTTATGGTCTCTATTGTTCTGGTTCTTCCTGACTCTTGCTTCCTCTGCCAGCTTCAATCCCCTGTCGATTGCTATGAAGTACCCTTGGATTAGCTGCCTCTGGTAGTCTGTCACCTGTAGTGCTCCGGCGACGTTGCTTCCGAACTCCTTCAGTACCGTGTTTGTGAAACGCTCGCTCATTGCTAGTGGCTGGTTCTCTGCTGTCTGTAGGGCTCCCTCGTTCTTATCTGTTGCTTTTTGATTTGTTGCCATTGTATTTCCTCCTTATTTTTGGTTTTCAAAAAAATCTATTATGTTGATCTGGCCATCTATCGGCTTGTTAGCCTCTTCCTCTTCTCGGGTCTTCATTTTGCAAACGTGGCCATATCCTTCCTCTACTGCTTTCTGGCTGATTAGAATGCCGTTGCATCTCTTACAGCGCCTTGCTTTGATTGTGAATATCTCGTTGTCCACTCATGACCGCCTCCTTATGCTGGTATCTCTGTTTTCTCGGCCATGCTGAACACTTGAACTTCTTTTCCGTCGTCTGTAACTATCACATCTCCTCCGCTTAAGGTTCCAAATAGTCCAAATGCCGCCCAATTACAACCTTCTTTGCTATCTTTCGTTGGTGATCCCTTGCCAGTGTGCCTGCCGATGCATGTCTGGTATGAGTCGTCTGGTTCTGCTCCTGCGTCTTTAAATTCCTTCATCGTGGAAATCTTCCCGCAGGCTGGGCATTTAAACGCCCATTTCATCGGGTCTTCTCCGAACCTGCTCTTTAGCTCTGCGAGCCATTCTCCGTGTGTGTACCTCATGCTTGTACCTCCATCCTTAGTTTTTTGTCTGCTTCTGAAACTACTAGGCGTATTACCTGGGTGTCCATTTGTGTTAGCCTGGTTACGCTCTCGGCGTTGTCTACAAAGACCGGCATTGCCAGGTTCCAGTGGGTTGATAAAGCGTCTATAATCTCAAGCCCTGCGTTTATCCTGGCTGCGTTGTTGGCAAAGGCGAAGGGTACCATTCTGCCTCCCTCGGCTGGTATCATGACCTCGCAGTCGTCCTTGACGCCTCCGTTCTGCTGTTGTATGAAAAGTCTGAAGCGCACGTTCTTAAACTTGCCGTTTATCTGGTCTGTTAAAAGGCTGACCTTGGTCTTTATGAACACTTCGCAAAGGTAAATTCCTTGTTCTATCTCTTCATACTGCTGTGAAAGCTCCTTCTCCCTGGCTCCCAACTCCCGGATCCTTTCCTCTTGGCTGGCCGCTATGTTTATTCTGGTCTTCAGCTCTTCCTGGGCTCTTATCTCTTCGTGTAAGGCCTGTATCTTCTCTGTGAAGCCTGCTGCGATTGCTTCCGTCTTCTTGTCCGTGCTACTCGCTTCGTCGCGGTACGTGGCAATCTGGGCGGTAATTTCGGCATATTCTTCGGTGCTCTCGAATGGCTCCGGTGTTTGTAGTTGGTTTTGCAGGGCTGCTATTTGTTGCTCGTAGTCCTCTATGGTCTGTTCATCCTGCTTTATCTGCTCTTTGAGCTCCTTTGTCTTCTCGGTCTGCTCGGTGATCATTTCCTTGCTGGCTTCTTTTTGCCCCTGCAGGTTGATTTTCTCCAGGCGAGTGCTCTTTTGAATGTTGAATGCGTCTCGTAGCTTCTGAATTTCTTCCTCTGGCAGGATCCTGTGGCATGTTGGGCATTCCTCTTTGCCTTCATCCCATGTTTCCTTTTGGATTGCCATGTAGTCGCTTAAAAGGCTATCTCTGTGGCTGTTGAGGCGTTCTATATTTCTCTGGATCCTTTCTAGGTCTGTCTTGTTGTCCTGAAGGCGGTTTTTGACTGCTATTTGCTCTTTCTTCAGGCTAGATATCGCTGTGTATGTCCCTTCGTTTAGGCTGCTGTTCTTTGTGGCGTATGCTGCCCTGGCTTCAGCCAGCTTGGCGTTGGCCTCGGATATCTGGTTTCTGATTGCTACCGTCGTAAGGTCTCCGCTTAACGCCTGGGCTTTTTCTGTTTCCAGGTCGCTTTTCTGGGCCGTCAGTTCTTTTATCTTTGCGTCAATGGCTTTTATGTTTAGTCCTTTGGTGTCGGGCATTGCTCTTTCAGCCTCGTCTATTCGCCCTGGTATGCCCTGAAGCTCCTTGTTAATTTCGGCCTTCTTAGCTCCGGCTATCTTCTTGTACTCATCTACCGTGTAGTGTTGGTCTGTGGTTCCTGGCATTAACAGGAACCCTGGAAGTTCTTTTAGCTCTGGCGTGCTGGTTATTACGTCCTCGTCTGAAACGTCTCCGCAAACCTCTAGTAAAATCTTTCTTCTGTCGCTCCAGCTCATCTCTTCCGGGAAGTAGTTCAGCATGGTCAGCATTTTCATTTTCTCTGTGCTGCCTCCGCAAAAGGCGAGAAGCGTCGCTGTGTACTCTTTTTCGTTGCTTGGCACTCCGTCTATGAAATAGTCTGTTGTGTGGCCGTCAAACTCTTCTATGGATGATCCTCGTTTCTTCTTGTAGACCTCATGGTAAGCTTTGCGCAGTGTTACAATTCTGCCGTCTGTCAGCTTGAATGCCCCTTCTGCCGCGTGGTCTAGGTAGTGAAGGTCTCCGTCAGGGCCTTTTGTTTTTGGTGTGTAGCTCTTTGCTCCTGTGCTTGCTTTATCAAAAAGCAGCCATGTTATTGCGTTGAAAACTGTTGTTTTCCCTGTGGCGTTGTCGCCATAAATGCTGGCGCTGTGGCCGTCAAACTTGAACTCTTCTTTCTTTAGTCCCTGAAAGTTCTCAAGTTTTAATGTTAATAACCTCATTGTCTTCCTCCTCGTTTTCCAGCTCCGGATTGACAAGCTGCTTGTTTGGCGATATAATTTTAGTGTGGTTGGGTCGTCCTTTTATGGGGCGGCCTTTTATATTTCGCATGTAGCAGCCGCTTCTTTCCGTGCTTGTATTTCTAGGCATCTTGCCATGGTGAACTCTGAAAATGCATTCTCTACGATTGCTTCCTCTACTAATTTCCCAAGGTACCAAGGTTGGCGTCTTACTCCGTTGGGGTCTCCGTCTTTGTCAATGATCCAGCGGAGCTTTTTAGTTGCTCTAGGTAGTGCATGCTCCATTTCCTCGTCGGTTGGTTCTCTTCCTAGGAAGATTGCCGCCTCATCCTTTATAAGCTGTGACGTTACTTGTGCGTGCATTGTATTCTCTCCTTTCCGCCTTTCTGCTGGCTATTTTGAATGCTATCCACTCCTTCCTGGCTGTCCAGCCGGTATAAAAAAGCAGGATTATCATCGGGAAAATCAAAAGCTCGCCACCCGGTGCGCCTATCCTGCTCTCTAGTGTTTTCCACCCGAGCCTTGCGACTTGAACCGTGCATGTTGCGGTTAAAATGAAAATTCCTAATCTAATTCCTGCTCTTATGCTCCTTCCTGGTCGAAGGGGCTTTTTATATTTCCTGTTGTTCATCTGAAGTTACCTCCTCTTCAATCTTTGCCTTGCCGATAATGCTTTTCGCCCTGTCTTTGAAAGGCGCTATTTCCTCTTCTGGTACGTTTATCTTTGTTACCATGCCTTTGGCTATTCCGGACCTGGACTCCAGCTCCACTATGTCGCCTTCCTGGACTTCGACCGGTGTGTAGTAGGTGTATTCTCTTCCTGATGGTTGCTCGCCCCTCATGAAGCGAACCTTGATTATGTTTGTTGCTGCTATGCTCTTCTCTTGCATTTTTTCTCCTCCTCTTAATCCATGTGTCCCCAGTGGTATCTGATGTTTTCGGCTCCTGCCTCTGTAAGTAGTTTCTCTACTTTGTCTCTGCTTGCTTCCCAGCTGCAGCTCCCTTGCCATCGCCCGGCTGGTGGCATCTTGTATCTCTGTCCTTCGTAGTCAAACTCAAATCCTGCGCCTAGTACGCAGCTCCCTTTGTCTCCGTACTCGTTTTGCCAATCTGCCCATGTCTCTTGTATCTCTGCGAGCTTCTCTGGCACTTTTATGTCTGCGTTCCCACCGGCGCTTCTCTTGTAGGCTCTGTCTCTTACGAATGTGATCCTGTTCTCGTCCCAGTACCTTGATGCTGCCTGGTATGCTGCGTCACTTTCGCTCCTTTGGTTTTGTGTCCCTATGTGGTAGAAGGGGTCAGGTAGGTATGTCCCGTCTATTCCGCCATATGTTCCGTCGCTGTCCCTGTAGATTATTGGTTTTCTGTATATTCCTGTTCCTAATTTCGAGGCTATGCTCATGACTATGGCCTCTGCGTTGTTTGTGACGCTCATGCCTCCCTGGTCTAGGTCGATAATTACTAAAACTGTTACGCCTTGCGATTCCCTGGTGTGAAAAGTGTAATCTGATCTCATTGTTCTTCCTCCTCTTCAGCTTCGCTGGTTTCTTCCTTTTCCTTGGCCGCTGCCGCCTTGACTTCTTTCCAGCAATCTGGCCCATATCCGCGCTCTATGCTCTTTGGGTCTTTGAGTGGTCTCATGCATTTGCCGCATATCGTGGTCTCAGTCATGTCTTCCCTCCTCTCTCAGTTCTTCAGCCCTGGCCATAACCTCCCGGCTGTATCCGCTGGTTGTGGTTCCCTTGTCCCAGTGCCTCTTTGCCCCTGCTTCTCCGGCGTTGTATGCCATGAGTGCTTTGTGTGGGTCTTCGTACCTGGTTGTAAGGTCTGTTAGCATATAAATCCCGGCTTGTGTGTTTTGCTTTGCGTCTAGGAAGTCTTCAATGCCCAGCTTCTCTTTTAGCCATTCGTGGTTTACCTGGTTGATCTGCATAATGCCGTAGTCGTTAGTCTTGCTTATGACTTTTTCTCTGTAGTCGCTTTCCTGCTCCATGACCGCCAGCGTGAATTCGTAGTCCAGGTTGTTTTCTTGGCAAAGGTTGAAGGTGTATTCCTGCAGTTCTTCTGTTAGTGGTATGTCGTAAATCCTGACCGCTTGTCCAGGTTCTGGGCTTGGTTCTGGCTTTGGTGTTGGTGCCTTGGTTGGCCATGGCGTTGTGGTGATTGTTGTTGCTGTTGCTATGGCCGGCTCTGTTTCTTTTTCCTGTGCTTCCTCCGCGTGTACGCTGAATGCCTCTGTTTCTCCTTTTGTAGTGTTTAAGTCGAGCATGGTCTTCCCTGTGAAAAGTACCGCTGTTGTCAAAAGTAAGGTTGTTGTTTTCTTGAAATGCCTCATGGCTTGTCCTCCTGTTTAACAGTAGAGTCGCTCTTCTAGGTACCGGCGTGAAACTCTGCCCGCGTTTGTTATCTTCCCTTTGCGTCTCAATTCTTCGTTAAGTTCCCTCATAATCTTGTAGGCGTGGCTTTCTGAAATGTCGAGCAGTTCTGCTACTTCTTCCACCCTTACAAACGATTTTTCTTTCTTTGTCTTGCCTTCCATTCCAGCTCCCCCTATCTCATGTTTTTCTCTACCCATAGCTTTGTGGCGATGGCTGCCTTAGAAATCTTTTCGAGTGCTTCCAGTATTGTCTCAAACTCTGGCTCCTCTTCCTTTGTTACTGCTCCGTCCTTTACTATCTGAATTATTGAGTCCTGGACAAAGCCTGCGTTTCCTAGTGCTGCTAAAATCTTTATTGTGAGCCTGTCCAACTGCAGCAGGTTTGTTGCCGGTATGGTTTGGCATCCAATGGTGCACATTCTTGAGCAGTAGTAGTGGTTTAGCTCTGGTGCGTTGTATGCGTCGCTCATCAGAAGAACCTCTTCCGGGTATGGGCTTAAGCTGCCTAGTTCTATCCGTGCGATCCTGGTGCGGTCAATCCCTATGATTTCCGCTGCCCCTTCTCGGCTGTTGAAGCTGTCGTTGCACGATGCGGCGTTGATTCGTGCTTTATAAAACACGTTATCTGCTGCTTTCGTGGCTTTTTTAGCCATATATCTTTCCTCCTCCCTGCGATAAAATTGATGTATGAAAGTTCTCAATACTGGCTATCATACTATTGTGGGTTCTCATTTTTTGAGAAGTGTTCCTCAAAAAAAATTGCTGGGTTGACGTCATAGCCCTTCACACAAAGCTCCTCGAACTCGTCGACTGTTAATCGGATTGCGCCTGTTTCTAGTGCGCTTATCCTTTGAAAAGTCTTGCCGGTCTTCTTAGCGATGTGTGTTTGCGTTACGCCTTTGCTCTCCCTGTATTCTCGGAGTCTTTGGTACATCGGCTTCATTTCGGTCGCCCTCCTTTCGTTTCTCAATTATTGAGAAGCCTACGGCTATTTTATAACTCATTTTCCGAGAAGTCAATACTTATTTCTATTTTATTGAGAATTTTATTCTCATTTTATGCGAAATGGTATATAATGTGATACTGGAGGTGTATGTATGCTTACTTTTGGTGAACGTCTTCGTATGGCTCGCGAACGTGCGGATCTTTCCCAGCTTGATGTTTATAGGGCTATAAATTTAAATAATCGGTCTCTTTCGCGCTACGAGAACAATTCCACGTCTCCGGATCCTGAAACGGTGAAGGCTCTTATTGAGTTGTACGACGTCTCCGCTGATTTTATTATGGGCTTATCCGATGAAATGGGTCGCGCTCGTCCTTCAAAGGGCACGTCAAAATCTAAACCGAAGGCTATCGAGGCTATTTCGTCTGGCGATAAAGAAATACTTAAAAAGTTGGAAGGGCTCTCTCCTGAAGCAAAAGCAAAGGCGACTGATTACTTAGAAATGTTAAAAACTCTTGAAGAAGTGAAATGTAGCGACAATATGGTTGATTTCAACGAGAAAGCTTAAAGCGGGAGCTGCGCCTTAATTTTATATTTTGGGATTGAAATGGAGGGGTGTTATGGTTCTTATTGATGTTGCGAATGAATACAATTCTTATATTGAACTCTCGAACTCTGCGAGTGAAGCCCTGGACTTCCAGTCTTTTTTGTTCAGCTTCTTTGCTGCTGAACATTCTCTTGGGCTTCTGGCTGAAGCTCCAGTTGGTGATTTGGTTCGGGCGGGCTTGGGTGATATGAATTTCGGCTCCTTGTTTCGGGATCTGCAGCTCCGCCGGGACATTATTTTTAACCAGGCTATTAAAAGGTCTTATGATCGGGAGTTGGAAGTGGCCGCTCTTATGAGTTCAGAACGTGGCCGCCGTTCTGCAATGGATCGGTGGCTCCAGGTTGTTGTTGCTTCCCAGGCCCTGTCTCCTGTAAATTATAATTATCTTAAAGAATTGTTTAATCAACCGTAGGAGGTGTTGAAATGCAAGAAAAAATATTAATGGAAGGCCTCTGCAATCGTGTTAAAAGTAAGTTCAATGTGCAAAACGGGCGGGGGATCTTGACGGATAAACGCTTTATTTACTCTCGGCATAAACTATCAAAAGTGATTGCTATTGGTGCCCTGGTTAATCTAACCCAAGGCGATTATGAATTTGAAATTCCATTGTCGGATATCAAGGGGATCTCCCGGGGGAAGCAAGGCTTTAGTAGCAATGTTCTTGTAATCGAAACAAAGGCCGGCGATTCCTACAAGTTTGCCGTGACTAAGTACCTTGAATGGGAAATTGTTTTTAATAACGTATTGTCCGTTGCTGCTGAATAGTTTATTTAAAAAAAGCCCCGGCCATCTTCTGGCTGGGGCTTTTGTGAAAGGAGGTATGCGCTTGCCTGTCTATAAGTACGAAACAAAAAGCGGAGCTAAAAAGTGGTACGCCTCCTTCTGGTACACCGACTGGACTGGAAAGAAGCGCAAAAAGAAAAAGGAAGGCTTCGATAAAAAATCGGATGCCCAGACCTTCGAGCGTGAGTTCCTCTTGAAAAACAACCGGAGCTGCGACATGTCGTTTGCCTCTATGGTGGAACTCTACCGGGAAGATGCCGAGCACCGTGTCCGTGAAGGTACCCGTGGAACCCAGGACAGCATAATTGATAAATGGCTCCTTCCTTACTTCGGGGATCTTCCTGTTAATGAAATCGACGCCGTGGCCATTCGCTCCTGGCAAAATACCGTTATGTCGGCCATCAATCCTCGTACTGGCAAAAAATACGCCGAGACCTACACTCGTTCAATTAATAGCCGCCTCTCGGCTATATTTAATTATGCCGTTAAATTTTACGGCCTACAGGCCAATCCGTGCCGAGCTGCTGGCTATATGGGAAAGAAAAAAGCGGGTAAAATGCAATTCTGGACTTTGGACGAGTTCAACCTGGCCATGGAGCAGGTTACTAATTGGAGTTTCCGGGTTGCTTTTCAAATTATGTACTGGCTCGGGTTTCGTGAAGGCGAGTGTCTTGCGCTGCAGCCTGCCGATATTCTTCCGTCGAAAGTTGCCCGGGTTGAAAAAACTCACCACCGGCGTCGGGGCGAGGATGAAAGCGGGCCACCTAAAACGGATAATAGCTACCGGGATACTTCTATGCCTGATTTTCTTTATGATGAAGTCCTCCGGTATATCGATGCTCTGTATGAGATTGATAAAAACGACCGGATCTTCTACTTCCAAAAGGGAACCCTGGGGCGTGCTTTGGATGAAGCTGCAGCTGCTGCCGGAGTGAAACGGATCCGCGTCCACGATCTCCGTCATTCCCATGCTGCCCTTATGGTTGAATTGGGCTATAGCATTGTTGCTGTGGCTGAACGCCTGGGCGATACTGTCGAAGTGGCCATGTCGACCTATGCTCATCTTTATCCTAACAAAATGGAGGCGCTTTCTGCCGACTTGGACAAGCAGGCCGCTCTTAAAAATGAAACTCCAGAAATGGTACTTTCGGAGTTGGAAAAGGCGGAAAAAGAGCATAAAAAATAAAAACGGTACGCTTCTGGTACGCTTTCAAATAAAATAAACCCGGGTTTCCAGTGTTCATGCCGGTTCCCGGGTTTTGTGCCGTTACTCCCACTCAATCGTAGCCGGAGGCTTGGATGTGACATCATAGACAATGCGGTTAATGCATCGCACCTCGTTGACAATGCGCACGGAGATTTTATCCAATATATCGTATGGAATCCGCGCCCAATCGGCGGTCATAAAATCTGTTGTCACCACACCACGCAAGGCCAAGGTATAGTCGTAGGTCCTCCCGTCGCCCATGACGCCCACAGACCGCATGTCTGTCAACACAGCGAAATATTGGCTGATGCGGTTGGAAAGACCGGCACTTGCGATTTCCTCCCGGAAGATGAAATCTGCCTCTCGCAAAATGTCCAACCTTTCCTTTGTGATGGCGCCAAGGATGCGAATGGCAAGGCCCGGCCCCGGGAACGGCTGCCGCATCACCAAATACTCCGGAAGCCCCAGCTCCCTGCCCAGCTGCCGCACCTCGTCTTTAAACAGCAGACGCAAAGGCTCGATGATCTCTTTGAAATCTACAAAATCCGGAAGTCCGCCCACATTGTGGTGGCTTTTGATCACAGCGGCGGCGCCTAGGCCGGATTCGATGACGTCCGGATAAATGGTGCCTTGTGCCAAAAAGTCCACCGCGCCGATTTTTTTCGCTTCTTCTTCAAACACACGGATAAACTCTTCTCCGATGATCTTCCGCTTCCTCTCCGGGTCCGTCACGCCCGAAAGTTTCTGCAAAAAACGATCCTCTGCATCCACATGAACAAAATGGATTTCTCCGCCGGCAAACACGGCGTCCACTTCCTGCCCCTCGTTTTTGCGCATCAGACCATGATCCACAAAAATGCAGGTCAGCTGCTTGCCGATGGCCTCTTTCAGCAAAGCCGCCACCACAGAGCTGTCTACTCCGCCGGAAAGGGCCAGCAAAACTTTCCCGTCTCCCACTTTTTCCCGCACGGCCTTTATGGTGTCCTTGCAATAGTCCCCCATGGTCCAGTCTCCCTTGGCACGACACACCCGGTAGAGGAAATTGCGCAGCATTGCAATGCCGTTTTCCGTGTGATTGACCTCTGGATGATACTGAAGCGCATAAAGCCGCTTCTCCTCATGCTCCATGACCGCCACAGGGCAGGAGGCGGTTGTTGCCGTTACCCGAAAGCCGGAAGGCGGCGTTTCGATATAGTCTCCGTGGCTCATCCAGGAAATGCCGGTCTCCGGCAGCCCCGCAAACAGCTCGCTGTCCTGCTGATATCGAGTGGGCGTCCTGCCATATTCCCGAGCCGCGGCGGCGTCTGCCCTCTGCACCACACCCCCCAGGCTCTGGGCCATGATTTGCGCGCCGTAGCAAATGCCCAAAACCGGAATGCCCAAAGAAAATATCTCACGTTCAATATAAGGTGCGTTTTCTTCATACACGCTGTTTGGCCCCCCGGTAAAAATAATCCCGACGGGGGCCTTCGCTTTGATTTCCGAAAGGGGCATGGTGTAGGGATGCACCTCACAATAGACGTTGCACTCTCTCACCCGGCGGGCAATTAACTGGTTATACTGCCCGCCAAAATCCAAAACGATGACCAATTCATGCTTCATATTCTGCCTCATTTCTCACAGGAGGGCCTGATCCAACCAAATGGCTCACGCCTGCCCAAAACTTGATAGTTTGGTGATATCCACCGCTTGCAGCTGGTCGCTTCTGCCTTGACTTCGCACCGTCACAATGGCGCTGACCGTATCAATCGATGTGACGCAGCTTACGGAATGCTCTACAGCGTACCGGCGGATCTTGAACCCATCGGTATCCTGCTTCCGCCCCCGGGTGGGCGTATTCACCACCAGATCCACGGTTCCGCTGGCGATGAGATCTAAAATATTGGGGCTTGGCTCCGACACGCGATTGACTTTTTGCACGGGAACCCCGGCCTCCTCCAGCACCTTGCAGGTACCGGACGTGGCAAAAAGGGAAACCCCCAGCTCCGCCAGCCGGCGGGCAATGCCGACCACTTCTCCTTTGTCCTCGTCCTTTACCGTCAAAATGACTCGTCCGCCTTTTTTGCTGGGCACCCGCATCTGCGCCCCTTTAAACGCCTTGAGCAGCGCCTGGGGAAACGTCTCCGCCAGACCCAGAACTTCGCCGGTGGATTTCATCTCCGGCCCCAGGCCGATATCCACATTGGTCAGTTTTTCAAAGGAAAACACCGGCATTTTCACGGCATAAAACGGGATCTCCGGGTAGAGGCCCGTGCCATATCCCAAATCTGCCAGCTTCTCCCCCATCATCACCTTCGTTGCCAAGTCAATAATGGGAACGCCGGTTACTTTGCTGATATAGGGAATGGTGCGGGAAGAGCGAGGGTTCACCTCAATGACATAAACAATATCATTATAAATCACAAATTGAATATTCACAAGCCCAATGACGCCCAAAGCTTGCGCCAGCTCCTTGGTATGCCTTAAAATGGTCTCCTTGTGCTTTTCTTCCACGTGTAGGGGCGGATAAACAGAAATACTGTCCCCGGAATGGACGCCGGCCCGCTCCACATGCTCCATAATGCCGGGAATCAAAATATCTTTGCCGTCAAACACGCCGTCCACTTCTACTTCGCGGCCCATCAAATATTTGTCGACCAAAATGGGGTGCTCCTGCTGCACGCGGTTGATGATCTTCATATATTCCATTACATTTCGCTCGGAATAGGCAATCTCCATTCCTTGGCCGCCCAGCACATAAGACGGGCGCACCAAAACGGGATAGCCGATTTCGTTGGCCGCAATCACCGCTTCCTCCGAAGTGAAAACCGTCCTGCCTTCTGCCCTTGGGATCTCCAATCTGTGCAAAATCTCGTCAAACCGCTCCCGGTCCTCCGCGGCATCCATGCCGTCCGGCGAGGTTCCCAAAATGGGAACGCCCATTTCCGAGAGGGCCTTTGTCAGCTTGATCGCCGTTTGCCCGCCAAACTGCACCACAGCGCCCCACGGCTTTTCCACTTCTACAATGTTTTCCACGTCCTCCGGGGTCAGCGGCTCAAAATACAGCCGATCCGCCACGTCAAAATCCGTGGACACCGTCTCCGGGTTATTATTGATGATAATGGTTTCACAGCCTAAGCGCTTCAAAGCCCAAACGCTGTGAACAGAGCAATAGTCAAACTCGATCCCCTGGCCAATCCGGATGGGGCCGGACCCCAAGACAAGTACTCGCTTTTTCCCTGTGTCCGGCGCGTTGGATTCGTTTTCCAGATCGTATCCGGAATAATAATATGGCGTTGCCGCATCACACTCCCCGGCGCAAGTATCCACCATTTTATACGTGGGCAATATCCCCCAGTCTGCCCGGATCCGCTTGATCTCTTTCCGATCCATATGACACAACTCGCCTATATAGGCATCTCCAAAGCCCATTTCCTTGGCTTTTCGCAGCAGCTGCACATCCAGCTTACCTTCTGCCAGCGTTTGCTCTATTTCGACAATGGCACGAAAGCGATCCAAAAACCAAATGTCGATTTTGGTGACGGCGTTGATCTCCTCCGGCGTCATCCCCCGCCGGAGCGCCTCTGTCACCACAAAGATCCGCTCGTCGTCCACGAGAGAAAGGCGGGCTTCGATTTCGCCGTCCGACAGGGCGGAAAGCTTATTCAGCCGCAGGCTGTACACGTTCAGCTCCAGGGAACGGATCGCCTTCATCATCGCCCCTTCAAAGGAGCTGGCAATGGCCATCACCTCTCCGGTGGCCTTCATCTGAGTGCCCAGCGTCCGGCTGGCGGTGACAAATTTATCAAAGGGCCATTTGGGAATTTTCAAAACACAGTAATCCACCGCGGGTTCAAAACAGGCCATGGTGGTTTTGGTCACGGCGTTTGGAATTTCGTCCAGACGATACCCCAAGGCGATCTTTGACGTCACCTTGGCAATGGGGTATCCCGTTGCCTTGGAGGCCAGCGCGGAGGAGCGGCTGACTCTGGGGTTGACTTCAATGACGGCATATTCAAAGCTGTCCGGATTCAGGGCAAACTGCACGTTGCAGCCCCCCTTGATCTTCAGCGTTGTAATAATCTCCAGCGCGGCGGTGCGCAGCATTTGAAACTCCTTTGCCGCCAGCGTTTGGGTGGGCGCCACCACGATGGAATCCCCGGTGTGAACGCCAACAGGATCTATATTTTCCATGGAGCAGATGGTAATGACGTTGCCCGCCCCGTCCCGCATCACTTCAAATTCAATTTCCTTCCAGCCGGAGATGCATCGCTCGATCAAAATCTGGCCCACCCGGGACATGCGGATGCCGCCGCTGGCGATTTCCTGCAACGCCAAGGCGTCATAGGCGATGCCCCCGCCAGTTCCCCCCAGGGTATAGGCCGGGCGGACGATCACCGGATACCCGATTTTGTCCGCAAAGGACATGGCGTCCTCCACCGTTTCCACAACAAGGCTTTCCACACAGGGCTGGTTGATTTCTTCCATGGTGTCTTTAAACCCCTGCCGGTCCTCTGCCCTTCGGATCGAGTCGGGAGATGTGCCCAGCACCTGGATGCCGTATTTCTCCAATGTCCCGTTCTCATGGAGCTGCATGGCCATATTCAGGCCGATTTGTCCGCCCAAAGTGGGCAAAATGGAATCCGGCCGTTCCATTTCAATGATCTGTGTCACGGAAGCCAGATTCAGAGGTTCAATATATACGTGATCTGCAATGTCTTGATCTGTCATAATCGTCGCGGGATTGGAGTTAACCAAAACCACTTCAATGCCCTCTTCCTTCAAAGAGCGGCACGCTTGGGTCCCCGCATAGTCAAACTCCGCCGCCTGTCCAATGACAATCGGCCCGGAGCCAATGACCAGCACTTTACGGATGTCTGGGTTGATTGGCATAGTGTAAAGCCACTCCTTTCTTTTACAGGGAAGCCACGAATGCGTCGTATATGTTCCTGCCGCCATAGGACACCGGATCCTGCTCCGGTGCAAACTGCACGGTTATAACAGGCTTTTTTTGATAGCGCAGCCCTTCCACGGTGCCGTCGTTGACATGGACGTGGGAAACGGCGGCCACCTCCGGGCGGATGCTGTCCCGCGTTACCGCATATCCGTGGTTTTGCGTTGTCACCGCCACTCGGCCCGTCTCCTCGTCCCGCACCGGGTGGCTGGCGCCTCGATGCCCATAGGCAAGCTTCTCTACTCTCATCCCGGCGGCAAGGGCGATGAGTTGATGACCAAGCCCTACGCCAAGCACGGGAACGCCGCTTTTGTACAGCTGTTTCACTTCATCCGCCACGGCGCCACAGCCCATGGGGCTACCTGGCCCGCCGGAGATTAAGATTCCATTGTGTCCTTTTTGCAAAACCGCCTCTGCCTTTGTCCCGGCGGGGTAAACCGTCACTTCGCAGCCCCGGGCAGTAAGCGCGTTCAACACGCTTCGTGTCACCCCCAGGTCCAGCACCGCTACTTTCTTCCCCGGCCCTTCCAGCCTTTGGACTTCCCGGGTCGTCACCTCGCTCAAAAACGATTTTTCCTCGTACTCCCGCAGGGACTTTACCAGCGTTTGTGCAGAAAAAGACTCCGCAAAGGTCAGCATCGCTCTCATCGTGCCCTGACTGCGGAGTATACGGGTCAGCGCGCGGGTGTCCACGCCGCTGATTCCGGGAATGTTATGCCCCTTTAAATAGTCATCCAATGTGCCGGTGCAGCGGAAATTGCTCCCCCTTGGAGATAAATGCCGCACCACCAGTGCGGAAATCCAAGGTTTTCGAGATTCCCCGTCTCCCTCGCACACACCATAATTGCCAATCAACGGATATGTCATGACAACGCCTTGCCCCGCATAAGCGGGATCTGTCATAACCTCTTGATATCCCGTCATGGAATTGTTGCAAACCAAATGGAACATCCGCTCACAGGGGGCGCCGACGGCCTCCCCGGAAAAGGTCATTCCATTTTCCAGCAAAAGAGTTGCTTTCATCCGAATGTTCTCCCTCCTTTTGGCAAAGCTCTCTGCCAAATTCAACGCGTTTCCTCAATACGCCCATTGTATGAAATTGTACCTGAAATGCGGCAAAAACGCAACACCATTTCCGGTTCATTCTCCCTCCCCTTTGATTTCTGTCAAGTATGACAGATTCGGACAAAAAACATCTTGTTTTTTTCGTCGGAATACTCTTCTCTCGTTTCGGGGATACTGTATCCATGGAATACGGAATATGAAAGGAGGTTTTTCCCATTGCAATCGCATTTTTCAGGACAATCATCCTTTACCTGCTTTTGATTGTTGGCATCCGTTTGATGGGAAAGCACCAAGTGGGCGAACTGGAGCCTTCCGAACTGGTGTTTGCCATGCTCATTTCCGACCTCGCCTCCGTTCCCATGCAGGATTTTGGGATCCCCTTGCTAAATGGCGTTATCCCCATTGTGGTGTTGATCGCCATAACCTTGATTTTGTCCGTGCTCGCTGTACACAGTTTGCGTTTTCGCGCTCTCATTTGCGGGCGACCCAGCATCATTGTGGAACGAGGCCATCTGAAGCAGGCGGAAATGCGGAAAAACCGATTCACCGTGGATGAGCTGATGGAGGAGCTGCGCCAACAGGGCGTCACAGACATCTCCACCGTGGAATTTGCCATTTTGGAAACCAGCGGGCAGCTTTCTGTCCTTCCCTTCCCTGAACACCAGCCCGTTACCAACAGCCAGTTTCCGCCTGTGACAGCCAGCGGCGGGCTGCCTCTCCCCATTATCAACGACGGCCGACTGATCATGGAAAATATGAAACTGCGGGGCGTAGACGAGGCCTGGCTTAAAAAGCAAATGTCTTCGTGGGGGTTTTCCCGGTATGAAGATATCTTCCTGCTCACGGTGGATCAGGATCTGCGTGTCTATTTTTCTCCCAAGGAGGTGTCTTCTTGAAGCGACTTTGGATCTCCGTTGCGGTGCTTTGCTTGGTTCTTGCCGCCTCCTTGGCCAACAATTACGCACTGCGTCATCTGACCAATGATATGGCCGATTCTTTGCGGCAGGCAGAAGAGGCCTTTGAAGCCGGCGACACCCAACAGGCCCTTCGTCTGACACAGCTTGCCCACCAAAAATGGGAGCGATCCGCCGGATATCTGTATACGGTTTTGCACCACACAGAAAGCGACGCTGTTCTGGTCTTATTCACACAAGCCCAGCATTATCTGGAACAGGATTCTCCGGATGGAGAATATCCCATTTGCAACGCGACCTTGATCGCACAAATTGAGCTGCTTTATGAAATGGAACAGCTTAACCTGAAAAATTTATTGTAGATGTCTCCTTCCTTTTGCCGATGACACGTGGCTTCTTGCTTGTCATCGGCTTTTTTTGCCCGAATGTAGAAAAAAGCCATGGTAAAACATCGGGTTTTATTGTATAATGAAGTCGTTTTACACCCCATCCGCACAATTCGCCAGCTGCCTTTTTGGCATCTCACACCACAGGGAGGAATGCATGAAAACAATAGAAAAACAAAAAGCGGAGGTTGCCTCCGGCCCTGCCGTTTCCCCCGTTTTTGCCAAAGGGCTGAATCTTTATAAACTGATTTGGGTTTTCACCGTCGGCTCCGTACTGGGATATCTTTTGGAAACCGTCTGGTTTTTTTTACAGAGCGGACATTACATCTGCAGACAGGGGGTTGTATTTGGCCCCATCAGCGAAATTTACGGGTTTGGCGCTGTTCTTCTCACGCTGTCCCTCTACCGCATTCGACACAAAAGTGCCGTTTGGGTTTTCCTGTTCAGCGGGATTCTAGGCGCGTCTTTTGAATATTTCTCCTCTTATTTTCAGGAGAAAATCTTTGGAACCATCTCCTGGAACTACAGCGACCAGCCCTTTAACCTGCACGGCAGAACCAGTCTTGCTTTTGTCGTCGTCTGGGGCGTTTTGGGCTTGATCTTCATCAAGCATATGTACCCCTTTCTCAGCAACTTGGTTGAAAAAATTCCCGTTCACACCGGGAAAGTACTGACCCTCGGGATCGCGATTTTTATGATCCTGGATCTTGGCGTTTCCGGCCTTGCCGTTTGGCGGCAAACCCAGCGCCGGGCAGATATCCCCAGCACCAATTTTGTCACCGACTGGCTGGACGCCTGGTTCCCCGATGCGTTTATGGAGCAAATCTACACCGGCGTCACGGTCGTCGGGCAGGGTTCGCCCCTCCCGGCGTCCCCTCCTGCCAGTGACATAGAAAAGGCACCGTTCGCGCCAAAAATCGATTGCGCAGCCACGTGATTTATGGTATCATAAAAACAGAAGGGAGGTAGATGACATGTTAGACAACAGAATGCTATACAATCAATGGATCGGCGCATTAATGCACTGTCCGGAATGCGGCGCATGGATGGAAGACGATGGACGATGCGAAAACCCAGACTGTGACTATCATTTTCATCCCCTCCGTCTCGATGAAATGATCCACGCCGAAGCGGAATACGAACCATAATCTTTGATATCGTCAAGAACAGCCGCCAGGGGAGCTCCCCTGGCGGCTGTTCTTTTTCGTCCGGGCAGAGTCAACGAATGGACGTCACTTCATAGTCCTGCGCCTCGACGGTCTCCTTGAGGATCTCGTCAGACACGGCCTCTTTCAGCTTCACAAGAGCCGTCCCATCCCCATGGTTCACCACGGCCTCCGTCACTTGGGGCAGCGCCTCTAAGCTTTTCTTGACCCGACCTTCACAGTGCCCGCACATCATGCCGCGGATTTCCAGTGTTTTTTCCATTGAAATTTCCTCCCTCTTTTTTCTTTTTTGATGGATTGCTTTGTCTTTTCTGGCGTCACGGGGGGAAAACCAATTCAGCCGCAGGGCATTCACCACCACACAAAAGCTAGACAGGCTCATAGCGGCTGCGCCAAACATGGGATTAAGCTTCCACCCAAAGATGGGGAACCACACGCCGGCTGCCAGGGGAATGCCAATGACGTTGTAAAAAAAGGCCCAGAACAGGTTTTGATGAATGTTGCGCAGAGTTGCGCGGCTCAGCCGTATGGCGGCAGGCACATCGCTCAGCCGGCTTTTGACCAGAACCACATCTGCCGCGTCAATGGCAATGTCCGTTCCCGCGCCGATGGCAATGCCAATATCCGCTCTGGTGAGCGCCGGGGCGTCATTGATCCCGTCACCCACCATGGCGACCTTTCCGCTTTTTTGCAGCGAGCGGATGACCGCTTCTTTTTCATCCGGCATAACGCCGGCGATCACCTCGTCTACCCCCGCTTTTGCCCCAATGGCCTTGGCCGTCCGCTCGTTGTCACCCGTCACCATGACCACGCGAATCCCCATGTTGTGCAGCGCGCCAATCGCCTGGGGACTGTCTTCTTTGATCACATCAGCCACAGCGATCATGCCCAAAAATATGCCATCCCGGCTGAAAAACAAGGGGGTTTTCCCCTCTTGGGCCAGCCTTGCCGATTCCCGTTCCACTTCCTCTGAAATTTCAGCTTGCTTTTGGACAAAGGAAAGATTCCCCCCCGACAGCCGGCTGCCGTTCCACAAAGCGGTCAATCCATTGCCGGGCACCGCCTGGAACTGATCTACTTCCTGCTTTGAAAGGCCCCTTTCCTCCGCCATGCTCAAGATAGCCCGGGCCAGGGGATGCTCGCTTTTTTGCTCCAAGGCATATGCCGCCTGGAGCAGCTCCTCTTCCCCATGTCCGTGTACCGGGAGCACATCCGTCACCTTTGGCTCGCCGCTGGTGATGGTGCCTGTCTTGTCCAGCGCGACGACCTGCACTTTTCCCGCTTCCTCTAAGGACGCGGCGGTTTTGAACAGGATGCCGTTTTTGGCGCCCATGCCGTTTCCTACCATGATGGCAACCGGCGTCGCGAGACCCAGGGCGCAGGGGCAGCTGATCACCAGCACGGAAATCCCCAACCCCAGCGCAAAGCCCACGCTTCCTCCAAAAATCAACCACGCTCCGATGGTAACCAGCGCGATGGCAATCACGACAGGTACAAAAATGCCCGAAACTCGGTCTGCCACTTTTGAAATAGGCGCCTTCGTGGCCGCCGCATCACTCACCATCTGAATGATCTGGGAAAGAGTGGTGTCCTCCCCCACCCGCGTTGCCTCGCACTTTAAAAACCCGGACTGATTCAATGTGGCGGCGGAAACAGCATCGCCCGCGCCCTTATCCACGGGAATGCTTTCGCCGGTGAGTGCCGCCTCGTTGACCGCACTGTCCCCTTCCAGCACCACCCCATCCACGGGAATTTGCTCTCCCGGGCGAACGACGAATACGTCCCCGGCTTTTACCTGCTCGATGGGAACTTCTGTTTCTTCCCCATCCCGCCATAAAACAGCTGTCTTTGGGGTCAGCTTTAAAAGACCCTTCAGCGCGTCTGTGGTTTTGCCTTTTGAGCGGGCCTCCAGCATTTTCCCAACGGTGATCAGCGTTAAAATCATGGCGGCAGATTCAAAGTAAAATTCATGCATATAGCCCATAACCGCCTGAGCATTTCCATTCAGCTGTGCGGCCGTCATCGCAAACAGGATATACACGCTGTATCCAAAGGACGCCGAGGCGCCGAGGGCCACCAGCGTGTCCATATTGGGCGCCCCATGGAGCAGGCTGCGAAATCCGCTGGTAAAAAACCGTTGGTTGACCACCATGACAGCCACCGTCAAAAGCAGCTGCAGCAGACCCACCGCAAGGTGATTGCCTTGCAGAAACGACGGCAGCGGCCAGTTCCACATGGTATGGCCCATGGAGACATACATCAGAGGAACCAGCAGACAAAGCGAAGCGATCAGCCGCTTACGCAGCACGGGTGTTTCCCTGTCTTTCAGCATTTCTTCATACGCCGAGCCGGACGCCGCTTGTTTGGCATTCCCGTCCTTGGCGGACGCGCCGTACCCAGCTTGCTCCACTGCCTTTATAATCTCCTCCGGGGGAGCCGTCCCCTCAATGCCCATGGAGTTTGTCAGCAGGCTAACAGAGCAGCTTTTCACTCCGGGCACCTTAGATACTTCTTTTTCGACCCGAGTGCTGCAGGCCGCACAACTCATCCCTGTAATCGTATATTGTTCCATGGCTTCTCCTTTACTTCATTAGTTTTTGCAACGTTGCCACCAATTCATCCACAATGTCATCGTCTCCTGCCCGAATGTGGTCTGCCACACAGGTGCGGATATGGTTTGCAAGCAGCAGCTTGTTAAAGCTGTTGAGCGCGGCGTTGACGGCCGCAACCTGCATGAGAATATCCGTACAATAGGCGTCCTTTTCCAGCATGCCTTGAATACCCCGCACCTGCCCTTCAATCCGCTTCAAGCGATTTTGCAGCTCGCCATATTCTTTTTCAGAGCGCTTTTTCGTCTTCCCACAGCATGAAATGGTTTTCGGCTCTGCCGGATCTCCGATTTTCTCCTCCATAACGCACGCCTCCTTCCAAGCAAATCATATACCCCCTACCGGTATTTATCTTTTCCTTATCGTATACCCGCCCGGGGTATTTGTCAAGTGTTTTTTCCACAGGGTTCCAAAACCGTATTTTGCATTCCGGCACAGCAGAAACCGCGTTCAAACGTAAGAGCGCAGAGGATTTTTAAATCATACGGGGAAAGGGCCGTCTCCAACCTGTTTTGGCCCATAAAATAAGAGAACGTTGTCTTGCATCATCACAAGACAACGTTCTTCACTTGGTATAAATATGCTGAAAACAGGCTCTGTCTATTCTCCTTTCCCGTTCTGCAGCAGTTTATTCAGTTCTTCCATAAATGTATTGATATCCTTAAACTGGCGGTAAACAGAGGCAAACCGGACGTATGCCACTTCGTCCACGCCCCGCAGCCGCTCCATCACTTGCTCTCCGATGCGATGGGTGCTGACCTCCTGATCCAAGGAATTGCGCAGGGACTGTTCAATTTCATCGGCGCATTGCTCCAGCACCGTCAGCGGAACCGGACGCTTTTCACAGGCGCGAATCATACCGTTTAAGATCTTATTTCGATCAAAGCTTTGCCGGCTTCCGTCTTTTTTAATGACCATCAGCGGCAGGCTCTCCACCGTTTCATATGTGGTAAACCGCCGTTTGCAAGCCAGACATTCCCGGCGCCGCCGGATGCTGGCGCCTTCTTCCGCAGGCCGGGAGTCGATTACCTTGCTTTCCAGATGGGCGCAAAATGGACATTTCATATGGACCCCTCCTTGATGATGACATGGAATGGATTGCGACATCCTGTCAATCTTTCTTGCTTTTTTTTCATTTGGAAGTATAATCCTTATATAAGTAGACCAGTTTTTGAGACACGGCAGCATCTGGTCCACAGTTTATCAAAAGGAGTGTTTTTATGCGTCAAATCATTCACGCCAGCGATGCCCCTTCCGCCCTCGGCCCCTATTCCCACGGGGTTTCTGTTGGCAATTTTCTGTTCACCTCGGGGCAAATCGGCATCGTGCCGGAAACCGGCGCACTGGTGGGCCCCCAGGTAGAGGCCCAAACCCACCAAGTGTTTCAAAACCTGAAGGCTGTCCTGGCCGCCGGGGGGCTGACCCTTTCTCATGTAGTCAAAACCACCGTTTTTCTCGCTGATATGGCAGACTTTGCCGCCGTCAACGAAATCTACGGCACCTATTTCCCTGAAAACCCGCCGGCCCGCTCCTGCCTGCAGGTGGGTGCGCTGCCGGCAGGCGCCAAGGTGGAAATGGAAGTGATCGCTGAAAACGCCTAGCGTTTGGCGACGGATGCAAGGAAAACAGGCCAGTTCCGTTCGGCTGGCCTGTTTTTCTTGCAGTGTTTTCACAGCCAAGTTTTATCGCTCCTTTCGGTGCAGTCTCCTTGCCGTTACGCCCGGGGGTGGGTTTTATTGTACACAGATTTCAGCTTTTGGCCGACAATGCGCGCGTAAATCTGCGTGGAGGAGATGTCCGCATGGCCCAGCATCTCCTGAACAGAGCGCAAATCCGCACCGTTTTCCAGCAGGTGGGCGGCAAACGAATGCCGCAAGGTATGCGGCGTAATGTCCTTTTGGATATGGGCCTTTTCCTGGTATTGTTTGATGATTTTCCAAAAACCCTGGCGGCTCATCCGTTCGCCGCTTCGGTTGACAAATAGGGCTTGTTCCCCTTCCTTTCCCACCATGGTGGGGCGAATATCCCGCACATAGTCGGCCAGCGCCTGAACCGCCGTGGGATACAGCGGAATGGTGCGGCTTTTTTTTCGGCCGGTGCAGCGTATAAAAGAAAGAGATAAGTTCAAATCGTTGATATTCAGCGCAATCAGCTCGCCCACACGGATGCCGGTTGCGTAAAGTGTTTCCAGCATTGCCCGATCCCGGTACCCTTTGCAGTCGGTACACCGGGGCTGCTCTAAAAACAACTCCACTTCCTCATTGGTCAGTATCTCCGGGAGCTTACGCTCCACCTTTTGATGGGAAAGCCCCTGGGACGGGTCATTTTCAATCTTTCCCTCTCGTTTCAAAAACTGATAAAAGCATTTTAAAGAAGAAACCATCCTTGTGATTGTCGCAGGGGACCGCCCTTTCTCCGTCAGAAACACTGCATAGGCTTTCATCGTCTGGGTTGTCGCTTCCATCGGGCCGCCGCCTTGTTCCAATACATAGCAAATAAATTGATTCACGTCTCGTATGTAGGAGCGGCAAGTATTGTCAGAAACCTTTTTCTCCAAATTCAAATAAGCTTCAAAGGCTTTTACGCACTCCATTACAACATCCTTTCCCTTCCTATTCCAGCTACCCGGGGCAACCGCCCATTTTTTATGATATGACAGACGGCGCCAACGCGCTCAATACGCTTGCCGCAAAGCAGCATTCATAAATCACAGCGCAAAACAGCGCCGCGGCGCAAATCCCGCACAACGGCAACACCGTTTTCAAAGATGGAGGGGCATCCGTCATGCACAGGCGCCGGATCCCCCAGATCATCATGCAGGGAAGCACCACAAGCGCCGAAGGCAAAAACACGCCCACAGCCACCAAAAGACCCCCGTTTCCAAACAGCCGCACAAAGGCAGAAACAGCAAAAGAAAGAAAAAAACCGCGCACTGCCATGATCACCGGAATCATCCACCGGCCTGCCGACACAAAGCTAAGCAGCATACACGCCAATGGATAGCGAAACACTTCCCAAAAGACGGCCAGCCACCCCGGCGCATCTGTCACGCCCGCCTTTACCGCCGCAAGATACTGCTTCAAATAGGTCAAAAGGGCTTCTTCTCCCCCGGAAGCGCGCACAGAAAGCAAGCACCCCAAAAGGCTGCCCGCAAAAAAACAGCCGCTCAGCAAGTACAGCGCCTTTGACTGAGCACTTGTCATACCCCAATATTCTTTCTTTTTGTTCCGCACCGGAAGCACATGTCCATTCATCGTCTTCACCTCAAAGAAAGACTATGAGGACAAGTGCTTGATTATGTCTTTCGGCGCAAGCGGCCACCCCTTCCGGCAGGAGGGCCGGAGCGAGGGATCCACCCTGCTCCGGCCAAAAGGACCGCCTCTTATTTGCCGGGTAAAATCAGCGAATCCAAGGGCGATTTCGGAGGCGCTCCCCTTCGCGACATCTGTTCCATCAATAAGATCTCCCCGGGGGACACATCCGCGGGCGTGTCGCAAAGTTCCTCGCTTAGTTCCTCGCCCCGCTTGGCACAGCGGGTCATGGCCTCCGCCATCATTTCATCAAATTTCATCTCGTCGAACGCGGAAAGAGCCGCCAGCGTTGTCCCCCCCTTGGAGCAAACCTGGTCTGTCAGCTCCGCTGCCGTATGCTCTCCGGAAAGGAGCATGGCGGCGGCGCCCTCCATGGATTTTCCAACCAGGCGAAGGGCAGCCTCTGCGTCAATGCCGCGTTCCTTTGCCCAATCCATCATCGCACGGGCCATGCGGAAAAAATAGGCCGGGCTGCTTCCGTTCAACGCCATGATGTCATTGAGCTGTTTGTCATGCATCAGCACCACCTCGCCAGAAGCTTCAAACGCGGCCAGCACCGCCTTGTACAGCGGATCCGGCACGCCGTATCCGTATGTGACAGCCGTGGCACCCTTGCCCACGGAGAGGGAAAGATTCGGCATGGCACGAATTAAAAACGCCTCCTCACCCAAGCCATGCCGCAAATGGCGGCGGGTGATGCCCGCTGCAATCGAGACAATGCATTTCCCGGACGCGTATGATCCGATTTCTTCCATGATTTCATTGATTGATTGAGGCTTGACAGCCAATATAATCACTTCAGACTCCATCATAACCTGTTTATTGTCAGTGGTCACGATAAGGCCCGCTTCTTCCCACGGCTTCAGGCTTTCTTCCGTTTTTGCGGATACCATAATCTGTGCAAACAAGCCTTTCCCTATAACGCCCTTCAAAATGGCTGACGCCATATTACCTGCACCGATAATGCCCAAATTCAAATCATACAAAGCGTCCAACTCCTTCTCTTTTAATTCTCTTTTACTATAGCCGATTTCCCTCAATTACGCAAGGAGATGATATCATTTTTTTGCCTTTTCATCATCCTTTTCAATTAGAACCTTCCTTTTTAAGCTTCTTGGGCTTTGGCGGAATAAGAATGCACCTGAATTTTTCCCACAAAAACGCTCTCTGCCTGGCCGTCTGTAAAAGAAAACATACGCCCCGTTTGATGCAGCATCAATTGAGAGAGCAGCGCTTTTTTCTCCTCCGGATCATGGACCGCTTCCGCCGTTCCTTCCCCCATTACGCTGAAAAATCCATATCCATATTCGCAAGGGCAATCCCCCCCTGAAATGGGGGCATGTCCCCCGTCCATTTCAAAAGCCACCTTTGGATTTGCCTTGATCATATCCCACTTTCTCCCTTCCTTTGCGCCGTGAAAACAAAGGATAAGGCGGCCCTCATCCCATTGATACCCAAAATTCAAGGGAACGACATACGGAACATCCTGCACCGACATCCCGATGCGCATCACCTTGCATTGATTCAGCATCTTTCGAATCTGCTTCTGGTCTTTGATCTCTTTGTCTTTCCTTCTCATGGTTCCATTTCTCCTTTTTGCGTCTTTTGTCGGGTTGTTTCCGCGGAAGAAAACACCTTCTTGTTTGACAGGGAAAGCGACAGGGCAAGCATGCCCTGCCGCTGTGTTGCATTCCATCGGCCGGTTCCTTCGTCTTTTTCCCGATGTCGCTGCCGTTTTCATTTTGGCCCTAAACGCGGCACATTTCGGATCAAGAATATTTACGCCGTTTGGGACGCGCCGCCACAAGGCCCGACAACGCCCCGCCAATGAGCGCCGAGGCCAAAAGATTCCATCCCGTTTCCAACGGCGAAATATTACGGTACAAGATAACGCCTGCCACCAGCAAAAACAGGAAAAACACAAGACCGGTTCCCAGCCCGACCAACAGCGTCTTTCCCTGCCCGCCGCGCAGAGCCAGAAGCCCGCCAAAAAAACCACCGATAAAACAGCCGACCACACAGACCCGAGACAGCATGGCGGCCGGCAACCACCCTTTGGAGATGCCCAGCGCGGCGATGCCCAGCAAAAATAAGCAGACAGCAAGGCCCAAACCACCCCCGAAAACCATCCGCCAAAACGTATCGATTAAATGCGTCTGCTCTCGTTTTTCTTTCCCCATAAAAAAGCCCTCCCCGCACATGATCTCATTGGATCTTATGCAGGAAGGGATTGCTTCATGCCCTTATTTGAAACCATACCATGTTTTTTAGTCTTCCCACTCCGGCTTCTCGTCCTTTTTAGACTTCTTTCCTTTTTCCGGGGCATGCTCTTCCAGGGCAGGCTTCTCTTCCCCCGCTGCCCTTGTCTCTGTCTGGGGAGTTTCTGTGGTCTGTACACCCACGGACCCAACAGCCCAGCGGGTTATCTGAAGGCGAACCCGATCGGCGCCTGTCTCAATGACCAAAGAGTTTTCCTTCACACTGACAACAGTGCCGATGATTCCGCCAATGGTGGTAATCTCTTCCCCTGGACCAAGCGCGTCCCGCATCTCCTGCATGGCTTTTTTCTTCTTTTTCTCCGGGCGGATCAGAATGAAGTAGAACACCGCAATCATAACCACGCCAAAAAGCAACGTTGACAATCCTTGCATGTAACGCAAATCCCTCCATATCAAAATATGAACTCATTATACTGATAATCGGTAGAAAAAGCAAGTCTTTCCTTAAATTTATCTATCTCTTCCCGCTTTTCTGCGCAATCACTTTCCCGTCCAAACGGGCGCTCCATGTCTGCCGAAACGCCTCAAACCGGTTTTCGTCCAGCGCGTTTCGAATTTCCTCCATCAGGTGGTTGTAAAAAAACAAATTGTGCAGCACCGCAAGGCGCATCCCCAGCATCTCCCCCGCTTTGAACAAATGGCGCAGATAGGCTCTGGAATATGTCTTGCAAACCGGACAGCCGCAGCGGGGGTCAATGGGCCTTGCGTCCAGCTTATACGCTTCATTTTTGATGTTTAGGGCGCCGTCTGACGTAAACAGCTTTCCATGCCTCGCGTTCCGGGCGGGCATGACGCAATCAAACAGATCGACCCCCCTCGCCACCCCTTCGATGATGTTGGACGGCGTACCCACCCCCATCAAATATCGAATCTTGTTCTTCGGCATATGCGGCTCTACCGTTTCAATGATCTCATACATGACAGATGTTTCCTCGCCAACGGCAAGGCCGCCAATGGCATAGCCGTCCAGCTCCAGTGCGGCGATCTGCCGCATATGCTCCACCCGCAGATCCGGATACGTCCCTCCCTGGTTAATCCCAAACAGCTGCTGGCCCGGATTGACTCCCGCTCCCTGTTCTTTCAAACGGGCGTGTTCCGTCTGGCACCGCTCCAGCCAGCGATACGTTCGATCGCAGGATGCCGCCACATAGCTGCGCTCTGCCGGGTTCTCCACGCACTCGTCAAAAGCCATCGCCACGTCCGCTCCCAACGCCCACTGGATCTGCATGCTTTTTTCCGGGGACAGGAAAATCCGCTCTCCATTCAGATGGGACGAGAACAAAACGCCTTCCTCCGACAGCTTCCGCAGTCCCGCCAGGGAAAACACCTGAAAGCCGCCGCTGTCTGTCAGCGTCGGCCCGTCCCATTGCATAAAGCCATGCAGACCGCCCAAGGCATTGACCACTTCCTCCCCGGGACGCAAATGAAGATGATACGTGTTGGACAGGGCCATTTGGCACCCCACATCCTTCAGATCCCGGGCGGAAAGCCCTCCTTTGATGGCCGCCTGGGTGGCCACATTCATAAATGCCGGTGTCTGCACGGTTCCATGGGCACAGGACAAAACGCCCCGCCGGGCGTTTTGCTCCGTCCGGATCACTTCAAACATACCAAGTCCTCACTTTTCTGTCTCTGCATCGGCCTAGTCCCATACTTGGTCCGCCGAAACACAATCTTTTTTACATCCAACTTTTTTACATCCAATGGGTTTGATTATAATACAGCATCGGCGTTTTGTAAACAGAGAGATGCGCCCCCCTCCTTTTCTTGCTGGATTTTACGATCTTTTGTAACCCCAGATTCAAACTCACCTGATTTGCCATTTTCATTTTGTATTGACAAACCAAAAATCTGGTTTTATACTGTTTCATGTGAACACATGTCCATATGAAAGGATGTGATGAAACTGAAAAGGACAGATCAGACCGCCCTGCCCGTTCCCTCGGAATGCGCCAACTCCAGTGAGCTGGCGGTGCATCCTGAGCAGGTGGCGCATGTGCGCAAAACGCTGTCAAACGATGCGTTTCTTTACGATCTGGCAGAGCTGGTCAAATTCCGCCGAAGCGGAAAAGTGATCTACTACTCTTTGGATGATGACCACGTAAGCTCCATCATCGCCAAAGGAGCGGAGCACGTAAAGGAACGGGACTAATATTTCAAACTTCATTGTGATTTGTTTGAGAAAGGTCAAGGGAATCTTCCATGGGGAAATGTTTGACGAGAACTTTCTCATGTCTCTTGCAACCTTAGGCGCCGTCCTCATGCAAGACCATCCGGAAGCCGCGGCTGTTATGCTGTTTTATCAGGTCGGCGAACTGTTTCAAAGCTATGCCGTGGACAAAAGCCGGCGTAACATTACAGATTTAATGGACATCCGTCCAGACTTTGCAAATCGAATCGAGCCGGACGGGTCGGTACAGCAAACGAACCCTGAAAAAATTTCTGGGGGCGACACGATTTTGGTGCGGCCCGGAGAAAAGATCCCGCTGGACGGCCTTGTTTTGGAGGGCCGCGGTACGCTGAATACCAGCGCCTTAACGGGGGAAAGCGCACCCCGAAATGTCCCTCCCGGAGACCATGTGATTTCCGGCTGTGTAAACAACGACGGGCTGTTTCGTGTCCAAGTGACAAAGCCCTTTGCCGAATCCACCGTTTCACAGATTTTGAATCTGGTGGAGGACTCCGGCCTTCGAAAGGCGAAGGCAGAGAACTTCATCACAAAATTTGCAAGGTATTACACCCCCGTTGTTTGCATCGGCGCGCTGCTCCTCGCTTTCATTCCCTCTCTCCTCGTCGGCGATTGGCTCGTCTGGGCGAGGCGCGCGCTGACCTTTTTGGTCATCAGCTGCCCCTGTGCGCTGGTCATCAGCATTCCTCTCACCTTTTTTGGCGGGATCGGCGGGGCCTCCCGCCGCGGTATCCTGGTCAAAGGGGGCAACTACTTAGAAGCCCTGGCCCAAACAAAAACCATTGTTTTTGATAAAACCGGCACGTTGACCCAAGGGGTGTTCCAGGTGACCTCTCTTTCCCCCGCCGCGGGGTGTTCTGAAGAAAATCTGTTGGAACTGGCAGCGCTCGCGGAACAGTATTCCAACCATCCCATTTCCAAAAGCCTAAGAGACGCTTATGGCAAGGAGATCGACCCGGCCCGGGTAACGGACGTGCAGGAGATTCCCGGCCATGGCATAAAAGCCCGGGTAGACCATATCCCGGTGCTGGCGGGCAACGCCCGTCTGATGGAGCAGGCGCGGATCTCTTTTTCACCAAACCCCTCTGTTGGGACGGTTGTCTACCTTGCGGCAGGCGGCGTGTTTGCCGGGTCTATTGTCATTCGTGATATCGAAAAGCCCATGGCGAGAAAAGCCATTTCCGACCTGAAAAAACAGGGCATCTATACTGTCATGCTGACGGGGGACGCCAAAGCCGCGGGAGAACAAATGGCCCAGCAGCTCGGCCTTGACGAAGTGCATACGGAGCTGCTCCCCGGGGATAAGGTCAAATGGATCGAGACGCTTTTGTCTCAAAAACCCAAAAATTCCACCTTGGCCTTCATCGGTGACGGTGTGAACGATGCCCCTGTGCTTCGCCGGGCAGACATCGGGGTCGCCATGGGTGCATTGGGGTCGGACGCGGCCATTGAGGCGGCCGATGTGGTGCTGATGGATGACGACCCGTCTAAAATTTCCCTCGCCATGGGTTTGTCGCGAAAATGCCGTCGCATTGTCTTTGAAAACATTTCGTTTGCGCTGGCGATCAAAGCTCTGTTTCTCCTTTTGGGCGCGCTGGGAATTGCCACTATGTGGTGGGCTGTGTTTGCCGATGTGGGCGTTATGATTCTAGCTGTCCTCAACGCCACTCGGATGCTGCGTATTCGCAATCTTTAAGTCCCGCGCAGGCCCGTGGCTTCCGTCGCTTCCAAGAAAAAGAGTGTCCCGTGCCGTTCACACGGGGCACTCTTTTTCTTTTCCCAAACGAACGAAACGTTCCTCTTTCTCACGTTTCTTTTTGCTCGACATCCTTCTTTTTTCGTGATATACTTGTAACAAAATATATGAAAGGCAAAATGCATGAAAAAAAACAGTCGTTTGATTGCAACCCTTCTTTTGATGATCGCCCTGGTGAGTACTTTGTGCATCGTGATCAAAAACAACAACACGTTGGAAAGAACGTACTGCTTTCACCAGCTCACTGGATATACAAAACAAATTGCGGGAGAGATTTTACAGAACGTTCAACTTGATCGGACATATCTGGAGAAGATATCCAATCTGCTGGCCAAAAAAAATCCATCGGATGTAACGGAGATGCAGGAAATGCTCTCCTCCTTGGGTGGCGCGGGCCTCGTCTCTCGTTTGGATCTTCTGCTCCCGGGCAACAAGCTGATCACCGGCACCGAGGGGTTGCTGGATGCGCCCAGCAACATTTCGTTTGAAACGGAAGCAGCTTTGGGCATACACATCTCCGGCCGCCTCCGAGATCCGTTGCAGCCGGACAAATGGACGGTTCGTCATTATGTGCCTGTGGAACAGGACGGTCATGTTGTGTCGGTTCTCTGCGGCGTCATTATGCTGGACAGTCTGCCCTTTTCTGTGGATGGCTTTCAAAATCAGATGCAGCTCTATTTAATGGAAGGGAAATCCGGAGACTATCTGATGGACACCTGGCACAATGATCTGGGCAACATGGAGCAGTTTCGCGACCGTCTCATGCAGTCGGGCTACTCTGCGGAACAAATTCAATCTGATTTTGCCAACGGAAAGCCCGGTACCATTGTCTCTTTTTCAAGAACCGCCTCGGAATATTTTTATGCCTGCTATGCCCCCGTCGGAATGGAAGATTGGATGGTTATGGTCACCGTACCGGAACACGTTGCCTTTGCCCACGCGGAGACCATATTGACCAACTTTTATATTCTGTCCGGGCTTCTGCTCTTGTTTTTCACGGTCTATTTTCTGTGGATCTTACGGGACATCCGCCGGGAAAAAGAGCAGAATGAAAAGCGCCTGCAAACCATTCAATATATACTGGATGTGGAAAGCGAACTGTTCAGTGCCTATTTTGCACCTGAGCATTTTAGCACCGCACTGAAAAGAGTGTCTGACTTTTTGACGGCCGAAACTGCTTTTCTTTGGCTTTTGGATGAACAGCATACCTTGCCGTGCCAGTGTCATTTTTGGAGCAGAGCCGAGGAAGAAGCCGCAACCAGCTGGCTTGACACAGATCTTTCTACACTGTTTCCCAACCTTTGCGGCATCCTGAGCAACCAGAACGGTATCCTCAGTTATGATATGTCAGATCTTTCTAAAATCTGCCCGGTAAACGAAGCACAGCTGTCCTCGCTGCCCATCCGCAACCTCATGCTCATTCGGGTGGACGGTGTGGAGGGAGAGCTTTGCGCCATTTTGGGCGCCTGTAATATGGAACACCGATGGCCAGACACAGAGCCGCTACAGCAAGTGTCTCTCAGCTTTTCCATGGCCATTAACCATTATGACGCCTACCTTTCCGTCACACGGATGGGACGGGTAGACAGCCTCACCGGCCTTTTAAACTGCAACAGCTACCACGCCACTTTGGACGCCTTGCCAAATGAAACGCTCCATTCCCTGGCTTGTCTTTATATAGACGCCAATGGACTGCATGAAATCAACAATCATTTGGGGCATCAGGCAGGAGACGAAATGCTGAAAACCATTGCAGCTACCCTGCAAGATCACTTTTCCGAAACAGATGTTTACCGCATCGGCGGGGATGAGTTTGTCGTTTTGTGCCGAAACCTGCCCAAGGAGGCGGTGTATGCCTGCGTTGCTGCGGTTCGGCAAACGATGAGCGCTTCCCCCTATACCGTTTCCATGGGGGTTGAATGGCGGGACTGTAACATCGACCCGAAATCGATTATTCTTTCCGCGGAAGCGGTTATGCAGCGGGAAAAACAGCAGTACTACCAAGGAAAGGGCGGTTTACACCGAAATGCTACTGCGCCGGGGGGCTGTCAAATCTGCTCCTATAAGAACCGGCCCTATTCCCTCTAATACTTTAACACTGAACCAAAAAGGAGGAGACCGCGGCAATGCCGCGGTCTCCTCCTTTTCCATTTTTTGGCTTCTCTTTTATGTTCTCTTCTTTTTGTTCTCCCAATGACAGCCTTCCCTTTGGGGCTTTTTGCAGACCGGATGCCAGGGCTCTTAGCCGGCGGGGTCGGGTGCATCATTCAAATTGGCACAAACCCTTCCAATGTAGTACGAGGCAGCCGCTCCGCCAAGGATGCAAACGACGTAAAACGCAATGTAAACCGCATCCCCTGGAAATTTCGGAACAATCATAACCGTCGTGGCCGCCACAATTCCCAGAACGCTGTGGGATATAACGGCGTGTCGCTTTTGGTAGGCCGCGTGAACCACCTTAGGCAGCGATATCAAGCAAATACCAACTCCCACCGCCAGCGGAAACAGCACCTGCGGAGACAGCCTAGAGATTCCGTCCAGCATCGGCTGATACAGCCCGAAGAACAAAAGCAGGGCAGAGGAGCTAAGCCCCGGTATCACAAAACTAATGCCCCACATAATGCCGCAAAGCAAAAAGCCCCACAGATCCGGCTTCATCTGGAGAGACTGTGCATGTTTCAGCAGCAGCAAAACCCCAAGCATGGCCGCAAACCCCGCGGCCATGGCAAGGTAGGAGGAACGCCCCCGTCCTTTTTGCCCCGCTTCTCGCCAAAGCTCCGGGAGGGTGCCGATGACAAATCCAATAAACGCGCAGGTGACGGCGGCGCTGTCCTGTTTCATCAGCCAGCTGGCAAGCCCGGACAACCCCACAAACCCAACGAAAACACCAAAAAGGAAAAACCCAAGCTTTACCCGATATTTCATAAAATGTTTTCTAGGGCTGGAAAATACCTCAATGAGGGGCTGATACATACCGAAAGCCACGCAAAGGGTTCCGCCGCTGATCCCCGGCATAATGGCGCCGAAGCCAACAATCATCCCCTTGAGCGCCAACATAATCCCCCTCTTGATTCTGTTTCTTTTGGCCTTGTTCTGTATATCAAGCATTTTCCACCCATTCCGACAGGCGAAACAGCCCATCTTTGCTGCCGGCTACAAACATAATGTCCTGTTCTCTGAATACATAGTCCGGATGGATGATTTGAAGCACTTTTCCATCGTTTTCAATCCCAATGATGTTCAGGCCAAACCGCGTGCGCATCTTAACCTCCACCACTGTTTTGCCCACCATCTTTGGTGGTATCACCAGTTTGGAGATGTTGAACCGTTCGCTGAGCTGAATATAATCCAAAACCTTTGAGGTTTCAAGGCGATGGGCCAGCCGGATGGCCATATCCCGCTCCGGGTAAACGACCTCCGCCCCCAGCTTTTTCAAAATCTCACCATGCTCCACACTGGTGGCTTTGGCAATGACCACCGGGATTTTTAGGCTGACCAGGTTCAGCGTTGTCAGAATCGAGGTGTCCAGTTGTTCTCCGATGCAAACCACAGCCACATCACAATTTTGAATGCCCGACGCGGCCAAGGTCTTTTTATCCAGAGTTTTCACAACCATCGCGTTTTCCGTGCTTTCTCTGAGCTGCCGCACCTTTTCCTCGTCCTTGTCCAGCACCAGAAGCTCCGCACCGGAATCTGCAAGCTCCATCGCAAGGGCATATCCAAAGCGCCCCAAGCCAATGATCCCATATGTCATTTTTTCTTTTTTTGCTTTATAAAACACACCCGGTCCTCCCTTTTTTAGCCGATGGCAATGTTCCCCTCCGGATAATGCACGCGCTCCCCTTTGGTAAAATACCAGAGAGAGGCCATTGTCAAAACGCCCAGACGTCCGATATACATAATTAAGATAGAAAGCACCTTGCTTCCGTCACTCAGTCCCGGTGTAATGCCTGTAGACAGACCCACCGTTCCAAACGCGCTTGTCACCTCAAACAAAGCATCTATAAAACCGACGCACGGTTCCAAAACGACCATCAGATACGTCCCCGTCACAACCACACCAATCGCAATCAACGTAATCACCGCCGCCTTCCGGAACGCGTGATGCGGAACCGCATAATGAAATGCCTTTTCCGACTTGTTTGTCGCGGCCGCCTTAAGCCCCTGCAGCAGCACAAAAAACGTGCTGGTTTTGATGCCCCCTCCGGTGGAGCCGGGGGACGCCCCAATGAACATCAGCCCAATTAGGGTCAAAAGGCCGGCGTTGGAGAAGTTGCCCAGCTGATAGGTGCAAAAGCCCGCTGTTCTGGCGGAAACGCTGTGGAAAAGGGCTCCCAGCCAAGTGATGTTCTCCGTCAGTTTCAACAGAGCCGTCCCCAAAACGATCAAAAAAAAGCTGACTGTCAGCACAACCTTGGCATGCATAGAAAGCTTGGCCCAGCGAAGCCGCTTGGTCCATAGCTCGTAGATCACCAAAAACCCGATCCCGCCAAAAAAAATCAGCCCGCAGGTCACTAAATTCAGCATAACATTGCTTTGATAGGGGATTAAGTTTTGTGCGTCTCCCAAAATATCAAAGCCTGCGCTGTTGAATGCGGCAACAGAGTGGAACATGCTGATTCCCGCCGCTCTCAGCGGCGGATAATCCCGAACGAAAACGGTAAAACTCAAAACCGCGCCGGTAAGCTCAAAGATCATAGTGGTCAAAAAAATGTTTTTGACGAAACGGACAAGCCCCTTTCCGGAATCCAGGTTCATTGCTTCGCGGAGCAGGTTACGCCCCTTTAAATTCACCTTTTTTCCCATGGCAAGGATGATCCCCGCCCCCATTGCCGTGACGCCCAATCCGCCAATCTGGATCAAAAATCCAAGAAAAAACTGCCCGAGAGACGTAAATGTACTGCCTGCATCAATGGCAATCAGCCCTGTGACACAAACCGCGCTGGCAGACGTGTAGAGCGCGTCCACGTATCGAACCGTAACCCCTTCCCGAACACTGCACGGCAATATCAGCAAGACAGACCCCAATAAAATAGCGCTGACAAACCCCAGCGCTATAATGCGACCCGGAGGCTGTCTTTTAATCAACCGAAACATAAGGCACCCCAATCAAGCTTCAGACAAACTATGTTTTTCACGATACCGCTCTAATCCAGTGAACACAGAAAAAACCCGAAAACAACGTTGTTTTCGGACTTCAAACGCATGCTGACCCCACATGGCCGATCCTTTTGGGGCCATTGCTTCATTGGCCTGTCACTTGCGCCTGCATGTACCGCGCCGCAAAAAGGAGATATTGAAAGCCATACACAACACCGCTTTTTTATTTGCTATCATTATATGAGGTCTTTCCATTCAAGTCAACCCATTTTTCGCAAAACATCCCTTTTTCATGGGCTTGCTGCGGTCTTTCACGCTCCGCAACGCTGGTTTTTATCCTGTTGTGCCCGTTTTCACCGCAAGGGGACACGCGCCGTGACATGCAGACGGGCCGCCCAATCTCAACAGACAGGGGCCGCGCCGGCCCCTGTCTGTTTGTTTCTTTATTCGATAAACATCGCATCCCCGAACGAAAAGAATCGATATCGTTCCCGTACCGCGGTTTCATATGCGTGCAGCACCTGCTCCCGCCCCGCCAGGGCGGATACCAGCATCAAAAGGGTGCTCTCCGGCAGGTGGAAGTTTGTAATCAGTCCGTCCAGCATTTTAAACCGATAACCGGGGTAGATAAAAATATTGGTCCAGCCGGAGGTCTCCTCTAGTGTTCCATCGTCCTTGGCAAAGGACTCGATGGTACGGCAGGATGTGGTGCCGACACAGATCACCCGGCCGCCTCTCTGTTTCGCACCGTTGATGGTGTCTGCCGCCGCTTGGGGAACCCGGCAAAATTCCGCATGCATTTCATGATTTTGGATTTCTTCTTCTTTCACCGGACGAAATGTGCCGAGCCCTACATGCAAAGTGACATACGCCAAAGAGACGCCCATGTCCTCTGCCTGCCGCAACAATGCCTTTGTAAAATGCAGCCCGGCCGTGGGCGCGGCGGCAGACCCCGGCTCGTTGGAATAAACCGTTTGATATCGGCTTTTGTCCTCCAGCTCCTCTGTGATATAGGGCGGCAGGGGCATTTCCCCCAAGCGCTCCAGAACCTCCAGAAAAATCCCTTCATAAAAGAACCGTACCAGGCGGGTTCCTCCCTCACTTTTGTCCACGATCTGGGCTTTTAGCGTCCCCTCCCCAAAGGAAAGCTTTGTCCCAATCTGGAGACGCTTTCCGGGCCTTGCCAGACACTCCCAGATATCGTTCCCTTTGTCTTTCAAAAGCACCAGCTCCACAAAGCCGCCCCCGGGCGCACGGTGCCCCAAAAGGCGGGCGGGAAGCACCCGGGAATCGTTCAGCACCAGGCAGTCCCCTTTTTTGAGCAATTGAGGCAACTCATAAAAATGCCGATGGCCGATTTCTCCGGTCTGCCGGCGCAGTGTCAAAAGCCGAGACTGATCCCTTCGTTCCGGCGGCGCTTGGGCGATCAGCTCCTTTGGCAAATCATAATCAAAATCCTTTGTTTTCATAAAACCCTTTCCATAAGAAGTCCCCGCCCGGCTCTCTCCCGGACGGGGGAACTTCATTTCGCTGCCCTATTTCAGGGTGACCCCTGTGTAGTAAAATTTCAAAATCTGGTCATATGTATACCCCCGCTGAGCCATGGCATACGCCCCCCATTGGCTCATTCCTACGTTATGCCCCCATCCGCTGCCGGAGATCGTGTAAGAGGTTGGAGGTGTGCTTCCCGTTCCGGCAGAGGATTGCAGCTTTTGCGTCCCGGAGCCGGTGATGGCATATGCCTCGTCTGTCAGCTGGATTTTCGTCCCGTTTCCGCCGATGGCATAGGCGCCTTTGGTCCCGGCGATGGTGCCTCCGCCGGGATTGACATAAAGCGTTCCGGCGCCGCTGCCGGCGCTGCCGCCGCTTGCCGTGATCTGATATCGATAGCTCCTTGCTTTTTTCCCTGCTGTGTTGAATATATTGACCAGATTGGTCCCGGAAAAGGAATAGCTTTTCCCGTTGCTGTCTATAAAGGTAATTTTAGCGGGGTTCCCCGTATTAGACCACGCGGCAACGGATAAATTGACAATCGCCCCGCAGGCATATCCTTTTTCCCGCAATCGAGCCGTCAACTCCTGCGTGGTATACGTAGCGGACCAGTAATAGTAAGAAATCTTGCCCGCAACATCCGCCTCATAGGGGTCCTTTACGCCCACCAGATAGGAAAAATGGTTGCCCCAGACGTTTTTCGCGTCCTCTGTGGCGCCGCCGTCGCAGGAATGGTACACCGTTTGGCACAGGGTATTGCCGGACCACGCATAAATATCATACGTTTGGTCCACCGCCTTGTTGCTGTTGGCCGATGCGGATGCGGTGCCCCTGTACACCTGGCAGTCGCTGGTATTGCATAAGTCGAACCCCAGCGAATTGTGTTTTTGCAGGCCACGGGCGGCGTAGCTGCGGGCGCAAACCGCCTGGGCCTTTAGCGCTTCCAGGGGCCAGGAGCTGCTCATTTCATATGGCAAAACGCCCTTTACATAGTCCTCCATGGGCAAAATGTTGATCACCGTCAAATTCCCGCCAGAAATCCGTTTATACTGGAACGAGCCGTAATACTGGTTGTTTTTAAACCATGTGATGGTTTTAACAGAATCGTTCTGCCCCGGGCGCACCACCAGAGAACTTGCGCTGCCCCCGTCAAACTGAAGCAAGATTTTCGTGGTTTTCGTGCGGGTAACCGTTACCGCCGTGCTGCTGGCTCCCACCGCCGCCGCACCGGAAACCCCCAGCGTGTTTGCCGCCGCCTGTGCGTCCGCCGTGCTTCTATAGCTCCCCACCCGAACACGATATTTCCCGTCAATATACGCGGGGAACCCGCCTGTATATCCGGCGGCTGCGTTTTGAGCAGCCGCCGCGCTGCTGTATGTATCGGGCAGCTGCACATGGTATGCGCCCACCACTTCATAGCTCCCCGTGGGAATGCTGGTTTGATACACGCCGCCGGTTAAATATTGGTTGACCTGTTTCAGCATAGAAATTTGGGTCTCCGTTGTGGATCCCACCTGGGTGAACCCGTAACTGTTATCAAAAAAACCAAACCGATAGCCGCTCCCGTACCCTGTCTTGTTCTCTAAATTGGCAGAGGTAAGGGCGTCGCTGCTATAATACAGGCCGATGCGTATATACGGATTTTCTGAAAGGGCAGAGACGGGCAGCAACAAAGAAGCCAGAAGCCCAAAAGACACTACTACAACTTGCATAAACCGTTTTCCCATTTTGATACTCCATTTCTCTCTTTTACCTCTTCCCATGGCGCTTGACAGCGGAAAGTGGATATGATAACATAAGAACCAAATCAAATATTCATCCTATGCAGGATAGAGGTGCGGTTTTCATGAATAGCGCGGTTGGGGTTCCGAACGCCCGATCAACCGGCAGCAAAAGGGGAAGCCGCCGAAGGAGCGACGCGGTCGGAATGGTCTCTCCTGGGCGATGGGTTAACAGCCCCTCGACTGTCATCAAGTGTTCTGATGGAGAGCTGTCTGCTTGGGTAATATAACCATCGGTCAGGTTTCCCCTGCTCGACATATTATATTACAAAATCAGCCGGTTTTTCAACCCGCTGATTTTATTTTTTTCAAGACCTTTTCTTTTTGGGAGAACTCTTCCTAAAATAGGCGGGTTTATTTGCTCACTTTTCCTTTGTTTTGCATAAACTAAATCAGATGGCTGTTTGCCGTCACAACTGGAGGGTATAAAATGAAACAGTACAAAGTAGGGGTCATTGGCGGAACTGGCATGGTGGGCCAGCGATTTGTCACCTTGATGGAAAACCATCCTTGGTTTCAGCTTCGCGCCATCGCGGCCAGTGGGCGGTCTGCCGGAAAAACATATGAAGAAGCCGCGGGAAAACGCTGGCAGCTGGACACTCCCATGCCGGATGAGGCAAAAAACATCATGGTGTTAAACGCGGCGACCGACCTGAAGCAAATGGCTGATCAAGTGGACTTTGTCTTTTGTGCTGTGGATATGGATAAAGATCAGGTGCGCGCGCTGGAAGATGAAATGGCAAAATATGAATGTCCTGTGGTTTCCAACAACAGCGCAAACCGGTTTACCCCGGATGTGCCTATGGTGGTGCCGGAGATCAACCCCGAGCATATCCATGTCATTGCATCCCAGAAAAAACGACTTGGCACAAAACGGGGTTTTATCGCCGTCAAGTCCAACTGTTCGCTGCAGAGCTATGTTCCGGCGCTGCATCCCCTGCGTAAATTTGGCCTTGAAAAAATTCTGGTCAGCACTTATCAGGCCATTTCCGGTGCGGGCAAAACCTTTCAGACTTGGCCCGACATGCTGGACAATGTCATCCCCTATATTGGCGGAGAAGAAGAAAAATCAGAAAAAGAGCCGCTGAAGCTTTGGGGCAGGCTGGAAGGAGACCACATCGTCGACGCCCAGTCTCCTTCTATCACCGCTCAGTGCATTCGCGTACCGGTGGCCAACGGCCACATGGCTTCCGTTTTTGCCTCGTTTGAAAAAGCCCCGTCCAGAGACGAGATTCTGGATATCTGGCAAAACTACAAAGGCAGGGCGCAAGAGTTGGATCTGCCCTCCGCGCCCAAGCAGTTCCTGCATTATTTTACAGAAGACAACCGGCCCCAGACCCGTCTCGACCGGGATCTGGAAGGCGGCATGGCCATCTCCATCGGCCGACTGCGTCCGGACACGCAATATGACTATAAATTTGTTTGTTTGTCCCACAACACGTTGCGGGGCGCGGCCGGCGGTGCCGTCCTTCTGGCAGAGCTGCTCTGCGCGGAAGGATATATGGACTAATCCGACGACATGATTTTTGAAGGAGGATCATTATGAGAGAGCCTGTATTTGAAGGGTCCGGCGTGGCCATTATCACTCCGTTTCTCAAAGACGGCGGCATCGACTTCCCGAAGCTGGGAGAGTTGATTGACTTTCAGGCAGATTCCGGCACAGATGCGGTGATCATCTGCGGCACCACGGGGGAATCTTCTACCCAAAGCTTGGAGGAGCACATTGCAGCTGTGGACTTCTGCGTCAAACACACCGCCGGCCGGATGAAGGTGATCGCCGGCGCCGGGAGCAACGACACCAATGCCGCGGTCTTTTTGTCTCAGCATGCCAAAAAATCCGGCGCGGACGCCACTTTGGTGGTGACGCCCTATTACAACAAAGCCACACAGGCCGGGCTGATCAAGCATTATACATATATTGCGGATCGGGTGGATATCCCGATGATCCTGTACAACGTTCCCTCCCGCACGGGGCTCTCTTTTGCCGCCGAGACATATGCGGCGCTCGCCAAGCACCCCAATATCAACGGTGTCAAGGAAGCATCGGGCAATTTCTCTTTGATCGCCTCCACCAGAGCCCTCTGCCCGGACGATTTCTATCTTTGGTCCGGCAACGATGACCAGGTGGTCCCTCTCATGTCTTTGGGCGGAAAAGGCGTCATCTCTGTTGTGGCCAATATTCTGCCGGAGCTGACGAAGAACATGTCCCACTTGTGCTTGGAGGGAAACTTCAAGGAAGCGGCAAAGCTGCAAACGGAGAACATGAAATTCATCAATTCTCTTTTCATTGAGGTGAACCCCATCCCCATCAAGGCAGCCATGAATTTGGCCGGCTTTGGCGTGGGGGAATGCCGCCTTCCTCTATGCGAAATGACTTCCAAAAACCTGGAAATCTTGAAGGAAAACATGGTGGATATGGGCATCCAAATCAAATAATCGCCCAGCAAGGAACGTTTTGCGGCTCTATGGCGCCGCTTTACGCCATAGAGCCGCGAAAACACAAAGGAAAGGGTAACATACATGCTCAAACTGATTGTCTCCGGCTTCAATGGCCGGATGGGGCAAGTCGTTTACCGTCTTGCCTCGAAGCATCCGGCGTTTACCCCTGTGGCCGGTTTTACGCGTCACCCCGCGTCCTCCTGCCCCCTTCCCCTTTTTGCGCAGCCGGAAGGGTACAAAGATGACGCCGATGTTGTGGTGGATTTCTCTAACCACGATTTTCTCTCTCCGCTGCTTTCTTATTGCCTGAGCCGCCGGCTGCCCTTGGTTTTGGCCAGCACCGGCTATACCGAGGCGCAGCAGGAGCAGATCGAAGCGGCGGCAGAAAAGATTCCCGTGTTCCAGTCGGCCAATATGTCCGTTGGGATCAATGCGCTGATCGCGTTGGTGAAGCAAGCTTCCGCCGCCTTGGGCAATACATGGGACATTGAAATCGTGGAACGGCACCACAACCAAAAGCTGGATGCTCCCAGCGGCACTGCTCTGATGCTGGCGGATGCTGCCAAAAGCGCACTGCCTTTTGAGGCGGAATATGTCTATGAACGGCAAAGCGTCCGCCAACCCAGGGCCAAGAAGGAAATCGGCATTTCCGCTGTGCGCGGCGGCACCATCGTGGGGGATCACGAGGTGATGTTTGCCGGACATAATGAAGTGATCGAACTGACACACCGCGCCCAGTCACGGGAGGTGTTTGCCTCCGGCGCGTTGGAAGCGGCCTTGTTTTTAAGCGGCATGCCCGCCGGGCTGTATTCCATGCAGGACTTGCTGGTACGGTAAGAAGGAGGATTTTTATGAGCAGCGGTATTAGCAAAATATCATATCAGGCACAGGTCTCTCTTGTGTCTCTCGCCCAAGCGCCAAGCGACAGCAAAAGCGTAGCTGAAGTGCTGTCTGCCCTGGCGGAAGAAGGCATTGTCATTGACATGATCAGCCAAACGGCCCCTCGCGGCAGCTTTATCAGCGTTTCCTTTTCCCTTGCCGACGAGATGCTGCCAAAGGCACTTTCTGTGTTGGCCAAGAAAAAGGCAAAATATCCTGACATTCAAAGTGAAGTATTGCCGGGCAACTGTAAAATTGCCTTTTATGATGCAGATATGGTGGGCACGCCCGGCGTTGCGGCTCGGGTGTTTTCCATCCTCTCGGATGCAGGTGTCCAGATTATGCTGATCACCACCTCTGACGTGGATATCTCCATTTTGGTGAATAGCCACGATCTGCCTCTGGCTCTGGAGGCCGTGTGCGGCGCCTTTGGCGTAGAGCCGATGGAAGCGCCCCGCCCCTGACGCTGTTTTCTTCCGTGCCATTTGGCTCCTTCTTTTCCGCACCTGTGAAAAACGACGGGGCTGATCCGCCGCCCTTTCGGCGCATTCTTCCTGTTTGAATCATTCATCCCACCTGACGCAACAAGCAGCCGCATCGATGCGGCTGCTTGTTTTTGTTTTGGGGGAAAAGTGGAGGTGGGCGCAAGACCGAATCTTGCGCCCATCGTCAATGTATTTGTACACCACCATTGTTTGTCGTTCCGCTGCTTCACTTTCGTACCGGCAAACGCAATGTTTATGGAGTAACCAAATATAATAACCAACAACCAATGTTTTTTCATTTCTTTGGAATTATTTCTCCCCGGCGTGCCGGTGATTACGGCGCGCCGGGGATCGAAAAGGATTAGGGGAAATCCTTTATTTACTCCGCTACACAGGTGGTGGATAATTCCCGTTCTGGTTTTGCCCGGAGCAGGGGACCCGGAACCTTTATTACAGTTTTACCTATGGATTTATTCAAAATAATGGCTGCTGCAACATAAAGGCCTAAAATACCTCCGATGAGCAGGGAGTATGCAATAATCTGGGATACTACAGCAAGTACCGCACCCGTGCCAAACAGACCCAAGTCCTTCAGGGCGATCAATAACACCGCCACATCCAGCACAGAAACACATGAAGCCATGACTGCATTGGCATTTTTCAAATAACCAGGGGTCCATGCGATCAAAGAGATGGCCAGTACCAGCCAAGCCCAACCGTCAATGGTGGGGTCTAACGCAATGCCGCTTTGGCTCATCCAAAACTTAAAAAGCAGTTCAGTTCCTGTTACAAACATGAAAAACGCAGAGAAAAACAAAAATACGTTTCCACCCAGAACATTGCCTTCTTTCATCTCAATGATGCCGACAACGAGCTGAACCACAAACCCGCCCAACAGCCAAATGCCAAGTAGGGGCGTCGCGTTTGCGTCTACACGTCCGGAGTATACAGCAAAAAAGGTGAAACAGGCAATTGCTAAGGCCACGAGACCGGCTGGCGCTGGATCCGCCCAGGGAGCTGCTTGCTTTTGTTGTGTCATGAAAACATCCTCCATCATTTCCTTTTCCATCTGTTGGCATTTTGTTGCGCAGATTGTTTCATCTGCTCTTCAAAACTCTATGATACTATAATACCATCACGCAAATAGTTTGTCAACAACTATTTTGCATGCAAATAATTATTATGCTATTGAACTCTATTTTGTTATTTCATAAGATATCTTTTTGTCCAAATTGTATGTTATCTTCCTTGTTTCCCCTTTTTCCCCTTTTCGGCTCAGCCTCATCTTTATATATCGGGAGTGCCCTGTTGTTCAGAAGCGGGCCTTCTTTCTCCCGGCTACAAAGGATTTTCCCATTTGTCCATCGCTTTTTACTCTTTCGTTGTCTCTGCGGTACAAGAAAGGCGGGGCGCGTTGCGCCCCGCCTTTCTATGGAAAATTGTATCGTTGCCCGCCTTTTGTGGCATCTTTTTTTGCATCACTCCAACGTAGCCCGATGAAAGACCTTTTTCCCTTTTTTGATCATCAGCCCTTCCTTTGCCTGTTCTTTTGTAAAAAAGTCGGCTACATCCGCTTTCCCCCCGTTGACCGAAACACCGCCCTGGGTAATCAGCCGCCGTGCTTCCCCCTTGGACGGGGAAAGGCCGCACTGCAGGAGCAGATCCACCACGCTGATCGACCCGTTCTGAAAATGAGACTCTGAAAGGATGGTTTGCGGCATGTTTTCCAGGTTCCCGCCGCCAACAAAAAGTCCCTTGGCTGTCTCCTGTGCTTTGTCTGCCGCTGCCGTTCCATGGACCATCTCCGTCAGCTCATAGGCCAGAATTTCCTTGGCCCGGTTTAGCTGGCTGCCCTCCCATTTGTCCATCGCATCAATCTGTTCCAACGGCAAAAAGGTCAGCATACGCAGACAGCGCAGTACGTCTGCGTCGTCCACGTTGCGCCAGTACTGATAAAAATCATATGGGCTGGTCTTTTCAGGGTCCAGCCAAACGGCGCCTGCTTGGGTTTTTCCCATTTTCCGTCCGTCAGACGTGAGCAGCAACGTAAAGGTCATGCCATAGGCATTCTCTCCCAGCTTGCGGCGGATCAGCTCCGTCCCTCCCAGAATGTTCGACCACTGGTCGTCTCCTCCGCACTGGAGACGGCAGCCATATTGCTGAAACAGCGCATAAAAGTCATAACTTTGCATGATCATGTAGTTAAATTCCAAAAAGGACAGTCCCTTTTCCATCCGGTTTTTATAGCACTCTGCCGTGAGCATCCGATTGACAGAAAAGTGAATCCCAACATCCCGCAGCATGTCTACATAATTCAGGTTCAGCAGCCAATCCGCGTTGTTCACCATCAAGGCCTTGCCCTGGGAAAAGTCCAAAAATCGTTCCATCTGGGCCTGAAAACAATCGGCGTTGTGCTGAATTTGCTCTTGTGTCATCATCTGGCGCATATCGCTTCTTCCCGACGGGTCACCCACCATTGTGGTGCCGCCTCCCAGCAGGGCGATGGGCCGGTTGCCCGCCTGCTGCAAATGGCGCATAACCACAAGCTGCAAAAAATGACCCACATGCAAACTGTCTGCCGTGGCGTCAAACCCGATATAAAATGTAGCATTTCCGCTGTCCACCAGTGCCTGAATGTCCGCTTCATCCGTCATTTGGGCAATCAAGCCCCGGGCTTTGAGTTCTTCCATTACGGTCATCGTTTCCATCTCCTCATTCCGTTGTGTTCCCTATGGGGCGAAAGAGCCGCCCCATTTTTTGTCTTTAACAGCAGTCTGCTTTGACGTTACGTTTTCTCCTTGATTTTGTTCCACATGGAAAGCATCTCCCGGGCATTTTGCAGGCTGGACTCCGTCACTTGGTCGCCGGAAACGATTCTTGCAATTTCCAGCGCCCGTCTTTCTGCCTCCAAAGGATGAACAGCTGTGAAGGTACGGCCGTTTTCCTCTTTCTTTTCCACCATGAAATGGGTTTCTCCGGCGGCGGCAATCTGGGGCAAGTGGGTCACGCAGAGCACCTGACGCTTTTCCGAAACCGCGCGCAGCTTTTCCGCCACCCGGCTGGCCGCCCGGCCGCTGACGCCGGTATCCACTTCATCAAACACCAACGTACCTACGTCGTCGTCCTCCGCAAGAACGCTTTTCATGGCCAGCATGATTCTTGAAAGCTCGCCGCCGGACGCGATTTTATGGATGGGCCGCAAATCTTCTCCCGCGTTGGCGGAAAGCAGAAACCGCACTTGATCCATCCCTGTTTCATCTAGTCCGTACAAGGCGTTCTTAGGTGTGAACTCCACCTTGATCTGTACGCCTTTCATATTCAGATGGTTCAGTTCTGCCGCAATCCGCTCCTCCAGCGCGCGGGCCGCCCGCTTTCGTGTATCCGACAGGTCACGCGCCGCTTGAACGGCATCGGAAAGCACCTGATCCATCTGTTTTTCCAGGCGAACCAGCGTGTCGTCTGCCACCTCGATCCGCTCCAGCTCTTCTTTGCTCTTTTCCAGGAAAGCAAGCATCTCCTTCGTATCCGCCCCATACTTTCGGCCCAGACGGTACAAAAGATCCAGCCGCCCCTCTATCCCATCCAGCTCCTCGGGAGAAAAGTCAAATTGGTACCGCAGATCCCGTACTTCTTCCGCCATATCCCGAATGGCATACACCCCTTCATCCATCCGTTCGGAAAGAGACTCCAGCTCCTCGCTGACGGAAGCAGCCCTGCCCAACGCCCGGGCGGCCTCTTCCAGCAGACCCAGCGCGCCGGCGGAATCTTCGTCTCCTACAAGGCAATGGCTGGCTTGCTCCAATGCCTCTGTAAACTTTCCGGCGCCACGCAAAAGAGTGCGCCGGGTGCGGAGCGCCTCTTCCTCCCCCTCCTGCAAATCGGCTCGTTCCAGCTCGTCAATTTGGTAGCGGAGGGTATCTAACCGGCGGCTTTTCTCCGCCTCGTCCATACGCAGGGCATCCATCTCCTTTTTTAGGCCAACAAGCTTATGGTATGTCCCTTGATAGGCTTTCCGCTCCGCCCCGTCTGCCGCGAACTGGTCTAAGTAAAACAGATGGCGCCCTTCGTTTAAAAGCTGCTGTCCGTCCTGCTGGCCGTGAATGTTCAAAAGCTGGCCGCCGAGGGCACGCAAGCCGGACACCGGCACAGGGCGCCCCCCGACCCGGCACAGGCTTCTCCCGTCTTTGTGCAGCTCACGCGCGAGAATCAAGTTTCCGTCCTCGTCCGGCTGGATGCCGTTTTCCTCCAGCCAGGGCAAGGAAGGTACGTCCTGAAACACCGCTGTCACCAGCGCGGATTTTGCCCCGGTGCGGATCAGATCTCGAGACGCCCGCTCCCCGATGACCATATTGAGTGCATCCACCACAATGGATTTACCCGCGCCGGTTTCACCGGTTAGGACGTTAAATCCGCTTTCAAACCAGACATCCGCCTGTTCAATCACCGCAATATTTTCAATATGCAACAAAGTAAGCACTCTGGGCCCGCTCCTTTCTTTGACGCAAAACCAAACCCAACCATCGGTTCTCACCCCAACGGACAGGTTTTCCCTCCCGTTCGGCTAAAACAGCATTTGCTCCACCTCGCTGCAAAAAGCTCCGGCAGCGCTTTCGTTTCGCATAATCAAAACACATGTATCGTCCCCTGCGATGGTGCCCAAAAGATCGCGGATTTCCATGCTGTCTAAATTGGCACAGGCAGCGGAGGCAAGCCCCGGCATGGTCTTTAACACCACGATATTCTGGGCATAATCGAAGGATGTAACGCTCTCCCGAAAAATCGTCCGCAGCCGTCCCTCCGCGTTTGGGGTGCCCCGTCCGGCCGCCGTATAGCGGTAGTTGCCCCGCCCGGTGGGTGCCTTGATCAGATGCAGTTCCTTGATGTCCCTGGAAATCGTCGCCTGGGTACAGGAAAATCCTTTCTGTTCCAGCGCATCCAGCAGGTCTTGCTGTGTTTCAATGTCCGCTTCGGCAATGGCGCTGAGGATCGCCGCTTGTCGTTCCTTTTTCATCGATGTTCTTTCCTTTCCCTGCTGAATTTTAAACGAAAGATATCGTAAAACTTTCGGTCTAACAGACGCACAAGGCGCGTCTTTTCCGCTGCCCTTGTCACGACCAGAACATCTTTGTCCGTCAAACGGACGGTCTTCCCCCCGTCCACCGAAAGCAAAGCCGTTCTTCTCGTCGGTTTACGCAGCTGCACCGTCACCACCCGGTTTGGCGCCAGCACAAATGCCCTGGCCTGTGTGCCGTGGGCGCAAACCGGCGTCATGATAATGTTTTCCGCCGTTGGCTCTACCACCGGCCCGCCCGCCGACATGGAATAGGCCGTTGAACCGGTTGGCGTGCTTAAAATGACGCCGTCACCCGCAAACTGGGACATCAGAACATCGTCCCCCTTGATAGACAGGCCAATCACCCCGGCGGGAGCCGCCTTGATCAGAGCCACTTCATTGAGTGCCGTATCCCGGAAGATCACCTTGCCCCCTCGGGAGATCCATACGTCCAGCATCATCCGCTCTTCCAAAAAATAGTCCCCCGTGGCAAGGCGCTTGAGCTGCGTCAGCTCATCTTCCTCCAGCTCGGCCAAAAAACCAACGCTGCCCAGGTTAACCCCCAGCAACGGAACGTTGTGCGCATTGGCTGATTTTACAGCGTGGAGGATGGTGCCGTCCCCTCCAAACGAAATCAGAATGTCCGCGTCACGCAGCTGTTCACCGACGTCAGACACGGCCACTCCCGGCGGCACGCCGCCTGAGGGATTCCCCCGCAGGGACAGGCAAAGGCTTGTTTCAATTCCCACGGACCGCAAAATATTCTGCGCCCGCAGGGCTGTTTTAATCCCTTTGTCCCGATAGGGATTTGACAGCAATACAACTTTCTTCATTCCCCTCACCCTTTCGCCAGCGCACTGTGCGCTTGCTCCACCATGGGGCAGATGGCTTCCCGCGGAAACGCAGGCCCTTCCCCCGCTGTCAGGTGGCCCAAAAATTCGATGTTCCCTTCCGGTCCTCGAATGGGCGAAAAGGACAGGGCCTTGACGGAGTAGCCCAAGGCCTCCGCATCTTCACAGAAATGCTGCAGCACCTCCGCGTGGGTCTCCGGATCCCGCACAACCCCTTTTTTCCCCACCTTTTCTTTCCCCGCTTCAAACTGGGGCTTGATGAGACAAATCACCTCTCCCCCTTCCCGCAAAAGCGCTTTGACAGCGGGAAGCACCAGCCGAAGGGAGATAAACGACACATCCAGCGTTGCAAGATGCAGCGGGTCGGGAATCTCCTGTGCTGTCACGTGCCGCAGATTGGTTCGCTCCAGGCAAACAACCCTTGGATCCTGCCGCAGCTTCCAATCCAGCTGCCCGTAGCCCACATCCACAGCATATACACGCGCCGCCCCGCTTTGGAGCAGGCAGTCGGTAAACCCGCCGGTGGAAGCGCCGGAATCGAGGCAAACCTTCCCTTCGGGATGGACGTCAAAGGCATCCAGCGCTTTTTGGAGCTTCAGCCCGCCCCGGCTGACAAAAGAGCTGCCATGCTCTTTTATTTCTATCGTCACGTCTGCCAAAACCTGGGCGCCGGCCTTTTCCTCCCGCTTTCCGTCCACATAGACCAAGCCGCACATCACCAGCGTCTGGGCCTTTTGGCGGCTTTCCGCCAGGCCCTTTTTCAAACAGCAGAACGTCCAATCGCTTTTTTTCTTTCATCCGTCGTATTCCTTACTCTTTCTTCATGTCTTTCCTGGCACAGGGACAAGAGCCTTCTGCGCCACCGACTCGGGCCGTCAAAGGCCGTGGAGGCTCGCGCAGCTGGGACACGGCCCCGTGCTCCACAAACTGCGGCGCCCAGGTTTTGCAGCCAAATCCCCATCTGTCGCCACCTGCCTCCGCGGCAAGGGCGGCGGCCAGCTGCTGCCCCGCGCTGCCCATGTGGACGCAGTCTTCCAGCACCAGCAGCCGCTTTGTCTTCGCCACCGAGGCGCAGACAAAGCCCGCATCCAGGCCCGCCTCCCAGCTCGTTCAGCTTCACCACCTCTGCCTGGACGCCCAGGGTCTTCCAGCCGGGCGGCGGCCTCCAACAGCGCATTGATCAGCACCCCATACCCCACCAAGGTAATGTCCGTCCCCTGACAAAGGCAGACAGACGGCAGCGGCCTCTCCCCGCATCCTCCCGGTATGCGCCCTCTCCCGCCTCGGGGATAGCGCACGGCCACCGGGCCGTCACACGCAAACGCCGCCCGCCGGAGCATGCAGCGCAGCTCCTGAAAGCTGGCGGGGCAAAAGATCCGCATCTGCGGGACGGAGGAGAGATACGCGACGTCGAACACCCCGTGGTGGGTTTCGCCGTCCTCCCCCACAAGGCCCGCCCGGTCCACCGCCAGCACCACATGGAGGATGATCGATGGCGACGTCGTGCAGCAGCATGTCATATGACCGCTGCAAAAACGTGGAGTACACGGCAAACACAGGGTAGCAGCCCCTGCTTTGCCATGCCGCCGGCCATGGCGGCGGCGTGCCCCTCTGCGATGCCCGTGTCGAAAAACCGGTTCGGGTACGCCTTTGGCGAAACGGATCCAGACCGCAGCCGGACTGCATCGCCGCCGTGATGGCGCAAACCCGCCCATCCTCCTCCGCCAGCCGGCACATCGTCTCCCCAAAGACGGCGGAAAAGCTATCTGCCCCGACCGGGCCAGAGAGACTCCCTGTCTCCAGGTCAAAGGGGGAAACGCCATGGTAGGCGTCCGGCGTCTGCTCGGCGTAGACGCACCCTTTCCCTTTTACCGTGCGCACATGGAGCAGCACCGGCGTCTTCCAGCGTCTTGATCCACTGGAGCAGGCGGGTCAGCGCCGCCACGTCGTGCCCGTCCACCGGGCCGATATAGGTAAACCCCATCTCCTCAAACATGGAGCAGGACAAAATGGCATCCTTCAGGCCCTGCTTTAATTTATGCGTCACCCGGTAGATCTGCTGCCCGCCGGGCAGCGCGTTCATCACCTTCCGGTACCCTTTTTTGAACCGGAGGTAGTGGAGGCTTCAGCCGCTGGTGGGCCAGCATAGCTTGGCGATCCCGCCCACGTTTTCCTGGATCGACATGCCGTTGTCATTTAAAACTCACCAGCATCGGCTCGCCGCTTTGCCCGGCGTTGCTGAGGCCCTCATACGCCAGCCCGCCGGTGAGCGCGCCGTCACCCAAAAGGGCAATCACATGATACTGCTTTTGAAGCAGCGTTCTGGCCCGGGCCATGCCCAGAGCCACGGAAACCGCATTGGACGCGTGGCCTGCCACGAAGGCATCCGCCTTGCTCTCCCAAGGCCTTGGAAACCCGGAAAGACCGCCAAATTGGCGGAGCGTTCTCATTTCATCTTCTCTTCCTGTCAGTATTTTATGTACGTAGCACTGATGCCCTACATCAAATACCAACCGGTCCTCTTCCAAATCGTACACCCTGTGCAGCGCCACCGTCAGCTCCACCACACCCAGATTAGAGGCCAAGTGCCCCCCCGTCTCGGGAGACGGCGCTCAGCAGCGTCTCGCCGCAGGGTCGCCGCAAAGAGAGAGCGGCTTCTCGCATCGCTCAGCTGCCACAAGGGCGGCTTTTTTTCTTCCAACATGGATCTACTCCTTATCAAACAAAACGCAAAAGGCATTTTTGGCGCAAAGCGGGCAGACGGTCAATACGTCCGCCCTTGGAGCCATTCGGCCAGCGCGCAGAGATACTCCCGCCCCTCGTAAGGGGCGAGGGCCTCTTTGGCAAGGGCCGTCTCTTCCCGCACCCGGGCGCGGCAAGAAGCGATTCCCAGCAGAGACACAAGGGTCTGCTTGCCGGCGGCATCGTCTGCCCCGGTGCGCTTTCCCAAAACGGCGGGGTCACCTTCCACGTCCAATAAGTCATCTTGTATCTGAAATGCAAGGCCCAGATGTCCCGCATACGATGCCGCCGCTCGCTGTGCCGTTTCGTCTCCCCCTGCGGCAATGACGCCCAGGGCGGCCGCGGCTTTTAAAAGGGCGCCGGTCTTCATCCCGTGCAGCTCTAAAATGCCTTGTTCTGTCGCCTCTGTTTCCATCATGTCCAATGTTTGCCCGCCGATCATTCCGGAGCGGCCCGCGGCTTTTGCAAGCACAAAGGCCGCCTGGGCCGCCTGCTCTCTTGAAATCCCCTCCAGGGAGGGGTCTAAAATCACCTCAAAGGCCGCGGTCAAAAGCGCGTCCCCCGCCAAAACCGCAACAGCCTCTCCATACACTTTATGGCAGGTCGGCTTGCCCCGCCGATAATCGTCATCGTCCATGCAAGGCAAGTCATCGTGAATCAAAGAATAGGCATGTACCATCTCCACGGCGCAGGCAAGGGGAAGGGCAGAAGCCTCCCTTCCGCCAAACAAGCGGCAGAAGGCCAGCGTCAATACCGGCCGAATCCGCTTTCCGCCGGATAGTAAACTATATTCCATTGCTTCCTGCAGCACCCCCCAACGAGGGCGCCCGTGGAAATACCGAGAAAGCGCTTCTTCAAGCAGGCGTCTGTCCGCCTGAAATTGTTCCAACTCCGCTTTTTTCATTGTATGATGTTTCATTCCCATTTCTTCTCTTTTTCGAGAAATCAGCTTTCTTCCGGGAAAGAGGCTCCTGCAAAAGGCGCCTCCACAGGCGCGCCGGACATCCCTTTTTGAAGGGTCACGATGGTCTGCTCCGCCTGATCCAATATCTCGGTGCAGCTGCGCAAAAGGCCGGCGCCCTCCTCAAACAAGCGCAATGCATCCTGCAAAGGGGCATCCCCCTTTTCCAAAGAAGCGATGATCTTCTCCAGCCGCTCCATCGACTGCTCAAAACTTCGGCTGCTTTTTTTCTGTTCCGTCCCATCTTCATTTCCTCCCTGGGCCGTCCTGCATGCCGGACGGCAGAGCGCGTTCTCTTCTTCGTCCCACTCGGGCCTCCAGCACCTGGCAGCAGGCGCCGCCGGATGCGAAGGACAAGTCGATGCTCCTCTCCTGCCGTCACCTGCCGCCCGGAGACAACGGGAGAGCCGTCTCGTTTCCGGGCAATGGCGTATCCCCTCCCCAGCACGGCCAGTGGGCTGAGGGCGTTGAGCTGCGCCGCGCATTGGGCCACCCGGGCTTCGGCAGCGGAAAACAGCCGCCCCATGGCCTCTTCCCAGCGATGTCTGGTCAAATCCAAAAACTGTCGTTTTTCCTCTGTATAGCGCAGCGGAGACTGCAAAACGGGGGCCGCCCGATATCTTTCCAGCTGCTGTCGCTCGGCCTTGCATTCTGCGCTGTCATTACGCCGAACAGCCGGGCCCGCAAAAGCGAAAGGCGGGAGAGCAGCTCCTTTTGATCCGGCACGGCCAGCTCCGCCCCATTGGACGGGGTGGCGGCACGCAGATCCGCCACATAGTCAGAAATCGTCACATCCGGCTCGTGGCCCACCGCCGAAATCACGGGAATGGGAGAAGCATAAATCCCCCTTGCCAGCGCTTCATCATTGAACGCCCAAAGGTCTTCCATAGAACCGCCGCCCCTGCCGAGGATCACCAGATCCGCGGCCCGGCATTCGTTGACAAACGCCAGGGCCTCCGCCAGTTCTCCCGCGGCCTCGGCTCCCTGCACCCGAACAGGCAGGAGCAGCACCTTGGCAAGGGGCCAGCGGGCTTTTAAAATCCGCAGCATGTCCCGCACGGCGGCGCCCACCGGGGATGTAATCAAGCGCAATTCGCTCCGGGTAGCGGGGCAGCGCTTTTTTATGTGCCTGTTCAAACAGTCCTCTCTTGTATACAGCTTTCTCCTTGAGCTGATCGAATGCGACGGACAAAGCCCCCACTCCATCCGGCATCAGTTCGCCGCAATAAAGCTGATATTGCCCGTCCCGGGGGAAACACAGAGATACGCCCAAAGGCGATCACCTTCATCCCGTTTTGGGGCGCAAACCGCAGGCGCCCGGCCTCCCGCCGGAAGAGAACGCAGCGCAGGGCGCCGGATGCGTCCTTCAATGTAAAATAATGGTGGCCGGAAGGATATTGCTTATAATTGGAGATCTCACCCCGCACGAAAACGGCGGACAGCAATGAATCGGCCTCCATCATTTGTTTCAAATATCCGTTGATCTGAGAAACGGAAAAAATCATCCGCTCGATTACCCTCGCTCCTTTCCCAAGGCCCGATGGGCCAGAATGGCAACGCCCAAGGCATTGTCCGTAGCATAAGCCGGGTCGGAAAACATGCCCGCCCAAAGGCCCAAGCTTTAAGCGCAGCCGCTCACTTGCAGAGACGCCCCCCGCAAACAAAACCGGCAGGCCGGGATACAGCTCCAGCGCCTGCTCTGTCGCCTGCGTGAACGGCGGCGGCCAGCGTGTCCAGCACAAAGCGGGAAACCGCTTCCTTCGGTTGTCCCTGCTCCACCAGTGCTTTTACTTTGTTTTCCATACCGGACAAAGAAAACGCCCGCTCCTTGACCTTCACGGAAAAGGCCGCCGCGGCAGGGTCGTCCGCCGCCGGTGCCTGGCTCCAGCCATCCAGCACCCGCCCCGCGGGAAAGGGAACCCCCAGAAGCTTCCCGGTCCGGTCGATCAGCTGCCCGACAGACAAATCTTCTGTTCCGCCGATTTTCTCTGTTTTGGGGCATGCCCCGTCCGGCGTCACATACAGCAGCTCTGTCGTCCCCCCGGACAGATGCCAAGAAAGGTGGGGCCGATCCAGCAAAGAAAGATCCCCCGCCGAAAAGGCTGCCGCCGCCACGTGTCCCTGCTGGTGAGACACAGGGACGAAAGGAATGTGCAGTGTTCTGGAAACCGCGCGCCCCAGCATTTCCCCGGCGAGGAAACAGGGCATATACGACCCCTCCACGGCCCGGGGGCGGGTGCTGGCGGCCACTGCCGCCACTTTTCCCCTTTGAATGGACTCATACAGCTCGTCCCAAAGAGGAGGCAACTGCTTTATATGAGAAAAAAGCGCGTCGCTCTGCCGCAGGCCCAATGCCCCCGCGGGAACGGGAAGCAGCCTTCCTTTGTTTTCCCCCCGTGTGCCGTCAAAGAACGCAACGGATGTGGTGTAATTACTGGTGTCAATCCCCAAGCAAATCATACACGATCCGGCTCCAAACCTTCTGTTTTGGGGTCTGCCTCCAAGGCCGTTTCCCCGTCGGAAGGCGCTTCCGCCGATTTCGAAACGTCGGCCTGTTTCTGTGTCGCCTTCTCTGTCTGCCCCCCGGGCAAAACGGAAAGGGCCTTCCCCTCTTCCCGCCAGAAGGTTCCCAAGATACCATTGATAAACGAAGTCACTTCTGCCGGCTCGTACGATTTGGAAAGCTCCACCGCTTCATTGATGGCGGTAGCGGGGGGAACCTCCGGCATGTAAAGCAGTTCGTACATGGCAACGCGCATAATCGCTGCCGCCACCTTTGAGATACGGGCAAACCGCCACCCCACGGCATACCGCTCGATATAGGCGTCCAGCTCCGCGCCGTGCTCTCCCACGCCGCAGACAAGACGGCGGATATATTCTTCCTGTTTCTGATTGGGAAATTCTCCATACAGCGGCTCTTCTTCTGCAAGGCTTGAAAATACCTCTCGCTTTAGCTTCCGGTCAAGGCATACCTGGGCGCTCTCGTTGGAAAAACCCAATTCAAACGAAAAGTGAATGGCAATTTCCCTTGCAACTGTTCTTGTCATACGATTCCTCCATCCGGCGGATACCGGTGTGCTTCCTTATTGTTTATTCATTATATACAGTTTATTCGCAAAAATAAACCCCTTGTTTCCTGCAAAGGGTTTCATTTCGTGTGAGAAAATATTGATTTTTCCTGACCCAGCCATTTGTCAAAGATGCCGGCGAACCGGCCCCTGCCCCTTCGACAAAAGCCGCCCTTCTCCCCGGAGCAAAAGACCGCCCCGGAATTTGTCCCAGCGCGGTCTTCCTTGTTCACTTCCGATCCGGCCGCTGCCTCGGCTCCTTGGCAAAGAGGATGCCGCCCACGTGGATGTTCACCGCCTGCTACGGTCAGCCCCGCCATGGCCTCCAGCCCGTTGTACACGGCATCCTGCACCTGCTTTGCCACATCCTGGATGGGGAAAGCCATACGTGACCAAAACGTCGACGTCAATGACGACCTCTTCCCTCGGCAATGCGGACTTTCACGCCTCTTGCCCGCGTTTTTCCGAGCCCAACAGCTCCGCGATGTCGCTGCCCAAGTTGGCAGACAGGCTGCACCCCTCCACCTCCGCGGCGGACACCGCCGCGATGGTGGCGATCACATCCTCCGAAATCTGGACGTTCCCGCCCGCTTCCTCTTTGGCAATGTATTCTCTTCCTTCACCCATCGGTTACGATACTCCTTTCGAAAGGACACCGCGGGGGTTCCATGCAGCGATGTCGTTTCTGGCGGCTTCATCTGAGCGACTTGTACTTCTGCTTGCCATTGTACCACAAAGCCCCCTCGGTTGACAACCCCTCTCCCGTGGCCGAGCTTCTCCCCTTCCGTTCCCTCCGATCCGGCAAATTTCGCCCGGGCCCCATGGCCTTTTCTGACGCTTGCGGCCCGACGGTTAGCCTCACAGCAGCGGGGCAAACACCCGCAGGACGGAATGGCGCAGACGGGTATACCAGGGACGGCTGCGGCAGTTTTCTAGGGTAACCTCCTGGCAGACATCCAGCGTTTCCATGTAGTCCGCCTTCAACTGAAGCACTGCCTCGCTGCGGTACATCCACACGGCGCACTCATAATGCAAATACAGGCTGCGGTAGTCTAAATTGATGGTGCCTACCACTGCGTAGGCATCATCTGCCACGAAGGTCTTGGCATGGATAAAACCCGGTGTATATTCGTAAATCTTCACCCCCGCCTCTGTCAGTATGGGATAATACGACCGGGTGAGGGCATGGACAAAGCCCTTGTCCGGAATGTGCGGGGTCACGATCCGCACGTCCACACCGCATTTCGCGGCGGTGCTCAGCGCCGTGATCATCTCGTTGTCCGGAATCAAATAAGGGGTGCTGATGTACACATACCGCTTCGCCCGGCTCACCAGGTTCAGATAGACCGTCTGCCCCACCGCCTCGTTGTCCAAAGGCGTGTCGGTAAAGGGCTGTGCATACCCTTCCGCTTCGATGGGGCGCTCCGGGATGGCCGGCCGGAACAGAGCCAAACTCCTCCGTAACCCCCCGGGCGTGCCCCCAGGCGGAGAGAAACATCAGCGTAAAGCTCCAAACCGCCTCCCCTCTGAGAGAAACGCCGCAATCCTTCCAGCGGCCATATTTCTCCACCGCGTTGATATATTCATCCGCCAGATTCATCCCGCCGGTGAAACCCGACGATGCCGTCCACCACGCAGATCTTCCGATGGTCCCGGTTGTTGAAGCTGGGGGAGAGAACCGGCTTAAACCGGTTGAACACGCAGGCCTTGATCCCCATCTGTTCCAGCTGCTTGTCATAGTCTTTCGGCAAGGTGAGCAGACACCCCACGTCGTCATACATCACCCGCACGTCCACCCCTTCTTTGGCCTTCCGCACCAGCAAGCGCCAGGATGGTGTCCCACACGATCCCCGCCTCGATGATGAAAAACTCCAGAAAGACGAACCGCTTTGCCTGCTCCATTTCCCGCACCATGGCTGCGAACTGCTCCAGCCCCTTCTCCAAAAAAGGAGAGTCTCCGTGTTCCGGTACGGCGGAACACCTGCCGCCCGCTGCAAATAGCTGGACTGAAGGGCCGCTTCCTCGTCCTCCTCCCGCAGGGCCGCAAGGGCGCCCTCCCGGCTGTCGATGGCCATCTTATACCGGGACTCCACCCTTGCGCATCTTCCTTCTGCGCCCGTTTGGAAATCCGGTTCTTCCCAAAGATCAAATACAGCAGGCTTCCAAAAATAGATAAGATCCCAATCGGGATCAGCCAGGCGATTTTATAGGCCGGGTTGCTGTCGTTGTTGATGATATGAAGAATGACACAAATGGAAATCACTTTAAATGTCGCGTAAAAATAGACAAACTCGTTTTGAAAAACAGTCATCACAACGAAAATAGCCAGCAGCTGCAAGATCATAAACGCTGCCACAGTGGCGCATCGGCTGGTGATGCGCTTTAAAAACTTTTTCATCTTCCCCTCCCCCCCTTTAACGCCTCGCGCCAAAGCCGCCTTCTCCTTGCCTTCTTCGCGCCAAGATCACCCGCCGCCAACAAAGCGCAAAACATCCATTTGTCCGCGTCCGGTGAAGCGGCCTTCCCCGTGCGTTAAAGCTCTACGGGGCACATTGGTTGCAAGCTGTATTTCAGGATCACGGCAGCCTTTGGGTTGCTGCTCCTGAAGTTATGACAAATGCGCTCCATCACCCGCTTCCCGTTTTCAAAGCTGGTCGTCGGCAACATCACCAAGAACTGAGAAACACTGAACCTGGTGTACACGTCCCCCCGGCGCACAGACTGGACGATCGATTCTTGCAGCCTGTCCACGTAGCGATTTAGCAGCTTCAGCTCCGGCTGGCTGCCTTGGGCATCGGTAATCGTCAGAAGCCCCAGATACACCGTTTGCCCGGTACGGACAGCAGATCTTGCCTCCAGCCGATAAATATCTTTAAAAATTTCATATTCGCAAAAAAATGCGCCTTTTGCTTCGCTCTCTTTCAAATCCTCTTTGATAATGCCCAAATCCAGCTCGGCACTTTTATTGCTTTTGATGATTTCCTTATAAAGCGCCGTGGTCTCTTTGGATGGAGTAATTCCAAACTTGGTAAAAAACAGTTGGTTTACATATTCATAGTGGGCCTGCGCCTTTTGCTGCCTGCCTGTTTGCATCAGCGCGCGAATCAAATATTGATGAATACCCTCCTCGTAAGGATCCAAATTGGCCGCTTTCTGACACAGGGAGACAATTTCGTCATATGCGTTGATAGACTCCAGGCTCTCCGCCGCATCACATACAACCTTGAGGTAACGGCCATGGTAATATGTGCTGATTGGCACCACCCATGGTTCCAAGCTGTTTTTTGGCAAAAAGCCGCCTTTGTAAAGCTCCGCGGCAGCCAGCAGCTTGCTTCTTTTTTCTTCTTCGCTGATGCCAAACGAATAGGCCTCCTGGTAATATGCCTCAAACACATCCGTGTCGACCACCTGGGGGATGCTGGTATTCCAACTGTACGCTCCCCGCCGATATTGAATCAAGTCTTTTACCTCGATGCCGATTTCCGAAACGGTGCTGCGTACCCTATGCAGCAATGTCTTTAGCGTATTTGCAGGGTTTTCCACATCTCCATCCGGCCAAAGCAAATCAATCAATTCACTTTGATAGACCTCCCGTTCCCGGAATGTAACCAAATATTCCAAAAGCGTCCAAAGCTTTTTGGAGCGACTCCCTTGATCATTGATTTCTTTTCCATCATACGCTATGGAAAATTCACCAAACATTTTGATCTTCAGGATCTTTTCCATCCTTTTCACACTCCAATATTTTGATTTTGCCCATAAAATACATAAAAATCAAAGACATTTAAGCCATCAAGCTAATTTTCTTGCATTTTTTCGCTTCTTCTTCTCATTATAGAAATGATTGGCCAAAATTGCAACATGATTTTCCTAATGTTGTAAAAAACGATTTAAGAAAACGTTATTTTTTCCTTCTTTTTTCCCTTTCTGTAACCTGTATGTAACCCCCCTTTGTTACACTGAAAACAATGAATGGGGGAATATCCTCCCATAAACGAACAGGACGGTGACAGGCATGGCGCTTTCATTTCAAGCTCCAATCCCCTATAATTTGAAAACCAGCATCATCCAAATTGACTCATATCAAGACAAGCAGCTAAAGGGCACCCTTCAAAACCCGTATTACGACCGGAAGATGCCCTTTGATAATCTCATTCAGCTTCTTTTTTTGATAGAATCTATGATCAACGACATAGGCTCTCCCAAAAAAAGCATGGAAAGCCGAAGCTTTTTCAATCATCCTGTGGTTCCGTGCGCGACTTCCCGCAACCAAGACAAAGAGCCAAGCCGAACCGAGCCGCCGCTGGCCACCTTTGTTATCAGCATTGTGTTCCGGCATCATGCAAGCTGGCAAGGCAACATCTTCTGGCATGAACAAGAGATGGAGTCCCAATTTCGCAGTGTCTTGGAGATGGTTCTTTTGATGGATAGCGTCCTCACAGCCCCCTTTCAGAAGCATACAACAGGCCGAAGCGCCTATCATTGAACCCCGGTGTCGCCGGTTCCCGTGTGCAGCGGCGCCGCTTCCCCCCGCCTGTTGTGATGAAAAGGCGCCTGCGCATGACCAAATGCAGGACTGTCGGCAGCAAACAAGTGGCCGCGCGGAACTCCACAAAATGAACGATCACCGTCACCATCACGCATCCTTCGGCCATATCCGGCAACGGGCGCAAAAAGCCCGCCGGCATGCTGCATGGCACTGCCGGCACCCGGTTTTGGTTTTTGCTTCCTTTTGTAATGTCTGCACGGGCATTCCAAAACGGCAACTACTGTGAAAACAAAATGCCGCCGGACAACAAGTCCGAGCGAACAGGGCTTTGCTTTCCGGCACTGTTCGACACCCATCAACTGTTTGACACCCGTCAAAAAAACACCCCAGTTGCTACGCCAGCCATCCTGCCGCTTCACAACTGGGGTGTGCGGGGCAACCAAAGCCTGGCTGCCCCCATTTTCTGGGTTCTTACGTGGCACGCCTTTGTGCATGCGAGGGAACCTCCCCTTCAGCAACGACGGCCTGAAGATACGTTTACAGTTTCTCCAGCTCGTCTGCCAGGGGATCCAGCCATGTGGTGTTTGCCCCTTCAATCAGCCCTTTGTCAGAAGCCAAGGCAAACTGCGGATCAATGGGCAGCTTGGCGAGCACGCGAAGGCCATGTGCTTTCGCAATTTCATCCGCATGGCTTTCTCCAAAGGGATGGGAAATTTCGCCGCACTTGGAGCATTGGAGATAGCTCATGTTTTCCACCAGGCCCAAAATGGGTACCTGCATTTTTTCCGCCATTTTAACTGATTTCTCTACGATCATAGAAACCAGTTCCTGGGGAGAGGTGACCACAATCACCCCGTCCACCGGAATGGTTTGAAATACGGTGAGGGGCACATCTCCGGTGCCGGGGGGCATGTCAATAAACATGATATCCACATCGCCCCAGACAACCTCTGTCCAAAATTGCTTGACCAAACCGCCGATCACCGGCCCGCGCCAGATCACCGGATCCGTTTCCTGTTCCACCAGAAGGTTGAGAGACATAATCTGGGTTCCCAGCTCGCTCCGAACCGGGAAAAGACCCACGTCCGTCTCCTGCGCCTTTTGGTGGATGCCAAACAGCTTTGGAATAGACGGCCCTGTGATGTCCGCATCCAGCACAGCGGCTTTCAGACCCTTTCGCTGCATGCTGGCCGCCAGCATGGACGTGACCAGTGACTTACCCACGCCGCCTTTTCCACTCATCACCGCAATCACTTTTTTGATGCGGCTTAGCTCGTGAGGGGCTTCCAGCATGGAGTCCGGCTTTCTGTCGCTGCAAGTTTGGGTGCAGCTCCCGCATTCATTGTTGCATGTTTCGCTCATTATTATCACCCTGTTTTCCCTGAATTTTTCCTATTGCATAGTATAATCCCATTTTTGTCATATGTCAATAACGTTTTCCGGGGATGCGCATTCTGACACGAGGAACAGCAGCGGCCGCCGCGGCTTACCTCTGCCTTTTGACAGCCTGCCTCGCCATGGAACGTACAGCGGCAGTCGGGAGCGCCCCCGGCAGATGCATAAATCTCCGCCGGAGATATAAAGCGCTTTCCCGCCCACCAGCGCCCCCGCCAGCTTCCCCCTCGCGCCGGTGTAACTGGCCCGCGCCGTGGTGCGGGCCACATTCATCCTCGCGGCGCAAAGCTCTTGTGTCAGCCCTTTTAAGCCAATGAGGCGGATGGCTTCAAACCCGTCAATGGTTATGATAACCTTGCCGGCATCTTCTTTCCCAAGGGGCTGAAAGGCAGCGGTTTGGGGCAGGCTGCAAATGCGCCTGCATTTTCTTGGCCCCGGCACGTATCTTCCTTCCTTTTTCCCGTTCCGGGGCAACATACAAGCCAGAGCACCGGGTCTTCCCAAAGGCACGGGGTTGCCGCATTCGCTTGTGTCACGTTCTTTTTATAATACGTGACTTTAAAGAGAAGTCAACCCATTTTCACCGTTTTTCAGCGGGACGTTTTGAAAACGGCCCGCACCTTTGTAATATGTTCCCCCATCTTCGAAAAAACATTTACAATTCTGTTGTAACCATGGTATTCTAACGTCAGTTCCCGAGCCATACTTTATTAGGAACACAAACCAGCGCGTCAGGAGGCTAGACATGTTTTATGTAGATCCTTGGTATCTCATCTTGGTGCTGCCCGCCATTTTGTTTGGCGGCTTTGCCCAAATGAAAATTTCCAGCACCTATCGGCGGTATGCCGGCGTGCAAAGCCGACGGGGCATCACCGCTTCCTTTGCCGCCGATTCCATTTTGCGGCGAAACGGCGTTTCCAATGTTTCTTTGGAGCGAATCGGCGGCCGTTTGTCCGACCACTATGACCCCAGAAGCCAGACCATTCGCCTTTCTTCTTACGACAGCCAGTCTGTCGCCGACATCGGCGTGGCAGCCCACGAAGCGGGACACGCCATTCAATATGCCCAGAATTATTTCCCCATTCGGCTGCGCGCAGCCATTTTACCCATTACCGCATTCGGTTCAAGCGTGGCACCGATTCTTATTTTGGTGGGCCTGCTGCTTTATCCGCCCCTGTTCCTCGTCGGCATTCTTCTCTTTGCTGTGGTAACCCTGTTTCAGCTGGTGACGCTGCCGGTGGAGCTGGATGCCAGCCGCCGGGCCATGGCCGCGCTGGAAGAGCAGGCCATCTTGACAGACGATGAGCTGATCGGGGCAAAAAAAGTCCTCTCCGCCGCCGCCCTCACCTATTTGGCGGCCCTGCTCGTCTCCATCGCCAATTTGCTGCGGCTGATTCTTCTCTTTTCCGGGCGGCAGCAGCGGCGAAATTAGCCATTTGCAAAACGTCCATCGAACCAAGATGGCTGACAAAATTTCCAAAAGAGGCCGGAACCATGGTTCCGGCCTCTTTTCGCTTCTATTTTCCGACAACATGGCGGGCCTTATCCCAATCCTTGCGCCTGACATAAACGACATATTCATACATCAGGTCTTGCTTTTGGCCAAAAGACCCCGTCCTCGCCCTGCTTCCCGCCGCCACAGGAGAGGGGGACATCCGGTTGATCACCTTCACCCGGTAATCCACTCCGGCAGCCGCCAATGCGCTGCGCATGGCGGCCTGTTCTTCCATAGAGAATGTGCTGTGCAGCTCTTTCCGGTTCCATACGGTAATGATCGCAATCTCCTCCTTATGAAAGGGTCGGCTTGAAAAAATTACTCGCCCAGCACCATGTTTGAAAGAGCCATAGGGCCGACGATGGCACCGTTTTTATAAACCCGCATGTTCCCGGAGGCAATTTCATCGATCAAAATCACCTTGCCGTCGTACATGCCAAATTCAAACTTCAGATCGTACAGCTCCAGCGCATGCTCTGCCAGTACGTTTTTCACAATGCCCGCAATTTTTTGGGTTTGAGCCTTGGTAGCGGCGTACTGCGTCTGATCCATGATACCCAAAACCTCCAGCCCGTCCGGTGTAATCAAGGGGTCGCCCCGCTCATCATCCTTCAGCGTCATTTCCACGTAAGCGGGCAGATGCGCGCCTTCCTCGATATATTCGCCGTAGCGACGGCGGAAGCTGCCTACGGCATGATACCGGCAGATCACTTCCACGCCCTTCCCAAACACCTTGGCGGGCAGCACCTCCATGGTTCCCTTTTCCACATCGGCAGAAACATAATGGGTCTCCAGGCCGGCCTTTTTCAGATGCTCAAAAAACAGAACGGACATGCGAAGATTCGCCTTACCCACACCTTCGATCTGAAGGCCGACGGTATTGGCACCAGGGTCAAACACGCCGTTTTCCCCTGTCACATCATCTTTAAATTGGAGCAGGTAGTTCCCGTTTTCCAACGCATACACATCTTTTGTCTTTCCTTGGTAAATCAATTTCATCAATGATTCCTCCTCAACGCTTCCGATCCTAACATTTGCCTTACACGTTATTCTACCCATTTTTTCGGACTTTTGCAACTTAGATTCTAAAATAATCCACCGCTCCCCGGAAAAACAGGGCATCCATGGAAAACGGCACGTTTTGATACAGCCCGTTGCCGAACCGCTCGGTATGGGCCATTCGGCCAAAAACGCGGCCGTCCGGCGAGGTAATCCCCTCTACGGCCCAAACAGAGCCATTGGGGTTTGCTCCAATGTCCATAGAGGGTGCTCCGGTTTCGTCCACATACTGGGTGGCAATCTGTCCGTTTGCTTTCAGCTGCTCCAGCAGCCCTTCCGGGCAGACGAACCGTCCCTCTCCGTGGGAAACCGGCACCTGGTAGACGTCTCCCACCCGGCTGTGCGTCAGCCAAGGGGACTTGTTGGACGCCACCCGGGTCAAAACCAGCCGGGACTGGTGCCGTCCGATTTCGTTGAACGTCAGCGTGGGGCAGGTCTCATCCATATCCCTAATTTCACCATAGGGCACCAGACCCAGCTTCACAAGGGCCTGGAATCCATTACAAATGCCGCACATCAAGCCGTCCCGATCCTGCAAAAGAGCGGTTACGGCGTCTTTGATCTTGGGGTTGCGGAAAAAAGCGGTGATAAATTTGCCCGCGCCGTCGGGCTCGTCGCCGCCGGAGAAACCGCCTGGAATGAAGATCATCTGCGACTGCTTGATCTTCTTTTCAAATGTAACAACGGACGCCGCCACGTCTGCGGCCGTTCCGTTTTGAATGATCATCACATCTGCCGCGGCTCCGGCCTTTTGCAGCGCGGCCGCCGTGTCATACTCGCAGTTGGTTCCGGGAAATACCGGGATCAACACACGGGGGCGGATACAGCCCGTCCGGGGCGTCGGGCGCTGGGTAGCGGGGTAAGACAGCAGGGGCGCTTCCTTCCACTGGGGCACGACAAGGCTTGGGAAAACCGGCTCCAGCTTTTCCTCATAAATCCGCTCCAAATCAGAAAGGGACAAACACCCGCCGGAGAAAGAAATGCTCTCTTTCTCCGTTGTATGACCCAACACCTCTCCGATGGGCAGGTCCTCTTTCAGTTCCAAAATAAACGCGCCATATTGGTGGCCAAAGGCACGATCCATGTCAAAATCGGGCGCAAATGCGAAGCCGATGTGGTTGCCCACACACATCTTGAAAATGCCCTCGGCAATTCCCCCGTAGGCGGGTGTATAGACAGCGGCCACCTTCTGTTCGGCAATCAGCTGCCCTATCAAGCCGAATGTTTCTTTTAAGCTTTCGCTTCCGGGCAGCCCTGTTTTCGTCCGGGTCTGGGGCGTGACCAAAACCACTTTATGGCCCGGGCTCTTGAATTCCGGGGACATAACGGCTCCAACATTACAAAGGGAAACGGCGAAAGAACACAAGGTGGGCGGCACGTCCATCTGCTCGAAAGAGCCGCTCATAGAGTCTTTCCCGCCTACGGCTGCCACGCCCAAATCCAGCTGGGCATCCAGCGCCCCCAAAAGGGCGGCGGTGGGCTTTCCCCAGCGGACGGGATCTTCCCGCAGCCGCTCAAAGTACTCTTGAAAAGAGAGCCAGCACTGACCCAGATGACCGCCGGCGGCAATCACCTTGGACACAGACTCTACCACGGCCAAATACGCCCCGTGGTACGGGCTTTGCTCCAACAGCTCGGGATTACAGCCATAGGCCATCACCGAACAGGTCTCCGTTTTGCCGCCGGGCACCGGCAGCTTGCAAACCATGGCCTGAATCGGCGTTCTTTGGCGGCTTCCTCCAAAAGGCATCAGCACAGTTCCGGCGCCGATGGTGGCGTCAAACCGCTCGGCAAGCCCGCGCTTGGAGCAGACGTTCAAGCTTGACAAAAGAGAGGCAAACTGTTCCTGTATGCTCCCCTCCCTTTTTCGCTCCGGAAGGCGCATGGGCGTTTTTACCTTGGCACGGGCCGTTTTCCGGGCGCCCGCGGAATTGAGAAATGCCCGGGAAATATTGGCGATCTCCTCTCCATTCCACTCCAGCACCAAACGCTTCTCTTCCGTGACCTCCGCCACAACGGTGGCCTCCAAGTTTTCCCCATGGGCAAAGGCCACAAACCGGGGGGCGTCCTTCGCCTCCACCACAACGGCCATCCGCTCCTGAGATTCGCTGATGGCAAGCTCCGTTCCGTCCAGCCCTTCATATTTTTTTGGCACCTTGTTTAAGTCGATCCGCAGGCCGTCTGCCAGCTCGCCGATGGCCACAGATACGCCCCCTGCGCCAAAATCGTTGCAGCGCTTAATCATGCCGACGGCCTCGCCGTCTCGAAACAGCCGCTGGATCTTTCGCTCCTCCGGCGCGTTGCCCTTTTGCACCTCGGCGCCGGAGGTTTCCAAGGACGCCTGCACGTGGGACTTGGAAGAGCCGGTGGCGCCGCCGCAGCCGTCCCGTCCGGTACGCCCGCCCAGCAAGATCACAACGTCTCCCGGCTCCGGCGTCTCCCTTCGAACATGGGCCGCCGGGACAGCACCCAAAACGGCGCCAATCTCCATCCGCTTGGCGGCATAGCCCGGGTGGTATAATTCATCCACAAGCCCCGTGGCAAGGCCGACCTGGTTGCCGTAAGAGCTGTACCCCGCGGCGGCTTCTGTTGTAATTTTCCGCTGGGGCAGTTTCCCGGGGATGGTCTCGGAAACCGGCTGAAGCGGATTGGCCGCGCCCGTCACCCGCATCGCTTGGTACACATATCCTCTCCCGGAAAGAGGGTCCCGGATGGCGCCGCCGATGCAGGTAGCCGCGCCGCCGAAGGGCTCGATCTCCGTGGGGTGGTTGTGCGTCTCATTTTTAAACAGAAGAAGCCAATCTTCCATTTTTCCGTTTACATCGGCCTTCACCTTCACGGTGCAGGCATTGATCTCTTCCGATTCGTCCAAATCGTTCAGCACGCCTTTATTCTTGAGGTATTTGGCGGCGATGGTACCCAAATCCATCAGGCAGATGGGCTTTGTAACGCCCAACTCCGCCCGCAGGCTCTGATACCTTGCAAACGCCTCTGCCGCGGGGCCGCCTTCCTCAAAGGTCACTTCCTCCAGCACCGTCATAAAGGTTGTGTGGCGGCAGTGGTCAGACCAATAGGTATCCAGCATTTTCAGCTCGGTAATGGTTGGCTCTCGCCCTTCATCTTGAAAATAAGAGCGGCAAAGGCGCAAATCGTCCAGATCCATGGCAAAGCCAAATTGAGACAGCATGTGAGAAAGCTGCTCGTCGGTCGCTTCTGTGAACCCCGCCACCGTCGCAACCTCAGTGGGAACGGTCACTTGCATTTTCAGGGTTTCGGAAGGATCCAAGCTGGCCTCCCGGCTGTCCACCGGATTGATGATATATTTTTTGATCTGCTCCAGCTGCCCCTCTGTCAAGGCACCGGACAAAAAATACACCTTGGCCGCCCGCACCAAAGGCCGCTCCTTCTGGGACACCAGCTGGATGCATTGGGCGCAGGAATCGGCCCGCTGGTCAAACTGGCCGGGAAGGGGCTCCACGGCAAACACCGGGCCGCTGTGCTTCGGCAGCGCGTCATATGTCACGTCCGTTTGCGGCTCGGAAAAAACAGTGTTCCGGCAAGCGTCAAACAAGTCTTTGTCAATCTGTTCCACGTCATACCGATTTAAAATCCGCAGACCCTCCAGCGCCTCTATTTGCAAATTGGACTGCAAATCCAAAAGCAGCGCTCTGCTCTCGCCGTCGAAAGACGGCTTTTTCTCTACATAGAGCCGATAGACCATTATTTACACCTCGCTCCAATGTCTTTTCGATAAAACATATCTGTAAATGAAATTTCCTTTACGGCACCGTATGCCTTGGTACGGGCCGTTTCCAGCGTTTCTCCCGTGGCCGTCACACCCAACACGCGTCCCCCGGAGGTCACAACGTTTCCATCTGCCTCCCTTTTTGTTCCGGCATGAAAAATCGTAATATCTTCTGTTTTTTCAGCTTTGCCGAAGGAAATGGGGTAGCCGGCCTGATAGCCTTGGGGGTACCCGCCGGATGCTGCCACCACACAGCAAGCGGCGCCGGATGAAAACTTTACATCCACTTTGTCCAAAGACCCGTTTTGCACAGCCCGCATAATGGTAAACAAGTCAGACTCCAGCAAAGGCAAAACCACCTGGGTTTCCGGGTCGCCAAAGCGGCAGTTATATTCAATCACCCGGGGGCCGTTTGGCGTCAGCATCAATCCAAAATAGAGACAGCCTTTGAAGGGCCTCCCCTCTGTTTCCATGGCCCTGATGGTGGGGAGAAAAATCGTCTCCATGCACTCTTTCGCCACATCTTCTGTGTAAAACGGATTGGGTGCAACGGCTCCCATTCCCCCGGTGTTCAGTCCCTTGTCTCCGTCCAGCGCCCTTTTATGATCCATGGAAGAGACCATCGGGACGATGGTCTTTCCATCGGTGAAGGACAGAACAGAGACCTCCGGGCCCGTCAAAAATTCTTCAATCACCACTTGATTCCCGCTGTCGCCAAACGCTTTTTCCGTCATAATGCGGCGGATGCCTTCGATGGCCTGCGCCTCTGTCTCCGCAATGATCACGCCCTTGCCCAAAGCAAGGCCGTCCGCCTTAATCACAGCAGGATAGGTGTTTTCCGCTTTTAGGTAAGCAATCGCGTCCTTCGCATTGGTAAACACCTGATATTTGGCCGTGGGTATGTGATGCCGCTCCATCAGTTTTTTGGAAAAAACCTTGCTCCCCTCAATGGCGGCAGCGGCTTTGTTGGGGCCAAAGCAGGGAACGCCCGCCCCTTCCAGCGCGTCTACCGCACCCAGAACCAAAGGGTCGTCCGGCGCCACCACGGCAAAGTCAATCTCTGTTTCCTTGGCAAAGCGCACCATGCCATCGATGTCCTTCGGGGCAATGGGCACACAGGTGGCGTCCCCGGCGATGCCTCCGTTGCCCGGCAGGGCATATATCTCGCTGATGTCCGGGTTCTTTTTCAGGCTCTTGATGATGGCGTGCTCTCGCCCGCCGCCGCCTACTACCATGAGTTTCATCGCAAAACCTCCATGCGTTTTCACATCATCCAGAAACCGAAAAGCCTTTTTGTTTTAAGCTTTTTGGTTTCTCATATTCCCTTAGTGGTGGAACAGGCGCAGCCCTGTAAAGGCCATTGCCATGCCATAGTGATTGCAGGTTTCAATCACCTGATCGTCCCGTATGGAGCCGCCGGGCTGGGCAACATAAGACACGCCGCTGCGCGCGGCTCTCTGGATGTTGTCGCCGAAGGGAAAAAAGGCGTCGCTCCCCAAAGAGACTCCTTTGATCTGCTCCAAAAACGCCCGTTTTTCCACCCGTGTCAGAGGCTCCGGCCGGACTGTAAAATATTCCTGCCAAACGGAGTCACCCAGCACATCCTCCCACTCTTCCGACAGGTAGATATCCACGGTATTGTCCCGCACGGGCCGTGACAAATCCGGACGGAATGGCAAGGCCAGCACCCTGGGATGCTGGCGAAGCTGCCACTTGTCCGCCTTGTCCCCTGCCAGCCGGGTGCAGTGAATGCGCGACTGCTGGCCCGCGCCCACGCCGATGGTCTGCCCGTCCACCGCATAACAGACGGAATTCGACTGGGTGTATTTCAGCGCAATGAGGGCCACCATCAGGTCACGCAGCACCTCTGGCGGCAGATTTTTCTCTTTTGTGACGATGGTTTGGAATAAGGACGTGTCCACTGCGCCTTCATTGCGATTTTGCTCAAAGGTGATGCCAAACACTTCTTTCCGCTCCATGGGGGCGGGGTGATATGTTTCATCCATTTGTAAAACGGTGTAGCTGCCCTTCCGCTTGTTCTTTAAGATGGCAAGTGCCTCCTCGGTATAGCCGGGGGCGATGACCCCATCGGACACCTCGCCTTGGATCAGCGCCGCCGTGGCTTCGTCGCATGTGTCGCTGAGCGCGATGAAATCGCCGTAAGACGACAGACGGTCGGCCCCTCTGGCTCTCACATAGGCCACCGCCTGGGGCGTCAGCTCCAGCCCATCCGGCACAAAATATACTTTTCGCAGCATGTCGTTGAGGGGCACACCCACAGCGGCCCCGGCGGGGCTGACATGCTTAAACGACGCGGCGCCGGGCAAGCCCGTGGCCTGTTTCAGCTCCCGCACCAGCTGCCAGCCATTGAGGGCATCCAAAAAATTGATATACCCCGGCCGGCCGTTTAATACACGAACCGGTAACTTTCCATTTTCGACATAAATCCTGGCCGGCTTCTGGTTTGGGTTGCAGCCATATTTCAGTTCCAGCGCGTCCATTATTTCCCCTCCCGCTTATTGATGATCCGTGTTTCCGTTTCCCCTGTATGCATATCCACATACCGGACGAACAGGGAAACCTTGTTTTCCTCGTTCAGCGCATTCCAAAGGGTATCTGTCAAAACGTCAATCGGCCCTTCCAGGGTGACGGCTTTCGGCTCGCCCTGAAAGGCGGGGAGGGGATTTCCGTCTCCTTCATACGTATGGATCAGGTGCCCCAAGCCCGGAACACCCGTCTCATACTCAAAAAAATGGCGCAGGCAAACGCCGCCCTCTCCCCGCTTTAAAATACTGAAGGTATAGGAGCAGGTTTCCCCTTCCTGAAACTGAAGAATGCCGCTGATGCGGGGGGTGTAATGGGGCTCATCCGGCTCATATTCCCGGCCGTGAAGCGCCCAGGCAAAGCTTCCGCCCTTTTCCATCTTTTCATATATGGTGTCTGTCTGGTCTCCATTTGTCACGATCAGCGTATCTCCCAAAGACCGCACGGGGGCATACAGCAAAAGAGAGGGGTTTTCCATCTCCCCGGGTGCGTATGCTTTTGTGACAATGCCGTCATCGCTGACCGCGAAAATCCGGTTTCGGCTGCTTTGGCTGCGGCCCATGATGAAATATGCTGCCACGGCATAGTTTCCCATCTGCCCCAAAAGCACGCCTCGGCCGGGGTATGGATTTTGCCCAATGGCCCCTTCTATCGTCTGCTTCATTTTGTTTCTCCTTCCCGTTCCGCCAACAGGCGGCGGCTGACCAATTCTGCCGCCTGTGGCAGCAAAATCCACTCTGCTTCTTCCATCACCCGCCGCTGCAATGTTTCCGGCGTGTCTCCTTCTTCCACTGAAACGGCCTTTTGCAGCAAAATCTGCCCGCCGTCCGTTACTTCGTTTACATAATGCACGGTGGCGCCCGTCACCTTTACGCCATATGCCAGGGCGGCCTCATGAACCTTTCGCCCATAAAACCCCTTGCCGCAGAAAGAAGGAATCAGAGACGGGTGAACGTTGATGATCCGTTTTGAATATCTTTGTGTAAACTGCCCGCTTAAAATCGTCATAAACCCGGCCAAAACGATCAGCTCGATCCCGTACGCGTCCAAATGCGCCGTAACGGCCGCCTCAAACGCCGCCTGGGTCTGATGCTGTTTCCGGGGAACGACAACCCCCGGGACGCCCGCCTCCTTCGCACGTTTCAGGGCAAAGGCCCCGGGAACGCTGGACAGAACCAGGGCAATCTCCCCGCTTTGCAAGGCCCCGGAGGCCTGGGCATCCAAAAGCGCCTGTAGATTCGTTCCGCCGCCGGAGACAAAAACCGCAAGCTTTGTTTTTACCATAATTCCACGCCTTTTTCTCCCGCTACAATCTCGCCGATCACATAAGCATTTTCTCCGGCGATTTTCAATGCTTGGAGGGCCAAGGCCGCGTCTTCCTTGGCTACGATTGCCGTCATGCCCACGCCCATATTAAACGTATTGAACATATCCCTGGAAGGAATATCTCCCTGCTGCTGCAGCAGCCGAAAAATGGGGGGAATGTTCAGCGCGCTCTTCTCCACTTTGGCGCAGCAGCCTTCCGGCAGGGCGCGGGGGATGTTTTCGTAAAATCCGCCCCCTGTAATATGAGATAGGGCTTTGATTTTCACGCGTTCCTTCAGCGCCATAACAGCGGCCACATAGATTTTCGTGGGTGTCAAAAGGGCTTCTCCCAATGTTTCCCCTAAAATTTCGTTGTGCTGTGTCAGGTCAATATGCTCCACATCGAAGATTTTGCGCACCAAAGAATAGCCGTTGGAATGAATGCCTGAGGAAGGAAGCGCGATGATCACGTCGCCGGGGGTGACGGTGCTCCCGTCAATTAAACAGTCCCCATCGGCGAGACCCACGCAAAACCCCGCCAGGTCATATTCGTCTTCCCCGTAAAAGCCGGGCATTTCCGCCGTCTCTCCTCCGATCAAAGCGCAACGAGCCTGAACGCAGCCTTCCGCAACGCCGGAGACGATGGAAGCCACCCGCTCCGGCACGTTCTTTCCAACAGCAATATAGTCTAAGAAAAACAAAGGGACAGCACCGCAGCACAGGACGTCATTCACACACATGGCAACGCAGTCGATCCCCACAGTGTCGTGCTTGTCCATCAAAAAAGCCAGCTTGAGTTTTGTTCCGACGCCATCGGTTCCGCTAACAAGAACGGGGGTTCCGATGCCGCTTAAATCCGGCTGAAACAGACCGCCGAAGCCGCCCACGGCAGACATGACGCCCGGCACCTTTGTCCGGGCCACGTGCCGTTTCATGAGTTCCACCGCCTGATAGCCGGCGGTGATATCCACCCCTGCCGCTTTGTAGCTTTCACTTTGACTTTTCATTGCCCTTCCCCTTTCGTTCGCTTAGTTTAACCATATAGATGGGTTTTTTTCGCTCTTCCGGCGGGTCGCAAGGGTATTCGCCTGTAAAGCAGGCCGTGCAGAACCCTTCTCCCGCCTCCGGGGCAATCTTCATCACGTCTTCCGTGCTCAGATAGCCCAGAGAGTCCACTCCAATGACCTTCGCAATCTCTTCCAAGGGATATTGATTGGCAATGAGCCGCTCAGGCGAGTCGATATCTGTCCCGAAATAGCAGGGATAGAGGAAGGGCGGCGCGGAAGAGCGCATATGAATTTCCTTGGCGCCCACCTCCCGCAGGAGCTTCACAATCCGCGCGATGGTGGTGCCTCTTACAATCGAGTCGTCAATCAAAACGATTCGCTTGCCCTTTATCGCGGTGCCCACGGCATTGAGTTTAATCTGCACCAAATTCTCTCGTTGGGACTGGCCGGGCTGGATAAAGGTGCGGCCGATATATTTATTTTTGATAAAGCCCAAGCCATAGGGAATGCCGGACTGGCGGGAATAGCCGATGGCGGCATCTATGCCGGAATCCGGCACGCCCACCACAAGATCCGCATCCACCGGATGCGCTTTGGCCAAAAATGCGCCGGCTCTTTGGCGGGCCATATGGACAGAGCAGCCGTCCAGCACCGAATCGGGCCGTGCGAAATAGATATATTCAAACGCGCATAAGGAGCGGGGCAGCTTGCCGCAGTGGTCCTGAACGGAGCGAATCCCCCTCTCGTTCACCACAACGATCTCCCCGGGCAAAACGTCACGCACAAACCGGGCGCCGATGCTGTCCAGAGCACACGTTTCCGATGCGAATACCACGTCCCCGTCCAGCTCGCCCATACAGATGGGATGAAAGCCTCTGGGGTCTCTCACCGCAATCAGCTTGGTCGCCGTCATCAAAACGATGGAGTAGGCCCCCTCCAAACACTCCATCGTTTTAGAGACGGCCTCTTCGATGGACCCGGCCCGTAGCCGCTCTCTGGTGATGATCTGGGCAATCAGCTCCGCGTCGCTGGTGCTGTGGAATACAGAACCATGAAGCTCCAGCTCCTCCCGCAGCTGCGCTGCGTTTGTCAGGCTGCCATTGTTGCACAAAGCCATACCACCCTTGATATGGCGCACTACAACGGGCTGGGCGTTGAGACGCGAATCCACGTCAGCGCCGTATCGCACGTGCCCCACCGCCATCTCCCCCGGCAGATCGTCCAGCACGCTCTGCGTAAACACGTCGTTCACCTGCCCGGCATCCTTATGGCAGGCGATGATCCCGTCGTTGTTCACCGCAATGCCGCAGCTTTCTTCTCCCCGATGCTGCAAAGCAAACAGTCCATAATATGCCGCCGAAGCCACATTGGCCCCGGATTCGCTGCGCATACCAAAAATTCCACACTCCTCATGGAGTTTCATTGCATTCCATCCTTTCTCCTATCCAATATCCATTTCCCTATCCATTCCCCAGCGGACCGATGCGCGCCCTGCGACATGGAAACAGCGGCGTGCCCCGCGCGCCGCTTATATTTCTCCGTTTTTATAAATTCTGTTGCAGCGCTTCGCTTTTTTCAGCGATGCTCCGCTCCATCTCCGCCCGCAGTTCAGAGAGCTTTTTTTCTACAGACGGCTCCATAACAGCCAAAATCTGAGCGGCCAAAAGAGCGGCGTTTTTCGCCCCGTCGATGGCAACGGTAGCCACCGGAATGCCGGACGGCATCTGCACCGTGGCCAAAAGGGCGTCAAGCCCGCCCAAACCGCCGGAACCACCGATGGGAAGCCCGATAACAGGAAGCGTGGTGTTGCCTGCCAGCACCCCCGCCAAATGAGCCGCCTTCCCGGCGGCGGCGATGATCGCTGCAAACCCCTCTCCTCGAGCGCTCCTCGCAAATTCCATAGCGGCAGTCGGTGTTCTGTGGGCAGAGAGCACCTTTGCCTCAAACGGGATATGCAAAGATTTCAGTGTATCCACCGCTTGTTTCACAATGGGCCAATCACTGTCGCTGCCCATAATAACGGCTATCTTTTTCATGGCTTTCCCTCCGGTTTCGACAAATTTAACCTTTTGATTGAACGGAATGTTTCACAGAAACAAAAAAATGCAGTTTAGAACCCACGAGGTTTGCCGTCCAAGCACGGCACCATAACTGCAACACCTGTATTGTACCATATTCCCTATATCTGCTCAATTGACAATAGCGCCAAATTTCAAAATCCCCCATCCGTCATTTTTGAGCGGTTGGGGGATGGTGTCCGGCGCACCCGGGCAGCCGCCCGTTTCACGGCAGCAGCCCCAAATGTTCCAGTAAGATCTTTGTACCGATTAAAATTAAAATGACGCCGCCCAGAACCTCCGCCTTGGACTGCAGCTTCACCCCGAAGACATGGCCCAGCTTCACCCCCAACATAGACAGCACCAACGTCACCACGCCAATCAGGGTAACTGCCCGCACCATGTTGACCTGCAAAAACGCCAGAGACACGCCGACGGCCAGCGCGTCGATGCTGGTGGCTACGGCCAAAGGCAGCATGCTTCGAAACCCCAGAGCTCCCCCGTCTTGGAATGTCTCTTCTCCGTCATTCTTTCTTTTTCGAGACTCGTAAATCATCTTTCCGCCCAAAAAGCCCAGCAGAAAAAAAGCAATCCAATGATCCACGGAAGCTATGATCTCCTGAAACTGCATCCCAACCAAATAACCCAAAAGGGGCATCCCGGCCTGAAACACCCCAAAATACAACCCCACGATTCCAGCCCGTTCAAATGTAACCCGATCCATGGCAAGGCCCTTGCAAACGGAGACGGCAAAGGCATCCATCGAAAGGCCAATGGCCAACACCAAAAGCCCCCAAATTCCCATTTCTGTTTCCCACCTTTTTACGGGGCCGCGTTCCAAAGCTTTTTGAAGCCACAGCCAAGCACGTCCTTTTGCCAAAGATAGCAGACACACTCCCATTTGTCAACAGATCCAGCGGTGGTTTGCGATCTTTTCCGCTCTCCTAAAACAGTGTCTTTTTGGGCAAAGGATCTTGGCAAGCGGCTTGGCGGTTTGTCCATATATAAAAAGCAAGCGCCTGTCAAAGACAGGCGCTTGCTTGGTGCCTCCGGTCGGAATCGAACCAACGACACGAGGATTTTCAGTCCTCTGCTCTACCGACTGAGCTACAGAGGCGACTTTTTCGGAAGGAAAAAGCTGCAAGGAAGATTTCCCCCGCGGAAACCCTTCCGAAGAAGTAAATGGCGACCCAGAACGGGCTCGAACCGTCGACCTCCAGCGTGACAGGCTGGCGTTCTAACCAACTGAACTACTGGGCCATTACCTGGCCGATTGGCCAGATTTGGTGGGAACAACAGGGCTCGAACCTGTGACATCATGCTTGTAAGGCATGCGCTCTACCAGCTGAGCTATGCTCCCGTTTCCTGCCGCCGTTTGATGACGGCAGGATTTATTGTAGCAAATGTCCCTTCATCTGTCAACCAATTTTTTCACTTTTCTCATTGTTTTTTGTTTTTTTAGTGTTTCCGCCAGAGTTTCCAATTCTTCCTTCGAAAATGCATAGATTGCATCACAAAATTGGCAGGTCACTTCCGCGCTGCCCTGTTCCTGAATCATGGCCTCCATTTCGGAAATGCCCATGCTGATCAGCGCCGTTTCCACCCGCTCCCGGCTGCAATAACACCGGTACTCAATGGGTGTCGGCTCTGCGATTTCCAGCTCAAACTCCGCGAGCACCGTTTCCAAAAGGCCCCTTGCGTCCTTCCCCTGTTCCAATATGCCCGTCACCATACCGGCCCGCTCGATCCCTCGCTCAATGGCTTCTATGGTGTCCTCTGAAGCGCCGGGCAGCAGCGAAATCCAGTATCCCCCGGCGGCTTTTACGCTTTGATCCACGTTCACCAAAACACCCAAAGCGCAAGCGGAGGGAATCTGCTCGCTCTCCGCGAAATAAGACGTAAAGTCTTCGGCGATCTCCCCGCTCACCAGGGGCACGCTGCCGGAATACGGCTCTTTCAGCTGCAGATCCTTGATCACCGTCAAATATCCATCTTTGCCCACGGCGCCGCCCACATCCAGCTTGCCCGGATATTTGGACGGAATGTCCACCGCCGGGTTTTGCACATAGCCCCGCACGTTTCCCTCGGAATCGGCAACGACCAGCACAACGCCAATGGGGCCGCCGCCGTCAATCCGGGCGGTGACAGAGCCATCCTCTGCCTTTAAGTCATTCCCCATCATAGCAGCCGCCATCATCGTCCGGCCCAGTGCGGCCGTTGCCACCGGCAGTGTTTGATGGATCTGCCGCGCCCGCTCCACAATGCCAGGGGCCGTCACCGCCATGGCCCGGATCGGGGCGCCCTTTGTGGTGGCGCGGATGATTTCGTCTCTCATATCGTATCCTTCCTTTTTCGTGCTGTAAAAAAAATCCGGGTTTCCCCTGCCTTGGGGGCACGTAATTTCCGGTCGCCGTACTGGCGGATTTCCAAAAAACCCGCGTCTGTCATCATACGATGCAGAAGCTCCAGCGAGTGCGCATACTCCACATGTTCCTCAAAGCTTCTGCGCCACAGGCCGCTCTCCTCCCTCTGGAACAGATCCAACGCAAACCGGCAGCGGGCGCCCTTTTCCTCAAACGCCGCCTGCCAGATGCAGTATAAATCCTCCCGTTCATCAAAAAAGGTCTGTCCGTCCATTTCCTTCAGCACCCAGGGCGGGCGAATGTCAAACAGGAACAGCCCGCCCGGCTCTAAAAACAAGCAGACCTTTTTCATGCCCTCCGCAAGCGCCCGCGCCGGGATATAATTTAAGCTGTCCAGACAGCAAATGCAGGCGTCCACCGTGCCGTATAGATCCAAATGCTCCATCGCCTGATGAAGGAAAATGGGCCTGACTCCTTCCACTGCCTGGCTTTTTTCCATGGCAACGGAAAGCATTTCCGCCGACGCGTCTGCGCCGATCACCTCGTATCCCCTCTGCGCCAAAACGCAGGAAAGAGAGCCTGTTCCGCAGGCTAAATCCAGCACTGTGCGAATCTCCCGGCCGCTGCGTTTGAACTGTCTTTCGATATAGTCTGCCCAGCGATGGTATGCCACATCCTCGGTGAGCCGGTCATACACCAAGGCCAAAGCTTCATACGCGCTCATTTTCGTTTTTGCCGTTCAAATACGACCCGGTACCCGTCCGACCCGTATTGCAGCGACCGGTTCACCCGGCTGATGGTGGCACTGCTGGCCCCGGTTTTCTCCAAAATGTCGTTATAGATCATCCCGTCGTACAAAAGCTTTGCCACCTCAAACCGCTGCTCCATGGCGCGCAGCTCCGACACGGTGCATAAATCATCAAAAAAGCTGCGACACTCCTCGACGTCCTTCAGCATCAAAATCGCCTCATATAAATTGCTGCTGCGCGTTCCTTTTTTTGTCATGCCGCCGTCCCTCCTTCTCGTCATTCCGGGTTTGGCTTTGCTCTTTGGCAAATCCCGTTCTGTTCAGTTTAACACTGTGACGCATAAAAGTAAATACCTGGCGCAAACATTTTCAAATGCTTGCGCCAGGCAAGTGCCTTTGAAAGGCAGCGATATTATCCTTCCGACAGACAGTAATACAGCCGCAAAATGGTCAGATACGCCTGTTCTCTCGTGTACGTCTCCTGTGGTTTGAACCGGATGCCGTCTCCCTGCATGACAGCCTTTCCGGATGACGGGTCTATCATGGTGCTGGCCAAGTCCACCCCGTTTCTCGCCCAGGTTCCTATTTTACTTCGGTCGGCATAATTCACCGGGGTGACGCCGTCCACTTCTTCAATATCCGGGCCGTAATATGCCCGCATCAGCATGGTGGCGGCCGCCTCCCTTGTGATCTTGCCTGCGGGGTCAAATTTTTGGTTGCCAATGCCCTTGATGATGCCCAAGGTGTACGCCGCCAGGATATCCGGGTCATTCGTATCGGTAAATGCATTTGGGTGAACGGTTAAGCCCGCTTCCGCCAGGGTGTCTTCAATGGTGCGCCCCGACATTCTCTCCAGCATGATGACTATCAAGCGGCAAAATTCCGCCCTTGTGATGTCTGTGGCGTAGTTCTTTTGCAAATCGGCGGGAATCAGACCCAAGGAAATGGCAGCGCCCACTTCGCCGCTTGCCCAGTCGCTGGGCGTGTCCTCTGTAACGGCGTCCTTTATCCAATAGGCTTGAAAGGTGCTGTCCTTTTGAATGTTATATGTTGTGGTCGGCTCGATCATGTACCGGACACCGTCCCGCTCGATATACCAGCAATAAAACGAATAGCCCTGCCCGGGTGGGAGTGGGCATGGCGCCCACTGGCCGGCCGTACTCTACCTGCTTGGATGTGGGCGATACCGTCCCGCCGTTGGGATCAAACGTAATCGTGTACAGTTCTGTGATAATGGCGCCAACCGTCACCTGAAAGGTATCGGTTTTGCCGCCGTAAGAGACCGTAATGGTCTGGGTTCCTTCTGTCTGGGGATGAAAACCCGACACGGCGCATTCCCCTGTCACTGTGCGGGTGCTGCCGTCTCCGTATGTGGCGGAAACCGTCATCCCCGCGAGAGAGAGGGGTTCTCCCACGCTGTAGATGGTTTTCTGGGGTTTCGCCGTCACCGTAATTTTTTGAAGGGGCGTTTCCATCACAAAGCCCTTCACACTTGCGCTGTCTTGATGGAAATCATTCCACTGAAGGGCATATGCCCCGCTTCCATACATGCCCAAATACGCCTCCCGTACGCCGCCGGAAAGGGTTCCGCTGGGTTCGTGCGGCGCCCAGTTGGAATAGCTGCCGCTTTGAAAGACAGTGCCGTCCACCCAGGTCCATTGACCGCTTTCGCTGGTGGCGCCCAGCCAGCAGTGTTGCCCGAAATCTTTTACCAAAGACTCAACCGTGTCTTCCTCCTCCTGGGTTTGAATGCAGGCCAGCGTGCCGCCCTTCGTTTCGCAGAACGTCTTTGCCGCGGAGAAGGACAAGGTTCCTTCGTAGAGCGTATAAAGAGCGCCGCCGCCGGCTTTGCTGCTCTTTTTTGTGACGCCGGAAGGGTCCTGGCTTGCGCCGGGGCTGGGACTCACGCTGGGACTCGGGCTCACACTTGGGCTTACGCTGGGGCTTGGACTTACGCTGGGGGAGCTGCTGTTTTTCTCTGTGTTGGCGTTGTAAAGCCAAACCTGTTTGTTGACCTCGTTGCACTTTTTTACAAAGTTGCTGTAGGTGGAATAGCTGAAGGTAACGTATGGGTTGCTGTCGGTGCGGTAGTCCAGATAATAAAACCCCTGGCTGTCACAGGAGAGAAACGCCAAAGAGTGGCTTCCGTCCACCCGCAAATGTTCCCCCGCCTGGGCATTTTTCTGCAAAAACGCCTGCAGCCCCCCGGCTGTCATCTTCCCCGCGGCTTCCCCCTGGAGCAGCTTGCTGCCCGCAGTGCCATATACCACCTGGGAGACAAAGGCAGCATACGCAAAGCAGCCTGTTCCTCGGACGGTTTCCGTATATGTTCCATCGGTAATGGTCGCGAAATAGGTAGGGGCATTGTTGGGGTAGGGGAAAACGCCGCCGCCGATGGCCGCCCAAGGGCCGTCAAGTAAAAAATAATTGATGTGCGCCCGCACGGCGGAAGCGGAAAGGCCGGCGGGATAAGCCTGGCCGCCGATTTCGTTCCATACAGAAGAAATTCGGCTGTCCGACGCATCTTTGATGGTTTGGGAATAGTAAGATGTGGCCTCTGCGTAACCGCCCAAACGAGGCATGAACGCAAGCATTATACAGAACACCAGCCCGGCGCAAAGCAGCCGCTTCACTTGTCTTCTCATTGCTCTCTCCTTTTTGTGGCTCCCGGTCTTTCTGTCCAACACAGGGCATCTCGGGGCGTGGGGAGCCGCCGTCCCGCCTTTTTCCCTTGTCTGGATGAATATACCACCTTTTCCCCCTTTTTTCAACCACTTCTCCCACTTTCTTTTTCCCTTTTCTCTCCGGCTTTTTTGACAGAGGAAACATGCGCTATTCCCGGAATGGATCCGTTCCGCCGGCGGAGGTGCGCCGTTTGCTTTGACCTCGCGCAAGGCAAGAAAACGCCCCATTGGTTTTGGCACATCGTTCCAAAACCAATGGGGCGCCGTGTTTCATTTGATTGCAGGACAAAGGGAACGAATCGCTTTTTTACGCGACGCTATGATGATACACCCGCAAAATAGTCATGTACGCCTGTTCCCTTGTATAGGTTCCTTCCGGGTCAAATTTGTTTCCGTCTCCGCCCCGCATCACCGCAAACCCTGTGGTGGGGTCTTTCATATGGCTGACCAGCTTCACATTTTGCAACGCCCAATCGGCAATCAGCGCCTTGTCCGCATATCCCGGGTCCGGCACTCTGATTCCGCTCAAATCATTGCCGTAGCAGGTGCGCACCAGCATCGTGGCGGCCTCCTGGCGGGTGATCTTCCCATCGGGGTTGAATTTCCCGCCAAAGCCCTCCACTATGCCCAACGCATTGGCAGCTAACACTTTTTTGTCCTTGGTATCGGAAAACGTTTTCGTGTCAATAGAAATGCCCTTTTTCTTCAAAACCGTATCAATGGACACGCCCTGCACCCGCTCGATCATGTTCACGATCAGCTGGCAAAACTCTTCTCTGGTGATCTGGGCGTCGTATTGGCTTTGGAATGCCGCCGGAACAAGGCCCTCTTCTATGGCCTCATTCACCTCTTCTTCCGCCCATTCGCTTGGCGCATTTGGGTCTTTCACCCAAATCGCCGTCAGATTGCTGTTCCCTTCCAGAGCGTAAATGGTGTTTTTTGTGAGATACATTTCTTCCGCTTCATTGTACCACCCGCTGAAGGTGTACCCGCTGCGGGTGGGTGCGGGCAGGCTGCCCACCGCTTTCCCCAGTGTAACCGTCTTGCTCGTCTGGGAGACGGTTCCCCCATTGGGGTCAAAAGTCAGCTTGTACGCAGGCGAAACGCTGGGCGTTGGCGCGGGGGCAACGCTGGGGGACGGAGTGGGCGTAGTGCTGGGGGACGGAGTGGGCGCAACGCTGGGAGCGGGGGACGGGGTGCTGCTCTCGCCTGTTCCGATTTTCCCCACACCGGTGGTGCGAACCACCAGCTGTGCCGGCTCATTCCCAGTGCTTTTGGACAGCCATTCTTTCATGGTCATCAGGCTCTTTGCGTCAGAGTAGGTAGCAATCACATCCACCATTAAAAAATCCTCGGGGGAAAATGTGCTGCTTGTCCCTATGTAGCCGACCACCAAGGAATAATGGGACGGATCGGCACGCCGCACAATGCAGGGTACCCCTTTTGCCAGCTGATTGTAAACAGCCAAATAAAATTTTTGCATGTCGCCGCCGAAGGTACTGGAGGAAGCCGTATAGCTGGCATATCCGCACCGGGACCAATAACAATAGCTGGTATTCCCGTTTTTTTCATAAACCGCGTTATATGCCTCTTGGCTGTTCCCGGTGAGTCCGTTCACATATGCCTCCACAGACGCCATGGAAGCAATGCCGCAGTCTCCGGTGTAAACCCCTTGTTGTTTGACGCGGCAGGCCACTGCTTTTGCGGAATAGTCGTATTGGGTATAGGACGTTGCACCGGCATAGGGAACCAACGAAGCCGCAAGACATGCCGTCAGAACAAAACTGGCGATTCGTTTTTTCATGTCAAATGTTCCTCCCCTTTTTTGCCTGCTTGTCTGCTTCAGCGCGGCAGGCGCTCTGCTGTTTGACCAAACCCACAATCTTTTCTGTAATGCTTTGCATAATATAACAGGTTTTTCCGCTCATTTCAATGTTTTGTTTTTCTTTTGCAACTGTTTTGTTATTTTTTCAGCGAATGTGACAAACCAGCTGCTTGTTTTTTTCACTTTCAGACAAGCCCACTTCGCAAATTCACTTCTACCAGGGCAAAATCTGTCGGCTTTCCAGCGGACATTTGTTGCGGTTGGCCCTCCGCCTTTCGTCCTTTGTGTTTCGCCCTTATTGTGCATATCCATCCTTTGCCGGCTTTGCCCTGATGACCAATTATCCCTTTTCCGGCATGGCTCCTTTTTGCAAAAGAGCATCGACTTCTGCCGCCGTTCGTGGTATACTGCCAACGATGCATTCCCCACCGGGGCATGGCAACTGCAACCATTTTTCTTTTCATACCGTATCATTTGGATTGGAGTGCTAAATCTATGAATCTTTTGTTCGTCAACGGATGCATGCGGCGCTCGGGGGAGTCCCGCACACATCGCTTGGCCGACGCCTTTTTAACGGCATATCAACAAAGCCACCCCGCTCACCGGCTTCAGACGCTGTCCCTTCGGGAATGCGCCCACCTGCCCGCCTCGGCGGAGCAGTCGCTGCAGCGGATCGGGTGGATGGATCATGGCGACTTGTCCCATCCCGTATTTGACCTTGCCCGGACATTTGCCGCTTCCGATCAAATTGTAATCGCCGCGCCCTATTGGGATTTGTCTTTCCCCGCTTTGCTGAAGGTGTATCTGGAAGCCGTCTGTGTGAGCGGCATCACCTTTCGGTATGAAAACGACAAGGCAGTCGGCCTGTGCCGGGCCAAATCCCTTGTTTATCTCACAACCTGCGGCGGCTACATCGGCAGCTGCAACTTTGGCTTCGATTACATAAAGGGGCTCTGCCGCGGGCTGCTTGGCATTCGGGATGTCCGGTTTGTCGCGGCCGAGGGTCTGGACATAGACCAGCTGGATCCTCAGAAACAGCTGCAGCCGGCCCTTCTCGAAGCGCAAAAAGTGGCAGCTGAACTATAATAACCCTTCCCGTCTCTTCGGAACAGGCCCGATACACAGGGCAGGATATATATGTGAACATGTGAAAACAGGAAAAGCGCCGAGTGAATGGCGCTTTTCCTGTTTTCTGTTTGATGTCCCGCGACAGGACTCTTTTTGTGGGATCCTTGTCTGTCTTTAACGCTGCATCGCAATGATTCTGGCAGTTTGGTAAATCTGATCCGAGGTGCGGGTGCCTTTGGGCAGTCCCAACACTTTGGCGCTTTCTCCGTCCAAATACCCGAGCGTTTTCCATTTTGCCATCGCATTGTCAAAGGCAATCCGATTGTTTTCTCTGGCCCATTTTAGCGCGTCCTGCTGACGCTGGTAATTGGTCTCATCGGCATATCGCTGGTCTGCGATCGCATCTCGCTCTGTTTGATAGTCCCAGCTTTTCTGATCCTGGTCTGACTTATAGTCCTGCTCGTGTTCCCAGTGCGCATCGTCGACCTGGTGCCGTTGCGCCGTCAGATCCGATTGGTATGCCCTATGGTCCAAGTTCGACTGGTTCAGTTCTGTCCGCATCATGGCCTCATCCAGCCGGGTCATTTCCTGATACAAAGAGGAGGCCAGCTGCGTGTTGCCGGACGCCCTTGCTTTGGCAATCGCATTGTTGTATTCCGATAACAGTTTAGACCGTTGAAGCTGAATTTCAGACCGATCTGCCGCCTCCGATTGATTGAGCGATGTCAGGTTCCCCTGAAGGGAGATCCCCCTGGCCAGTTCCGCCTGGGCGGAAGCCCCGGAGCCCAGTCCGCGGGCGGCGGCATATTCCGCAAAGTTTCGTTTTTCCACAGCGGAAATAGACGCCGTCTTATTGCGGGCCGCCTGATACGTGGGTGCCAGCTGGGTTTCCGTATGATCCAGATCCAGAACGTTTTTTTCATATGCTCCCTTTAAGTCCGCCAAAGCGCTTTCTGTTCTTGCTTCATACATCTGCCGTAAATAATCAGATTGGTCTTTTGCTCCTGTCAGCGTAGCCGCCTGGTACAGAGGGGTGTTCTGCCCAGATCTGGACAAATCCCACCTTCCTGTTCCGCTGTCAAATCCCGAGTTTCCCCCGGTGAGCGTATCCAGCCGCGCAGCCAGCGCCACATTTTCCTCATGAAGCTTTTTCTTGCCGCTATCATCTGCCGTATGCCAATTTGCAGAGTTTTGAGCCATCTGTTTTTTGATCTGTTCCTGTGTCATCGTTTCTCCTTGTCTTTCCCCTCGAAAAGGTAATCATTTGATTGAAACAGCGTCGATCCGTTTGTGGGCAGACTTTGCCGATTGTTCTACCACGGTAACACGTTCCTTCACGCCCCGCAGCTCTTCTACCACCTGTTCCAGCTTCTCCAGCCTATAATTGGTTAGTTTGTTTGATACCAAAACACCGGTCAGAGATCCAAAGAGGGTTCCGGAAAGAGAGAGCAAAGCCACAATGATTTCCGGGCTCATGTGTCCTGTTCCTTCGTCTGTTGCAACTGGCTCACCGCCTGATGCGCGCCGGTGGCGGCAAGGCCGCTCTGAATCCCGACGGCAATTGCTGTCAGCAGCTCCTCTGCCGGAAACGTGGGCGTGGTGTAATATCCCAAAACCCCCAACAGTCCGCCGCAGACGCCGCAGAGCAGCGGAAGCCACTGGTTGGGCAGCTTGGTAAGTTTCACTCCCTGCGCCACCAAATAGCAGATGGCCGTGATAGCCACCACCGCTGTCAGTCCAAAGTCCATTTCTTCCCCCTCCTATTCAAGTTTAAGCAAAGCGGCGGCACTTTTCACCAAAAGGTGCTGCACATTTTCCGCGGAATACGCCCCTGCTTTCCAGTAGTCAGGCGCCGTGATAATACCCGCCTTCGAAAGCGCGTCCACCGCCGCGTCTACCGCCGCCTTCTCCGGTGAGACAGGCGGCTTTGCGGCTGCATTCGTCTCCACGACGGCCTTATACGGAATGCCTAGGAAATCGCAAATCCCGCGGACATTTTCCACTGCCAGCTTCTGCCGGTACGCATCTGTTTTTAAAAGGGCCACGTCTTCCCGGCTGGTGTGAAATCCGTGTTCAATCAATACAGCCGGTGCCGTGGTGTACCGCAGAACATAAAACAAACTGTGCGCAATGCCGTTTCCCCGCACCAAGATCCCCGCATCCTTTATCCGTTTCAAAATGGCCCGGGCGGCAATGTTGCGCCCCGCTGTGTCTCCCGCCTGGGAGGTATAAATCACATATCCCCTGGCGTTGTCCACCCACTCTCCTGCCCCTGCGGCATTGGAGTGAAGAGAAACGAATAAATTCAGGTTTTGAACCCGGTTGGCAACTTTCACCCGCTGCTCCAAGGTCGCTGTGTGTTCATCCGCCCTGGTAAGGACAACCGACACACCGCAGGCCTGCAGTAGCTTCTGCATCCGCTTTGCCATATCTAAATTAAATTCATGTTCCAAATACGTCCCGTCCGGGCTGCGCTTTCCCTTGGTTTCCACGCCGTGACCCGGGTCAAGACAAACATATTTCGCCATCTGATACTCCCCTCTGGGGCGATGTGGCTTTGAAATGGCTTTTTTTATAGCCACCCCTATCCATTATATGCATCGCCTTCCTTATTCTAACCCTACGTCGAGTTGATCGATCAAATGAAAGTATTCTTCTTCCTTCAGCCTGCCAACGGCAAAAAAGATGTCGATTTTCTCCAAAAGGCCCTCTGTCAGGCTGCGTTCAATCATTTTTTGCAATGTACGATATAACATTTTTTCCCCTTTCCTCGTTTTTTGTTTTGCAGACATCGGAATGGCAAACCCATTTTCCCGTGTCCTTTGGATATGGCGCGTTTTCCGTCTCGTTTTTCTGTTCAACCAAAGTAACCCGCCACTTATTCCAATCCCCCCAGCTCCAACAGAGCCAGGCGATATTCATGGTCAATCGCCATGCTCATCAGGTCGTCCTCTGTGGTCGTTTCCGGTGTCGGCTCCGGCGGGGGAGCAGGGATCTCGCTTCCGTCTTTTCTTTCAAATACCCCCGCTTCATAGATATCTCCCGCACTGTACCCCCTCGGACAGGGCACAAATAAGACGTTTTCCGGAAACGCATTCAAATGGATCAGCGTTTGCAGGGCGGCTTCGCCGTCCAAAATCAAGACGTCTTGTATCGCATTCCCTTCTATCCTGGCATACCGCATTACAGTCTCCCCTCCGTTATGTAATAAAATAAAAGCACCCTGCCGTCCCCGCCGTCCGCCGCCGTCAGGCCGCCGCCCCCGCCGCCGCCATGGATTCCGGGGGTCGGAAGCTCAATGGTCGTTTCTGATGTTCCGGAACGGATATAGCCTCTCCCGCCGGCGCCCAGAGAGCCGCCCCCGCCGCCTCCGCCGTGGCTTCCGTTGCTGGCGTTCCCGCCGCCCCCGCCTATTCCGGAAGCGCCATATCCCCCTCCGCCCCCGCCGCCGCTGTGAATGGTGGAATTTCCAGAGGACTTCTCTGTTCCCGTGGAACCGCCGGAGGCATAATATCCCCCGCCCCCCGCGCCTGCCGGATATGTCAAGCTTCCACCCGTAGAGCCATAGCTTGTAACAGTGCCGCCGGAACCGCCGTATCCGCCGCCGCCGGAGCCGCCAATGTAGCCCGACATGCCGCCGCTGGCCGTTGTGGTGAATGTGAAAGCGGCGCCGGGCGCCCCTGTTTTCACCTTGTCGTTGTAATAATAAACATCGTCCGCTTTGTGGTTGTCCTGCATCGACGTTCCGGCATACCCTTCGTTCCCAGCCCCTGCGGAAAGGCCCGAAATTTGCTTGCCCGCGCCCCCGTCTCCGCCGTGTGTCCCGCCGGCGCCGCCCGGAGCGGTGCCCCCGCCGCCGCCCCCGCCGCCGTGGATTCCTCCGTTGCCGCCGCTGCATAGCTCCGTTTTCCCGGCCCCACCGCCCCCGCCGCCGCCAACGGCGCCGTTTCCACCCGGCCGCGTCCCGGAGCCGCCGCCGCCGCTGTATCCGTCTCCCCCGCTTGTTTCGGTTGCCCCGGAGCCGCCCGGCGCTGTCACGCTTCCAAATGTGGTGGCGCTGCCGTCTCCTCCCGCGCCTGTCGTCCCGCCGGCGCCGCCGGCGCCGATGATCACAGGGTATGTCGCGGAAGGATCCACGGTCAAAATTTCGTCTCGGACGTAGCCTCCTCCGCCGCCTCCGCCCAGAGCGCCCCCGCCCCCGCCGCCGGCCAGCAGCACCCGAACCTTGGGAACCGTCATGCCCTCCGGCGGCGTCCATGTGCCGCCGGTTTCGATCACTTCGCGTACCATTTTCGCTCTGGTCCATTTGTCTGTCTGCAGCAACCCGTTGTCCACGGTGGGTGCCTCTGTGCCCAGCATCTGTGCCGTGGCGTCCAATAGGGTCACGTCTCCCGCTGTTAGGGCGGGGAGATAGGTATTCCCCTGCGCATCTTCTAAATTCATCTTATATATTGCCATATATCCTCCTTATGCCCCTGCCGTTTCGGCAACTTGTTCCGTCACCTTCCAGTAAGCAGCGCCGGGGATGCGCAGGGAAACAGGAATCTCCTCCCCCGCGGGGATCATCACCGTCATACCAGGCACCCGCCCGATGGCCGCCTGCAGCAGGGCCGCGTTGATCTCCGCTGCCACCCCCGGCAAAAGCGTGTAATTCACATATGCCTGAAGGGCAAGCCCCCCTTCATCAAATTTCGCCTTCAATTCCCCGGCGGTGAGCCCCCCGATGTCGTTCGGTTCATCCTCCAAAGATGAAATAATGTGCATGTCATAAGCAAACGATGCAATCGCCATAAATCTCCCTCCATATCATGCGTTCTGTCAGGCGCCGTTTCACCTGATATTTAATGCAGCTAATGCAGCGCGTTTCCAAGCTGCGCCTCCATCTGCACCTCTAAAATGGTAGCGGTGGCCGAGGCAGAGCAGCTCTCGATCACCAGCTGGTCATAAACCGTCCCGCGCGCGGGGATGCGCAGCCGCTGTTTCTGCGGCCGCTGGTTCGAACGAAACGAGAAGTGTTCGAAATTCGCGTGGGTAAAGGTGCAAAAGGAATAGGCAATGACCCGGCGGCGGTAAACCCCCCGGCGATTGCTGCGCAGCGTCACGTTCGCCCTGGCGGACGCTTCCGGCTGCATGGAGACGGTAAGTGGCAGAAGATGCACCCGCCTGGCACCTGCGCCGAAGTCCATAGAGCCGCTTTCCCACAGGGCGTCAATGGGTGCCTCATCGTCGCTTCGGTATTGGCGAGACACGTGGATCAATCGCCCGTCCGCCGTCCCAAAATACAGCTCTCCCCCCGCTCGCTGCGCCGCTGTAACCTCCAACCCGACATAACGATACCAAACGTCCAGCCCATAGTGGTACACCAGACACTCATTTCCAAAAAACAGATAATATTCTTGGCTGTCCCCGTCGTCAAACGTCGTAATGCGGTTGAAATCGAGAAGTAATAGCGTCTGTTCCACCCGACCGGACACCCGAACAGCACTCCGCTCATCCTGTATGCTGTCCTCCGAAATCCATCGGTAGATTCCGTGTCCCTTCAGCGTATAGGGCCAGTTGAGTAAAAGGCGTACTTGTCCGGATGCTTCATTTCCCACTTCCCGGTTCAAAGTTGTGACGTAAAAGGCGGGAATAACGCTGCCGTCCGCCAGTGTCAGAGTATCATATGCAATGGCAAACGCTCCGTCCGGTTTAAAAGCCAAAAGCCGTGCCCCGTGGCGGATCATTCCTGTTACGGGCGTGTTCTTGCGGTCAACCGAAAGGATGTTCAAGGCAGGAAAATACTCCGCCGTCGGCATGCCCGTTTCTGTCAGGCCGGAATAAAGGGTGTCGTTTGTCCCGTCGCCGTACAGGAACACCCGTGTGTCGGAAGCGCCGTTAAAGCATTCGGCATATTCCATGGCGCAAACCCGGCTTCGCTCCCCCGCTCCTTTTGTCCAGGTTATCTCAATGGTGTTCACCCCCTGCGGCGGGGCCGATGCAAAGGTCAAGGCCCCGCCGGCAAGATCTGCCGTGTAATCTGGCAGCACGCTGCCGTCCGTGGCGATCACCCGATCCACGCTGTCTATGTTTCCCTCTCCCATCTGAAAGGTGACAGACGTTCCGTCGGGCGAAAACTGCTGCCGCTTGGCTCCGGTCAGCAAATTCAGCGGTTCCAAGAGCGTCCCGCCCCCTTCCGGCGGTGTGGCCACAGCAATGAGCGGCACATAACCAGTCACCGTTTGGAGTCCCCCGGTTCCATCCCAAAAGAGATATTCCGTACCATTTAGTAAGTAAATCTTCCCGTCAAAGGGAAAGAAAAAAGTCTCCCTATCCGTCAGTGTTCCAAGGTCTGTGGCGGAATCAGACGCCAAATCCACGTTCCATATATGGCCCCCCTGGGCCACCAGAAAGCACGCCGTCTCCCCCGCCTTTCCGGAAAACATGCCGCGTACCGGGGTGTTCTTTTCGTCCGGGGCAGTCCCCTCCCCCTCCGCCGCGGCAGAACAGGCAGCCAAACGCAGAATCGTCCGGCTCCCGGGGCGAACTTGGAGATGATAGCCGTCTGTAATGCGGAAATTGCGCATTGCAGAGGCCTCTCCCGGTTTTACGTTCACGGTGCCGTACGGGTCCTGCCGCAGACCTAAAAATTGCTTGATGGTGATTGCACTGGTCAACATAATATGCTCCTTTCCCGGACGCGCGCCCGGCGCTTTGTTCCCCGCCGTCCCTCGTGGCTCCGGGTGCGCGTCCGCTGGGGCCTTGCCTAAAAAGAGATTAGGGACGAAAGAAGCCCAAATACCCTCCTGTGGGCGTCCCTCCCGTCATAGCGGTCTGGTAAGCCGCTCCCCGCTCCCATGCTTCCTCCTCCGGCCCCGCTGTTTTCCAGTTGCGCCCCCCAGGCGTACGGAACCGGATAAAATAGCGAAGCGCGTCGCAGATATGCGTGATATCATGCGGCTCCGTGGCGCAGTCGGACGGGTCCTTGTCGCTGTGCTGCAGCGCAGGCAAATTGCGGATCAGCCCCCTGCAATCTTCTGTCACAAGAAGGCCGGGCACGCCGTCCTCTCGCTTTTTCAGCGCTTCTTTGAGAAGCACCCATCCCTGAATCCGGCTTTGAGACCCCTTCCCCCGCAAAAGAGGAACGCCAAACTGCGCAAACAGCTCTGCCATGGTTTTGCCCGTGTCCTTTTGTCGGCTCCATAAATCCGTAGGGGCAATGGCCCCCACCAGCCGTTCCGCCTCCTCCGGCGGCGTCATGTCCCGCGTCAGCCGGGCCGCTTCGGACACCACAAGGCCCGGCTGCTGTACTTCCCGGTAAACATAACACCGTCCTGTTTCGTCCACGCCGATCCAAAGGCAGGCAAACATGTCAAGCCCGTAATCAATGGCCCTGTAAAGAAACCAATCCTCTTGGGGCCGCAGGGGCGCAACCACGTGGGTGTCCCGCCGGAATTCGGAAAAATACTGCCCCGCCAGCGCGTCCCAGTCCCCGTAGCGGTGGGCTCTGCGGATGTCCTCCGGCAGCAGATCCAGCATGCGGACGTATTCCGGGGATTTTTCCATCATCACCGTGTTGTCCTCCACCGTTGCGGGAATAAACAAATAGTCCTCCGGCCTCTCCCCCAGCCCTTCCCGCAGCTCCCGGTCCAGAAACAGCCGCTTCACCCACAAATGCCCCACGCCCCCCGGGTTGCAGGTCAGATACATCCGTTTGGGAATGTCGTTCACGCCACGCAGGCAGGCCCCCAACGTGCGAAACTGTTCCTCCGTCAGCTGCGTGGCTTCGTCAATAAAAATCCAGTCATATTCCTGCCCCTGATACTGGGCGGCGTCGCTTTGGTCGTGGAAGTGTCCAAAGCGAATTTGAGAGCCGTTGCCCATTTGAATCACGTGGCGGGAAGCGTTGTACGTCCCCAGCTCCGGGGGAACCAGCGCCACCAGCGGGTCAATCAGGGTGCGTTCCAAGTCCGTAAAACTCCGCCGTAAAATTAAAACTTTAATGCCCGGATACCGAAGCGCCCCGCCCACCGCCTTGATCCGCAAAATATGCGACTTCCCTCCGCCCCTGGCCCCTCCGTAAGCGGTGTACCTGGCTCTGGACAGGCAAAAACGCAGTTGCTTCGGGTTTGGCGTTCCCAAACACAAAACAATTTCTCCCTCTGGCCCCGTCCGGTAAGTCAGAGCCGCCCTCTGTGTTTTCACCTGTTTCGTGTCGCTTTCTTCCCCTCTTTTTTTCATTTCCTTCTTCTCTTCCACGGAACAGAACTCCGAGTTCACATCGTGCCCCATCGGCCAAACCGGGACCATTCCGTTCCGCCGTAGGGTCTTCCAATGTCTTCAGATACAGCGGGTATGTTCCTTTTGGCGTCCGACAAAAGCTGCTTGTACCGGGAAAGCAGCTTTTGCGCCAGATCCGGGTTCACCTCCATCAGCAGATGCGCCGCCAGCCCATAGGGTAAAACAGCAATGCAGATGAAATCGTCCAGAGGCACCACGTCATCCATGCCCGTTAAAATCGGAAAAACAGTCCGCACCCCCGGCGCGGCCTCCGGCGCCGTGTCGGAAGCCAGGCAGCACTCCTGCTGCAACACGTTTAAAACAGGCAAGGCGCGAAACTTAAAGTCTTTGTTGTCTCTTGTGTCGGAAACCCCCGTCTCGTCGTCCCCTTCGTTCATCAGCTGGATGGCAAGGTTGAAAATATCTTGCGCTGTCCGCCCCATTGTCTCATCCTCTCCTTCCCGCCCCGAGGCCGCTGCCTCGGCCTCGGGGTTTTGGGGTTGTTTTTTATATCTTGTAGGAAGTCTCCGTCACGCCGGAGGCGTATTTCCCGCTGCCCACAGCATATGCCTTCACCGTGGTATCTTCCGACCAGCCGGTGGTTGCAATGCCGGTTTCGCCGCCGGTATACAGGGCGGCACTTGCGCTAAATCGGGGGTCTGTGCCGTCCAGCGTGTAATAAACAGGCGCGCCGGACGTGGCGCAGGCCATGGCGATCTTTGTCGTCCCCGGTGTCACGGTGCTGCCGTCAACAGGGGTAATCGTCACCGCCGCCGTAACAAGGTCCTCATTCACCGCGGCATAAATCCCCTCCGCTCGAGATCCCAGAACAAACGCGTCGAAGATAATGCGCCCTTCCGCCAAGTCGCCGGAAATGCCCGGCGGGTCCTTATGTACCTTGTAGTCCTGAAGTTTCATGGGAGAAAGGCAGGCGCTCTTGTGGGTGATGAGAAAATAGACGCCCTCCGGCATGTAGCTGTCCGGGATTTTGACGACCCGCATGCCGTCGATCTCTCCCACCTGCCCCTTGATAATGGCTTTTTCACTGACTTTGTCCATAGGGCTAAAGTCGGCGCAGGTTTTCAAAAGTTTATAATAGCTGGCGGCAATGCGAATCTCCCGCTGGTCCCCGGGTACCAAATGGTTGTCCAGGTACAAAACCCCATCCATAATGTGAGATACAACGGTTTCCCTTGTGGGTGCAGAAATCCCCGCGATTTTCCCGGCGGATTTGCTCCAGATCCCCAGGCGGTATTTGTCTACATACGGATTGATCACTTCGTCGATCTCCCGGCGCAGGGCTCTCCCCGCCGCCTTTGTATTCATCTGCTCGCCGGTGTTGCCCTTGTCGATGATAAAGGTAAAGCTTTTGTCCTGGCCCATCACCAGCTCCTGTACCGTGTCCCCCAGATCCTCGGGCGTGCCATAGCGGGACGTGCCGCTGCGGGTGTAATCCCCCAGAGGTGCCGTGTTGATGGAATAGACCTTCACTGTTTTCACGCCTGTGAATTCATAGTCCTTGTTAAAGGCGCCGTCCGTGAACGACGTTTCCCTGAAGCGTTCGGCGACTTTCGACGCGTACTTGCTGGCTAAATTGATGGTTTGTCCCATATGCTTTGTTTCTCCTTTTCTTCATGTGCTTCATGGCGCATAGTTTATCTGGAAGTCCGGCCAAAAAGCCGGTATTTCCTGTGGCAAACGGGAGGGATTTTCAATTGTTTTTTTGAGATGCTCCGCTTTCATCCCGTTGGGAATCAGTCGCTCAAAAACCCCCGCAAAAACCCGTCGCTCCCGCTGTCCCCTCCTGCGTCCTTTCGGGATCCGGTGGCTCGTCCTTCGTTTTTCCGTCGGGTGGCCTGGGCCGAAAGCTCCAAAGACAGCCGCTTGTTTTCCGCCCGCAGGTAGGCCGCCGTCAGGCTTTCCCCCCGCCTGGCCGCCGCCCAAACCTCTTTCCCGATCTTTTCCGGCTTCACGTGGGGAAATTCTTCCACAAAGCGCCGCAGCTCCGTTTTTTGCCTCTCCTCGACGGCCCTCTGCCGGGCCGTCTCCACCTCCCGCCCCGCGGCCTGCTGCTCCACCTTGGCTTGTATCGCCGCCCCGTCGGCAGATAGTCCCAGCGCCATCAGCTCGTGCTGGCGCAAATGAGTCAAGTATCCCTCCGGCGTCAAGCCCATCCGCTTGGCACTTTTCTCCAGAAGAGACGCTAATTTGTTCTGCTCCCGCGCCTCCCGCTCCAGCCGCTCCACTTGCCCTTTCAGCCGCTGAACAGCAGGCGGGTCTTCCTCTGCCGGCGTCTGTTCCGGTGTTTCTCCCTTTTGTTCTTCCGTGGTCTGGTCTGTTTCCTCCTCCGGGCTGTCCCACGGATCTTGGAGCGTTTTTTCCTCCCTTGGGTTGTCCCAGGGATCTTCCGCCCTTTGCCCCTCTCCGGGGTCGTCCCATTCATCTTTGGGTGACAGTTTTTCATGGGTGCTGTCGTTTGTCTCTGCGGGAGCAGATGTGTTGAAACGGCCTGCCCTGCTTTCTTCGTTCCCCTTCGGCGCTTCCGTGGCGCCGTCCCATGGGTCATGGCTTACATCCATGCTGTCTGCAAACTCATCCAAATGTTCTCCCTCCTTCTGTCAGAAATCTGGCTTTTCATCCCCGCGCCCGAAGATACGCAAACCGGAGCGTGCTCTATTGCATCAAACATGCGCTTCCCCCGGCACATCCCTTAAATATTCTTCCATAAAAGGCCCTCCAATCTGCCCCAAAGTGGATGTCTCCTGCATCTGGGCGGTTTGCGCTGCCGTTTTCGCCTCCCTCTGCGCGCGTATTTTTTCAATGAGTGCCTGCTTTTTCGGTACATATCCGTCCGGCAGCCGCTCCAGATAGTCCTCTAAGTCCAGCTTGTCCTGCGCCAGCAAGTTATCCAGTGTTTGGATGGAAGCAATCTCCGACCAATAAGCCGACGCCCCCACATCCAATTGCAAAGACAGGGGAATCTGCTGCAAAACAGAGAAATCAAAGGGCAAAAGCGCCATCCCCCCCGCCATGCTGTCCGGCTGCTCTACCAGGCGCGTTCCGTAATATGCCCCCATAAAGTCCAGATAGATGCGGCCCAAGTCCTCCAAGCACTGAAATAAGTTCCGCTTCACCGTCTCCAGCGGTATGCTGGATGCCTCCTGCAGCGCAATAATGGCAGAGGTGTTGTCCGGCCGGACGTTGCCCAGCGCGGCATCTGTCGCCCCCAGAAAGTTCTGGGTGTATGTCACGGCCAGCTCGATAAACTGGGACACCTGAGGCGAAATTTGAGCCGGGTCTAAAATCCTGGCCACGTCTCCCATGTCCCCTCCATGCACACCGATGGCAGCCCCCACCCTTCCATCCCAGGATGCAATCCGGGTTTTATCATATAAAACCCGGGGGTACGCAGTGGTCATAAGAGAAATCATCGCCATGGCAAACAGTTTGTTAATAAAAACTTGGTTGGGAATCAGCCCCGTAATGGCCGCCTGCCCATGATAGCTGTTGGGAATATAGTCCCAGGAAAGCCATGCAATGGGGTAGCGAAACAATCCGGTGGGAAACGGCTTTTTGATCAGGCAGGTCTTGGTTGTCTCCAACGCCCAAATTTCCCCCGTCTCCGGCTTCCTCCAAAACTTCAGCAAAACGGTGGTCTTGTCATCGTCCTGGCGCTCCCTCTGCGGCGTGGTTTCGTCGCTATCGGGAACAATGTCCCCCGCGTCTTTCGCTCCCATCCCGCCCGCCTTTTGCCGCAGCCGTTCCGTCAGTTCCCTCGTCACTAAAATGATAAACGGTTGGGTTTCCACCCGCCGGTCATTGGGGTTTCCAAACAGCACTCGGGTGTTTTCCACAATTTCTGTACGAATGGCCCCTTTTTGCGCTTGCCCCGTCTCCGCGTCGGAGTCAAAATAAGTGTAAAGACATCCGTCTCCATCAATGGCCGCGGCACGCAGCATCTCTCTGACCAAATTTCCCACCTTGTTGTGCTCCAAGAGAGATTCAAACGCTCCGTTCACAACAGAGGCGATGGTCTCCCCCTGTCCATCGGGGAACACAGCCGCCTGCATGGGGGTGGCTTGCAGTTTCAAGTTATCCGCCGCTGCCGAGGAGACCAGATATAAGACCACCCGCTTGAGAAAATTAAACACTGGCGTCGGTAGCCCTTGCGCTTCCACCCCCTCCCATTGTTTGCCGATAAAGAAGTTCTCGTTTACCTCCACTGTGTCGTACAAATCAATTCGGGTGTTGTAATCAATCCCTCTTTGGTACTGGGCCCAAATTTCCTGTAAATCCACCTTGTTTCCGTTTCGATTTTGCTCCATTCGTTCCGTTCCTTTCCCCTTTCATCCCGGGTGTTTATTCGCCTATCTTCTCCCTAGCCCGTCTGCCTTTCGCCTGATAGCATAAGAGCTTTTCCACCTCGCCGGAAAAATGTCCGGGTAGCTGCCCCTCTTCTGCCCATCCTCCCTGCCTTGCCTCCCCTTCATGGAGCCGCCCTGTCAGCTGTGTCTGTTTTTGTTCGATCCGCCGCATCCGATCCTCCAGCCCCCGCAGCCGCAGGTCTCCTTTGTCCTTCGCCGTTTCCCATCTCCACAAAACTCCTCCCAGAGCGCAGCCGGCCCCTGCCAGCAAAAGCGCCAACGCCGCCATCCATATCGTCAAACCATTCATTTCCTTCTCCCCTTTTCGATCCGGGCTCGCTCTGCCCGCTGTTTGTCAGCCAATATCGGAAGAACACTGTCGTGCCCTCCTTTGTCTTTTTTTGTCCCGTTGTTCGTTCTTCGCTCTGCTTTGTCCCGTTCCGGAAAACGCCGCTTCGTTTGTCTGTTCCGTTCAGTGCCAAAGAGAACCTGCTTTCGCCTGGATTGCTTGTGCGCCACAGGGCTGCGACGACAAGGTTTCCAATCCTCAGCGCCTGCCATCAACGGTTTTGTCGGGGGGAGACATCTCCCGCCCCCGCCGCCCACAAGCCCTCCCGGTGTGGGTGCGAAGGTCAGGAGAATACCTCACCGTCTTGTGCGTCGCCAAAGTAAACCCGTATATTGGCCGGCGTGCTGCCTTTGCCGTCCGGCCGGTCAGAATATCCGGCAATGGCCCTCTGCTTTAGCAAAAATACTGCCCGGGACGCATCCCAGTTGACGCCGGTTTCCAGCTGGCCGGCAATTTTCGTCATTGCCCATTTCACAAGAGAAGCAAGCTTTGGGTCATTTAAAAAGCCAAAAAACGTTTCGCCGTCCACCCCTAAAAAAGCCGCAAGGTCCAAGGGTCCATATCGTCCGTTGACTTCATCTTTTTGGGCAAAATATTCTTCTATCTTGCATGCCAGCGTTTTTCGGGTCACGCACCTGCCGCTTTGCTGTCCTCCCCCGTTTTCGTTTGATCCAGCGCGGCACTCCCCCTCTCTCTTTCCTCGCTTCCCTTGTGCCAACCCAATTGTAGCATCGGAAATTCTAAATGTGTTAGTCCAAAATTTGATCTCATAAGATTTCCCTTAAAATTGCAATATCTTTTGCGCCCCAATGAACACACCACTCTCAGTTTTTCTGAAATTGCATCTTATCAAGGTGCAAACGAAAGGCGGTTTCCCCCCTTCATTTGTCCTCTTTTCAGGTCGAATCTGAAGAGATTCCGTGCCCTGTCCTTGTTTTTTAACAAAAAGAATGTGTATGATTGGGTTTTCCCTCAAAGGAGAGAAAATCTCTCATAAAATTTGATCTTTTACCGATTTTCCCTTCCCTTTTTCAAATTTTTCTGGTATAATCGTGAACTGGCAATGATCCTCTGTTGCCATTCGGGAGCTTCCTCACCAAGCTCTTGCAAATCATTCTATTTCGTTCTGCCGGCATTTGGGTTGTATGGCAGAAGCAAGCACAAAAGCGAGATAGAACCGCCTGCCGGATGTTTCGCGCTGTTTTGGCGGAGGATAGCCTTGCAGCAGTAGCCCTTTTGGGGTGCGGCTCGCCTAGTTGGCGGCAGCCCGAATCGTTCTGTTACCGCCTTGTTTTGAGCAAGGCGGTAATTTTTATCCCACAAGGCGACCTTCCGAGGAAACAGCCGTCCCGTGGCCTTCTTTTTTTCGTGCGGCCAGTTTGGCGCCCTTCTCGGGTTTTCGGTGAATAGATCCAACAAAATAGAGACGATAATTAACGGATTGGGGAAAAGATTAACAGCCGGGTTACAAGGTAAACCCAACTCTTGACAAGCTGGGAAAATGAGTATATAAAGAGGAAAGAATCGTTTCGTGCCGTTGCGCCTTTATTCAGTTGTTCGGAAGGGCAACACCTGTTTTTTAATCGCACCCGTACCGGATGCTTTTATATGGCAGCCGCTTCTCGGTTTTTGGGCTGTTTGGGCTATTGGGCGCCTCATTGCAAACGGATGAACCGAATGTTGGTTTGTTCCCCCCTGCCCGGGGCGCGTCCCGCGCTGCCCCTTTCAATCGCCTGTAGAGAGCTTTTCTTCCTGTCCCTTTGCGTGCTTCGGGGCAGGCGTTTTTGTGTCCTTGCCGGCCGCTCCGTTGTATTGCCCGGGGGCGTCAATCCGCGCGAAGTTTGTCGTTTTTTCGATCATGCGGCCGGGCCGCGTCGACGCTTTCGCCATTGGTCTGCCGGCCGATTCCATGTCCCCGGCCGCAGTAGCGGAAGAAAGGAATTATGAATTTATGCAAACAAAATACCCCGATCATGACCAAATCAACGGAATCGGTTCTGTCGCGGAAAACACAAGCTCTTTCAGCCCGGGGGCGAAGACTCCTCCCCGCCGGGATGAAGCGGGGCGTGCGCCGGATCATTCCCCTGTCCGGTACCAGGCATTCTCTGATGATTTAAAATTCGACCGGGAAGCCAGTCGAATGCGGCGAGCCAAGCGTAAAAAAAAGCGTCAGCGGCAACAGATGCTGTTCCTTGGCGGCTTGGCTGTTTTGGTTGTAGCGATGACCCTTCTTCTGTCTCGCTGTGGCAGACACGGCAGAGAGGCCCCTTCTGTGTCCCCCTCCCCCGCCGTCGGTTGGAGCGGCTTTTGGGCCGTTTTCCCGGTGCCGTCCAGCCCTCCCAGCGCGACTCCGGATGTAAGCCCAAGCCCCGTTGTTGATCAAACAGGCGTGTACAACTTTTCCAAGCCTGTTCCGGAAGCCCCCCCGGTGGAGGACAGCTATTTTTCTGACGCGGTGTTCGTGGGCGACTCCCGCACCGAGGGCTTCTTCCTCTATTCCGGTTTAACTGGCTCCACATCCTACGCTTCCAAGGGGATGAATGTAAGCGCCGTCTTCAGCGAGCAGACCGTTTCACAGACAGATGGCACAAAAATCTCGGTGGTGGACGCGTTGCGGAAACAACCTGATTTTAATAAAGTGTATATTATGTTGGGGCTCAATGAGCTTGGCTGGGTTGATTTGGATATCTTTCAAAATCAATATGAAAAGCTGATCGATACCCTGCGTGAAATCAAACCTTCCGCTGTTGTTTATGTCCAGTCTCTCTTGCCCGTCAGTGCAAGCAAAGACGCCTCCAGCAGTACATACAACAATGCCCGCGTCGCCTTGTTCAATGAGCGAATAAAGGCGGCGGCACTGAATAAAAAAGCGTTTTTCGTCAACGTAGCGGAAGCAGTCCAAGACGGGAACGGCAGCCTTCCCGCCGATTCCACCGTCGACGGCATCCACCTGCAAAAGCTTGCCTGCCAGCAGTGGCTGTCTTATTTAAAAACCCACACTGTTTCGTCGGAAACGGAAATGCAAAGCCAGGCCGGTTCCAACCAAAGCACCGCGCCCGCCCAAATCGCGGGGGCGCCCCAGCCAGCCGCCGACCTTGCTTCATAAAACGCCCTGTCATCTGTCCCCCTCCCTTTTTGGGTCAGCCCCTTTCCGCTCGGCCCATGTCGATCAATGATCTCATTTTAAGTAAAAACAAAGGAGAGATTCCCCATGAAACAGACTCAAAAAATAGTAACCGCCCTGCTTTCCCTGTTCCTTCTTTTGGGGCTTGCCGCCTGCGGCGGCGGAAAAACGGTAGACATCAAAACGCTGCCGGAAGCCATTTTGGAGAAAGTAGCCTTTGAAGATCAGCTTTCCGAGCTGGACGCGGGCACCATCGCCAATCTTTATACCGTCCCGGAAGGCACCGCCGCCCGTGTCTTTTTTGGCAGCGGAGCTACATCAGAGGAAATTGCCGTGTTCCAGTGCAAGGACGAGCAAGCAGCCAAAGCCATGCTGGAACATGCCCAAACGCATATCAGCAACCAGATCACAGCATTTGAAAACTATCTGCCCGAGCAGGTTCCGCCTCTCAAAGATGCCATTGTGGAGCAAATTGGCGCCTCCGTTGTCGTTTGTGTGACGAAGGATGTCTCTGCCGCGCGCCAAGTCATCGGCGGCTGAACCGCAAGCGGCAGAATAAAAGGGAGGGGCGCTTGCCCTTCCCTTTTTCTGTTTTTTCTAGGGCTTCCCTTTTTGCTCCGGCGAAACGCCGCTTCGCTTTGCAGGGCGCTTCCGTCATTTTCCGCCAAAAAATAAAGGGAATTGTGTTAGGCTATTGACTTTTTTTGCATTCCAATATATAGTTTGCTTGATTACTGATTTTGAGGGGAAACGGGGGAGGATACATGTCCAATGAGTTAATCCGTCTGAAGGACTGCTTCATGGCGTTTGACAACCAAGTTGTCTTAAATTCTATCAATTTGTATATTAAAGATCGCGAATTCCTCACACTATTGGGACCCAGCGGGTGCGGGAAAACCACAACGCTGCGGATCATTGGCGGCTTCCAGACGCCCACGTCCGGAGACGTCTTTTTTGATGGTGTGAGGATTAATGATGTCCCGCCCCATAAACGGCGGGTCAACACCGTGTTTCAAAAATACGCGCTGTTCTCTCATATGAATGTGTTTGAGAACGTGGCCTTCGGCCTGCGCATCGCCAAAGTACCAGAGCATGAAATTAAAAAACGAGTGGGGGAAACCTTGCGTCTGGTCAATTTACCCGGGTTTGAAAAGCGGTCGGTCAATTCCCTGTCCGGCGGCCAGCAGCAGCGCATCGCCATCGCCCGGGCCATTGTAAACCGCCCTCATGTTTTGCTTCTGGATGAGCCTTTAGGCGCGCTGGATTTAAAGCTGCGAAAAGATATGCAGATTGAGCTGAAAAAGATTCAGCAGCAGGTTGGCATCACGTTTATCTATGTGACGCACGACCAGGAGGAAGCCCTCACCATGAGCGACACCATCGTGGTCATGAACCAGGGAAATATCCAGCAGATCGGCACGCCGACAGATATTTATAACGAGCCGAAAAACGCCTTCGTGGCGGATTTCATCGGGGAGAGCAATCTCATCAGTGGCATTATGCGGGAGGATTATGTCGTGACTTTTGCGGGGCACACCTTTCGCTGCCTGGACAAAGGTTTTTCTCCCAACGAGCCGGTGGACGTGGTGGTCCGGCCAGAGGACCTGCGCATCGAAACACCGGAAAACGGCGCTTTGCGGGGCATTGTGGAATCTGTTGTGTTCAAGGGTGTCCATTACGAAATGATCGTCCGCACGCCGGCGTTCCCCTTTTTGGTGCAGTCCACTTTGTTCCGGGCAGTGGGGCAGGAAATCGGCCTGTCGCTGACGCCGGATGACATTCATATTATGCGTAAAACCAAGCAGCCGGATGCTCAGGTTGCCCCCTCACCGGACGACCAAGCCGCTTCCTTGCCTTTGTCACAGACGGAGGGCGCCTGATGGCGGGGCGCCGGGTTGCCTTGGCGCAAAAGCCCTCTTTGGGGGAAGGAGGCGCGCGACATGCATAAAAAAGCCCTTGCTGTCCCTTATATCGTCTGGATGGCCATTTTTGTGATATCTCCGCTGGTCTTGGTGTTGGTTTATGCCTTCACCGCCAAATCGGGCGGGTTCACGTTGGAAAACTTCGCCGGTATGCTTCAATATGCCGGGATTTTCGGAAACTCGTTTTTGTTAGCCTTTTTCGCCACGCTTATTTGCCTTGTCATCGGGTACCCCTTGGCGTGTTTTCTTGCCCGGGAGTCGGCCACCATACGAAAAATCGCCATGATCTTTATCATGCTGCCCATGTGGATGAACTTTTTGCTGCGCACCTATGCTTGGATGTCCATTTTGGAAGACACCGGACTTTTCAACCGGCTTCTCTCCTTTTTGGGTCTGCCCACGGTGCATATCATCAACACCAATGCAGCCGTGGTCATCGGCATGGTGTATAACTTTCTTCCTTTTATGATTTTGCCCATCTTTTCCGTCATTGAAAAAATCGACCGCAGCACCATCGAAGCGGCGCAAGACTTGGGCGCCAACGGCATGGTGGTCTTTCGCCGGGTGATCTTCCCCTTGTCCCTTCCGGGGGTTCTTTCGGGGATCACAATGGTGTTCATCCCCGCCGTTTCCACCTTTGTCATCTCCAAGCTTCTGGGCGGCGGCATGACATGGCTTTTGGGCGACCTCATTGAAAACCAGTTCTTGGGGAACGTGTATAATCCCCATCTCGGCTCCGCCATTTCCCTTGTCATGATGGTCATCGTCATGATTTGTATGGCCGTGATGAACCGCTTTGGCGAGGGCGAGGAAGGAGCGGTGATTCTATGAAAAAAAACCGGCTCGGAAGCCGCCTGTTCATGACTTTGGTGGGCGTGTTTCTTTATGCCCCTATCGCGGTGCTGATCATTTTCTCCTTCAATGCCTCCAAAAGCCGCTCCGTCTGGGCTGGCTTCACCTTTGACTGGTACGTGCAGCTTTTCCAAAACGAGCGGATTTTGTCCGCCATCACCACTACGTTTCTCGTTTCCATTTTGTCGGCGCTCATCGCCACAGTGGTAGGTACCGCTGCCGCCATCGGGTTTTCCGCCTTTCAAAAGCGGCCCCGGAACCTGTTTTTATATGTGAATAATATCCCGCTCATCAACGCGGATATCATCACCGGCGTATCCTTAATGCTGCTGTTCGTCTTTCTGGGCGGCGCGCTGTACGGGCTCGGCGAGGGCATCAATTCCCTTTTCGGTACCGCGCTGAATTTGCGGTTTCGCCTGGGATTCGGTACGCTCCTCATGGCCCATATCACGTTTAACGTCCCTTATGTTATTTTATCGGTTATGCCAAAGCTCCGGCAGCTGGACAAAAACCTGCTGGAGGCGGCACTGGATTTGGGTGCCACACCTTGGCAGGGGTTCTGGAAGGTGGTCCTGCCGGAAATCCGGCCCGGTGTGCTCAACGGCCTTTTGATCGCCTTCACCATGTCCATTGACGACTTCGTCATCAGCTACTTCACTGCCGGCTCCGGTGTCTCCACCTTGGCAATGGAAATTTACGCCATGACCCGCAAGCGCATCAGTCCGGAGATCAATGCCATCTCCACTTTGCTCTTCCTCTTCGTTTTGATTTTGCTGATCGTCATCAACGTGCGGCAGATCCGTCAGGAACGACAGAGCCGGAAGCAGTATGCGCAGAAAGAGTCCGAACCGATGGACGAAATTGTATCAGACGAAATTATGTCCATATTGGGCGAAAGAGAAGGAGAATGAACATGAAGAAAAAAATCGCATTGCTTTTGTCAGCTGCCACGCTCTGCGGCCTATGTCTCGGCCTTTCCGGTTGCGGCGGGGGCGCGAAACAGGTGGTCAACGTATACAACTGGGGCGAGTATATTGACGAATCCATCTTTGACACATTTGAAAAAGAAACGGGCATCCATGTCAATTACAGCACCTTTGAAACAAACGAAGCCCTTTATTCCACATTGAAAAGCGGCGGCTCCAGCTATGATGTTATCATCCCGTCCGACTATATGGTCAGCCGTATGATCCAGGAGGATATGCTGGAGGAGCTGGACTTCGATAACATTCCCAACGCCCAGCAGATAGACTTGTCTCAGTTCAATATAAAGGAAGACGTGTTGTCCTACGACCCGGGAAATAAATATTCCGTTCCCTATGCCTGGGGCAGCGTGGGCATCATTTATAACACCAAAAAAGTAACCGGCCCTGTGGTCGGCTGGGGCGCCCTGTTTGACGAAGCAAACAAAGGGCAGGTCTTGATGTTCAACAATTCAAGGGACGCCATCGGCCTTGCCCTGAAATACTTGGGTTATTCCCTTAATACGACAGATGAAGCGCAAATCAAAGAAGCCACGAACCTTTTGATCAGGCAAAAGGGGGGCGGCATTGTCCAGGCATATGTTATGGACCAAATTTTTGAAAAGCTAATCTCCGGGGAAGCCGCCATCGGCCCTTACTATGCGGGAGATGCCATCACGATGATTGAAGAAAATCCGGATCTGGCCTTCTGCTCTCCCAAAGAAGGAACCAATCTGTTTTTGGACGCCATGTGTATCCCAAAGGGCGCGGAAAACAAAGAAAACGGGGAAGCCTTCATTAACTTTATGTGTAACCCCGATATTATGGTAAAAAACGCCGATGTCACAGGTTACTGCGTTCCTTCCAAGGCAGCGTACGCGCTGTTGGACGAGGAAACACAGGAAAATACCATTGCGTATCCCAGTGAAACAGCTATGGAAAACATGGAAGCGTTTACGAATCTGCCGGAGCATATCCTCGCTCTGTATGACAGCGAATGGTCTCGTCTGACCACTGCGAAAGCAGGTTAATTCCAAAACATCTTCACCCCGGCCGCTCTTTTTGCCGATCCGGGGCCACTATACTCCCCTGGGGAGGAACAGAAAGGAATATCACATATGATCTCCATTGGTTTAAAAGGAAGAGCAGATTCCGTTGTGACAGAGGCAAACACCGCCACTGCCGCCTGCTCCGGCGCCCTACCGGTATACGGCACCCCTTTTATGATTGCTCTGATGGAGCAGGCGGCCTTCTCCTCTTTGGAGCCGCATTTGGCGGAGGGCGAAAGCACCGTCGGCACAAAGCTGGAAGTGACCCATCTGGCCGCCACGCCTATCGGAATGCGCGTTTGGGCAGAATGCACGGTAACAGACGTGGACCGGAAGCGGATCGTCCTTGCCGTTGCGGCATATGATGAAACCGGAAAAATCGGTGAAGGCACCCACGAGCGGTTCATCGTCCGCGCCCAGGCGTTTTTGGAAAAAACAAGCGCCAAACTGAAAGGGGCAAAATAGCATGTCCGTTGAGAAAGTGCGTTCTCATTTTCGCCGTCTGGGTCGGGAGGTAGAGATCTTGGAGTGCGCTGTCTCCAGCGCCACTGTGGAGCTTGCCGCCCAAGCCTTCGGTGTCCCGCCGGAGCAAATCGCCAAAACCCTCTCCTTCCGGATGAAAGATGGGGACTGCCTTCTTTTGGTGGCGGCGGGAGACGCCAAGATTGACAACAAGGCATTTAAAGCGCAGTTTCAAACAAAGGCCAAAATGCTCACCCCGCCGGAGGTAGAGGCAGAAACGGGGCATACCGTGGGCGGTGTTTGCCCGTTTGCCCTCCCGGAAACGGGGGTGTGGGTCTACCTGGATGTATCTCTCCAGCGGTTTGAAACGGTTTTTCCCGCCGCCGGCAGCGCGCATTCCGCCATCCCGCTGACGTGTGCCCAACTGTACGACGATTCCGGCGCCCTGGGCTGGGTAGATGTATGCAAGGGCTGGCAGAAGGAAGAAGCAGATCCGGCATCCGCCGGACCACCGGTTCACACAACGCCTTCATTTATCAACACGCCCAGATAGGGTGGCCCAGCGGCGTGACACGCCGTTTGTTTGAAACACCCAAATCGCCGTAATCCGGCGATATGCCAATAGCGGGAAGAAAGGAAGCCATGTCATGGAACTAAATGCCAACAGCGGAAAACAAGTCGCCATCCAGGTAGACGGCGCTTTTTACGATCGATATGCCATCAAGACGCATTTTGTCAAAATCGGAGAAGATTATGTCTCTTTGGTGGAACAATATGTAAAGCCCTCTTATCAGGCGGGAGATTTTCTCTCCATCAGCGAAAAAATCATTGCCCTATGTCAAGAACGGGTGGTGTATAAAAAAGATATGAAGCTCAGCCGTCTGGCAAAGTTTTTGTCCCGGTTCGCCGCCAGCAGCAGCGCCGGCCTCGGTGTGGACAGCCCCTGGAAAATGCAGTTCGCCATTGATCTTTGCGGCCGGTGGCGGGTGTTTTGGGCTGCCGTGGCAGGCGGTTTTGGCAAGCTGTTTGGGAAAAAGGGTGTGTTTTATCGTATCGTGGGCATGGAGGTAACAGGCCTTGACGGGTTTTATGATCATGTTTTTGCGGAATACGGCAATTATGGCATCCGCATTCCGGAGGATCCCGATGGTGTCTGCAACGAAATTGAGGAAAAAACCGGCATCCCTTGTATGATCGTGGACGCCAATGATTTGACCATTGAAATCTTGGGCCATGGCGATCAAAGCTCTTATACGAACGAACAAATGGCGGCCTTGATCCGAGACAACCCCGCCGGCCAGTCGGACGAACTGACTCCATTTGTCTTGATCCGCCCGGCAGCGGCTCCGACAGAGCCCTTGCCGGGGTCCGAGCCTCAACCAGAATCGGCGCCGGCGTCCGAGTCTGAATGCGAGTCGGACTCCGAAACCGCCAAACCGGAAGAAACAAATCCGGACGCTTCTATAGAATGATAAAAAAACTCACCCCCTGCCCATGGGCAGGGGGTGTTCATATAAACCGTAATTATGATATGACATTTTGCGATTCAGGCATGATGCGTGAAAAACTGCTTTAAAAATCCTGTCTCATCTCCCGAAAAAACAGTGCCGTTCAGCGGCTCCAGGCACCCGGCGGGCGTCTCAAACGAAAACACAAGCCGGACGGCATACAGTGCCTGTCGTTTTTGTCTGCGCTTTCGGTTTTCTTTTTCGCTGCCATATTTGCCGTCACCCAAAAGGGGGTGTCCCGCCGCGGCAAACTGGGCACGGATCTGGTGCGTCCTCCCGGTGATCAGTCGGCAGCGCAGCAGAGAAAGCCCGTCTTTTTCCTCCAGCGTTTCATACTCCGTCTGGGCAAACAATCCGCCGGGTATTTTGTTTGAAAAAACCGTCACCCTGTTTTTCTGCGGGTCTTTTTTCAAATATCCGGTCAGCGTCCCCTGCCGGGGAGACATCTGCCCATAAACCACACAGAGATAATATTTCCCAATCTCCCGGTCCTTTATCTTCTGGTTCATCACCCGCAGCGCCTCGGCCGTCTTGGCGGCAATGACCAGTCCCCCGGTGTTTCGGTCGATCCGATGGCAGAGCGCCGGGGCAAACGCCTGCTCCCGCTGGGGGTCCCACGCGTTTGTTTGATATAAATATGCCTTGATGTAATTGATCAAGGTATGGGCCGTCTCTGTTTTGTCCGGCTGAACAGGGATCCCCGGCGGCTTGTCCACAATCAAAAGGTGTTTATCTTCGTAGACAATCGGAAGCGATGTCTCCCCCAGGTTTAAAAAGGCCCGGGTGCCCTCTCCCCGCACGGGAGGCTCCAGCCATTGATCCGGCAGATAGATCTGCACCAGATCCCCGGGCAATAAACGCTGGTCCCCTTTCGGCTTTTTCCGGTTTACTTTCAGGTTGTTCTGCCGTATGGCTTTCTGGATCACAGGTTGGGTCATGCGGGGCAGCGCCTTCCCCAAAAACCGATCCAGCCGCTGTCCTGCATCATTTTCCCGTATGGTCAGTTCTTTCAACATTCCGTCTCCCCTCGGTGATGGATATCAGCAGTATACCACATCCCGGGCCAAAGAAAAAGAGATTTGAAAAAAGTGCGAATGATGTCGAATCTTTTCTTATAAAATCTGGCAGAAACCATTTGACTTTTCTCGTCATTTCAAGTATAATTCATCTCGTACCATTGTGCGAGGTGTGTCATGTATTTGGATTTGAACACAATCATCAATACGCCCGGGGGGTCTCTTCCCTTTTCCGCCTCCTTTGATTTGTCGGAGTTGGAGTTTTTTGGGGAGCATCCCATCCGCGAGCCGCTCTTGGTAGAAGGCGTGGTGCGCAATAGGGCCGGCGCTCTCGTGTTGACGGCACGTCTGGAAACAGACTTGCATTTGGTCTGCGATCGGTGTGCGCAGCCCTTCGTCCGGAAAAAGGTTGTACCACTGGAAACCCTTTTGGCCACATCTTTGGAAAACGAAGATGCGGCTGATGACGTGTATTTGCTGAATGGGACAGTGCTCCCCTTGGAGGAACTGGTCCAAACTGCGTTCGTCCTGGAAATGGATACAAAACACTTGTGTTCCGAAGCGTGCAAAGGCCTTTGTCCCCGGTGCGGGAAAAACCTGAACGAGGAGTCGTGCCTTTGCCAACGGGAACCCGATCCGCGGCTCGCTGCCTTGACGCAGCTTTTGAACCAAGGAGATGGACCAGAACCGCAAGACCCAACCTAGCCCCCCTGCCATGCGGCTTCTGAATTTTGCGCCAAGGAGGTGTCATATCATGGCGGTACCAAAAGGGAAATTGTCAAAAGCAAGAAGAGATAAGCGGCGTAGCTCCCACTGGAAGCTCGAATCACCGAGTCTTACAACATGCCCGAAGTGCGGCGCTTATCGTCTGCCCCATAGAATCTGCAAGTCCTGCTGGACTTATAAAGATCGCTCATATGGCTCTGCTGCAGCCGCAGCAAAATGAGTCAAAAAGTGTCCTGCACGGCAGGGCACTTTTTCATCTCTAGGCTTCTCCTCTTATTTCGACAATAAGAGACATTTGGTTCGACAAAAAGGGTCAATCTTCGACGCCATTTGACGCAGTGTCGGATGTCCGTCCCAGAATATGCCGTTCTCTGAAAACGCCCCGTCCGGTGCCTGGAGCATGCTGCAACTCGGTGCCATTTCCCTTTCCGTAAAAAATTGCCTGTTGCTGCACGAAACGCCGCTTGGAAAAGGGCTGTTTTATACACGCATTTTCCGGTGGGACAGGCCATTTAAAGCATGGTGAATTAACAATGCCCTAGGGGTTGTTTTGGCCGATAGGGGCGAAAGCAGGCGACTTTGCCGGGCAGCCGTTCTTTTGTGCAATGCGGCCAATTGCGTTTACAGGCTTTTTGTCGGCTCCCGGTGCGTATTTTTTCTTTTTATGTAATTTATTGTAAAAGGCGGTGGAACATACATGCACAACAATAACGTTACCTTTCTACGGCCAATGGCCGCGGGAAGAGCCGCACTTGGCGGCTCTCGAGCGGAAACCAGCTGTCTCGGCGCAGGTCGGAGACAGCGCGTTGTAAAAACCCGGATGCGCGCACCTTGGGAGCAGCGGGAACAGGAAGAAGCAAACTTGACAAGAGAGGAAACCGAAAAACAATCATCAAAATATATTGCACGGAGGCCAACTATGCCAAATTACAAAGAGATGTACATACAAAGTTTCAACGCTATGACAGATGCCATCCATGCGCTGCAAAACAAACAATTTGACGCAGCCATGAAGATTTTAAAAGCCGCCCAGCTCAAAGCAGAGGAAACATATATAAAGGAAGAGAAGCAGGAAACGGTGTTCTACATCTATGGTGCCGAACATGTGACAAAGTAGCCAAAAAGCCCGCCTTTTCCAAGGGAAAAGGCGGGCTTTTTCTTTGCGGCTTTTGAACACATACCAGGCCTTACCGCATATAGCGTCTGGGGAGCGGAGTTAAATCTTCATGTCGAAAAACGACATTGTCTGCCTATTTCCCTCCCTCGCGCAAGGCAAAAATTCACCGCCCCGAATTCGAGGCGGTGAATGGAATCACAGTGCTTGTTCCATCATTTTTTTGATTTCTTCTTTCGGGCGAACCCCCACAAGCTTCTGCACCACTTCTCCGTTTTTGACCAAGACCATGGTGGGAATGCTGGCTACCTGGAAAGCTGATGCCAATTCCGGCTGTTCGTCTACATTGACCTTGCAGACCTTAACACCCTTCACTTCTTCTGCAAGCTGGTCAATCACTGGGCCAAGCATGCCGCAAGGGCCACACCAGACAGCGAAAAAGTCGACCAATACGGGGATGCTGGATTCTTTTACTTCCTTTTGGAAATTTTCCTTCGTTACGGCGAGAACAGACATTTCAACACTTCCTTTTCTCATTTATTGTTTCTTTTTATTGTATGATACCTTAGTTTATCATATGATTCCGTGATTTAGTCACAAATTTGGCGTGTGGTCCCTTTTCTGGCAGGAAAAGGAGCCGAAATCGTCCCAATGTTTTGTCCCGCCTCTTCTTTTTGCAGAAAAAGGCTTCGCCGTGCCCTCTCCCCGCTGTTTCAGTCAAACAGCGGTGTACTGAAATACCGCTCGGCGGTGTCGGGTAAAATCGTCACCACGGTTTTGCCCTTTCCCAATATCCGCGCCATCTTCAGTGCGGCCGCCACATTGGTTCCGCTGGAAATGCCGCACATCAGCCCTTCCAGACGGGCCAGATCCTTGGCAGTGGAAATGGCCTCTTCATCAGATACAATATAAATATGGTCATAAATATGCCGGTTTAAATTGTCGGGAATCAGCCCGTCGCCAATGCCCATCTGCAAATGTGTGCCCACATCGCCCCCCGCCAAAATAGCGCCGTGTTCCGGCTCCACCGCCCAAATGCGGATGGCCGGGTGATGCTCTTTCAGCACTTCGCCGATCCCGGATATGGTTCCGCCGGTGCCAACACCGGAGCAAAACCCATCGATCGGGCAGTCGGCCTGCTCCAAAATTTCCAGCGCCGTGTATCGCTTGTGAACTCCCGGGTTTGCGGGGTTAGCAAATTGCTGGGGAATGTAAACCCGGGGGTCTTCTTTTGCCATGTCCTGGGCTGTCTGAATGCAGGTTTTAATGCAAACACCGATGTCCCCCGCGTCATGAACAAGCTTCACCGTAGCGCCGTAATGCTCTACCAGCTTTCGTCGCTCCTGGCTGACGGAGTCGGGCATGATGATAATGGTCTGATATCCCCGCACCGCCCCGATCAGAGCAAGTCCGATGCCCTGGTTGCCGCTGGTCGGCTCCACCAAAATGGTGTCCGGCCCAATCAGGCCCTGCTTTTCCCCTTCTAAAATCATGTTGTACGCCGTGCGGGTTTTGATGGAGCCGCCAACGTTCAGCCCCTCATATTTCACCAAAACCTGGGCATCTTCTTCCCCGGTCATCCGGCGCAGCCGCACCAGAGGCGTGTGACCCAACGCCTCCAAAATATTGTTGTAACTCAACTGTGTTCCTCCCTTTCCCAAACGGCACGCCGTTTGGGTCACCTCAATCGTTCCGCGAACCTGTAAAAGTATAGCGTATTTTGGGAAAAAAGTAAAGATTGCGAAACGGTTCCATGCTTGATATACTGTCAAAAGATCCACTGCCCAAATCAAAGGAGAATAAACTGAATGAACGAAATGAAAAAAACCACCTCGTATATTTCCATTCTAGCATCGGCGGTGCTTTGGGGTTCCGTCGGTTTGTTTTTTACCCTGCTTTCAGTCTATGATCTTTCCCGTATGGAAATTGTGTTCCTCCGAACGTTTGTCGCTGCCGTATTGCTGTTTCTTTATTTGATCGTGTTCAACCGAGAGAAGCTGCGCGTTCGCCTTCGAGATCTGTGGCTTTTTTTCGGCACCGGCATTGTCAGCCTTTTGGCATTTAACTACTGCTATTTTTCCGCAATGGCCTACACCTCTCTTTCCGTTGCCGCCGTGCTGCTGTACACGGCGCCGGCCTTCGTTGCTGTCCTGTCCGCTCTTTTTTTCAAGGATAGGCTGACCGTTCGAAAAGTGCTGGCCCTCGTTTTGACAATCTTTGGTTGTACCGTCGTTTCGGGTCTTGCATCGAGCCTTTTGGGCGGCGGTGTTTCTTATGCGCCGGAAGGAATTTTGTTCGGCCTGGGTGCCGGCTTTGGATATTCTCTCTACACCATTTTCGGAAGAGCCGCGCTCAAACGGTATGACAGCATCACCATTTCTTTTTACACCTTTGCCTTTGCCGCCGTCGGCTCCGGTCTTCTGTGCAATCCTTCCCATTTGGCAGAGACCGCAAAGTCTCCTTTGTTTCTTTTGCTGGGTGTGGGCCTGTCCATCACCACCTGCCTCGCGCCATATTTGCTTTATACATATGGTCTCAAGCATGTAGGCAACAGCGAAGCATCCATCACCGCCACCATCGAGCCCGTAGCGGCTGCCTGTTTTAGTGTGCTCCTGCTGAACGAACCGTTCACTTTGGAAAAAGGGCTGGGTATGGCCTTGATCCTGGGCGCTGTTTTTATCATCAATCTCCCCCGCGCAAAACGCACCCCTGTCCCAAGGATGTAATTTTTACCGCTCCCGCTCCGCGTTCATTTTGGGTCAAGCGCCTGCGCATTTGTATTTTGCCCTGTCCGGCATGGTCGAAACATTCGGCTATGCCGGTTTTTTCATGCTACAATCCTCTGAAATATACCTGCGCTCCATGCATTGACCGTGTTTTTTCACACCAACGCGGCAGCCTTCCCAGCTAATTTTATTTAGGAGCCGACTTATTTTCCTATTGACATTCCATGAAAACGTTGTATAATTATGTTCAAATTATTTACCTAAAATAATTTAGATAAAATGCTTTAAGAAAGGATCGTGCGATATGGACATTACCTTTGAATCCGTACGTGATGTAATCGTAGACACCCTTAGCTGTGAGCAGGAGACACTCACCTTGGATACCAACTTGTTTGATGACCTGAAGATTGACTCCTTGGAAGCCGTAGAGTTATCTCTGGCTATGGAGGAAACCTTTGGCGTGGGGATCGCAGACGAGGATATGCAAAACGTCAGAACCGTGCGCGACATTTTGGCATATCTTATTGACCGTAAACAGTCGTGACAATCGAGCTGGAGTCCCTGTATCAGCTGATGGAGCGTTTTTCACGTTCCGACCTGACTGTTTTGGAGTGGCACAGTCAGGGAGATCGGATTGTTTTCAAGCGGGAAAGCACATTTTCCCCTCCGGCAGAGCCGGCACGCCCCGACCCTCTTCCCAAGCAGGAGCCGGAACCCACGCCCGCCCTTGCGCAGCAAGACGAGGGCGTTTTGAAGGCGCCGCTGGTGGGTACCTTTTATGCGGCGCCCAGCCCCGGCGAGCCGCCCTTTGTCTCCCAAGGTCAAACGGTGCGGGAAGGGGAAACCATGTGCATCATCGAAGCCATGAAAATGATGATCGAAATTGCGGCACCGTTTGACGGCGTTGTCGCGGAAATCTTTGCGCAAGACAGCCAGCCGGTTGGCTATGGCGAGCCGTTGCTGCGGATTCGGAGGGACTAATCATGTTAAGGCGTGTGCTTGTGGCAAATCGGGGAGAAATTGCGCTGCGCATCATTCGCGCCTGCCGGGAAATGGACATTGAAACGGTGGCCGTCTACTCTACCGCGGATGAAAATGCCCTCCCCGCGCAGCTGGCCACCCAGTCCCTTTGCATCGGACCTCCCAAAGCCACGGAGAGTTATTTGAATCAAAACGCGCTGCTTTCCGCGGCGCTTTCCACCGGGTGTGACGCTGTGCATCCCGGCTATGGCTTCCTTTCGGAGCATGCCGCTTTTGCCGATGCCTGTGAACAGGCCGATCTTTGCTACATCGGGCCTCCCGGACATGTCATCGAGCAAATGGGCAACAAATCCGCCGCAAGGGCGCTGGCAAAAGCCAGCGGTATTCCTGTGGTTCCCGGCTCCGAATCCATCTTGGCGGATGTAGAGCAGGCAAAGCAAACAGCAGACCGGGTTGGTTATCCCGTCTTGCTCAAAGCGGCCGCCGGTGGCGGAGGCCGGGGCATGCGCCAGGTGGACGCCCCGGCGGCGCTGGAGCAGGCATTCCATGCCGCCCAGGCAGAAGCGGAGGCCTGCTTCCAAAATCGCGACATGTATTTGGAAAAGCTGATCGAGCATCCCCGGCACATTGAGGTGCAGATTCTTTCCGATACCCACGGGAATACCGTTTATCTGGGGGAGCGGGATTGCTCTATCCAACGGCGCCGGCAAAAGCTCTTGGAAGAAGCCCCCGCCTGGGGGCTCTCCCCTGCCCAGCGCCGATCGCTGGGTGCCTGGGCCGTGTCCCTTGCAAAAAAAGCGGGATACGTGGGTGCGGGCACCGTGGAGTTCGTCCTTGCCCCCGACGGCTCCTTTTATTTTATTGAAATGAACACCCGCATTCAGGTGGAGCATCCCGTTACGGAAATGATCACAGGGATAGACCTTGTGAAGGAGCAGCTGCGCATCGCCGCGGGGCTTCCCTTGTCGTTCTCTCAGGAGGATATTCGGTTTCAGGGGCACGCCATCGAGTGCCGGATCAACGCGGAATCTCCCCGGGATCATTTTCGCCCCTGCCCCGGGGTCACAGCGTTTTTGCATCTTCCCGGCGGCCCCTTTGTGCGTGTGGATACAGCCCTGTACACCGGGTGTGATGTCTCCCCCCATTATGATTCTCTGGTGGCCAAGGTCATCACCCATGGGAAAACCCGTCTGGAAGCCATTCGCCGGATGCGGCGTGCCTTGGAAGAGCTGATCATCGAAGGATATGACACCAACGCTTCCCTGTCCCACCTCATCCTGTTCGAGCCGACATTCGTCCGGGGACGCTATGACACCGGTTTCATTGCTCAACACCTGGAAAAACTGCTGCAGCTTATCAGCACCTGCGAGGTGCTGACAGCTGATGCGGAAAGGAATCACTTTGAATCGACTATTTACCCAGAAAAGAGATAAAATATTAACCTATCGAGCCATCCGGGCAGGAAAAGTCAAGCCAGCCCGAAAAACGACCTGCCAGCAATGCAAAACAGAAAATCCAACTCGCCTTTGGGTGCAAAATGATATGGTCTGTTCTCAGTGCGGCTGGCACCATCCCATCGGCGCGTACACTCGTCTGTGGATGCTGCTGGACGCCGGCTCTTTCCGAGAGCTGGATGCGTCCCTCGCCCCAAGCGACCCCCTTTCGTTTCCCGGATATGCCAAAAAGCTAAAAGCAATGCAGGAGCAAACGGGTCTTACGGATGGGGCCGTGGCCGCCCTTGGAACCATACGGGGGCATCGGAGCGTGTTTGTCGTTTTAGACAGTCGTTTCATGATGGGTAGCATGGGAACCGCCGTGGGCGAAAAAGTAACACGTGCCGTGGAATACGCTGCCGGACACAAGCTCCCCCTTATCATCTTTTCCGCCAGCGGCGGCGCCCGCATGCAGGAAGGTATTTTCTCTCTGATGCAGATGGCAAAAACCGCGGCGGCCATCACGGCATTTCAGCAGCAAGGCGGGCTTTATATCTCCTGCCTCACCCACCCCACCACCGGCGGGGTAACGGCCAGCTTCGCCTCTCTGGGGGATATTATTCTGGCGGAGCCGGGCGCTTTGATCGGTTTTGCAGGCCCCAGAGTGATTGAACAAACCATCGGCGAAACGCTGCCAAAGGGGTTTCAGCGCTCCGAGTTTCTGCTGTCTCACGGCTTTTTGGATCAAATTGTGCCAAGAGCCCAGTGGCCCCAGCTGCTATCACAACTTTTGTTTTTGCATAAGGGGGTGCCGAACGCATGACACCGGAAGAAACGGTAAAAGTGGCCCGCCATCCCGGCCGCCCCGGCATTGCCGATTATTTGGATGCTCTGTTCTCCGATTTTTTCGAGCAACGAGGAGATCGCTGCAACGGCGAGGACCCCAGTATTTTAGGGGGTATCGCGCGGTTCCACGGGCGGCCCGTTACAGTCATCGGGCACCGAAAGGGAAAAAACCTACAAGAAAATCTGGCCTATCGATTCGGTATGCCAAACCCTGAGGGATACCGCAAAGCCATTCGCCTGATGGAACAGGCGGAGAAATTTCGGCGTCCCGTTATCACGATGATCGACACCCCGGGGGCTTACCCGGGAAAAGAAGCCGAAGAACACGGCCAAGGGGACGCCATCGCCCGATGCATCAGCTGCATGAGCTGTCTGACCGTACCCACCATCGCGCTGGTCACAGGAGAAGGGGGCAGCGGCGGCGCCATTGCTTTGGGCGTTGCCAATCGGGTGATGATGCTGGAACATGCCGTATATGCCGTGCTGTCGCCGGAGGGGTTTGCGTCTATCCTCTGGAAAGATGCCGGCAGGAGCGGAGAAGCGTGTGCTTTGATGAAGCTGACCGCCCAAGACCTGCTGGCAGGCGGGATCATACAGGAAATTCTGCCCGAGCCGGGAGGCGGCGCCCACACTGACTGGAACACCATGTTTCAAACGGTGGACAACGCCCTTGTAAGGGCTTTGCGTGAACTCAATCATCTGGACAGCCGTGCAATGGTCCGGCAACGCCGCAGCATCTTTCGCGCAATGGGACAGACAGGAAAGGAGACATCATGAGCGCACCGCAAATCATTGCCACTGGTCGCTGCCTTCCATCCACAGTGGTAACCAACGAGGATTTAAGCCGCCAGGCGGAGGTAAGCGACGAATGGATATACAGCCGCACCGGCATCCGCACTCGGTATCACTGTGTGGAGGAACAGGGCATCGACCTGGCCGAACAGGCAGCCCGCCAAGCACTGGAGCGGGCCGGGCTGACAACAGGCGACATCGGCGTCTGTCTGGTGGCCACCTTTTCTCCCGATTGTGCCAGCCCTTCCACCGCATGTCTGCTGCAAAGCCGTCTGGGGCTGCCGGAAGACACCATATGTTTTGACCTCAACGCCGCCTGCGCGGGTTTTTTATATGCCCTCAACACGGCCCACAGGATCCTTCCGGATGCAAAGCGCCCCTATGCCTTGGTGCTGGGGTGTGAAGTCATCAGTCGGGTTTTGGACAAAAAAGACCGCAGCACCTGCGCCCTGTTTGGAGATGGCGCGGGCGCCGTGGTCCTAAAAAACAAGGAAGCCGCCGCCTTTTATAAAGTGTTCGGTTCCCGGGGGGATGCAGAGAGCATCCGGGTGCAGGGCCCCGGCCCGGAAACCGCCTTGGTACGCATGAAAGGAAGGGATGTGTTCCGTTTTGCAGTGGAAGTGGCAGAGGAAACCATCTCCCAACTGCTTGATCAAGCACATCTCAATATCAAAAACCTAGATTTGGTAGTCTGCCACCAGGCCAATGGAAAAATCATCGACCATTTGTCTAAAAAGTTTCAGGCGCCGCCCGGACTGTTTTATAAAAATATCGAGCGTTACGGCAACACCTCCGCCGCCAGCATCCCGATCGCATTGGATGAACTGGCGTTGTCCCATAAGCTGCGCCCTGGCATGAAAGTGCTTTTGGTAGGCTTTGGCGGCGGCCTCACCTGGACAGGTGTATTGCTGGACTGGTAAAGGAAGTGTGCATATGAAATTAAATGAATTGCTGGGAACCCAGTTCCCGCTGATCCAAGGCGGCATGGCCAATATCGCCACAGGTTCCTTTGCGGCCGCCGTTTCCAACGCCGGAGCGCTGGGCATGATCGGTGCCGGCGCCATGGACGCCCCCACCCTGCGGTCGCACATTCGCCTCTGTCAGTCTCTGACGGATCGGCCCTTTGGCGTCAATTTGATGCTGATGAACCCCACCGTCCAAGAACAGGCTCAAATTATTTTGGAAGAGCGTGTAAAAATCGTAACCACGGGCGCCGGTGTCCCCAGCAGCTATCTCCCCGCTTGGAAAGAAGCCGGGATCAAGGTGTTCCCCGTGGTGGCTGCCGGCGCTCTGGTGCGAAAGCTCGCTCCCTTGGGGGTAGACGGTTTTATTGCGGAGGGAACAGAAAGCGGCGGACACGTGGGAGAAATGACCACCATGGCGCTGGTTCCCCAAATTTGCGATATGACGGATCTTCCCGTCATTGCCGCCGGGGGCATTGCCAGCGGGCGGCAGCTGGCCGCCGCGTTTGCCCTGGGCGCCTGCGGCGCCCAGATCGGCACTTGCCTTTTGGTCAGCGAAGAGTGCCCCATCCACGACCAGTATAAACAAGCGGTGATCAACGCCCGGGACAGCGACACCATCGTCACAGGACGCACGGCCGGCGTCCCGGTTCGTGTGCTGAAAAATCAGATGTCCCGGGCATATGTCCGTATGGAAAAGGCAGGCGCCGACAAAATGGAGCTGGAACAATATACCCTTGGCTCTTTGCGCCGGGCCGTGTTTGACGGAGACACCAAAATGGGATCTCTGATGATGGGTCAGGTAGCCGGCATGCTCCATTCCATTCGTCCCCTTCATACTATCTTGGAGGAGCTGGACAAAGACTGCCACCAAACACTTCAAAAATTGGTGTCCTGTCATGCGAATTCGTAACAAATTTCTTTCCGTCCCCTTGATTCAGGGGGGGATGGGTGTGGGGGTTTCTCTGGGCGGGCTGGCGGGAGCCGTGGCCGCCCAAGGCGCCATGGGTACCATCAGTACGGCAGACATCGGGTTTCGGGAGCCGGATTTTTCAAGCCGCCCGGAGCTTGCAAATCTTCGCGCCCTAACAAAGGAAATCCAAAAAGCAAAAGAGGTTTCCGGCGGCCGGGGCCTTGTGGCTGTCAATGCCATGGTGGCCACAAGGCAATATGGAGACGCTGTCAAAACAGCCGTCTCCGCCGGTGCGGACGCCGTCGTCTGCGGCGCGGGTCTCCCCTTAGACCTGCCGGAGCTGGTAGCGGGTAGCTCTGCTGCCTTGGCCCCCGTCGTGTCCGGCGGAAGGGCCGCCGGCCTCGTTTGCAAAACATGGGCCAGAAGGTATCAAACCGTTCCGGATTTTGTTGTGCTGGAAGGCCCTCTGGCCGGGGGGCATCTGGGCTTTTCCTATGAAGTGTTGGAAAAAGAGCCTCTTCCCTCTCTGGACGCGCTGCTGGCAGAAGTCTTGTCCGTCTTGCGGCCATATGAACAGGCCTTTGGGCGCTCCATCCCTGTATTTGTGGCGGGGGGCGTTGCAGACGGCAAAGATATGGCTCGTTATATCAAGCTTGGCGCCGCCGGCGTTCAGGTGGCTACCCCGTTTATCGCGACAAAGGAATGCGATGCCAGCCAGGCATATAAAGACATTCTGATCCATGCCGGCCCCCAGGACCTGCGGATCGTCCGCAGCCCCGTGGGCATGCCCAGTCGCGCTTTGTATACGCCGCTGATCCGGCGGTTGGAGGCCGGCGTGCCGATGCCCGTCACCCATTGCTACGGCTGCATCAAGCCATGTAATCCCGCAAAAACCCCCTTCTGCATCACAAAAGCCTTGATCGCCGCCGTGGAGGGAAACGAGCAGGAGGGTCTGTTTTTTTCCAGCGGACGAATTGATCTGTTGAACAAAATGAGCACGGCGGCGGATTTGATCCACATGTTCACAAAAGATTGGAGTCATTCCCTATGAAATTAGCCTTTCTCTATGCAGGACAAGGCAGCCAGCACACCGGAATGGGGCAGGATTTTTACAACGCCTTTCCTGATTTTCGCAAGGTTTGGGAAAAAGCCGCAAGCTGCCTGGACTTTGACTTAAATGAAGCCTGCTTTCAGAACCCGGATGGGATTCTGCATCAAACCCGCTATACCCAGCCCTCCCTTGTGGCCTTCGCCGCCGGGGTCACACAAGTGTTGTACCGGAACGGCATCCGCCCTCAGGCCGCGGCCGGCCTGTCCATCGGGGAATATTCCGCGCTGTACGCCGCCGGCGTTTTGGATTTGGAAGCTGTCATGAAAACCGTCGCCCTTCGGGGCCGTGCCATGGAACAGGCCGCCCAAGGCTTGCGCTGCGGCATGACTGCCGTGCTGGGTCTGGATCGGAAACAGCTGCAGCAGGCTTGCGACACGGCTTCCGCTGACGGTGTGGTGGAGATTTGCAATGACAACTGCCCGGGGCAGCTGGTCATCAGCGGGGAAAAGGCGGCGACAGACCGAGCCGGCGACATCGCCAAAGAGATGGGGGCAAAGCGGTGCTTGCCGCTCCAGGTCAGCGGCCCCTTTCACACCTCTTTGATGGCCCCCGCCGGAAAAGCCCTCGCTTCTCATTTCTCCTCCGTCTCCTTTCACTCGCCGTCTTTTCCGGTGTATTTCAACTGCAAAGGCGGGCAGATGGAGCCGGAAGACACCATAGAAGCGCTTCTGGTGCGGCAGGTGCAGACCGGCGTGCGCTGGCGGGAAACACTCTGCCAAATGGAAGCCGACGGGATCGACACCCTGCTGGAAATCGGGCCGGGCAACGTACTCAGCGGCCTTGCCAAAAAAACCGTTCCCCGCATCACCGCCTATCAAATTGACAAGGCCGATCAGCTGAAAAGCGTTGTTTCGGCGCTGAAAGGAGCATCTTTATGATCATGAAGGAATGCGTCGCCCTGGTCACCGGCGGAAGCCGCGGCATCGGTCGGGCCGTCTGTCTGGCCCTTGCGGCAGAGGGCGTTGCCATAGCGGTCAATTATGCCGAAAACAAAGCCGCCGCGGCGGAAACGGTAGAAGCATGCCGCAGCCTTGGGGTGGAGGCCCAAGCGTTCCAAGGAGATGTCAGCCAGCCGGCAAACTGCGCCGCGCTGGTGAAACGCGTAAAAGAGACCTTTGGCCGACTGGACATTTTGGTCAACAACGCGGGGATTTCGAAAGACAGCCTAATGCTGACCGCAACACAGGACGATTTCGACGTCACCTTGCAAACCAACCTGCGAAGCGCCTTTTTTTGCATGAAAGAGGCGTCCCGCCTGATGCTAAGACAGCGCTACGGCAGGATCATCAACATAAGCAGCGTGGTGGGCCTGCGGGGCAACCCGGGGCAGGCAGCCTACGCCGCCAGCAAAGCGGGCATCATTGGGCTGACCAAATCCGCCGCGAAAGAGCTGGCCGCGAAAGGCATTACTGTCAACGCCGTCGCCCCCGGCATGATCGACACAGAGATGACAAAACAGCTACCGGATGCTGTCCAGGCACAGATGAAAGACACCATTCCCATGGGAAAGCCGGGCCTTGCCAAGGACATTGCAAACGCCGTGACCTTTTTCGCCGCGCCTGACGCCGCCTATGTCACGGGCCAGGTTTTGTGCGTGGATGGCGGCATGGCAATATAATGAGGTAATATAATGAACAAACGACGCGTCGTAATAACAGGCATGGGGGCTGTCACCCCCATCGGAAATACAGTGCAAGAAAGCTGGGCCTCTGCCAAAGCCGGAGCCTGCGGCATTGCGCCCATCACCCGATATGACACAGAGGGCAGAAAGGTGAAGCTGGCCGGAGAGGTCAAACATCTGGATATCGATGCCATCTTGGGCAAGCGAGAAACCCGCAAGATGGATCGTTTCACTCAGTTGGCCCTGATTGCGGCAGACGAAGCGTTCGCAAGCAGCGGCCTTCAGCCGGAGGGGGAGGATCTGTCCCGCTGCGGCGTTTTGTTCGCCAGCGGCATCGGCGGCTTTGAAACCACAGGGATCAATGACGCAAGGGGAAAAGAAAAAGGATATGACCTGGTTTCTCCCTTTTTCATCCCCATGGCCATTTCCAATATCGCAGCCGGCCAAATCGCCATCCGCTATGGCTTTCGCGGCATGTGCTCCTGTGTGGTCACTGCCTGTGCCAGCGGCACAAACGCCATCGGAGACGCCTTCCGGCACATCCGGGACGGGTACGCGGATGTCATGCTCTGCGGCGGGGCCGAATCCACCATCACACCCCTCGCCATCGGAGGCTTCACCGCAATGAAGGCGCTGACAGAGGAAACCAATCCCCTTCGAGCCTCCATCCCCTTTGACAAGGAACGTGCCGGCTTTGTAATGGGCGAGGGTGCCGGGGCGCTGGTGCTGGAGACATATGAACACGCCCGTAGCAGGGGGGCTGCTATCCTGGCCGAAGTGATTGGCTATGGCGCCAGCTGCGATGCCCATCATATCACAGCCCCCGACCCCACGGGGAGCGGCGGGGCCGCCTGCATGACCCAGGCCGTTTCGGATGGGGGCATTGTGCCGGAGCAGGTTGATTACATCAATGCCCACGGCACCTCCACTCCGATGAATGACCGGGGCGAGACGCTGGCCATTCGCCTGACCTTTGGCAAACATGCCGATCGGCTGATGGTCAGCTCCACCAAGTCTATGACGGGACACCTGCTGGGGGCCGCCGGAGCGGTAGAGGCCGTTTTCACGGCGCTTTCTTTGCAAAATGGCTACATTCCCCCCACCATCGGCTATCAAACACCCGATCCGGAGTGTGACCTGGACATCGTCCCCAACCAAGGAAAAGAGCGCCCCATTCAATTTGCCCTGTCAAATTCTTTGGGCTTTGGCGGCCACAACGCGTCTCTGCTGCTCAAGCGTTGGGAGGGCTGACGGATGGAGTGGAATATCGAACAAATCGAGGCTCTGCTGCCCCATCGCTACCCCTTTTTGCTGGTAGACCGCATCACAGACTGCGTGCCCGGGGTCAGTGCCGCGGGCATCAAAAATGTGACAGCAAACGAGCCCTTTTTTCAGGGGCACTTTCCCGGCTATAAAGTCATGCCCGGCGTGCTTGTGATCGAAGCGTTGGCTCAGGTGGGTGCGGTGGCCATTCTTTCTTTGCCGGAAAACCGGGGCAAGCTTGCCCTGTTTGGGGGCATCAAAAACGCCCGGTTCAAGCGGCAGATCCGCCCGGGCGATCAGCTGTCTCTCTCCTGCACACTGACAAATCAGCGAGGCCCCATTGGTTTTGGCAGCGCGGAAGCCAAAGTAAACGGAATCTTGGCCTGCAAGGCAGAGCTCATCTTTTCTCTTGCGCAGCTTCCGTCTTGCGAAACCTGATATCTTCTGTTATACTATAAAAAATGGGGTGGAGGGGATTGCACATGCTGGAAGAAAGCTTTGCAGAAGTATATACCAAATTTAAGCTGCATTTCTATCAGGAGATTTTCTCGCGCTTTCAAGGCAGGGAGGCAAGCCTCACCACGGTGGAGACCTTCTGCATGGAAGTGATCCTCGCGCTGAAGGATCCGACCATCAACGAATTTGCCTCCTTTTTGCACATTTCTTCTCCCAACGCGGCATATAAGGTAAACAGTCTGATCCAAAAGGGATATGTGGAAAAGGTGCAGTCTCCCGTTGACCGACGGGAATACCATCTGCGGCCCACCCAGAAATATATGGATTATTACAACATCAGTACGAATTATCTTCAAGCGGTGATGGACCGGGTAAAAAAGCGGTTTTCTTTGGCGGAAGCAACCCAGCTGGATCAGTTCCTGCAAATTGTCAGCCAGGAACTGATGCCGGAAGTGGAATTGAGAACTTAAAGCGAGATCGATCAAAAAAACAACCATTGGCGGCCCTTTGATGGGTGCGGCTGCAATGGTTGTTTTCTGTTTCGCGGGGGTGCCGGCTCTCCGGCCGGCACCCTTTTATCCTATATAACCGTCTCGATATATAGCCGTTATATGGCCGTTTTTGTTTTAGAAAGCGGCTACTCTCCCTCTTCCTCAAACGGCCCGTCCTCTTCTGTCAGTCCCAGTTCCATCTCCAGCTCCCAAATAGACGTCTTCAGCTGGTCCGGCTCCGGTACATCATAAAACCGCTTCAAAACAGCTTCTTTTTCCTCCAGTGTCAGCCCCTCCAGCGGGACGGGCGCTCTCGCCTCCTGCCGGGTCGTGCCCGGTTCCTCTCCTGTCGCTGTGAGCGGCTGTTTCCGGCTCGTTTCTCCCTTTGCCGTCTCGGTCAAAACGCCTTCCGCTTCCTCCGGGCTTGCCTTTGGGGCAGGGGCGAACCCACCCCTCGCTCCGCCATCGGGCTCAGACGGGGCGCTTCTCTCCGCCCTGAATACCGGGCGAAGCACCAGCCTTCTGGCCCAGTGCCGGCCCGTTTCCGCCTGGCTGGCTTCTCCCTGTCCAAAACAGGCGGGGACTTGGCTCCTGGCCGCTTCCGTTTCTCGGGTTTCTTCTCCCTCCGCGGAGGCCAGCTTCGCCGCCGCCATCAGAATGCCAAGCAAAAACCAGAACAAAAACATCACCCGGGGATAAAACCAAGTGTATTCCGCCATGGCGATGACCATCACCCCGACAAGACCGCCAATGGAAGCGCTGATGATGTATTTCAGCTCCTTGGAGCATCGCTTCATCTCCCGTATCCCCTGTTTCATCTGATAAAACGTGCCGCCCAAATAGGCAATGGGCGCCAAAATGCCCGCCTCCAGCCATAGCTGTAAATACGTGTTGTGGCTGTGGATGGGATACGCGCCGTTGAGCATCTCTGTGGGATATGTCTGAATCACTTCTTTGACCGTGTCGCTGCCCAGCCCCGCGCCGGAGATCCAAACGTCCCGGAACATGGGCCAAAGCGTCTTGTAAATCTGAAACCGATACATCGTAGACGAGTCGTTGCTGTTGCCGATGGACAAGACCCGGTTGATCACCGTTTGGGGTAAAAACGGCAGGGACACCAAGATCAACAAAAGACAGACGGGAATGAGCCGCCAGTTTTGAAACGCCAGAAAAATCAGCGTGGCAAGGGCAAGGCCAATCCACCCGGAACGGGAATACGTCTGCATCATGGCCCAAAGCGCCGGGGCCATGCACAGCAACACAATCCATTTCCGCCACCCCTTCACGATACAGAAGAAACGCCAGATAAAGAGGCATCAGCATCACCAAAATCTCCGCGAAATTATTGGGATTGTCAAAGAAGGAATAAATCCTGCCGGGAATGCCCTGATTCAGCTCCAGCGTATAGTCCACCTGCGAAGCCACAACCGCCACACCCACCACCCGCTGATAGCACCCATACAGGGCGCAAAGGGTAAGTCCCGCGAGCAAAATTCCAGCAAGCAAGGCTTTCAGCTGCCGCCGGGTGCGCACGGCGCTGAAGAGAGCAGCAAAACAGTCAGCAGGCAGGTGACGTGGAACAGGAAAAACCGCAGGCTCAGCCCAAAGTGCATGAGAGCAGACAAGCCCCAGCAGCAGCAGCACCGCATACGCCGGCAAAGTAGACGGAGAACCCCTCCCCGTCCAGCCGCCGCCCCGTCCCCCGCCGCCCGGCGGACGGCCAGGAAAAACAGCAGGGTGATCAGAACAACCCCCAGAAAGCCATACAAATTGTTCCACTGGGCGTGGGGAACCACCAGCATCAGGGCAAACAGCAGGGAAAGCAAGGCCCAGGTGCGCCGCCCCAAAACCCGGAGCAAGCGAATCGTCACGCTCTGCCGTACCGCCCTTTTGCGCCAAAGCCAGTCAAAAAAAACCGCCGGCGCGTCCAACGCTCTGCACACCATCCGATAAAATAGGCTGGTTGGGTACGCCCTCGTCAAAGCGCCGTCCCGCCGCAAAATCGCATAGGTCCTGCTTTTTTCGGCCGTCTTTGGTCAAAGCGATCCAAACCCGGGAAACGCCCCGATGAAACCCGCTTGCCAAATATGCCTCGCACCACCACCATAAAACGACGGCAACCCAGCGCAGGATCAAGCTTTTGGAAAAAGTGGTTTCTCTCACGGATCTATTCCCTCCTTTCCCGCCTGTTGTTCGCCTTGCACCAAACCACCGGGACGGCGGCCTCCCAGCCGCCCTGTTTGCAGCACCGTTTCATATAATTGATAGGTGTCTCCCACCATTTTGTCAATGTGGAACCGGGTTCCCGCCGCGTGCAACGCCCCCTTGTGAAACGCTTCTCTCTCTTCGGGGTGTTCCAGCATCCGTTTCAGCGCAAGCGCCAAATCCGCCGGGTTGTTATACTCCACCAAAAGGCCGCAGCCGGTCTCGTCGTTTACAATGTCCCCGTTGCCGCCCATGTTGGTCACCACCACCGGCAGGCCGCAGGCCAGCGCCTCGATGATCAAAAAGCTAAGCGCCTCGTGCCGAGACGCATTGACGTATATATCGCTGCCGTGAAGCAAGTCGCCGATGTCCTCCCGAAAGCCCAGAAAGGTCACCAGATGCTCCAGCCCCTCCCGTCGCACCTGCTCCTTCACTTCATCCACCAAAGGGCCGTCTCCCGCCAATGCCAAGTGGAAGGGCTGCGCCGTCCGGTCCTTCAGCAGGCGAATGCCCCCAATCAGAAAGGCATGCCCCTTGTCCTCCGCAAACCGAGAAGCGCAAAGCATTACTTGGGTGCCTTCGGGAACGTCCAGCTCCCGGCGCAGCGCGGAAGGCTGCGCCTTGCCCCCCGCCCAGAGCGCCGGATCAACACCGTTGAATACAACGACGATGTTCTCTCCATCCAATCCGTTTTGAATCAGCTGCGCTTTGCCGGCGGTACATACGGCAATGACGCCGTCCTGCCGCCGGTCCATCACCCGGTTGGAAAGCCGGGTGTGCCAGTTGTTGGCCTGAATGAAGTGGCTGGTGTAAACCACTTTTACATCCGGATTCCAGCGTTTGGAGCGCATGGCGATATAGTTTTCCCGCAGATATTGGGTATGGATCACGTCGATGTCCCATTCCTTGCAGAGATCCGCAAGCGCCCTTGCCGCCTTTCGGTCAAAGCGGCTCTTCATCTCCAGACGTCTTGTGGGAACGCCCATTTGTCGCATCCGCTCGACCAGCAGCCCCTCTATATTGATAAGCGAAAAACGGCTCCACTCCGCCCATCGTTTCCCAACGCGCGCACCAGGGTCTCCACGTATCGCTCTGTCCCCGCCTTCCCGGCGAAATTCAAAAGATACAGGACGCGCAACGGGCTCACTCCTTCCGGCGAAGGGCCGCATGCCGCGCAGCATGCGGCCCCCGCGCGTACTTCTGCCGGCGGCCCGCCGGTTTTTATCGATATTGCATCAGCGTCTTGGCCATGATCCGTACCCGCTCCCAGGGCAGATCCAGCTCCGGCCGCCCGAAATGGCCGTAGGCAGCCGTCTGCTCGTAAATGGGCCGGCGCAGATCCAGGTAGGCGATGATCTTCAGAGGCCGCAGGTCAAAATGCTTTTCCACAATCTGAGCCAGCTGCCCATCCGGCAGCACCCCGGTTCCCCATGTGTCAACCAAAATGGATACAGGCCGGGCCACGCCGATGGCATAGGCCAGCTCGATCTGGCACTTTTTGCAAAGCCCCGCCGCCACCAAATTCTTGGCGGCATATCTTGCCATATAGGCCGCGGATCGGTCCACCTTTGTGGGGTCCTTTCCGGAGAAACAGCCGCCGCCGTGGCTGGCAGCGCCGCCATAGGTGTCGGCAATGATCTTTCGCCCTGTGAGCCCCGAGTCTCCCACCGGGCCGCCCACGACGAACCGCCCTGTTGGGTTGACATAAATTTTTGTCTTTTCATCCAGATACGCCTCTGGGATCGTCGGGCGAATCACCGTTTCCATGATGGCCTCCCGCAGTTCCTTCAGCTCCACGTTGGGATCATGCTGGGTGGAAACCACGATGGCGGGGCAGCGGGCAACCTTCCCGTCCTCTCCGTATTCCACTGTCACCTGGCTCTTGCCGTCCGGCCGCAAAAAAGTCAAAATCCCCTCTTTGCGCACCTGGGCCAGCCGCTTTGTCAGCTGATGCGCCATAGTGATGGGAGCCGGCATCAGCTCTTCTGTCTCTTCGCAGGCATAGCCGAACATCATGCCCTGGTCGCCCGCGCCGATCAAATCGGCCGCGTCTTCGGCGTTCTCCTTGTATTCAACCGAACGATCCACGCCCATGGCAATGTCTCGGCTTTGCTCGTCAATCGCCGTCATCACAGCGCAGCCCTTTGCGTCAAATCCGTATTCGGGGTTGGTATAGCCAATGCGCTCCACGGTTCTCCGGGCGATGGATGGAATGTCCACATAGCAGTCTGTGGAAATCTCGCCCATCACAAAGATCATCCCGGTGGTGGTCACCGTCTCACAGGCCACCCGCGCGTCGGGGTCCTTGGATAAAATGTCGTCCAGCACCGCGTCGGAAATCTGGTCGCAAATTTTGTCGGGATGTCCTTCCGTCACCGACTCGGATGTAAATACTCTACGTGTCATAATGAAAGCTCCTTTTTCTGTTTTGCAAAACGGCATCGCCCCGCCGGGGTCATGCCTCAATGGATGATGATGATATATTCTATACGGTAAATCCGTTTAAATACGATGCCTGCCCGCCTGTCAAGCTGTCTATCGTCTTTCCCATGGCATGCAGCTTCACCTGGGCAATCTGGCCGTCCAGTTCTTTGGGAACAGGATACAGCTTTTTCTCCAGTGTCCCCCTGTTTTTTGCAAGGTACACAGCGGAAAGAGCCTGAACGGCAAAGCTCATGTCCATGATCTCCGCCGGGTGTCCGTTGCCCGCAGCCAGATTGACCAGCCGCCCTTGGGCGATCACGTTCACCGTTCTCCCGTTTGTCAAGGTATAGCCTTCTATGTTTTTCCGCCTGGTTGCACGGGAAACAGCCATCCGGGCAAGCCCCTTCACGTCCACTTCCAAATCGAAATGCCCGGCATTCATCACAAAGGCATTGTCCTTCATCTGTAAAAAATGTGTTTCTGTGACCACGTCCCGGCACCCGGTGACCGTCACGAAATAGTCCCCCAGTCCGGCCGCCTCGTCCATCGGCATCACGTCGTACCCCTGCATCACGGCATCCAGCGCCTTAAACGGATCCACCTCAGTGACAATCACCCGGGCGCCCAGCCCGGCCGCCCGCATGGCAACGCCTCTGCCGCAGTATCCATACCCCGCAACCACAACGGTTTTCCCCGCCACCAGCAAATTGGTGGTGTGCATAACAGCGTCCCAAACCGATTGGCCGGTCCCGTACAGGTTATCGTAATAATGCTTGCTTTTCGCGTCGTTCACGGCCATCATGGCGCAGGGCAGGCTGCCCGCCCGCTCCCTTGCTTTCAGGCGCAAAATGCCGGTGGTCGTCTCCTCGCAGCCGCCGATGAGAGCGCCCGCATACTGCGCCCCCTTCCCTTCGGTACAAAGAAGGTCGATCAGGTCTCCCCCGTCGTCAATCACAATGTGGGGTTCGCAAGAAAGCGTCTCCAGAAGCAGCTGTTCATACTCCTCCTCCGACACCCCGTGTATGCCAAAGGTCTCCACGCCGAGGGACGCAAGGCCGGCGGCCACGTCGTCCTGGGTGGAAAGAGGGTTGCTCCCCGTGAGATACACCTGCGCCCCGCCAGCCTTCAGCACCGTACCAAGATAGGCCGTTTTTGCCTCTAGATGTACAGAAACGGCAATGCGTAGCCCGGCGAGGGGCTTTTCTTCTTCAAAGTGTGCTTGAATACCGGAGAGCACCGGCATAAAATCGCGCACCCATTCCATTTTCTGGACGCCCGAAGGCGCCAACGCAGGATTTGCAATTATACTCATCATTTTTCTCCATTTCAAATGGCAAGTGTCTTATCGTAAAACCGCCCCGGAGCGCATCTTCCGCAGGGCGTTTGGCCTGTTTCGCCTTACCCCCGGGCCGGCTTTGCAGCCGTGTTCGGCATTTTCCCAATACCATATATCCTTAAGAACATAGTATACCACAAGCCTTCGTACTTGGAAAGAGAAAACCCGGGGATTTTTTGCAAAAACGCCCATTTTTCCTTACAGCCTGCGGAAATAATTGGGGCGGCCAAAGGAAAACTTCTTGACAGGGGGCAAGTGTGGCACTAAAATGAATAGAAGGAACGAAATGAAAACAAAAAAGGGGATGTTTTTGTTTCGCCCGTATCCGGTTCCGCCCTTTGCGCGGCGCCGGTTGTTTCATGTTTTTGACCCGGCTTCGTCTTTGACCGGGCGCGTTACGTGGAGATAAATTTTGAAAAGAACAGGAGGTGGGTTCCTCTCATATGGGATACACCCTAACCATCGTCATCGCCGTCGTTGTTGCCTTGATTATGTTCCCCTTGGGAATTCAATATCGAAAACGAGTTTCGGAAAAAGAAATTTCCAGCGCGGAGGAAGAGGCAAAACGGATCATCAATGAATCCATCAAAAGTGCGGAAAGCAAAAAACGAGAAGCGCTGGTGGAGGCAAAAGAAGAAATTTTAAAGACCCGCAACGAGTATGAACGGGAAGTAAAAGAGCGCCGCAACGATTTGCAAAAGCAGGAGCGGCGGCTTCTGCAGAAGGAAGAAAATCTGGACAAAAAGATGGAGCTTCTGGAAAAAAAGGACGAAGCCTTGGCGGCAAAGACCGTTCAGGTGGACGCCCTTCGGGATGAGGTTGCCGTTTTGAAAAAGAGCCAGCTGGATGTTTTGGAGCGGATCTCCGGATTCACAGTGGAGGAGGCCAAATCGTATCTTATCTCCCAGCTGGAATCAGAGGTCACCCATGAATCAGCCATGAAGATCAAAGAGATCGAGGCCCGATTCAAAGAAGAGGCGGACAAGAAGGCTCAGAACATTCTGTCCCTCGCCATCCAGCGCTGTGCCGCTGACCATGTGGCCGACGTCACCGTCTCTGTGGTTCCCCTGCCCAATGACGAGATGAAAGGCCGCATCATCGGCAGAGAAGGACGAAACATCCGTACATTGGAAACCATCACCGGCGTGGATCTGATCATCGACGACACGCCCGAGGCCATCACTGTCTCCAGCTTTGACCCGGTTCGCCGGGAGGTGGCCCGTCTGGCTTTGGAAAAGCTGATCGCCGACGGCCGGATCCACCCGGCCCGGATTGAGGAAATGGTGGAGAAGGCACAAAAAGAAGTGGACGCCGTCATCAAGTCGGAGGGCGAGCGCGCCACCTTTGAAACGAATGTACACGGCCTCCACCCGGATCTGGTCAAGATCTTAGGACGGCAAAAGTTTCGCACCAGCTACGGCCAAAACGTGCTGAACCACTCCATCGAGGTGTCTCACGTGGCGGGTCTTTTGGCCGCCGAAATCGGCGCCAACGTAACGCTTGCCAAACGTGCCGGCCTGCTTCATGATCTGGGCAAAGCCATTGACCACGAGGTGGAGGGCTCCCACGTCACCATCGGTGTGGAGCTGGCTCGAAAATATAAGGAGGACGACGAGGTCGTCCACGCCATCCACGCCCACCACGGAGACGTAGAGCCGCAGACTGTTGTTGCCTGTTTGGTGCAGGCGGCAGACGCCATCTCCGCGGCGCGCCCCGGCGCCCGGCGGGAGAATCTGGAAAACTACATCAAACGGCTGGAAAAGCTAGAGGAGATCACCAGCTCCTTCCCCGGCGTGGAAAAGTCCTTCGCCATTCAGGCCGGCCGTGAGGTGCGCATCATCGTCAGCCCCGACCAGATTTCGGAGGACGAAATGGTTCTTCTGGCTCGGACTATCGCCAAGCAAATCGAAGATGAGATGGAATACCCGGGGCAGATCAAAGTCCATGTCCTGCGGGAAACCAAAGTGGTGGAGTACGCCAAATAAATCCAGTCAAAAAGACAGCCCAAACGGGCTGTCTTTTTTCGTGATTTCTGTGCTTTTATTCTTTCTGGGTGCCCGCACTCCGCTTTCGTCAAACCGTCCTGTAAATGAAAGAACGGTAAAATACACCCTTTCAGCCTATCACAATGAGAAAAAATGTAATTAGGCGCTGTCTGTTTGTCAATCACCCATAGATTTTTGATACGCCCGCTGATAGGCCGCCTCTGTCCGCCCGTCAAAGCAAACCATTTTCACGCACTCCGGCAGGGGATGCTCCCGCAGATGCGCCATAATGGCCGAAACGGCGATCTCGGCCGCCTGTTCCAACGGAAACCGATAGACCCCCGTGCTGATGGAAGGAAACGCAACAGACCGACATCCCAGCTCCTCGGCCAGGCGCAGGCAGTTGGCGTAGCACTGCCGCAGCAGCTCCCCCTCTTCTCTCTGGCCGCCCTGCCAAACGGGCCCCGGCGTGTGGATCACATGCCGGGCGGGCAGGCGATATCCTTTTGTGGCCTTTGCTTGGCCTGTGGGACAGCCGCCCAGTGTGCGGCACTCCTCTAAAAGCGCCGGCCCCGCCGCCCGATGGATGGCCCCGTCCACGCCGCCGCCCCCCAACAAAGAGGTGTTTGCAGCGTTCACAATGGCATCTGTCTGCTCTTTCGTAATGTCCCCTCGTGTCACATAAAATTCCATCTTTCCGCTCCTTTCCTTTGTTCCGTTCTCCTTTTTCCCGGGGTTTCGGGGCTTTTCCTTTTCCTGTTCCGGGGGCGAGCGGCAGGCCGGTCATCCCCCGCCTTCCCAAGTAAATTCAACATGCAAAATCATCTCGACAGGCAACACAATGCCCCAGCAAATCTCTCAAATAACACAGCGCCCCGAAAGCCAGCATCGCTCTCGAGGCGCCTTCTGTTCTCACCGCGCAAACAGCTGACAGAATGTCATGCCTGGGTATTTGGCTCCCTCCGGGTTTTCCGCCGCGCCCACGCCGATATATTGATAGTCTTCGCTGAGCAGGTAGGCCCGGTGGCTGTCCGACTTCATCAGCTCTTCCACAAATGCTTCAGGGGTTTTGTACCCGGTGCCCATGATTTCTCCCGTCAAGCCGCTGTAAACGCCGGCTCTGGTGATGGCCGTCCGGTAGGACGAGCCATCGGGGCGGGTGTGGGAAAGCTCTGTTTGGGCCCCTTCCCCTGCCCGCACCTGGGCGGCGGCACGCAGCCGCTCCTCCAGCGCCAGCGGGGGAAGATCCTTTTCCGTCCGTCGCTCGTTCACCAAACGCACCACATCCCGCACATATTGAGACGCGGTCTCGTCCATTCCGCCAAAAGAGTTCCCTTCTGTCAGGTCCGCGGTTTGCGCGGCCATGAGGCTTTCGTCGGAAATCACGCTTTCCGTTTCGTTCGCCAAAAGCTTGCTGGTTTTGTACGAAACCAGAAGCACTGCCAGGATGGCAACCAAAGGCAGAAGGGTAAACACCACCCGCTTTTTCCCCTGTTGCTTGAGTGCATATTCTTTCTGCCGCTCTTCATAGCTCTTTTGTTCCGGATTTTCCTCTGTCTTCCGGGAACGGGGCGTAATCACGGCGCCGGCATATCCCTCTGTTTGCTCCTCTTTTGTCCCGCCTTGGTTTCTTTCTTCTTTCGGCGTAGAGGCGTTTGGCTCCGTTCCGTTCCCCTGCCCCATTTCCTCGGGCCGTTCTGTTTGATCTGGCCGCATAACGCTTCCTCCTTCTGCATGGTCAATCAACCGTGTTTTTCGTTGCTACGCCGCATCGTCCCCTGTAATGGCGGATGTGGGAGAAGGCAGCGCCGGGCTTGTGGATGGCATGTCGGTCGGCTCGTCCGTTTCCGGCGCATCGGTTGGCAGTACATAGTCAGACGTGTGCACACGGCACCTGCCCCTTGCCAGAACACTGTTGTACGAATACGCCGCGTCGGAAACGAAAACATTTGCCACCAGCTTCCGTTCATATTTGGGCAGGCTCACGTTTCGAACCGTGGAAGAAGGACAATACTGCCCCGCCACATAATATCCGCCGTCGGCTGTGCAGATCCGCACATAGGTATGAATATCGCACTGCTCCGTGGGCTGGGTCCCTTCTACAAAGGTACCCGTTGCCGTTCGCCCGCCCCTTGCGTCTGCCCGGCAGGCGCTGGTGGCCAGCTTTCCGCTGTCCAGGCAGTAGGTTACGGTCACCAAATTGTCCGGCTTCTCAAACGCTTTGTTTTCCAAGCTCGCATGGACTTTGGACATAACTTTTTTCCACATGACAGGAGCCTGGTTGGTCGAAAGGTTTACCCTCTCCTGCTTGTCGTATCCCACCCAGACAGCTCCCACGTAGTAGGGCGTGTAGCCCACAAACCAGGTGTCTTTTTTGCTGGTGGTGGTGCCGGTCTTGCCGGCAATGGTCATCCCGGAAAACCGGGCGCCGGTACCGCTGCCGGAGGAAACAACCCCCTTGAGCATTTCATTCATATAATATGCCGTGCTCTCCGAGATAACGGTTTCTCCCTTCGGCGTATGGTCAATGACCATGTTCCCCTTGGTGTCCAGCACCTTGCTGTAGGTGGTTGGCTTCATATAGCTGCCACCGTTCACAAACATGGCATATCCTGCTGCCATTTCCAGGGTGCTGGCGCCCCTGGTAAATCCGCCCAGAGCCAGCGGCGCATAGTCGATATCGGAAAAAGACGCCCCGGCGCTGTTGGTGCTGTAGGAAACAAGCCCCTTAAACCCCAGTTTTTGAGCCAGAAACTCAAAGGAATATTGGGGGGTAATCATGTCCAGCACTTTAACCGCAACGGTATTTTTCGACACACGCACGGCATTGTACACAGTGGTGAACCCGCTATATACCCGGTCCACGTTCACAGGCCAGGCGCTGCCCGAAACCAGCTTAAACGGAATATCATCCACCACGGAATAAGGGGTAATCAGCCCCAGCTCCATAGCAGGCGCATACACAGACAGCGGCTTAATGGAAGATCCCGGCGGCCGCAGGCTGTCAGACGCCCGGCTCCAACCCCGGCTGGTTGTCTTTTCGCCCATCCCGCCGGACACCGCCACCACATACCCGGTTTGCGGGTCAATGATGGTGATCGCCGATTGCAGCTGCTGCCCGCTGGCGGATTGATAGGGCAAGTGATTCGTGTTTTCATACACGTCATCCACAATGTCCTGGATGTCCGTGTTAAGATTGCAATAAATTTGGTATCCGCCGGAATAAACCAGCTTCGCGGCAGCCGCCTTGGAAATCCCTTTTGTCTGCATCAGATCTCCAATCAGCTCGTTGATCAGCTGATCCACATAGTAGCTAAATACCGTGGCCTTACTGTCCTCATCCCCTGACCGATGAAACACCAGCTCTTCCGCGATGGCCTCGTCCCTCTCCTGCGCGGAGATGAACTCCTGTTCATACATGGCCTGCAAAATCAGCTCCTGCCGTTCCTTGTTTTTCTCCTTGTTGAGATACGGGTCGTACTGGGACGGGTTGTTGGTGATACCGATGAGGCTTGCGCATTCCGCCAAAGAAAGCTCCGACACGTCCTTGCCGAAATAAGTATAAGAAGCAGAATACACGCCGTAACTTCCCTCGCCCAAATAGATGTAATTCAAATACCATTCCATAATGGTATCTTTGCTGTAGTTTTTCTCGATCTCCACAGCCCTGAAAATTTCCAGCACCTTTCGCTGAACAGTAACGTCCTTTTCGTCCGTCAGGTTTTTAATGAGCTGCTGTGTGATGGTGGAACCGCCAAAGGTATCCTTCATCCCCAAAAACATGTTGAAAAAGGCACCGGCCGTCCGGTACCAGTCCACCCCGCCATGCTCATAAAACCGCTTGTCTTCAATGGCCACAGCGGCATGTGCCAGGTTTTCAGGGATTTTGGCATAGTCGACCCATGTGCGGTTTTCCTCTCCGTATAGCTGCTGGAGCGGAACATACTCCCCTGAGCCGGCATCTTTCGCATAAATCACTGAAGTGAGATCCATCGGATAGTCCTGCAGATCAATCTTTGCTTTTGGCAAGATGCAGTTCTGGATATAGGCAGCGGCGAAGCAGGCCAAAATGCCAAGCGTCACGAGAATCACCAAAAAAACAGAACCAACCCATTTCATGACGCTCCTAAAAATATGGCGTTCTCCGCCATCGGTTTGCTTTGTGTACTTTGACTTGTCGTCCTGAGATGGCAAACGAAAGCACCTCCTTGATGAAAATGGAAACCGCCAGATGCGTGTTTCCCATCAGACCGGCCAAGCTTTGGCCCACCTGGCGCAAAGGCTGCGCCTTTGCCTTGTTTTGAATCAAACCTTTCGGATATGACGCGATCCCCCTGTAACAAGCTACACCAGGCAAGCCACTAAAGTCGTCATCATATCATGGTATCATATCGATTTTATTATAATTTGTCAAATCATTTCCCTTCCTCTTTCCGTTTGTTTTTCGACTTTTCATTGGCAATACATCTCTTTTTTCTTAAAACATATATGTTTCTTGTATATCTGCCTTCATTTGCGGGTAAAACGAAAGAAGAAAGCAACCTCTTTGGATGGCCGCTTGATAAAAAGCACCTGTTATTGGCAAAAACGCAAGAAGAAAGGAGGGTTTTTCATGACACAAAGCGGAAGAACCTGGCTCGCGGCATCTGCCTGCGGCCTTGCGGTGGCTTTGCTGTTTGTAGCCGGCTTCGTGAGAACCCAGACAAAACAACCGGCGGTTGCCGTTCTCCCCTTGGCAGCAAACGCCCCCGCCCCCACCGCAGGGGAACGGTATCTGATCAAAGAATACGGTGGACAAGTCTGTATTTTCGCGGCAGGCGAGGCTCTGCCGCGCCGCAACACCGGCATTTACACCGCAACGCTTCCCAACGAGGACCAAGCCATGCTGGAAGAGGGCATCTGGGTCTCCTCTCAGGCAGAGCTTTCTTCTGTTTTAGAGGATTATGGATATTAGCGTCCGCCGCTCCCCAAATGGGGAGCGGCGCCATCCCCTGAAAATAGCTGTATCTCCCCCCATTTAATAAATGGGGTTTTCTTTTTGCGCTCAGAAAAAACAACAGGTGTTTGTCCTCTCATCAAGGTATCCCCCTAACAAACAGCACGCCGCTCTGCCGCAAATGAAATGGTTTCAAAGGTTTGACAAAAAATTCTATTGCAATTTTGGGAAAGAACGGGTACAATAAAAACACAGCAATTGAGCTGCTGGAAGGAGGGCATTTTCCGATGAATAATGAATTTGGCAGCGATTTTATTACCATCACGGACGAAGAAGGCGCCGAATTTGAATTGGAACATGTGGACACATTAGAATGGAACAACGAAACTTATATGGCTTTCTTCCCCGCAGATGAGGCCGCTTCGGATGAGGAAGCCGGCTTTGATGAAGAGGAATATGGTCTCATTATCTTAAAGGTTGTTGTAATCGACGGGGAAGAGCAGCTTTCCACCTTAGACAGCGACGAGGAACTGGAGACGGTCTATCAAATGTTTATGGAACGCATTCTGGAAAACGATGAATGGAACGAAACGACAGATGACGCGTAGCCGAAAAAAAGACTGAAACAGATTATTTTCCCTGCTCGGTGCGTGATGGGCTTTTTTAAACCCACATTACTCAAATGGGATGCCGGACTCGTTTCATGGATCGCAGGCCTCCCGCCGAAGGCAAATGCGCCTTTGGCGGATGTTGGAAGCAGTGAAGTGGGGCGGAGGCAACCCACCTGCCAATATGTGCAGGTTGTAATGAAGCCTACACGGCCAGAGCGGGGATCTAGCTTTTGGTTGTGCCAACAGATCTCAGCCGGGCAAACATGTTCCCGTTTCTCATTTTTATTTATATCCATATCAAGTATCATGTAAAAAAGAACGGCGTTTCCAGCGGACACCTGTCACCTGCTCCTTCCTTTTCAGTGGGGCGGCGGTGCAGGTGTTTTTCGGAAATACCCGTTCTTTTGCCGATTGAGCGAACATATCTCAAAGCCTTTTCAATTTCAGATGTCTTATGGGATAAAGCTTGAAATTTTTGTGCAGATTACTGCATTAGTCATCTTTTCCCTGCATAAATTTTCACGATTTCCCAAAATTCTATATTGACTTTTAAAGGCTAAGATGATAAAGTTTAGCCAGCGTGTAATTTGCATCTCAATTACAAAAATAGCTAATTGTTTGCTCGCATATGGCTAAAACAAGGAGGAATTATCATGGTAGATTTCAAGCTGACCCAGGAGCAAGAAATGGCAAAAAAAATGTTCCAGCAATTTGCCGAAGAAGAAATCAAGCCGCTGGTCCGGGATATGGACGAGTCGGAAGAATTTGATTTTGGATTGCTGGAAAAGATGCACAAATACGGATTGATGGGCATTCCGTATCCAAAAGAGTACGGCGGACAGGGCGGCGATGTGCTGACTTACGCCTTGGGTATGGAAGAGGTGTCAAAAATCGACCCCAGCGTCGGTATCACCATTTCTGTCCATACATCTCTGTGCTGCTCTTGCATCTACGAATATGCTAGTGAAGAGCAAAAGCAAACTTATCTTCGCCCTCTGATTGATGGCTCCAAAACAGGCTGCTTTGGTCTCACCGAGCCGAATGCCGGTACAGACGCAGGCGGCGTTTTGACGACTGCGGTAAAAGATGGCGACGAATATGTGCTGAATGGCCAGAAGGTGTTTATCACCAACTCCGGCTTTGCTGATACATTTGTCATTTTCGCAATGACTGACAAAAGCCTTGGCACCAAGGGCTTGTCTGCCTTTATCTTGGACAAGGGTATGATCGGCTTGGAAGTCAGCAAGAACATTCCCCGTATGGGTATCCGCGCTTCCCAGAACTGCGAAATCGCAATGATGGACGTGAGAATTCCCGCAGACCGCCTGATTGCAAAAGAAGGCATGGGCTATAAAATTGCTATGGGCGCTCTGGCTGGCGGCCGTATCGGTATCGGCGCGCAGGCCGTTGGCATTGCACAGGGCGCAATTGACGAAACTGTGAAGTATGTCAAGGAAAGAAAGCAGTTTGGAAAACCCATCTCCAAATTCCAGAACACCCAGTTTAAGCTGGCTGAAATGCAGGTCAAAACAGACGCGGCCCGTCTGATGGTCTGGCGTGCAGCTGTTGCAAAAGACAATGGGGAAGCTTATGCTCCAATGGCAGCCGCTTGCAAATTGTTTGCATCCGAAGTGGCCAACGACGTAACCAGATTGGCCGTTCAGCTGTTCGGCGGTTACGGCTACTCCAGAGAGTATCCGGTTGAAAAGCTGATGCGCGATGCAAAAATCACGGAAATTTATGAGGGTACCTCCGAGGCCATGAAGATGATCGTCGGCGGCGGTATGCTGAAATAAGTAGGACCCATTAGAAAGGAGATTGCAACAAAATGAAAATCATTGTTTGTGTCAAACAGGTTCCCGATACCTCCGGAAAGGTAGCCGTGAATCCTGATGGTACGTTAAACCGCGCATCCATGCAGGCAATCGTCAACCCCGACGATATGAACGCAGTAGAGGCCGCCCTGAAATTAAAGGACGAAACCGGCTGCCGCGTGATCGTGGTCACCATGGGCCCCCCTCCTGCAATGGGTATGCTGCGTGAATTGATGGCAATGGGCGCTGATGAAGGCGTTTTGGTCTCCGCACGTGAATTCGGCGGTTCCGATACATATGCCACGTCCCAGATTTTGTCCGCTGCCATCAAAAAGATCGGCATCGAAGATGATGACATTATTATGTGTGGCCGTCAGGCAATCGATGGTGACACCGCACAGGTTGGTCCCCAGATCGCGGAAAAACTTGATCTGCCTCAGATCACCTATGCAGCCGACATTAAAAAGGAAGGCGATTCCATTACCGTTAAGCGCATGCTGGAAGACGGTTATATGACCATTAAAGTCAAAACGCCTTGCCTGCTCACCTGCATCAAAGAGTTGAACGCGCCTCGGTATATGAGTGTTCGCGGCATCTTTGAGTGCATGGATAAGCCTTTGGAGACCTTTAGCTACGAGACGTTGAAGGACGATCCTCTGATCGACCTTGCAACCATCGGCTTGAAGGGTTCTCCCACCAACATCTTCAAGTCCTTTACCCCGCCCGCAAAAGGTGCCGGCATGATGTTGGAAGGCGACGACAAAGACACCTGCGATAAGCTGGCTGGTCTTCTGAGCGAGAAGCATATCATCTGATTGGAAAGGGGACAGAAACATTATGGCAACGTTTAACAATACAGATCTTGCTGCTTACAAAGACGTATGGGTATACTGTGAGCAGCGTCAGGGTAAATTGATGCCCACTGACTTCGAATTGATCTCCGAGGGGCGCAAGCTGGCGGACGAGCTGGGTGTACAGCTGTGCGGCCTGTTGCTGGGCGACAACGTAGAAGGCTTGGCCAAAGAGCTTGGCAGCTACGGCGCAGATAAAGTATACGTCTGCAACTCCCCTCTGATGAAAGAGTACACCACAGATGCATATGCAAAGGTCATTTCTGATGCGGTCAACGAATTGAAACCTGAAATCGTTTTGTTCGGCGCAACCAACATCGGCCGTGACTTGGCACCCCGTTGCGCAGCGCGCCTGCACACCGGTTTGTGCGCGGACTGCACCCATTTGGATGTTGATGTGCCGAATTATGTCGACTTCTTGCGGGAAGCCTCTACTTTGGATGTGGACAACATCGAGTGGAACAAAGAAGACCGCAACTTGAAGATGACCCGTCCGGCATTCGGCGGTCACTTGATGGCAACCATTATCTGCCCGCGGTTCCGTCCGGCCATGGCAACTGTCCGTCCCGGCGTGCTGAAAAAATCGCTTGCGGATCAGGCAAAAGCCGATGCTTGTGAAGTTGTAATGCTGGACGTCGCGCTGACAGAGGCCGACATTCAGACAGAAGTTTTGGAAGTTGTCAAGGCTGCCAAAAAGCTGGTTGATCTAATCGGTGCGGAGTTTGTTGTCTCCGTTGGCCGTGGCATTGCGAAGGACATTGAAGGCGGCGTTAAGCTGGCGCACGAGCTGGCAGACGAGCTGGGCGGCGTTGTTGGCGGCTCCCGTGCCACCATCGATTCCGGTTGGCTGTCCGCTGACCATCAGGTTGGCCAGACTGGTAAAACCGTTCGTCCGAAGGTCTATGTTGCCCTTGGTATTTCCGGCGCCATTCAGCACAAGGCCGGCATGCAGGATTCCGAGTGCATTATCGCTGTAAACAAGAACCCCGATGCTCCTATGTTTGAGATTGCAGACTATGGCATCATAGGCGATTTGTTTAAAGTGACTCCGCTTCTGATTGAGTCCATCCGCGCAGCCAAAGCCGCGAAATAACATTCCTCACGAGATGCAATTGGACCTCTGGCTTTGTGTTTCCGTTCTAAACGGTATATCACACATGAGCTTTTGACGTACCCACGTCATAATTTGGCGGGCAGCATATGCTGTCCGCCATTTTTTATGTTCTTTTTCTGCCTCCGCCAAGCGATTCGCCAACCGGACAAAATAAACGGCGCGGGAAATTCCCGCGCCGTTTCACTGCAATATTACAGAACCAGGTTCATTTTCTCATCTTTAAAAATCTTCTGATCCATCAGCTTGACATCTTTCATAATAGGCTTAAAGTCCATCAGATCCAGCACCTGTGTTTGCAAATCAATGCCAGGCGCGATTTCTTTCAGCTCCACACCTTCCGGCGTCAGTTCAAACACAGCACGCTCGGTGACATATAAAACGGGCTGTCCGACCTTCTGGGCATACTTCCCGCTGAAGGTAATCTGCTCCACGTCTTTTACAAGCTTCTTGGATTTGCCTTCCTGCAAAATCTCCAGCTTGCCGTCGCCCACCTTAACCTTCAGTCCGCCGGCTGTAAAGGTGCCGCAGTAAACCACTTTTTTGGAGTTTTGCGTGATGTTGATAAAGCCACCGCAGCCGGCCAGTTTGGGGCCAAATTTGCTGACGTTAACGTTCCCGTTCTGGTCCATCTGTGCCAAACCTAGGAATGCAACATCCAGGCCGCCGCCATCGTAAAAGTCAAACTGATAACCCTGGTCCACGATGGCATCGGGGTTGGTTGCCGCGCCAAACACGTCCTTGGCTGCCGGAATTCCGCCGATGGTCCCGGCCTCTGTGGTGAGAACCAAGCCTTCCACGCCTTCTTCCGCACCAACGGAAGCAACTCCTTCCGGCACGCCGATGCCCAGATTGGAGATAGCATTTGGCTCCAACTCCATGGCGCTGCGGCGCGCAATGACCTTTCTTTCGTTCAGCGGCATAGGAGGCAAAGACTCCAAGGGAATGCGAACTTCCCCAGAAAGAGCAGGATTGTACGGAGTTTCGTTGCCCATCCAGTGGTTTTCCGGCTTTGCTTTGACCACAGCGTCAACATAAATACCCGGCAGTTTTACCTTGCGGACGTCCAAGGAGCCATATTCCACCACATCTTCCACCTGCACAATGACATAACCGCCGGAGTTTTTGGCAGCCTGGGCCATAGAGATCGTTTCCAGCGTGACAGGTTCCTTTTCCATGGTGCAGTTGCCCATGGTGTCGGCATAGGTGGCACGCAATATAACCACGTTGATGGGGAAGGATTTGTACAGCAGCTTTTCTTCCCCCAGAATATCAATCACCTGTACAACGTCTCCCTCTTCCCGCGCCTTCTCGTTGATTTTGCAGCCTTCAACTCTGGGATCGGCAAAGGTGTTCAAACCTACATGGGTGATGACGCCGGGCCTGCCGCCGGCAATCTCCCGGTACAAATGAGAAATGACGCCCTGGGGTACGTTATAGCCAAAGATCTTGTTGTCCAACACCAGCTTCTGGATGGCGGGTTCCACCGCATAATGCCCGGCATAAATGCCGCGCAGTAAGCCTTCGTGAGCCCAGCGATCCATGCCGTTGCCTTGACCATTGCCTTGACCGGCGCAATGTACCGCCTGCAATTGATTGGGGTGGCCGGTTTCCAAAAATTCTTCTTCCAATGCAATTAGCAGCTCCTCTGCGTGCATCAGGCCAACAAATCCCTCCACAGCGACAGTGTCGCCGTCTTTGACGAACTTTCGGATTGCTTCGCGGCCAGTCATGATCTTGCTCATAACAAACTCCTTCTTTCTATAATATCGTTCAATACGGCTAAGAAGCGCGGAACGGACGCAAAAAAAAAGCGGAAACCGCCCCTTTCACAAGCAGAGTTCGTGCATCCAAGGGTCTCGTTTCCGTTTTTATCATCCGCTTTCTTTTCAAATGGCGCTGCAACTTGCAGACATATGTAGACACGTTTTACGCCTGTATCAAAACCAATTTTCCATCCGGCTTGCCTATTAAATATCCACAGAGCGGCCCACGCAGATAAATCGGAAAAGTTTGGTTAAAATCACCGATTTGCTTCGATCGCTTCTACCATTTCTATATTATATCACACCAAATTCGGTTGTCAAGGCGGTTTCCACTGCTGTATTTCAATTTCTACGGTGGTTTTCCCCCTCGTTTGCCAAAAAGCTTCGGTGGCTGGGCGGCCGACAAAATAACAGAGGAAAACGGCGGATTCATCCTTCGTGAAATCCGCCGTTTTCCTCTGTTTCTCCTTCGTTTATATTGCCCATCCATTCTCTTCCAAACACACGCTTTTTCTCCCGGGCGGCCTCTACCAAATCAGAAAGCGTCCGCTTGAGCAACACAGATTTTTTGACGCGCCTGATGTCAAATTCAGGCGTGGTCTTGTCCGCAGCGCAACAATGAATGGTTCCGAGGCCAAACAACCGTTCGCCCAAAGAACGGTACAGCGTAATATCCAAAATCCGGTACAGCCGCACCTCTTCTTCCCTGCGGCTCAGCAATCCCGTTTCCACATAGAGCGCCTCTTCTGTCAGCGTATACCGGGTAAAGCTGAGCGGCAGCCCAAAAAGAGTTCTCTTCCTGTCCTTCCAGATCACCTTAGTCATCATAGCTCCCTCCCCACGCAGCCTCATTCTGTTTCCCCTTGCGCACGCTCACTTCTCCTGCCTGTAAAACGCGGATGCCTTCCCTTGTCTCCACCAGCAAATTCCCCGCTTCGTTGATGCCCCGCGCCATCCCTTCTTTGAATGCCCCTTCCTCCAGATAGGTGATCTCTTTCCCCAAAAGAAAAGACCGTTCCCGATATTCCTCCATCAAAGCCGGATCGTCCAGATCTTCGCAGAGCGCGGCACACAGCTTGGCGATTTCCGCCGCCAAAAGGCATCTAGAAAAAGTCTCCGGTGGGTTTTCTTCCGGGAAAAGGCTGGTAATGGTACCGTCCAACTCCGAAGGATACCCGCCTTCCGGCGGGGTAATGTTAATCCCTATCCCCAGCACCACGCTTTGCGGCTCCATTCGTTCCACGTCCACATATGCCTCTGTCAAAATGCCGGCCGCCTTCTTCCCGTCCAAATACACATCATTGACCCATTTGATCTCCGGCGCCCTCCGAGACCAAGGTGCCAGCGCCCGGCAAACAGCCACTGCCGCCGCCACTGTCACCTTAGTGGGTGTTTTTGTCTTCGGCGTTAAAAGAAGGCTCATGTAAAGCCCCGCATCCGGGGGGGAAAAAAAGGGTTTTCCTCTTCGGCCCCGCCCCGCCGTCTGCTGCCCCGCCAAAACCATGGTTCCGTGGGGCGCTCCTTGGGATAATAAACGAAATGCTTCTTCATTGGTCGAAGTGGCCTCTTCCAAGAGAAAAACAGGCGCCATCCAGCCGATTGGCTCCAGATGGGCCTGCACTCCCGCCACCGAAAGCCGGTCGCTTATCAGCCGGTATCCGCCCCCTGGAACGGCTTCAATCTCATGGCCTTCTTGCCTCAAGCTTTGAACGGCTTTCCAAACGGCAGCCCGGGAAACAGCATGCCGCTCCGCCAGCATTTGGCCCGACAGCACCTGCCCCCTGTTTTGCTCCAGATCATAAACCACGTTTTCTTTCAGCTTGCGCAAGCCAGCGACCTCCCTTTTCAGACAGTTTCAAACAATGCCGCCCGTCTGTTCCCGGCGGCATTGTTCTCGTTTGTTCGATTTGATTCAATGTATCAGAAAACCAACCACTTGTCAATGACCGATAAAAAAGGATAACTTTCGCGGAAAAACGGAACCTTTTTCCCTGCATTACGTCTAAAGAAGTAGTTGGAGGGACCTCCGACGTTCCCTAGATCCATGTTGCTTTGCAAGAAGCAGAGCCACCCCTAAACCCCCGGCGGAGAGATCTCCCATTCCATCCCCCACCCCCGGACGGGGCGATTCTCCGCCGGGAACACCCCCTCCTATCCGCTCAATTGGAGCAACCTATTTTTTGAGCAAACAAACACAAGATGGAAAGAAAAGAAAAGCCGAAAGGCCGCAGCACGTTGCTGCGGCCTTTCGGCTTTTTCCCGTACTTCACGGGCAAACGCTATGCCTGACCGGCACAGCCCAGTACATGTTTTATTTTGTGGCGCACCACGTTGCGCACATTGTCCCTTGCAGGGGTCAAGTACTGCCGGGGGTCAAAATGATCCGGATGCTGGGTCATATGCCGGCGGATGCCCGCCGTCATCGCCAGACGCAGGTCAGAATCGATATTGATCTTGCAAACGGCCTTCCGGGCCGCCTCCCGCAGCATCTCCTCCGGAATGCCAACAGCGCCCGGCATATTGCCGCCGTTTGCATTGATGATCTCCACATATTCAGGCAAAACAGAGGATGCCCCGTGAAGCACAATGGGGAAGCCCGGCAGGCGCCGCGCCACCTCGTCCAAAATATCGAACCGAAGCTGCGGCTTTTGCCCCTGCTTGAATTTATATGCCCCATGGCTGGTGCCAATGGCAATGGCGAGAGAGTCCACCCCCGTCTCCCTTACAAACTCTTCCACCTGATCCGGATCAGTGTAGGAAGAGTCCTCCGCAGAAACCTTGATGTCGTCCTCCACGCCGGCCAAGCGGCCCAATTCCCCTTCCACCGTTACGCCGTGGTCGTGGGCGTATTGAACCACTTGCTTGGTCAGCTTCATGTTCTCCTCAAATGTGTGTTTGGATCCATCGATCATGACAGAGGTAAACCCGCCGTCAATACAGTCTTTGCAGATCTCAAAGCTTTCTCCGTGATCCAGGTGGACGCAGATGGGCAGCTCCGTGTCAAGAAGCGCCGCTTCAATGAGCTTCATCAGATAAATATGTTTTGCATATTTCCGCGCCCCGGCGGACACCTGCAAAATCAGCGGGGCGTTTAGCTCTTTTGCCGCTTCGGTAATTCCTTGAATCAGCTCCATGTTGTTCACGTTAAACGCGCCGATGGCGTACCCGCCCGCATACGCCTTTTCAAACATTTCTTTTGATGTAACAAGTGGCATGGTGTCGCTCCCTTCTTATATTCGGGCCGCCTGGCCCGGGTTTTCCGCTGGTTTACGTCCAGCTTTCTTCAATTTCGTGCTTGCGAGTGCGGCGCATCAGCTCTTCCATCATATGGTTCACGTCGCCGCCTTCGTACAGCACTTGGTAGGCCGCCTTCACGATGGGCATGTCCACTCCGGCTTTTTGCGCCAGAAAACGGGCGTTATCCGTGGCGTAATATCCTTCCACCACAGCACCTACGCGGCGCATGGCTTCCTCGGGGCTATGTCCCTGGCCGATCAGGATGCCCGCCCGCCGGTTGCGGGAGTGCATGGATGTGCAGGTGACAATTAAATCCCCCACGCCGGTAAGCCCCCCAAAGGTCTCCCGAAGGCCGCCCAGCGCCACCCCAAGCCTTGCCATCTCCGCCAAGCCTCTCGTCATCAGCATGGCCCTGGTGTTGTCTCCAAAGCCCATGCCGTCGCACACCCCGCAGCACAGCGCCACTACGTTTTTCAGCGCGGCGCCCAGCTCCGCCCCGATCAGATCCGGACTGGTGTAAACCCGAAACCGTTCGTTCATGAAAGCGTCCTGCACCCATTCCGCCACGTTTCGATCAGGGCTTGCGGCAACGCACGCCGTCGGCATGCCTTTCGCCACTTCCTCCGCATGGGATGGGCCGCAGAGGGCCGAAACCGGGTTTTTCTCACCAAGCTCGGCTGCAATCACCTGCGTTAGGCGCAGCCCCGTGTTCCTCTCAATCCCTTTGGAAACAGAGACCACCGCCACACCGGGGGCGATCACCCGAGCCATTGTCTTCGCCATATCCCCTACAGCATAGGAAGGCACGGCAGAGACCACCATCCCGGCACCCGCCACCGCCGCCTCCATATCGCTGGTAATGCCCAGCGTTTCGGGCAGAAAAATCCCTTTCAGCATAGGATTCACCCGCGTGTGGGCCATCTCCTGCGCCCTTTCCTCGCTGTGGGACCATAAAAAGACGTCATGACCATTCCCCAGCAACAGCAATGCCAAGGCCGTACCCCAGCCGCCGCTGCCCAAAACCGCGATCTTCATCTGACGCTCCCCTCACTTCTTTGAAAATTGAAATTTGCGCTCCTCTCCTTTGAAAAGCCGAACTATGTTTTGCCGATGCATAATAAGTAGCAGAACAGCGCAAAAAGCAGCGCAAGCGATGCAGAAAAGATCCGCCTTGGCAATGAGCCAAACACCCAAAGGGAAGGTAATCCCCGCCAGAATAGACCCCAAAGACACAAAGCGCGTCAAAAGAACACCCAAAAGGAACAGACCCATCACAAGGCAGGCCACCCGCCAGTCTAAAATCACCACCGCCGTACCGGCGGAGAGAACCCCCTTTCCCCCGCGAAAGCGGAAAAAGGCGGGAAACACATGCCCCAGCATCACAAACGCGTTAGACCAGTAAGAAACCTGCATTACAGATACTTCCCCGAAAGGCGCCATGATCCATCGGCATAGGTAAATGGCGATGATCACCTTCACCACGTCACCCAGGACAACCATAAACGTCCACGGCCCGCCAAAGGTACGGTAAAAGTTGGTCAGTCCCGCGTTTCCGCTCCCGTGGGCCCGCACGTCATTTTGAAACACATATTTGGACACCAGAATAGACCCGTTGAAGCAACCCAGCAGATAAGAAATCACGGCCGCGAGCGCCCAATAAAAGTATATCATTTCCTCTCCCCCTTAATCCCGCAAAAACCGTCGTCCCATCATGCCTTGTCGCCTTTTTCCCGAATGGTCATCCGAACGGGTGTCCCTTCCAGGCCAAATGTCTCACGAATCCTGTTTTCCAGATATCGCTGATAGGAAAAATGGAATAGTTCTTTGTTGTTGCAAAAAACAACAAAATGGGGCGGCTTAATCCCCGCTTGGGTCATATAATAAATCTTCAGTCGTTTGCCCCTGTCCGTGGGCGGCTGCACCCTGGCCACCGCGTCAGACAAAACGGTGTTGAGCATCCCGGTGGTAATCCGCATCGCCCGCTGGTTGCTTACATATTGGATCAGCGGAAACAGCTTGTTGACCCGGCTTCCCGTTTTGGCAGACAGAAACACAATGGGCGCCCACGGCATATAGCTTAAATCCCTTCGCACGTCTTCCCGCATCCGATCCATGGTTTTGCTGTCCTTTTCCACCAGGTCCCACTTATTCACCACGATGATACAAGAACACCCGGCATCATAGGCCAGGCCCGCTACCTTGGTGTCCTGCTCTGTGACCCCTTCCCGGCCGTCCAAAAGAATGAGACAGACATCTGCCCGTTCGATGGCCATTTGGGCTCGCAGTACACTGAATTTTTCAATCCTATCGTCCACCCGGGATTTTTTCCGCATCCCGGCGGTGTCAATCAGGCAGTATTTCCCTGTCTCGTTTTCAAAATAAGAGTCAACAGCGTCCCGGGTGGTGCCGGCCACATCGCTGACGATCACCCGCTCTTGGCCCAAAATCCGGTTCACCAATGAAGACTTTCCCACGTTCGGTTTGCCGATCACCGCCACATGGATCACGTCGTCGGCTTCCTCCTCCTCTTCCTTTGGCGGGAAATGCGCCACGCAGGCATCCAGCAGGTCGCCGGTGCCGTGGCCGTGAAGCGCCGAAACGGGAATGGGGTCGCCTAGACCTAAATTGTAAAACTCATACACATCCGGGTGGGTGGCCCCGGTGCTGTCCGCCTTGTTCACCGCCAGAATCACCGGCTTGTTCGACCGGAGAAGCATAGTGGCCACATCTTGATCCGCCGCGGTAATCCCCGTTCTCAAATCCGTCAAAAAGACGATCACCGTGGCGCTGTCAATGGCGATCTTTGCCTGCTCCCGCATAAAGCTCAAAATTTGGTTGTCGGCAGACGGCTCAATGCCCCCTGTGTCGACCAACGTAAAGTTCCGTCCGTTCCAGTCGCCTGTGGCGTAAAGCCGGTCCCGTGTCACCCCCGGCGTGTCCTCCACAATGGAAAGCCGCTTCCCCGCCAGCTTGTTAAACAGCATGGATTTGCCCACATTGGGCCGACCCACGATTGCAATGATTGGTTTTGCCATGATTTCACCTTAAAAACGCGGGCGTTCGCCGGCGTCCCCTTCTTCAACCTCCAAGGAAAAGGCGTTTTGATCTCCTGACCTTTTGACCTTTTCCACCCTCGTTCCCTTATTCCTCAATGCCCAAAATGGCGCGCAGCAGCTCGCCCCCGTCCTGATTGACGGGACGAACCGGCACACCCAGGGCCTCTGACACCTGAGAAAGCGTCATACCGTCCAAAAAGATGTCCTCCCCGTGGCGCAACATATTCACGGGCAAAAGCAACCGCTCGCCCAGCTGTTTTCCCTTCAGCTGGGCGACAAGGTCCCGCCCTGTCAAAAGCCCCGCCACCACAATGGTGCGGCCGAAAAAATCGTTTTCCACGGAGTAGACTCTGCCGTCTACAGTATGCCATGTTTCCTTGGCCCGGTCAATGCACCGCTGCAAAAAAGGCCGGGCAGACCTTCCCGTGGCAATGGAAAAAGGGGACACCGACGCTTTCACCCCTTCCTTTTCCAGCGTCAAAGCGGCCTCCTCCAGCTCGGTTAAAAGCAGCCGAAGCATCCCCACGCCGTTTTCCAGCTGGGGATAGCCTTCATAATAAGCGTCCTCTGGCAAGTCTCTCCCGGCGATGAGATAAAATTCGTCTGAGCAGAAAAAAATCACGGTGCCATACCGCTCTTTGCAGATCTCGCCATATGCCTCCACCTGGTCGATCACTGCCGCCGCCTGCTCTCTTTTGTACGGCTCCAAGGGATAAAGCCCCTCCCGAAAGCCCGTAACGCCTACAGGCACGATGGAAGCGCTTGGCACGGCAGGATACAAACGGGACAAATCTTCCATGGTTTTCAAAAGGGCGGGCCCGTCGTTCAGCCCCGGGCAGGCAACCACCTGGCAGTTCATGGTGATGCCTGCTTCGGCGAATTTCTCCACCCACAAAAGGCTCTCGCCTCCCCGGGGGTTACCCAGCAAAAAACTGCGCAGCTCGGGGTCAGTGCTGTGGATCGAAAGGTTCAGAGGGCTGATCTTCAAATCAATGATCCGCTGCAGCTCTCGGGATGTCAAATTCGTCAGCGTAATATAGTTGCCCATGAGAAACGAAAGCCGGGCATCGTCGTCCTTAAAATAAAGAGAAGGACGCATCCCCTTTGGCAACTGATCCACAAAGCAAAAGACGCAGCGGTTGGCACAGGATTTTTTCCCGTCCATCAGATACGTCTCAAAATTAAGGCCCAAGTTCTCCCCTTCCTCCTTGCGGATGCGAAGGGTGCGCTTGCGCCCGGCCTTTGTTTCAATCGTCAGGCGAAGCTTTCGGTCATACGTATAATACTGATAATCCAATACGTCCAAGATCTGGCTGCCGTTGATCATCATCAGTCGGTCTCCCGCCTGAATCCCCGCCCTTTGGGCCGGGGACGGCGTATCCACAGATGCAATTACGTTGGACATGTCAAATTCTCCATTCCGCCGAAACTCTTGGCAAAGATTGTCTGCTTATGATAGCACTTTTTGTCTCAAAAGGGAAGTACAAATTGCCGCAATAAAACGTATAAAACCGTTCCTCCGCCAATGGAGAGCAGCAAATTATGCTTCAGCCGGTGGATGCAAATAATGTAAAGGATGGCAATCCCCTCCGGCAGCCCCCAAGGTCTTGTAAAAATTGAAATGTCTTTGAGACAGTAAACCACCAGCATACCGATGATGGCAAAGGGCAGAATATCTCCCAAATAAGCAATGTATTTCGGCGTCTTTCGTTTTCCCGGAAACAGCAGAAAGGGCAGCACTCGGGTGGCCGCCGTACACAGCGCCATAACAGCCACCAGCAGCAGGGCCTCATTGATTGGCAAGCGCATGGTATTTCACCTCCAATTTGCCCCGCAGCACCGTAAGTGCCAGCAGGATCCCCCCCATTGACGGCAGCAAAAACCATTGGGAGCCAAAAACCAAAAGGCACACAGCCGTAATAAAGATGCCGGTGAGCGCTGCGGTGTGATTTTTGCTTTTTTCCCACTGATCCAAAAAGATAACCACAAACAGAGCCGTCATAACAAAATCAATGCCTTGAATGTCAAAGGCAAGCAGCGACCCGCACAGCGCCCCCAGCGTAGATCCTATGATCCAATAGGAATGATTCAAAAGGGCGATGGCCCCGTAATACGCCCCGGTCGGGATATCTTTCGGCACCGGAACGGTGCAAAGCAGGGAATATGTCTCATCGGTGAGCGCGAAGACGAGATACGGCTTCCACTTCCCCGTGTCCCGGAACCGGTCCAGCATGGACAGCCCGTAAAACATGTGCCGTGCGTTGACCATGAAGGTCAAAATCGCGGCGGCGCCCACGTCCAATGGCGCCGACAAAATCCCCACCGCCACAAATTGCATGGACCCTGCATAAATAAACACACTCATCACCATAGCAAGGCCCCAGCCATACCCCCGGCTGGAGAGCAAAAGACCAAAGGCGATGCCCAAAAATAAATAGCCGGTCATCACCGGCAGTGTCCGTGGAAAGGCCGCCTTCACTGCCCGTCCCATCATAACGCATCCGCTCCTTTTTCGCGTTGCTTGCCCCGGGGCCGTCTCGGAATGGAAATGGCCCTTTTTGCGTGCCGTTTGGCATGAACAAAGAGGAAAAACCGTGTCAAGCGCCGACAGATATCCTTTGGCTCGCTGTCTCCGTCAGAGCAAGAAGAGAACGGACAAAGGCGTCCGCCTGCCCCACGCGTGTGGCAGGCGGACATTGCTCCACTTTCTTTTTTACAGGAGCCAAGCAAGTTTTATTTTACGCCCATCCAGGAGGAGACCACCATTTTCTGCACTTCTGTGGTGCCCTCATAAATCTCTGTGATTTTGGCGTCCCGCATTTTGCATTCTATGGGATATTCCCTTGTAAAACCATATCCGCCAAACAGCTGGAGGCAACGGCGGGTTACGTCGCTGGCCGTCCGCGCCGCGAACATTTTGGCCATGGCCGCCTGATGGGTGTAATCTTCTCCGTTGTCCTTCGCAGCGGCGGCTCGATAGACCAGCAGCCTTGCCGCGTCTACATCTGTCTGCATCTCCGCCAACTCAAACTGGGTGTTTTGGAACTGAGACAGCCGCTTGCCAAACTGCACCCGCTCCCGGGTATACAGCACCGTTTCGTCAATGGCTCCCTGGGCAATGCCCAGCGCTTGGGCGGCAATGGAGATCCGCCCCCCATCCAGCGTGGCCATGGCAATGTGAAAGCCCTGGCCCAGTTCGCCCAAAAGATTCGCCTTCGGCACCTTCACGTCTTGAAACAGAAGCTCGCAGGTATCTGACGCCCGAATGCCCATTTTCTTAATTTTTTCTCCCACCTGGAACCCTTCCATGCCCCGCTCCAAAATAAAAGCGGAAATGCCCCGGCTGCCCAAAGTGGGGTCTGTCTTTGCAAAAACCACATATGTCCCCGCCACTTGGGAATTGGAGATGAACATTTTGCTTCCGTTGAGAAGAAAATAATCCCCTTTGTCCTCCGCCACAGACTTTTGCATGGAAGCATCCGTGCCGGCCGACGGTTCTGTCAGACCAAAGGCGCCCAGAACCTCCCCCGTGGCCAAAGGAATCAAATATTTTTCCTTCTGGACCTCCGTGCCGTACGTGTAAATAGGCCATTGGCAAAGAGAAACATGAGAGGACAAAATAATGCCCATGGTGCCGCACACCTTGCAAAATTCCTCAATGGCGGCAATGTATGTGACCGTGTCGAGCCCCGCTCCCCCATATTCCTCCGGGTAAGGCAGGCCCAAAAGGCCCATTTCTTTCATTTGCTCCACAATATCGTGGGGAAACTCCTCCGTCTCGTCCATTTCTGCCGCTCGTGGCTTGATCTCTTGCTGGGCAAAGTCGCGAAACATAGCAACCAATTCCTGCTGTTCTTCTGTAAAATGAAAATCCAAACCGCCGCGCTCCTTTCCGCTCGGCAGACCGCCGGGCCTGTTTTTATCTTTACAATCTTTTAATTTTCTATCTATCTTTTTCTGTTTTGGTATTCCGCTTTTTATTCCAGTCCCTTTAGCTTCCTCACTTCTGCCGTCAGCGCGGGAAGCACCTGAAACAAGTCTCCCACAATGCCGTAATCCGCAATGTCGAAAATGGGCGCTGTCTCGTCCTTGTTGATGGCCACGATAACGTTAGAGCCGCTCATCCCCGCCTGATGCTGCACCGCGCCGGAGATGCCGCAGGCGATGTAAAGCCGCGGCCCGACTACCTTGCCCGTCTGGCCCACCTGGTGGGCATGGGGAATCCACCCGGCATCCACCGCCGCCCGGGAGGCGCCCACGGCAGCCCCCAAAGCATCCGCCAAATCCCGAATATAAGAAAAATTCTCCTCCTTGCCAAGCCCCCGACCGCCGGAAACGATGATGTCGGCATCTTCCACTTTAAGCAGCTCTCCCGCGGCCTCTTTCACTGTTTCCAGCAGCTTTGCCTTTCTCGGCACATCCGGCGGGACAATGACGCTCTCGTCCAAAACAGGTGCCTTTCGCCCGGCATCCGCCGTTCCCTTTTGGAATACGCCGGGGCGGACAGAGCCCATCTGGGGAAGGCTCGTCTGCACCACCGTGGTTTTCAGATTGCCCCCAAACCCCAGCCGGGTCCACAAAACCTTGCCCTCCTCCGACACGGCAAGCGCGGTGCAGGACGCCACAAACCCCGCCCCAAGGGCCAGGGCGACACGGGGGCCAAAATCACGTCCGTTGTTGGTGGCGCCCATCAAAATCACGTCCGGGCGGTGTTTCTTCGCCAGCGCGCACAGCGCGTCTGTATACGGCTCTGTCTCATATGCTGCGTATTGAGGCCCGTCCACTAAAATGATTTCATCCGCGCCGTAAGCGACGCATTCCTCCGCTGCCTTTTGAAGCTCGCTGCCGATCAACACGGCGGAGAGAGACTGCCCCAGCCCCTTTGCCAGCGCTCGGCCGCCGGCGAGGAGCTCCAGCCCGATTTTTTTCGGTACGCTCTTTTCGTCGCACTCCACATAAACCCATACCTGTGCCATGGTGTTCCTCCCCCTAAATCACATGGGCGCCATTTAACATGGCAAACAGCGCTTTGGCCGATTCCTCGTCTGTCTCTTCTTTGATCACATGGCAGCTGGCCTTTTTCTCCGGAATCTCCATGGCTATAACCCTTGTCCGGGAGCCCTCCGCCCCGCACTCTTCCGGGGCAAGGCCCACGTCTGCGGCGGACAGGACGGGCACCTTGGCCCGGGTGGCGGACAGCTTGCTTTTCACCGTTGGAAAGCGAGGCTCATAGGCTGTTTTCGTCACGGCGAGAACAGAAGGCAGCGGAAGCGCCAGCCGCTCATATCCGTCCTCTGTCTGTCGCTGAACCAAAAGGCTTCCCGCCTCTCCCAGGGATGCGTCTGTCACATATGTGGCCTGTGCCAGCCCAAGCCGATGGGCCAACTGGGGGCCCATCTGGCCGCTGTCTCCGTCCGTGGCGTTTTTGCTCAAAAAGATCAGGTCAAACTTCCCTTCCGTCTGTTCCAAATGGCGGATGGCCCGAAACAGAGCCAGGCTGGTGGCATAAGTGTCCGCCCCGCGCAGAGATTCGTCGCACAGCAGATACGCCTTGTCCCCTCCCACGGCGAGGCAGTCCTTCAGCGCCTTGACAGCAGACATGGGACCCATAGACAGCAGGACAATGCGAGAGCCGGGGTTTTGGTCTTTCATCCTGGCGGCCAGCTCCATGGTAAACCCGTCCAGCAGGTTTAGCGCCGCCTCCTCCGGGTCGCGCGCAATGGTGTTTCGGGTTTCGTCAATCGCTATCTGTGTCGTGTTTGGCACCTGTTTGATGCAAACCAGAATATTCATAAAATCCTCCTGTCTGGAACTGTCCCTTTTCGAGCCGTTTCGCCTGTTTCGGCGGCAACTATCTTCTCGAAAAAATGCGCCGGTTTGTTGCACCAGCGTTTTTGCTTTTCTTCCGGTTTATTGTATCAAAGGGCATGATAAAATACAAGGGCAGGGGCTGAAGTTTTTTGACCTCTGTCCTCGGCCTTGGGCGTTCAAAAGTGGGAAACTCGTTGCTTTTTCACATACGGATGGCAGAAGCCTTGTTCTCCATGTCAATCCGGCACAGCGTGAAAGCAGGGCAGCGCTTGCGCGATTTCGGCAGGGCCTGCCCTCTTTCACAGGCTCTGTAGAGATGCTCCGTCGTTTTTGCATCAAACGGCTCAATTAAAGATAAATATCCTAAGTTTCTCCTTATTTCCCGCTGTTCCGGACTGTATTGCCCGGCTTTGCATGGTCCTTGGACTGTTGCAACATCCTTTTCGTCCACCAAAGCGGTGTACTTTGTTCCTTTAAAATGATATAATCTAAGGTATATGAGCAATTTTGAGAAAACAAAAGAACATCGTGTTTCGTTTGCTTTAACAGAAAAAGCCGACAAAGTTTTTCCGATGGATGCGCCGTCGGAATTATGAATACCGGATATTGGACTGCGCATGGCCCGAGGGTGAAAATACTTTTTCTCTGCCCCTGCCGTTCAATCTTCGGTTCTATTTTGTCGATTGCTATATGGAAGAAGAAAGCGACCCCCAAGCCTGCGGAGCCCTCTATTTGTTGAGGAGCCCCCGGCCGGGGGGCGCTTCCGTTATGTCGAAAATGAATGGAGGAGCCTTATCACATGAAGAAACACAGACCGGCCAACGCACCTATACCGGGTCTCGGACAAAGGAGCTTAAAAACCGCCTTGGCCACAGCAGTACTCGCCTTGATTTACCTTCCTTTTGACAGATCCCCCGCTTTTGCCTGCATTGGGGCAATTTTCGGGATGGGCAATGATATTGAGGATTCAAAAAGGAGCGGCGGCAATCGGCTTATCGGAACCGTTATCGGCGGACTTTTGGGAATGGCGGCGCTCTGGATAGAATATTTCTTCTTTTCGTCAGGAAACTATTATCTAAGGGTTGTCTTGATCTTTTTGGGGATCATCCTTTTGGTGTGCTCCTCCGTGGTGTTTCGGTGGCCGGGGGCTGTTCAACCCGGCGGCGTGGTGCTTTGCATCATCTTGTTTGACACCCCCTCTGACCACATTTCCTATGCTTTCGGCAGGATGCTTGATACCGCGATCGGTGTTGTTTTTGCCATTGCGGTCAATATGCTCTTCAGGCGGAGCCGGGTCGACAAGTGGCTCAAAAGAAAAACCGCCGACAAGGAGGCCTAGCCTGATAATCGCGGGGGATTTCCCTGCTCCAAGCGCCCAATCTCGCGATATTGCAGACAGAGCCCAAAAAAGCGATGTCATAGCCGATCAACCACGCCAGCCATTTAAGCCGGGCGAAGCACCGGCGCAAACAGCGAACAAAACCGGCTGTTCGCTCGCTGTTCGCTTTGCCAAAGGCACCCACCCTTTGCATTTTTCACGTTATGGCAAACCGGGTGGGCTAGGAAGGAATCCGACAGAAACGCTTTTTTGCAGGATGGTAAAAAGGAAACCCGCATTGCAAAAATACAAATGGCGTGTGCTAAACCATTTGATTTCTAGCAATGCGGGAAAAGGGGTAAAAGAGTGTTGCAAATCATTGCATCATTCGGACCATATCTTCGCTTTGTATTGCGTGCGTATTTATATGCCGCGCCGCAAGATTCCGTAAAAACCCATCTTATAGCTGGCGATGCCTTGCCGCGGGTCTCTTCTTTTCGCGGCAGCCAGCGGATCATTTTGGTTTGGGCCGTGTCTTCAGGGGCGCCGGCAAAGCGGCATCCGCTGCAAATGCCGCCCGGCCATCTCTACCCGTGATATAGAAAAGGCCAAATGCCATCTACCCCTCAGGCCCCCGCCCGATCCTCGTTATTGGATTGTAAAAATAACGAGGACAAAGTTGAGTCATCACCATGGGGTAAGTATATCACCGTTTTCCTTCTCTGGCAATTGGATACCATTCCAAAAAGCAGCGTTATGTTTTGTGTAAAATGACGTACATTTGTTTTGTCGTCAAACGGTTCTAGAATTGGTCGCCATAAGGTTTCTCCAGTAAGTTGACCCGGATGCTTTTAATCTGGGTATAGGCTTCCAGAATGGCCCAGTGGACCTCTCTGCCGTAACCGGACTTCTTGTATCCGCCGAAGGGCGCACCGTTGGACACGTTGTTGTTGCAGTTGATCCACATCGTACCGGTGCGGACTGCTCTGGCTGTGCGAAGGGCTTTGTTGATGTCAGCAGTCCAAACGCCGCCGCCCAGGCCATATTCGCTGTCGTTTGCCATCCGGATGGCATCTTCTTCTGTTTTAAACTTGATGACCACTGCAACCGGCCCGAAGATTTCTTCCTGGGCAATGCGCATGTCATTTGTGGCGGCCATCAAAGTGGGCGCTACGAACGCGCCGTCGCCTCTGCCTTCCGAGGTCAAGCGCTCGCCGCCGCAAAGAACGGTTGCGCCTTCTTTTTTGCCCATTTCAATGCAGTCCAAAATTTTCTCCATCTGGCCCAAGCTCACTTCCGAGCCCATTCTGGTATCTGCTTCCCAAGGCATGCCGACTTTTACTTTGTTAAACGCTGCAGTCGCTTTTTCCACAAAATCGTCATAAATGTCTTCCTGTACTAAAATACGGGACCCTGCGCAGCAGATTTGTCCGCCGTTGGTCAGGATGCCCTTCTGAACGCCTTCCACCACTTGATCCAGGTTTTTGGCGTCGTTGTACACGATAACAGCCGATTTACCGCCCAGCTCCAATGTAGCAGGGATCAGTTTCTTTGCTGCTGCGTCCGCAATGTTAAGGCCTACTTCTGTGGAGCCGGTAAAGGCCAGCTTGGCGAGCTTGGGGTTGTCCAGCAGATACTGACCGGATTTGGATCCTTTGCCTGTGACCAGGTTTAAAACGCCCGGCGGGAGGATCTTCGCCTCGTCAATCATCTTCACGAATTCGATGACGGCCAGGTTCGCCTGAGAAGACGGCTTAATGACGGTGCAGCAGCCAGCGGCCAGAACCGGCGCCAGCTTCCAGGAAAGCATGTTCAGCGGATAGTTCCAGGGGATGATCTGGCCAACCACGCCCACGGGCTCCCGCATCACAATGGTCATGGTTTCCTTGTTCAGCATAGACGCCTCGCCGGTGGGACGGCGGCAGGCGCCTGCCATGTAACGGAACTGGTCGATGGAGCCGGGCAGGTCAAAGTTGTTGCATTCCCAGATGGGCTTGCCCGTGTCGATGGATTCCAGCATGGCCAGTTTTTCCTTGTTCTTTTCCATCACGTCCGCAATGGCCAGCAACATGCCCATACGCTCTTCGGGAGAAGTCTCTTTCCATGTTTCAAATGCGATCCATGCCGCGTCAACAGCAGCATCCACGTCTTCTTTTGTGGCATCTGCCATTTTGCTCAGATACGCTCCGTTGGCCGGGCAATGGCTGTCTACGGTGGCGCCGTCGCTGGCATCCACCCATTTTCCGTTGATCAACAGCTGATACGATTCCCTTGCTACGTTTTGAAAACTCATGTTTGATTGGCTCCTTATTATAATATTTGAAATGGACTCATTCTGGAGGCTCATCTTTCGCAAGCTATGGCTTCCATATCTTTGTTTCCAGTGTGCGTCATTGACAGGCTCGTGTGTCTTTTGCATTCGGTGCGTGCTGCGTTTGCTTCTCAAAATAATGCTCGATATCCGCTCAGATTACGTTTCCACAACGCAAAAAGACGTTGGCCTCCCGCATGTGTTTTCCATCCCTGTTTTGCAATGTATCTCAGTGCCTTTCATTATTTGTTTCCCAGAATAACGGTTTTAAAAAATATGGATAACCTTGCCTTTCTTTCTGTTTCTTTCGTTTTCATTTTTTTGGCGATTTAAAGAACGAATCGATTTTTCCTTTTATTTTCCACCTTTTCTTGTTTTCTCTATTCATTCCCCCTTCTGTTTGGTTTAATTCAGTTTGTTTTAGTTATTCTTTTAAAAGTATAACGGGTTTAAAAAAATAATGAAATTGTAACGCACCAAGCTTATAAGATCATATCATCCGCTTTCCTTTGCGTCAATTGTGAGTCATGCTAAAGAGAACGGCTCCGTTTTGTGAATATTCCCCATTGCATCCGGAAATACTTTCATCCCCTCCCCCATTTTACTTGTCAGAAGGCATAAGGTCGCATATACTGAAATCACAGATCAAAACCAAAAAACCTCTCTCTAAAACAAAAAATATGCATCCAGAAAGGAAGATGGGAATGAATGTGCTTTTACTCAACGGCAGCCCCCACAGGGACGGCTGTACATACACGGCGCTGCGGGAAGTGGCAGATGCATTGGAGCGGGCAGGAATTGCCACCACACTTCTGCATATCAGCCAACCGGCATCTCCCTGCACCGGCTGCGGCATTTGCCGGGAAACGGGGCGGTGCGTCATGCACGACCAGGTGAACGAGGTTCTGGCCCTCGCGGAACAGGCAGACGGCTTCATCTTTGGCTCTCCCGTTCATTATGCGGGTCCCGCCGGCCACTTCACTTCTTTTTTAGACCGCCTGTTTTACGCCGGCACCTGTTTTGCCCACAAGCCGGGGGCTGCCGTGGTTTCCTGCCGCCGGGGCGGCTCCAGCGCGGCCTTTGACCGATTGAATAAATATTTTACCATCTCCCAAATGCCCGTGGTTTCCTCCCAATATTGGAACAGCGTCCATGGCAACACACCGGCAGAGGTTCGAAGGGATCTGGAAGGCATGCAAACCATGCGTCTTTTGGGCAAAAATATGGCATATCTACTCCAATGTAAGGAGGCCGGACAAAAAGCCGGCATTCTGCCGCCAAAGAGCGAGCCACGGCTGTACACCAGTTTGGCTGACTGATGATATGTCATTTCCGAATCTGATAAACAGAAAGGAGCGGCGCCGACAGGCGCCCCCCGTTCATATGAAACAAACAAAATGTATCGTCCTGTTTCTTTTTCTTGCGTTGCTTTGCGCCTGCGGTGTTCCTGCCGTCTCTTCCACGCCCCAAGCATCTCCGCTTCCCACCGCTCTCCCCTCTGCGCCCGCCCAACCGGCGGCGCCCAGCACCCCCCTCTTGTGGAAGGTAACGGGGGAACCAGGCCAAGGTACCCTATACCTCCTTGGCGCCATCCACGCGGGAACAGACGCCATGTACCCCCTGCCGGAGGCGGTCATGGATGCCTACAGAGCCAGTGACGCGCTGGCAGTGGAATGCGACATTGTAAGCGTTCAAAAAAACACGTCTCAGATGGCCCAATATACCGCATCCTTTCGGTATCCGGCAGGGGACAGCGTGAAAAATCACTTGTCTGCCCAAGGCTATCACAAGATAGAAGCTTTCTTGCAGGCGGAGAGCAGCTATGGCGGCACGCTTTCCCTGTTCCAGTCTTACAACCTTGCTTTTTGGAGCTCTTTGGTGGACGAAGTGTTTTTGTCCCGGGCCGGGCTTCAAAGCAGCTTTGGTTTGGACGCCTACTTTCTCAGCCTGGCACTTGAGGACGCCACAAAAGACGTTCTGGAGGTGGAGAGCCTTTCCTTTCAGTTTCAGATGCTGTCCGATATCCCGGACGTGCTGCAAGAGCATCTGATCTTGCAGAGCATTCAAGCCCCGGAGAAAGAGGTTTCTTCTCTTCAAATGCTTTATGAAGCGGTGCGGACAGGAAACGAAGCGGAACTGAACCGGCTTCTGTTCGAAGGGGAGGATTGGGACGCTGCGCTGACAGAACAGCAACGGGACACACTCTCCCCCTTGATGGAAGCATATCAAAAAGCCATTTATACCGACCGCAACGCCCACATGGCGGAAACGGCCAACGGATATTTGAAGGAAGGCCGACAGGTATTTTTCGTGGTGGGCATGGCCCATATGTTGGGAGAGGACGGCCTGGTCACAGCTTTGCGGTCAATGGGATATCGCGTGACACCGGTTTTCACCGGCGCAGCCTAATCCCAGGCATCATCGGCAGATAGGGAAAACAGAGCAAGCGGGGAGTCCATGCCCCTCGCTTGCTCTGTTTGTTTGTTGCCGGAAGATCTTAAAAAACGACTCTCGTTCCGCCACATCCTCAGGAAACCAGCACTACATTGGCGTTTTAAAACAACCGGGGCAGCCTTGGCCGTTTTTCTAAAATCACACGACCATACCAAACCAAGTTGCGCCCGGACGTAGCGGGCAAGACCAAGTCCGCATCTGCCCGGGTACGGTTGAGTGACAACAAATAAACCGTTCCCGTCTCGTCTTTATAATATTGCTTGCAGAACATGTCCCCGTCCACACAAAAGATACCTACATCCCCCTTGGCCATCGGATCGCGATTGACATAAACAATGGAATCGTCCAAGATGAACGGCTCCATGCTGTCCCCCTGAACACGGACGGCAAAGTCCGCCCCGCTCGGTACACTGCCCTCCACCGGGATATATTCAAAATCCGTACCGAAGTCCGGCGACGCATACCCGGCGGCAGCCGGAGTGGCATACAACGGTATCATCCGGGGCGGCGGGGTCTCCTGCTCTTCTTCCAATACCGCCTGGATCTTTGTCTCATAGTCCAACAAGCCATTTAACACCCCATCCACAATATTCTGGCTTTGCACCGTCAGCGCCCTGTATTTCTCCAACACCGGATGGCCTTCTGAATGCAGGAGCAAATCCCCCCGGCTCAGAATCTGATCGGTGGAAACCTGGAATAAGTCCGCCATCTCTTCCAACACATCGCAGCTCGGCTTGCTCTTCTCCGTTTCCCACATAGAGATGGTGGAGCGTTCTACCCCTAGCCGTTCCGCCAATGCCTTTTGTGTGAACCCCTTCTTTTTACGCAGCTCCTTGATGTTCAACGATATCTCCCTCCTGCTTATAAACTGAACCCACTCTTTTTGATATTATATGTCAAATTTTTTGACAATACAAGTGATCCTTTTATCCTTTCGACAACCTTATTGACATATCATGCCACGTTTGATATTATATTGTCAATTGGTTTGACAATGTTTCCTGTTTTTTCAATATATTTCAATTGTATTGACATTTTTGGATTTTTGGGTAAAACAAGCGGGCCAATCGAAAATAATCTTCTAGCGGAAAGAAAGGACTTTTAGATGCAAGATCCGCAAACCCGCGCGCCTTGCGGCCTCTGTCTGTTTTGCGGCGGTGAGCTTTATCCCGGCGAGTCTTTGTCTCGTTGGGAAGGGAGCCTGCTTCACCCTGACTGCCTCATATTTGCTTTGTTCCACCGCTTTCCTCTCCGGCTCGCGAAGGGAGGTGAAATCTGTGACCATTGCGGTGAAGCCATCCTTGCGGCAACGGAAATACGGCATCTTTTTTCCCTGACTCTACACGATGACTGCCTTACTTCTTGGGGCGCGCTTCAATACACGGAAATTGGAGGAACTTAAAACAATGGATGAAATTCGGATTCCTGCTGTGGTTTATCAAGACAGCCGCTTGAGCTGTGCCGCCCGCCTTATTTATGGCGAAATTGACCGGTTGTGCAGGGCCTCCCACGGCGCCTGCCAAATCACCACAAAACAAATTGCAGATGTTTATGCCATCGCCCTTGGGTCTGCCGGTGCCTATATCAAACAACTCCAGGCGCTGGGATATCTTAAAATTGTACCAGGAAGCCATAATGCTCGCATTTTTTCCACTACTTTGTCTAGCCTGGAAGCGCTTTGAGCGCGGGGCGGCATGAACGGCACCCCCCTCCTTTTCGTAGAAAATACCGAGAATTGCCGGCCTTATGTTCCAATTTCGGTTTTTTCTATTGTAATTTATGTCCCAATCCTGTAAAATTGCAAGGAATGAATTGTCAATTCGCGACGGGTGGGGGCGGTGCCATTTGGCTGCGCCGGATGCCAACCAGTGTGGGGCCTTCCGCCGCGAAAGAAAGGACCATACCCCATGAAAAAACAAAAACGCCGGTTTGGAGACCGGTACGACGGCAGACGGGTGCGCTCACTCCCGCCTATGCAGTATATTACTCCTTTTGTCATGCGCACACGAAACGACGCCCATCTGTTTTTTGAAACCAGGATCGAGGTGGGCAAATCGGAGGAATATATCCGCAGTATGCGCTTGAAGGGGATGCGTGGATTTGGATTTATGCACCTGGTCATTGCGGCCTATGTGCGGGTCGTCTCCCAGCGGCCGGCCATGAACCGGTTTATCTCCGGACAACGCATCTTTCAGCGGGAAGACATTGTACTGAGCATGATGGTGAAAAAAGGGATGAAACTAAACGAGCAAGAAACAGGCATTAAAGTGATGTTTGAACCCGATGACACCGTGTATGAGGTGTATTCCAAAATGCAGGAAGCCATTGAGGAAGCCCGAGCAGCGTCAGACAGCACATCTCTGGATTCTGTGGCTCGGGTTCTGGTGCGCCTGCCCGCCCTCATTTTGCGTTTTTTTGTCTTTTTGATGCATCTGCTGGATTACTTTGGCCTCATGCCAAAGGCCATCCATCATGCATCTCCCTTCCACGCCAGCTTGTTTGTTTCCAATTTAGGCTCTTTGGGTATCCGCCCTGTGTTTCACCATCTGTATAATTTCGGCAATGTGCCGGCCTTTCTCACCTTTGGCGCCAAATATGTGGAAATCACCCCAGACCGATCCGGAAATCTGCAAAAAAAGAAATACATCGATTACACTGTGGTGCTGGACGAACGGATCAGCGATGGCCATTATATGGCCAGTGCCTTGAAATATCTGGAACACCTGCTCAAAAACCCACACGAGCTAAACATCCCTCCCACACACATAGAAAAAGACGTGCTTTGACGCGCTGCCGTTGCCTTTCCCTCAATAACGCATTTTGGCGGCACCCATCTCCTTTCCCCTTCCAGCCGCCGGGGGGAAGGCGGCAACTTTCCTTTTTCCCTACCAAGGTACGGCAAAGGCACCCTTCGCACCTTTCGCGTGCGGGGGTGCCTTTTTGTCTGTTTTTTTATGGGATGAATTGCAGATATCCCCAGGCCACCTACGCCAACATCGCAAAAACCACAAAGCGCAGGGTTCGGTCTTGCGCCGCGCAAGTGGAAAGCGTCAAAATCTTTCCGTCCGCCTCGGGCGCAACTCCGGTTTTCAGTTGATCGGCTTTTTCAATTTGCCGCAAAAAAAGCTGGAACGCGTCCTCGTTGGCAAACGACGTCTGATAGCAAAACGCGTCCGCTTCCACCTGAGCGCAGGCAAATACCTCGTACCGATGGATGCCGTCTTGGGTCAATAAATAAAAATATCGATGGTTTTCCCAATAGTCCCTGTCTTTGAAACGAGCCAGGCCGCCAAACATCGTTCCGTTTTTCATATAATGGCCATATAAAACCGTATTTTGCCCCGAAAGATCTTTTTCGCAGCGATAATCCATGAAAATGCTTCCGGAGGCGTTTTGCGTCCTGCGATACGTCCGATGCAGATACTCGTCATTGTCCTTCCCTTGCACAAACGGATAGCTGATTTTGCTGTCGGGTAAGTAGATCCAGCCCGCCACATCTCGGTTCACAGCCTGAAGCGCCGCAAGATCCAACGAAAACGACCATGTCTCCTCCGTCTTCTCTTCCTCATCTGACGGCGCCTCCGTGCCGGATGGGGCGCTTTCTGTCGGCGACGGAACAGGCCGAGCGCTTGCAGCAAACACCTGATGTTCCACCGCATCGTAGATATCTTCTGCCGCTTGATATTCCCGCAAGGTGGAAATGATGTTCCAAAGGGAAAACACGAAAACCAAAGCACAAAGCCCCGTCAGCACCCATCGGATCTTTCGTTTCATACGACTTCCTTTCTCCCGCAGAACCTGCACGAAGTTATGATCCAACGCTTCCGTTGGACAGGTCTGTTGCGGGCAAAGGGCGCCGGCCTGCGCCGGCGCCCTTTTCTTTATGATTCCTCAGATTGTTTTTTCTTGCGGCGCGGGAGGAAGCAAAGTCCGCCCAAGCCGGAAACCAGCAGCAGTGCCGCCAGCCCACGGAGATCGGCATTGTCGCCCGTCTGCGGGCTAGTGCCGCCCGGTCGGTTCCCTGAATCACCCTTTCCCGGTCCTTTTGGTCGAGAAGAGGGGCTCGGTTTCGGGGTCGGCGTCGGGTCTGGATCAATGTCGCCTTCCTGGTTCGGGCCGTCTTCATCCTCATCAATGGTCCCATCCGGATCCGTTGGTGTGGGTGTCGGGGTCGGGGTTGGTGTCGGTGTGGGTGTCGGGTGGGTGTCGGTGTCGGTGTCGGTGTCGGTGTCGGGGTGGGTGTGGGGTGGGTGTCGGTGTCGGTGTGGGTGTCGGTGTGGGTGTCGGGGTTGGTGTCGGGTCTACCGGCGGGGGAATCTTGGTGTTTTCCGCCTCGAAGGAAATGGTCTTGGTTGGCTGCCCGTAGAAATCGCTCTCTTGCAGGCTCCATGTTGTCGTGGCCTTCCAGTATCCGCTAGGGGCCTTCGTTTCTTTGATGGTGTATGCGCCGATGCGAACCGGGTCAAATTGGGCAATCCCCGTCTCGTCCGATATAGCCGTTCCAACGATTTCGCCTTCTGCGTCATACATGGTAAACTCCGCGCCCTTCAACAGCGTCCCTCTTTTGTCCACCTTTGTGATCTCAACGGTGACCAGGTTGCTCTCGTTTGCAATCTCCGGGCACGCGGTTCCCTCAACGGCAGTCTGATAATTGTCGGTGCTGAGATAATACTTCGTTGCACCGGTGACGCTGTCGATCACAGCCTTGACGATGGTGGGGTTTGCCTCCTTGTGATATCCGTCCGGCGCAGTGGATTCCACTACAAAGTAGGTGCCGGGTGTTAAGTCTCGGAAGGTCACAAGGCCCGTTCCGTCTGTCTCGTCGGCTGTAACCAGGTTAACCGGGTCCACACGGTTGCGGAATACCTGGAATTCGGCGCCTTCCAGCGCGTTCCCCAGTTCGTCTGTTTTGAAAATCTGAATGGCGCCCTTCAGAACAGGGTTCACATAGGTAAGTGTCACTTTCCCCTGGTTTTGGGCGGTGGGATCCACTATCACTTCCTGCTGACGCTGCGCGGAGAAGTCATATCCCACAGGCGCCTTCACTTCCTCCACCACATAGGTGCCAGCCTTCAGCCGTGTAAATTCTACTTTTCCGTTGTCTCCCGTGGTTTTCACTTGGTATTTAGGCGTCAGCGTGCCGTCCTCTTCCTTTACATAAAGCTGGAACTGGGCACCCTTCAGCAGCCTCCCGTCGGCCGTCTCGCCTCGTTTTTCCACGGTGATCCGCCCGGCCAGCTTCGCCCACGCGGTGGCGTCGATCGTCTTAAGGACGACCTTTTCGCTGGAGGTGCTCTTCACGGTTTGATACCCGGAGAACGTAGCGCTGTTGGAAATCTCACTCACCGTGTCATCTACGATTTCTGTGGAGATCACCATCCGGTAGGAACCGTTCTTTTCCGGCAGCGTAATTTTTAGGACGCGTCCCTCATATGCAATCAAAGGCTGCACGATGGCATCGTCCACCGCAGTGCCGACGGTCCATGTGCCGTTGGCTTGCAGGGTCAACGGATACAGAGTAACGACATACTTTCCGTTTTGCTTCAACGGTTCTAAATATGTAGGGAGGTGGTCCTCCACTTGAGCATTGTCGAGGGCTATGCCCGTCATGTTCTTTACGTCAATGGTCCAGACAACGTTACCCGTGTAAGCGCCTGCCGGATCTTTTTCCACCTCGCCCGATTTCTGGAGCATGGGGTTTTGGATGGTCATCTCTTCCGACTCGTTGGCGGAAACATTGGTGCCTTCCACATAACCTGTGTTGGTCACCTTCACTGTCGGGCCGTTCTGGAAAAGGCTTTGCACGCCTTCCGCGGTCAGTTTGGCCTTAATGCGTATGATATAACGTCCGCTGTTGGCGCTGTTAAACTGAACGGTAATCTTCTGCTGGCCGCTGGCCAGCGTCTCCATGCTGATGGTCACATCGGGATATCCTGCGCTGCCCGGCTCCAGCTTCGCGCCTTTGACCAACTGGCGGGCGCTTGTCCCTACCGTGCCCTGATAAATCTCCACGCTGTTGGAAAGGGTCGTCGCGTCCACTACGTTCCAATATTGGGGCAGGGTGTCGGTCACTTTCGTGTTTGTCGCCATGGTAATGCCGTTCCGGTTCAAATGCAGATCCCAGCTCACAGTGTGGTTCACATAGTTATATGCTTCTCCAATGGTCTTGTCGATCATGTAGCTACGAATGCCCTTTGTGCCGGACGCCTCCAGCGTACCGCTTTTATGAATCAAATAGGATGTGTTTTTTAACGTATAGTCAGAATCCGGCCGGTTCACTCCTGTGACCGCTTTGTCTGTCACCATCGTGTCAAAGGTGATGGTGTACTGGCTGTTGATGGTGCCTAAGTTGATTTTAAGCACTTGGATGAGATATTTCCCATCCGGAGAGTCGGATGCACTCAATGTGTAGTTGATGGGCGTCGGACTGATCTGCAACGTGCTCTCATCCAAACGCATGTTTTTGGCGGTTTTGCGGTTTACTCCGTCCACCGCCACAGTATCATATCCGCTGACCGGGGTAACCCCGTCTTTAGAAGAAACGAATACGTCCACCACAACGGCGTCTTTGATCTGCTGCTTCGCCTGATTGACTTTGATGGTCCAAGACAGCACCCCGGTTTGGTAAGAGAATGTCCCCGCGGTTTTCTTTAAAAAGCCTTCTGTTGTGTTGGCTTCTCCGCCGCCGATGACAACGGTTTCGCTCCCCGTGGCGCCTTCTTCTCCACCCCAAACGCTAGAGCCTTGGGATGTCCATTTGAGGGTGGCCGTGTTGGTCACGCTTGTTATCACGCCCGGTGCAAGCGCCGTCACAATTGTAATGGTTTTGCTTACACCGACCAGGTCCCCTAAATAGATCGAAAAAGAGCCGTCTGCCGCAACGGAGTAATACATGCCGGCTGCGCTGTCTGTGGTCAACGCTGTTCCGCCCACAGAAATGGTCATTCCGTCCAAGGTAATCCCGGTGCCGACCACGTCTTTTATCACAACATTTTTCAGCGTGGCAAGGCTTTCGTTGACCGTCACTGTCCAAGTAACCTTGTGGTCCAGCGCACTGTAGGACCCGCCCTTGGACACCCATTTGGGCGTAAACTCCACTGTTTTCTTAGCAGTGTAAGTATTGGTTCCGTTGGAAACCTTTGCATTGTTCTCTACGCTGGTCTTTACGCCGTTTTTGCCCAGCAGCAAAGACTCGTTGATCCTTGTGTCAAAGGTAATCACCTGCTTGCCTGCCGTGCCGGCGGGAAACGCGTACGTCAGCACCCCGCTGGTGTGGGTGGCCGTTGGGTTCGGCTCTACGGTGTTCACCCGGAAGGATCCCGCCACATAAGTCACGTTGGCGGGGAGCGTGTCGGTAAAGGTATAGCCGTCTAAGGATCCGTTTGTCTGGTTGGGTGTGGCTGTCACCGTCCAGTGGATGACGCCGTTCGCCAAGTCGACTGTCCCGTCTTTTACCAAGTTGATGGAGAAGGGGTCTCTCAGCTTAATGGTATAAGTCTTGCCGAACATCTGGAACACCACTTGATCCTCTGATGTGTCGATTTCTTCCATGTTGATGCTCATACCAAGGCTAAACCGCCCGCCCCGGCCCAGCAGGTCAGGGTTTTCGATGTTCTCGCCAAAGGTCAGGCGAGCCTTTTGCCCGCTGACGGTCAGCACGCCAAGGGAAACCTCCCCCATCCCCTCAACGGTCATAAACACTTCCCTGCTGGCGTCGCCAAACTGCATTTCCGCCGGAAGGTCAATCTCGAAGTAGTCCCCTCGAGACAGCTCCTCTTCATCGGGGATGCTGAATTCCACCGACAGGGTAATGTCTTTGCTGGGGTCGATCGTTCCTCCCGGAGAGACGACATTGTTTCCATTTTTCAGGGTTTTTACAATGGTAATGCGGCTCTCAACATTATTCCCCGCCGCCACGGCCTGTAACGGAACCATGGATAGCAAGAGGATGGTCGTCAGGAACAAAGAAATCTTTTTTTCATTCAGATCCTCACCTTTCATGATAATTTCTATGTGTTCACATTCTTGTGTGTTCACGCCCATTGCGAAACACCTTTTCACGGAAACAGCGAAAACACTTGACCCAGATTCCCTTTCTTTATTATACGATACCCGTGTTACATGCTGGTTACATCTTCCAGTGTTTTGTTCCATTTATAGACTATAACTGAAAACATTTAAAAAATCTGTAACACCATCACCAAAATGGTCAATATGCTCCAGCGGAGCGAACGCCTTGTTTTTGCGCCTCGTTCTGCCTTGTTGCTAGATCCGGGCAATCGCTGGGAAAGGCGATGGGTCGCCACAAAACAAACCCCGCTTGCTCGGTTCGGCTTTACACCGCGGCTCCTGGATGCATCATTTCGTGGTAGGTCACCTGCGTATAGGTGTCCGGCAGGGTCAACAAGCCTGCCGGGGGTTCCTCCGTCAGCACTTGCACTTGCATCATCACTTGGCTGCCCAAGAGGGGCTCTTCCATATAAATGGCCTGCAGCACCTCATTTTTTACATAAAGCCGCACCGTCCGCTTCACGTCCCCGGTGCCGCTGCCCCGCAAAGCAAATTCATCATACTCACAGTCCACGCCATTGACCTGTCCCTGGCCGCTGCCCACTCGCTCCAGCGCGGACAGCGTGCCGCCAAAGGGCGTCACTTGTCCTTCGGTCCCTTGCCCGGCAACGCAGTAGATCTTTTTTTCATCATCACACTCATATCGTATGCCGTCTATGGTGAGCACTCGAATCTGCTTGCCGGACACCGTTTCCACTTCTACAAACCGGCCGCCCGCCTTGGCTTGTTCCCGCACTTGGGTGTTCCCGAACGCAAACACGGTGTATTTGATGTAATACGACCCACCCAGCAGCACATTCAAGGCCTTGGCCGAGGGGAAACCGAAAAAAGTCACGGGTCGGTTTGCGTCCCATCCGGCAATTTCATTCTCCGCCACAGAGCTGTCCGGGCGGCTTGTCCCCTTTTCCCCGGGCGGCGCGCTGACTATGGCCGGCGAGGGCTCCGAAGCCAAGGCATACAGAACCTTTTGCCAATAAGGCCGAAACAAAACGCTCCCCACGAAAAAAAGCAGCAGCGCAAAAGCCTTCAGCGCCAGCATGGCCCTCGCCAGGTTTTTTTTGTTCTCTTTTCTGCAATGGCCCAAGGCCCAAAGCACCGCCACCCCAACACCCACAAAGGGGATCAGCATTAGCAATATACAGCCGAAATATTGAAGCGGACTCATCAGTGCGTAGGGGCTGTTCCTGCCGGGTCGTTTCCAGCCGCCCGGAGAGGATCCTGCCTCTCCTCTTCCTTTTTTGCTCTCTTTTCCGGACGGCACCCCATCCCCCCCACGGGAGGTATCTGCCGGAATGTTCCCATCGAAGGAAGCCGGGAGCGGCTCCGCTTCTACCCCGGTATCGCAAAAAAAACATATGCCATTTTCTGCTGCGATGGGACGTTTGCAAACCGGGCAAATGCGCTCCATAAACCCTCTCTCCCTTCCGGCGTCAAACAAAGGCGTTTTTTTCCATTTTGTTTCGTTTTGTTTCAGCATACCACAGAAATGGGGGAAAGTCACTTCTTTTGGATGAAAAAAAGAAGCGCTTTTAAAAAATGCGCTTGGACTTCTGAGCAGAATATGGTACAATCATTTTAAGTGCCACACAGGGCAAAAATCGGCTCGCCGCTCTCTGGCGGCGTGTTATGCCTACCAAGGAGGTTCCCCATATGCCAAAAGGAAAAGCGCTCACCACCCGCATCCGCATTGTTGACTGTGCAGTGGCGCTGTACAAGAGCCGGGGATACACCGGTGTCACTGTGCATGATATCTGCACCGCCAGCGGTTTGACCCGCAGTGCATTTTACTATCATTTCAACTCTAAGGATGAAATCTTAGATGACTATTTCCTGTCTACAGATATTTATGTAACGGAGCAGCTTTTGCCCGCTCTTTCTGCCCGCAGCTCTATTGAGCAGATTTATGAGCTGCTGCAGACATATCTGCAGCGCACCATTGGGGCGGGCCCGGCTCTGCTGGGACAAATCTTAAAACGCAGCATGGACTGCGGCGTTCCCTTTTGCTCCATTCGTGACGCATCGGTTCGTGGCCTTTTGCTGTCCTTGCTGGGCCAGGCCCAAAAAGAGGGGCTGCTGCGCAACCCCACGCCCCCCGACCAGCTTTTGGAAACGGTCTTTTTCCTTTCCGACGGCGTGGCCCTTTATTGGTGCAGCAAAAACGGGAAATGGGACGTTTTGGCGGAGTACCATCAAATCATCAGCTCGCTGTTTCTTTTCAAGGTGCCCGGGCGGGAAAGCCGACCTTTAAACGAGCCTCGTACATCAGGCAGCCCGCCAGCTTCAGAGCAGCCCCATCGGCTGCCATAAACGGTTTGACGGGATATGCTTTCCCGCAGCTTTACGACTCGACTATGATCCGTTGGAACACAAAGATGGGAGACACAAACTAGACTGTGTCTCCTCTTTTTTTGACTGTTTTTATGCCGCGGTTGATGCGGCGCACGCTGTGTTACCGAGCCGCCCGGTACTGCTCCCTGCCCATTTGAAACAGGTTTCCGCCGAATGCGTCAATCGCCACGATGAGAGGCATGTCCGCCACGGAAAGCCGCTTTATCGATTCACAGCCCAGCTGGGGAAACGCGATTACCTCCGACGCCCGAATACAGGTGGCGATGAGGGCGCCCGCTCCGCCGGCAGCGCAAAAATAGCAGCTGCCCGTTTCTTTTATGGCCTCTATCACGGTTTCATCGCGCTCTCCTTTGCCGATCATCCCGGCCACGCCCGCCCGCAGCAGACGAGGGGCAAAGCCGTCCATCCGCCCGGCGGTGGTCGGCCCGCAGGCGCCCACCGGCATGCCGTTTTTCGGGGGGGTTGGCCCTGCGTAATAAACGATGGCGTCCCGCAGCGGAAAAGGCGGCGCCTCCCCCCGATCCATCAAAGCGCAGATTTCTTTGTGCGCGGCGTCCCGGGCCGTGTAAATCTCCCCTGTCAGCAGCACGCGATCCCCCGCCCGAAGCGTGGGAAGCATTTCTCGGATATCCGAGGCCAAAACGGAATAGATCATACGGCACCGACCCCTGTCTTGTTTGTCATGCTTGTTTTTTCTCCCCCTTGTTCCTTCCCCGGCTTGGCGCCTTTGCAGCGTTCCTCGCAAAGCGTCACCAGCACCTTGCCGGACTGCTCCAGCACCGGCGCCAAAGTGTCCAGCGCCATCTGCATATCACACAGCTGCTCTGTCACCTGGCGCCTGCCTGCATCCAAAGACGACATGGCCAGCTCATACTGCATTTGCAGCGAGAGGAGGTTCTCCTTTGCCTTGCGCTGGATGTTTTCCGCCTCCAGCTCCGCCGCCCGCTCCACCTCTGCCGCCCGCTGATGGGCCGACAGCTCAATGTTGCTGAGCCGCTCTTTGACGGTTGCGTAAGACTCTGCCTCCTGATGCAGCGCAGACACGCGGGTTTGCTCCGCTTCCAGCGTCCTTCGGCACTCGCACAGCGTAGCCCGTGTCCGCTGCAGCTCTTCCTCCAGCGCCCCAACGCGCCCTTCCAGCGTCTCCGCCTGGGCGCGCTTCGCGTCCCACGCTTCCATGGCCTTGGCGCGCGCTTCTTCCAGATCTGTTGCCCGCTCCTGGGCAAGAGTCAGGGCTTTTTCCATGCGTCTGGCCTCTTCTCTCGCTTCTTCCCGCTCCCGGCCGTATGTATGCAGCGCGGCTTCATGCTCTCTGGCCAGCACTTCCAAATACTCCATCACGTCTTTCCGGTGGAACCCGCCTACAGCCGCACGAAATAATACATGTTCCATGGCTGCGCCTCCTCTTTCTTTGTTTGGCGCCAGCATATCACAAGCTTGCCGCAATTTCCGTCGACTTGCCCCGTCAAGGGGCGAAAGAACCAAATATTATTGCATCTTATTGTACCATGCCCCCTTTTTCAGCGCAAGCCCCAAGGGGCGCCGCGCCTGAACGATACAGAGCAATAAAGGCACTGTGTTTTCCTTTTCCCTGTCTTTCCGGAAAACGTCCGCCCCGGCGCCTGGACGCAAAAAAGTCTCGACACGCAAAGTGCGTGTCGAGACTTTCGATTGGCACGCCCGAAGGGACTCGAACCCCTAACCCCCAGAACCGGAATCTGGTGCTCTATCCATTGAGCCACGGACGCATCGTGCGGCGCACACCAAGGCAAAGCCTGTGTGCTGTACTATTATACCATAGAAATCCCAAATTGCAACCACTTTTTTCCCATCGGTTCAATCCCATCAGGCGCCGACGCTGCCGGCGCCCTTTCCCTTTGTTCTCCGGCAAACGGCAGGCGCACCTCTTTCTTCCCTTTGCATAGACTGAAACAGGGGTTCGCCCCGCCCATCCCACACCAGAAGGAGGTGGCGTATGCCTTCCATTTACCTCAGCCCATCCACCCAAGAGCTCAATCAATATGTCACCGGAGGCAGCGAAGAGCAGCACATGAACGTGCTGGCTGACGCACTGGTTCCCTACCTGCGGGCAAGCGGCATCCGCTACACCCGCAACACCCCGGAGATGACTGCCGCTTCTTCCATCGAAGCGTCCAATGCGGGCAACTACGATTTTCATCTGGCGCTTCACTCCAATGCCGCGCCGGAAGGACAATCCGGAACGGTTCGGGGCAGCCAGGCCTATTATTATCCCGGCAGCCCCAGGGGGCAGCGAGCCGCCAACTTGTTTGTTTCCAATCTCAAAGCCATTTATCCCGATCCAAATAACGTCCGTGCCATCCCAACCACCACCCTTGGCGAAGTACGCCGAACTCGGGCCCCTGCCGTCCTGCTGGAAGTTGCCTATCACGACAACCCGGAGGATGCCCAGTGGATCATAGAGAATACCCAAGGCATCGCCCGAAACATCGCTCTTTCTCTGACGGAATATTTCGGCCTGCCCTTTCAAACACCAAAAGCTCCCAAAACGGGAACGGTCACCCTATCTTCCGGCTATTTGAACATTCGGGATTATCCAACCACCCAGTCTGCTGTCCTAGCCCGTGCGTACAACGGAGCAACGCTTCAGGTGTTGGGGCAAGCCGGGGATTTTTATGTGGTGGAGTTTGGGAACATCGTCGGATTTGCCAACGCCAATTACATCACCGTATAAAAGATTTACACGCTCCTTTTCCCTGTGGTATACTAATGGTGTGCGCGTTGGCGCACACCATTTAGTTATGACGAAAAGGAGGCGATCCCGCCATGATCCGTATTTCCAATCTGCGCCTCCCTTTGATGGGGGACCCCGCCCGGCTGCACGTTTTGGCAGCCCGGGCTTTGGGCGTCCCTCCCGGCGCCATCAGCCAAGTGACGTGTTTGAAACAATCCATCGATGCGCGAAAGAAAAGTGACATCCACTATGTCTGCACCGTCTCCTGCGCTGTGGAGGGAGGGGCCGCCCTCCTGCGCCGCAACCGAAACCCCAATGTAACACAGGAAAGCGGAGCAGACTTCTCCCTGCCCGCCCCCGAAAGGCACCCCAAACGTCCGCCCCTTATTGTTGGAATGGGGCCTGCCGGCCTGTTTTGTGCCTTGGCCCTTTCCCAAATGGGCGTCCCCTCCGTTTTGGTCGAACGAGGACGCCCGGTGGAAGCCAGAGCAGAGGACGTAGCCTCCTTTTGGCGGACAGGCTGCCTGGACCCCTCCTCCAATGTGCAGTTTGGAGAGGGGGGTGCCGGCACGTTTTCCGACGGAAAATTAACCTCCGGCATCACTGATCCTCGCACCCGGTGGGTTCTGCGCCAGTTTGTCTCTGCCGGCGCGCCGCCGGACATTTTGTACCAGCAAAAGCCCCACATCGGCACCGATGTGCTGCAGCAGGTGGTGCGTACCCTGCGCCTCACCCTTCAGGCCGCCGGATGCGTTTTTTTGTACGAGCATCGGCTTTCCGGCCTGCAAACAGAAGGGGACCGGCTGACGGGGGTTTTGCTGGACACCCCCCACGGCCCGGTTTGCCGGCCGGCAGACCAAGTGGTGCTGGCGCCGGGCCACAGCGCACGGGACACCCTGGAGACGCTCCATCACATGGGTATCGCCATGGAGCCTAAGCCATTCGCCATCGGCGTGCGGGCAGAGCATCTGCAAGAGGCCGTCAGCTTTGCCCAGTTCGGCGCGGCCGCCCCTCAGTTGCCGCCGCCGGATTATAAGCTCGCCTGCCACCTGCCCTCCGGCCGGTCTGTCTTTTCCTTTTGCGTCTGTCCCGGCGGGTCTGTGGTGGCGGCCGCGTCTGAGCCGGGCCGCTTGGTCACAAACGGGATGAGCCTACGGGCCCGGGACGGTTCCTCCATCAACGGCGGTATTTTGGTCAACGTCTCCCCCGGGGATTTTCCAAGCACCCATCCCCTCTCCGGCATCGCCTTCCAGCGGCAGTGGGAAGAAGCCGCCTTTCGCTTGGGCGGCGGGTTGTTTCATGCCCCTGCCCAGCGCCTGGGGGACTTTTTGAAAAACGTCCCTTCAAAAGGACCGGGCGACATTTTGCCCACCTACCGGCCCGGCGTCACCTGGACCAGCCTGGACACGGCGCTCCCTCCCTTTGTCGCGGCAGCCCTGCGGGAGGCCTTCCCTCTGTTCGGCCGGAAGATCAAAGGATTTGACACGCCAGATGCCGTCCTCACCGGGGTGGAAAGCCGCAGCTCCTCCCCCCTGCGCATTTTGCGGGACGAAACGCTGCAGGCCAACCTTCGGGGGCTTTACCCCTGCGGAGAGGGAGCGGGCTACGCCGGGGGAATTATGTCCGCCGCGGTGGACGGGGTGCGTTGCGCACAAGCCCTCTGCGCCATGCCCCGCGGCTGATCCAGCAAGCAAGCGCGCGAAAAAACATGCGCCTGAAAAGGAAAAAGGCGGCAATACGCCGGGCAACTTTGCTGCCCGGCGTATTGCCGTCTGCTCACACCATATAGCTTACCGACCCGTCAAGACGCATCGTAAACCGCTTTGTTTAATAGTTTGTCGCCCTCACCTCGAAGTATGCCTTTGGATGAGCGCAGACAGGACATGTGCCGGGCACTTCTTTCCCCGTGTGCAGATGTCCGCAGTTTCTGCAGATCCAGACTTGTTCTTCTTCCTTTTGGAACACGGTATCCGTCTCCACGCTTTTCAGTAGCGTCAAATACCGCTCCTCGTGGGACTTTTCAATCTTCGCAACCCCTTCGAACAGGAAAGCAAGACGCTCAAATCCCTCTTCCTTGGCAACCTCGGCAAAGCTGCGGTACATTTCTGTCCATTCATAGTGCTCGCCTTCCGCCGCAACCTTTAGGTTGGCCGCAGTGTCGCCCAAAGCGCCCAGCTCTTTGAACCAAAGCTTGGCGTGTTCTTTTTCGTTATCGGCCGTTTCCGTAAAGATGGCGGCAATTTGCTCATACCCCGCCTTTTTTGCCACGCTGGCAAAATAGGTGTATTTATTTCTGGCCTGGGACTCCCCTGCGAAAGCTTCCCATAAGTTGGCCTCTGTTTTGCTACCCTTTAATTCCATGATACGACCCCTTTCATAATTCCATAGTGATAGAACCCTGCACCGCATGCAGCTTCTTACTTTTCATTGTACTGGTTTTGTTTCAAAAAATCAACCGTTTTTGCAAATCTTTCTCCAAACTTTACAAAATAAGGTTCGTTTCCTTTTCTTAGTATGTCTATTTTTCTATATATGTATAATAAGAGGCAGACCGGGCATTCTATCTATGAAATGCGATTCTCACCCTTCGTGTGAGAAAAAAGACGCATCTTGTCACGATTCAGGAGGAAAAAAGGAATGAAACGAGTGATTGCAGCTTCTCTGCTGACGCTGCTGCTTTGCACGGGTCTTGCCGCCTGCGGCAAGCGCGTTGTCGTTGTGACGCCCACTGTGACGCCCACGGCCACCCCCCTGTTCACAGCAGATGTGACCCCGGGCGAGAACACCATGCCCGGCTCCGGCGTGCCAACGGCTTCCCCGGCTTCTTCATAAGGGAAACTCTGGTTCCCCGGAGGACTCCCTCACGAGCGCGTCTTGCGAGATGCGCTCGTGCTTTTTTATGGCTCCAAACGGGAAACCATTGGAATATCATCTTTTTTGTTTCCAGATTGTTCCAGAAATGAAGTTGAATTGTAAAAAAACATCTGGTATTATTGAAATTGCAAATTCCAGTATCCATTGACCATTCTTTCATGATACCCTATCCCCCACCCCAAACACCGCCCCCTGGGGGCGGTGTTTGAACTATACGACAGATCCGAACCGAAACCCCATAGGATCACAAATGGCAACTTATACGCTGCGGTCAATTCCAATGCCGGTCATTATATAAGAGTGGCGTGATTAGATTAGATAAGATAAAATGCATTTCAAGCTATTGTCTTTATAAATATATTATTATCTTTTGCCCCCATCAGGGGAAGCTTGGAATTGCATCAGAAAGGAGTCCCCTTATGAAACGAGGATCTACCCCCCTCCTTCTGGGCCTTGCCCTGCTCTTTGCGTTCTCCTCTGCCGGGTGCGGCCAGACGTCCGCTTCGGAGTCCTCGCAAAAAACCTTGGAGATCGCGGCAGACCACACGCCCTTGGCCCGCGCCCTTGGGCTTGCAGCGTCTCAGTCGTATCTCATCTGTGATGACCGGTTCAATCAACTTTTGATTGTAACATATGATACAGAAAAACAAAATCCGTCGGAGGGCGGCCGGGATCAGGCGAATTCCACCTATTATGATCGCTTTGTCCAGTACGACCTGAATACCCAATTGGTACTCAAAACATTCCCCATCGAGAAGTTTGGGTTTATCGCGTCGGCTGCGTTTGCCTTTGACGGATTTGTATACAGCTACATGGCGGAAACAGAGCCGGAAACCTGGGATGTCGCCCTGTTTTACCAGCCCATCGAAGGGGAGCAGGCTCCCCGGCGCGTTGCCGACATCCCCACTGGGACCCCCTTTGCCAGCGGGCCAACCCTGTCCCGCTGCGGCGAGAACGTGGTTTTCGGCTATGGAGATTACGGCGATTCCTTCGCCCTGAACGTCTTAACGCCGGACTTCACCGTTTCCCCCCTTCTGTCCTTCCCGTGGAGAACGCTGGAAGGCACCGAGTGGATCACAGACGATTTCCGCACCTCCGACGCCCACTTTGCATACCCCGTAGGGCGAGACGGCCAAGTGGTGTTTTATGTCGGTCAAATGGGGCAGGAGCCGGTTCAAATTGCGCTCCCCAAAGGCGAGAAGCTGTATGCCTTTGACATCGCGGACGACCAGCTTCTCGTTTCCCGGACGAATCAGACGGCGGGCGGCACCTTCTGCATAGAGCGGCTGGACTTGACGGGGGCCTCTCTGGAAGTCTATGAAACCGACATGCAATACCAAGGCATTTGCCTGAACGACTTATCCCAGTTCTGCGTGTTCGGGGCGAACCTGCCCCTTGGCGTTTTTGCCATCGTCCAAAACGCCATCCAGCCTGTGGATGTGGACACCACTTTCCTTGCCAGTACCTGGAATCTCGTCTTGTCCAATGGGGCTGATTTCATTCTGGCCAGCCAATCCCCCAATGAATATCCCGACATCTGGCGCATTTCCCTCAAAAGCAGCCCGGCAGCGCCTTCGCCATCATAAAGACAAAATAACCCATAACGATCAAATCGGCAAGCACCCTTTACATGGTGCTTGCCGGTTTTGTGTTTTCACTGCATGGTTTCTGTTTCAATATGAAACCTCGGGCGGTGCTTCACTTCGGAATAAATCTTTCCCACATAAGTGCCTACCACACCAATGCAAAACAGCTGGATGCCGCCCAACAGGAACACAGAGCTGACAATCGCCGTCCATCCGGGCACGGCCACGCCGGCCAAAAAAGAAATCAAAGCATACAGCAAACCCAAAAGGCTGAGAATCGAAATGAAAATGCCAAAATTGGAAATCAGCTTTAGCGGCTTCACGCTGAAAGATGTGATCCCCTCCATGGCGAAGCGGATCATCTTTTTCAGGGGATACTTGGACTCTCCCGCCATCCGCTCCTTTCGCTCGTAATACACGATGTCGTGGGGATATCCGATCTGGGGCACGATGCCCCGCAAAAACAAATTCACTTCCTCATACTCTGAAAGGGCCACCAGCGCCCGTCGGCTCATCAGCCGGTAATCGGCATGGTTGCTTACCGTCTCCACGCCCAGGCGTTTCATCAGGCCGTAAAACGCACCGGCGGTGTTCCGCTTAAAGGCCGTATCCGTCTTTCGGCTGCTGCGCACTCCATAAACGATATCGCAGCCGCCGTGGAACTTGTCCATAAATTCCCCCAGAACGCCGATGTCGTCCTGCAAATCGGCATCCAGAGAAATGGCGCAGTCCGCTTTTTCCCCGGCTGTCATCAGCCCCGCCAGCAGGGCATTTTGATGCCCCCTGTTGTGGGCCAGCTTCACGCCGCAAACCCGCTCGTTTTCCAAAGCGGCCTGCCGGATGATGTCCCAAGTTTTGTCCCCGCTGCCGTCGTCTACAAAGAGCATGCGGCTTTTTTCCCCCGCCTTGTCTTGATCGATCAGCTCCCGCAGCTTCAAAGAAAGCTGCCGAATGGTCTCCGGCAGGGCCTCTTCCTCGTTATAGCACGGCACGACCAAATACAATGTGGTGTCACACGCCATGAAAAACCATCTCCTATTCCAACTCCAAGGCCACCGGGCAGTGGTCGCTCCCCGGGATCTCCATGTAAATTTCGCTGCTGCGCAGGCGCCGTTTTAGCTGATCTGACACGATGAAGTAATCGATGCGCCAGCCGGCGTTGCGTGCCCTCGCCTGCCGCATATAGCTCCACCAGGAATATGCCTCCGTCCGGTCGGGATAAAAATGCCGGAAGGTATCTACAAACCCGGCGGAGAGCAACTGTGTCATCTTCTCCCGCTCTTCATCGGTAAACCCGGCGTTCATCCGATTGGTTTTTGGATTTTTCAAGTCAATCTCCTGATGGGCCACGTTCAGGTCGCCGCATAAGATCACCGGTTTGCTCCGGTCCAGCTCCTGCAAATAAGCACGAAACGCGTCCTCCCATTCCATCCGATAAGAAAGCCTTGCAAGCTCCCGCTGGGCGTTGGGCGTGTAGCAGTTGACCAAATAAAAATCCGCCGTTTCCAGCGTAATCACCCGCCCCTCCTTGTCGTGGGCCGAGTGGCCGATGCCATAGGACACGGACAGGGGCGCTTCTTTGCAGAAAATGGCGGTGCCGGAGTACCCCTTTTTTTCTGCGCTGTTCCAATATTCGGTGTAATCCGGCAGGTCAATCTCCGCTTGCCCCTGCTCCATTTTTGTCTCCTGCAGGCAGAAATAGTCCGCGTCCAGTTCATAAAACACATCCAAAAACCCTTTTTTCAGGCAGGCCCGCAGGCCGTTGACGTTCCAGGAAATCAGTTTCATCGGGCGCCTCCCGTTCCGCTGTGTACGGCATAAAACGCGTTGTCTCTCACGCCCCGGCCTTCCAAAATCACGGGACGGGCTGCCACCACGGTGGCATTGTCCGGCACGTCCTCAAACACGGTGCAGCCGGCGCCGATGCGGACATTGTCGCCGATTCGGATTCCCCCGATGATCTTTGCCCCGGCGCCGATATATACGTTTTTGCCGATCACCGGCGCGCCGGGCCGCTTGGTACCCGGCAGCGAGTTGGAGCCAATGGTCACCTGCTGAAAAATCGTCGTCCCGCCGCCGATCTCCGCTTCCACGGAGATATAAATACCGCTGATCCCATGGGGGAACACTACGGTCCGGTCAAACCGGGCGGTCATGGGAATGCCGGCGCAAAATCGGTTTTGCACCCGGGTGCAGTAGCTGCCGTAAAAGGCTCGTAAAACAGGACTACGGCTGTTTTGATACTTCTCCCGGCGGGCGAAGAATTTATCGCTGTTGAATTCACGTCCCCAAGCGGCCAAGCACCGCCGGGGAAAGCTCTTTTTTGCCATGGGCTTCGTTCTCCTTCTCCTGTTTGGTTCAGTATATCAGCTTTGGCAGACGTCTGCAAGGGAATTCCCCTGCGCTGCTTCTTCCGCTTTCCCTTCTTCCGTGTCCCGTCTCTTCTGCTGCCTGTTTTGCGCGATTCCCCCTATGATGCAGGTAACCAGCGCGCCCAGCACATCCACAACCAAATCCTTCATGGTATCGAGCAGGGCCGCCTGCCCTACAAGAGGGGTGCGGTCCTGCAGCATGTATTTCTGCATGTTTCCGTCAAAAAGACTGTCAAAGGTAAACTCGCAAATCTCCCACATGGTGCCGAGGGTGACCGCAAAACCGAACGCAAAAATGGCGACAAATAGGGGAGAAAGCTGCATCCGCACCTTTCCGTCCCGGTTCAACAGATCCACCACAAAAAAGCCAAGGGCCCCCAGCATCACGCCGCTGCTGATGTGCAGCATCGTATCCCATTGGGGTACGTCATAGTAAAAATTGCGCACCTCACCCAGGTAAATGGCGGCATAGAGAAACATGACATAGGCAATGTGCATATAGTTTGGCAGTTCCAATTTCAGCTTTCGTTCCAGCATAGAGGGCAGAAAGGTACACAGCACCCCCACCCCGCACAAAAGGAGCAGCACCACATAGTCCCACTTCACTTTTTGAAAGGGCGCCCCCGGCGGCAGGCTTTCCGGCGCTCTGACAATGGCCACAACGGCATATGCCGTGGAGGCGATCAACGTCACCAGCACAAACCAAAACAGAATTTTTCGCCAGTTCCATTTCCTTTTCTTTTGTTCCATCCAAATGTTCTCCATGCGCTACGCTTGGGTTTGAATCCAGACCGCAATGTCGTCCAGCACCATTTTGGAAACGTGCCCCGGCGTGTCATATTCCGCAACCGTCCCCTTTTTCTCTCCCTTTGACTCCATAAACAAATGGTTCAGTCCTTCATACAAACGATAGGAAACGTCGGGGTTTTCCGCCCCCAGCCCCGTTTGCCAGGCCTCGAAATCCACGGTAGCATCCACCTGAAAGTCCTGATCCCCCTGCAAAATCATAAAGGGGAGCCGGCTCTCTTTCACCAGGGCAATGGCGTCAATCTGATCCATGTGATATAAATACCCGGCGGGAATGCCAAAGATGGTTTCGGTTTTCCGCTCTGCCTCTGTCATCTCGCCCATGTCCAGAGCCTGCGCCCGCTCTTTCTCCCCTTCGACCTGGGCAAGATATGTTTTTTGCTGGCTCTCCGGCAGGGTGCCGATGGCTTCTATATTTTGTCGGTAAATCAAATCCCAAAGGGTTCTAGGCGTGCCGGCCAGGATGATCCCCCCGGAAAAGCCACCGCATTTCTGCATTAAATAGGGCGCCAGCATGCCTCCCTGGCTATGTCCCAAGAGATAGACAGCTCCAATCTGGCCGTTTCCTTTCAGACAGGCCATGGCGTCTTTCACTGTTTGGGTATACTCGTCATCCACGGTAAACTCCGTCCCTGTAAAGGCCTCTGGATGGGCATAGGCAGATTTATCGTACCGCAGCACGGCAACCCCCCGCTCGGCAAGTCCATAGGCCAAGTCCCGGAAGGGCTTGTTGCTGCCGATGGTCTCGTCCATGTCGGTGCTGCCCGATCCATGCACCAAAATAACCGCCGGAAAGGGGCCGTCGCCCATGGGCAAAGTCAGCTTGCCCGAAAGCTCCAATGCCGTAGCCTCTCCCAAAACCACATCTGTCTCCGTCACGCCATCGGGAATGTCCCAGCTGTTGTTTGCAATGGGCGCATCCACATTCCGCAGCCAGATGCCAACGAGCTTCCCCTTTTCATTAAAAGTACAAACAAAATTCTGGCTTCCCTTTTCGTGCTGACACGGGATGGAAACGGTCACCTGCCCGCCTGTTTTGCTGACGGTCTCCTCCCCTGTCTGCTGAAACGCTCCCAGCGCTTCTGTCTGGGCGTTCCACGCCTGCAAAAGCTGCTCTTCGGAAATTTGTCCCGTCAGCGTTTCATCCAGACTCTGCACAATCAGGGCGGCGCTGCCCTGCCGCAGCCCGTCCAGCATCTTTCCCGCCGCCTGCACGTCCGCCTGTTCCCGTTCTTCCGCTGTGCCCGCGCTCTCGCCGGGAACCGCCGTCTGGCAGCCCATTAAGCACAGCACACAAACAACCGCGCCGGCCCATTTCATCCATTTTGTCCACCTCATCTGCTGCTCTCCTTTGCTTTTTCTTATTTTGGTCTGCGTTCTTTCCGCTTGGCCGCCATGCTTCCAAGCTGTCACCGTCTGATTTCTGGTTTTCTGTTTCCTGATAGTATATCACACTTCCGCTTCAATATCACCTTTCCATTTCACTCACCCCCTCCCAACCCCTCCAGGGATTACCATTGCAATCTGTTAACAATCTGATTACAATAAGTAACAGATTTCAGCGAACTTTTCCAATATTGAAAGGAGTTTTTATGAAACCTCATCGTTTGAAAAAACATTTGGCGGCGCTTTTTCTCTCCGCCCTTTGCCTGGCCTTTGCGCTTCCCGCCTTTGCCGCCGGAAGCAGCTGCCCTCCCTCCGGCCCTCCATCCGTTGAAACATCTTGCAAGCCCTGGGTTTGGCTTTCCGACTGGCTTTTCCAAGCCGGGTCTTACGCACCAACCCAAGCAAAGTGTGCGGACACCTCCCGTGTGCCGTCTTGCCTGAAATTCGGTGACTTGGCGTCTTGCCTGAAATCCGGCGGTCTGACGTCCTGTTTAAATTCCGATGATCTGATGTCCTGTGTAACATCTTGTTCGACATCAGGCACAAACGCATCCTGTACAGCGCCGATGCCTTCCGAAGCGCCGGCACCTTCTGAAGCACCGGCGCCTTCCGAAACACCGACGCCTTCTGAAGCACCAACGCCTTCTGAAACACCAACGCCTTCTGAAACACCAACGCCTTCTGAAACACCGGCGCCTTCTGAAACACCGGCGCCTTCTGAAACACCGGCGCCTTCTGAAACACCGGCGCCTTCTGAAACACCGGCGCCTTCTGAAACACCGGTGCCTTCTGAAATACCGGCGCCTTCTGAAATACCGGCGCCCTCCGAAGCACCGGCACCCAACGCAGCTGATTACGCGACCGCCATTTTAAATCTGGTGAACCAAGCCCGGGCGGAAAACGGCCTGTCCCCCCTTACGCTGGACGCAGACCTTTCCCGGGTGGCCCAGGCAAAAGCGCGGGACATGCATGACAACGGCTATTTTGCCCACGAAAGTCCCGTTTACGGCACGCCCTTTGAGATGATGCGCTCTTTCGGCATTACATACAACTCCGCTGGGGAAAACATTGCCATGGGATATCAAACGGCGGCATCCGTCATGAACGGCTGGATGAACTCCGAAGGCCATCGAGCCAACATTCTCAAGCCCTCTTTCACCACCTTGGGCGTAGGCTATGTGGCAGACGGCAACTATTGGGTGCAGATGTTCCTCTCTTAGCGGAAAAAGAATAAAAACCCTGCTTTTCTGTATTCTATCATTGCATCCTGATGCAACTCGTTGTAAAATAAGGAAAAAGAAACAACGCTTGTAAAGATGACAATGAGGAGGATTTTTTGTGGGGAAGATTCCAAGCACGCGGTCCGGGTTCGGTACGCCGATCTGGCGGGTGGTTTTGACGGTTTTGGGTGCGCTGCTCATCGCATATGGGCTGTACAGTACTTTTTTAGGCATCATCGGCACAGAGGTGGCCGCTCAAGTGACGAACGTCCAACCCCAAGGCAAATTCAATGACAAATCTCTTACCGGCGGCCGGGGCACAGTGGAGGTTTCGTACACCTTTTCTCTGCCTGACGGACGCACCATCTCCGGCGCCAGCACGTACGGCACCGACGTGGATTACAGCGACCCTTCCAAGGCCGCCGCGCTGGAGACCATCTCCGTACACTATCTCTCTTTTTTTCCCCAAATCAATAAAGCGTCCGTGCTCACCGGGTTTCAGGCCGACACCCTGGTCTTTCCCGCCATCGGCCTGCTGATAATCTTGATGATCAACTGGCGTGCCGCACGGCATAAAAACCTTTTGGCAGCCCAGGACTCCCGAACAACCGATGACTAGCCTTCCGCAGATGCGGAAAATGCCACCCGCCATCACCCGTTTTCATTTCCAAAAACAGCCGAAGCGCAGCTTGCTGCGCTTCGGCTGTTTTTTTATATTTTTTGTGGGAAAAAGGGGCACTTCTCCCGCAAACACTCCCGATTCCTTTTGAAATATTTGCATACAGGCGGCTTGGCTTCGATGGGAACACCCAAAAACTTCGAAAGCTTGGGCGCCGCCGTCAAAAGCGCCAAAAATGTGTTCCTTTTGCAGCAGCGTGGCCCGCCTTGTTCCGCAACAGCCCCCAAGCATTCGCTGACCACCTGATTGCAAAACCCGTACGTCTCGCTCGCTGTCACGGGGGTTGTGCCCGTTAAAATGCTGGTGGCAATTCCCACGCTCGCCGCCGCGCCGCAGGTGCCCCAAAAACCGCAGGTGCCGCCGGGCACCTGCGCCCCTCTTTTCTCCATCTCCTTCAGCGCCGCGGGCAGGTCCAAGTCCCCGCCCTGGGCCCGGTACGCCGCCAGCAGAGCCATGCCCGCCAACGTGTGATGCTCCGGGCCGTGCATATGCACAGCCGCCTGATCCATCATCTCCATGGCGATGGCAATGGGATCCATTTCCGTTGTGCTGCCGGCCACGAAGCCGGCTGCCCGCGCCCCCGGCGCCCGGTGACAGGCGTCGCAGACAAAGTGGCCGTTGACACAGCGGGCGTTGCCCCGCTTCGTTTCATGGCACACGGCACATTCCATCTCCGCCTCTGTTTTTCGGTACAGCAGCGGCCCCCCGCAGAGAAGACAGGCCCCCTCCGGCCCGGGCAGGTTCCTTTTTCTGTTTGGCGCCCCGCCCTTTTTTCCTGTCGGCACAAGGCGAATCGATTTTCCCTTTTTTTGATTCATGACGTCACTCCTCCTTTTTTTGCCGCCGTGGCTTCCACTCAGACAACACCAGCCCTCCCAGAGCCAAAAGGGTACCGCCTACCGTGGCCAAAGCCACAGGCTCTCCTAAAATCAACACGGCGGTGACCACTGTCACCACCGGAACCAAATAGATGTAAACACTGACACGCACCGCGCCCAGCACCCCCACAGCCCAGTTCCATGTGATAAAGCAAACGGCAGAGGCGAGGATCCCCAAAAAAAGATAATTCACTATGATCCCCCCGTTTTGAAACCGTTCCAAGCCCCAGCGAAAGTCCATAAACGGCGTACACGGAATCATCAGTAAAATACCGTAAAAAAAGATGCGCCGAGTGGTTAAAACGGTGTGGTGCCCCAAGCTGCTGATTTTCCGGCACAGCACGGAATATATCCCCCAGGCCACCGCCGCCAAAACACAGAGCAGATCCCCCACAGGGTTCAGGGAAACAGCGCTGCCGGAGAAGCTGATCCATATAATCCCCAAAAAGGCCAGCAAAAAACCCAGTAAAAAGGTGAGGCGAAACCGCTCTTCCCGCCAGATCAGCCGAGATAAAAGCGCCGTGAACAGCGGCGCCACGGAAACAATCACACTCACATTGGCCGCCAGGGTATACGTGAGCGCTATGTTCTCCAGCAAATAATAAAGCGTCAGGCCGGACGCGCCGGCACAGGCATAAAGCAGCTCTTCTTTCAGGCTGCGAAACGGCAAAAGCCGGGGCCTTAGCAAAAAAATCACCACATAGCCGATCAAAAACCGGTACACCAAAATCTCCACCGGCGAAAAATCCTCCAGCAGCACCTTGGTTGCGATGAAAGTGGTGCCCCAAACAAAAACGGTAAACAGCGCCAACAGATGCGCGCTTGTTTGCTGTTTGATCAAACTGATCCCTTCTTTATGTTTATTTTCGTTTCTAGTTTGCCAAGAAACAGGGTATTCTACCATTCCTTTTCCCCGGCTTCCTCCCCCCGGGCCGCCGGCATGATAAAGCAACGGCGCGGCCAATGGCCGCGCCGTCCTACCGTTGATCAAACCTCAAACATCGGGCAGAGACTCAGATCTGCTCCGTCTTGCTGCCCCGTCTGTCAAATACGGAAAGCGCCTTGGACACAGCGGTACCCACCACAAAGCAGACGACGGCTTCTACCAGCCCCTGCGCCCCCACAAACGCAATGACAAAGGGGATGATGTTTAGTCCGCCCATCATGTTTTGGATGTATTCTGTCTGGCCGAAACAAAGCATCAGCGCCGCCATAAACAACACCGTGTTCAGCACTGCCCCGGACAAAGAGGCCACCCCGTAAGAAACCCATTTTGTTTTGTCTGCCTTGTGAAGCGCTTTGAAAATCACCCCGCACAAAAAGCCCATCAACACCCGGGGCACCACGCAGACCACAAAGGTCAAAAACGGATCAATGCTCATCAGCGCGGCCCCAAAGGCGTTTTTCCCAAAGCATTGGAAAAAGCTGGTCAGCCCAAACACGGCGCCCAGCGCTGTTCCCGCCGCCGGCCCCAACACAATGGCTCCCACCACAACGGGGATCTGCATAATGGTCAGTGTCAACGCGGAAACAGGGAGATATCCCAGCCCCGTCACCTCCAGCAGCAATAAAATTGCCACCAAAACAGACAACCGCACAATGTACCTTACCTTGAATTTTTCCTGCATCTTTCATTCCTCCTGCTGCCGCTCAAATCGATGCGACGCATTATTGAAGGGGGAGCTTTTCCCCCGTGCCGCGGGCAAAGCAGAACGCTCGCCTCCTTTTGTGATACGCCGGCGGCTTCGCCTGGCGCTCCCGAGGCAGCACGTTTTGCAGCTCGCAGCATTTCCGTTTCATTCTAGCATAAATTGTATGCTTTGAACAGTGTCACTTTCCCTTATTTTCATCGGACACTTTTGGGCCTTTTTACCAAAGAGGGGTACGCTTCTTATTTTGCAACGTGTGCGGCCACCAGCCGCCCCATCTCCTTTGTGCCGATAAACGGGCCTCCGTTTGCCATGTCCTGGGTGCGGTATCCCTGGGCTAGAACGGCGTCCACCGCCCGATCCACCGCGTCCCCCGCATCATTTAGCCCCAAAGAATAACGCAGAAGCATAGAGACGGACAAAATCGTTGCCAGGGGGTTTGCGATGTCCTTTCCCGCCATGTCGGGTGCAGACCCGTGGCTGGGTTCGTACACCCCCGGCCCCCCGGCGCCGATGGAAGCGGACGGCAAAAGGCCCAAAGAGCCGGTGAGCATCCCCGCTTCGTCGGACAAAATATCGCCAAACATGTTTTCCGTCACCAGCACGTCAAACTGGCTCGGGGCCCGCATCAGCTGCATGGCGCAGTTGTCCACCAGCATGTCAGAATAGGAAATATCTGAATATTCCGCTGCCAGGCGGTGCATCACGCTTCTCCATAAACGAGATGTTTCCAGCACATTCGCCTTGTCCACGCTGACCAGCTTCTTCCTTCGCAGACGAGCCAGCTCAAACGCCTTCCGGCCGATCCGCTCAATCTCCATTTCGCTGTATGCCATCAGGTCGGTGGCTTCCTCGCCCCGGTCGGCCGTCTGGTACCGCTCTCGTTTGCCAAAGTACACGCCGCCGGTCAGCTCCCGTACAATGAGAAGATCAATCCCCTGTTCCGTAATACCCGGCTTCAGGGGAGATGCGTCCCGCAGCGCCGGCCGCAGCGCGGCCGGGCGCAAATTGGCAAACAGCCCCAGCTCTTTTCGCAAGGTCAAAAGGGCCTTTTCCGGCCGCAGATCCGCGGGCACCTCGTCCCACTTGGGGCCGCCCACGGCGCCCAGCAAAACGGCGTCGGCTTTGCGGCAGATCTCCGTTGTCCCGTCCGGATAGGGCTTTCCCACCCGGTCGATGGCAACGCCGCCCATGGACACCTCTACATAGGAAAAGCGATGCCCAAAGGCCGCGCCCACAGCGGCCAGCACCTCGCTTGCCGCCGCGATGATCTCCGGGCCGATCCCGTCTCCCGGGATTTTTGCAATGGTATAATTCATTTCGCGATGCCCCTTATCTTCAGCGAAGGGAGTAACCCCCCGTTTTTAATCATTTCCGTGACAAACGCCGGGAAGGGCGCCGCCTGGTACGTTTTCCCGGTGGTTTCGTTTGTAATCATGCCGGAGTCAAAATCCACCCGCACCTTGTCCCCCGCTTTGATCTCCTCTGCCGCCTCCGGCGATTCCAAAATGGGCAGGCCGATGTTGATGGAATTCCGGTAAAAAATCCTTGCAAAGCTTTTGGCGATAACACAGGAAACGCCGCAGGCCCGAATGGAGATGGGCGCGTGTTCCCGGGAGGAGCCGCAGCCGAAGTTCTGCCCCGCCACAATGACGTCCCCTTCCTGCACCTTGTCCACAAAGGATTTGTCAATGTCCTCCATGCAGTGTTTTGCCAGCTCAGAAGGCTCCGATGTATTCAAATACCGGGCGGGGATAATCACGTCGGTATCCACATTGTCGCCAAAGATAAACACAGTTCCCGTTTTACTCATAAGTTCCGTCCTCCTTATATACATACCAAAGTGGCGGGGTCGGTCAGCACGCCCGTTACGGCGGAGGCCGCCGCCACAGCGGGGCTTGCCAGATAAATTTCCGACTCGATATGGCCCATCCGCCCCACAAAGTTCCGGTTTGTGGTGGCAACGGCCCGCTCCCCCTCGTACAAAACGCCCATGTGCCCGCCGATGCACGGCCCGCAGGTGGGCGTGCTGACGGCCGCGCCGGCTTCGATGAAAATCTCGATCAGCCCTTCTCGCATGGCCTGCAGGTAAATCTGCTGGGTGGCGGGAATGACGATGCAGCGCACGCCTTTTGCCACCTGTTTTCCCTTCATTAGCTTGGCCGCCAGGCGCAGGTCGCCAATGCGCCCGTTGGTGCAGGAGCCGATCACCGCCTGGTCAATCTTCAGCCCGGCCACTTCGCCCACCGTCTTGGTGTTGGAGGGCAAATGGGGCAAAGATACGGTGGGCCGAATCTGCTCCAGGTCGATGACGATGGTCTGCTCATAGTGGGCGTCTTCGTCCGCCTGGACCACGTCAAAGGGCCGGTGCACTCTGCCTTTTACATATTCCAATGTTTTTTCATCCACAGGGAAGATGCCGTTTTTCGCCCCGGCCTCAATGGCCATGTTGGCAATGGTAAACCGATCGTCCATGGAAAGATGGGCAACGCCCTCTCCTGTAAACTCCATGGACTGATACAGGGCGCCGTCCACCCCGATTTTGCCGATGATGTGCAAAATCACGTCCTTGCCGGACACCCAGGGAGCGGGCTTTCCCACCAGCTCAAACCGGATGGCGGAAGGCACCTTAAACCAGGCCACCCCCGCCGCCATGCCGGCGGCCATGTCCGTGCTGCCGACGCCGGTGGAAAAGGCGCCCAGCGCGCCGTATGTACAGGTGTGGGAATCCGCGCCGATGACCACGTCACCGGGCGCCACAAGCCCCCGTTCCGGCAAAAGCGCATGCTCAATTCCCATATTGCCCACGTCAAAAAAATGGGGCAGCTCCTGCTGCTGTGCAAAGGCCCTGGCCTCTGCGCATTGCTTGGCGGCTTTGATGTCTTTGTTGGGCGTAAAGTGATCCAGGACAATGCAGATCTTGTCCTTGTCAAATACCTTGGAAAAACCGGCCCGCTCAAATTCCTTGATGGCCACCGGCGATGTAATGTCGTTACCCAGTACCAGATCCAAACGGGCTTCGATCAGATCTCCCGCCTGCACCGACGGCAGCTTGGCATGCTTTGCCAAGATTTTTTGTGTCATGGTCATTCCCATCGTCATTTCCTCCTCTGCGGCAAAACGGGAGGGGGATACCTCTCTGTTTTCCGTCCTTCTTTTCGTGTCTTTCAATATATCATACCACGTCATTCCCGGTCAAGTTGCCCGGCGAATTTGGAGATATGCCGCCGGAAAACCGCGTGTTCGCCGTTCGCCTGTTCTCATATGGCTTCGTTCTCCCGGATACATGCAAAAACCCGTTTTATTCCGGTCGGTTTCATGGTATACTTTTGACAGAGCTTTGATATGCATAAGTACAGGCCGTTTCCAGGATGGTCCGCCGTTTGCTTTTGCTCCAACGGCAAGCGGCGTTTCAAGAAAGAGAGGAAAGCGTGGTATGCATCTGTTCCTGTCAGCCGCGTCGGGGAACGCCGGCTTCGTCCCCGCCCTAGAGCGTTTCAACAACGTGATCAACGGCTTCATTTGGGGCCCTGCCATGTGTATGGTTTTTGTCCTTGTGGGCATCTGGCTCAGCATCCGGACAAAATGGTTCCAGCTGTTTCAGGCAAAGCTGTGGTGGCGCGCCACGGGCGCCTCCCTGTTCACCGACAAACGGGTGCGCAAAACAGCGGATCAAAAAGCAATCAGCCAGTTCCAGGCCCTTTCCACGGCGCTGGCCGCAACCGTCGGCACCGGCAATATCGCGGGCGTGGCCACGGCCATCGTCTCCGGCGGCCCGGGCGCTGTCTTTTGGATGTGGGTTTCGGCGTTTTTCGGCATGATCACAAAGTTTTCTGAAATTGCCTTGTCCATGAAGTACCGGTATCGAAACGAAAAAGGCGAATGGCAGGGCGGCCCCATGGTCTTTATCGAGCGGGGCATGGGAAAGCGGTTCAAGTGGCTTGCCGCTTTGTTCGCCATTTTCGCGACGCTGGCCTCCTTCGGCATCGGCTCTGCCGTGCAGGCCAATTCCGCCGCCGGCGCGCTGGAGGAAGCCTTTGGCTTTCGTCCTGTCAACGTGGGCCTTGTCATCGCCGCCGTCACCGCCGTGGTCATCATCGGCGGCATCCAGCGCATCGGCAAGGTAACGGAAATTCTTGTCCCCTTCATGGCCATTTTATACACCGTGGGCGCGGTGGCTCTCATCGCCATGAACGCCCAGCATTTGGGCCAGGCGTTCGGCGCTATCTTCGCCGGCGCATTTCGGCTCCAGGCGGTGGGCGGCGGCGTTCTGGGCTTCACCATCGCCCAGGCCATGCGCTTCGGCATTGCAAGGGGCGTGTTCACCAATGAAGCGGGCCTTGGCTCCTCCTCCATCGCCCACGCCGCCAGCGACACCAAGGAGCCTGTCAAGCAGGCCATGTGGGGCGTGTTCGAGGTCTTTGCCGACACCCTTGTCATATGTACGCTGACGGCCCTCGCCGTTCTCACCACGGGGGTTCACGAAGCCGGGCTTCTGGATGCCGCCGGCGCGCCCTTGTCCGGCGCGGCGCTCACCTCCGCCGCCTTTGCTTCGGGGTTCGGGCGCGCGGGCCCTGTGTTTTTGTCCGTTGCCATGTGCCTGTTCGCCTTTGCGACTTTGGTGGGCTGGTCGTATTATGGAGAGCGCACGTATGAATATCTGTTCGGGCCGAAAACCACAGTGGTGTATAAAATCATGTTCCTGTGTACCATCGTCCTTGGAACCGCCACCAAGCTGGATCTGGTCTGGAACATTTCCGACACGTTAAACGGCCTGATGGCCATTCCAAACCTGATCGGCGTCGTCTCTCTCTCCGGCACCGTGGCCGCGCTGACCAAAGACTATTTGCGGCGCTGCAGCATCACAGGCGCTGTTTTGGGATAATCTGTTTGAAAGGCCGGCGGCGCTTTCCGCCGCCCGGCCTTCTCAGGAAAGGAGCGGCAGAACATGCGAAACGTCATCATCGCCCCGGACTCTTTTAAGGGCGCCCTTTCCGCCCAGTCATTTTGTCGGATTGTCGCGGAAGAGGTGGAAAAAATCTTCCCCCGCTGCAAGGTTCGCTCCCTTCCCATCGCCGATGGAGGGGAAGGAACGGTAGACAGCCTTCTGCTGGCATCCGGCGGCCGGCGGGTCTCTCTCCCTGTCCACGGCCCCTTTTTTCAAGAAGTCCCCGGGTTTTATGGCCTGCTTCCGGACGGGGAAACGGCCATCCTCGAAATGGCCGCCGCCGCGGGGCTTCCCTTGGCTCTTCACAATCCAAACCCATGCAAAACCACCACATACGGCGTCGGCCAGCTTCTGCGGCATGCCGTTTTCAAAAGCGGGGCGCGCAAGCTCCTCTTGGGCCTTGGGGGAAGCGCCACAAACGACGGCGGATGCGGCATGGCCGCGGCCCTGGGGGTTGTCTTTCGGAACCGGGATGGGGTCTCCTTTGTCCCCACCGGGGAAACACTGAAGGACATTTGCACGATCGACCCCTCGCCCGCCCGGGCGCTGCTTGCCGGAATATCCATCCAGGCGCTTTGCGACGTGGACAACCCCTTGTTCGGCCCCAACGGCGCAGCTTTTGTCTTTGCGCCCCAAAAGGGGGCAACCGAAGAGATGGTGCGGCAGCTGGACGACGGCCTGCGGCATTACGGCGCTCTGTTGGAGCGGCTGCCCGGCGGCGCCGGCGTCTGCTCTCTGCCCGGCGGGGGAGCCGCCGGAGGGCTGGGCGCGGGGCTTTCGGCCCTTTTGGGCGCTTCCCTCTCCCCGGGGGCCGACCTGCTGCTGGACGCCGCCGGGTTTGACCGGATGCTGCCTTCCTGCGACCTTGTCATCACCGGGGAAGGCCAGCTGGACAGCCAGAGCCTTCGGGGCAAGGCCGTTTTGTCTGTCTGTCGCCGGGCCAAGGCAAAAGGTGTTCCGGTGGCGGCGTTTGCGGGCGCCGTCTCCGGCGAGGAGCAAGGCGCATACGACCAGGGGCTGACCGCCGTTTTCCCCATCAACCGCCAGCTGCTTTCCTTGGAAGAGGCTCTGACAAAAACAGGGGAAAATCTAAGGGCGGCCGCCCGGAACCTGATGCGGCTGATCAAAGCGGCGGAACAAATGGCGCCCCGTAGCGACAGCCTCTCTGAATAGCAAATGCCCCCCCGGGGCGGCAAATTTCCGAAATAGAAACTGAATGGCAAATAAAAAAGGCCCCCGCAGGGGGCCTTTTTTCAGCTTCTCGCAAGGAGCGGCCTATGCATCGTTTTCCATGATATGGTTTCCCGCAATGTACCCAAACGTAAGCCCGGGGCCGATGGTGCTGCCGCCGCCCCAATAGGCGTTTGCGGTGGGGCTTGCAATGCAGTTTCCCGCTCCGTACAAGCCGGGGATGGGCTGGTCGTTCCAGTCCAAAACTTGGGCGTTGTGATTGATCACAGGACCGCCGTTTGTGTCCAGCGTGCCTGCCGCCAAAACAATGGCATAGTAGGGCCCTTCCTCCGCCAAAGGATACATGGTGCTGTTTTTCGACCCCTGAGGCGGCCACTGAACGCCCGGCACCGTCGGCGGGAAGGTTGTCCATTCCTTGTCGTAGTCTGTCTCTCCTCGGTGAAAGTCCTCGTCCTCTCCGCTTTCGGCAAAACGGTTAAATCTCGCAACCGTCTCCTTCAGATTTGGCAAAAACCCAGCATCGAGAGAAAATCCGCCTGTGTGGGGCGCCAAATCCGCCAGTTTTTGGGACAGCAGCTGCGAAAGCTCGTCCAGGCTGTCTGCTTTGATCAGATACGGCATCTCATTGCCCAAAACAGGGAACGGGGGAAACCCCTGCCACAATGTGGCGGCACGCTGGTCGAACAGCATAAACGTCAGCATGTTGGTCCACTCCGTCCGCACAGGGTCCCATACAAAATGGAGCATGGTGCGGTCGGTGTAGTTGCGCTTTTCGTTCACAATGCGCTTGCCGTATCGATTCACCAGCATCATGCTGTCCCCAATCAGGTAAAATACGTTGGACGAACCCCCCGGATTTTGGAGGTGCGCCTCTATCATGCTCTGGGCACGAAACGCGCCGGCGGTGTTCCCGATTCTGGCGCCGATTTCGCCGCCCATGCGGATGAAATCCCCCGTGTTCGTCGGCACGGAGCAGCCGCCATAGTGGGGGCCGCGCTGGAACTGAAGCATATATTCCTCATTGTGCGCGTATCCGCCGCTGCCAAATACAACGCCCTTTTCCCCATAAAAAGCATGAGCGGCGCCGTTTACTTGGGCGATCACGCCGTTGACCCTGCCGGTTTCCGTCCGCAAGAGGGAGGTTACCTCCGCGTTCGTCAAAATCTCCACGCCGTTTTCCCGGGCCCATGCTTCCATCTGGCGGATCAGCTCAGCGCCCGAGATTTTGATCTTCCCCTCCTCGTCCCTGGGGTAAATCGACCGGCCGCGGATCCCTTTGTTTTCCGGCAGATGGTTTTGATAATCCACCTGGCCTTGTCCCGTCCAGTTCACTTCCATGATGCTGTGCAGCGCGCCCCAATCGTCGTAATCCTCTGCCATTTGGTGGGCATTGTCCACATACGCTTCCAGCAGCGCAAACTCCCGCCGGGGCAAGCCAAACCGCTCTTCGTCGGCCCGATATAAGTTTGGATAGGAATAGCGGGCCATATACCGCAGGCAGTCTGCCCGGTTGTCCCGGTATCCGGCTTCCTTTTGCCATTTGTTGAGCGGGATCCAGTATCCGCCGCCGCTGCGGCTTGTGGTGCCTCCCACCTGACCCGCCTTTTCCAGCATGATCACGGTGGCGCCCCGCTTCCTTGCGGCGATAGCTGCCGAAAAGGCGGCAGCGCCGCTGCCGACCACCAAAACATCTGCCTGCTCTCGGAATGTCTGGGGGCCAGACGCAGCTTGTCCTTCTGTCGTGATACGTTCAAACTTTTCTTTGGGCGCGCCACACACAGGGCATCGATCTGGTGGGGCATCTCCCGTGTGGATGTAGCCACAAACCGTACATCGCCATTTTTTCATAGCAATTCCCCTTTCGTCCGTTTGATGCGCTCAAGGCACAATGGAGTGATACAACAGGCAGGCAGAGCCGAAGCTATGCTCCGTCCTTGCCGCCGAGATGACATGTTTTCCATGCATCTCTCTTGATTATACCACAAAAGTTCCATTTGCCGCCTTCCTTTTTCAAATCGGGGGGGGTTTTTTATATGCCTGAAGCACTGCGCAGACAGGACGCAAAACAGAGCCTTAAAAGGCTCTGTTTTGCGTCCTGTCAAAAGCTCCGCTTTTAGATTGAGATAAGGGGGCGACGGCCCCCGGCGCGTCTTGACATTTCTCTCTGTCTCACGCCGTTCCTAAATTTCTCCGGTGGCGTGCCGCTCGCTTAATCTTTGATACTCGGGAAACTGATTCATTTGTTGCCTCACCAGAACAACAGATAAAAGGGCGGCGCTGAAATCGGCCACGGGGCCGGCAAACAAGATGCCGTCTATGCCCCAAAACAAAGGCAGAATCAAAATCAGCGGCAGAAGAAAGATGATCTGCCGGGTCAGCGCAAGAAGCGCCCCCTTTCCCGCCTTCCCAATGGCGGTGAAGAAATTGGAAGTGACCGGCTGAATGCCGTTAAACAAGGTCATCATCAGGAAAATGCGAAAATATCGGATGGAAAATTGATAATACTCCTCGCTTCCTTCTCCAAACAGGCCAATGATCTGCCGGGGCAGAAGCTGAAAGGCGAAAAAAGCCAGAATAGAGAACAAAGTGGCTGCCACAACAGCGTAACGAAAGCTCTGCCGCACCCGGTCATATTGTTTGGCGCCGTAGTTAAACCCGGCGATGGGCTGGTTCGATTGGGCCAGTCCGATCACAAAGGCCATCATAATGGTATTGACCTTCGTAATCAGCCCGGCGCAGGCCAAGGGGATGTCTTTGCCGTAAACAGATTGGGCGCCATAAAAGGTCAGGCTGTTGTTCAGGGCAATCTGCACCACTGCCATAGAGACCTGGTTTGCAAAGGGCGCAAATCCCAAGGCGCAAATGTTGAAGGCAACTTTGGGGCGAATGCGCAATGTCTTTCTGGTTATGCGCACCTGTTTCATCCGTGGAAGGTACGCTATACTGATGCAAAACGATACAAATTGGCTGAGTGCTGTGGCAAAAGCCACGCCGAATACCCCCCACCCAAAACCATAAAGAAACAGCGCATCCAAGCCAATGTTGAGAATCGCCCCCGTGACGATACTCACCATCGCATATACCGGGCTGCCGTCCGCCCTTATAATGGACGAAAATCCGATGTTAAAGATGGAAAACGGGAGGCCGAACAAGGCCGTGTATACATAAACCCGAGCATAGGGCAGTACCAACTCTGTAGAGCCAAAGGCCAAAAGCATCGGCTCAAAAAAGATGAGACCCACGAAAAACAGCAAAAGCCCGGAGATGATCAAAAGCATGATCACGTTTCCAACTGTCTGCTCCGCCTTTTCCTGTTCTCCCGCGCCCAGCTCCATGCTCTCCTTTGACGCGCCGCCCAGACCGAACAGCAAGGACAGCGCAACAGAAAGAGTCACCAGAGGGAAAGCCACATTGGTGGCGGCGTTTCCCAAATATCCAACGCCCCAGCCGATAAACACTTGGTCTACAATGTTATACAGGGCGTTGACCACCATGCCGATTACGCTGGGTATGGCAAACCGCACCAGCAGCCGGCTGATCTTTTCCGTCCCCAACGGATTTTGAATTTGTTCATTCACATTCTCTCATGCCTTTCCTGCATATTCTGTGTATCTATTGCCTCCCAATGCCTTGGCGTAATAAACGGCCTCCATGGCCTGCTCCAGCAGATGGGACAGGGGCGGCATCGGCGCCGCGCCATAGGCAATCCCGACGCTGCAGGCAGGCACCTCTCCCCGTTTTGCTTCGCTGACGGCGCAAACGGCCTCCGCCCTCGATCTTGCGTCGGCCGCATCGGTTCCCTGCCGGAAGACCAGATACGTTTTTTGCGACGCCCGCCCCAGCACGCCGCCGGGGGGAAACACCCGCTCCAGCGCCTCCTGAATCAGAGCCTGCGCCTCCTCTTCCGGCTCTTCTTCATACTCGATGGCAAACACAGCGGAAATGCCGTCCTCCGGCGCAGCCGCCACTGCCTTTGACAGGGCCTCTTTTGTTTGCTCCGGCTCTAACATACGGCCGTCGGTCTCTTCCGCCTTTCTATCTTGTGTATCTTGGAACGCTTCCGCCGCCAAAACGGCCGGCTGCTCCATCAGAAGAGCGGAAATGGCAGTTTTCCGGCGGCGGCGTCCTTTTTTCGGCTGTTTCGCTTCTGTCGGTTCTGCCGGCACCGGTTCTTGGTCCAAAAGAGGCGGCCCGTCCAAAATGCCGGGTTTCAACATTACAGCGGCGCAGAAAATACGCTTTCCCATTTGCCCCGGAAACGGGGCGACCCGCAGAGAAAGCGTCAGCGGCGCCCCGTCTCTGTGTCGGGATTGATACGCATCGGTCAGCACACGGCCGCTGCGAAACGCGGCCTGGCAGAGACCCAGCAGCCGCCGGGCTTCCTCCTCGGGCATCAAAAGCCCCGGCGTTTCTTCAAACTGCTGGATATATTCTTTTTTGGAGTATCCATGCATCCTGCAATATGTCTCGTTGGCATAGGCCACGTCCATTTCCTGTCCGTCCTGCTCCAGAAGCCCAATGCCCACAGGCAGCGCGTCCAAAAGGGACCGCAGCGTCTCCGCCATTTCTACGCTTTTTTCCTCCAGCGCCTTCTGCTCCGTGATATCCTGAACAGAAACGAAGACCATCGTCCACGCGGCCCCTTGGGCCAAGCAACGAACCACCGCCCGAACAGACTGCATCTCGCCTTCCTCCGTCCGCCTTCTGTAATGGCCCGTCACCGGCTCACCGCGCTTGACGGAAGCTTGCAGCATGTCTGAAAACAGCGCACGGTCCTCCTCCGGCATCCGATCCCAGGCTCGCTGTCCCCTTTGCTGCAAGGACAGCCCGCCGCCGTCGCCGCCGATGAGGTTTAGATACGCTTCATTGGCCCGCAGCAAGGACGGCGTGCCGTCCTGCCATTCATAAATGGCGGCTCCGTCCGCTGTGTATTCCAGCAGCAGGCTCAGCGGAGCCTCCGGCGTCCATGCCGCCCCAAACGCCGGGTCCCGCACCGTGCGGGCGGGAGCGGGGGCGGTGGTGTTGACCTTTAGATCCACAAGGGCGCGATACTGCTCTGCCGGCATAGGTCTTGCAAAATGGAACCCCTGGCCATGGGTGCAGCCGATGCTTTTTAAAAACGCCGCTTGCCACTTTGTTTCCACGCCCAGCACCGTCACCGGCACATTCAGCCACTGAGCCATCCGCAGCACAGAAACTAAAATCCGCCCGCCGCGGCTTTTCGCCCTTTCTTCTCCGGACAGCTGCCGCAAATCCAGCTTCCAGCCATGAGCCGGCAGATCCTTCAGCAGGGACAGGGAAAAGCCGCCGTCCAAAAACCGATCCAGCAAAACGGAAAACCCGCTCTCTCGCAACGCCCCCGCCGTGGAAAGCAGCTGCCCCGGCTGGGCGCTACCCTCCCCGGCGTCCAGCTCCAGCTCCAACAGAGAAGGATCCAGCCCATACCGCTCCACAAGGCGCAAAAGCGTCCGGCAGAGATTGGGATTATACAGCTGAAGCGGAGATACATTAACGGAAATCGGCAGCGCCCGCCCCGTTTCATCCAGCTGGACCCGGAGCATTTTGCACACTCGTTCCCATAAATACGGCTCCAGCTGCAATATAAACCCGTTTTGTTCAAACAGAGGAAGGAAGGCCTCCGGCAAAATCATCCCCTTTTGGGGATGGCACCACCGGGCCAGCGCTTCTGCGCCCAAAATGCTGCCGGTGGCCAAATCGTATTTGGGCTGCAAATAGACAGTAAACTGCCCATCCAGCAGCGCTCCTTCCATTTCCCCCGCCATCTCCCGTTCTTCCGTCCGGCTTTGCCGCAGGGTTTCGTCAAAAAACGCGTATCGCTTCGCGTCTGTTCCCTTCACCGTCTTCATGGCAAGCCCCGCCCGGCCGCACAGGGTTTCCACCGGCACTTGAGCGTCCTCCACCAGGCAGAGGCCAAAGGAGACCTGAACGCGAAAATCCAGAGGATAGGCGGAAAGCCGATCCTCCACAAAAGAAATCAGGCTCTGCACGCCTTTTTTCGTATATCGCATGCAAACAGAAAACACATCCCCGCCAACCCGGCCGCAGATGCCTTCCTCCCGCAGGAAAAGCCGCAGGGTTTCCCCCAGATAACGCAAAAGCCCGTCGCCCTCTTCCTGCCCGAACAGTTCGTTTACCATCCGGAACCGGTCCACGTCCATCTGAACCAGCACATAACGGGTTTCAGGGTCAGAAAGGATCTGCTTTTGGGCCTCTTGCGAAAAGGCCGCCCGGCTCAGCAGCCCTGTCAGCCCGTCTATCCGCTCCTCCCCCGCTTCCGCCCGCTGGTCGGGGGAGATGTCCTGGAACAGCAGCGCGCAGCGGCCCTCCTCCGGCCGATAGGCCGTGACCGGATACGCCCTTCCATGGACAAAAAACACCCACCTGGCCGCGGGCATGCGTCCGTCGGCCACGGCGCGGCACTCCTCCAGCTGGGCTTCCCCCTGCCCTTCCCGGGTAAAGGGGAGAAACACCGACCCCTCCACCTGTTCCGGCGTTTGATCCAAAAGGGCGGCATACGCAACATTGGCATACTCCACCACAAGGGGAACCGGCCCCTTACCCCTTTTTATCTGTGTGCGCAGCACCACAAAGGGAAGGGGCAGCCGGTGCATCGTTTCATACGGTGCCTGCCGGCTCCCGTTCCCTCTCTCCGGCCGGGCCTGTTCCATCCCGCCGCCCATCGCTTCACGGTTATCGATCATGGATTCCCCCCTGTTCTAAAAACGGGGAAGAACGGCGTTCCGCCCCGTCACCTGGTTTCACTTTTTATTCGAATGATTGTTTCTAGTTTACATTGCTCAGGGGCATAAAACAAGTCTTTTCCCTCTTTTTCCTCCTGCGGGGCGCAAATGAAAAAACGAAGGGCGCGCCCAATGGCACACCCCTGTCGAACAACGGCCCCGGCCCGGACACCGCCTTCCCAAAAAAACACCCGCGCCTGCGTCTCGGCTCGGCAAAAACCGGGGTTATTCTGTCATAAATAAAATGCCCAATGTATTGGGTCCGCAGTGGCTGGAAATGGTGCAGCTGGCTCTTGTTGTAAAAACTTCGTCAAAGGACATGGTTGCCTCCACAATGTCTCGCACCATGGTTTCCAGTTCCGGCGAAATGGTAGAATATGTGATGAAGATCCGTTCTTTCCGAATGTTGGGATAGGCCCTCAGCTTGTCCTCCACATACCGCCTGAGTACTTCCTTTAAGTTACCCCGGTACTTTTTCCCAACGTGCATTTTCCCGGAATCGTTTTCCACTTCAATGCAGGGCTTTAAATTCAGCAGATTGGCGCCCAGCGCCGCCAAGGTGGAGCAACGTCCCCCGGCCGCCAGATATGTCAGCGTATCCAAAATAAAGCTCGCGTGAACCTTCCCCGTCATCCCCCGTACGGCTTGCGCAATCTCCGCCGCCGACTGTTCTCCTTCCTGGATCAGCTTTCCGGCCTCCGCCACAAGATGCCCTGTCCCCGTAGAGAGATTGCAGGAATCAATGGGGTACACACCGTCCAGCATTTCTGCGGCAATGCAGCAGTTTTGATAAGTGGCGGAAAGGCTGCTGCCCAAATTGATATGAATCACTTCGTACCCCTGGTCCGTCCATTGGCGGAAATAGTCTACACACTCTCCCACGCTGATGGCCGCCGTGGTAGGCAGCAGCTTGTCTTTTTTATACGCGTCGAAAATCTCTGTGGCGGTAATGGTTACATTATCCAAATGATCCGTTCCGTCCAGTATAATATGAAACGGCAAAAAATGCACCTGATACCGGTCTCTCAGTTCCGGCCCAATGTCACAGGTGCTGTCCGCGCTTAAAATAATCCTTCGTTCCATCTTAATACCCCTGTTTTCATATTCTTTTTACCCTATACTAAAGTGATTCCCCCGTTCTGTCAAGGGGTTTTCCGCGCCCCGGCAGGCAAGGCAGGCTCAATGTTTTTTCTGCTCCGACACTTTACATTGGACCCCATCTGTGATACACTAGATAAGATTTAGCTGTTCAACATATCTGTTGTTTTGGGCGCTGCCGTCCGCTGCGGCGGCGCTCAAATTGTTTAGAAAAGGAGGCTCTCTTGTGCGTTCCTCTTTTCATCGTCGCGGCAAGCGGGCGGCTGTCCGCCGCCGCAAGTGGCCCTTGGCTGTTGCCGTTTTGCTTCTTCTGGCTTTTGGCGCCTGCATCGGGCTTCGGGCCGCTCTTCTTTCGGATCTGCGCCTGCTGCAGGGTCTTTCCGACAGCTCCCTGTTCTTCCAAAACGGCGCGCCCGGGCAGGCTGTCCTTTCCGCGCTTACAGGCATTCCCGCCAACAAGCTGGACAGAAGCGCTTTTACCAAGCAGGCAAACGGCCGCATCGCCTACCAAGGCCCCGGCAACGCCATACAGGGGGTTGACGTTTCATCCTATCAGGGTGCCATCGATTGGGACAAGGTAAAACAGGACGGCATCGGCTTTGCCGTCATACGGGTGGCGGCCCGGGGGTACCAAACGGATGGCGTTTTGGCGGAGGACCCCAATTGGAAGGTCAATTTAGAAGGCGCCGTCGCCGCGGGGCTTCCCGTTGGCGTCTATCTTTTTTCCCAGGCAATCTCTCCTGAGGAGGCCAGGGAAGAGGCGGCCTTCGTTTTGGACCGGATCAAAGGCTATCCCGTTACATATCCCGTGGTGTTCGACTGGGAGCCGTTTGAGCACAGCGCCCGAACGGATGACATCACAAGCGAAGCGTTGACGGACGCCTGCATCGCCTTTTGCGAAGCCGTTCAGGCAGAGGGGTACACCCCCATGGTCTACTGCAACCTTTCCATCGGCCTGTTGCAATACGATTTGCATCGCTTGGCGAAGTACGACTTTTGGCTGGCCCAATACAATGATGTCCCCACGTTTTACGGCGCGTTCCAGATTTGGCAATATTCCAATACGGGACGGGTAGAGGGCATTTCCACCAAGGTAGATCTGAACCTGTGCTTTGCGGAATATCCCGCAAAATAGCCCGGGGCTTTTACCGGCGCCCCCCTTTCCTTCTTTCTTTTCGCGGGGAGGGGGGCGCCACTTTGAGAAAAAACAGGCGCTGCCTGCGGCAGCGCCTGTTTTTTTCTTTCTTTGCGTTCCGCCACTCGCCGCCAAGCAAAGGGGTGTTACTGCCCCAGGTTTTGCAAAGCGCTTGTCACAGCGGCGGTTTCCACCGTTTGCACCTCCAATTGGGTGCCGTCTTCCATCTCGATTACAACCCTGCCGGCTTCGTTTTGAGTAAACGTGCAGACAAAGGTTTCTCCCGTAGCATCATCTGTCACCGTCAGTTTCCCCGCGTCCGTCTGGTTGGCCACGCCGAACAAAACAGCCTGGGACTCACCGCTGTCTGAAATAACAAGCGCTTTTCCGCCTTCGGAAGTAGGGGCGATTAAGACCTTGGTTCCATTTCCGCCTTCGGCCAGATAGCCGCTTGGGAACGTCGCCTCTCGCGCGGCTTTCAAAGCGGCGCTCTCCTCGTCGGCGGAGCCGGACGGAAAAGCGGAGGGCGCGTCGGAAGTGACGGGGCTTGTGGAAGGGTCGCTGGAAGGGTCTGCGCTTCCGTTCCCGCAGGCGGCCAAGGAAAGTATCATCAGCCCGGCCATCAGCAATGCAGAGAGTTTTTTCATTTCATTTTCTCCTTTTTTTGATCGCTCACCTAAAAAACATGTGCCACATATGCTGAAAAGTATATGCCGGCATATGCGCTTTTATGTGTGCTTCCGTGGATTAAAAGATAAATATGAAAATCAGGCGGAAAAGTTCCCGCCTGATTTTTTCTTTTTCATGTATCTGTCTGCAATGAACCGCTTTTTATCGCTTACGCAATGAGTTTGTTACGCAGCGGGGCTCTCTTCAGGTGCTTCGGAAACATCGCTGGAAGGTGCAGCATCATCGGAAGGCTCAACATCGTCGGAAGGTGCGACATCGTCAGAAGGTTCGGCGGAAACATCTGCGGAAACTTCTGTGGAAGGTGCCGCGGAAACCTCTTCGGAAGGATCCGCATTCGCAGGTCCGCAAGCGGCCAAAGAAAGAGCCATCAGGCCCGCAATCATCAGTGCAGCTAATTTTTTCATTCTTTTTTCTCCTTTTCTTCAATCAGAAATATGTACCCGCACGGCTGGGCCATGCGGCCGATGACGGCAAAGCAAAGCCGTTCGCTCTGCCGGTGTCGCCGGGGCGGAAAGCACCCGGCTTGCTTCGTCTCTTCCGCCAGCAAGCAGCGAAAGAGCCTGGGCTTGGCAAATGCGCGTTCCATCAACCAGCGCCTTGGCCAAAGATCGTTCGATTCATCGCAAACAATTTCGCAATGATCCAGAAGCCAACAGGAACCCATGCTGCTTCCCCCGTTTTTGGAGTACTTTTTACAGCATGCGTCCAAACGCTTACCTCTGAAATATTGCGTTGTCAGTCTAAATCATTTCTTGCCCCAAAAGCAATAGACATGGTTTAAAAGGCAGGTTTTTCGTTTGAAAATCAAGTTTTCCCTTTTCTTTTTTCATACTATGGCGTATAATTGTCAAAACCCATGGGACGTGCCGCAAGGCCATGCATCCACTCGTTTTTGATGGGAGGTTTCTGTTTTGAATATCGCAATCTGCGACCCCGATCCGCTTTTTTGTACATCTGTTCTCCAGCTCCTGCGGGCATACTGTGAAGAGAAAACCATTTCCGCTTCTTTTTTTTGCTGCCACAGCGGAGAAGCTTTGCTCAAAGCAACGGCTTCTCCCCGTCTTGTTCTGATGGAGTACCATTTGGGCGACATGACAGGCGCAGAGGCGGCAAACGCGCTGCGTCGCCGGCAAGCGTCCCCTTGTGAGGTCATCTTCCTCACCTCCGACCCCAGCCACGCGCTGGAGGGCTTTTTCATTCAAGCTTCCGACTACCTGCTCAAGCCCCTCGCCTACAGCCAATTGGAAAAGGCGCTGGACCGCTGCATGGCACGGTTCTGGGACTGCACCCAGTACATTGAGATTACCTGCAACCGAGTGAACGTGAAGCTGCCTGTTTTGTCCATCCGATATGCCGAGGTGCAAAAGAATTTAACCATCATACATACAAAGGACCACATATATCAAGCCTATTTGGCGCTGGACGATTTGACGGCGCTCCTTCCGGCAGAGGCCTTCTTGCGGTGTCACCGCAGTTATCTTGTTCACTTGCTGTACGTAGACCGGGTGGAACGCAATAATTTCGTGCTCCAGGACGGCGCCCAAATCCCCATCCGTATGCGAGAAAAGGTAGCCATGCACCAGACTTATCAAGACTATTTGTTTCGGCAAGAGCAAAAAAACATTTGGCGGAGCAAAGCGCCCCCCGGCGTCCCGGCCAAGTGAATGCCCGCGGCAAGCGATGCGAAAAGACAAAAACGTATAAGAAAAGCCCCTTTTGTGAAAGCTAGGAGGCAGACGAAACCGTTCAAATCAATGTCTGTATTTCCCCTTGATGCGATAGAGCAGACGGACCGTCAAACGCTACAGCGGGGCCGTCCCTCTGTTCGTTGTAATCGGAATGCAGACAGATATCCCGAAGCGAAAAATTGAGATTGTAGGAGGTTTTTTCATGCGAACATTCTGGCGCATACTGTGGCTTCTCTCCGGAATTGCTGAAATCATTTTAGGGCTCTATTGCATTGTTCATCCCGGCATTGCCCTGCTCTCTGTTGCGTATTGGCTGGGCATTGCCATCCTGGTGCATGGTATCTCTGCCATCGCCGATTACGGCACCGGCATCCACGGGCGGCTGGGCGCTACCTGGTATTTGGTAGACGGCATCTTAAGCGTTTTGCTGGGCATTTTTTTGCTGTTTACCGGCGCATCCGTTGCGTTGGCCGTGGTGCTGCCCACTATCTTTGCTGTTTTCCTCATCTGCAAGGGTCTATTCGCCGCCATTTCTTCCATTGATGCGAAAAACCTGGGCGGAAGCCGCTGGGGCCTTGTTTTAATCTTTGGTCTTTTGGTGTTTGTTTTGGGCATCTTGTTCTTCATCAAACCCGTTATGGGTGCCGTCGCCCTGGGCCTTCTGCTGGGTTTGTTCCTTATTTTTATGGGCATGCTCACCATTTGCCAGTGGCATGTGGCGGATCGCATCTACCGTTCGTTTGACCAGTTGCGCCCATAATGCAACGCGATGGATATCCCCGCCATATCCACAAGAGCAAAGCAAAAAAGGGCACGCCGCAATTGCGGCGCGCTCTTTCTGTTTCTTTTTAATCATGGACACAGAGAAAACGAATACCCGAGATGGCGCGGTTTGCCCCGCTCATTCATCTTCCGGCGCTCGGAGAAACCGAAACGTACTGCGATGGAAGTCCAAAACTCCCTCCTGCCGCAGCTTGGAAAGCTCCGCCGACATGGCGCTGCGCTCCACGCAAAGATAGTCTGCCAGCGCCTGCCGGTCAAAGGGAATTTGAAACACGGGGCCGCCCGCGCCTTTGGCACATTCCGACAAATAAGCAAGGAGCTTGCCCCTGGTGCTACGCCGTGAAAGATAGCGGATCTTTTGATTTAATATCACATTTTTCTTTGCCAGCACCGAAACCATGTTAACCACCAGCCGGCTATGAAACGAGCAGGCGTCGGAGCAGGTGTGAATGACCCTTCTGTATTCCAAAAATAAAATTTCGCTGTTGGTTTTGGACCAAGTGCTAAGAGGCGCTTTCACAACCTCGGCACAGGCAAACGCCTCTCCGAACAGTTCTCCCGCCTCCATGACGCCCACAATGCTTCGCCGTCCGAACACATCCTCGTCCACCACCTGTACCGCCCCCTCCAACACCACGCCAATGTGCCGGGCCGTTTCTCCCTCCAGACATATGACGTTTCCCTCTCCATAGCTGCGCCGTACGCCGCCCAGGCAGGAGAGGAGCGCCGTAATTTCCTCCCATGTCATACCGTCAAACAACGCAACCGTGCTCAACACAGACCGAAATTTCTCCATCCCATTCCCTCCGTTTATCAAGTCGTTGGAAATACAACCGACGAACTGATTTCATTGTAATACAATAAACCCGTAAACACAAGAAACAAGGAGGTATTTTCTTATGTCAATGTTTTGTTTTCAATGTGAACAGACCGCCGGCGGAACCGGCTGCACCGGCGCTTCCGGCGTCTGCGGCAAGAAGGCGGATGTTGCCCTTTTGCAGGATGACCTCACCCGGTCGCTTCTTCTCCTTGCAATGGCCGCAGGTGAAACCCCTCTCTCCCCCGCCCATATGGATTTGGTCCTGGACGGACTGTTTACCACAATAACCAACGTCAGCTTTGACGGTGAAACCATTGAACAGCTGGCAGAACGAGTCCGGCAGGCAGCTGCCTCCCTTTCTTCCGATACACCCAGCTGCGCAACACAAACAGAGCCCCTTCGCCTGTGGCAGGCGGATGAGGACATCCGCTCCCTCAAGTCCCTCATTCTCTTCGGGCTGCGCGGTATGGCGGCATACGCTCATCACGCCAAGGTGCTGGGTTACACCGACGCTTCCGTCAATGCGTTCTTCCAAAAAGCCCTCTTGGCCATCGCCAACGTGGATGCCACCATGGACGATTTGCTGCCCGTTGTCTTGGAACTGGGCCATGTAAACTTCCGCTGTATGGAGCTGTTGGATCAAGCCAACACGGAAACGTATGGCGATCCCGCCCCGATCACTGTGCCTCTCACCGTCGAGCCGGGTCCCTTTATTGTTGTCACCGGCCACGATCTGAAAGATTTGCAGCTTCTGCTGGAACAGACAGAGGGCAAGGGGATCAACATTTATACCCACGGGGAGATGCTCCCGGCCCACGCCTACCCCAAGTTAAAGGCATATTCCCACTTGAAGGGCAATTTCGGCACCGCCTGGCAAAACCAGCAGCGTGAGTTTGCAAACCTTCCCGCTCCTATTTTGTTCACCACCAACTGTATTATGCCCGTGAAAGAGTCTTATCAGGATCGGGTGTTCACCACCGGAGTGGTGCAGTATCCTCACATGGTTCACATCGGCCCCGACAAGGACTTCACCCCTGTGATCGAGTCCGCCCTTCGTCTGGGAGGATATGAAACCGCCCAGTCTCTCACGGGGATCAACGGCGGCCATACCGTACAGACCGGCTTTGGCCATGCCGCCGTTTTGGGCGCGGCAGACCAGGTGGTGGATGCTGTGAAAACCGGCGCGCTGCGTCACATTTTCCTCGTAGGCGGCTGCGACGGCGCCCGCACCGGCCGCAATTACTACACCGAATTCGCCCAGAAGGCGCCGGAAGATACCATCGTCCTGACGCTGGCCTGCGGTAAATACCGGTTTAACGACCTGGATCTGGGTCAGCTGGGAGGCCTTCCCCGCCTGATGGACATGGGCCAGTGCAACGATGCTTACAGCGCGCTGAAGGTAGCCATCGCCCTTGCGGAGGTGTTCCAGTGCGGGGTCAACGACCTGCCCCTCACTTTGGTTCTGTCCTGGTATGAACAAAAGGCCGTATGTATTCTGCTGACACTGTTGGCGCTGGGCATCAAAAACATTTATCTTGGGCCAACCCTCCCGGCCTTCCTTTCCCCCAACGTGTTAAACTTCCTGGTGAAAGAATACGACATTCACCCCATCAGCACCCCGGAGGCAGATCTCAAGGCCATTTTGGGTTAATCATCGGTCCCATTTTCTCCCCCTCAATCAGATAACAGCAAATCCCAAAGGGAAACGGCATGGCTTTTAGCCATGCCGTTTCCCTTTGGATGCGTTTGGGGCGCTGTTTTCTTTTGTTTATGTCCCTTGGGACATCTCGCCTTGGTAAACACCTACAAACAGCAAGACGCCGTCTTGCACAATGCCGTATAAAAACGGGCGATTCAACACCATTTCCGCCTCACCCAAAGGCATGGCCGAGCCTGCGTAAGAAATTTGGGTAAACGCCGACGCCTCCACACCTTTTTCATTGATGCCGATGTGGGTTTCCTGCACCACGTCGCTCACATATGCCACGCCGTCTGTCAAGGCGGAAAAATCCGCATCCTCGACAAACGCCGCCTTCACACCCAGCTTTTCCAGCATGTCTTTGCAGCCATACTTGGCGTCAAAGGAAAACTTGGGGATGCTCCAGATCACTTTCCCCGGGGTGCTCTCTCCACCTTCCAAGGCGCTTTGCAGCTTTTCCGGGGTTTCCAGCAGAGTCTGAACCTTTGTTCCTTCATCCGGCAGAACAAAAATCATTTCTCCCCCGCCCTTCAGCCCCAAAGAGGAACGGGTAAACCCATCTCCTTTGAAGAAGCCGTGAGAGGCAAATGTCTGGTTTAAAAAGTCTATGGTCTCGTCGCCCTTTGCCCCGTGAAACACATCTGCCTTTGTCTGTGTTTCGTCGAATTTGTCCACCCACTGGTCATAAAAATACACGGTGTTGATCATCTGCAAAATATCCTGCGGGTCGATGGCAATTTCCGGTGTCAACGTCCCGTTTGTGTGCTTCGCGATCCACGTTCCAATGGCCTTTCCCGTTGCCGGGTCGGAAAAATCCGCCTGATAAGCCTCGGCATAAAACTGCTTTGCCGCCCTTTCATAAAAATCGGTTTTCAGCTGTGTATTCCGGTCCATCCAAACGGAGTTTGCAAGCTGCCGCTTTGTCACTTCGTTGTCCGCATAAAACTGACGGTAAAAATTGCCGCACTGTTCCGCCAGCGCGGCGGCGTCTTCCGCTCCCAGCAGGGCCAGGATCTCTGCCTGGGTGCTCCCTTTTGCGCCGGTGCTGCACAGAGCCAGCGCCAGATAAAGGGACAAGGGGGAATAGTTTTCGTTTTTCGTTCCTTCCAGCAGCGCGGCGGCTGTCCGGTAGGAAAAGCGGCTCATGGCCTCCATGGTCTCCTCGGAAACCGGGTTGTCCTCCCGCACCTTCTGTTTTGTTTCATAATCCTCAAATCCAATCGCCTGCGGGTACGAAACGGCTTTTAGCGGTGTTGCCGCTTCCCCCATGGGCGCTTCCGATTGCTCCGGCAGGCCGCTGGGGCCCCCGCTCTCCCCGGGCGTATCGGCAGGGGCGCAGGCGCCAAGGGACAACGCCAGCGCAATGCTCAAAAAAATGGCTCCCATTCGTTTCATGTTCTTCCTCCTTTTCATTACGAAATCCACGTGTCCTGTATCTCATATGTCCAAGTGTCTCCCGACAGCGTCGCCACACAGTTGCTGATGCCGATGGCGCCCAATCCGCTGCGCCATTTAGAAGCGGAAAAATACACCGTTTGCCCCGCCATCTTTTCATCTGCAATTTCAAACAAAACGCCCGATTCAAACTGGGCTTTTTCCTTATCGATATATCCGGCCTCACACAAAGAGTCAAAGGTACCCTGAAGGGCCTCCTTATGATACGTATTGCCCAACAGGTAGACAAACGCGTTTTTTTCCGCTTCTGTCAGATTCGATATCTTTGTCAGGTCGAAGGCGATGCGTTGAATACCTTCGTTCAGTGCCGCGTCCTGGGCATATAGGTCGCCGATCACCTGTTCATACAGCGCAATGACGGAGGGGCTTTTTTTCTGCACCTGAATACGGGAAGGCGTGATGCCCGCGGGAAATGTCTCTCGCACCAGGCCGTCATACGACACCGCCACAATGCTGCCCCGCTGCACTTCTCCCGGCGCCATGGGGTTTCCTTTCTCATCCAAAAGGGGAATCTCCTGGTACGGCACCAAATATACGTCTCCGCCCTCTCCCGAAATGCCCGCCAGCAATAAGCTTTCGCCGTACCGCTGCACCACACTGGCCTGGAGTACGGCGGAAGGCTCTGGAGAAGGGGTTGTCTGCCCTTTCGGCGGCTGGCTCTGGCAAGCCGCCAAAAACGGCAGACAGGCAAGCAAAGCGCTTAATTTCTTCCACTTCATTCCGGTTTACCACTCCTTTCATTGGCTTTGACGAACCCCTTCCGCTCTTTGTTCCCCCCGGGGCCGGTTTTTGTGGCTTGCCCTTTGTTGTTCTCCATACAGGAAAATCGGCGGCGAGGATCACTCGCCGCCGATCAAACGGATCTTTCAGACCGCAAACAGCGGAGTGGATAAATACCGGTCACCGGCATCGGGAAGCAAGACAACGATGGCCTTTCCCTCGTTTTCCGGGCGTTTGGCCAGCTGAATGGCGGCCCAAACGGCAGCGCCGGAAGAGATGCCCACCAACACGCCTTCCGCCTGCCCCACGCGTCTTCCGGTGGCAAAGGCGTCCTCGTTTTCCACGGCGATGACTTCATCATAAATCTTTGTATCCAATACATCCGGCACAAATCCCGCGCCGATCCCCTGGATCTTATGGGCGCCGGCAACCCCCTTGCTCAGCACCGGGGAGGACGCAGGCTCCACAGCCACGATTTTTACATCGGGATTTTGCGCCTTGAGATAGCTGCCCACGCCGGTAAGCGTTCCCCCGGTGCCGACGCCCGCGACAAAAATGTCCACCTTCCCATCGGTGTCGGCCCAGATCTCGGGCCCGGTGGTGGCCTTGTGGATGGCAGGGTTGGCGGGGTTTCTAAACTGCCCGGGGATATAGCTGTTTGGAATCTCCTGCGCCAGCTCATCCGCCTTGGCAATGGCCCCCTTCATTCCCTTGGCGCCCTCGGTCAGCACCAGCTCTGCGCCGTAAGCCTTCATCAGTTGGCGGCGTTCCACCGACATGGTCTCCGGCATGACAATGATAATCCGATATCCCTTGGCTGCGGCAACCGACGCAAGCCCAATCCCCGTGTTGCCCGAGGTGGGTTCAATGATAACGGAGTCTTCTTTTAAAAGACCTTTGGTCTCGGCATCCTCAATCATCGCTTTGGCAATGCGATCCTTCACGGAGCCGGCGGGATTGAAATATTCCAGCTTGCCAAGAACCCGGGCTTTCAGCCCATCTTCTTGTTTGATATGAACCAGCTCCAGCAAAGGCGTCTTGCCGACCAGCTGATCTACGCTTGTGTAAATATTGCTCATCCTCTTCCCTCCAAAATAGAATCAAATGGATTGCTGCGGTTAAATGCGGCGGCAGGCTTTCTGTGCCTTTGAAAAGGCACCTTTGGTACGGCTTATGAAAGAAATGAAAGCCAAACGCAACGCGTTTTGCAATTACCAACCTATCCAATTGGTATATGGGTCATTGTACGGCAGATTTATTTTCCTGTCAATGCTTCGTTTTTATTTTCCGGCGCGGGCGGCGCTTTTCCTCTCCGGCTTATATACTGGAAAAAGCAAGCAATCCCCTGCTTTCTTGTCGTTGACAATGGGCAAAACACGGCAGGAGGCAGCCGAGTAAACGCCAAGTTATTTTTACATTTTATAAAAACAACAAAAAACCCATGAAACCATATGATTTCATGGGTTTTTTGGCACGCCTGGAGGGATTCGAACCCCCGACCTTTTGGTTCGTAGCCAAACACTCTATCCAGCTGAGCTACAGGCGCATATCACTTTTCTCCCGGAAACAGCTTTGCCATTATAACACGGGAAAAAAGAGAAAGCAAGGGGTTTTTTTATTTTTCTGCATTTCATCCGTTTCTTTTGATTGCGTTCCCCCCTTCCTTTTCCCGCATTGACAAAGGCGGCGGATACAGGTAGGATAAAATATGAAACCACAAGCATTGTCTGATGAACGAACAAAAAAGGGGATTCAACCATATGGCAGCCAGAATGGAACCCAACACCGCAGCCACCCTCCTTCCGCAAGCAAGAACAGAAGAACCATATTTAAATGTTTTGCGGTGCGCCGCCATGTATTTGGTTGTGATGCTGCACAGCTTCGCCCCGTTTTATACCAATATCAGTCTGTTTGGCACCAGGACATGGTGGGCCATGAACCTTATGACGCCGATCACCCGTATGGGCGTGCCGCTTTTTTTCATGATCAGCGGATATTTGGCTCTCTCAAAGGAGCGAACCCGCCAAATCCGTCCTTTTTATCAAAAACAGATTGGGAAGCTCATCCTTCCTTTCTTGTTCTGGAACCTTTTTTATTTTATCTTCAATGGGTTCCTGTACCACAACTCCATGAACCCCCTCTTGTTTTTCACCCAATTGTTTCAGCATGGAAGTAAATATCATCTTTGGTTCCTTTATCAAATCATCGCGCTCTATCTCCTAGCTCCCTTTTTGAAACGCATCGTAGACCATTGCAGCTTCAAGGAGCTGTTTCTCCTATTGTTTCTGATTTTGCTTCAGCCGTCTGTCTTTCATTTTTTTAATACGATTCAAACCACGATTTCCATCGCCCCGTTCAAGGCACTGATAGAAGGCTATGCAGGATTCTTTTTATATGGGTACTTATTGGGAACCGTAACCCTTTCCCCTCGCATCAAAGGGCTGATTTATCTCGGCGGTATTATGGGATTGTCGCTGAGTGTGTTTGGGAACCATTGGATGTCCTCTCCTCAGCTTCTCAACTTTCAATGGAATGCCGGCTACTCCATCACCCATTTCTTAACCAGCGGTGCATGTTTCGTTTTCATAAAAGACAGGTTCAAAGCACAGGATCAGCCCCCCAGAAGATGGAAATCCACGCTGACCCTATGGGCAAATCGCATTTCGAAACTGACGTTTGGTATTTATCTTTCTCACGTTATGATGTTGGAGCTGTTTCGCGCCTTGCAACATGCAGCGGGCATCACCCTCACACCGGCCGTGCAGATCATATGCAGCTTTTTGGCGGCATCCGTGGGAAGTACCGTCCTCGCCTACTTGCTCTCCCGTATCCCCTCCCGAACCAACATCATTTGAAAAATCAAAAAACAGAACCCACGGAAACGGCAAAACGGCCCAACATAACAACCTTGCAAAACGAAAAGCCGGCGCCCGCGAAAAGGCGGGCGCCGGCCTATATTGCTCAGGGGATATAACTTAATACATTCCCATGCCGCTCATGTCGCCGGTGGGGGCGTTCATCGGCAGGACAGCGGGGTTTTTCTTCTGTGCGGCAACGGCTTCCGTGGTCAGCAGCATCGAGGCGATCGAAGCCGCGTTTTCCAGCGCGGACAGTGTCACCTTGGCGGGATCCACGATTCCTGTACTCATCATGTCGCAGTACACTTCTTTGTATGCGTCAAAGCCATAGCCAACTTTGCGGCTGCTTTTGATCTTTTCGATGATAACGGAGCCGTCAAGGCCTGCGTTCTGGGCGATCTGCCGCGTCGGCTCCTGCAGGGCTCTCGCAATGATCTTCACGCCGGTTTTCTCATCGCCCTCGGTCCTGGCGATCAGCTTTTCCACCGCGGGGATGGCATTGACATACACGGTGCCGCCGCCGGCCACAATGCCGTCTTCCACGGCGGCGCGGGTGGCGTTCAGCGCGTCCTCAATGCGCATCTTTTTTTCCAGCATTTCGGTTTCCGTAGCGGCACCTACCTTCAAAACGGCAATGCCGCCGGCCAGCTTTGCCAGACGCTCGTTGAGCTTCTCTTTTTCATAGTCAGCCATCGGCATGTCCAGCTGGTTGCGCAGCTGGCTCACCCGGGCGGAAATCGCCTCCGAGTCGCCGCCGCCGCCGATGAGTACCGTGGTCTCTTTCTGAATCTTCGCAGTTCTGCAGGTGCCCAAATGCTCTAAAGTGGTGTCTTTCAGCTCCAGACCCAGGTCGGAAGTGATGACGGTGCCGCCGGTCAAAATGGCCATGTCCTGAAGGAGATCCTTCCGGCGGTCGCCATAGCCGGGGCCTTTGACGCAGACCACGTTGAGGATGCCACGGATTTTGTTGAGAATCAAAGTGGACAAGGCTTCCCCTTCCACATCGTCCGCCACGATCAGAAGCTTCTTGCCGGCCTTCATCACTTGTTCCAGAATGGGCAGCAGATCCTGAATGGTGTCAATTTTTTTGTCGGTGATCAGGATAACAGGGTCGTCCATCACAGCTTCCATTTTTTCGGAGTCAGTCACCATGTAGGGCGACAGATAGCCTTTGTCAAAATGCATGCCTTCGACAATTTCAATATACGTCTCAGCGGTCTTGGACTCGTCAATGGAAATGATGCCTTCCTTTTGAATCTTGCCCATGGCCTCCGCAATCAGCTGGCCGATGTTTTCATCGCCGGAGGAAATGGTGCCGACTCTTGCGATGTCCTCGGCGCCGTTCACTTCCTTGGCGTTTGCTTTGATGGACTCAACAGCGGCAGTCACTGCCTTGAAAATGCCCTTGCGCATAATCATGGGGTTCGCGCCGGCCGCCAGGTTCTTCATCCCTTCCCGGATAATGGCCTGCGCCAGCAGCGTGGCGGTGGTGGTTCCGTCGCCGGCCACGTCGTTTGTCTTGGTGGCCACTTCTTTCACCAGCTGGGCGCCCATGTTTTCAAACGGATCTTCCAGCTCGATTTCTTTCGCAATGCTCACGCCGTCATTGGTGATCAGCGGGCTGCCGAACTTTTTGTCCAAAACAACGTTCCGGCCTTTGGGCCCCAGCGTAATTTTAACAGTATCGGCCAATTGGTTGACGCCCCGCTCCAGTGCGCGGCGAGCGTCCTCCCCATATTTCAGTTCTTTTTCCATCAATCCCATAATCGCTTACCTCCTCGATTGTGTTTATTCTTCTACAATGGCCAGAATGTCGCTCTGGCGCACGACCATCACTTCATCATCGCCCAGCTTCACTTCTGTGCCGGCATATTTGCTGGTGATGACACGGTCACCCACCTGCACCGTCATGGTCACTTCTTTTCCGTCTATCATGCCGCCGGGGCCCACTGCAACAACCTCTGCCGCTGCGGGCTTTTCCTTTGCGCTTCCGGTCAAAATCAATCCACTTTGTGTGGTTTCTTCCACATTTGTGATCATTTTTAAAATAACTCTGTCTCCAAGGGGCTTCAATTTCATGGAACTTACCTCCTACGATTTCTTTTGTTCTGTCATCATGCTTGAATCCGATTGAACCTCAAGTTTAGCACTCTCTCTTTCGGAGTGCTAAAAACTGTTCTTATCATAAGGCAAATAAGCCCTCTGCGCAAATGAAATTTTCCTCATATTTTACCAGTTTCCATTATATTTTACCATCTATCAAATTTATATTCCATTTTTTATTTTAATTGAATATTTTCTCCTTTTCTCGCATGATTTCGTTTAATTTTCATGTAATTTTTTATTTTTATAAAAAAACAGCCCTGTTTTTGGGAAATCGTCACGCAAAAACAAGGCAGTTTTCTTATATTTGTGTTCCAGGGGGCTTATTTTTTGCACGCAAGCCAAAAAAACATCTCAAAATAAAATTTTTACACCTATTTTTACACGAAAATGAACCGACTGGCCCAATTTTCATCCTCCTGTTTTTTCCCGCAGCGTGTGTTTTGGCATCCCCGTTTGCTGACGGGCTTATTTCCCATAGTAATATAGATTGCAGGGAATCATCCCGTTGTAAAGCTTCCTTTTCTTCTCCGCGCGCCGTCCGAAGTGCTGCTCCAGCTTTTCGTCGGAAGAGAGCAGGCAAAGCTTCCACCCGGCCAGACGGCGGTATGCCGCCCCGAAAGCAGCGGAAAGGGCTTCCGCCTCTTCTTTTTCCAGCATCCGCTCCCCATACGGCGGATTTGTAACAATGGTTCCTCGCTCCCCTTGGGGGGCGAATGTTTTGGCATCCGCTCGCTCAAAGCGGATCAGCTGAGAAACCCCGGCCTTTTTCGCGTTGCTCTTTGCAATGGCTACGGCTTTTGGGTCCAGATCCCCGCCCCAGATGTCGTACTCCCTGTGAAACTCCCGCGCTCTCGCCTCTTCCTTGGCCTGCTCCCACACAGCTTTTGGAAATTGGCTCCACTTCTGGGCCGCAAAGGAGCGGCCCAGACCCGGCGCCCGGTTGCAGGCCAACAGCGCCGCCTCAATGGCAATGGTGCCGGAGCCGCAAAAGGGGTCGCAAAACGCATCTTTGCCGCGGTAGCGGGATAAAATCACCATCCCGGCGGCCAGCGTTTCCCGCAGGGGCGCCGTAACCCCTTCCGCCCGCCATCCTCGTTTGTGCAGCCCCGGGCCGGAGGTGTCGATGGACAGCGTTGCCCAATCCTTTAAAATGGAAAACTGCACTTGGTAAACAGGCCCGTCTTCTGCAAACCAATTTTGATGATACGTCTGCTTCAGCCGCTCCACGATGGCTTTTTTGATGATTTTTTGGCAGTCGGGTACGGAATGCAGCGCAGAATTCAAAGCATATCCTTTGACGGGAAACGCGGCGTTTTGAGTCAGATATCGCTCCCATGGAAGCGCTTTGACGGCCTCAAACAGAGCGTCGAAGCTGTGTGCGGAAAACTGCCCCATTTCCAAAAGCACCCGCTCTCCGCAGCGCAGATTGATGTTTGCCCTTGCCACATCCGCCATCTCGCCGGAAAACAGCACCCTGCCGTTTTCCGCTTCCACCGTTTTCATGTTTAAACGCCGCAGCTCGTCAGCCACCAGGCCCTCCAAGCCAAACAGACACGGCGTGATCATTCGAATCTCCATTGTTTCTCCATTCTATCCATTCATTTTGTAACATATATAAATACAACTAGCAGTATATCCTGTTTCCTTTCGTCTGACAATACGCAGTTTATATTTTGCCTGTTCCGCCGTGTATTTTCCAGTGAATTGCTCTATCTTTTTGCGATAGAATATGATATACTTTGTGTCATTGGTGATATATTAAGGTTTTGCCCGTTGATAGAAAGAGGGTGTCTTTATGAGCATGACCGTGATCTGGCTGATTGCCGCCGCGTTTTTCGCGCTGGTGGAAGCGGCGACCACCCAGCTTGTCTCCATTTGGTTTTCTCTTGGCAGCGTTGCCGGCATGGTCGCCGCCGCCCTGCATGCCCCGGTTTTGCTGCAGCTGATTCTCTTTTGCGGCATCTCTCTTTTGGTTTTGGGCATTACACGGCCCTTCGCCAAAAAATACCTGACCCCGCGAAAAACAGCGACCAATGCGGATCGTGTCATTGGCATGACCGGACTTGTGGTTCAGACCATCGATCCCCTGCACCGTGCCGGGCAGGTGTCCGTTGGCGGCAACATATGGACAGCCCAGACCGACGGCGCCCCCATTCCGGAAGGGGCACAGGTGACGGTGCTGCGCATTGAGGGTGTCAAGATCTTTGTCGTGCCTGCCGAACAAGCACCCCCCCAGTCCCTGTCGGACAAAGCTGGCGTGTCTTAACACGCTGGGCAAAAAAAGGAGGCTTATATGGAACTTTTTGAAACAATTGGTGTGTTTTTCCCATGGGTTATTTTGGCCATCATCGTCTTGATTATTTTGGCAAAAAACATTGTCATCGTGCAACAGTCAAAAGCATATGTAGTAGAGCGCCTCGGTGCGTTTCAGGCTGTCTGGGGCGTTGGCATGCATTTTAAAATCCCGTTCATTGAGCGGGTCGCGAAAGCGGTTTCTCTCAAAGAGCAAGTGGTGGATTTTCCGCCTCAGCCTGTTATCACAAAAGACAATGTCACCATGCAGATTGACACCGTGCTTTATTTTCAGATTACCGATCCCAAAATGTATACATACGGGGTAGAGCGTCCGCTTTCCGCCATTGAAAACTTGTCGGCAACCACTCTGCGGAATATCATCGGTGACCTGGAGCTGGACCAGTCTCTGACCAGCCGGGACCATATCAATACCCAGATGCGGGCCATTTTGGACGAGGCCACCGACCCGTGGGGGATCAAGGTCAACCGGGTGGAGCTGAAAAACATCATGCCCCCCAGAGACATTCAGGAATCCATGGAAAAACAGATGCGTGCTGAGCGGGAGCGCCGGGAAGCCATCTTGCAGGCGGAGGGGCAAAAGCAATCGCAGATCCTGGTGGCCGAGGGTGAGAAGCAGTCTGCCATTTTAAGGGCCGACGCAGCCAAGCAAGCCGCCATTTTGGAGGCGGAAGGGCAGGCAGAGGCCATTTTGAAGGTACAGCGGGCCATGGCCGACTCGCTGGCGATGCTCAACGAATCCAGCCCCAACGACCAGGTGATCAAGCTCAAGTCGCTGGAGGCCTTCCAGGCGGCCGCCAACGGAAAAGCCACCAAGATCATCATCCCTTCGGAAATCCAGGGGCTTGCTGGTCTCGCTTCTTCCGCCAAGGCACTGTTGGAGCAGGATGCGCCATAGAATGCAAATAAAATCTATTTGGAAAGGCCCTTTTGGGGCCTTTCTTCTTTTTTTGTCGGCTCCAACCCTTGGGGAAAAGGTCCTCTCCTTTCCCTTAGTGCTTTGCCCCTCCCGTGGGGGGATGCAGAGGGCTTTTGGCGCATCTTTGAACGGTGTACAGGAGGATCCCGGCATCTCAGGCATAGAGGGTTGTGATGCCCCGTTTTATTCCAGTCCATTTTGTTTCCATTTCAATAAGGAGATTTCGTCATATGCACGCATTTTCATATTTCACAGCGCCCCAGCGGCCGCTGTTTTTAGAGATGGCCCAGGAGATGTACCACTCCGGCGCCGTCCTGCGCCCCGTTCCGGAAGCATACCACCAGCGCACCTTTGACGCCATTTTAGAGCCCGGCGCTCCCGTGTTCGGCATTTTGCTAAAGCAAGGGGAACAGCCCGCGGGGTACGCCGTGGCGTCTCGGTATTTTTCCGTGGAGGCCGGCGGCCAAACCCTTTGGATCGAGGACTTGTATGTCCGCCCGGCCTTTCGCTCTCAAGGCTTTGGTCGCGCGTTTTTTTCGTTTTTGAAACGCGAGTTCGAGCCGTCGGTTTCCCGTTTTCGCCTGGAGGTAGAGCCGGGAAATCACAGAGCGATCGCCCTGTATACCTCTCTTGGCTTCTCCGTTTTGCCCTATGTCCAAATGGTTCAGGACGCTTGATCTGGCTGCGCGACAGAAAACACCCCCGGGCCGGGGGTGTTTTTGTTTTATCACAAATTCTTAAAATGGATGAGACAATCGAGATTATAAACTCGGAAACATCTCGCGGGACGCCGCCAAAAGAGCCTTGCAAAACCCGTCTACCTCTTCCTTGGTGCTCTCCGGGGAAAAGCTGACACGAAACGCCCCCTCCCGCTCTTTCGGGGTCAGCCGCATCTGGGAAAGCACATAGCTGGCCTTTCCCTTGTGGCAGGCCGAGCCGGCTGAAACGCAAACGCCCATGTCGCCCAGCACTCGCACCAGCACCTCGCTCTTGTAGCCCGGCAGCGTCAGGCACAGGATGTGGGGCGCTTCGCTTACGCCAACCGCCTTCACCTGGGGCAAAAGGACGGAAAGCCGCTCCAGCGTGCCTTTTTTGAGCGCCTGCATATGGGCCAGGTTTTGCCCCATATTTTTCCTGCCTATGACACAGGCGGCGGCAAACCCCCCGATCTGGGCCGTTGGTTCTGTCCCGGAGCGCAGGCCCCCTTCCTGGCCGCCGCCCCGCAGAAGGGGCGGAAGGCGCAGCCCCCGCCGCACATACAGCGCCCCCACACCCCGGGGCGCCCCGATTTTATGCCCGCTGATGGTGACAAGGTCCGCCCCCAGTCCCTCGGGCGTAAAGGGCAGCTTTAAAAACCCCTGCACGGCATCGGTATGCAGCAGGGCTTTTTTACCAGACTGCTTGATGATCCGCGCGGTTTCCTTCACCGGGAAAACCGCGCCGGTTTCGTTGTTCACCAGCATCATGGAAACAAGCGCCGTGTCCTCCCGCAGGACGGAGGCCACCGCCCCGGCGGAAACCCGCCCCGTGTCGTCCGGCATTAAATAAGTCACTTCATACCCCTGCTGCTCCAGCGCCCGAAGGGGCTCCATCACCGCCGCGTGCTCCACCGCCGTGGCAATGATGTGTTTCCCCACCCGTCGATTGACCTGCAAAGCGGATAAAATCGCCCAGTTGTCCCCCTCCGTTCCGCCGGATGTGAAAAAAAGCTCTTCCGACAGGCAGCCAAGCGCCCCGGCCACCGCTTCCCGATCCTGTTTCAGCAGCGCCGCCGCTGCCATCCCAACGGGATGGCGGGAAGAGGGGTTCCCAAAGTGTACCGTCATTCGCTCCAGCGTCACTTGCGCCGCCGCCTCACACACTTTGGTGGTGGCGGCGTGATCCAAATAAATCATGTATCCCCCTGCTTTTCATTTCTCTCATTCGTGTTTCTAGTACCGGTTGACTCCCCTTCCTATCAGCACAGCAGGCACCAGCCACATCAGCATGAAAACCAGCAAATGGAGGACGGAAATGGAGTCAAACGCTTTTGCATAAGTCAGGTAAAACGCCATCAAAACGCCAATGACAGAGTTGAAGATGGCAAATACGCCCCCCATCATCACCGATCGGGAGAGGCGCCTTGCGCCCACGACCGTCTCTGCAAACGGCGCCAGCCCGTCTCGCACCAAAAGGCCGACCAAGGGAAATTCATAATCCTGCTTGGGGTCGGAAAGGGCCAGCCGCTCCTCCAGCGGCGGGTAAGCCAGAACATCCTGTTTTAGCTTAAACCGCCGACTTAACATTTCGTCTGTTATGTTAAAATCCCGCGTGGCCATTACAGGGGACAGACGGCTACGCAGCAGCTGGAACAGGGCGGCTTTGACATTGCTTGCCCCCCGGTACCGAAGGGCAAAAATCCCGGCCAGTTCCCCGCCAATGGCGCAAAAAACAGCATGCTTCACGTGCTGTCCCGGGGCAAGGCGCACCTTTGCCTCCCGCATAAACGCGGCAGAGCCAATCAAAACGGACTGTCCCCGGATCGCGGCGGAAAACCCGCCCGATTCATATTGATTTAACTCCTCTACACGGCGCAGGATCATCCCCTGCCTGCGAAGCAGCTCGTGAAAAATCTTGTCAAGGCCGCAGCCGGATTCCCGCATTACGCTAGCGGTATAGGCAATCACCGTGTCCTCCGTGTGAACGCCGAACACGCTCAGTCCGCTGATTTCCACGGTTCCGGCGGGGAAGAGCTCCCGGTCGCCCAGGGCGATCCCTTTGCGCCCCCCTGTGGCAGATGCCCCCGGCCAGCCCGCGAGGGTCGCTCCGCTGTTCATCAGCCGCCTTGTGATTTTCGCATAGGGCATGGAGTAGGCAAAAAAGGAAGAAAACGACGCGGCGGCCGCCGCCATGGCGGAAAAACTCCAAAGAAACAAGCCCGTTTCTGATTTGCCCACGGAGACGATCAAGCCAAACAGCAGGCTGGCCAGCAGCAGCAGCGGCGCCAAATGCTGATACACCCGCTCTATGCCGTCCGGCGCTTCCACTTGGGTGACAAACCCGCGGATGGAACCAAGATGCTTGGTGAAACACTTGCCTCCTTCCCACTTTTCACTGTCCCTTGTCACCAAATAAGGGTCCGACAAAGACGCCACCCGATAAGACATCCGCCTACTGCGTCCCTTGGAATACCGGCCCCACAAGGCAAACAGGAGGGAACAGACCGACACGGCACAAAAGGGCATGGTTACCGTCCTGGTTTGGAAGATGAGCAGCGTTCCGGCGTCCAATATGCTGGCGATGACGGACGCTGCCGCCAAAAGCTCCGCGGTGGCTTTCACCCGGAACAGACCGGCGATTCCGTCTTTGATCACGTCCCATCCCAAAAGCGCCGCCACACAGGTCAGCACCAGGGATGCACCGATGTGTCCCGTCATCCCGGCGACGGCGTCGCCGGGAAAGGGCCACAGGTACCGTTGCGCCAAGGCAATATAGCAAAGCGCAAGCGCCGCGGCCCCCACCAAAACGGCACGCAGGCGCTGCCTTCCCAGCTGCTTTTTATAAAAACGTGTCATTTCCTCCGGCGTATGTTCCTCTTCCGGGAGCCCGTCCTCCGGGGCCTCGTTCCTCTGGAACCGGCGTAAAAACTTGGGAAGCCTTCGCTTCTTTTCCTCGTCGTTTTCCGTCTCGTCCCGGTCCTCCGGCTCCTCCGGCCGGAACCGGCTCTCCTGGTCATACACGTCCCGTTTCAAGTGAGCCTGCGCCCAATCCGGAGACGGCTCTTCCGTTTCCGTCTCTTCTTCATACATAATCTTGGCATATTCGTCCGTTTGCTCCAAAAGTCGGTTCCAAACAGCCCGCACCTTCAGCTTCCCTGTCTGGGTCAGGTCTTCCTCCGGGGTGTCCTCTTCTGGCACGCTCCATTCCTGGAGCAGATGGCGCAAGAAATCTTTTGTTTCTGTTTCCTCGTTTGGCGCCCTTTGCTCTTCATCTTGGGCTTCCGGTTCCCTCCGCTTTTCCGGCTTTTTCTTATGCGCCGGGGGTGGGCCCTCCCGCTTTGCCAGCCGCTTCCCCGGGGCGGCTTTGTAGCGCGGGTCGTCCGCTGTCTCCCGAGGCGCTTCCGCGGGGCTTGGGGTTTCTTCCTCCCCGGGGGCAGACGTTTTTTCTGCCGCTTCGGAAGTGTCTTTTGGGGGTTTCCCCTGCATCGGAGGACGGGTACCGGCCTCTTCCTTTTTGGCGGGCGGCTTTTCTTTGAACAGCGCCTCCACAAGCGCGCTCATCTCCGCCTCCTCCGCCGGACTCACAGGCGTCAGCGGCTCGCTTGGCAAAGGGGTAGGGGTTGGGGGCGGCGGCTGAAACGCGGGGGGCGGCGGCCCTCCGTCTGCCGCCTTCCCCCTATCGATGGCTTTGTCCCGCGCCTTGCCAGCGTCATCCTGAGGCAATTTCTCTTCCTTTTGATGCCTACGGCGCAAAAAACGCCGCTCCAAAAGCTCCTGTGCCAGCTCCTCCCGCTCCCGATCGGCCTGTACCTCTCTTGGCAAAGGGGCGGGGGGCAGGGGAAGCAAATCCGGGTCTGTCGGCTTGTTTTTTTGTCCCGCCGGGCCGTTTGTCGGTTCCGCCCGAGGGTCCGTTTGTTTTATTGTATCTTCCGTAGACCTGCCTACGGGCGGAGTGCCTTCCTGCGAGGCCCCTTTTTCCGGCTCAGCCGGACGATCCACTTCATGTTCCATGTTTCCGATCCTTCATTCCGTTATAGTTCAAACGCGGATGCGTTTACAAAGACGCTTGTCTTTGCCGCACCGCCTCATACAGCATCACAGCGGCGGCGACGGACGCGTTGAGGGAGGACATCGCTCCATACATCGGGATATGCACCGTCTGGTCACAAGTCTCCCCCACCAGACGTCCCATGCCCTTTCCTTCCGACCCGATGACCAGCACCGCCGGCCCTTTCAAATCCGCCTGATACAAGGCCACCTCGGCATCTGCCGCAGTGCCGAACACCCAAAGACCTTCCTGCTTGAGGGTCCGCAACGCAGCCGTCAAATTTGGCACCCGAGCCACGGGCAGGTGCGTCAGAGCGCCGGCGGAGGTTTTCAAAACCGTGGCCGTAAGCCCCACGCTGCGGCGTTTGGGGATGATAACGCCGTGGGCGCCGGCTGCCTCCGCCGTGCGGATGATGGCCCCCAAATTGTGAGGGTCTTCTATCTCGTCGCAGGCCACAAGCAAAGGAGCTTCTCCGCGGCTCCTTGCCCGATCCAGCAAGTCATGCACCGTGTGATACGGCACGGCCGGAGTGAAGGCAACAACCCCCTGATGGGCATGGGTCACGCTCATGGCGTCCAGCTTCCGCCGGTCCGTTTCCACCACCAAGGCGCCGGACGCCCGGGCGGCGGCCGAAAGCTTTGCAAGCCCCTTGTCCGTGTTGCCCGCCGCGATATATACTTTATCCAGTGTCCAGCCCGCGCGCAGCGCTTCCATCACTGCGTTCCGGCCTTCGATCTGCCCTTCCCGCTCCTGTTGCTCCTGTTGCTCCTGTTCTCTTTCCACGTTGTGTCCTCCCCTTCCAGCGGCCGGTCAACCAAAACCGCTTTTCCCTGCACCCGCATGCCAAAAGCCGGCACGCGGCATCCGCCGCCCGACGTTTGGCCTGCGCGCTGTTGTCATGAGCTATTATAGCATAAGCCGCTCTCGTCTGGTATCCTTATTTTGCGATTTTCTGATCCTTCTTCCCAAAATGACGTGTCTTTTTTTACAGAAAATTCACAGAAGGACTCCTACTACTTTGTTGTATTACAACACAAAATATGATATACTACATGAAAATAGGATAAACTCCTGCGCTGGCCGCAGCTTATATCATGCAACACGCCTTGTTGGTGGTATAAAACGAAATCAAAGGAGGCGTTTCAATGGACCCCAATAAGGGTAGGAAAAACGGAAAACGAAATATCAACGCCATCATCGCCATTGTCGTCTGGGCTCTGGTGCTCACGGTTGTGTTCAACTACATTTCTTCGATGTTTAACACCGCCAATACAGAGGAAATCTCGTTCAGTCAGTTTTTATCCATGGTGGAAAACGACGAAGTCGCCTCGGTCTCCCGGGGAGAAGAATCTTACATGATCGTCACAAAGCAGGCGGCAAAGGCCCCGGCAAACTCCCCCGCGGCGGGGAAAACCCTATACACAGGCATTGTGGACTATCCGGAGCTGATCGACCTGCTGCAGAAGCACGGCGTGGATTATAAACAGGAAATTCCCCAAACGCTTTCCCCCATTCTCGGCTTTTTGATCTCTTGGCTCCTTCCCCTGGTTTTGATGTATCTGCTGCTCACATTCCTGTTTCGCAGCATGGGCAATAAAATGGGCGGCGGCTTGGGCGGCGGCTTGGGCGGCGTGGGAAAAGCCAATGCCAAGGTCTATGTAGAGCGAAAAACGGGGGTTACCTTTGCCGATGTGGCCGGACAGGACGAAGCCAAGGAGTCTTTGGAAGAAATCATCGATTTCTTGCACAACCCTCAAAAATACACCGCCATCGGCGCGAAGCTCCCCAAGGGGGCGCTGCTGGTCGGCTCTCCCGGTACCGGTAAAACCCTCCTGGCAAAGGCAGTGGCCGGCGAGGCCAACGTTCCCTTTTTCTCCATCTCCGGCTCCGATTTTGTGGAGATGTTTGTGGGTGTTGGCGCGTCCCGTGTGCGGGATCTGTTCCAGCAGGCGGCCAAAATGGCGCCCTGCATTATCTTTATCGATGAAATTGACACCATTGGAAAAAGCCGGGATGCGTCCCGTTTCGGCGGAAACGACGAGCGGGAGCAAACCTTGAACCAGCTCCTGGCAGAGCTGGACGGGTTTGACCCCACCAAGGGTGTCATTGTTTTGGCGGCCACCAACCGGCCGGAGGTGCTGGACAAGGCGCTTTTGCGTCCCGGCCGGTTCGACCGGCGGATTACCGTTGACCGGCCCAACTTAGCCGGCCGACTGGCCACGCTTCAGGTGCATACCCGCAGCATCCGCCTGGCGGAGGACGTAGACCTAAACCGGATCGCCCAGGCCACCGCGGGGTGCGTGGGCGCGGACCTTGCCAATTTGGTCAATGAAGCGGCGCTGCGCGCCGTTCGCCTAGGACGCTTTGCCGTCAATCAGGAAGATCTTTTGATTTCCTTCGAAGTGGTCATTGCCGGGACGGAAAAAAAGGGAACGGTTTTGACGGAAACGGAAAAGAAGATCATCGCATTTCACGAGGTGGGCCACGCCATGGTGGCCACCAAGCAAAAGCACGCCCAGCCGGTGCAAAAAATCACCATCGTCCCTCATACCCGGGGGGCGCTGGGCTATACCATGCAGCTGCCGGAGGAGGAAAAGTTCCTGCTTTCTAAGGATGACCTTTTAACGGAAATCAGAACGCTGCTGGCCGGCCGTGCCGCCGAACAACTTGTGTTTTCCACCCAAACAACAGGAGCCGCCAACGACATTGAGCGGGCAACCGACATCGCACGGCGGCTGATCACCCAATATGGCATGAGCGATGAGTTTGGGATGGTGGCTTTGGGGACTGTGCAGAGCCAGTTCTTGGAAGGAACGGCCACGCTCAACTGCGCCCAGGAAACCTTTGCAGCCGTTGACCAAGCCGTTATGAAAATCATTGCCCAGTGTTACCAGGACGCCATTGCTATCTTAGAAGAACACCGGGAAATGCTGGACAAGGTGGCTTCTTATCTACTGAAGAAAGAGACCATCACCGGACAGGAGATGATGGCCATTTTAGATGGCCGAGATCCGGAGCAGGCCGATGACACCGCCTCTGTACCAGATGCGGCAGAAGAAGATCCTCTGCCCGCCTCGCCCCGGCACACAGATCCCCTTGCGGGGGAAACACCTGGAAAAGAAGAAGACGCATAACCCATGTCCGTGTTTCGGGTCTTTCGCAGTGCGAGAGACCCGTTTTCTTTTTTAACGCCCGTCCAACAAATTTCTTCTATATTTTTCACCCATTCTGCATACAATGAAAACAAACCATTCAAATTTCCATCGTGGCTGTCAGTCCAGCCAGCAGAAAAGGAGTGTGACATGAGGAAAACACGTTCCATCCGTTTGCGCAGCACATCCCCCGTTTGGACAGCAGGTGCCGGCGCTTCTCTGTTTTTCGGTTGGCCCATCGCCCTCGTCATCATCGGGGGAATCTTGGTGGTCTGCGCGTTGGCCGGAATCTTTGCGGTTATGATTCGCCGCAACGAGCCGGACGATACGCCGTCAGCCCCTTTCACCTCTCCCCCGTCCGGCCCGGGCAGCCTGTCGGACGACAACGCCGGGCATCCGGACGCATCAGACGCGAAAGCAACATTCTCCCCCCTTCCCTCCGACGCTTTTTCCGGCATACATGAAGCAAACCCTTCCGTCCGAACGGAGGAGCCCGAATCCCCGCTGGAGCCGATGCCCGAGGAGGCCGCGGCCGCCGCGCGGGATGCGGCCCCGAACGAAGGGCCGCCGGAAGAAACGCCCGACGTCCCCCCGGCAGCTGCTTTTGCCGCCGAGGCGGCTTCCGTCCCGGAAGCAGGGCCGCTGTCCCTTGCGGATACAACGGAAGAAACCGACCCCGGCGACAGCCCCCCGTCTTGAGACGACGAGTAGCGGGCTTCGGCCGCTTTTTCGCCCGTTTCTGGTCTTTCCGGATTTTCTCCCGGGCCTTGAAACAGATGAAAAAGCGGCTCCACGCTCCCCCGAAATGTTACAGGGAACAACAGACACGGAGCCCCTTTTTTGTTCGGTTTTTTCTTTACAGAAAGCAAAATGTGTGGTATACTGCTATGATGTATGAGTATGCGGCGTTTTTTGCGTCGCAAATTATCCTGCCGCCGGGTTTTGGGACACATTGCCTGTACCGATCAGGTCACTCACCCGCCCAACACGCAGCTGCAAGGATCAAAAATGAAAGGTGGAAATTAGCATGCTTTTGAAAGAACAGAAAACAGCCGTCATTGACGCAAACCGTACCCACGAAAAGGACACCGGCTCCCCCGAGGTGCAGGTCGCTATTTTAACCGAGCGGATCAACCAGCTGACGGAGCACCTGAAAGTGCATAAGAAGGACAACCACTCCCGCCGCGGCCTTTTGAAAATGGTTGGTAAACGCCGCAAAATGCTGGATTATCTGTCCAAAAAGGACATTGAGCGTTACCGCGCCTGCATCGCCAAACTGGGCCTCAGAAAATAATGATGTGTTCCGGCGGGGGAGAGCATCCGCTCTCCCCCGCCTTCACAATATGTGCCTTGGGACTGCCAAACCCTTTAGCAATTGAAGCGGCGCCTGACCCTTCAGGCTTCGCTTCAAGTGCTAACAGGTCTCCAGCGGCTCTAGGGCGGAAAATAAAAGGAGAATTATATGAAAGTTACGAAAAAAGAATTTGTCAATCAAAAGGAGTATACCTTGGACGTAGCGGGCAGACCCATGACCATTGAAGTGGGCCGTCTGGCAGAGCTGTGCAACGCCTCCTGCTTTGTGCGGTACGGGGAAACCTCCGTCCTTGTCTGTGCCACCGCATCCAACAAGCCGAGAGACGGGGTAGACTTTTTCCCCTTGTCCGTTGACTTTGAAGAAAAATTATACGCCGTTGGCCGGATCCCGGGCAGCTTTTTGCGGCGGGAAGGGCGTCCCTCTGAGCGGGCCGTTCTCTCTGCTCGTCTGATCGATCGGCCCATCCGTCCTCTGTTCCCCAGCGACTTTCGAAACGACGTGGTCATCACCGCCACTGTGATGTCGGTGGATCCGGATCATGCGCCGGAAGTGGTCGCTATGATCGGCACGTCTGCCGCCCTGGCCATTTCCGACATTCCCTGGAACGGCCCCATCGGCTGTCTGAATGTGGGATATGTGGATGGCGAAATCGTGTTCAATCCCACGGCAGAGCAGCACAGCCTCTCCCGCATGAATGTCACCGTAGCCGCCACAGCGGAAAAAGTGGTGATGATCGAAGCCGGCGCCGATCAGATCCCGGAGGACATCATGTTCGAGGGCATCTGCCGCGCCCATGAGGAAATCAAAAAGCAGGTGGCTGCCATCAACCAGATGGTGGCGGAGATCGGCAAAGATAAGTTTGAGTACCCCTATGCCAACTTTGACGAAGCCCTTTATCAGGACATTTTGGCCTACGGCCTGGAAAAGGCTCAGCATTGCATGGACACCGATGATAAAAACGTGCGGGAAGAGCGGCTGAACGGGTTTAAGGCCGAGCTTTTGGAGCAGTTTTCGGAAAAACACCCGGATATGGACAAGTATATGGACGAATGCATATACAAACTCCAGAAATATATTGTCAAACACTGGCTGCTGGAAGGCAAGCGTGTGGACGGCCGGGCTATGGATGAAATTCGCCCCTTGGGGGCGCAGGTAGGGGTTTTGCCCCGGGTACACGGCTCCGGCCTGTTTACCAGAGGGCAGACACAGGTGCTGACCGTGGCCACTTTGTCCACCATCAGCAGCGCCCAAAAGCTGGACACCATTTATGAAGAAGAAACAAAGCGGTATATGCACCATTATAATTTCCCCGCGTTCTCTGTGGGTGAGGCCAGGGGCTCCCGCTCCACCAACCGCCGGGAAATTGGCCACGGCGCCCTGTCAGAGCGGGCGTTGGAGCCGGTGATCCCTTCTATGGAAGAGTTCCCTTACGCCATTCGTTTGGTGTCTGAAGTGCTCTCCTCCAACGGGTCTACCTCTCAGGGCAGCATCTGCGGCTCCACCTTGGCTCTGATGGACGCCGGCGTCCCCATCAAGGCGCCGGTGGCCGGCATCTCCTGCGGCCTGATCCAGGACGGTGACCAGTTCACCACGTTCATCGACATCCAAGGAGTGGAAGACTTCCACGGCGAAATGGACTTTAAGGTAGCCGGTACCAAGGAGGGCATCACCGCCATCCAGATGGACTTGAAAAACGACGGCTTGACCGCCGAGATTATCAAAAATGCATTGGAGCTGACCCGGGAAGCCAGAATCCAGATCCTGGACGGGATCATGCTCCCCACCATCCCCAAGCCCCGGCCCGAGGTGTCCGAATACGCCCCCAAGATGATCCAGATGAAAATTGACGTGGATAAAATTCGTGAGGTCATCGGCTCCGGCGGTAAAGTCATTCAGAAAATCGTAGCCGATACCAACGCGAAAGTGGACATTGAAGACGATGGCACGATTTATATCGCCGCCTTGGATGCCGCTTCCTGCGATGCCGCCAAAAAGGCCATCGAAGCCATCGTGTTTGTTCCCGAGGTCGGGACGCTGTATTACGGCCGGGTGGTTCGCTTGATGGCATTCGGCGCCTTCGTGGAGTTGGCCCCCGGTAAAGACGGCTTGGTTCACATTTCCAAGCTTGCCGACCATCGGGTGGAAAAGGTAGAAGACGTGGTGAAGATCGGCGACATGATTTGGGTTAAGGTCACCGAGATTGATGAAAAAGGCCGCGTTAACCTGTCTCATAAAGATGCCATGCGGGAAATCGCCGCGAAAGAAGCCAATGAAAAGAAAAAAGATTCATAATGTGAATGTTGGATGACGCGATTACAAAAAGGGGCGGAACGCCCCTTTTTGTAATCTTTGCATCCTGCGCGCGACGGGAGAATTTTATGCATGAAAAAATCATTTTGCCAAATGGTGTCCGCCTGCTGATCGAGCCCATCCCCCATGTCCACTCTGCCGCCGTCGGCATTTGGGTTGGAAACGGTTCCCGGCACGAACCGCCCCAACAGCAGGGCATTTCACACTTTATAGAGCATATGGTGTTCAAGGGCACCGCAAAGCGCACCGCGCTGGAGCAGGCCGGAGAAATGGATCTGCTGGGTGGTCAGTTTAACGCATATACCGCCAAGGAACAGACCTGCTATTATACCCGGGTGCTGGATTCCCATCTGCCCTTGGCGCTGGATCTGCTTTTTGACTTGTTTTATGACCCGCTGTTTCATTCTGCCGACGTTGCCACGGAACGAAACGTCATTCTGGAAGAAATCGGAATGTATGAAGATACACCGGAGGATCTTTGCATCGAACGGCTGTTTGCCAGCGTTTATCCGGGCAACGCCCTGGGCCGCCCCATCTTGGGCCGCCCCTCCACCCTTGCCAGGATCACCGGTGCAAAGCTTCGCCAGTTTCGGGACGCTCAATACTTACCGGAAGAAACCGTCGTCTCCATGGTAGGTCGCTTTCAGGATCGGGATGTGGAAACGCTGATGGCCCAGTGCGCCCGGATGGAAGGCTCCGGCCGCCTTTCCGTTGCGCCGGCCGACTACCAGCCCTGTGTCACCATTCGCCGGAAAGAGATTGAACAAAACCATCTTTGCATGGCGTTTCCCGCCCTGCCGTACGACCATCCCAAGCGGTTTGTCCTGCACCTGCTCAGCGCCATTCTGGGCGGGGGCATGTCCTCCCGTATTTTTCAGGAGATTCGGGAGCAGATGGGTCTTTGCTACAATATTTATACCTTTGGCGTCACCCATGCGGACACAGGCCTTTTGTGCCTGTATGCCGCTTTGTCGCCGGAAACAGAAAGCCGGGCCATTTCCGCCATCTGCGCGCTGATCGACCGTCTTCTGCAAGACGGAGTCACGGAAGAGGAGCTGCACCGGGTGCGGGAACAAACCAAATCCAGCATCTTTCTGGGTATGGAATCTGTCACCGCCCGGATGAACCATTTGGCTCGCTCCGAGCTGTTCCTCGGCCGCGTGATGTCTGAATCGGAGATTTTGGCTGCGTATGACGCCGTCACCTGCGACGAAATTGCGGCACTGGCCCGGCATATTTTGAATTTTCAGCAAATCTCTCTTTCCGTGGTGGGCCAAGTACGGAGCAAAGCCCATTATCAGTCCTTGCTGCGCCCCTTTGTGCAGCAGGCCGGGATATAAAAAAGGAGGCTTTCAAATGGAACCCATTGCCGCCATCGCAACGTCCTTCTCCCGCAGCGCCATCGGCATCCTGCGTCTCAGCGGAGACGGCGTCATTCAGCTGGCCTCTGCCCTGTTTCGCCCTTTGTCCGGCGGCACGCTGGCGCAGGCGCCCTCCCGCCAATTGATTTACGGAGATCTGCTCGATGAAACAGGCAAAGTCATCGACCGCTGCCTTGCCACCGTTTCCCGCGGCCCCCATAGCTATACGGGAGAGGACACGGCGGAATTTCAGTGCCACGGTTCTCCCCTTTTGCTGACCCGTGGGCTGGACGTTCTGCTTCAGGCCGGCGCTCGACAGGCGCGGCCGGGGGAGTTTACCAAGCGGGCCTTTTTAAACGGACAGATGGATCTGACCCAGGCAGAGGCAGTGGCCGACCTGATCGACGCCCAAACAGACGCCGCCGCCCAAAACGCCGCCGCCCAGCTCACCGGCGCCATTCGCGTTAAAATCTCCGGGATTTATGATGACCTGCTGAATTTAACCGCTCAGTTTCACGCCCTCCTGGACTATCCGGAAGAGGACATTGAGGATCTGGATAAAGCAGAAATTGAAGGCACCCTAGCCCGGGCGATGAACGGGCTAAACGCCCTGACCCAGAGCTTTCAAAAAGGCCGGCTGATGACAGAAGGCATCGACACTGCCATCGTGGGTCGCCCCAATGTAGGCAAATCTTCTCTGCTCAACGCCCTTTTGGGATATGAACGGGCCATCGTCTCCCCCATTCCCGGCACCACCCGGGACACCGTGGAGGAGCGGGTGCTTTTGGGCGACCGTCTGCTGCGGCTGATCGACACCGCCGGCCTGCGGGACACCCAGGACCCCATTGAGCAAATGGGAGCCACCAGAGCCCGTGAGGCCCTTGCCCAGGCGGAGCTGATCTTGGTTGTTTTGGATGCGTCCCGTCCCATTGAGGAAGAAGATCAGGCCATTTTAGACGCCGTAGCCGGGAAGGAATCGGTCATTGCCGTGCGAAACAAGTCAGACCTTCCCTCTGTTTGGGAGGAAGATGCCCTCGCCGGCTCCTTCTCCCATGTTTGTACCATCAGTGCCCGGCAGCAGCACGGGCTGGACGGCTTGATCGACCAGATCAACCTCTTGTTCCCCAAAGACAGAGAAACGCCCCCCGGGGAGATTTTAACAAATGTCCGTCAGGCGGGCGCTGCCAAGCGGGCGCTGGACGCTCTTTCCGCGTCCCTCGAAGATCTGCGCGCCGGCATCACCCCGGACGCCGTTTTAACCGGGGTGGAAGACGCTCTCTCCACTTTGGGCGAGATTACGGGAAGCACCTTGCAGGAGGCTTTGGTTTCTCGTATTTTTGAGCGGTTTTGTGTTGGGAAATAGCAAATTTCCAGATGTTCTAAATTTTCTTGGGCATGAAAAGAAGGGTTTTTCCCTGTTTGCAGCGTATATAGTTAACATCAGGATGTTTTCAGTTTCATATGGATGAGGTGAACAGATGATGATCCGTGAGCAAATTGAGGCGAAGGAAGCCCTGCTTTTGTCCAGCTTGGCCTGCGCCAGCGTTTCTTCTCGGGGGCGCGTCCGAGCAGAGGCGGACTGCGCAGTGCGTACCGGCTTCCAGCGGGATATCGACCGCATTGTCCACTCCAAGGCGTTCCGCCGGCTCAAACACAAAACCCAGGTGTTTCTGCAGCCGGAAGGAGATCATTACCGCACCCGAATGACCCATACGCTGGAGGTGTCCCGGATCGCCCGCACCATCGCGCGGGCGCTGTCTCTCAACGAGGATCTGACAGAGGCCATTTCTTTGGGACACGACCTGGGCCACACGCCTTTTGGCCATGCGGGAGAAGACGCGTTAAACCAGATCCTGCCCAGCGGCTTCCGGCACAATGAGCAGTCTCTTCGTGTGGTGGAATGTTTGGAGAAAAACGGCCGGGGGCTGAACCTTACTTATGAAGTGCGCGACGGCATCTTGTGCCACACCGGCGCCCAGAAGCCGTGCACCTTAGAAGGGCAGGTCATCCGCTTTGCCGACCGGATTGCGTATATCAACCACGATATAGACGATGCCGTCCGAGCCGGTATCATAAAAAACGAGGACATTCCCGCACCCCTCTCCGCCCTTTTGGGCCACTCTCACCGGGCGCGGATCGACACGCTGACAAAAGACATCATTTTTCAGAGCATGGGAAAAACCAGCATTGTGCAGTCGCCGGAAATCGGCGCCGCCATGGAAAACCTGCGGCAGTTTATGTTTTCCAACGTTTACCGCAATCCGGTGGCCAAAGGAGAGGAGTCAAAGGCAAAGGACATGCTTTTGTGGCTGTTTGAATATTATAAACGGCACTTTGAGAAGATCCCACCCGACTTTATGCGGGAGGAAGAAAGCCACGAGCGGATCATTTGCGATTACATTGCCGGGATGACAGACCAATATGCCATCCACATGTACAGCAAGGCGTTTATCCCCCGGGCCTGGCAGATAACCTAGCTTTTTGACCCAAACAGAGCAGAAACCCGGCTCTTCTCACTTCTTTTTCCGCTTGGGGGTATGAAATTGTCAATGTTTGGCAAGGATATTCGTATTCCGTTTCTTTATATTTTGCACTTTCTTATAAAAAAGGAGGATGAAAATGGCCTTTTCTGATCGGTTTTTAGATGAATTGGCCGCCCGCTGCGAAATCTCTGATATTGTTTCGCAATACGTCCCTCTCACCAAAAAGGGAAACAATTTATGGGGTCTTTGCCCTTTTCATAACGAAAAGACTCCCTCTTTTTCCGTCTCCATGGACAAGCAGATTTACCACTGCTTTGGCTGTGGCAAGGGCGGTGGGGTGATCAATTTTATTATGGAAGCGGAACAGCTCTCCTTCCCAGAGGCCGTCCGGTTTTTGGCCGAAAAAGCGGGAATGGAAGTACCGGACGACCGGGCGGAGTTTTCCAGTCGGCGCACCCGCCTTCTGGAACTGAACCAGGCGGCCGCCCTCTTTTTTCACCAAACCCTTTTTTCCCCCCAGGGGGAAACGGCCCTTGCATACATCCGCCGCCGGGGCATCTCCCGGGGAGCCATCACAAGGTTTGGTCTCGGTGCCGCGCCGGACCGGTGGGACGGGCTTCTCCAGGCGATGAAGGCCCAAGGGTTTGAAACCCAAGATCTTTTAGACACGGGTTTGGCGCTGCGCAGCCAAAAGGGGCATGTGTACGACCGGTTTCGCAACCGGCTCATCTTTCCCATCATCGACATCCGCTCCAAGGTCATCGGCTTTGGCGGCCGGGTGCTGGATGACAGCCAACCCAAATATTTGAACTCCCCGGAAAGCGCGGTGTTCAACAAGGGGCGCAATCTTTTCGCTTTGAATATCGCGAAAAAAAGCAAGCAGGGGCGCATTGTTTTAGCAGAAGGCTATATGGACGCCCTCAGCCTGCACCAGGCAGGGTTCGACTGCGCCGTGGCCTCTCTTGGCACGGCGCTGACGGCAGAGCACGCAAAGCTCCTCTCCCGTTATACCAAGGAAGTGGTCATCGCGTATGACGGCGACAACGCCGGTATCGCCGCGGCCGGCCGGGCCATCTCCATTTTGGAAAAGACGGGGCTTTCCGTCAAAGTTCTGCAAATGCAGGGCGCCAAGGACCCGGACGAGTTTATCAAGCGGCACGGCAGCGAGGCCTTTTCCCTGCTGCTGGATCGTTCGGAAAACCATATGGAATACCGGCTGATGCAAATCCGCACCCGGTATCATTTGGACGAGCCCCAGCAGAAAGTGGACTTTTTGAAGGAAGCCGCCGCTTTGATCGCCTCCCTTCCCAGCGCCGTGGCACGAGAGGTTTACGGAAGCCGGGCGGCGGAGATGGCCGGCGTTGCGCCGGACGCCATGCATTTGGAGGTCAATCGCCTGTACAAAGCGCGCCTGAAAAGCGCGCAAAAGCGGGCGCTGCGCAAAACCCTTTCCCCCGCCGCGGCCTCCCAGCCGGACAGCCGCGCGCTGCATTACGACGACGTGCGATCCGCTTTGGCGGAGGAGGGGGTTTTACGTCTTTTGCTGCTGGACGACACGCTCTTCTCTCGGCTGGATCAATTAAAGCCGGAGGAGTTTTCCGCCCCCTTTTTGGGCCGGGTTTACGGGCTGCTGTGCAAACGGCATGGGGAAGGCGCGCCGTTGCAGCTGCAATTTTTAACCCCTTATCTGACGGCGGAGGAAATGAACCAGATGGCGGTGCTTTTGCAAAAGCCGGAATCCCTTTCAAACGGAGGGAATACCATGAAAGACTACATAGAGACGATACGCATGCAAGGTTTATGCCGCAAGGCGCAGCAGGAACAAGACCTTTTAACCGTGCAGCAGAACTATAGAGAGAAAAAAGGGTATGGAGGATAACACTGGATGGAAGAGAAAAAAACGAGCAACACCCCTTCTCCCAAAGAGGCAGATAAAAAAAAGTCCGGTCAGGAAGCGGTGCAGATCGCCGCGTTTTTGGCTGCCCTTTCCGCAGAACATAATGTAGAAAAACTAAGTGACCTGATTGAACAGGGGAAGAAAAAAGGGAAGCTGTCTTCCAATGAAATGATGGAAGTGTTGGAAGAGATGGATTTGGAGAGCGAGCAGCTGGACAAGATCTACGACATTTTTGAATACCTTGGCATCGAGACAACCAGCGAAAATTTTCTCCCCGAATTGCCCGACGACGCGGAGCCGATGATCGAGGAGATCGAAGAAATTCCGGAGGAAGAAATGGTTGACCCCAGCGCTCTGGTGGACAGCTTCAACATTGACGACCCCGTTCGTATGTATTTGAAAGAAATCGGCAAAGTGAACCTTCTGACCCCGGAAGAAGAAGTTGACCTTGCCCAAAGAATGGGCGAAGGGGACGAGTTTGCCAAAAAGCGGCTGGCGGAGGCCAATCTGCGTTTGGTGGTGTCGATCGCCAAACGGTATGTGGGAAGGGGCATGCTCTTTTTGGACTTGATCCAAGAAGGGAATTTGGGTCTTATCAAGGCCGTTGAAAAATTTGACTATACAAAGGGGTATAAATTTTCCACGTATGCCACTTGGTGGATTCGCCAGGCCATCACAAGGGCCATTGCAGACCAGGCCCGCACCATCCGCATTCCCGTTCATATGGTGGAAACCATTAACAAAGTCATCCGCGTTTCCCGCCAACTGCTACAGGAGCTGGGGCATGACCCCTCTCCGGAGGAAATTGCCGCCGAGATGGGCATGCCCATCGAAAAGGTGCGGGAAATTTTGAAAATTGCCCAAGAGCCTGTCTCTTTGGAAACGCCCATCGGCGAAGAGGAAGACTCTCATCTGGGGGACTTCATTCCGGATGAAGATGCGTCAGAGCCATCGGAAGCCGCCTCTTTTACTCTGCTGCGGGAACAGTTGGTGGATGTGCTCGGCACGTTGACACCCCGGGAGGAAAAGGTGCTGAAGCTCCGGTTCGGCATCGAGGACGGGCGCACCCGCACGCTGGAAGAAGTAGGCAAGGAATTTAACGTGACAAGAGAACGAATCCGTCAGATCGAAGCAAAGGCCCTGCGAAAGCTCCGTCACCCCAGCCGCTCCAAAAAGCTGCGGGACTTTTTGAGCTGATCCGCCTTTTGGTTCTAAATCTACCTTTTCCCCATAGCCATTGGCTTTGGGGGTACAGACAGAAACACCCGGCGCAACTACGCCGGGTGTTTTTTCATTGCCCGTTTGAGGGGGATCACGTTTTAAGTGGTTTTTCATGCAGAAAGGGGCGGCTCATACCTCTTGTCTGCCCATAAGCGCCCGCATCAGCGTGGCATCGTCCGTATATTCCAAATGGCTCCCCACCGGAATGCCGTAGGCCAGCCTTGTCACCTTTACCCCAAAGGGTCGCAGCAGCTTTGCCACATACATGGCCGTTGCCTCTCCTTCCGTATCCGGATTGGTGGCCATAATCACCTCTTGAATCTCGCCTTGCGCCACACGCTGCAACAAAGAGCGAATCTCCAAATCGTCCGGTCCCACATGGTTCATGGGAGAGAGAACCCCGTGAAGTACGTGGTACAGGCCGTGGTATTCCCGCATTCGTTCAAAGGCGATGACATCCCGAGGGTCCGCCACCACGCAGACCACCGCCCGATCCCGCTTGTCGTCGCTGCAAATGGCGCACAATCCCTCGTCCGTCAGGTTTTGACAAACAGGGCATTTGACCACAGAACGCTTTGCCTCCGTCAAGGCATCGGCAAAGGACTGCACCTGCCCCATGGGCTGCGCCAAAACGAAAAACGCCAGCCGCTGAGCGGATTTATACCCAATGCCCGGCAGCCGCGCAAACTGCTCTACCAGACGTTCCAAAGCAGGGGGGAAATATTGCATATATGTCTCCTTTTCTCATCCGCTTTTCGTTATGTGTCCTTGCCGCAGCGCCGCAGCGCGGCGATACGCGCCGCCACGTCGGGCGCGCCGTAGACGGCGTTGCCCGCCACCAGCACGTTGGCGCCGGCCGACACAGCCAATTTGCAGGTTTCCAGGTTGATGCCGCCGTCCACCTCCAGCTCGCACAGCGGGTTTTTCTCCCGTATCATCTGGCGCACCTGGGCGATTTTGGGCAGCTGATCCGCCATAAACGTCTGCCCGCCAAAGCCCGGCTCCACCGTCATGACCAAAACCAAATCCAAAATTTCAATCCAGGGTCGCAGCACCTCGGCCGAGGTTTTCGGCTTGATGGAAAGGCCCACCCGCACCCCCGCGTTTTTAATGGCGGCAATGGTACGGGAAATTTCGCTGGGCGTATCCGCCTCCACGTGAATGGTCAAAAGGTCTGCCCCCGCTTTGGCAAACGCTTCGATGTACCGAGACGGCCGGTCGATCATCAAATGGACATCCAGAGGCAGATCCGTCACCCGTCTGATGGAACGTACCACAGGGACTCCAATGGATATATTCGGAACAAAGCAGCCGTCCATTACGTCCACGTGGACATAGTCCGCTGTTTTGATCCGATCAATGTCCCGCCCCAAATTTGCAAAATCGGCGGATAAAATAGAAGGCGCAATCTTCACCATATTTGTTTGACTCCTTTCGGGCCTGTTTTGCTCTTTCGCCCTGATTTTCTCCTTGGCACATCCCGCCGGGGCACCGCACCGCCGCCGAACCGCCCGCATATGGTATAGCAAGCGGATGAGGCGCCCAATCGTCTGGACAGTCCGCATGAAATAGATTTGGTGTTGCGGGAGCACTCCCGCAACACCCTTTTGTATTTAGTCGTACAAGCCCTGGGAAGCAACGGAGCGCACGTCATAGCCCTGGTATTGCAGCGCCTGCAAAATGGCCGCCTTGTGTTCATGGCCAAAGGCCTCCAACGTCACCCGCAGCTCCACGGCAGCCTGCCGGTTGATGCTGACAAACTGGTTGTGCTCCAGCTTAATGATATTGCCCTTCTCCTCCGCCACAATCTCGGCCACCCGGGACAGCTCCCCCGGCCGGTCAGGCAGCAGCACGGAAAAGGTAAACACCCTTCCCCTGTTGATCAGCCCATGCTGCACCAATGAGGAGATGGTGATCACGTCCATATTCCCGCCGGAGAGGATGGGCACCACGTTTTGCCCTTTCCCCCCCAGATGCGACAGAGCGGCAACAGCCAAAAGGCCGGCGTTCTCCACCACCATCTTGTGCTTTTCCATCATATCCAGAAAGGCGTCCACCAGCTCGTTGTCGTCAATGGTGATGATGTCGTCCAAGTTTTCCTGGACATAGGGGAACACCGCCTCCCCCGGCGTTTTCACCGCAACGCCGTCTGCGATGGTCTCAATGGGGTCTACCGTCACAATATGGCCCGCTTCCAAAGATGCCTTCATGCTGGCGGCGCCGGCAGGCTCCACGCCGATCACTTTTACATGGGGATTGAGCAGCTTTGCCAGCGTTGAAACGCCGGCCGCCAGGCCGCCGCCGCCGATGGGCACCAGGATGATGTCCACATCGGGCAAGTCCTGAAAAATTTCATAGGCAATGGTTCCCTGCCCCGTTGCCAGCACCGGGTCGTTAAACGGATGGACATACGTCAGTCCCTTTTCTTCGGAAAGCGCCGACGCAATGGCGGCGCTCTCGTCAAAACAGGAGCCTTCCAATCTCACGTTGGCGCCGTATGCCTTTGTGTTGTTTACCTTTACCAGAGGGGTTGTCGTGGGCATCACGATGGTGGCGGGCACCCCCGCCGCCTTGGCGGCGTACGCCACGCCCTGGGCGTGGTTCCCGGCAGAGGCGGTCACAAGGCCCCGCTCCTTCTGCTCCTCCGTCAGCGTATGAATTTTATAATATGCCCCCCGGATTTTATAAGCCCCCGTCATCTGCATGTTTTCCGGCTTGAAATACACGTTGTGTCCCGTTGCTTCGGAAAAAGCAGCGCTGTAAACCAGCTGTGTATCCAGGATCACGCCGGAAAGAACCCCCCGGGCGGCCTTAAAGCTATCCAATGTCATCATAAAAAGGACCTTCTCTCTCCATGTTTCATATCTACTTATATTAGAGACATTTCCCGCTCCTGTCAACGATAAAAACAACCGGAAGGCGGCAAATTCTCTTTCGTTTCCTGCCCGTTTTTCTTATTTTCCCCAAAGAACCGAAAGAGATACGGTCTCCTTTTCTCCTGCTTACGGCAGCTCCAGCGCCCTGCCGGTGGAAAAGAAATACAAAACCCCGCGGCGCACCGGCTTTCCGGTGATGATCTCCAGCGCCCGGCGGTACGCGTCCATTTGGCCCTTGTACCGCGCCCCCGCCCCGGCCTCTTCCCCGGGGCGCACATAGTCTGTTTTAAAATCCACCAGAGTGACCCCGTCTGCGTCTGCCCAGTAGCAGTCTATCACACCTTGCAGCAGAACCTGCTCCCCCACAGCGTCGGGATAATAGTCCTCCGCCGGCACCAAAATGGAAAACTTAAACTCTCGTTTGACATCGCCCCGGCGCAGCTGCCGGCCCAGAGGCGAGCGAAACAACGAAACGATTTTCTCCGGAGCAACCGCCGCCGCCTGCTCTTTCGTCAGCAGCGCCATCCGCTCCATTCGCTCCAGCTCCCCCTTCACGGCGGCAACGTCCCCTGTCTTGCCGTAGTCCAAAAACTGCATGGCCAAATGGAGGGCCGTTCCCCGCTCGGCAGGGGTCAGTCCCCCCGCCGCCGCAAAGCGGGGGCGATCCATTTTCGTTTGCCGCTGCTGCGCCGGGGCGCCTTCCGCCGCTTCCAAATCCAACTCCCGCCCCTTGAGGGAGGTTGCCGTCAGCTTGGAAGGCTTATCGGCGCCCGAATGGGGATAGGCGAAAAACGGCTGCCACAACAGAGCCGTTTCCTCCGGCTCCGCTTCCTTCGGCCCTGCCGGAAGCGCAACGACCTGATTCGTCCCCGGCATGGGCTCTAACACAATGTCCCAGGGGGTGCTGCCGTCTGCCGGAAACACGGAAGGCGCCATGCCCGCCGCCGCCCAGAGGGCGCCCGCCTCCGGCCTTGTCATCGCAAGGGGCAAGATCCACCCGGCCATAGAAGGAGAAGCCGCCAGCACCTGCGGGTCCATGGGCCTTCCGGCGTCCATACCGTACCGCTCCAGCGCGGACGCCCCGGGCAGGGCGCAAAATAAAATCAGCTTTTCCTTGGCTCTTGTCATGGCCACGTAAAGAAGCCGCAGCTCCTCTGCCCGCAGCTCCCGCTCCAGCGTCTGAGCCACGGCGAGGCGGGCCAGGGTGGGATATTCCACCATGCGCTCCCGGTCCAGCCATTTTGGGCCCAGCCCAAGCTTTTCATGGACCAAAATGGGCTTTTGCAGGTCTACCGTATTGAACCGCTTGGAAAGCCCCGCCAAAAGCACAACGGGGAACTCCAGACCTTTGGACTTATGGATGCTCATGATGCGCACGCCGTGCCCCCCTTGTCCTCCGGGCGGCCCGAAATCCGTTTCGTTTTCCTTCATCCTGCGAATCCGGATCAAAAAAGCAAACAGCCCCTTGTGCTCCGACCGCTCAAACTGCCCGGCATAGTCGGCCAACAGCACCAGGTTTTTCTGCCGCATCTCTCCCCCCGGCAAGGCGCCGAAGACGCTCAATACGTAAAATCGATTGTAAACCTGCCAAATCAGCCGATCCAAAGGCAGCTCCGTCGCCTGATTTCTCATTTCGGAAAGGGCGTCCAAAAAGGCGCGGCAGTCTTCCATTTCTTCCCCTGCCGCCTGGAGCGCCTCGTAAAAATCCCCTTTGGCCGTTTGGAGGCGGATTTGGGCAAGACGATCCTCCGAAAAGCCAAACAAAGGTGACCGGAGAACGGAGATCAAAGGAATGTCCTGCCGGGGGTTGTCTAAAATCTCCAGAAAGGAGACCATGACCTCGATCTCCACGGTGGAAAGAAACGCCCCGCCGCCCTCTGTCACAAAGGGAATGCCCCGCTGCGCCAGCGCCTTTGTGTAATGACGCAGCACCGTCCCCGGTGAGCGCAGCAAAATGACGATATCGTCCGGTGTTATGGGGCGAGTGCGCCCCGTTTCCCGGTCAAACACAGGAAACGATTCTTTCAAAAGGGCATTTGCCCGTTCCGCCACGGCGTTGGCTTCTCCTTCTGCCCGCCCCGGCTTTTCCTCCTCCGGCTCGTCCTCCGGCTCTTCTGAGGCTTGCTCCAGAACCCGCAGCTCCACCCGGCAGTGTTCCCCCTCGGGAAAAGCGGCGCCGGGGTAGAGCATTTCCGTTTCTGTATATTCCATTTCCCCGAAGGAGGTCGACATGATATGCACAAACAAAAAGTTTGTGGCGTCCAGCACCTCTTTGCGAGAGCGGAAGTTTTGAGACAAAACGATGCGCCGGCTCTCCCCTTGTTCCGCCTTTTCATAGGGAGAAAAAAGCTGATATTTTTCCAAAAACAAAGTAGGGTCGGCCAAACGGAACCGATAAACAGACTGCTTGACATCTCCCACAAAAAACAGATTTTCTCCCTCTCGGGATACGGCGTAAAAGATGGCGTCCTGCACACCGTTGACGTCCTGGTATTCGTCCACCAAAATTTCTTCATACCGGGCTCTTGTCTCCATGGCAAGCGCCGTGGGCGCCCCTGTCTCCGGGTCCAGCAGCCCATTGAGGGCGATGTGCTCCAGGTCGGAAAAATCCAGCATCTTCCGTCGCCTTTTTTCCGCCTGATACGCCTCCTCCAAAGCCAGCACCAGGTCAAACAGCGCGCCCACCACCGGAGACGCCGCCCGCAGGTCGGAAAGCAGGACTTCGCTCTCGGCGGAAAACTGCTCCAAGAGCTTTGTCATCCGCTGCTTGCAGCGGGTTCGGATCAGCTTTACCCGTTCCTGCAGCGCCGGGTCTTCAAATCCTCGAACGCCGCCCAGGCGCGGAAAAAAGTCCTCTTTCGCCAGGGCGGCGGCAGCGTCCCATCCCTCCTCCATGGCGGCTTGCAGCCGTTTGAGCCCCTCAATGGTGGCGGAAAAGCTCTCCGCATACCCTTTGGCCAAAGGGGGCGCCTCCAGGATCCAGTCCAGTGCCCGGCCCATCTCTCTTTCCCAGTAAGCGCACTGGGCCATTCCGTCCTGCAGCAAAAGCCTGCCCCAAACGGTCTCTCCCGCATCTTGAATATTCGAGAGGAAAAACGTCTCCCTCTGCTGCCGGTACCACCGCTCCGGGTTTGGGTGGCTTTGCAGCTTTTCCGCCGTGTCCAATACGATCTCGGCAAGGCGCCTGTCGTCCCGCCCGGCGGAATACAAATCCACCAGGTCATAAAAGGGCGCCCCCTCCGGCATGGCTTCATACTGCCGCTCCAACACCCGATCCAGCGCCTTTCTTCGCAGCAGGTCGCACTCTGTCTCGTCACCTACACGAAAATCCGGCTCCACCCCCACCGTACGGGCGTTTTGCCGGATCAGCCCCTGGCAAAACCCGTGGATGGTTTTGATTTCCGCATGGTAGACAAGGCTGCTCTGCCGCTGAAGATGCCGATTTTTCGGGTCTGCCGCGAGGCGCTTTCCCAGCTCTTCAATGATCTTGCCCCGCAGCTCTGCCGCCGCGGCTTTGGTGTATGTAATGATCAGAAAGGAGCCAATGCTGCAAGGATGGGCCCCATCCGTCAGCCGGGCCATCAGCCGCTCCACCAGCACCTTTGTCTTACCGGAGCCGGCCGCGGCGGAAACCAAAAGGCTGCTGCCCCGCAAATGAACGGCCGCCGCCTGCTCTTTTGTTGGCTGAAACATGGCTTTCCCTCCTATTCCGCCGGCCGGGCAGGTGTGTTTAAAACCTGGCCCCAAAAATCCGCTGGCTTTTGTGTTTTAAAGTAGCGCCGCTTGCCCCCGCAAGCGGGGTCAAACTGGCAAGCGCTGGCATAGGGGCAAAACAGGCAGGCCTGCTTCATCGGCCCCCGATACCATGGGTTGGGGGCCACCGCCCCGTCCCGCAGTTCTTCCGCCATTTCTCGCAGCACCTTGTCCAGATGGCGGCTGAGGGCGGAAAACTCCGCCGCCGTGACCAGCGCGTCGCCGGAAAACGCCCCGGTTTTCCGGCTGACATGAACGGGTAAAAACCGCGCCCCCGTCTCTTTGCAGTGCTCCATCGCCTCCAGCACCTGGGGGCTGCCCAGCAGCAGCCCTTTTCTGCGCAGGGCGGCGTCCACCTTGCTCTGCCGCATCTCCTCCGTCATGCCGTGTACCCCGGAGAGGATCACCTGCCGGGCCGGCAGGTACAAAACCCCCGCCGGACACACCGGCTTTTGATACAGCCGCTCCCCTTCTTTTTCCAGGGCAAACAGATACAGCAGCATCTGCATCCCCAGTCCGTTCCAGATTTCCGTCAGGTCGAAGGATTTCGCGCCGGTTTTATAATCCACAACCCGGAGATACAGCACCCCGTCTTTTTCCCATCCGTCCACCCGATCCACAAAGCCGCTGACGGAAAGGGTAATCCCGTCCACCTCCATGGTAAGAGGGGGCAGCTCCCCCTTTTCTCCAAAGCCAAGCTCGAAAGAGATGGGCGTGAAATCAGAAGCTTCCAGTTCCTCTATCACGTTTTTCACAATGAAAAACACCATGGTTTCCAGCCGGCGGAACAAATACCGAAACCGGGGCGTCTTGTCTGCCAGCCCGCCCAGCACGGTTTCCGCGTATGTCTCCATCTCCCGCCGGCAGGCCGCCCGCAAGGTCTCTTGTTCTTCCTCGCTCGCCTCTCCCCGGCCCGGGCGCTCCGCCAGCACCCGCTCTAACACAAAGTGAACCAGCGTGCCCATTTCCGGCGCTTCAAACCGGGCGGCTCTTCGCTCTCTTGCCCGCATGCCATACTGCATAAAATAGGCAAAGTGGCAAGACCTGTGCTTGTCCAGCCGGGAGGCAGACATGGAAACCTTGTCCCCGTAGAGCGACCGTACCATCGGGGGGGAAAGCCGTCCCTCTCCCAATGCGGCGGCTCTTTTTACAGCCTCCACCGCCTTTTGATACTCCGGCAGCTGGCCCAGCTGATCCAGCCACGTCTCATTTTCCCGGGGGTGCAGGGCCGCCGTCTCCAGCGCGGGCCGGGGCGCTTTGATGCGCCGCGCGCCCTTGGCTTCCCCTTCTGTTTGAAACACCGCCTTTGGCAGCAGACGGCGCACCCGCTCGATGAGAAACGAGGGGCGGCACTGCCCGCCCCCCATGTCCCCCTTGGGATAAGAGAGAAACAGCCCCTCGGTGGGCATGGCGCACACAGCGTCGATGGTGGCCATTTCCCGCAGCAGCCGATATTCCTCCGTGGGGGAAAGGGACAGCCCCACCTCCTCTAAAAAGACCCGATCCTCTTCTTTTAAAACCCCCGGGGGATCCGGGGCCATGGGCAGCGCCTCATCCGTCGCCCCCAGCAAAAACAGATAGGAAACGGACTGCTGCCCCACCCGCATGGCCTCTCCCGCCGTGACCCGGTCCAGAGAGACGGGGATGGTTCCCACGTCATACTGGGACAAAACCAGAGAAAACAGCCCGGAAAACGCCTCCAGCGTCATCTCCGTATCCTCTAGAAGGTCCACGCATTGCTCCAGCCCGGTGCAAAGAATCTTCCAAAGCTGGCGATATTCCTCTCCCTGCTCCCGCCGGCCCGCGCGATCCAGCGCTTCGCTTTGCCGCTCCAGCCGCTGGGGAAGCTGAATTTCCTCTAAAAACGCATACAGCGCCCGGGCCTGGCCTTTTGCGGTTGTCGCCCCGCTTTGTTCCAGACGCCGAAACGGCGCGGCAAACCGCTCCCTCAACTCATTGAGCGTTGCAAGGCGCTCCTCGTCTTCCGCTGTCCATTCCTTGCCGAACCCGTCCGGGTGCCCCGTCCATGGCTTGCCGTATCCGCGTTTCCCCCGAATGTCCCAACAAAGAACATAGTTTTCCATCAGGTCGCACTCCGAAAGGCTCAGGTGCGTCAGCCCTGTTTTCAGATAGCGAAAGACGTCTTCATATTCATATCCGTTCTGAATCACCTCCAAGGCCGACACCACCAAGGACAAAATGGGCTTTTGCAAAATATCTGTCATCTGGCTGAGGAAAACGGGAATGCCGTACCGCTCGAACACCACGTCCACAAGCCCCGTGTAGGACTCAAACCCCCGAGCCACAACGGCAATGTCCCGGAAACGGCATCCCGTTTCCTCCACCAAGCGCAATATCTGCTCCGCCGCCCACTCCACCTCGGAAAAGGGGGTATATGCTTCCATACAACAAACCCCATTTTGGCACAGCGTCTCCGGCGCCGGCGCCGTTCCTTCCGCAAACAGCGTGTGTTCCAGAAAAAGCAGAGCTGGCGCTCGGTCGCCTTGCTCCGTTTCGCAAAGGGTCACGGTGGCGTCCCGTCCCTTCCTGTTTGCCATGCGCTGCAAAAACCTTCCTGTTTGCCGGGCAAATACAAATCGGTCCTCTTTCTCTTCCAAAGAGTCGCAGGGCAGGGCCACCGTCATGCGCGCCCCCTGCCCAAACAGAGCCTTCACCACTTTTTGCTCCTGGGCGGTGAAGTCCGTAAACCCATAAAAATATAGGGCCTTGTCCGCCCCGTATGGACAGGTCTCCAGCTGATCCGAAAGGCGGGTTAAGCGGTCTTTCGGGTCGCAGCATCCTTGCCCCAAAAGGCTGTCATACGCGCCGTAAAGCAGCGCCAGCTCCTCCAGCCGCTGGCGCTGCGCTCCTTCGGCCCGTCCGGCCGCTTCATACAACATCTCCGGCGTTGCCGCCCCGTTTTTCAGCTCGTCAATGGTGGAGAGCAGCTCTTTCAAAAACGCCGGTTTGAGGGAAGCGCCGGCATAGAGCGACAGCTTGGATTCAGAAAGCTTCTGCGCCCGCTGCATCGTTAAAATACGGCCGCCGTTGTCCAAAACGGAAACGGCAAGCCCCCCCGCCTGGGCGGACACCCGCCCCGCCAACCGAGTGAAGCTGAGAACCTCCGCAAACAGGCAGCTTTCATTCCCCAAAACAGAGCAAAGCATACGCTCCATTTGGTGGGAGTATTGCTCAGGCACGATCAAAAGGGCCTGCCGCCCCTCTTCTGCGTCACGCCCCATCTGCTCCAGCAGGCGGGGCAGCGTCTTTCTGCCCCGGCCCAACAACAATTGAAGCATGGTCTCCCTCCTTTCTTGTTTCATTTGTCCAAAACGGCGGCGCCCAAAAGGCCGCCGCCGTTTTTAATCTTCCGCTGGCTATCGCCTTCCGCCGCCGGAGCTGCCGCTGCGGCCGCCGCCACCGGAACCACCGGAACTGGAACGGCCGCCGCCGAAGCCGCCTGTGCGGCCGCCGCCTCGACTGCTGCTGCGGGTATAATCGGTTCCCCGGGGCGGGCGTCCTCCTCCCCCCGAAAACGGGCCCGGGCCGGGGGGCGGCGGGCGGCGCCAGGTGCGTCCCCGCCAAAAGGATGTGTAAAACCCGCCCGGGCCATATGGACGGCTTCTCCTTCGCCCGGAAAACAAGGCCCAGACCAGGAAAATGACGCCGAACGCCAGAACGCAGACAATGACGATGACCGCCACAAGGGCCCGGCCCACCAGCCGTCCGCCGAAAAGAAAAAGAGATTGCCAATGGCCTCCGATGGTGTCCCCGTCCCATTGGCTGCTGGAAATCGTCACCCCATAATGGGTTTCATACCAGCCGGTCAGCGCGCCGAACAGCTCTTGCACCGCCGCGTCATACTGCCCCTCATCAAATGCGTCCCAAAAATAGGTGTCCAGATATTGGTTAATCCGGTCATCGGAAAAATCCTTTGTGATAGCGGCGCCCTGAAGCAGCCACCCTTTCCCCTCAAAGGGGGAAAAAAGCAGCAGCATCCCGTTGTTCTTTCCGCCGCTGCCGGCAAAATAGTCGTCAAATAAGGACTGGGCCAGCTGGTCTGCCGGCGCTCCATGGAGGGAAGCGACGGAGACGATGACGATTTCTCCCCCTGTCTTGCTCTTCAGCTCCCGGTTCACCGTCCGGATCATCTGCTCTGTTTCGGCGCTGAGCACCCCCGCTCCGTCTCTGACATCAGATGTGTCCGTGATCTCTTGGGACTCAGCGGGGGACACGGGCGCTTGGGTTGTTCCCCCCGGCGTCTGAACCGGCTGTACCGTCTGGGTGGTTGCCGGCGGCGGCGCGCCGCCGGACAGACGCACCCACGCAACACCGCAGGTCACCACCGCGGCGAGCACCAGCACCACAACAGCGAATGTATGGCTTTTCAAAAATTTCATGACATTACCTCGACGTTCCCTCAATGAAGCATCCCTTCGAAAATATCAGCCTTTCAGCTCCAGCAGCTTGTTTTTCAGCTCTCCCTCAATGCGGCGCAGCGCTGTTTCGGCCGCCTGCCGCTTCTCGGCGCCCTCTTTTTGAATCTGCATCACTTCATCCAGCGTGCCGATGAGCTGCTCGTTGGTATGCTGCAGCGTTTCGATGTCTACGATGCTCCGCTCTGCCTCCCGGGCTGTGTTGACCGTGCCGAGTTTCAGCGCCTCCGCGTTTTTCTTCAGCAGCTCGTTTGTCATATTGGTCACGGCGGATTGGGCCGCCGTCGCCTGGCGGGACTGCTCCAAACCGAGGGCCAGCACCATCTGGCTTTTCCACAGGGGGATGGTGTTGACCAAGCTGGACTGGATTTTTTCAATCATCAGGCTGTCGTTGTTTTGCAGCAGGCGGGTTTGGGGCCCCATCTGGATCGAAATCATCCGGGTCAGCTCCAAATCGTGGATTTTCTTTTCAAATCGGTTGCACATGGCCATCAGGTCGTTATACGCCTGGGCGTCCTCCTGGGCGCCGGTCTGGGTTGCTTTTGCTTCCAGCTCTTTCAGCTCCCCTGTGCGAACGGCTTGCAGCTTTTTGCGACCCGCTAAAATATACATCGTCAGTTCTTTATAATACTTCAAGTTTAAATCATACATTTGGTCAAACATCGCCACGTTTTTCATCAACGTGATCTGATGCTGCTCCAAAATATCCGCAATCTTGTCCACATTGGTTTCCGCCGTTGCGTATTCCGCCTTCATGACGGCAATCTGGTTCTTCTTTTTCTGAAAGAAACTGAAAATACCCTTTTTTTCCTCTTGGTTCAGTCCCTTGATCTCCACCACAAGGCCGGAGAGCGCTTCGCCCACTTCCCCCAGATCCTTTGTTTTCACGTTGGCAAGGGCCTGCTCGGAAAAAGTGACAATGTTCTTCTGGGCCGCGGCGCCATATTGAAGCACCACATTGGTGTCCCGGAGGTCGATTTTTTCCGCGAACTCGTTCACCACTTGCTTTTCCGCTTCCGTCAGCATGGAATCGTCCATGGGTTCCGGCGGTTCCGTTTGCCGGGCTTTCTGATCTGCCACGGCCTTTTCTCCCATGGTGCCAAGGGCTGTTTCTTCGCTGCCCTTTGTCTCCCATTTGGAAAATCCGGCGTCTCCAGGCTCTATGATATCAGGTGTCAAGGTCAGTTCCGGCATGGTTTCCTTTTCGTTCATCTCGACAGCTTCCTTTCCGCGTTTTGATCATTGTTTGGATCATTTGGTTTCTTCCGGCTGAAGGGGCTGGTCGATCAGCCCCTCCCGGATCATCATATTTTCCAGCACCGTGATGTCCGTCGCAATGTCCATGGCCTCCGCGCCAAAGAGCTCGTCCAGCTGACGCTGAAACGCGGAAACGATGGTGTCCATCATCGCTTCCACCTTTTCCATGGTGCTGTCAATGTTTTCGCCGCTGACGCCCTGGGCACCCATTCTGTCATATGCGTTGAGCAGCTTTAATGTCGTCGGCAGATAATAATTGAGAAACTTTTTGATCTGGGGCAGCTTTTCGGGATGGGCAATCACATGGTCAAAAATTTTTAACGCCACTTCCTCCAGTTCGTCAATTTGACGGCTGATGGTGGGGTCCTCAATGCTGTCGTTCAGACGCCGCATTTCTGAAATGGCCCGGTCGCCGTCCTCCATCAGCTTGTCGATGGCAGGGTTGCCCACAGAGCCGGGTGTCTTCGTCTCCTTCGCCGGCTCCTCTTCCGGCTTGGCCTCTTCCAGCTTTTTGTTTTTCCAAATTCCTTTGCCGGCCAGCAAAACAAGAGCGGACAAAGCGGCCGTCCGCAGCACAAAGGCCAGCATGCTTTCCGTGGGCACCAGCAAAGACAGCGGCCAAACAAGCGCCGCCAAATACAGCGGAAGCACCGATCGTTTTACCCTTTGTTTGCTTGTTTCCACTGCATTTCACTCCATTCGTAAGATAATATCCTGTGTTATATTGTAATTGTATGTGATTCTATTTTACTTCCCTTGGACATACCCTGTCAAGCAGTATCGGGCGGCGGCTCCCGCCCTGCCTCTTTCCTTTTCCCCGGGCGGCGGGTTTGCGGCAGGCAAGAAAAACAGAAAAAGGTATTGCAATCCGGCGTGGGACGTGATATGATGAGTGGCGCATAATTGTGCTATTACCGTACAATTGGAGGTGAACATAGTATGAAAAAAGCAATTCATCCAAAGTATGAACAGACCACCATTCGATGCGCCTGCGGTGAAGTGTTTGAAACCGGCTCCACCAAAAAAGACATTCGGGTTGAAGTTTGTTCCAAATGTCACCCTTTCTTCACTGGAAAGCAGAAGATGGTGGATACAGGCGGACGGGTTAGCCGCTTCAATAAAAAGTTTGGTTTGCAAAAGTAAGACACAACACCCCTGCGCCGTCTGGTGCGGGGGTGTTCTGTTTATCATCCCCCTTGCTTTTGTGGAACAAAGGAGGATTTCAGGGCATGATAAAAGGCATCGCATTTGATATGGACGGATTGATGTTTGACACGGAGCAGCTGGGGCTGGACGTCTGGGCTCATCTGGGGTCCCGGCATGGATTTGAAATGCCCCGGGCCCTTTGGCTCTCTGTGTTCGGCCTTCGGTTTGACGAAATTCAGGACATCATCAAAGCCCACTTTGGGCCAAGCTTCCCGTTTGCCCGGTACTGGGAGGAGCTAAAGCGGTACGTAGACGATTTTGTCGAAACGGGCGGCACGCCGAAAAAGCCGGGGCTTGTCCCGCTGCTCGAATATCTTCTGGCAAACGGATACCGGATCACCGTCGCCTCCTCCACGCCCCGTAGCCGGGTGGAGCATTACATGAAGCATGCCGGCGTGCGGGCCTATTTCGGGGAAATCGTCTGTGGCGACATGGTCAAACAAGGCAAGCCCGCCCCGGATATTTATCTCCGGGCGGCCCAGGTGATGGGCCTTCCGCCGGAACAATGCATCGCCCTGGAGGATTCCCCCCGGGGGATCCGCTCCGCCTACGCGGCAGGGATGCACCCTGTGATGATTCCGGATCTTTTGCCGGCAGACCCGGAAACAGAAGCCCTTTTGTACGCCAAGCTATCCACGCTGTTTGATGTCATTCCTCTATTGGAGAAAACCCTCTGCCGGCAGACCGAAGAAAGCAGAATACGAAAGTAGGGTATAATGGAACAAAATTTCAAAGAAAAATATATCACGAAGGCCGTGCTTGCCGGCCTCGCTTCTCCCCGGCTGGACAAGGGGGAGAGCGCCGACGAGCAGAGCATGGCGGAGCTTGCCGCCCTTTTGGAAACCGCGGGGGGCGTCGCCGTGGGCGAGGTGCTGCAAAACCGCCCCGTGCCCGATCCCCGCACGTTTGTGGGCGAAGGCAAGGTGTCTGAAATCCGTCAGCTGGTGGAAACCCAAGAGGCGGAGCTTGTTGTTTTTGACAACGAGCTGTCCCCTTCTCAAATGCGGGTGCTGACAGAAGAGCTGGGCGTGCAGGTGCTGGATCGCAGCGGTCTGATCTTGGATATTTTTGCCCAGAGAGCCCGCACCCGGGAGGGACGGCTGCAGGTGGAGCTGGCCCAATATAAATATCTGCTGCCAAGGCTCACAGGCATGTGGGGCCACCTGGTGCGGCAAACCGCCTCCGGCGGGCGCAGCCCCATCGGCACCAGAGGCCCGGGAGAAACCCAGCTGGAAAGCGACCGGCGGCACATCCGCCGCAAAATTTCAAAGCTGGAGGAAGAGCTTTCCGAGGTGCGCCGGGTGCGGAGCACCCAGCGGGAGCGGCGGATCAAAAACGAGGTGCCCGTTGTGGCCATTGTGGGATATACCAACGCCGGCAAATCCACCTTGCTAAATCAATTGACGGGGGCGGACATCCCGGCCGAAAACCGGCTGTTCGACACCTTGGATACCACCACCCGGACGCTGAAGGTCAACGACTTTTTAGACGTGATGGTTTCCGACACCGTCGGGTTCATCCGCAAGCTGCCCCACCACTTGGTGGACGCTTTTAAAGCGACTTTGGAGGAGCTGACCTTTGCGGATCTTCTGCTCCACGTGATCGACGGCTCCAGCCCGGACTGGCAGGTGCAGGCCGCCACCGTGGAAAGGCTGATCCGGGAGCTGGGCGCGGAGCAGACCCCCCGCATCGATGTGTTCAACAAGGCGGACCTGTACACCGACGACATCAAGCCCCACGGAGAGCGGATCGTCTCCGTCTCCGCCAAAACGGGAGCCGGCATCCCTTTTCTGCTCTCCCAAATCAGCGCCGTGCTGGACCAAGGGGTGTCCCGGGTGACGCTGCGCCTGCCCTATGACAAGGGCGGCATTTTAGACGCGCTGTATCGGGAGGCAAAGGTAGAATCGGTGGAATATGCATCGGAAATCGTGGTGCAGGTCGTCTGCCCCCGGAAGATGCTGGGGCAGCTTGCCCCATACCTTTCCCCCGCGGAGACAAAGCCGGATGAATGAGGAATATTACATTCCCGGGGGGGATGGTGTTTTTGCGTTTGTGGAAAAGCGTTCCCGCTTCATCGGCTATTTATTCCACGTGACAACAGAGGAGCAGGCCCTTTCTAGAATCGGAGAAATCAAAGCCAAGCACCATGACGCCAAGCACAATGTCTATGCCTATCTCATCCGGGAAACGGGCGCCATGCGGTATTCCGATGACGGCGAGCCCCAAGGCACTGCCGGCATGCCGGTGTTGGAGGTGCTGCGTCGGGCGGGGCTGACGGATGTCTGCTGTGTGGTCACACGCTACTTCGGCGGCATTTTGCTGGGAACCGGCGGGCTGACCCGAGCCTACGCCAAAGCCGCCAAGGATGCGGTTGCCGAAACCGGCATCCACGTGATGCGGCCCTTTCAGTCCCTTTCCCTCTCCTGCCCTTATGCCCTGTTTGAGCGAGTGAAGCAGGCACTGGCCGGGGCAGAGGGCATTTTGCAAGATGCCCAGTACGGCGCCGAGATCCAGCTTTCTCTCCTGTTGCCTTTGGCCAATTGGCGCTCTTTTGCGGAGCGGCTGGTGGATCTGTCCGGCGGGGGTATGCAGCCCGCCCCGGGGGACGTTGTCTATCGCGGTGTTCCCTTAGAACAGGCGGCTGAAACAGAGGAATGAAACGAGATGATCCCGATCGCAGCAATCCCCGGCATAGCCGGGAATTGGACTTGCAAATAAACGGGGCGATGACCATGTGGTCATCGCCCCGTTTTTGTTCTTTTTTGTTCTTTTTCGCTTATTTCATGCTTTCAGGCGTTTTATCACCCGCATGGCTGTTTCCGCCACATGCTCCGGCGTAAAGCCAAATGCCCGGAACAAGGCGGGGGCGGGAGCCGACGCGCCAAAATGATCCAGCGCCACCGTTTCCCCGTCCAATCCCACATATTTGGCCCAGCCAAAGCTGCTCCCGGCCTCCACGGCCACTCTGGCGCGAACCTTGCGGGGCAGAACCGTTTCCCGATATGCTTCCTCCTGGGCTTCAAACAGTTCAAAGCTGGGCATGGACACCACCCGCACAGCAACGCCCTTTTCTTCCAATGCCGCGCATGCTTTCATGACAAGCTCCACCTCAGACCCGGAGGCCAGCAAAATCACGTCCGGTTCCCCGGCGGCGTCCCGCAGGATGTAGCCGCCCCGCATGGCGCCTTCTCCCGTGCTTTCATAAAGAGGCAGGTTCTGCCGGGACAAGACCAAAACCGTTGGCCCGTCCGCCGCCAGGGCGGCAAGATACCCCACCGCCGTCTCTTTCCCGTCCGCCGGGCGGAACACCACGGTGTTGGGCGTGGCCCGCAAAGCGGCCAGCTGCTCCACCGGCTGGTGGGTGGGACCGTCCTCCCCCACGCCGATGCTGTCATGGGTCAGCACGTAAACCACCGGCAGCTTCATCAGCGCGGATAGGCGCAGCGCCGGTTTGACATAATCGGAAAAGACAAAAAACGTGGCGCAGAAGGGGCGCAGCCCGCCATACAGGGCCATGCCGTTGCAGGCGCAGGCCATGGCCAGCTCCCGCACGCCGAAATGGATGTTGACTCCCTCGTAGCTCCCGGGGCCAAAATCGCCTTTGTCTTTTAATGTGGTTTTGTTGGAAGGGCCAAGGTCTGCGCTGCCGCCAAACAGGTTCAGCCCGCCGGCTATCAAGCGGTTTAACACCGTTCCAGATGCGGCGCGGGTGGCCGTTTTGTCCGAGAAGTCCCAGAAATCTGCCTGAGAAGAGAAGTCCACGGGGAGCTTGCCCCCCTGCCAGTCCTTCCATTTCTGCGCCAAATCGGGGTGGGCTTTTTCATATGCCGCAAACAAGGCGTTCCACTGGTCCTCCTGCGCCTGAAACCCCGGCTGCATGGCTGCGAAATGGGCATAGACGCCATCAGGAATCTGGAATGCCTCCTCGCTTTCCCAGCCGTAAAACGCCTTCATCGCCTTTATGTTTTCTTCGCCCAAAGGCTCTCCGTGGGCGCTGGATTTCCCCGCCTTTGGCGTGCCTCTCGCGATCTCTGTTTTGACAATGATCAAAGAGGGGCGCTTCGTCTCTTGTTTCGCCGTTTCAATGGCTTCTGCAATGGCGTCGACGTCTTCCCCGTCTTCCACGTACAGCACCTGCCAGCCATAGGCCGCAAACCGCCCGCCCACGTCTTCCCGGAAGGCAAGGGACGTTTCCCCCTCGATGGTGATGTTGTTGCTGTCGTACAGCAAAATCAGCCGACCCAGCTCCATAGAGCCGGCCATGGACGCGGCCTCGGCGGACGCCCCCTCCATCATACATCCGTCTCCCGCGATGGCGTAGGTGAAATTATCCACAACGGGAAAGCCGTCCCGGTTGAAGATGGCGGCCAAATGGGCCTCTGCCATGGCCATGCCAACCGCCATGGCCACGCCCTGACCCAGGGGGCCGGTGGTTGCTTCCACGCCTGTGGTGTGTCCGTATTCCGGGTGGCCCGGGGTCTTGCTGCCCCACTGCCGGAAAGATTTGATTTCTTCAATGGACATCCCGTAGCCGAAAAAATGCAGCAGCGCATATTCCAGCATAGAGGCATGCCCCGCCGAGAGAACGAACCGGTCCCGCCCCGGCCAGCTCGGATTTTGGGGGTTCTGCTTCATTTGACGCCACAGGGCATAGGCCATGGGCGCGGCGCCAATGGGCATGCCCGGGTGGCCGCTGTTTGCTTTTTGCACGCCTTCCGCCGCCAAAATGCGGATGGCTGTAATCGCTTGTTGCTCCTCTTTACGCATTGTTGTTATCCTCCCAAACTCATTGACAAAATCATAAACAAAATCATAATTGATCCATTGAAACACGGAAAAGCGCCTGTGGCGTCTCTTCCTTTGCGTCCAAGCACAGGGCGGCGCAAAACGCCGCTTCCTCCACCAGAAAAAATCGGCAGCCTGTCCGGTTGGACGAAACGCCGCCGGAGGGGTCAATTTCAAACGCGATCTCCCGCAGGGGGGAACGCAGCCCCTCTCCCGTGTATTTCACAAAGCTTTCTTTCAGCGCCCAAAAAGCAATCAGCCGCTGAACAGGGTCGGGCGCTTTCGCCAGCTGGGCCTGCTCCCCTTCTGACAAAATGCGGCGGGAAAGCCCCGCCCTTCGGGGGCGCACCAGCTCCACGTCTACGCCCAAGGGGCGGGTACCCACGCCGCACAAGGCAATGCCCCCGCTATGGCTTACATTAAACGAAATGTCCTGCCGGTTTTGAAACATCGGCTTTCCGCCGGGCAGCCGGGTCACCTCCGGCAGGGCCGCAATGCCAAATTGCACACGCAGCGCATAGGCCAGAAGGCGGGGCGCAAGGGCGCGCCCATCCGCCCCCCGGACGTAAAACCAAGCCGTCAGAGCCGCACCGCCTCCCTTCGTGCGTTATACCAAAAATCCTCTGCGCTCCAGCACATCCACAATCTGCTGGGCGTATGCGTCGCAGATGGCGTCGTTCCCTGCCTCCACCATCACCCGTACCAGGGGCTCTGTTCCGCTGGGGCGAACCAAAATCCGCCCGTCGCTGCCCAGCTCTTTTTCCGCCGCTTCCACGGCGGCGGCCACTTCCCTGTCTTTCATGGCCGCTTGTTTGTCTGTCACCTTCACGTTGCGCAAAAGCTGGGGATACAGCTGCACCGGCTCTGCCAGCTTGCTCAGCTTTGTTTTGCGCTCCAGCATCACTTCCATCAATTTGATAGAAGTCAAAATGCCGTCGCCGGTGGAGGCGTATTTGCTGAAAATGATATGCCCCGACCGCTCCCCTCCCAGCCGGTGTCCGTTTGCGAGCATGCTCTCGTACACATATTTGTCGCCCACCGCCGTTTGGACATAATCGATCTCAAACTTTTCAAAGGCTTTATACAGGCCCAGATTGGACATCACCGTGGTTACCACCGTGTTGTTCCGTAGTTTGCCCCGTTCTTTCAAATATCGGCCATAGATGTACAAAATTTTATCCCCGTCGACCACATCGCCGTTTTCATCCACGGCAATGCACCGATCCGCGTCCCCGTCATAGGCAAAGCCGATGTCCAGATTGTTCTCCCGCACAAATTGCTGCACAACCTCCACATGGGTTGAGCCGCAGTTTTGGTTGATGTTCAGCCCGTCGGGCTTGTCGTTGATCACGTGGGTTTCGGCGCCCAGGGCGTCAAACACGCTTTTGGCGATCATCCAGGCGCTGCCGTTGGCGCAATCCAGACCCACACGAACCCCCCGGTAGGCCCGAGTGGCGAGGGAGATCAAATAGCCGATATACCGGTTCCGGCCGGCGGCATAATCCACCACCTGGCCGATCTGTTCTCCCTTGGCCAAGGGCAGCTCTTCCATTTCGCCGTTCAGATATGCTTCGATCTGATCGATCACCTCTGTTTCCAGCTTTTCCCCGTGGCTGTTGAGCAGCTTGATGCCGTTGTCATAATAGGGGTTGTGGCTGGCGGAAATCATAATCCCGCAGTCAAAATCCTGTTCTGTCCTCGCCACGTAAGAAACGCTTGGCGTGGTGGTAACATGAAGCAGGTAAACATCTGCGCCGGAGGCGTTCAGCCCCGCCGCCAAAGATGACTCCAGCATATAGCTGCTGCGCCTTGTGTCTTTTCCGATCACAGCTCGGCAGGTATGCTCTTTTCCATAATACCAGCCCAGAAACCGGCCGATCTTATATGCGTGGGATGCCGTCAGCGAAACGTTTGCCTCGCCCCGGAATCCGTCCGTTCCAAAATACTGTCCCATGACTTTCTCCTATATGGCTTTTATTTTGTTCTATTGTATGCCGCGCGGGAAAGACCAGATACAACCCGTTTATGCGTCCCCGCCCGCTTTTTTTGTAAAACCATCGCAATAAATGTCATTATATCATATCTGCTGGCCGTACCACAAGAACCAGCACATCTGTTTTCCCAAAAAAGAAGCAACCGGGCGTCCCCCGCTTGCTTCTTTCCTTGTTTCTCCGTCAATCTTCCAAGCGCCGGGCCACCCCGGATCGGATGGCAGCTTCTTTGACCGCCCGGGCCACGGCTTCACTCACCCGAGGGTCAAAGGCCGGGGGAATGATATTCGTCTCGCTGCGCTCCTCCTCCGGAATCAGGGCGGCAAGGGCCAAAGCGGCCGCCACCTTCATCTCCTCATTGATGTCGGACGCCCGCACGTCCAAAGCACCCCGAAACACCCCGGGGAACGCCAGTACATTGTTGATCTGGTTGGGAAAGTCCGACCGGCCGGTTCCCACGATCCGGGCCCCGGCGGCAACGGCCCTGTCCGGCAAAATTTCAGGGTTCGGGTTGGCCATGGGGAACACAATGGCGTCCTTCCCCATGGAACGCACCATTTCCTCTGTGACCAAGTCCTTTTTGGACACGCCGATGAACACGTCGGCCCCTTGCATGGCGTCCGCCAGCGTCCCTGCTATGCCCGCCTGGTTGGTGGCTTCGGCCACCTCCTGATGCACCCAGTTTTCATAGGTCTCTTCCCTGTTTAAAATGCCCCGGCTGGCGCAGACCACAATCTCCCCCGCGCCCATGTTGCCCAGCATACGCACAATGGCGGCGCCCGCCGCCCCGGCTCCGCTAACGGCGATTTTGACCTCGCTCCACTGCTTGCCCACCACCTTCAGGGCGTTGTCCAGCGCCGCCGTCACCACGATGGCCGTTCCGTGCTGGTCGTCGTGGAAGACGGGGATGGAAAGCCGCTCTTTCAGCCGCCGCTCAATTTCCACACAGCGGGGGGAGGCAATATCCTCCAGATTGATGCCGCCGAACCCCGGCGCCATCCACGCGACGGCGTTCACAATTTCGTCCACGTCTGTCGTATCCAGGCAAACGGGGATGGCATTCACCCCGGCAAATTCTTGAAACAAAACCGCCTTCCCCTCCATCACGGGCAGGGCGGCCTCCGGGCCGATGTCTCCCAGCCCCAAAACGGCGGTGCCGTCGGTTACGACGGCCACAAGGTTCCCTTTGCCCGTGTACCGATAAACCGCTTCTCTGTCCGCCGCAATGGCGAGACACGGGGCGGCCACCCCGGGGGTATAGGCCATGGAGAGGGCATCTTTATCCTTCACCGCCACCTTGCTTTTCACTTCCAGCTTGCCCTTCCACTGCCGGTGCAGGGCAAGCGCCTCCTCTGCTATGCTCATCCTTGTTCCTTTCCGCCCACATTCCGGCGTTTACTTCATTGATTCGGCGTGCCGAATGGATTGGTTGCACTCCGTTGATGTGATTCCATTGAACTGAATCAGCTTAATTTGACTCTGATGTTCCTTTTTCAAACAATCGGCGGAGCTTTGCTCGAACCCGCTCCCGGTCCTCTGCGTTGTCCACCAGATGGTAGCCCCCGTCCCGCGCTTCGATTTTGGCGCCTTCCGCACAGCCTTCCGGCAGCGCCGAACGGGGAATTTCCACCATTTTCATATCTTCTCCCTGGCAGACGGCAACATCCCCCTCCCAGCGGTCAATGACGTAATACAATGGATCTCTCCTCCTTTTCCGATTACGGCTTGCAGCTTCCGCAGGGACTGTATCCCATGGCAATCAGCGTCTCTCTCGGGGCAGACGTCTCCTCGGCATGCTGGGGCGAAATGCGGGAAACGCTGCCGCAGGAGGGTTTGTGAAACTTCATGGTGTTGGTGTTCAGCACGTAGCTCTGCGCCTGCGCCGGGGAGCTGATTGCCTCCACATTCCATGTAATGCGCGTCCCGTCGCTCTCTGCCACAACGTCGCCCTGCTTGTCCGTGCGAAAGTAAGGGATCTGCCGTCTGGCAAGCTTCTCCAAAATTTCTTTGTGGGGGTGTCCGTATGAATTTCCCGCTCCGCAGGAAATCACGGCATAGCCCGGGCCCACCGCCTCTAAAAACGCGTCGGTGGTGGATGTGCTGCTTCCATGATGCCCCAGCTTCAGCACGTCTGCTGTTAAGGTTAGGCCGCTTGCCGCCATATCGGCCTCCGACTCTTTTTCCGCGTCACCGCACATGACGAAGGCCGTTCCGCCGTAAACCAGCCGCACGCCAACGGACGTATTGTTTACATTCGTTTCATGCGCCCCATTGGGAGACAAAATGGTAACACTCGCCCCGCCGATGGCATATCGGTTCCCCACCACAGCCTGTATCACCCGGCAACCTTGCTCGTCAATGGTGTCCAGCAGCCGCTCGAACACGTTGGTTGGATGGTCGCTCTCCGATAATAAAATCGTGTCTGCGGGCACGGCCTCCAGCACCGCCGCCATCCCCCCAATGTGATCTTCGTGGGGGTGGGTCGCAATGACATACTTCAGTGCGTCGACCCCCTGCCGCTTCAAGTAAGCAACCATCAGGTCCCCGTCCGCCCGGTTTCCCGCGTCAATCAGCATGTTTTCGCCGTTCGACTGGATCAAAATAGCGTCCGCCTGCCCCACGTCAATAAAGTGGACACGCAGCCCGCTTTCCCCGCTCGCCGTGCCGGCCCGGCACCCGGAAAGGGAAACCAAGCAAGCGAGCAGCAGCAAAGCAAGCGCAACCCCCGTTGCGCGGATTCGCTTCACGTTCAGCCCCCCTTTTTTGAATTTTTCACGGATTTCTTCTGTTTTTCCAAGTTCAGTATTTTATCATATCATATCATCCTCAAAAGAGAAAGTCCTCCCCCGTCTTTTCTCTGTTTCCTGTGCGGCGCAAAAAAGGCAGGAAGCCGTCAGCTTCCTGCCTTTTTTGCGCTGTCTTATTTCATTACATCTTTGTAAAAGCGTCTTTTTCCAGCGCACACACCGGGCAAACCCAGTCTGCCGGCACATTTTCCCAAGCCGTTCCGGGTGCCACGCCGTTGTCTGGGTCTCCCAAAGCGGGGTCATACACATAGCCGCAAGGGCATTCGTACTTATCCATTCTGAAACACTCCTTTCTTTTCTTTAACCGAAATAACGATTCAGCAAGCCTTCAAACCTTTTGCCGTGCCGCGCTTCCTCCTTTGGCGTTACATGATCTGTGTCATGAACGGCATCGCAGCCCAACCCTTTGGCACGTTTCGCCAAATCCGTTTTGCCGCTACAAGCGCCGCACCCGGCCGCTGCTCGCATTTCTCAATTTTCCTTGGTGCTGTCTGTCAGCACTTCATCCAGCAACCCCGCAGCCCTTGCCGCGTGATCTGCTTTTCCCAACGCATGTCTCTTAAATCTGTTCCCTCATTTATTCTTTTGAGGTGAGGTTTCGTTTTTTTGACATGCATGGCAAACCCCATGAAATACAAGCTCCTGGTATTCCACAGAAACCGGATAGCGCCGCATGACCTGCTCGGCACAAACGATTTCCTTCGGGATTTGATGTAAGTCGATCACCGCGCCGCATGCGCGGCAGATAAAATGTGGGTGAGGCACCATGTCCGCGTCAAACCGCTCCCGGCCGTTTACCACGCCGACAGACCTCACCTGCCCCCATTCCAGAAATTGCGTCAAGTTGCGGTATACCGTACCCAGGCTGATTTCCGGATACTGCTTGCGCACAATTTCATAGATCTGTTCCGCCGACGGATGCTCCGGCGACTCACACAACGCCCTCCAAATGGCGTCTCGTTTTTCACTATATCGTTTTTTCTGATTCATAAGCCCCTCGCTTAATGATAACGATTCCTGCTTTTAGTAGGTACTATACCACACCGCTACCCGGTTGTAAAGGGGTTTTTAAAAATATTTCCTTTCTTTTGGGAAAACCCCTCCCCTCCTCTTTTTTCCCATGGTATCTTTTTCTTGCCCAGGTACGCCCCCGTCGCAGGGGCGCCTTGGCTTGGTGCGGATTGATGTTGTCCGTGCACCGGAACAGGAGGCATTTTATGCACGAAATGGACCAGGCGATTTCCCGTCTGTTTGACACACGCCCAGCCACCCGGTCATCCCGCGGCTGATCGCGCAAAGCGCGGCGCTTCCCTTGCTTTTCTTGTGCGGGTCTTCTCTTCTTTTTTCCTGCCGGGCGCCGCCCTTTATTTTGGCCCGAAGCAGTAAAATGATGCAGCCGAACCGGATGTCCCCCCGGTTGCAGGGGCGTTGTCTTCCCGTTTTGGGCTGTACAGCTTAGAAAAATTTTTTGGCCTTTTTTGTATATCCTCCCATTCCCTGGTCAACAATAGGGTTGGAGGTGTTATGAACACATGAAAAAACCATGGAAAGCAAAGATTGGCCATTTTTTAGCAGGGCGGGGCTTTTACATAGTCCTGTTCCTCTGCGTCACCGCAATCGGAATCTCGGGCTATCTTCTCTTTTCCGCGAACAGTCAGGACCCTTCCTCCCTTTCTCATACAGACCCTTTGTCCGTGGGCGGGCAAACGGAGGTGGTTCTCCCTTCCCCCCAGACATCCGGAGAGAGCGCATCGCCAAAGCCGACATCAACAACGACCCCAACCCAAAAGCCGTCCCCTGCACCTTCTCCGTCCAACGTACCCACCGCCGCTGAGGCAAACGAGTCTTTCGTGCGCCCCGTTGCCGGGGAAACGGTAACAGCGTTTCACTCAGATGCTTTGGTGTATAACGAAACATTCAAAGACTGGCGCACCCACGAAGCCATCGACATCAAAGCAGACATCGGCAGCAAAGTCATGGCCATCTCCGCCGGAACGGTCTCCGACCTGTACGAAGACGACCTGATGGGAACCACCGTTGTGATCTCTCACAGAAACAATCTCACCAGCGTCTATTCCAATCTGGCCGCGACTCCCACTGTGAAAAAAGGCGACACTGTCCGCGCGGGCGACGTCATCGGCGCCGTGGGTAAAACATCCATTGCGGAAAGCAACGGCGTTTCTCATCTGCACTTTGCGCTGCAAAAAAACGGCGTGGCCGTCAACCCCGACGACTACCTGCCCCACTGGGCGGAATAGTCTTTCCTTTGCCCATTTTCCTTTTCCTTCGTTGCTCCGCCGCCCCGGGAGGTTTCTCCCGGGGCGGCGGCTGTTTGCGCGGACTGGCCCGCTTTACGTGCTTTGGCCCGTGATCTCCCTTGCCGATGCCCGCTTCGCGCATAAATCCATCCTGCCCCCAAACGGATCCTGCAGCCCTTTCCGGCCTTTGCGCCGTATTCGCTTATTCCAGTTCAAACGCACCGGTATACAGCTGGTAATACACACCTTTTTGGGCGATCAGCTGCTCATGGTCACCTCGCTCGATGATTTTTCCATGATCCAGCACCATGATGGCTTTGCTGTTTCGAATCGTGGAAAGCCGGTGGGCAATGACAAACACGGTTCTGCCGGACATCAGCCGATCCATGCCTTCCTGCACCAAGGCCTCCGTCCGAGTATCGATGGAAGAAGTGGCTTCGTCCAGTATCATCGCCGGCGGGTCCGCAACGGCCGCCCTTGCAATGGAGATCAGCTGCCGCTGACCCTGCGAGAGGTTGGCGCCGTTCCCCGTCAGGATGGTGTCATAGCCGTCCGGCAGCCTGGAAATAAAGTCGTCCGCGTTGGCCAGCTTGGCCGCCTCTATGCACGCTTCGTCTGTGGCCTCCAGCCTGCCGTACCGGATATTGTCCATCACGGTCCCCGTGAATAAATTGACATCCTGCAATACAATGCCGAGGGATCTTCGCAAGTCCGATTTTCTGATTTTTTTAATGTCGATGCCATCATATAAGATTTCTCCGCTCGGGATATCGTAAAACCGGTTGATCAAATTGGTGATGGTCGTTTTCCCCGCGCCGGTGGCCCCCACAAACGCGATCTTTTGGCCCGGCTTTGCAAACAGCGAAATGTCGTGCAGCACCAGCTTGCCGGGCTCATAGCCGAAGTCCACATGGTTCAGCCGGACGTCTCCTTTCAGCTCTTTGTACGTCACGGTTCCGTCGTCGTGGTTTGGATGCTTCCATGCCCACACTCCCGTGGGTGCGTCCGATTCCGTGATCTCTCCGGTTTCTCCCCGCTTGGCATAAACCAAGGTGACATAGCCCCCGTCCTGCTCCGGCTCTTCATCCATCAGCGCGAACACACGGCTGGCGCCGGCAATCCCCATGGCAATCATAGAGGTCTGCATGGATGCCTGCCCGATGGTCTGGGACAGCTGGCGGGACATGTTAAGAAAAGACACGATCACGCCGACGGTAATGGCGCTGACCCCAACAAGGCAGAAATTGGTGACGCGAAAATACACCAAGAGCCCGCCGATGACCGCCAGCAGAACATACATCAAATTTCCGATGTTGTGCAGCACCGGCATGAGAACGTTTCCGTATTGATGGGCTTTTTCTCCGTCTTGAAACAGCTGTTCATTCAGCGCTGTAAAATCCCGCTTGCTCTCTTCCTCGTGGCAAAATACTTTGATGACCTTTTGCCCCTCCATCATCTCTTCGATGAAGCCCTCCTCCTTGGCAAGGGCATGCTGCTGGGCCACCATGTAAACAGAGCTTGCGCCAGCCAGCTTTTTGGTAAAAAACAGCATCACCGCCACCACGATACACACGGCAATCGTCATCCAAACGCTGTAATAGAGCATCATAAAAAACATCGCCACCATCGTAAGAAACGATTGCAGCAAAACGGGCAGGCTTTGCCCGATCATCTGGCGCATCGCGTCCGTGTCGTTGGTGTAGGTACTCATAATATCACCGTGGGCATGGGTGTCAAAATACCCGATGGGCAGGGTCTGCATTTTGGAAAACATGTCGTCCCGCAGGTTTCCCAGCGTGTCTTGGGTTACCGCTGCCATGATGCGGGTGTAGACAAAGGACGCCCCGACGCCCAGTGCGCAAACCACCAGCATCGTACCAAATAGAGACACCATCCGGGGCCAAACCTTGGAAATCCCAAGGGCCAGGCCCGGGGTGATGCAGTCGTCAATCAGTCTTTGCAAAAAAGCCGTCATCACAACAGCGGCCAATGAGCTGACGACGATGCCCACCAAAACAAAGAAAAGGCGCAGCCGGTTTTGACGGATCAAATAAGAAAGCAGCCGACGAAAGACCCCCTTTTGCGGGGCTTGCTTGTTTTTTTCAGGCATATTGCGCCTCCTTTCCCCCGGTCTGAGAGTCCTGTACCTCTCGGTAAATGCCGTTTTGTTGCATCAGGTCTGCGTGGGTGCCCTGTTCCACAATTTTTCCCCCGTCCAAAACAATGATCCGGTCTGCCGCTTCCACAGAGGCCACCCGCTGGGCAATGATGATTTTCGTGGTGCCGGGAATTTCCTCCTGTAGCGCCTTTCGGATCAGCGCATCTGTTTTCGTGTCAACGGCAGAGGTGGAGTCATCCAGAATCAGGATTTTCGGCTTTTTCAGCAACGCCCGGGCGATGCAAAGCCTCTGTTTTTGTCCGCCGGAAACGTTCGTCCCGCCCCGCTCAATATATGTATCATACTGGTCGGGAAGCTGCCGAATGAATTCGTCCGCCTGCGCCAGTTCGCAAGCCCGAACCAGTTCCGCGTCGGTGGCGTTTGGATCTCCCCAGCGCAAGTTTTCTTTGATGGTACCGGAAAATAAGATGTTTTTCTGCAGCACAACGGAAACCGCGTTGCGCAGCGCCGTCAGGTCATACGCCTTGACATCTTTCCCTCCCACCAAAACCCGCCCTTCCGTGGCGTCATACAGCCTGGAAATCAGCTGGATTAGTGTCGTCTTTGCCGCCCCGGTTCCGCCGATAATCCCGACGGTTTCCCCGGAGCGAATGGTGAAATCAATGTTTTCCAGAGCGTTTTTTTGGCTTTTTCCTGAATAGCGAAACGAAGCGCAGTCAAACACAACGCTGCCGTCTGCCACCTCCGTCTCCCCATTTTCCACATTGGGCAGAGAAGATTCTTGCTCCAGCACCTCTGTAATCCGGTTGGCCGACTCAATGGCCATCGAGGTCATGACAATCACCATGGAGAGCATCATCATCGAGATCAAAATCTGAATGCCGTAGTTTAGCAAAGAGGACAGCTGTCCCGTGGTCAGCTCCGTCCCCCCGGAATTGATGATCAGCTGGGCGCCGAAATAGCTCACCAGAAGAATGGCCGCAAAGATGCAAAGCGTCATCCCGGGACTGCTCAGCGCCAAGATCTTTTCGGCTCTTGTAAAGTCCCGCCGCACTTCGTCGGAAGTCTGCTTGAATTTTTCCGTTTCATATGTCTCCCGCACAAAGGATTTTACATCCCGTATCCCCGCTATGTTTTCCTGCACGGAGTTGTTCATTGCGTCATATTTTTTAAAAATACGTTTGAAAATGGGAAACACCTTGTTCATGATAATGAACAAAGCCACGCCGATAAGGGGAATCATCACCAAAAAAATCACAGACATTCTGGGGCTGATGGTCAAGCTCATCACCACCGAAAACAGCAGCATCAGCGGCGTGCGCACGGCGATGCGGATCATCATCTGATATGCATTTTGCACATTGGTCACATCTGTGGTCAGCCGCGTCACCAAAGAAGACGTGGAAAACCGGTCGATGTCCGCAAAAGAAAAATCCTGCACCTTAAAATACAAATCCTGCCGTAAATTTTTTGCAAATCCGCAGGATGCCGTCGCCGCTTTTTTCCCGGAGAGAACCCCAAACACCAATGATAAGGCGGCCATTGCCAATAAAATCATGCCATATTTCAAAATCGGCGCCATGGTATGTTCTGTCATTTCGTCAATCAGCACGGCCATAACAAGAGGGATCAAACATTCCAGCACCACTTCCAGCGCAATAAAAAAAGGCGACAACAGTGACTCTTTTTTATATTCTCTGACCCGTTTTAACAATGTGCGTATCATTGTATGCATCTTTTCATCACTCCTCTTTCCTTTTTTGGGACGCACCCGGGAATGACCCCGCTCGGCCCGCCCCTGTTCCGCTCAGGCCTCCAGATTGGCTTGAATGCGATCCAGAAAAAAATCCAGCTGCTGCAGCTCCCGGTCCGTAAACCCCGCCCGCAACCGATCTTCCAATTGTTCTGCATCTTTTCGGAACAAAAAGACCATTTTTCTCGCCTCCGGCGTCAAGACCAACTTTTTCAGCCTTGCGTCCCGTTTCACCGAGTGGCGCGTCACCATCCCCTTTTTTTCCATGAGATTGACCATTTTCGACACAGTGGATCGGGTCACGCCAAACATTTCCTCCACATCTTTCTGAAAGACATCTTCTCCCAGGTCGGTACGCTCTGCGATATAGGCAATCAACCAAGCGCTCGTCCCCGTCATGTTTTTCAGCAGCTTTGTGGCGGGGCTGCTATCAATGGTTCGCCGCACCATATGGTTGATGGTCCGCAGCCGAATTCCGATTTGTTTTGGATCGCTCATTGTTTCACCCACTTCATCCGCTTTGTTGAATGCTCAATTGTTGAGCATTCAACAGTATAATCCATCGCTCCGCCCTCGTCAACTGTTTTGCCGGCCTTTGCATCTGAATTTTCGCTCCATGATACAGAAAAAACCCACGCCCGCTCCACTTTGCAATGTGTCGCAAGACGGCCGTTTTCTTTCCCTTTCCTGTACGCGAAAACATTTTATTCGATATGTTCCGTCCATTTCACCCCTTATTTCTCGATATAAAGGACTATTTTACAGAACTGGAAGAAATGAATTGCTTTTAATCGAAAAAAAGGTATAAATATAAGATAAGAGTTATGCTCCTTTTCTATTCCAACTAAAAGCGTTTTGAAGGATGGTATTTCAAATGTCAGAAGCTGAACACAGAAACATGTTCCCGCTATCTCTCAGCCAGAAAAACATCTGGGATCTGGAGCGCACGTTCGAAGGAACATCGATCAACAACATCAGTACCACTCTGCGCATCAGCGGCCGGGTGGACTTTTCCGTATTGCAGCAAACCCTGCACATGGTTCTCTCTTCGGACCCAACCCTGCGCACCCGCATCGCCTTGGTGGAAGGCGAGCCGATGCAGTACATCTCCCGGTCAGTCCAAGAGCGTTTTCCTATTTACGATTTTTCCGGTGCCGGAGACGATGGGTTATCCGTTTGGGAAAACACGTTGACAAGAGAACTGATCTCCGTTTTGGAGTCTCCTCTCTACCGTTTTGTGCTGTTCCGCACGGGAGAGCATTCCGGCGGTGTTTTCGTGAAAATTCACCATATCATTTCAGACGGGTGGTCACAGGTGCTCATCTGCAACCGTATCTCCAAAACCTATCTTGCCCTTCTGTCCCGAAGCGAGCCGCAGCTGGACGACGCGCCCAGCTATGAGCTTCATGTGCAGGACGAGCAGGATTATTTGTCCTCCGCCCATTATGAAAAAGACAAAGAATACTGGGTACGCCAGCTTTCCAGCTTTGGTGAGCCGTCCGCCATCAAGGATCTGAAGGGAGCCGCTGTCAGCCCCGTTGGTCGCCGGGTCAGCTTTCAGCTGCCCCAGCACTTAAACCACGCCATTTATTCGTTCTGCATCCAAAACCGGGTGGCGCCCTTTGCCGTGTTTTACATGGCTCTGGCCATTTATTTTAAACGGACGGGAGGGGCCGACCGGTTCACCATCGGCGTGCCCATTTTCAACCGAACCAGCTATTTGTTTAAGCAGTGTACCGGCATGTTTGTCAGCACCCTTCCCTTTGTCAACGAAATTCAGGACGATTGGTCGTTTTCGTCCTTCAACGAGGCGCTGGCAGAGGCGTGGTATGATCTTCTGCGTCACCAGCGCTTTCCGCTGAAGGATATTTCGGCCATTGCCGACCCTGCCGGCGGCCGCCTGTTCCAAATCGCCCTTTCCTATCAGGACAGCCGGGTTTATGAAAGCCACGACACTTCGGTTGTCTTTTCCGGCCGCTGGCATTACGGCGGCTATCAGGCAGAGCAGCTTTGCATTCACCTTAGCAACCTGACCTCTCCCCGCCAATATGCCGTGGACTACGACTATCTCACCCAGGCATTTACGGAGGAGGAAATCTCCTCCCTCCACTTCAGCCTGATGAATCTGCTTTCCGAGGCACTGACCAATACAGAAAAGCCCCTGTGTCAGCTTTCCATGCTTGGAGCGGACGAGCGGGAAAAGGTTATTTATACATTTAACCGCACCGCGAAATACATCGGAGAAGAAGACGCCTACCAGATCTTCTCCCGGGTGGTGCGGGAATTTCCCAGCCGGGCGGCTCTCATCCACAAAGGAGAGCGGCTCACCTACGCGGCGCTGGACGCCGGGGCCGCCCTGGTCTCTGCCGCCCTTCCGCCCGTTTCCCCGGGCCAACGGGGTCTCGCCGCTGTTTTGCTGCCCCGGGATTTTTCTTTGTTTACCAGCATCGTGGGCGCCTTGCGTGCCGGATGGGCCTATTTGCTCCTCTCCAAAGAGACGCCTGTAATGCGCATTTTGGAAACTCTAAGTCAAAGCGGCGCCGCTGTTTTGATCACCGACCAGGCTTCGGTGTCGGCGCTTTCCGATAAAGGCCTTTCCACTCCCGTCATCGACATCGCGCGTCTGCCGGACGGCCCAAAGCCGGACCCCGTTCCCTCCGCCCCGTCTGATCTGGCGTACGTCGTTTACACCTCCGGCAGTACGGGGACACCCAAAGGAGTGGAAATTGCCCAGGAGAGCCTCATGAACCTGGCTCAGGCCATGGAGCCGCTTTATGGCAGCGGAGCCGTTCTTTCCTTGTGCAGCGTGGGCTTTGACGCCTTTGTGCTGGAAAGCGCTGTGGCGCTTTTAAACGGGCAAACCATCGTTCTCCCTTCCGACACGGATTTGGAGTCGCCCCGCCGCCTGGCCCATCTGATTTTAAATTACGCGGTGGGTTTTCTTGCCATCACCCCCTCCCGCCTCTATTCTTTTTTAAAGGATAAGTCGTTTTGCGCCTCTATGCGCATCATAGAACGCATTGTCTGCGGCGGAGAGCCGTTTCCCCGGGAGCTGCTGCAAGCCCTTTCCCTCTGCACCAGCGCCCGGATCTACAATCAATACGGCCCGTCGGAAACCACCGTGGCCGTCAGCCATATGCTTTTAAACCACGCCTCTTTCATCACCGCGGGCGCGCCCTTGCAAAACTGCCGGCTCTACGTTCTGGACGAGTGGCAAAACCCGCTGCCCGTCGGCGCCTACGGCGAGCTTTATATCGGGGGCGTCTGTGTGGGGAAGGGCTATCGCAATGACCCTGATTTAACGGCCAGTCGATTTCTTCCCAGCCCGTTTGAAAGCGGAGACCGCCTGTACCGCACCGGAGACATCGCCTGCTGGACGGAGGACGGGGAGATCCTCCTTGCCGGACGGAGGGACCGGCAGATTAAGCTCCGCGGCCTTCGGGTGGAGCCGCAGGAGATCTCGTCCTGCATCGCCTCCCATCCCCAGGTGCATGACGCCGCCGCCCGGGTGCTGGAGCTTTCCGGCCAGTCTGTGGTCGCGGTGTATTATACCTCGGACCTGCCCCTCCCGGAGGTGGAACTGCTCACATTTGCCGCGTCCTACCTTCCCCGCTATATGCTGCCGTCTTATATCAAGCGGGTGGACGCCATCCCGCTGACGGCCAACGGCAAAGTAGACGAGTCTCGCCTGCCCCTCCCGGAGACAGATTCCGGCCTCCGCGCCGAGCCGACAGACGGCCTTGTGCATGACGTGCTTGACATTTTTCGTCATGTGCTGCGCAGCCCCATCGGCCCGGACGGGGATTATTTTCTCGCCGGCGGCAACTCTCTCACCGCGATGCAGACCCTCGCGGAAGTGGAGGAGCGCACCGGCTGCCTGCTGCGCACGACGGACCTGTACGCCTGCCGCACGGCACGCCTTTTGGCCCAGTGCATCACCCAGCGGATGGAGGGCGCGTCCCCGGCGGAGCAGGCGGCGGCCGCATACATATCAAAAGCCCCTGCCCAGTCCCGGTATCCCCTTTCCCCGGTGCAGCGCGGGATTTATTTTCAGTCCTTTCTGGACGAAACCGGTCTGCTTTACAATATGTCCGGCGCGTTTCGTCTCGGCGTGATGCCGGATCTCCGGCGGCTCGCCTCCGCATTCCATTCCCTCATCGCGGGGGATGAAATCTTCCGCACCTCGTTCCTGCAGAACGGGGACGGGATCTTTGCCAGCGTTTCCGATTCTGCCCCGTTTCACCTGCAGACATTGCGGGGGGAAACAATCGACGACGTGAAAAAAGCCTTTGTCGCCCCGTTTTCTTTGGATCAGGCGCCCTTGCTTCGGGCCGGCGTCTGGAACGCGCCGGACGGCGCCGCCGTTCTGTTTCTCGATACGCACCATATCATCAGCGACGGGCTGACAACTCCCATCGCCATGGGCCGTCTGGCGGACTACTATAACGGCAGCGCACCCGACCTGCCCCCCATTTCTTATGTGGACTACGCGTATCATCTCAGCCATTCCGGCGAAACCAAGGAGCGGGATCGGCAATATTGGAAAGAACATCTCACGCCCATGCCGCCCCCCCTCTCTTTGCCTACTGATGCGCCCCGCCCGCACACGCTTTCTCTCAAAGGCGCGGGCTATTCTCTGTCTTTTTCAGATGGAGCCAGCGCATCTATCTCCCAGTTTTGTTCCCAGCGGGGGATTTCCGCCTACGTGCTGTTTCTTTCGGGCTTTGGGTATCTTCTTTCCGCTTTGTCAGGGCAGAAGGAATTTACCGTCGGCTCCCCCGTTTCAGACAGAACCCACTCCGCCCTGGGGAACGTTTGCGGGCCGCTGCTCAACGTGTTCCCTTTGAAGCTGCATGTAAGCAAGGCGCTTCCTGTTTCCGCCTATTTGGAAGCGGTACGGGACGAAGTGGCTTCTATGATGGATCACAGCGCCTGCCCGCCGGAGGAGATCATCTCCTTGCTTTCCCTGCCCCGGGATCTGTCCCGCAACCCGCTGTACGATGTGACCCTTTCCATGCGTCCCTTTGACGTAACAGCCCTTTCCTTCGCCGGGGCCCCTGTTCAGTACATTCCCCTGGAATCCGGCACAGCCAAGGCAGAGCTGGCCCTTGACGTGGCCCTGGAAAACGGCGTGTATTCCCTTCAGTTTTCCTACGCCTCCGATCTGTTTATGGAAGAGACCGTTGCGCTGTATGCCCGCAGTCTCATCCATATTGTGGCGTCTTTTGTTTCCGGCAGCTTTGACCGTTTGGGCGAGATCGACCCGCTGGCTTTGAAGGATCGGCTTTCTTTGATCGACATCCCGGAGCATACATATAAGCCATATCTCAACATGCCTGTTCACGAGATGGCCCGGCAGAAGGCGATGCTTCACCCCTCGGAAACCGCGGTGGTCTTTCACGGCGTTCCCACAACGCGCATGCAAACGGAAGAAAGGGCCTGCCAGATCGCAAACGTTTTGACGGAGGCGGGGGTCGTCCCCGGGGAGCGGATCGGCCTTGCCATGGGCCGCACGCCCGATCTGTTTGCCGCCATGCTGGCTGTTTTAAAAACCGGCTGCGCCTATGTCCCCCTGCTTTCCTCCCTTCCGGGGAATCGGCTCTCTTATATGGCGGAAACCGCGGGAATCAAGCACATTTTGTGCGATGAAGCCACCCTGCCCCAGCTGCCCCCCGATTTGCGGGAGATGGCGGTCGATCCTTCCACGCCGGCTTCCACATCGTTTCAGGCCGTCCCCGTTGCCTCTTCTGACCTGATCAACGTGCTGTTCACTTCCGGCTCCACCGGCCGCCCAAAGGGCGTGATGATCCGGCACAGCTCCATCTCCAACCTACTCTCCAATATGAACGAGGCGCTGGCGGATGTGACCGGCCCGATGATCTGCGCCACCACGCTGATCTTTGACATTTTCATCACGGAGAGCCTGCTCCCTCTGGCCATGGGAAAAACCGTCATCCTGGCCGACGAGGAGGAGATGCTGCTGCCTTGGCGCCTTGCCGCGCTGATCGAGTCGTTCCAGGCGGGCTTTATCCAGTTTACCGCCTCCCGCCTTTCCATGTGTCTCACCAATGACGCTTTTTGCAAGGCAGCCCGGCACCTGCAGTTTACCATTGTGGGCGGCGAGCAGGTTTCCGCCGCGCTGGTGTCCCAGTTCAAGACCCATTGCCCCGCGGGGCGGCTGGTCAACCTTTACGGGCCGACAGAGGCCGCCGTTTACATCACCATGACCGACCTGGAGGACAAAGCGCCTGTCACCATCGGCAAACCCATGCACAACTGCCGGGTCTATGTCATGGACGAAAGCGGCAGCCGGGTCATGCCGACGGCAACGGGGGAGCTGTATCTCGCCGGGGCGGGCATTTCCGCCGGCTACATCGCGCGGCCGGATCTGACAGAGGCTTCGTTCCTCCCCGACCCCTTTGCCCCCGGGGAAATCATGTATAAAAGCGGCGACCTGGGGCGGCTTCGGGTCGACGGGCGGTTCGATTGCTTCGGAAGATGTGACAATCAGGTCAAGATCAACGGCCAGCGTCTGGAGACGGATGAAATCGTCAGCACCATGCTGCGCTCCGGTCTGGTGACCCAGGCCGCTGTGATCCCCGTTTCCCTTTCCGGCTCCCTGCTTGCCCTTCACGCTTTTTGCACGCTAAACGGCACCGGGGGGGAGGATGCATTGGCTTCCTATCTGCGGGAAGAGCTGCCGGATTACATGATCCCCAAGCACTTTCACATACTGGACGACATGCCTTACACCCCCGGCGGGAAGATCGATTTGACGGCGCTGCGAAGCCTGGCCATGTCCACCCCCGCCCCTCAGCCGGCCCACGTGCCGGTGGAAACGGAGACAAACGGCTCCTTCGCCGCAACCGCTGGGGAAACGGCGGCGGCGCCTGCCCCGGCGGAGCAGACCACCCTTTGGACAACCTCGAGCATGTCCGCCCCTTCGCCCGCCCCAAACACGGAAAACGCCTTGGAAAAAGACCTGCATCCCTCCGCTTTTAAGGACGAGGCGTTCCCGGCTCCTGTTGACGTACCTTCCCCTTCGCGGGTGCCTCCATTGACACAGACGGCGCCGGCATTTCCGCCGGCTCAAGCGGTGTTCCCGCCGGCCCGGCAGGCAGATTCTCCTCCCCCCTCCGCTTCCATCTTATCCACAGAGGACATTTTGCGCATTTGGGAGGACGTTCTGGGGAAACCCGGGCTGCGCCCCGACCTGTCCTTTTTCGAACAGGGTGGCTCTTCCCTGCAAGTGCTGAATATCTTGAGCCGCTATTACAATATGGACATCCAAATGGGACTTTCCGAGTTTTACAAAACCCCCACGGCTGCCGGCCAAGCGGCTCTCTTCGCCCATTTAAAGGCGCCCGCCGCCCCTGCCGCCAAGCCGGAAGAGGCTCCTTTGCCCCGCTTTGTCCCCCAGCCAAGGCAGTCGGCGCCTCAGCGATCCTCCGTGGTGCTGATGACCGGCGCCACCGGGTTTTTAGGCGCTCATTTGCTCCGCTCTCTTCTGGCCAACGGTACGGACCGGGTCATCTGTCTGGTGCGGGGCGACGGCAACCGGCTTTCCGACGCCCTCTCCTGGTATTTCGGCGCCGGGTGGGCCGCCGGCGCGGCAAGCCGGATTCAAACCGTGTCCGGTGACATCACCCGGCCCCGTATGGGGATAGACCCCAAGGTTTATCCCTCCATAATCGCTGAAATCGGCGCTGTGTACCATGCCGCCGCCGACGTCCGGCATTACGCCGCGGATGTTGACGCATTCATGCACAACAACATCGCGGGAACCCGGGAAGCCATCCAGCTTGCTCTGGATGCCGGCGTCCCCCTGCACCATATGTCTTCTCTCAGCGTTTCCGGAGAATATCTGATAAACGCCCCGGAAACCCCTGCGGACTTCACAGAGCAGGATTTTCATATGGGCCAAAACTGGCAGGACAACACCTATGTAAAGAGCAAAATGCTGGCCGAGTCGGCTGTCTATTCCGCCATGGAGCAGCGGGGCCTTCGCGCCAAGGTATATCGCCTGGGCCGGCTGATTGGCCGCGCCTCAGACGGTGTGTTCCAGCGGGATCCGTCGAGCAATATGTCCTTTCTGACCATGCGGGCGATTTACGCGCTGGGTGTTTTGCCGGAAGAGCTGGCTCCCCTTCCCGTGGATCTCACCCCGGTGGATTTTGCGGCAGACGCCATCGTCGCGTTGCGCGATGCGCCCCTTACTGCGCTGCATATCATGAACCCCTCGCCCCCCACGACGGAAGCGGTCTTTGTCCAGCTGATTCCCAATCTGGAGATTTTAGACAGCGCCGCGTTTGATGCGCGCCTGGGGGAGCGGCTCTCCCACCCCGGGGCAGACAAGCTGTTTTCCCTTCTGCTGGACTTTTTGAAGATGTATCGAACCCATTCCCTTTCCATTGCGCCCGTGTGCCGACAAACGCAGTCTGCCCTGGAAAAGGCGGGATTTCGTTTCATTCTCCCGCCGGTTTCCGATCTTGTGGCTGGCGTGTCTACCAACGCGTTTCCGAAAAACGCACCGGAGGGTGACCCAAAATGATTTCTGATTTATTCGCTATCTTTACCATCATCGCGTTGTTTTGCATCATCATTTTCATTTCTTGGAGCATCAAAACCCAGCATCTTCGTCTGATCCATAAGCTGTACATCAGCTTTGCCGTGTGTTACAGCATCTGGATCCTAGCGCTTTTCATCATGAAATTTGTTGATCCCCAAAACATCACGGTTCTTTTTGTGCTGGATGCTCTGACCAACTCGACGGGCGCTTTTACCCCTACGCTATATTTCTGCATTTCTCTCACTTTTTTAAACAACTGGGAAAAGCTCCCCACCAAAGCATATTTCTTGTTTTTCATTCCCGTTTTCAGCTCCCTGGTGGTTTGGACCAATCCCTTTCACCACCTGCAATATCAAGTGTTCTCCATCTTCAGAAGCGAGGTGGTGTTTGGCCCTTATATGCTGATCTCCGGCGCCTATTCCTATCTCTGCATTGTGGCCGCCATTGTGCTGATGATCCGCTTTGCCATTCGCAATCGCGCAAAGCTTTATGTGCTGCAATGCCTCCTTTTCTCCCTCGGCGGCCTTTGCCCGTTGATCGTCAGCATCGTATCTACCTTTTTCTCCACCTTTCCCATCACGGCCACCCCCCTTAGCTTCGCCTCCATCATTGTGTTCAACGGCATCGCCATCTACAAGCTGCATCTGCTGGATATCAAGCCGCTGGCCACCCAGCTTGTGCTGGACTCCATTTCCGACTCCTATGCGATCCTCAGCGACAACGGCTTGGTGATCAGTTTTAACAAACCTTTTTCCGATATCTTTTCGCCCCGATACGGGCTGAAGGAGGGTTCCCATCTGGAGGCGTTCCAGCCGGGGGACGACAATGCTTCCAATGCCGTTATTTATAACCTGATTGCCGCGGTGAATGCTTGCAAAACAAGCCTTACCACCATATCCTATGAGCAGCCCATTATCACCCGTGAGGAAAAATCCGTCTACAAGGCCTATTATATCGCAGAGGTCTCCCCCGCCCTGCTGGACGGACAGATCTCCGGATATATCGTCATTTTCAAAGACGTCACACAGCTGAAAAACAGCATGCAAACACTGCAGGACAACCAGGCGCGGATGATGGAGCAGGAGCGGCTTGCCTTTTTGGGGCAGATGATGGGAGGTCTGGCCCACAACTTAAAAACGCCCATTATGAGCATCTCCGGCTGCATCTCTTCGGCGGCTACGCTGATAGAGGAATGCCGGGACAGCCTTGACGACCCGGATGTCACAACAGCGGATTATCTGGAGATTTACGACGAAATAGAGGGCTGGTTTCAAAAAATGCGGGAAGCGTCTGCCTATATGTCGGATATTATAACGGCGATCAAGGGGCAGGCTTCCACCGTAGCGGCCAACAAAGATGCCGTTTTTACCATTGAAGAGCTGTTTAAGCGGGTGACGCTTCTCATGCGGCATGAGCTGCTTAGCAGCCATAACCATCTCACAGTGGAATACAACGACGAGCGCGGCACGGCCATACGGGGGGATATCAACACCTTGATCCAAGTGCTGGACAACTTTATTTCCAACTCCATCTACGCCCAGCCGGACAAAGGAAAAATTACCCTCGGCGTTTACCGAGAAGACGAGTATTTGAAAATCTATGTGAAGGACAACGGCTTCGGCGTAAAACCACATATTAAAAACCGGCTGTTTCGAGAAATGGTCACCAGCAAAGGAACCCACGGCACCGGCCTGGGCCTTTACATTTCCCAGGTCGTGGTACACGGCAACTTTGGCGGTGACCTTTGGTACAAAGAAAACCCGGAGGGGGGCTCCATTTTTGGAATGTCAATCCCCGCCGAACACATCATTGTGTCTGAATACACATAAACTGGGGGTGTTTCTAAATGAGAAAAAGCAAACAGACATCATTCCAACGCGATTTTTCCATCCTCACTCTGGACGATGACCCCATCATGACATCTACACTACAGGCCTTTTTTCAACGATCCGGATACCGGGTGGACGTGGAGCATGAACCGTACACAGCAATTGAACGCATACGAACCGGACACTACGACATCCTTCTTCTGGACTTTTTGATGACGCCCATCTGCGGCGATCAGGTGGTCTCGGAAATCCGTCAATTCAATCGGGATATTTTTATCATTTTGCTGACAGGCCATAGGAGCGTTGCCCCGCCGGTCAAAACCATCCGAGAACTGGACATTCAGGGCTATTACGAAAAGAGCGACCGCTTTGACCAGCTGGAGCTTTTGGTGGAATCCTGCGTGAAATCGATCCTCCAAATGCGAACCATACGAACGTACCAAGACGGGCTTTCAGCCATTATGGATTCTCTGCCTGAAATTTACCATTTGCAATCTTTGGATCATATCATGGACAGCATCCTCCACACCGCCACGTCCTTTATGGGGGCCAAAACCGGCGTGTTGGAGCTGAATGTAACCCAAAAGAGCCACCGGGATCCTGGCATTGACGTCCCCACTTCGCTGACCCAGGCCATCGGAAACCCAACCGCGCCCCCCAGCCTGAAGGGGATGCTTTCGAAAGACGCTTTCTCCCATGGTTCCATCTTGTTTCAGGACGGGTGGTCGATGGCGGCCATTTGGGACAATGACGGCAGGATGGCAGGGCTGCTGTCCGTCAGCATGCCCCACCCGCCCCAGGCCGATCAAGTTCAGCTTTTGGAGGTTTTCTCCAAACAGGTGACAGCGGCGCTGAACAACGTTCGGCTCCACTCCATTGTAAGCGATAAAAACGATGAGCTGACCCAGGCGTATGCCCGTCTGCGGGACAGCTACATGGAAATCATTGATGCGCTCCGCCTTCTGGTGGACGCGCGGGATATCTACACCCGGGGCCATTCCGACCGGGTTTCTGAACGCGCCGTCCAGATTGCGAAAGCCATGGGCAAGGACGAGACGTACTGCGAAAGCATCCGCATTGCCGGGCTGTTCCATGACATTGGTAAAATCGGCGTGTCGGATGATATTTTACTGAAAAACACCCATTTGACAGACGCGGAATTTGAAGTCATGAAATCTCATCCGGAGGACGGAGCACGCATTTTGTCCGCCATCTCCATGTTTCGCGACATTGCCCCCATTGTGCGTTCTCATCATGAGCATTTTAACGGAAACGGATATCCCAAGGGGCTTTCCGGCGTCTCTATCCCGGAAGAAGCCCGCATCATTGCCGTCGCGGATGCCTTCGATGCCATGACCTCTGACCGGTCTTACCGAAAGGCGCTCTCTTTGGATGCCACTGTCGCCCAGCTGGAGCTGGGACGCGGTACACAATTTGACCCACACATTGTGGACACGTTCCTGTCTATCCTCAATGCCGAAACAGGGGCATTGCCCAAGCAGACACAAAGCGCATCAATGTTGTAAGGAGCATCTGAATTATGAAACAATTTCCACTGAACCCTGTCGATTACTATGGCACGTTTTCCGACTTTGTAGACGGCCTCGCCGAAAAGTACGCCGAAAAGCCAGCTGTCTCTTATTTCACGCAGAAGCAAGAGGAAGTGATGCATACGTACGGCACGTTTACAGACCAGATCTATGCATTGCGGGAGTCCCTGGCCGCAGACGGTCTGGCAGGAAAGCACATTGCGATCCTCAGCGAAAACAGCTATGCGTTTCTGGTGACTTATCTGGCGATCACCGCATGCGGCGCGGTGGCCGTTTGTATCGATGCGGAGCAATCTGACGATACCATCCGGCAAATGCTCTCTTTGGCGGACGTGAACGCCGCTTTTGTAGCCGGCCCCTATCTTCCCATTTGTCTCTCTGTTCTGCCCAAAGAAGCGATCTTCTCTTTGCCCGGCCGAACAGAGGAGGGCGTCCGTTCCTTTGACCAGCTGTGCGAGACAGGCCGGGAAGCTCTCTCCGCCCGCTCCGCGGGGCGTGCCTATGCTCTGGACCCAGACCAGCCCGCGGTCATCGTGTTTACCTCCGGCACGTCCAGCCTTGCAAAGCCCGTTGTCCTCACCCACCGAAACATTCTGCAAAACGCGAGCGACAGCATGCTGTATGTTCACATGTATGACAGGGTTTTTACCCACCTTCCCTTTTATCACACATATGGGATGACGTGCAGCGTCCTAAACGTTTTGGTGCAGGGGCTTCATTTGTTCATCAACGGCAATCTGAAAACCGTGATGCGGGACATGCTTTTGTCAAAGCCCGACACGCTTGTAACCGTCCCCCTTATGCTGGAGGCGATTCGAAACCAGATATGGCTTTCCGCCGAGCAAGCCGGAAAAGCCGGACAGCTGAAAAAACTCTTCCGATTGGCAGGGGTTTTGCGCCGTCTCGGTCTTCGGCCGAAGTTCAAAGCGCTCGCCGCCATCCGTGAGAAAGCCTTTGGATCCATTCGCATCATCATTTCCGGCGGCGCCGCTTTGAGCATTGACACGGCACGGGAATTTGATCTGCTGGGGATTGCCGTTTTACAGGGGTACGGCATCACGGAATGCTCCCCTCTGATTTCTGTGAACAGCAACCACTCCCACCGCATCGGCTCCGTTGGCCACGTGCTGCCCAGCCTGCGCATCAAAATCGTAGACGGAGAAATTTGGGTGACCGGCCCTTCCCTTATGCCGGGCTACTATCAATCCCCCGAGCTGACGGCTGAGGCATTGGAAGACGGCTGGTTCAAAACCGGTGACATCGGCTACATCGACAGCAAAGACTTCCTTTTCATTACAGGCAGGAAGAAAAACCTGATCGTATTTAAAAACGGCAAAAAGGTTTCTCCCGAAAAAATGGAGGAAATGGTTCAGCAAATTCCCTTGGTGAAGGAAGTGGTTGTTTACGGAGCAACCAGCGGCTCCTCCGCCGACGACACCAAGCTTGCGGCCAGCATCTACCCCGATCCCATCCGGTCTGCCAATATGAATGCATACGAAATTTTGGCTCATCTGCAATCCGGCATTGATGACATCAATGCCAGTCTCCCCTTCTACCAGCACATCCAGATGATCAGCATTCGCCAGCAGCCCTTCGCCAAAACCGGCTCTCAAAAAATCAAACGTCACCTTGTTTAGGAGGATCTTTATGCTTGAACTGATGCAAAAAATCATATTCCAGGTAACCGGAAAAAGCGATATTACGTATGACACAGATTTTATCCAGGATCTGGAACTCAATTCTTTTGATATTATGAACATCGTCTCGGCTTTTGAAGACCAGTTCGATATTTCCATCCCCACCCGGGATGTATGGAAACTGCACCAGGTAAAAGACGCCATTGCTTATATGCGCAATTGCGGCGTGGACGGCCCCTCCTGAGATGGCCGTCCCCGTTTCCCTTTATGTCGCGGCCAACTGGCCGCGCCGTGCCTCCGGCCAGCTGCTGCTTGCGGGGGTGAAGCAGTGGTGTGCGTCCTCCTGCCGCCCGCTGCCAAACCTTTCCCTCGTTCGTTCAACCCACGGAAAACCTTATTTGGAACATGCGCCGGACATTCATTTTTCCGTCACCCACAGCGGGGATTTTTGGCTTTGCGCCATCTCCGCCCACCCGGTGGGCCTTGACTTGCAGCAAATCCAGAAAGCACCCACACGCAAGCTGGCCCGGCGGTTTTTCCACCCCGCGGAAGCGGACTATCTGGAATGGAACCCCGACGCGTTTTTTAAAATCTGGTCCGCCAAGGAAAGCTTTGTCAAGCTGACCGGCCAGGGCATAGACGATTCTTTTTCCGCCTTTTCTATGGTAAAACACGGCAAAATTCAAACAGAAATGGGCGGCGCGCGGTTCCGTTTCCTGCCGTTTGCGCCAACCTACACCCTTTGCCTTTGCTGCCGTTTTCCCACTGAAATCACCACGACAGAGCTTCTAAGAACGCCCCTCGCGCCATGCCCCGGCGCCTTGGTTTGACCATATGCAACGTCCTTCCCCGCCGGCAGGACATCTTCTTTTTGTCCCTGTTTTTCGGTGGCCTCTCTTTTGCATAAGGTCGTCCCTCTGATCTGTTGTTTTTCTGTTTCCCGTTTTCCCTGTTTCTTCTCTTTGTTGTCTGCCCTCCAGAACGTCTCCATTATGAACGTTCTATGAATCTCCAATTGACAGGAACAGGGCGATATGGTATAAATATCAATAGGATAGTGGGGCCTTCGGCTCTCCCTGTTCAATGATCATAATGAGGTGTTGCATCGTGGAAAACCAAACTAACAACAAAGGAAAGGCCATCGCCTCCCTCGTTCTCGGTATCGTTTCGCTGATTTTTGCGTGGATTGGCTACTTTGCCATCATCGGCATCGCCGCCTCCATCGTTGGAATTGTTCTTTCTGTCAGCGCAAAGAAAACGCTTCCGCCGCAGGAAGCCGGCATCGCAACCGCAGGCATGGTTTGCTCCATTGTCGGTCTTTGCCTTTCGGCTATTTTTTTCATCACTTGGGTCTCCTGCATCGGTGTTGCCACCTCCATGGGATTGATCAAATGATCCTTCCCATGATCTCTCCGGAAACACGAAGGGCTGAATTGTGAAGCAGTTCAGCCCTTTTCTTATGGAATTTTGGAAAGGAGCGCATATGGCCCCCTTTTTTTATGTATTTGGGTATCCCGTTTCCTCTTACGTCTGCATGGGCGTTTTGGGTTTTGTCGTCTCGCTTTTGCTTTTGTTTAGGCGTCGGGCCCGGTATGATGTTGCAAAAAATGATTTGTTTTATTTGATCTTATACGGTGTGATCGGCGCTTTGGTCGGCTCTAAGCTGCTGTATCTGCTCTCCGTGCTGCCTGCCGTCTTGCGCAACGCCGAGTGGCTTCGGCGCCATCCGGAAGGCCTCCTTTCTTTTTTGCAAGGCGGTTTCGTTTTCTATGGTGGGCTGTTGGGCGGATTGTTCATGGTCCATCGTTATTGCCGCAGGTACCACCTGTCGTTCCGGCGTGTGACTGATTTGATCGCGCCCGCCTTTCCTCTCTTCCATGTCTTTGGGCGGGTTGGCTGTTTTTTGGCGGGCTGCTGCTGGGGCGTGGCCTGCCCTTCCCTCGGCGTGGTGTTTACCCGCTCCGTCGCAGCGCCCAATTTCGTCCCCCTTTTCCCGATTCAGCTGGTGGAGGCCGGGGGAAACTTTCTGATTTTTCTGGTTCTCCTCTGGCTTTCTCGGCGCTCTCCCCCGCAAGCTCCTCTTTTGCCCGTATATTTGGCGCTTTATGGACTTCTGCGCTTCTTTTTAGAGTTTTGGCGGGGGGACTCCCTGCGGGGCTTCCTATTCCTTTCCACCAGCCAATGGATTTCCCTGCTGCTGCTTTTCGGCCTTGGCGTCTGGTTTTGGCGTGTTTTCAAAAAACCCGGTCAAATTCCCGGAGAAAGATGACAACCCCCCCGGTTGCCGCTCCGTATACAAACACGGAACGGCAACCAGGGGGGTTGTCGTGTCACATCACATCAATCATAGGCAAAGCCGGGGTATCCGGGGAGCAAGGGGAGCAGATCGTCCTCCAGCTCCTGTTCCAAGGGGAAAACCAACCCAAACTCCAGCAGGCTGTCCTCTTCCCTGCCCGCCTGCAAAGGAAGGCGAATTTGATACCGGGGGGCGGGCAGCGCCTTTTTGACAGCGGAGAGAGCCGCGCCGTACGCGCCCTCTGGCAAAAGTAGCTCCTTCACCACCAGGCGGCCGTCTTCTCCATATTCCGCCGCCATACACCCGCGGCAGCCCGCTGTTTCGCCCCATGGGATTTCCAGACCGTATAAGTCCCCGCCGGACTGCCGAGACAGCGCTTTTTGGTATGCCGCTCCCTCTGTGTCACACCCTACGTGGAGCGTCCCCCTGCAGCGTTCGGCCCGGATGGCGCAATATGCCTCCCCGTCCACAGGAAACAAAGAAACCTGAACGCGGCTCTCCTCTATCTCCGCTTCTGTAACCACTCGTTCCCGCAGCAAAAACCCCGGCGTAAACCCGCACCCGCGAAAAAACGAAACCAGGCGCGGCGCTTGGGGCGTCAGGCTCAAAAAGGCGCAGCCCCTCGCCTTAAAGTAGGCGCCTGCTTCCCGCAAAAGCAGCTGGGCGTTGCCCTTTCCTCGTGCCGATTCCCCCGTGCAAAGCGCGTAAATGTAAGCGCCCTGGTACTGCTTTCCGTCCGGCAGGCAAATAGAGGTGGAAAGACCAAACAGCATCGACTCTACCTTACCTTGGCGCAGCAACAAAAAGCTCTCCTCCGGGCGATATCGGTTGGAAAAGAAAAACTGAACGTAGGCCTCCGTGTCCCCGAAGCAAGCTTGCCACAGCGTTTTCATCTCCGGCAGATCTTCCCGTCGGGAAGGGCGCAATTCTACTTGATCCATAATGGCGCCTCCCCTTGCAATATCGCGCGGAACTTGACCACCATGCCGTCCGGGTCGTAGGATCGCTTTGCCTGGCGCAGGCCGGGCAGGCCCAAGTCCTCTTCCCGATTGATCCATTGAATCTCGGGATGGCGCTCCAGAATCATCCGCACAAATTCCCGGTTGATCATGGGAAACGCCCCTTGCAGATCAGGCACTGCCTTTTCAAAGTGAATATCAAAGGTGTCTCGATTCAGCCGCCCGCCCAGCGTAAAGGCGACGGGCCGGCCGGCGGCGCGCAGCAAAGCGCCCTCCAAGCCCAGCTCCTTTCGATGACACAACGCCAGACGCAAAGCGGCCGATTCGCCGTTTGCCTCTTCCCCGGCTTCCGCTCCGTCTTTTGAATCTTCCTGGTTTGCCGCGCCGGCCCACGCTTTTTCAACGGCCCAGCAATCCTGTATGTTATCCTCTCCAAGCGGCTCCACGCTCCAATCCGGATTAAGCGCCACAAATCGATTGATGTGGTTCCGTTTGCCATGGAGCTTTTTCCCGGCAAGGGTGGCCAGCCGCTCCCCACGATACAGATAATCGTCCAGCCCGGGGTCATGCTCGTATAAAAACCGCCCGGGGAACAGCCCGTCCAAGCGCGCTTTTCCCTCTTCTGTGACGCCGGACAGGCGCAGCGGCGGCGCCTGGCAGTGCCGCCGGACCTCCTCTATCACCCGCTTTAAGTCGCCCTGGCCGGCAGGAAATAAATAATGGCATCCTTCATCCCGCTGGAACCAGACCAATAGAAACCCATCCTGTTGGGTAATTTTTGTTTGGTATAAACGGCTCCATAAGAATAAATTGGTAAATGTATACTCACAGCCTTGGAACTGAGACTGGGCCAAAAGCGCATCCACCCAAGGTTTATCCTCCAACTGAGGAGCATGAAACTCAATCACAAATGATCCTCCCGTACTATGATCTCATTGGAATAATATTTTTTTATTGTACCATTCTCCGTCTGATTTGACAAGAGCCGGCGCCCTCTCGTAAGAAAATGCCGCAAGGGACCCCTTGCGAGACTGAGCTGCTTCCCTTTTTGTTTGCCAACACATTTTTCGAACATATTATGCTTCCGAAACATTTCTTTCTTGGAGTTTTTTCCGTCGCATGGGCATCTCACGTCCTAATGTCCTTGTGTTGGGGACCTCCTATAACCCGTTCCCGTCAACAATCTTTGCATAAAAAGAGGAAGCGGACGCCTGCTTGCTTTAGGCGTCCGCTTCTTTTTGATTTTTAACTGCTCTCTCGCTTCCACCTTTGGTTTAAGAAAAGCAACGGAATTTGCTTGGTGGGCTGCGGCGGAATCAGCCCTGTGTGGGCCAGCGGCTTCAGCAGCAGGCTGAACACCAACAATAAAATGATCACTTCCACGGGGAGTAAAATCGTGTTTTTCACCAGACTGGTACCAACATAGAAAAAGTACCCTTTGCCGTACAGCGCTGTCCGCCAAATAGATCCGAGCAGAACGTTCACCCCAACGTTGATCACCAGCTTGCACAAAAAGATCCGCGCAACGGAGATGGGCGCCCGGAAGAGAAAAAGAGCGTAAATAAACGCGCTGAGCATCGCCGTCAGGGTATATCCTGGGAAAAACGGCGCACCCGGAGGAAAAATGAAAAAGGACAGCAAATCGGCGGCACATCCGGACAAAAGAGCCATAAAGGGGCCGCCCACCAAATTGGACAGGCCAATTACCAAAAACGTAAAATGAATTTGGAGCGCGTTGCCCCCCACCGGAATGACCAGCATGCTCAAGATGATCTCCAGCCCCACCAAAACAGCAACAAAAACCAAAACCCTCAAGCTTTTAAGGGCCTTTGCCGCCTCCTGCCAGTATCCTTTTTGCCATGGTCCTGCATATAATCGCATTAAAAAAACCTCCTCTCAATATTGTTGCCACATAGAGGAGGTTGCAAGCCCAGACTCCGGTATGTAGCAGCGGGATGCGGTCAGCGCACTGTAAATCCAATTGGATTTTTCGTCCGGCGGACAACTCCCCGTCCCGCCGACACTCCGGAGAAACACAACTCCGTGACTGGAAAACCCAGTCAAAACACGCACTGGCCTACTCTGCTTATTCATATGCCCCTTTATTATATCGAATCCAAGCGAAAATACAAGAGGGATCTGCAAAACATTTTATATTCTTTGTATAGATCCTCCAAGACATGGTTAAACTGGAGGAAGAAAATAATGGAAGAGGAGGGGAGGTCTCCATGGTGAAAGGAGTATCCCGTCAAGTTATTGTGGTCAAGTCGCCGGACCCCCGCTTGTTTGAACAGGCGATCTTCATCGTGCGTGACGCGCCATCTGTCAGCGGCGTCACGGCGGAGCAAGTGTTGGAGGAGGCCCGCCGCGTGGCCAATGGATATGTGCGGCAAAAAGCGGGATGGAGCCGCTGGTTCCATCGCGTCCTTCCTGCTTTCTTTTTTGCCGCGGGCGCCGCGGCCGCCAGCCTGGCCTGGCTTTTGGGTACACTATTGCTCGGCGCATGACCGCATGATAACAGCGATGCCGCCTGACAGTTTGTCAGGCGGCATCGCTGTTTGCTTTACCGCTCCTCCCGAAAGTAAGCCGTGCTTAGGCCGGCCGGCGGCTGATATTCTTTTTTCTTGCGCAGCGTAATCAAAACAAGAACCAAGATGGTTGCAAAATAGGGAAGCATATCCAAAAGGGCGGAACTGACCACAAGATGATACCCAAAAATCGAAATGCCCCCTTGCAGCTTGAAGGCCAGACCCCGCACAGCGCCAAACAAATACGCTCCCAGGATGGCCTTGAGCGGATTCCAAGTGGCGAAAATCACCAGCGCCACCGCGATCCAGCCGGCGCCGGCCGTCAGCTCGTTTTGCCAGCGGCCCACATAGACCATGGAAAAAAAACCGCCGCCCACGCCGCAGAGAAACCCGCCCGCTAGGATGTGGGCATATTTGTACGCCGTTACGTTGATTCCCGAGGCGTCGGCCGCCCCGGGGCTTTCCCCCACCATTCTGGCGTTTAACCCCATTTTCGTTTTGTTATAGTAAAAATAAAGGAGCACCGCCAAAATCAACGCCGCCAGAACAAAGGGGCTTTGGTCAAACAGCATTTTCCCCACCACCGGAATGTCAGAAAGCACGGGAACGGTTTTTGGCCCCAGCACATCGGTCACGGAAGCGGGCAGCGGCTGCCCCGCGATGGCCATGCCGATCATCCCGGAAAGGCCCGTACCGAACGTGGCCAGCGCCAGGCCCGTCACCACCTGGTTGCCCCGAAGGCTGACTGTGATAAAGGCATAGATCAGCGCCCCCGCCGCTCCGGCAAAACCGGCAGCCAAAACCGCCAAAAACGGACTGCCCGTAGCCAAACCCACCCGAAAGCCGGTGGCAGCGCCCAAGAGCATCATTCCTTCGATTCCCAAGTTCAGATTGCCCACTTTTTCACATAAAATCCCGCCCAGTGTACCCAAGAGCACATGGGTTCCCAGCTGGGCCACAACCTGCAAAAAAACAGCCGTGCTCACGAAAAAGCCGCTCATGCCGCCGCCCCCTTTCCGGTTCCTCTTTTACGGAGAGAAACCCGATACTGAATGAAAAACTCACAGCCCAGCACAAAGAAGATGATCACGCCCTGCAAAACATCTGCCATTTTGGAGGAAATGTTCATCGAGGTTTCCAAAAAACTGCCCCCCTGGATCAGCATGGCGAAGGAAAAAGAAGAGACCAAGATCCCAATGGGGGAAAGCCGCGCCAGCCACGCCGTAATAATGGATGTAAACCCCAATCCGCCGGTAAACTGCTCCGTCAGTGTTTTTTCCACAGCCGAGGTCTGCATCATCCCAGCCAGGCCGCACAGGCCGCCGGAAAGAAGCAGCGTCAAAAGAGTCAGCCTTGTGACGTTGATCCCCGCATACCGAGCTGTGGCTTCGCTCTCGCCCAAAACAGCAATTTCATATCCCCATTTGCTTCGGTGGAACATGATATAAACGACCGCCGTCAGGATCAGCGCGATGACCCAGCCGATATGCACCCCAAACACAGAGGGAAGCACGGCGCTTTCCGAAAAATCTTTGACCTTCGGAAAACCCCCGTCCTCTCTCCACGGGCCATACTGCAAATAAGACAAGAACTGGAGAGCGATGTAGTTCAGCATCAGCGTGACCAGCGTCTCGTTGGTCCCCAGCTTGACCCTCAGCAAAGCGGGAATCAGCCCCCACAGCCCCCCGCACAGCACGCCGATGACAAACATCAAAGGCAGCAACAGGTAGGGCGGCAAGTCGCCGTATCGCAGCGCGACAAAGGCAGCGCCAAAGCCGCCAAGGGCCATCTGCCCTTCCGCGCCGATGTTCCAAAACTTCATTTTAAACGCCACCGCGACGCCCAAAGACAGCACCACCAGCGGAATGGCTTTGTTCAGCGTGGCTTTGAGCCGGTAAGCCGACCCCAAAGAGCCGCCGATGAGGTTCCCATACACCTCAAGGGGGTTATACCCCAGCAGCGCCATCACAAGGGCGGCTGCCACAAGAGCCCCGAAAACGCCCCCCCAGCGCATCATAAATTCCCTTTTTTTCGACAGGCCGGGACGTTTTGTAATGCGAATCATGGCTGTTTCTCCTCTCCCGGGTGGTCACCCAGCATCATAAGCCCCACCTCTTCTTTGGTGACGAACCGGGGGTCCACAATGTCCATCACACGTCCTCCATGCATCACCAACAGGCGGTCGCAAAGCTGGAGCAACACATCCAGATCTTCCCCAATGAACAGAATGGCCACCCCCGCCTGTTTCTGCTCGTTGAGTACACGATAGATATGGTAAGACGCACCGATGTCGAGCCCCCGCACGGGGTACGCTGTGATCAAAAGCTTGGGGTTTAAGTCCACTTCCCGGCCCAGCAGCACCTTTTGAATGTTGCCGCCGGACAGCTTTTTCAAAACATGGTCCACAGAAGGGGTTGAAACGTCATACCGCTCTACGATGCGCTCTGCCTGCCGGCGGCCGCCGGCCAGGTCGAGAAAGGCGCCTTTTTGCTTTTGAAAAGAGCGGAGCAGCACGTTGTTGATGATGTCCATGCCGCCCACCAGGCCCATGCCCAGCCGATCCTCCGGCACAAAGGACATGCTGACGCCCCTTCGTAAAATCTCTGTTGCGTTGAGCCCCAAAATTTCTTCATCCATAAATCGGACGCTGCCGCTTGTGGCTTCATGCAGCCCCGCCAGCACTTCACACAGCTCTTTCTGCCCGCTGCCCGCAATGCCCGCAATGCCCAGAATCTCCCCGCCGCAGATAGAAAAACTCATCTCGTCCAGCGCCTTCATCCCGTGGGCGCCCATGGCGCTCAGACGATCCACCACCAAAACCGGCTCGGGGGAGGGCTGCGCCGGAACCCGCTCGATCTCCAGCTTCAGCGGCCGGCCCACCATCATCTCTGTCAGTTCCATGGGGTTGGTTTTGGCCGTTTCCACCGTGCCAATGGTTTCGCCTTTGCGCAAAACCGTCACCCGATCGGAAACCTCCATCACTTCATTCAGTTTGTGAGTGATGATGATCACAGCACAGCCCTGCTCCCGCATGTTGCGCAAAATATGAAACAAAATTTCCGCCTCTTGGGGCGTCAAAACAGCGGTTGGCTCGTCCAAAATGAGGACATTGACGCCTCGGTACAGCATTTTGACGATTTCAACGGTCTGCTTCTCCCCCACGGACATCTCGTACACCTTTCGGTCCGGATGAATGGTCAGCCCATACGTCTCCCCGATGGACACGATTTCCTGGGTCAGCCGTTTACTCCGCAGGAAAAACCCGATTTTCCCGCCGGCCACAATGTTTTCCTGGGCCGTCATCACATCCACCAACTTAAAATGCTGATGCACCATGCCAATGCCCAGCGCGATGGCGTCCTTGGGCGAGGACAGCCGCACCCCTTTTCCGCCAATTAAAATTTGTCCTTCGTCCGGCGAATAGATGCCGGACAGCATATTCATAAGCGTACTCTTGCCGGAGCCGTTTTCTCCCAAAAGCGCATGGATTTCTCCCCGCTTCACGGAAAGGTTGACATTTCGGTTTGCCGCCACAGTACCAAAGGATTTGCTGATATTTTGCATTTCTACATATGCATCCATTCAATTCCCCCTGTCTTTTCGGCTTTTCCGGGCATAGGAACCAAGGGTTGTCCTACAGCCGGAAAAACCAAAAACCCACAACAGGGCTGTGCAGCCTGCACAGCCCTGTTGACTTTTTTTCTTACTGCGGAATGGCGCCCACGACGCCTTCAATAAACCAAGTCATGTTGTAGATGGCCTCATCGGACATATCCGTTTCCTTCACTTCTCCGCTCTGGTCTTTCACATCACCGGAAAAGAGAACCAGGCTGCCGTCTATCATGGCCTGTTTTGCCGCATCCACTTTCTCCTGCGCCTCTGCCGGGCAAAGAGCGCTTAGCTCGTCAATGTCCACCCAGCCGGCCTTCAGCCCTTCCCAATAGGAAGCGGGCTGCCAGGTGCCGTCCATGATGCTCTGGACGTTATCCGTGTAGAACTTGGCCCAGTTAAACAGCGCGGCGGTCAAGTATGCCTTGGGCGCCGCGTCCGGTGTGGGCGTGTTGTAGCCGATGCACAGCGCGCCGGCCTCCTGCGCCGCCAGCTGGCACGCGGTAGAGTCCTGATGCTGGGCCAAAACGTCGACGCCCTTGCCCAGCAGCTCAACGGCGGCCTGGCGCTCTTTCGCTACATCGTACCAAGTGTCCGTCCAGATGACTTCAACGGTTGCGTCCGGGTTCACGGAGCGAACGCCCAAGGTAAAGGCGTTGATGCCGCGGATCACTTCCGGGATGGGCTTTGCGGCGACATAGCCGATTTTGTTGCCCTCGGTGGAAAGGCCGGCCACAATACCGGTGAGATACCGGGCTTCAATCACCCGGCCCATGTAGTTGCACAGGTTGCCGGACGTCATGTTGCCGGTGGCATGTCCAAAATAAATATCCGGATGTTCCTTCGCCACATTGGCCACATAAGTCATATGGCCGAAGCTGGTGGCATAGACAACGTTGCAGCCCTGGTCGATCAGCTCGCGTACGGCTGTTTCGCAGTCTGCGTTCTCCTGCACGTTTTCTTTGTACAGACAGGAAATTCCCATTTCTTCCAAAGCCAGCCTGCCCTTGTCGTGGCCTTGGGTGTACCCGCCGTCGTTGATGTCTCCAATGTAGACAAAGCCGACCTTCAGCTCGTCTTTCGGAATGGCCTTCAGCTCGCTGTCTGTGGGCGTGTCGCTTGGCGCCGCCGATGTGTTGGCGCCGCCGTTTCCGCAGGCGGCAAGGGCCAAAGCCAGCATCGAAGCCAAGAGAAGCGCAAGAACCCTCTTCTTCATCTTTGTTCCTCCCAATTTTGTTTCATTTTTTTCAGACTCTATGCCAAACGGACGTAATCCGTGGAGCACCCGAATAGAAAGACATCCGATTATTTTGCGAAGATGACGCCCTCTGCCTCGTTCATCCCCGCAATCCGCGCCAGAGACTCCACCCGGATGCCCTGGCTGCGCACCAGCTCTCCCCCCGGCTGGAACGCTTTTTCTATGACAATACCGGCGCCGATTAGCGTGGCGCCCGCGTCTTTCACAAGCTTCGACAAACCCAGAAGCGCGCTGCCGTTGGCCAAAAAGTCGTCAATGATCAAAACCCTGTCCTCCGGCCGCAAAAACTCCTTGGACACGATGATATCATACGCCCCCCCGTGGGTGAAAGACTCCACCCGGCTTTTATATACCTCACCGGCAATGTTTTTTGTCTTGGTCTTTTTTGCGAAAATAACAGGAACCCCAAAGGGCTGAGCCGTGATGCACGCGATGCCGATCCCCGACGCTTCGATGGTTAAAATCTTTGTCACGCCGCAGCTGCCGAACAGCCGGTAAAACTCCTGAGCCAGCTCGCCAAAAAAAGCCACGTCCATCTGATGGTTCAAAAAGCTGTCCACCTTCAGAACGCCGTCTTTTTTGACCACGCCGTCTTTCCTGATTTTCTCTTCCAAACGATGCATAGATAAGCCTCTTTTCCTCGGTTCCCCAATCACAAACAAATTGACTTTGATTATAGCACAAAGTACCTAAAGTTGCAAGAAGATTGGCCTCGGTTTGGGATATCTTTTTGGTTTTTGTCGTTTTTTCTCCCCTATGCGGCATCCAGCTGGCGTTCGTTTTAAATTTTATTTTCGTTCCCCTTTTTTCGGGCATCTTTTCATCGGTTTTGCATATACTAGTCTGTATGCTGTACAACATATACAGACAAAAAGCGGACAGCGTGCCTTTTGACACACGCCCTGTTTGCGACTTTATATTCTACGATTGAGAGAGGGGACATATGTAAGATGTATACATGGAAGCTGCGCTCCCGCGAAGAGCGCCCGGCTACGCAAGATGTAGACGATTTGATTTTTGACAGCAACGACGAATGGAGCGCCAGCGAGCGCTGATCCCCTGCCTTTTCTCTTTACAGTGCTCCGTATTTTTTGTATAATAGAGCAGAAAAAGAAAGACAAAAGGCGGGAAATCGATGATTGAATTTGAAGAATACAAACAGAAACTGAACAATATACGTCCAATGTTGGATGATCTGGGGTCGGCGCTTGATTTAGAGGGGGCCCGCCGGGAATTAAAAGAGCTGGAGCAGGAAAGCGGGGCAGACGGGTTTTGGAATGATCTGGCTCGTTCTCAAAGGGTGCTGCAGCGCACCAAGCAACTAAACGCAAAATGCGCCTCTCACGCCGCCATGGTACATCAATGGGACGATTTATTGACCCTGTGTGACATGGCTCTGGAGGAGCGGGACGAAAGCCTGCTCCCCGAGCTTTCCAGCGGGTATGAAGCGTTGTCGAACGCTTTGGATCAGGCGCGTTTGCAGACGCTGTTCTCCAAGGAGTATGACCACAACAACGCCATTTTATCCTTTCACGCCGGCGCCGGCGGAACAGAGGCGCAGGACTGGGCCCAGATGCTGTTTCGCATGTATACCCGTTGGGCGGAGCGGCACGGCTTTCAGTACAAAGTTTTAGATTATCTGGATGGCGACGAGGCCGGAATGAAGAGCGCCACCGTCTTGATCGAAGGAGAAAACGCGTACGGGTACATGCGCAGCGAATCGGGCGTTCACCGCCTGGTTCGTGTGTCTCCCTTCGATTCCTCCGGTCGGCGGCACACCTCTTTTGCGGCTTTGGAAGTGATGCCGGAGATCGGCGACGACGTGGATATTGACATCCGCCCCGAGGATTTGAAGGTAGATACATACCGCAGCGGCGGGGCCGGCGGCCAGCATGTCAACAAAACGGAATCCGCCATCCGCATCACCCATTTGCCGACGGGGGTCATTGTTGCCTGCCAGAATGAACGCAGCCAACATCAAAACAGGGAAATGGCCATGCGTATGCTGCGCTCAAAGCTCATCGAGATCAAAGAGCGGGAGCATCTGGATAAAATTGACGACATCAAGGGTGTTCAAATGAAAATCGAATGGGGCAGCCAGATCCGCTCTTATGTCTTTATGCCGTATACCTTGGCAAAAGACCATCGAACCGGATATGAAGCCGGCAACATCACAGCTGTGATGGACGGTGAGATTGATGGGTTCATCAATGCGTATTTAAAAGCAGACGCCACGGGAAACTGGGCGGAAAAATAAAAGCCGCACTCTCTCGGTATACCGAGAGAGTGCTTTTTCTATGGCTGGGAGCGTAGCGCCGCCGCCTCTTCCGGCGTGAGGAAAGCGCCGCCGCCCAGCTGCCGGAGCGCCAGGTAAACCCGGGCCGTATGCTCCAGGCTCTCCATCCGGTGATACGCCGTTTCCAGATCCGGCCCCATGGTTAAGGCGCCGTGATTGGCCAGCAAAATACCGTTGTGGCCCGGTAGCAGCGGCGCGATGGCTTTGGGGATCTCCATGGTCCCCGTTCTGCCATAGGGTGCCACAGGCACGGCGCCGAGGGTCATCAAAAACTCCCCCAAAATCGGCTCATCCAGCGGCTGCCTGGCGCAGGCAAAGGCAGTGGCCGCCACGGGATGGGCGTGTACCACGGCAAACACGTCGGGGCGCAGCGCGTAACACTGCCTGTGCATGGGCCACTCAGACGACGGCCGTCCCTCGGCCGGGGAAAGCAGCCGGCCTTCCTCGTTGACATGCAGGATCATCTCCGGCGTCATCTCTCCCTTGCTCACCCCGGCTGGGGTGATAAGATATTCCCCTTGTCCCACGCGGACGCTGATGTTCCCGTCGTTGGCGGCAACGTATCCCCGCTGCCACATTTTTTTCCCAATCGCGCAGATGCGCGCCTTTTTCTGTTCCATTTTGTAAAACCCCTCTTCCCCTGTGATTGTCTTTATTATACCCAGTCTCCCCTTTTCCCGCAAATCCTTTCTTCTTCTTTCCCCAAAAGTGTGATACACTAAGTCCATGAAACGAAGCTTGCGAAAGGAAGAACTTTATGGATCGTATTATGCAACTGCAAAGCGCCTTGCTGCGGGAAATTGACCGCTATGCTCTGTTGGTACAAGACCGGGACCAGCCCCTCGACTGGGAACGGGTGCATATGGCCAGCAGCGCCCGCCTCGCTTGGATTCTGGCGGAAGAACGGGGGCTAGACCCGGAGCTGTGCGCCTGCGCCTGCTCTGTTCATGATTATGGCCGCATTCTCACAGGACGCCAGGAGGGCCACGCAGAGGCGGGATATGAACCTGTGAAGCTTTTTTTGCGCCGGCTGCATTTGTTTGCCCCGGGTGAAATCGAGCAAATTGCCGTTGCCGTCAAAAACCACAGCCGAAAATCCTATGTGGATGCCCCTATGGATGAAGTGATCAAAGACGCCGATGTGCTGGACTGTACCTGGTACGGCATCCCCTTTTCCCGAGAAGAACATCGCATGCGGTACGAAGCTTACGTTTCGTCCCGCTCCCACGGGCGATGAAACGAAAGCGTTCCGTTTGGAACGCTTTCGTTTCATCCGGTGACCCGCTTTCTTTGATCAGTTTCTATCTTTGCGACACAACGCAAAGCAAGAAAGGAACCATTGCGTAAAAGCGAGGCAGCGGTTTCTCTCTATTTTCATTTTTTTAAAAAAGGTGTTGACATTTGATTTTTTTTTAGTTATAATAGGCTACGTTGTCAAGCAAATCGCAGGGCAAAACGAAAGCGCTGCGCGGGAGTGACTCAGGGGTAGAGTGTCACCTTGCCAAGGTGAAAGTCGCGGGTTCAAATCCCGTCTCCCGCTCCAAAAACGAAGGTCTGATTTCACATGAAATCAGACCTTCGTTTTTCATTCGTTTGTGATGATGCTTTTGTTCCGTTGTTTTTATCACATGTCTCATTTGTACTGAGGGGGGCTGCCGCGTTTTGTCGCGGCAGCCCCCCTTTTTTATGGTCATCGATTGGTTGGGCTCACGCTCCGGTGAACCGTACAACGTCCATGGCACAACAAGCATTTGTTTTGCAAGCGGTAAAAACTATTTAATGGTGATCAAAAGCTGGCCGCCCTTGACGGTGTTTCCTTCTGCTACGTGGATTTTCTCCACCACGCCGGCCATGCGGGCCATCACAGAGGTTTCCATCTTCATGGCTTCGATCACGGCAACCACTTGGTTCAGCTCCACTGTGTCACCCACTTTGACTTGAATCTTCCCGACAGCGCCGGGGATCGATGCGCCGACCTGGCTTTTGTCCTCCGGGTCTGCCATGGGCACCTGCTTCATAATGGCCGTTGCCGCCGCATCCGGCACGGCGACTTCTCTGCGGATGCCGTTCAGCTCAAAGTGAACGTTCCGCGTGCCGTCCTCGTTCAGGTCGCCAAGACCCAAATATTTGATGACTAGGGTTTTCCCATCCGCGATATTGACCATGTTGGTCTCGCCCAGGGCAAGGCCGTGGAAGAACACATGGCTGCCCAAACGGGTGATATAGCCATATTCCCGCTGTTTTTTGAAAAACTCTTCCATCACAGTGGGGTACATGCAATAGCTCAGCACATCTCGCCACGTGACGTTTGGTTGAATCTGTTCCACTTTTTTGCGGATTTCCTCAAAATCAAACGGCTCCAGATATTCGCCCGGGCGACCTTCCAGGGGCTTTTCGCCCTTCAACACGACCTTTTGCAGATCTTTCGGGAAACCCCATGAGGGCTGCCCCATCATACCCTTGAAATAGCTGACGGCGGAATCCGGGAACGCTAGGCTCTCCCCTCGCTGTACAATGTTTTCCGGCGTCAGATCGTTCTGCGTCATAAAAATCGCCATATCGCCCACCATTTTAGAAGACGGGGTTACCTTTACAATGTCACCCAGCATATCATTGACGACTTTATAATTTTCCTTGACTTCCAGGAACCGATGCCCCAGGCCCAGGCTGTCCACCTGGGGCTTCAGGTTAGTATGCTGGCCGCCGGGGATTTCGTACCGGTAAATATCAGTGGCCGGGCTTTTCAGGCCGGCTTCAAAAATATCATACCGCTCTCTCACGTCCTGCCAGTAATCCGCAAGGTGCTGGAGCTGCTGCAGGTCTAAGCCCGTGTCTCTCTCCTGTCCCTGGAGCGCCGCCACAACAGAGTTCAAAGAAGGCTGGCTGGTGGAGGAAGCCATGCTGGAAATGGCGCAGTCTACAATGTCCACGCCCGCCTCGGCGGCAAGCAGATAGGCCGCCACCTGGTTTCCGCTGGTGTCGTGGGTGTGAAGCTGGATGGGAATGCCGACTTCCTGCTTCAGCGCGCTGACCAGCTGCTTTGCCGCATAGGGCTTCAGCAGGCCGGACATATCTTTGATGGCCAGGATATGGGCGCCCCGGCGTTCCAGTTCCTTTGCCATGTTGATATAATACCGAACGGTATATTTGTCCCGGCCGGGATCTAAAATGTCACCGGTGTAGCAGATGGCGGCTTCGCAGACTTTTCCGGTTTTTAACACTTCATCCATGGCAACTTCCATGCCGGGAATCCAGTTGAGCGAGTCAAAAATACGGAACACATCAATGCCGCTTTTGGCAGATTCCTGAATGAATTCCCGGATCAAATTGTCCGGATAGTTGGTATATCCCACTGCGTTGGCCCCGCGAAGGAGCATTTGCAGCATAACGTTCGGCACTTTTTCCCGTATCATATCCAGCCGTTCCCAAGGAGACTCGTGGAGGAAACGATAGGCCACATCAAACGTGGCGCCGCCCCACATCTCCAAAGAAAACGCGTCCGCCAGAATTTCAGAGGTGCCGTCCATACATTTTACAATATCCCGGGTTCTCATGCGGGTTGCCAGCAAAGACTGGTGGGCGTCCCGGCAGGTGGTGTCGCAGATCAGCAGCTTTTTCTGATCCAGCACCCATTTTTTCACTGCCTCCGGCCCCTCTTTATCCAGCAGCTGCTTTAAGCCGGGGCGGGGGTTGCCATGAACCGGCGGGAACCGGGGCGTTTCATACAGCTTGTGTATGCCGGAAGGCTCCTTGACCACGATGTTCGCAATGTATTTCAGAACCTTTGTCGCCCTGTCCTGTGACTCGTTTAAGTGAAACAGTTCGGGGGTTTCGTCAATGAACTTCGTGTGGCACGCCCCGGCACGAAACGCCGGATGGTTTAAAATATTGTCGATAAACGCAATGTTTGTCTTAACGCCGCGAATGTGCATTTCCCGCAACGCCCGGGCAGCCTTGTTGCAGACCGTTTCAAAGGCGCGATCCCACGTGGTCACCTTCACCAAAAGGCTGTCATAATACGGAGAGATGACCGTTCCGGTGGTTGCGTTGGCGCTGTCCAGACGGACACCAAAACCGCCGCTGGATCGATACGCTGTAATCTTCCCGGTGTCCGGCGCGAAGTTATTCGCCGGGTCCTCCGTGGTGACACGGCATTGAATGGCAAACCCGTCCACTGTTATGTCATCCTGGCTCCTCAGCCCGATTTCCGGGCTGCTTAGCGCATACCCTTCCGCGATCAGAACCTGCGCGCGCACCAAATCCACACCGGTGATCATTTCTGTCACGGTGTGTTCCACCTGAATGCGGGGGTTCATCTCAATGAAATAGTGTTTGCCCTCTTTATCGACCAAAAATTCGATGGTGCCGGCATTGACATATCCAACTTCTTTCGCGATCTTCACGGCATCGTCATACAGGCGCTGCCGCACCTCCTGCGGCACGGAGAAAGCAGGGCCAAACTCCACCACCTTCTGGTACCGGCGCTGGAGGGAACAATCCCGCTCAAACAAATGCATCACGTTGCCGTGGCTGTCCGCCAGAATCTGCACTTCAATGTGTTTCGGCTCCACCAGGAATTTCTCGATGAAAATATTGTCGTTGCCAAAGGCTTTTTTGGCTTCGCTTTTCACTAGGTCGAAGGCGGGGATGACTTCTGCCTCTGTCTGGCAGAGCCGCATCCCCCGGCCGCCGCCGCCGGCCGCCGCTTTCAAAATGATGGGGAACCCATATTCTTTTGCCTTGGCCACTGCCTCTTCTCCGCTGGCAAGGGGCAACTTGGAGCCGGGGATGGTGGGAACATTGCACTTCGCCGCAATGCGCTTCGCGCTAAGTTTGTCCCCCATTTGCTCCAGCACGTGGGAAGGCGGCCCGATAAAGGCAATGCCCTCTTCCTCGCAGGCCCTTGCCAAATCCGCGTTTTCAGACAAAAAGCCATAGCCCGGGTGGATGGCGTCCGCCCCTCTGCGTCTGGCCAGGTCAATAATCAAATCAATATCCAGATAAGCACCCAACGGACTTTTGTTCTCGCCGATCAAATAAGATTCATCCGCCTGAATTCGAAATGTGCTGTACGTATCTTCATTGGAGTACATCGCTATGGTTTGCAAGCCTAAATCATGGCAAGCTCTGAAAATACGAACGGCAATTTCGCCACGGTTTGCCGCTAGTACTTTTTTGAACTTTCTTTGTTCCATTTGGAAAACCCCTCCTTTTTGGTGGAACAATTTTGCAAGCGCACTTGAACAAAAATGCACCGTTTCCTTTGTTCATCACCGCATCATTACGCTGTTTTTATTATATCGCCCCCCCGTCTTTTTTGCAATGAAGATTCCGACGAATTTTTCATTTTGGCAGGTAATACAGCCTGTTCTCCCTTTTTTTGCGGGTGCTTGTATAAAAGCACAATACATTTCCGGCCCCGTCGTCTCGTTTTTGGTTCTGTTGCAAGATTGGCGCAAATATATGTCACTTTCCTCCAGATTTCCGACAAAAAATTTTGCTTTTTGAGAAAAGTTGTAGTAAAATAAAAAAATCTTATATCTTCGTAGGGAGAAAAAGGAGCCACCCGCTATGACGCCATTGGACCAAACGGTTTCCGTTTTAAAAGGCGTGGGAACACGCAAAGCAGCGCTGCTCCACCGCTTGGGCATTCAGACGGTGGGGGATCTTTTGGCCCATTTTCCCCGGGCATACGAAGACCGCACCCAAACGACATGCCTGAATACGGAACCCTCCGGGCAGCCAAGGTGCATCATCGCCGCGCCGATTGCGCCCCCGCGCCATGCAATGCTGCGCAACGGGCTTTTGTGTTTCAAAGTCACAGCGGCGGATGAGACAGGGCAGGTTACCCTTTGTTTTTTCAACCAACGCTACGCCCCCGCCCTTCAGCCGGGACAGGAATATGTGTTTTACGGAAAGATCGAAACCAAAAACCAGGAGAAGATATTATACAATCCGTTGTTTGAACCCATCACCACCGCCCCGTTTCTTACCCGGCGCATCGTCCCCATTTACCGGCTCACCGCCGGATTGACCGGCACTTCTCTGACCCAGATGATCGCCCGGGCGCTGGCCTTCGCCGGAGAGTGCGTTCCGGACGCCCTGCCAAACGGCCTGCGGGCCGAGCACCGTCTGCCCAGTCGATCCTTCGCCCTAGGCGCCATTCACTTTCCCGAATCGGCAGCGGCGCTTGCTTCGGCCCGGCGCCGTTTGGTGTGGGAAGAGTTTTTTATATTCTCCCTTGGCCTTGGCCTGCTCAAGGAGCGGCGCGGGGGCCGCGGGGGGTACATGTGCTCCCCCGTTCCCATGGAGCCGTTTTTCCGGACGCTGCCTTTTTCCCTCACTGCCGCCCAGCTTCGCGTGATCGCCGAAATCTCCGACGACTGCGCATCCGGCCGGCCGATGAATCGGCTGGTCCAGGGGGACGTGGGCTCCGGCAAAACCATGGTGGCGGCCGCCGCCGCTTATTTGGCGGCGCAAAACGGGCTGCAGTCCGCGCTGATGGCGCCCACAGAGCTTTTGGCCCGGCAGCATCAAAAGACCCTTGCCCCTCTTCTTTCCGCCTGCGGCGTCCGGGTTGGTCTTCTCACGGGCTCTATGAGCGCGAAAGAAAAACGGGATGTTTTGCAGTCTCTGGAGCGCGGTGCGCTGGATCTTTTGATCGGCACCCACGCGCTGCTTTCTCACGGGGTCTCTTTTCCCCGTCTTGGACTTGTGATCACCGATGAACAGCACCGGTTCGGCGTCCATCAGCGTGTTCTGCTGGCGGAAAAGGGAGAGACGCCCCACGTTTTGGTTCTCTCCGCCACGCCCATCCCCCGCACTTTGGCGCTTATTTTATATGGAGATCTGGATCTCTCCGTTCTGGACGAGCTGCCCCCTTCCCGGCAGCCTGTCGACACCTTTTTGATCGGGGAGGATAAACGGACCCGGCTGTATCATTTCGTTCGAAAGCTGGTGGCAGCCGGGCGGCAGGCGTATTTTGTCTGTCCGCTGATTGAGGATGAGTCGGAAAACGGCCCCGCCCAGTCAAAGGCCGTGAATGCGTATACCGCCACATTGCAGCAAAATGTTTTTCCTGACCTTCGGGTTGCCTGCATCCACGGACGGATGGCCGCCAAAGAAAAGGAAGCCGTCATGGAAGCCTTTGCGGCGGGCCGCATTGACCTTCTGGTTTCCACCACCGTGATTGAAGTTGGCGTAGACGTTCCCAATGCCGCTTTGATGGTCATTGAAAACGCGGAGCGGTTTGGGCTGTCCCAGCTGCATCAGCTCCGGGGCCGGGTGGGCCGCGGCGTGCATCAGTCTTACTGCGTGCTGCTCTCCCCCCATCCCACCGGGGAAACCCTGACACGGCTGAAGGCCCTTTGCAAAACAAAAGACGGCTTTCAAATCGCGGAGGCCGATTTGGCGCTGCGGGGGCCGGGGGATTTTTTCGGTATGCGGCAGCATGGTCTGCCCCGGCTTAAAATCGGAGATTTGGCCAACGACCTTTCCCTTTTGCAGGAAGCGCAAAAAGCGGCGACGCGGCTGCTGCGAGACGATCCTTCCCTGTCCAACCCCGGCCATCTCCTTCTCAAGCAAGGCGTCCACACGCTTTTCGCGGAGACAGACGGCGGGCGCAATTAGATATTCGCCCCTTAGTATTCGCCTCTTTTTATGATACTCCAATGATTATTTTATCATTTGCAGTTATATTATTTGAAACGTGACAGCACCAAGAAAGGAAGATTATCATGACCAAACTAGAACGCGCCGAACAGCTGCGTGCCGACGAAACAAAGGACTACAACTGCTGCCAGTCCTCTCTCCTCCCCTTTTGCCAGGAATGTCATTTGGACGAAGAAACGGCGCTGAAGCTCTCCGCCAATTTTGGCAGCGGCATGCGCCACGGCTCCACCTGCGGCGCAGTGACCGGGGCATTGATGGCACTCGGGCTTTCCGGCTTAGACGAAAAAAAGGCATCGGCGCTTATACGTAAATTCAAAGCCAAAAACGGGGCGCTGACCTGCCGAGAGCTTTTGGCAAAAAACACGGGAGATCTAAAATCCCACTGTGACGGGAAGGTGTTTGATGCTGTCCAAATCGCAATGGATCTGTTGGAGGAAGAAAAAGCCGCAAACAACGTATAAACACAAAACAGAGCCGGCATTGCGTTTGCAATGCCGGCTCTGTTTTATCTTCGTCCGTCAAAACAAGTCCTTAGACTTCAGGACAATGGCCACAATGACGATGAGCCCCAAAGAAATCAAAAAAGGCGCCCACCACCACCCGCTAAACGGCAGCCCCGCCACATTCATACCGTAAAACCCGAATACAATGTTGGGAATGGTGATTAAAATCGTGAGACTGGTGAGGATCTTCATGATCACATTGAGGTTGTTGGAGATGACAGACGCATACGCGTCCATCATACCAGACAAAATGGAAGAATAGATATTCGCCATCTCGATGGCCTGACGTACCTCGATCAGCACGTCCTCCAGCAGGTCCTGGTCCTCTTCATACAATGTCACAATGCGCCCGCGCAAAATCTTTTCAAGGGTTACCTCGTTTGCCTTGAGCGACGTATTAAAGTAGACCAGGGATTTTTCCAGGTCCAAAAGCTGAATCAGCTCTTTGTTCCGCTGGGATTTATAAAGCTGAATCTGCATATAGGTGGACAGTTTGTCAATCTGCTTCAAGCACTGAAGATAGCGGCCGGACAGCCGCAGCAGCATGTGCAAAATAAAGCTGGTTTTTTGAGACGTTCTGGCGTTTTTCACAAGACCGCTCTGGAACTCCCGAATCACCGTTGTTTCCTTCAGGCAGATGGTAATGATGTTGTCCTCTGTTACAATAATGCCCATCGGAAGGGTGTAATAAAGCAACGCGTCCTTCTTTTCTTCCACCGGCACGTCCACAATGATAAGCGTCTGCCCATCCTCCACGTCAATTCGCGAGGTTTCCTCTTCGTCCAGCGCGGCGCGGATAAAGGTCTCCTCCACGTTCAGCGCTTCCGCAACTCGGATGATTTCCTCTTCATTGGGATAAATCAAGCTCACCCAGGACCCTTTTTCAAAGTTTTGTATCCGTGTCATTTTCCCGTCAATTGTCTTGTGAAGCGAAAGCATCTTCGGCCGCCCCTTTGCACCAGTCTCCCCAGACAGCATCCGGGGACGCACTGATTCGCGCGTCCCCGGATATGTATTCCCCTTTTATCCGTTAAGACTTATTAAAAATTTTAAAGATCTCGTCAATCGAGCTGGTATCTTCCCGGCCGGTTTTCATGTCCCCCAGCCTGCTGGCGGCAGAGGAAAACGGAGTGTCCGCGTCGTCCTCTTTGTCAAAGCCGGTTGCAATGACGGTCACGCGGATTTCGTCTTCCAATTCGTCGTCAAACGTGGCACCGAAGATGATCAGCGCGTCTTTGTGCGCCGCCTGCTGTACCAGGTTTGCGGCCGTCTCCACTTCCTCCAGGCCAATGTCCTTGCTGCCTGTTACATTGACCAGAACGCCTTTTGCGCCGTTGATGGAAGTTTCCAAAAGCGGGCTGGAGATGGCCATTTTCGCCGCCTCTTCCGCCTTGTTTTTTCCGGCGCCCCGGCCCACGCCCATATGGGCAAGCCCCGCATCTTTCATGATGGCGGATACGTCGGCAAAGTCAAGGTTGATAAACCCTGTGTTTTTAATCAAATCGGAGATGCTCTGCACCGCCTGGCGCAACACATCGTCCGCGATTTCAAACGCGTTGGCAAAGGTGATCTTTTGATCCACGGCCATTTTCAGGCGCTCGTTGGGGATAATCACCAGTGAGTCCACCCGGGAGCGCAGCTCTTCAATGCCCTTTTCCGCCTGCTCCATGCGGCGGCGCCCTTCAAAGCCAAAGGGCTTCGTTACCACGCCCACCGTTAAAATACCGAGCTCCTTTGCAACATCGGCAACAATGGGCGCCCCGCCTGTGCCGGTGCCGCCACCCATGCCGGCTGTGATAAAGACCATATCGGTCTGCTCCAGCACCTTGGCGATCTGGCTCCGATTTTCCTCTGCGGATTTCTTCCCCACTTCCGGGTCGGAGCCGGCGCCCTGCCCGTGGGTCAGCTTTTCGCCCACCTGAATTTTATACGTTGCACTGGATACCGCCAAGGCCTGCTTGTCCGTATTGACAGCAATGAAATCGACTCCTTTGGTGCCGGATTCCACCATACGGTTGACGACGTTGCTGCCGCCGCCGCCAATCCCCAACACTTTAATGGTTACGACATTGTCGGGCCCAGTTTCTACTCCAAACGCCATTAAACTTTCCTCCCATGTTCTGCATATTGAAAAAGAATATTAAACTTCAAAATTTTTTCCTTCATCTGTCCCTATAGAAAGTGACATATACTTATTCTATTCTTAAATCCACTTAAGGTCAATACTTACCTTCATTTTTTCTACAAACTTTTGCGCGTTGTCCCCTCTTTTCGCCCCTTTTCCTGGAACTATCACCTTGTTTCTGGAATATATCGGGGGGTTTCGCCTGTAAAGTCAACCACGCCTGCTTCGTTGCTTTGCAGCGAAGCCAGCACCTTGCCCAAAAAAGTGAGCTTATATTCGTAGTCGCAGCCCACATCGAGCTTGATCAAAAAGCGGTCTTCATACTGCAGCTGGATGACCGATTCATCCGAAAGATTGATTTCCTTTAAACGGGAAATGAACGCGTGGTCTGCCAAAGCGGAGAACAGCGCCTTATAGTATGTATTTCTGGGGTCCTCTGCCGCAAGCGTCATCACACTTCCCTGCACAGGTGAAAGAATGGAAACCCCCGTAAGTTCCGGGTATCCATCCGGGCTCTCCTTTTTTTCCAGCAGCTTTCCGCTTTGATCCAGAATCCAATACTCATTTTCCCAAAAAAGCGCCGCAACCGGGATGCATTCCTCCACCATGATCACCAAGGTATCCGGCAGCTTGCGGCGAATCACGATATGGTTCAGATAGGGCAACCGCTGGGAAAGTCGATGAATCACAGAAAATTTATTGATCAAAAACAAATTGTCACCCACCGACACCCCGGACACTTCCTGGATCTCTCCCGCCGTATACCGCTTTGCACCCACCACTTCAATGTGATTTGCTTTGAAAAAGACGATGCAGCCAGCCACGATAGCGGTACAAACCAAAATGAGACACATAAATTGATACAAAAATCCAAATCTGCCTTTTCTCCGTTTCCCACGCTTTCTTTTTTGGGGGTTGCTTCCCCTGGCTTGGTCTTTTCGCTGTGCCACAGCCGCACCTCCTTTCCAAGTCTCCCTTTGTCTGTTTCTAAGATACGTCGACTCGCTTGATGTCCGCGCCCAAGCTGCGCAGCGTCTGCTCCAGTTCCTGGTAGCCCCGGTCGATATGTTCCAGTCCGGTGATACGCGTTTCGCCTTCCGCGCCGACACCCGCCACAACCATGGCAGCCCCGCCGCGCAAATCCGTCGCCCGCACAGCCGCGCCTCGCAGCGTCTCCACGCCGCAGACCACAGCCACCCGGCCTTCCACTCGGATATCGGCCCCCATCCGCATCAATTCCGCCACATGACGATAGCGGCTTTCAAAAATATTTTCAACGAATACAGTGGTTCCTCTGCTCTTGGCAAGGGCGGCCATCAAAGGCGCCTGGGCATCCGTCGGAAACCCCGGATAAGGCGCTGTGCGGATGGGCCGCACCCCGTGCAGCAGCCCGCCACAGCAGACGCGCACCCGGTCCGCCTCGCTGCTGATCTCGCAGCCCGCCTGGCTTAATGTCGCGATCACAGTGGAAAGCTGGCGGTAGTCCACTCCCTGCAGCATCACGTCGCCGCCGGCGGACGCAACCGCGCTTAAGTACGTGGCGGCCACAATCCGGTCTGCCATAACCGTATGGCTGCAGGCGTGCAGGGGATAGCCCCCTTCAATGATAACCGTGGAGCTGCCCGCTCCATATACACGGGCGCCCATGGCCTGTAAAAACAGTTGCAAATCGGCGATTTCCGGTTCCCGCGCCGCATTTGTAATCACCGTTGTTCCTTTGGCGCAGCAGGCGGCCAGCATGGTGTTTTCCGTGGCCCCGACGCTGGGAATGGCCAAATTGATCTCGCAGCCCTTCAGCTCCCCTGCGTGGCAGATCAAGTTTCCGCCTTTTTCTTCAATGGTGGCCCCCAGGGCACGCAACGCAGACAAATGAAGGTCAATGGGCCGGCTGCCCAGTTCACAGCCCCCCGGGAAGCTCATATGCGCATGTCCCGTGCGGGCCAGAATGGCCCCTAAAAAAATAACAGATGAGCGCATTTCCCGCATCAGGTTGTCTGGAACGTCGGAACGAACCAGCGTGCCGGAGTCTACGGTAACTGTTCTGCCCTCTCGCTTTACCTTGCAGCCCAAGCACTCTAAAATTTGAATGGAAGCGGTCACGTCTTTTAAATCAGGGCAATTATGTAACACACTTTCTTTCCCACTGAGAATACTGGCTGCCAAAATGGGAAGCACGCTGTTTTTCGCTCCATGTACCTGCACAGTGCCAGACAGCCGGTTTCCACCGCAGATCAGAATTTCTTTCATTGTTTTCTCCCCCGCATTCTTGTTCTACCAATCTGCATTGGCATTGGCGCCGGCGCAATTCCGGCTCAAACCATATTATGCGATTGCAAGGGGGATGTGCAAAGGCGGGGGAAAGGCGCGGTTAAACGCGCAAAAGCTCCATCATTACTTGATACATCCGTTCCGCGGCATCGGGAGCCGAAACAGCGCCGGATGCCTGCTTCATCTCCATTAACCGTGTTTCATCGGTTAAAATGCCGCTTGCCGTTTCAAACAGGCGGGCGCCGCTGCATTCCGCCTCGGGAATGACAATGGCGGCCCCCCTCCGTTCCAAAACCCTGGCGTTTTTTTCCTGGTGATTCCCTGTCACATTGGGGGACGGAATCAAAATGGCGGGCTTGGACAGAGCCGTCACCTCGCTGATGGTGGAGGCGCCGGCACGGCAGATGATCAAATCCGCCGCCGCCATAATCAAAGCCATGTTGTAGATATACTCCTTCACCTGAACGGCGGGATGCTGTTCCAAATCGACGCCCAGGGAACGAATCAGGCCCGGCATCCACTGGAATCCGGCATTTCCGGCACCGTGAATGTGATAAAATGGATCTGTTTGACACTCCAGGCGAATGAATTCCGCCATCTTCCGGTTCATATCCCGCGCGCCCAGGCTGCCAAAGTAAGAAAGCACCAGGGGCCGGCTTCCTGCCAGTCCCAATTCCCGCCGGGCCTCCGCCCGGGTCCGCGCAAAGAAATCTCCCCGCACCGGCGTTCCCGTCACCACCACCCGCCCGGGGCGGGAATAGTGCCGGCGGCTGTCCTCAAAACCCACCATAACGCGGTCGGCCACCTTTGCCAGCATTTTTGTGGTCAGCCCCGGCACGGCATTGGACTCATGAATGGCCGTTGGAATCTTCTGCCTTGCTGCCTCCCGCACCACGGGGTAGCTTGCGTAGCCGCCGGTTCCAACCACCAGATCCGGCTTGAACTCACGCAAAATCTGTCTGGCCTGCCGTTTGGATCTGGGCAGTTGGTACAGCGTCCTTGCGTTGTAGCGAATGGCGAACCAGGAGAAAGAGCGCTGAAACCGCATGACTTCCACCGTCTTTAAAGGGTACCCCTCCCGGGGCACCAGCTCGTTTTCCATCCCCCGCTGGGCGCCTACAAACAAAATCTCTGCTTCCGGATGCCGGCTTTTCAATAAATTTGCCGCGGCAATGGCCGGGTTAATATGTCCCGCGGTTCCGCCGCAGGTGAATAATACCTTCAAACAATCACCCCCTACATGATCTCAAAATGATCTCAAATCTCGGGCCGTCAGCCGGAACGAGGCGCGGGAATTTGCCTGGAAACCGAGAGCACAATGCCGATTTCAAATAACTGTAAAAACAAGGCGGTTCCCCCGTAGCTGAAAAACGGCAGAGAAATGCCGGTGACGGGGAAAAAGTTGGTCACAACGCCGATGTTTAAAAACACCTGCACCGCCAGCAAAGTGGTAACCCCCACGATCAGCAGGGAGCCGAACCGATCTCTGGCGTGAATGGCCAGCCAGTATCCCCGCAAAATCAGAAGGGCAAACAGCACAAGTACAATGGTCCCGCCGATAAAGCCCAGCTCCTCGCAGACCACAGCGAAAATAAAATCGTTGTGTTCCTCCGGCAGATAGAGAAACTTCTGGCGGCTTTTCCCAAACCCCAGCCCAAGAAAGCCGCCGGAGCCAATGGCATAAAGCGACTGGATGATTTGGTAACCGTCGCCCCGGGGGTCACTCCATGGGTTCTGCCAAAGCTGAATGCGGCTGGTCATATACTGGGTGTTTGTAATGATAAACCAAAGCCCCGCAACCATTGCCCCGCTGCCGGCCACCACCCATTTGAGCTTGATCCCGCCCACAAACAGCAAAACAACACCCACGGCCAGGATCAAAATGGTGCCGGACATGTGAGGTTCAAAATAAAGCAGGATCGCAATGATCACCAAAACGGCCACAAAGGGCGCCAGGCTCCGCATCTCCGTCATTTTGTCTTTCATTTTGGAAATGCGGGCGGAGAAATATAAAATAACACCCAGCTTCGCCAATTCGGAAGGCTGAAAATTCGTAATGCCCAAATTCAGCCAGCGCCGGGCGCCGTTTGCCTTAATGCTGAACCCGGGAATGGGAATCAGCACGACGATCAAAAGAAAAATGGCAATTCCAAGGATGATGACGGACAGCCCTCGAAAAGATTGATAGTCAATCTTCGAAACGACAAACATCACCGCAACGCCGCTTGCCGCAAAAATGGCCTGCCGCATAAAATAGGCCATCGCATTGCCCGACTCGTAGTAAGAGGAGGCAGAGCTGGCGGATAAAAGCATCACAAGACCAAAGCCCAGCAAAAGCATGGCAAGCAGCAAAAACGGCAGATCAATGGGCCCCCGTGCCATTTTTTCTTCTTGTGTAAGTGTTCGCCGTTTTCGTTTCCGTTCCATCTTTGCCTCCAAACTCAATTAAATTTCCCCGTTTTTTTCCCATTCAAAGCACATATCGACCCATAACACCCCAAAACGCCAGAGCGCAAAACAGCAATGTAATACCGGAAAAGGTAAAAAACAGCTTCTCCTCGCTCCAGCCGCCCATCTCAAAATGATGATGCAGGGGCGCCATGCGAAAGATTCGTTTGCCGTGGGTCGCCTTGAAGTACACTATCTGGATAATGTCGGATAACGTTTCCACGAGGTAAATAATGCCCACCACAACGATGACCAGGGGAATGTCCAGGGCAAACGCCAAGCCGCAAACGGCGCCGCCCAAAAACAAGGAGCCGGTGTCCCCCATGAACACCTTGGCGGGATGAAAGTTATACAGCAAAAACCCGCAGAGCCCCCCTGCGAGGGCGGCGGCAAAAATCCCCTGAGACGGGTTGCTCCAAAGAATGGCCACAATCGTGAAAAAGATGCTCACCGGAATGGTCACGCCGGCGGCCAGGCCATCCACGCCGTCTGTAATATTCACGGCGTTGACCGTGGCCACGATCACAAAGGCAGCGAAAATCATATAGGCCACCCAGTTGATTTTCCAGTACACGTTGAAAAACGGAATGTATAAATTCGGCGTCAAATACCCAAACTGCCGCAGGATGACCACAAACGCGATGGCGGCGGCCAATTGCAGCAAAAACTTTTGAGACGCCGTAAGCCCCGTGTTTTGAGACTTTCTGATTTTTACAAAATCATCCACAAACCCAATGGCGCCGTACACGGCCGCAAAGGCAAAGATAATCAGATGCCCAAATTCGCCGGCCATCATCTGCTGCCAGCCCATGATGACCACGGCAATCAAAATACCCACCACAAACATAATACCGCCCATGGTCGGCGTGCCCTGTTTTGACATATGCCAGGTCGGCCCGTCTTCCTTGATGCTCTGCCCCGCCTTCAGCCGCTGCAAAAACGGGATCCAGATCTTCCCAAACAGCGCCGTGATCACAAACGCGATCCCGAATGTCATTCCAATTTCCATGTCGCCCAATCCTTCCCGTCCCCACCCCGGGCCACCCCCGGGGCGGGCCAGCTGGTTGGATGCGCAAGCGTTTTGATGCGCTTCAGCTGTCTTTTTCTTTTTCCCCGGCGCCCTTGGCCCGGTTCGCAGCCGCCCAGGCTGCCACTTCCTGCCGCTCATCCAGCGGCCGGCTTTCGTACCCGATGATCTGATACGTCTCGTGTCCTTTCCCGGCCAGCACCACAATGTCATCCGTCTGCGCAAGATCTAAAACGGCGGCAATGGCCCTTCGCCGGTCCGGCTCCACCAAATACGGGGTTTGAGACTCTTTCATTCCCTCTAAAATATCCTCGATGATGGCTTCCGGGGGTTCCGTTCTGGGGTTGTCGGAGGTCACCATGACGAAATCGGAAAGCTCCGCCCCGATGGCGCCCATAATGGGCCGTTTGCTCCTGTCCCTGTCGCCCCCGCAGCCAAACAGCAGAAGCACCCGCCCCTTGGTGAATTTACGCACCGTCATCAAAATGTTTTCCAACGCGTTGGGCGTATGGGCATAGTCAATCAGCACGGTGAAATCGGCATCCACCGGCACCACCTCAATGCGCCCCTTCACGCCCCCCGCGTGCTTCAGGGCCTGCCCGATCTCTCGCAGGGAAAACCCCATAGACAGGCCGCAGGCAATGACGCCCAGCGCATTGTAAATGGTAAACCCGCCGGGAATGGGCAGGCCGATCCGCCCGATGTCCTCCATGGTGACCGCTTCAAACTCCACCCGATCGGAAAACAGCCGGATGTTTTTCGCCACCACGTCGGCTTCATCTTTGTTTTCTGAATACGTCACGGCGGGGCATGTTTTCTGCGCCAGATAATACCGGCCCGCCTCGTCGTCCAAGTTGAAAATTGCCTTCTTGCAGCGGGAGAACAAAATCCCCTTTGCCGCCCGGTACGCTTCCATCGTTTTATGAAAATCCAGATGATCCTGGGTCAAATTGGTGAAGATGGCCCGTTCAAACAAAACGCCGTCCACCCGGTTGAGCGCCAGCGCGTGGGAGGAAACCTCCATCACCACATGGGTGCAGCCCGCCTCGGCCATTTGAAAAAGCAGCCGCTGCAAATCAAGCGACTCGGGGGTTGTGCGCCCCGCCGGGAGTACGGTTTTGCCGATCATGTTTTGGTTGGTGCCGATCAGCCCCACTTTCGTTCCTAAAATGCCTTCCAGCGTCGCCTTCAACAAATATGTGGTGGTGGTTTTCCCATTGGTGCCGGTGACGCCCAAAATGGTCAGCCGCTCTCCCGGATAGCCATAAAAGCGAGCGGAAACCTGCGCCAGCGCGGCACGGACATGTTCCACTCGGACGTACGGCACCGCCGGGTCCTCGGGGGGCCGCTCGCACAAAACAGCCGCGGCGCCCCGGTCCATCGCCTCTTTGATAAACCGATGCCCGTCCGTGTGGTACCCGGAAATGGCAACGAACAGCGTTTGAGGCCCCGCCTCCTTGGAAGAATAACATAACCCGGAGATTTCAGGGTCTTCCTTTACGTTTTGTCCCAGCAGTTCCACCCCTGCCAGCAGCGCGGAAAGTTTCATATCCATACCTCCTGCCAGATCACGCCGGACACGCGGCACACCCTGCCGCCAAACTCAATCTCGAATACTGGTATCGCCAAATTGGACCTCCACCACAGTGCCCCGATCCACTTTTGTCCCGCTGGGGATGGACTGCTTCGTTGCGACCGTCGCGCCGGAAGCGCTTCCGCTCACGCCGATCGCTTTCATATACAGGCCGCTGTTGGTGAGCACCGTATTGGCCTTCTCTGCGCTCATCCCCGTTACCTTGGGCACGCTGACTTGGTTGGACGGTTTTGTTTCGCCCATATAGAGAACCACTTCCACACCGCTCGGCACCACCGCGCCATAGGCCGGAATCTGGTCGGTCACCGTATCGCCGTCGCCAGCGGTACGATATGAAAATCCTTTTTCTTTGAGAACAACCTTTGCTTCACCCAAAGACAGCTTCACCAAATTTGGCACGGAAGTGTCAATGGTTTTTACCTCATCCTCGGTATACTGAGGCTCCACGTCCAGATACTGCATGATATCGTCCAGCAGAGAGCCGGCCACAGGGGCGGCCATGTTTCCGCCGCTGACAAAGTAGCCGGAGCTGGCGCTTGGCGTGTCCAGGCCCACCAGCACAATCACTTCCGGGTCATTGGCCGGCGCAAAGCCCATGAAAGAGACGATCAGGTTGCCCGTGCTTTCGTCCCGCTTTTCCGAGGTGCCGGTTTTCCCGCCGATGCGCCAGCCTGCAACATAGGCGTTTTTCCCGGTTCCCACGCTGACAACGCCTTCCAGGATCTCCCTTACCTTCGCGGATGTCTTTTCGCTGATCACCTGGCGCACAACCGTGGGTGTGTGGGACTCCACCACCGTTCCATCTTGCGCCACTACTTTTTCCACCACATACGGCTCCATCAAATATCCGCCGTTGCACGCCGCGGCGCATGCGGTAATCAGCTGGATCGGGGTGATCTTCATGGTCTGGCCAAAGGAAGCCACGGCCAGGGAAACCACGTTTTGGCTGAATGCGTCATAATTCCAAATGACGCTGTTTCCCTCACCCAGCACATCCACATTTGTCTTTTCCAGCAAGCCGTATGCCTTTAGGTATTCATAAAACTTTTCCGTGCCGATCCGCAGGCCGATGTTGACAAAGGCGGGGTTGCAGGAGTTTTGCACCGCCTGGGCCAGTGTCTGGGTGCCGTGTCCGCTGTGCTTGTGGCAGTTGATCGGTTTTCCCCAGCCTGCCACGCGAACGGATCCGCTGCAATAAAACGTGTTGTTGTCTGAAACCAGGCCTTCTTCCAGCGCCATAGACAGCGTCAGGGTTTTAAACACAGACCCCGGTTCGTATGCGTCGCTCACGCTGCGGTTGCGCCATTGCTTCAGCTGCAGTTCCGACAGCTTTTCGGCGCGCGCTTCCTCTTCCAGCCCGGACAGCTCTTCGGACAAGGCGGTGTCAAAAATCGAGCTGGGGTTGTTTAAATCATAATTGGGCATGCTGGACATGGCATAAACCGCCCCTGTCTTCGGGTTCATGACAATGCCAAATGCCCCGTTTTTGACCCGATATTTTTCTATGGCCTCCTCCAGACGTTTATCCAAATAATATTGTATGGTGCTGTCGATGGTCAAAGTGACGTCCTGTCCGTCCTCCGCGTCATAATAATCGCCGAACTGATACAGCATTTCCGTCCCTTTTCCCGTCTTGGCGGTAACCACGCGGCCATTTTCTCCTTGCAGGGCGCTGTTGTACAGCTTTTCGATGCCGTCCAGGCCCGTATTGTCCGTTCCTACAAAGCCCACCACATGGGATGCCAACGTGCTGCTTGGATAATACCTGCGGGTGTCGGGCATCAAATAGACCCCGTTGGCCAGCTTGTTTTCTTTGATAAACGTGCGCACCTGCTCTTCTGTCTCCTGCTCAATTTTCCGCTTGATCACTGCGTACTGGGACTTGGTGTTTGACATTTTTTCCAAAATCCCCGCTTCATCCAAGCCCAGAATTTCAGAAAGTCCGCTGGCGATTTTTTCTTTGTCCATATCCTTTTCCGCAATATCCTTGGGGGAGAGAATCACGTTTTGCACGGTTGCGCTGATGGCCAAAGGCGTATTTTTCGCATCGTAAATCACGCCTCTGGCCGCGGAAACAGTGGCCGATCGAGTTTGCTGGTCCACCGCCATTTCTTCATATTTGTCATGGGACAATATTTGAATGCTAAACAGCTTTCCCAGGAGAAGCACAAAGGTAAAAACGCCAAAGATGCCCATCAAAAACAGGGTGCGGCGCAAAATGGTTCGGTTGGCCCGCTGGTCTGCCGTCATTTTTTTGTTTTGTCTTTCCCCCGCCATTTGTTCCGCCTTTCTCAATCATTCGCCCATGCAAACCGTCCTTCTTCTGCAGAAAAAGGCTGCTTTCTAAAAAACGGCGATTCGAAATTGCTTGATTTTTGTCTGAATTTCGTTGCAATGAAAAACGCAGGAGTAAGAACACATATTCTTACTCCCCCGTAGATGACAGGCAACTACATTCGTGTCCAGATGAGAAATTGCCCCTCTGCCGCCTTGTAATCCCCCAATTTTGTAAAACACAGTTTAGAACACAGCAGCCGTTCCCTTGGCTCACGATCCGGTTTGGCCCTGTACCATATATAATCGCTTCTCATTTAAAATATTCCACCGCCATGGCCAAAAAGTTTTTGACGCCGTCCGGGGCCGTTTGCCCGGTTCCCTTTTGAATCACCTGGGCGCTGTCCGGCTCAGACATGTCCACATAAACCACTTGATCCGCCCTCGGCTTCGCCATCGTGCCGAGAGAAGTAAAGTTCTCTTCAATGGCGTTGAGATCAAAGGTCCGCTCATATTTTGCCTGTAAAATGGCTTCCTGCTTTTTCAGCTCCTTGGATTCGCTTTTCAAACGAACCACCCGATCGGAAACGGCCATTAAGTCGGCGTAGCTCAGCAGCAGCACAACGGCAAAGGCAGCCACAGCCAAAAACCCGACCACCGCCATGGGCGATATCTTTTGCTGTTTTCGTACACGCAGTTTTACACGGGAGCGAGATTTTGGTTTTGCTTTCGTCCGCGTGCGCGGACGAACCGTCGGATCAGGGTGCCCCACATGGGTGCCCGCCCCGGCATTTCCTACATAGGACAAATCATACGCTGCATTTCCGTTGTACAAGTCTCCCCTTGTCCTGATCGCCGCCATATACGTCCTCCTTTATGTTGTCATCATGGCGAATCTCCGCCACAATGCTTTCTCCTTCTTCACACATTTTCTCCCACACGCATGCCAATTCGCAGCTTTGCGCTGCGCGCCCTCGGGTTTTCCGTTTCTTCCCGTTTTCCCGGCAAAATTGGCTTTCGTGTCATTATCTTCAGCATCGGCTTTTTCCCGCAAACGCAGACGGGAAAATCCGGCGGGCAGGTACACCCTTTGGCAAGCCTTTGAAACACTGTTTTGACGATTCGATCCTCCAGGGAATGAAAAGAGATCACACCGATGTACCCCCCCGGATTCAGCCGAGACACCGCGGCAGGCAGCATCTGCTCCACCGCCGTCAGCTCATCGTTCACCGCAATGCGGATGGCCTGAAAGCTTCGCTTGGCCGGATGCTGCTTTTCCCGCAGCGCGGCCGGCGGCATTGCACGCCTGATAACATCCACCAATGCGCCGGTGGTTTGAATGGGGCCGTTTTCACGTGTTCTGACGATGGCCCCCGCAATCTGCGGCGCATACCGCTCCTCGCCATATGTATAAAAAATACGCTTTAGTTCTTCTTTTGACCAGCTGTTGACCACATCCCACGCCGTCAGCGCCTGGCGCTGATCCATGCGCATGTCCAAAGGCGCATCGGCCATGTAGGAAAAGCCCCGGGCCGCCTCGTCCAGCTGCGGCGAAGAAACGCCAAGGTCAAACAGCATTCCGTCCGCCGCCGAAACGGAGAGGTCATCCAATATGCCATCCAGCATCTGAAAGTTTCCCCTTGCAAAGCACACCCGTTCCCCGTAAGGCGCAAGCCTTTCCCGGCCCGCCTCAATGGCCGCGGCGTCCCGGTCGATGCAGATCAGTCTCCCTGTGTCCAGCCGCTTTGCAATCTCTTCCGCGTGGCCGCCCCGTCCCAGGGTGCCGTCCACATAAACGCCGTCCGGCCGAATATGCAGCGCGTCAATGCATTCTTTTAAAAGCACCGGCTGGTGCGCCAAAGCTTCTTCCATTTACAGTCCCAACGCTTTCATGACAGATAAGAGGCTCTCCGCAGACAAGTCCTCCACTTCGTTCCAGCTCTCCGCATTCCAAATCTCAACTCTGTTCTGGGCGCCGTTGACCACCACTTCTTTTTCCAGCCCGGCATAAGCCCTCAGCTTTTGAGGAACCAAGATTCTGCCCTGGCTGTCCAGCTCACACTTCACAGTGTTGGCAAAAAAGGTGCGCATGGCGCGGGTCTGCGCCGTGGGCAGCTGCTCCAGCTTTTCCATAAAGCCTTCCCAGCTTTCTTCCGGGTAAACGGCCAAGCACCCGTCCATTCCCATGGCAAGGTAAAACACGTCCCCCAGTTCCTCCCGCAGCTTCGCGGGAATGAACAGGCGGCCTTTGGCATCAATGGTATGTTGATAAGATCCGGTCAAAGCCATTTTGCACACCACCGCTCCGCTTCACTTTGCCCCATTTCGCTCCCTTTTCCCCCACCGTCTTATGAATACTCATCTAGTATATCGATTTTCGTTACAAATTGCAATAGAATTGACACAATTTTTTATCGAAAGATTCGACTCTTTTTTGTTTTTCTTTTGTGGTTCTGGCGTCCGATCCACATTTCCCCTGTTTTGTCAAAACAAACAAGGCCTCTTCTCCTTCCGGGACAGGCAACTTTCCCCTCCTCCCAGCATAAAGATCCTTGTACCCTGTTGTCATCAATGACGCCGGCCCGCCCCTTCGCCAAAGAAAGGAGCCTATCGTGTCTCGACTCTTATCCAACCACGTATTTCGGGATCTTTTCATCGGCGCCGCCCTGTTCTGTACGGTTTTGGGCCTTTTATGGTTCCCAGAAGAAGCCATGGAAGCGGCACAAAGCGGCGTCGCCCTTTGTTTGAATGTTATCATCCCATCCTTGTTCCCCTTTTTTGTCCTGTCCACGCTATTGGTGGATCTGGGACTGTCCCATTATTTCGGCCGTACCCTGCAATGGATCATGCGGCCACTGTTTCGAGTCAACGGCGCCTGTGCTTCCGCGCTGGCGCTGGGGTTCATCGGCGGGTACCCCGTGGGCGCGCGAACGGCCATCGCGCTGTATGAAAAAAAGCTTTGCTCCCGGGTGGAGGCGGAGCGCATGCTGGCCTTTTGCAACAATTCCGGCCCGGCCTTTATATTGGGCGTGGTGGGCGCCGGCGTGTTCTCCAGCGGACGCATCGGCATTTTCCTCTACCTGGCCCATACCATTGCTTCTCTTTGTGTGGGCATCTTGTTCCGTTTTTACAAAGCCGGAAAAGGCAGCACGGAAACAAACCTCCCCGCCGCCGGGTTTCATGCCCCCCGTTTTTCCACCGCGTTTACAGGTTCCGTCAAATCGGCCTTTTCAGGCACCCTCAATATCTGTGCCTTTGTTCTTTTTTTTACCGTACTGATCCGCCTGCTGTTTCTCTCCGGCGTTTTACCGGGCATTGCCCGCATCTTCGGCTCTCTTTTGGCGCCTTTCGGCGGCACCCAAATGGGGACGGAGCACTTGCTTACCGGCTTTGTGGAGATGACATCCGGCGTCTGGTCGTTGGCTGGCGGCGGTGCCCTCGCCGGGCGGCTTTCCATGGCGGCCTTCATGCTGGGCTGGGCCGGGCTTTCCGTTCATTGTCAGGTGCTTTCCTTCATCGGAAACAGCGGCCTTTCCGTGCGGACATATGTGGCGGGTAAGCTGCTTCACGGCACATTTTCGGCCATTCTGGTCAGCCTGTTTGCCGGCTTTTTTGCGTTGGACGCGCCGGTGGGCGCTTATTTGGCCGAACAGATCGACGACATTGTCGCGATTTCCTTCGGAACAGCCCTCACCATATCCCTTGTTGCAGCCTGGGCGGCCTGGCTGTTCTTTTTCCTTGTTTCCGCCCGCGCGGCCCAAAAAAGCAGTGGAAAATCCAGGCGTCATACGATATAATCGGATATAATCAATCGAACTTATACGGGTTCATTTGAACGGAAGGGAGTCGCCATGTTGTTTCGCAAGGAGATCGAGCCGCGCTGTATTTATTGTGTCAAAGGGACGCCGACAGGGGAAGGGCGGGTGGCATGTGTCAAACGGGGCATCGTCTCTGCTGCTTACCATTGCCGCTCTTTTCGGTATGACCCTCTTCGCCGCACGCCTCCGCCCCCCGTCCCGCCTTTGTCCCGGTCTTTTTCTCCGGAAGACTTCTCCTTGGACGACACGCAGTAAACCAAAACACGGCTGCAGCTGCGTTTCAGCGCAGACCATGGGGATGCGCCGGCACGCCTGAAAAAGGATGGCGCCGGCGTCTCCCTCCGCCGCCTGGAAAGCCGCCTCGGCTCGGCCAGATGGGTCTGAACCATGTGTCTCCTTGCGCCGTGCCGGGGTTCTTTGCGTCGGTTTTTCGCCTTTGGTTTTTTTCGTTGCGCCCCAGTCCCTTCCCGATGTTTCACGCGGGGCATCGCCTCCCCCGACTTGCGGCGGCACCCTTGAAACCTTGCATTTTTCCGTTGACAAGCGACGGGTTCTGTGGTAAGCTTGCAAAGTGCCCGTTTGACCCAGTCCGTTCTCCGAGGATGGAGAGATGTCCGAGTGGTTTATGGAGCTGGTCTTGAAAACCAGTGACCCGAAAGGGCCGGGGGTTCGAATCCCTCTCTCTCCGCCATAAAAATCCACTTTCACTTGGTGAAATTGTAAAATAGGTACGGTTTCGGCTTGGAGAAGTACCCAAGTGGCCGAAGGGGCTCCCCTGCTAAGGGAGTAGACGTGTTAAAGCGTGCGAGGGTTCAAATCCCTCCTTCTCCGCCATATAAGAACGCTAATATTGATACAAAAAGTGTCAACATTGGCGTTCTTATTTTGCAGCCACGTGATTTTTCATCAGGAACGTGTTATTGCATCGAAAGCAAGGTCTATGGACCATTTTTCTGAGGAGAGCCTGCGCGCAGGCTCTCTTTTGTTCTGCCCTCGCATCGGCGTTGTCGACGCGGATACCGAAAGGCTTTGCGCCGTTGCCGTGCGTCCGGTCTTTGTCGTCGCATTGGCCGACGCGACCTTCAGACGCCCCGATTGATCTTCTTAAAAAGGATTCCCAAATAACCTTCGAAGAGCAACGTTGAACAGACGGCTTCTCGGGGGTTTTTTTGCGTTTTGATAGAAAAATTCGCTCTTTTGTGTTATACTTAAAAAATAAAACCTGTTGTGCCATACCGTGAAAAAAACAACTTCCTCCTGCGTTTGCAGCCGGCATGGCAGAACAGGCAGCCCGCAAAACAAAAAATAAAGCTGGCGTGTCTAGCACCGGGGATAAACGTGAATTTGCATCCATATCAACGTGATCAGCCCTGAAAAAAGCAGAAAAACATCATTAGAAAGGCGGGAATCTCCATGGGAAAAATCTTGTCTCTGGCCTGTGCGCTTTGCCTGCTGCTGTGCGCCTGCAGTGTTCATCCTCCCTCCGGCTCAGATCAGGAGGAACCTTCCCCGTCCAGTGAACCGACGCAGGGGAGCGAAGCGCCCTCCCTCCAACCGACGGAAACGGCTCTCCCTCCAGACCTCAGCGACACCGAGGCCTTGGCGATGGCCTACCTATACCCCATTGCCTATTCCAATGCCACCCAAACAGACTGGAGCGACCCCACCGACCTGGAACCGTGGCAGTTTGCCGCCATGTATGCCTTTGCCGAGGTCTGGAGCGCTGATATTCCCGAAAGCGAATATGTGTATGAGGAGGGGCGGCCCTGCTACTATGAAAATCAGGATGTGGTGGAGGGTTACATCAGACAGTATTTTGACATTGCCCCTGAATACTTGCGGCAGTCTGACTGGTACCGATCCGAACACAATGCGTATTCCTTTGCTATGGACGGGGGGGTGGGCTTTGTCTACAACCCCCAAGTACTCCAAGCAGAATATGACGGAGCGACCCATCAGCTAACGCTGCATCTGGACGATGGCTTTGATGGGAGCGGTATGGTGGCGGCGGTTTTCACCGTCCGTCTGGAGGAAAACGGCCGTTTTACCTGCCTAAGCAACCGGCTGCTGTAGCGGAAACAGGAACCGCCCACGGCGAACACGGATATTCCCGGTATCGGCGAAAAACAAAATGAAAGGCCGAACAGGGAAAGCCGAAAACATCCGTTTCCACCGATTGCGCCAAGTTGAAAACCGAACCATCTGAGGCGAGCAAATTTATCCCCATTGGTTCGGTTTTGGTAAGACTCTCTTCCACGCTCCGTCTCTTTTAAACATAGGACGGAAAACAGAAGACAAAACGGAAGGCACGTCACCGATCAGCGACGTGCCTTCCGTTTTGCTTTGTATCATCTGCGGCAAAGAACATATGCATTCGCAACGATTTCATATTCTCCACGATATGCGGCAGATCGCCCTGTTTTTCTTACAGCTTTCCGATCAGATCCAGGCCCGGTTTTAAGGTTTCGGCACCGGGGCGCCATTTCGCGGGGCAGACCAGATCGCCGTGTTCCGCGACAAACTGAGCCGCCTGCACCTTACGCAGAAGCTCCGACGCCTCGCGGCCGATGTTGTTAGAATTCACTTCGTAGGCAACGATCTTGCCCTCGGGGTTGATGACAAAGCTGCCGCGAAGGGCCATACCCTCCTCTTCAATATAGACGCCAAATTCCTTGGAGAGCGCTCCGGTTGGGTCAGCCAGCATGGGATACTGAATTTTCTTGATGGAGTCGGAAGCGTCATGCCATGCCTTGTGTACAAAATGGCTGTCTGTGGAAATAGAGTAAATCTCTGTCCCCGTCTTTTTGAATTCCTCGTATTGGTCGGCCAAATCACCCAACTCAGTGGGGCAAACAAACGTAAAGTCGGCGGGATAAAATACGAATACGGACCATTTCCCCAGCAAATCTGCTTTTGTTACTTCTTTAAAGCTGCCGTTTTGAAACGCCTGAACCTTAAAATCATTTACTTCTTTTCCAATCAAAGACATATTTGTTCCTCCTAAATTCAAGTTTTTGTTATATTGATCCGGCCCCGCCGGTTAATCCTTTTCCGTTTTGCTCTTTTGCCCGGCAGACGCCGCCAAAGGACATCCGGCGGCCCTCTTCCCTGCGTGCGTCAGACGCGCTTGCTGCGGCATCCAACCCCCGCGCAAGGGCGAATGGGGCGTCGTTGGCGCCAAACATGGTCAGCGGATTTGTAAAGTGTTTGAAAACACCCTTGCGCACTGCAATCAAGCCAATCGGGGCAGGAAACCAATTGCGTGTTGTATTGTTAACGACTTTCTATCGAGAATCATTATCATTATTATAATATATCTTTTGATTTTGTCAAGGGTATTTCCTGTTTTTTTCAAATCACCTGTTCTATGCGAAAAGACGGCAAAGTCCTGCCCATGGGCGGAGCCTTTCCGTCTCTTTGCAACGAATTTGTTTGGGGGTTTCTGCGGGTACCTCTCTTTCCCCTAACCCTCTATTTGTCTCTATTGGTTCCGGTGAGCTCTGTCGGATACTCTTCGGTTATATCGGCGGAACATCAGATATGCGGCGGTACATCCCAAAACACAACCCAGCGCGTTTAGCCCTGCTTCCGCGAAAGAGCAGTGTCTCCCCGGTATGCCCGCTTTTCTGACCTCATCAAACACGGCAAACAACACACATGGGAAAAAAGGCCATAACGGCGCGGATCGGCGCCCCGGAAAGGAAGCGCCGGACGCGCACCCGCTCAGCAACGTAAGCACAAAAAAAACAGCGACATGGGCTCCGGTTCGCAAATAGGAATTGAGAGGATGCAAGAAGCTCTGGGACAACCCCAGAAAGCGGATGACCGCTTGCGCAATGCCCCGGCTGAGGCTCCCCGTTTCTTTCCCGTTTTGCGAAGAAAGAAACACACAAAAGACAAACCAAGCAAAAGAAAGCGCCCAAAACGCCCCGGCCAAAAAACGCCTTTTGCTGGCCGATCGCCCCCTCATGATTGATCTCCTTGTGTGTACGGCTCATAAAAGCAATGGATCACCCGCAGCCGAAGCGCATCTTCATCCGCGTAAAACTCCATAAATTCTTTTCCTTGAACCGACCGGCCTTCCAAAGATACTATTTCGCCGTGCTGATACGTCTGTGTTTCTTGAAACAGCCGAGACAACTGCTCCACAGTACAGTCCGACTCCATATACCGGGACAGACTCGAAACGGCGTGAAGGAGAAAAGAATCGTCTCCCTCCGTCGAAGCCCGAAGGCGGCCCCTCAGCGCATCCAGATACTGCCGCTGCCGCTCCATTCTGCCCAGATTGGTGCTGTCATCGAGGCCCTTCCGCACCCGCACATAGGACAAGGCTTGCTCCCCTTTCAGCGTAACAACAGCGCCTTTTTTCATCGCGGGGTCAATGGCGGAGAAATCCTCCCGCATTTCCACCTGCACGCCGCCGGACAGATCATTGACCAACGCCACCGCGTCCATGGTAACCGCAAGGTAATGGTCAATGGAGATGCCGTAAAGCAAGTTGGAAACCGCCTCGACCGTGTTGCGGCTGCTGTCTCTCCCGCCGCTTCCATAGGTGTGGGCAAGGGCAAGCTGCCCCTTGATAGAGCCGGCCTTCTCCCCCCGCACGCCAAGAACGGGAATGTCCGCCATGGTGTCACGATTGAGATGCAGCACGGTATTTGTTTTGTTTTTGTGGTCAAGCACAGAAAGCAGGAGGAAATCCGCCTGCTGGGTGTTGTTGTAGCTATCCGGCTTTGTTTCGGCCCGGTATTGGTCCACCCCGATGAAAAGGATGGTTTCCAGCCCATCCCGCAGGGCATAAGACTCTCCCTGATAGGAAACAACCCGCCTGCCGTAGTCCGAATATGGATCTGCGTCGGTTCCCGCTGCTCTCTCCCGTGCTTCCCACCATGCAAGCAGGCAGAAAAGTGAGACACCAAGCACTATAATCCCCACAAGGATAAATGTAGTTTGAAGCGGGCGTTTTTTGACAATCAGCTTCATTCCTTGATCCCTCACTTTTCATAAAATACCTGCCGTATTACCGCGCCGCCGTGCGTTTTCTGAGTGCCAGGACAAGGGCCGCAAGCGCCGCCACGCCGGTTCCCGTCACGCTCCAAAGCAACACGGATCCGGGTGCGTTTCCGGTTTGAGGAGAATTTGGCCCGTTTGGGTCGGCGTCTATACTGCCGCTATCAGTCAGAAACGCAATGGGGGAAAGGCTTTCAAACGCCACTGTAACGCTTCCGTCATCGTTGCGAACAATTTTGTCGTCGGAAATCAGCTCCCAATCTGCCCCTCCCTTGTTGTGCAGAACAAACAGCGGCGCATCGGGAGACAGATTTAAGGCAAAGCAGATCTGAATGGCATGCCCGCCCTCCGCCAACTGCTGCCGTACGGCTTCCTCCAGAGAGATGTCAAACAAATCCCGAACGACAAGGTCTTCAACCGCCAGATTCCCCGAATAGGCCTGTACCGCTTGTCCAAGCCCCGGAACGAGAACCGCCAGCGCCGTGGATTTCAGCTGCTCGTAAGCCGCGGACAGGGCTTTTTCGATGGCCGGGTCCGCATGCCGCGCATCGGACAACGGCGTCACCGCCAATGCGCCGGCCGGGATGCTGGCGATCTCTTTTCCGTTCGCGTCGTAAATAATGGCGGCAACCGATTGACCGGCCGCATTTGTCATGGTTGCGATCTGGGGGGCCGCTTTCCCCACCGCGCTGGGCGTAAAGTTGGCAGCTGTTGCCGTAACAGCCATTGCGGCCGTCATGGCCAGTGTCAATAGGGCAACTGAAATTTTCTTTAACATGATGCTTCCTCCCATATGATTTTTATTGTTTGGTTGGTTTTTAGCTGTGTTCCACTTGCTTTGCGCACACCAAAAAGCGGTTTGTCCTGTCCCCGATCAGGCAAGTGGAAAGAATCAGCACTTGCTCGTCCCATTGCACCGCCGCATCCGCCGGAACCATCGCCTCCATCGCCCGCACGGACAAAATACTGTCAAAAAACAAGCGGAATGTTCGTTTGTCCGTAAAATCGTAGCTGTACAGAATATGGCGGCTGTCGTACGGAACGGCCGCAAACGCTTCAAAATGCAGCCCCCGATCCGGCAGGTAGATCACCATTTTTTTGTACGCTTCAAATTGCTTCGGATCCGAGTAGTACTCCTGCAGCCGGCCAAACAAGAGACCGTTTCGCATGTAATGCCCATAGACAATGGTGACGGGATCGGAAAAGGAGCCGTTGTTATATTTTGTTTCTGTAAACAGGGCGCCGCTCTCATTTCTCTTCCCTTCCCCGTCGTGTGTCATGTAAAACGCATCGTCGCCCTCCCGCCGAAGCAAAGGGTAGCTGATGTCTGTACCGGGAATGTCCAGCCAGGCATATATATCCGGATTGGCCTTTTGCAACGCTTGAAAATCCACCGGGCTTTGGTATGCGTTCCCTGCTGCTTTCGTCCCTTGTCCGCCTCCCGAATCGGAGCTTTTCGGGGACTCCCCGGCTTTCGGCGCGGCCTCTGAAAACCGTTCTACCCGGCCGTTTGCCCCGGATAGAACCCAAACCACGGCAAAAGCGCAGAAAAGCAGAAGCGCCGCAAGCGCAATGACGACAATTGTCTTTGTTCGTTTAGTCCATTTTACCAAACAGCTCACTTCCTCGTATGTTTAAGGCGGCCAAAGCGTCATTTCCCAATTTGCTCGTAATCAGGTCTGCCGTTTCCCCCAAGTTTGGTTTTCGGCTGCTCATATCGTGGCAGTCGGATCCCAGCACATGAATGCCGCCATGTTCCAGCAGCTTAATGGCCGCGCGCCGTGTGCGCCGGTTTAAAAAAAACTCTCCGTTCGCCTGCATAAGGACCCCCCTTTGGCGCAAAACGTCCCATATTTTCTCCGGCTGGTAGGTGAAATATCGCTCCACATGCGCCAAAAGCACCCGGATGTCCCATCTCCCGCTCAACTCCATCAAACCATCGACCATCCTGGGGCTCCATTTCGCAAACGGCATTTCCAAAAGCAATATGTTGGTTCCCTCGATACAAAGGGACAGAATGTTGTTCAGGCGGCAGATCCCCTCATAATAATACACTTCGGCGCCCAGCCTGATTTGGGGCATGCCGGGTTCTAAATGTGGAACCAGCTGATTCCATGATATCCGCCGCTTTGCAAGAAACTCGTCGGGGCTTGCAAAATCCGGATAGAAATGTGGTGTCGCGGCAAGATGCGTAACGCCTTGCCGGGCGCTTTCCCGCAGCATCTCCAGGCTCTCCGCAACAGAGCGGCTCCCATCGTCCAGATCAGGGAGAATGTGGGTGTGAAAATCATACATCGACATCTTGCCCGGCTCAAACGCCAACCGTTTCAGAGGTCTCTGCTTTGCTGTCACCGGCTTGGTCGGTTCCGGGCTGGCGATAGCCGTATCCATAGCCCTGATTGTATCGATTGCGATGTCCATATTTCTTGTATTTTGTTTTTGCGGACCCCGTGTCGTTCATCACAAACCCCAACACCTTGACCTTTAAAAACTCCAGCTGCCGCATGGCCTCTGCCAGAGAGTGCCGGTTGCAATAATTCTGCCGTACCACCATGATCATACCGCTGAGCAGCTTCGATACCGCAAGGCTGTCGCTCACCGCGTTCACAGGGGGAATGTCCACAATGATGTAATCAAAGGATTCCGACAGCACACCCAGCATTTGCTGCATTCTGACAGAGGACAGCAGCTCGGAAGGATTGGGAGGAATCTCCCCGGCAGGCAGCACAAACAGCGATTTCAGCAAAGGAGACACCTGCACCGCGTCATTGAGCTGGCTGACGCCCGCAAGCACATTTGACAAGCCGGGGGCTTCCGGAATTTCGAGTATCTTGGCCACAACCGGGATCCTCATATCCGCGTCTATCAGGAGAACTCTTTTTTTTGTCTCCGCGAGGGTATATGCCAAATTCACGGAAGTGACGCTTTTGCCCTCCCCCCGCAGTGCGCTGGTTACGCCGATGATCTTGCATTCACGCTCGTCGGACATGCTGAAAATGAGATTGGTGCGCAGCAGCTTGTACGCTTCGGCGGCGGAAAAGCTCAGTTGGTTTCCCACCACTTTTCTCCGTCCCTGTGTCTCGTGTCCTCTTGCGCCCCTTTCGCCCATATCATAACAGAAGATATCTTCCCCTTTTTTGTTGCTTTTTTTCTTCATGGATCTCACCCCTTTCTTGCGTTTTCCGTCGTTTTATAGTAGGCGTACGGCTCGGCATCCTCGGCCCTGGTTAAATTGGGGATGGCGGCCAAAATCGGCAAATCATACGTTTGAATGAGATATTCTTCGCTTTGGATTTGCGTGTCCGTCATTTCCCTGATGATGATGATCACACCGGCAATAACAATGCCGATGAGCACACCAATGGCCGTAAACATCGTGATGTTGGGAGATGCCTTTTCTGTGGGCTTCACCGCATAGTCTACAATGCGCACGGAACTGCCGTCTACAATGTCCGCTATTTTGTTGGGCAGAATGTCCGCGATGGTATTGGCAATCAGCTCAGCCTCCTGCGGATCGTCGCTGGTAATTTTAATTTTAAACACTTCCGTATTGTTGACCGGTTCAGATTCAATCATCTGTCTTAGCTCTTTGTAGGAGTAGTCAAGTCCGGTTTTTGCAAGGACGTCATTCAACGTGGTCCGGCTTTTTAAAATGACAATATATGTATCCACCAGGCTTTGCGCCGCCGTGAGTTCAGAGGAGGAAATGGAAAAGGAGGTGCTTCCGAGAGAGAACGAGCTATTGTTGACATACAGGAGCGCTTCTCCTTCATACAGCGGTGTCACGGCAAACGCGGCGTAGGAAAACATGGCGCCGCCTGCCACGAGGGCCGCAAGGATGATCGCCCACAAGCGATGCCACAGGGCACGTAAAATTTGTAACAGATCGATTTCGTAGTAACCGTTTGACTTATCCATTTTTTGTCTCCTTGCTTATCGTTCTTGCTTTCATCTCGTTCCAAGCAAATGGTTCCCAGCGGGTATGGGGTCGGTGGTCGTCTTTTTTGCATTTGCAGCGGGTATTGTCATCACGAGCAGCACGCTAAAATAAAACATGCTTTCAAAATGTCCGTGGGAAACCATTCCAAAGACCACAAACAGCATGAATGCCGGCAAAAGCCAAAACAGCTCGCCGCCCCGCTTTAAAAACCGCCGAAGCCCATGGCCCATTCCGGCCAAAATCGCGGCTGTTTCCAAAAGGCCAAACGCCGTGACGGATTCTATCAGGATATTGTGCGCGTACATGATAGAGTGGGTGTACCCGGCGAACGTCCGTCTGGCCGCATATTCGGCGAACCCGATTCCCTTGAACAGAATGGTCCAATCATTGAGCCATCGGTTGATATAGTACGCCCATGCCACAAATCGGCCGGTTGAAAGATCCTCGGCAGACATCCTTTTCTGCATAATGGAAACGGCATTTCCGGTTCCGCTCCCAATCCAAAGGGACAGACCCCCCGCTGCCACGCCAATCGCTATCGCTGACAGGACAAACGCCTTTGTCCCGTTCTCCTTTTGCCTGAATCGGAACCAGAAGAAGAGAACCAGCTCGATGAGCAAGCCGCCATAGAAGGTTTTGGAATAGGTCATCCCTCCCAACACCACCATGTTGGCGATGAAAAACAGCCCCACCCATGTCTTTTGTTGACGGCCCAGCAGCAGCGCCAGATTGGCGGCAATCAAAACCAGCAAAAGAGAGCCGAACATAACAGAATCGCCGACCATTCCGGCAAAGCGCAAGTACGCATACCGGCCGGAGAGAAACTGCTCTGCTCCATTGTTGATTGCCATTCCGCTTTCCAGCATGCGGTACCCCCACCATGAGGCAAATAAAACGGAAAGGGAATACATGCTGACGATGTCTGAAATTTTTTCAGTCACGATGGGTTCACGATAAAGCAAAACACAAGTGAGCAGCAAAATGAACCAGCTCAAATAGCGATTGACATCTGTCAAATTATACGCCGTGATCACAAAAATGACACCCAGTAAGATCATTTTCTGAGAAAGCATGTACTTTCTGTGTTCCTGCGCCAAATATCGAACAATGACAATGCCGCACAAAACGTAAAACAAACTGGTGCTTTGTATGCTTCCGTTCATTACGTTAAAAAACGCGAGACATAGGAACAGATAGACTCCAAGCTCCTCGTACTTCACGAGAAAACCGAGAAGCAGCAAAATACCCGTTATCAGCAAAGCGCCCATCGAAAATTGAAACAATTGAACCAGACCCAGTAGATTCAGCAGGGCAAATATCCCGATGTACATCAGCGTTCTGCTGCTGATGGTCCCCTTCCATTGCAGCGTTCCGATTCTCTTTTTATCCATGATTTGTTTTCCTTTTCAGTCTTCTGATCCCGCCGGATATCTTCATCCTCAGCTTCAGCGGAACATGAAGCTGGGCCCAGCTGCGCAGCCGCCGAACTGTTGTCATATGCTTCCGGCATTCCTTCTCATATATCTCAAACGCTCCTTTTGAAAAACTGTTGCACATAGCATCCCGGCCATCCGGCAGCGCAGGCGGCTTGTGGAGCTGCCCATTGGCCCGCATCTCGCCGGGTACGTCCAAGGGCGTCCGATGGAATCGGCAGGAAACGGCATCCCAAAAGCCCTCGCCGGCCGGAGAATTCAGCAAGACAATGCTGCTGGCCTCATATGGGTGAAAGTCCTTATACCTGCTGTATGAATTGCAGTCCCCTAGGGTAATGTCGCTGACGCGCGCCTCTTGCGCGTAGGAGCAAGCATAGCAGGACCTTCGAAACAATTCCCCGTCCAGATATGCCTTGAAATACACGTCGCGCTCCGCTCTGCGCCATAAGACTTTGGTTCTCCCCCTCTTGTCCTGAAAGGTTGTCTTTGAAATATATCCGGACCGGTCATATTTTGTGCGGTTTCGAAACCGATAAGAGACCACCCTCATTTTGGCACGGTCTGAAAGCCAGCGTATATACGACCGAAACGCCAGAGGCGATGAAACCCCATGGCAAACAATGTCAACCGTAATCAGTTTGTCGTAGTCTCGGCCCAAATAGCCTTTCAGCCCGGCAATTTGGCAGGGAGTGCCGCTATACAGGACAAACCGGCCGTCTTCCAGGAATCGTTTGCACGCCCGGTGGCTCAATCCAATGTCGCTTTGAACATATTTTGAGCCAAGCATCGGCGCAAGCTCGGCCGATGACCGGGCACATCCGTGGCGCACATCAAAATCCTGATCCATATATGCACCAAAGGCCACCCCATTTTGCGATTCTATGACATAGTCTGCAAATGTGGCGAAGGCTCCTCCGGACGCTGAATTTTGAATCAGCTTGCCATCCATGCCCACCGCCAGCCACCCTTTTGCGGCTTTTCTCCATTTGATTGACGGTATCTCCCGCATTTGCGGGCACACCTGTTCACATACACCGCATTCCACGCAGGCGTCGGACAGTTCAGGCGCGCAAAACCCCTCCGCATCCGGCACCAGCTGAACGGCGCCGAACGCGCACGCATTGACACATGCGCCGCAAGCCGTACAGGTCTGCCCGGGCAATTTGCGGATGCTCATAACAGAACCTCAGCCAAATATTTTGTTGCCCGTGCCCGCTCTGTCTCCAGCACCTGCGCAATGTTTTTTGCCTTTTCCCAAACCTCGTTCCAATCGGTGGCTCGGTATGCATCGATCGTGTCTATCTGCATATTTTCAAGCTTTAAGGTTCGAAACAGGCTCTCAATGCGGCTGTTGCGGACCAGGTTGCGATAGGGAACCACGTTGCTTCCCATCAGCAACGCCATCACAATCCCATGAAATGAGTTGGTCAGCACCATGTGGGCCTGGTCGATGACATGCAAAAATTCCCTTGGCCCATATATCGAAATTTGAACATCCGCAAAACGGGGCTTTCTCAGAGAGCTGCACAAAGCCACACAAGGCAGCCCCGTTTGTTGTTTGGCGAGAAGCGCCAATTCCTCCACAATGGGATTGTCCTGCAACGGATAATAGAGAATATATTTTTCCGGCATTTTTTGGTTCGGCATTTTTTCAATCGAGCGCCAATAGGAAGGGGGATAAAGCAGCGTGGGGTCAATGTGTTGGTGAATTGTTTTTTCAATGCCAAGGGTATTCTGAAGCAGCGACTTTGCCGTGTCTTCCCGGACGCTGATGCGATCCATCGTGTCGATACTGCTTTTGAGGAAATCGCAGCCTTTGACGTCCACCACGTCCTGTCCGATGCTTGCGGCATAAGAGAGCTTTTTTTCAGCCAGATGTTTGGCAAACTCCAAAAAAAATGTTTTGTCGTAGCGGACATGTGCCGGATTCCAAATTTGGTCGCTGCCGCAGAGATAGGCGTCCAGCGAGGGCGGCGCCGCAAGGATCTGCTCCGCGGTACGGTAGCATGCTGTTTTCTCCGGGTAATATTCTTTTTCAAACTGCTGGAATAAGCGATGCCGCCCGTTCAGCCTGCGCCCCAAAACCATCATCTTCAGCCGATCTTTTCCGCTGGGCTTGCCTGTTTTCCCTTGCTCTGCAATGTCAGTGAAATAATCCGGGCGATAGTCAATCATGACCGGCTTGTGACCCAAATCAGCTATCTTTTGACAAATGGCGTGAGCCTGCAAGGAAGCACCCGGATTGGTTGAACAATGCGCCGTAATGACTCCGACTGTTTTCATGATGGTACCCTCTCTTTGTTGTTCTGCAGCCTGTCCCGGTGCTTGATGACCATGGCGGCCCGCCAGCCCGCAACGCAGCATTCCGTTACCGTAAGCACAACAGCGGCGCTTACGATGGAGACCCTGCCCATGGCCCAAAGCAACAGCATCCCAAATATATATACCACAGCACCCACCGCGTTGGCAAGGTTTGATTGCCGCTGCAGTCCCATTGGCACAAGAACCGGGAATGCCAGAATGTAGTTGATCGGCGTGATGGCTATCACAGGGATCATCGCCCTAAAGACACCGGCAGATTCCAAATACTGCGCACCGAAAATGAACCCAATGATCGGCTCTGCCCAGATCAGCCCAACGGCCCCTCCGACCAGCACCACAGGCATCAGCAGACGCATCATGCGCCAGGCGCTTTGATAGTGATGGGTTTTTGCGATATGGGGCAGCAAGCTGTCCGAAATGGGGGAGCTCATGGTCATTCCGACGTTCATCAGCTTTTCCGGACACGCGTAAAGGGCGACCATAGACGCGGGGAGAACAGCGCCGAGAATGGCGGTGTTCCCGCCCCGATAGACGGTGGACGCGATTCTGGACAGGAAAAACCCAAAGGCATTTTTCAAGCTGGCCCAGATCTGCTCTTTGGTTACCTTGACCAGTCCCACCTTGTATTTTCGAGTGATGTAAATCCACGCGATGGCAAACGACAGCGCGGCGCCCGCCATCCGCATCCCCGGAACCAGCAGATAATCTGCGTCGGATTTCACCGTGATCAATATCAAGGCGGTGGTAATCCCTTTGCTTAGCAGCGTCAGCAGCGCCACCGTTCGCATGTCCTCCATCCCCCGCAGGAAAAACATCGGCAAAAGCGCCTCTAGAATGATTGCCGCCAAATACAGGTAAAATGCCGCGGCCCAAGGGGTGTAGCTGGGGATCAGGTAAATCGCGGCGCTCATGATACCGACAGACAGGACAGCCAGCAAGATCCGGATCACCATCACGCAGGTCAGGCATTCGCTCAGCTTCTTTCCATCCGTTCGGTTTTCCGCTATCTCCGTAACCCCGGACACCATAAAGCCAAAATCGATCAGCATGGTGAAATAAATCATCAATCCAAGGGCGATGGACAACGCGCCGTAATACCCTTGGGAAAGCACACGGGTTTGATACGGCACAATCAGCAGGCTGAAAAAATACCCCGCAAATTGCATGATATATAGCATAACCGTATTTTCAAAGAGTGTTCGGCTCCCTGCTTTGGTCACATAATCGCCTTCTTTATCTCCATCTATTTGAAATACAGCGCCTGATATTGATCGGCGCAGGCTTGAATGCTGTATTTTCTCGCCAGCATGGTGCTGTAATCAGAAAACTGTTTGCAAAGGTCAGGCGATTGTACCAACCGCTCCATTGCGTCGACGAGGCTCGCCTGGTCTCCTGTTTCCGTCAGCAGCCCGTTTTTCAAGTGTTCCACAACGTCCACAATGCCGCCGGCCTTTGTGGAAAGAATGGGCAGCCCCGCCGCCATGGCTTCCAACACCGTCAGCGGCACCCCCTCATAGTCGGAGCTCATCAGGTAAGCGTGGGCGCTCCACAGATAGCGTTCCACATCGGGAACATTCCCGGTGAAGCAGACCGAGGAGCCAAGCCCAAGCGCTTCGCACTGCCGCTCCAGCTGAGGTCTTAGCTCTCCATCCCCCATAATAAAAAGCTCCGTGTCGGGGTGCCGGCGATGAACCTCCGCAAAGGCTTGAAGCATCAACGGATAATTTTTCTGCGGGGACAATCGGCCGACCGCCGCAAATCGAAAGGGCGGCGCAGGGGGATACGTCTGAGGCCGGGAAAAACGCTTGACGTCTATGCCGCCGTATATGCAAGGGATCTTTTCCTTCGAAATGCCATACGTTTCCGAAAGGGACTGTTGACACAGCGCCGATATGGCAACCGGCTGCACACGGCAGCGACGGAAGGCAAACTTTAAAACCCGGCGCCTGATCCCCGCGGCATCTTTTTCGGCAAGGTTGTGTACGGTGTAGTACCGCCGCTTTGTGCCTGCCAAACACATGGGCAGAAGCAGATAGGGCATGACCCGCAAATGCGCGTGGATCACATCCGGCTGAAAGGCTCGTATCGCTTGATGGATTGCAACGATACATCGCAAATCCACGCCGCTTTTTTTGTGAAGATACTGCACGTCAAGCCCACATTCATCCGCCAACGATTCCAATATATCTCCCTTGGGCGGATACAGAACAAGGATGCGAATTTGCAAATCCGGCGCCTTAATTTCATTTGCGATGGAAATAGCCATGCGCTGGCCCCCTCCGGTCTCCAATTCCGGCAGGACGATCAAAACCTTTCGTTTCATACCTCCGATCGCCCCATCCAATCAAATATTTGCTTCATCGACGCATCCGGTTGATATTTGTGGGCCTCTTGGATGCATGCATGCCGCATGTTCTCCACCCGCTCCGGATGATCCATACAATATCGCATTTTCTCCTCCAATAACCCAGGCTGCCGCCAATCGTAGCAAAAGCCGGTCTTTCCTTCTTTTAAAATCTCCGCATTGTAATTCCAGTCCGTTGCAATGGTGGGCAGCCCCGCCGCAAAGCACTCCACAAGGGTTCCGGGCATGCCCTCCCCCTTCCAAGTTGTGGGAAAGAGATGTATAAAATAGCGCTTTAAGGTATCCACGCTTTTTTCAGACGGAACGCTCCCCATATAACGCACCGCTCCAACAGACTGGTCTAACAATGCTTCAAACTCGGCCCGGTAGTCTTCCTCCAGCGGGCCGTAAATATCAAGGCTCACCATGCCGCCTTTTTCAGCATGAATCGCCATCGCCGCTTTGATGGCATCGCTGATTCCTTTTGCCTTTGTGACCCTGCAAAAGGTGCAAAAACGAAACGGCGGCGCGGCATACGCTGGAAACTCGCTTTCTTCCACAATCCGCACATTTCGAAAATTATACGTCTCGACGGCGTTGTGTACGCCCGCCGCTTTTAACGCGTCTACTTGAGAACGTCCTTCCGCTAAGTTCACAACAAAGGAATTGAGATATTTCACCCAGACAGGATGCTCCTTGACGTTCTGTCCAAACAGTCCGCCGATCATGCGGTGATAGACGCGCCTGCGAAATATCCGATTCATATAGTACAGAAACGGCAGGAAAAACCGGCGGCCGTTGTTTGAAAGCAGGATAAAAATATGCCGGCACCGAAACAGGCATACAAAAGACCGGAACAGGCACCTGATCGCGTGCTGTTTATACTGGTATGTATCCACGCAATACACCGAGGTTTTCAGTCTGGTCTCCAGCTCGTCGCGGATCACTCGCGTAACAATTGTTTGCCCGTCATACATCTCCGCCCCGTCCGCAACGCGTCCAATGATGCCGATTCTCTCTTTCTTGTTTGTATACATTTGCACTCCTTCGGCGGCGACATCGGCCCATTACAGCCGCCAATACCTACAATCAAATGGTTTTTGTTTGAAAATGCCTTTCACGTCGATCAAAACCGGCGCACAGGCGGAATGGCGGCGGAACATGTTTTTTACACTGTCTCCGGTCAATTCCTTGAATTCCCCGTGGGCGACTGCGAACACAATGCAGTCGGCGTCTCGCGCGTCTTCCATCGTCGATAGCGCGATGCCATATTCTTGCTTGGCTTCCGCCGGGTCGGCCCATGGGTCGATGACGAGAGGACAAATGCCGTCTTTTTTTAAAGCGCTCACCATATCCGCTATCTTGGAATTTCTCAAATCAGAGCAGTTTTCCTTAAAGGTAAGTCCCATAACGATGACTTTCGCCCGCACGGGCGCCAAACCCGCCAAAACCATTTGCCGAATGGTGGCGTCTGCAACAAACTGTGCCATCCCGTCGTTGATTCTTCTGCCGGCTGCGATGATCTGACTATGGTAACCCAGCTTTTCAGCTTCGTAGATAAAATAATAAGGATCCACACCGATGCAATGCCCTCCGACCAAGCCGGGGCGAAAGCCCAAAGCATTCCATTTCGTATTCATGGCATTGACAACCTCGTTTGTGTCAATGCCCATTTTGTCAAACGCCATGGCCAGCTCGTTGATAAACGCAATGTTAATGTCTCGCTGGCTGTTTTCCGCCACCTTGGCCGCTTCCGCCACTTCAATGCTGGAGGCTTGATGTATTTCCGCCCCGATCACCAAGGAGTAGACCTGCACCATCTCCTCCCGTGTTTCGGTGTCAAGCCCCGACACGATCTTTACAATATTCTCCAACCGATGTATTTGATCGCCAGGGTTGATTCGTTCCGGGGAATAGCCAACGGAAAAATCCTTGCCGCAGGTTAAGCCGGATTCTTGTTCCAAGATGGGCATGCAAATATCCCGCGTGACACCCGGATAAACCGTGGATTCATATACCACGATGGATCCCGGGCTTAAATTTCGCCCGACAATCTGACTTGCGGAAATAACCGGGGCCAAATCCGGCGTTTTATCCGGGTTAATCGGCGTCGGCACTGCGATGATATGAAACTTGGCTTTTTGAAGCTCTGTTTCCTCCGCGGTGAATCGCACCGCTGTCTTTACGATCACATCGTCTCCCACTTCCGAGGTGGGGTCCACGCCGCTTTGATATTGTTCAATCTTTTTTTGATTCGTATCAAATCCGATGACAGAAATATGCTCCGCGAAGGCAACCGCCAGGGGCATCCCCACATATCCCAGACCGACCACCGACAGAGAAGCCCTGCCTGCTTTGATTTGCTTGGATAATCCCGTAATAAACGCCACCGCCTTAACCCCTTCTTCTTTTTTTCACTGCGTTGAACGCATAAAAAACAAAGTAATATGATGCTCTCGGAACGTTGAGCCGCTCCACGTTCCGCAATAAAAACCATGTGCGTTTTATGGCCGTTATCTTGTTCGCGGAAAGCGAATCGGGATGCTTCCGGTTTTTTGCCAAAACAAGATCCAAGCCATAGCCCCTGATTCCGCTTTTTAAAACCTGGCACCAGGTTGCCCCATCCTGTCCCCTTTTGATATTGGGCATGATCAGCAATGTTGGATCCACAAAACGGAGGTCAAACAAGATGGTATGAGAGCAGGTAAGCGGTCTTTTTAAAAACCCGGCATAATCGATCTGTTGGGGGACATGAACCGTATTGCGATATGTTCCGTCGGCCTCGATTGTTTCATACGACGTGTAGCACATTGCTATGTCATTTTTTTGCATAAACGCAAGCTGATGTTTCAGCTTATCCGGCGTCCAGAGGTCGTCTGCATCCAAAAAGGCGATGTATCTCCCCTCGGCATTGCGCAACGAGTGGTTGCGCGATGCAGCCGCGCCGCTGTTTTTTTCATTGTAAAACACTGTAATCCGGCTGTCTGCTGACGCTTCCTCCCGCAAAACCGCGCGGGTTTCGTCGGTAGAGCAGTCCTCCGTAATCAGAAGCTCCCAATTGGGATGGGTTTGTTCTTGAACAGAGCGGATCGCCTCTCGAATATAGGGCGCGGCATTGTACGCCGGCATAATAATGCTGACCAATGTATCTTTCATCGAAGCGCCGCCTCCAACACACGGCACACCATGTGGACAAAGATCCTATGCAAATCCCCGGTGATCTGCATCTCGTCCCCCATGGCATCCCTGTGGAAATCGGAGCGGCGCTCCAGCCGCCGTTGCATCAGCGGTTTGCCCGCAATTTCGATCAAACACTTTGGCATGATGTCGGTGTGGGGTTTCAGCCGGGCGCCAATCCCGGCGGCAAGCAGATATGCCTTCATCTGGCTCCCTTCCCTTTCAGTACAACCGAAACCGTCTTAATCAGTATTTTGACATCCAGCGCAAAAGAGCGGTTCGCTGCGTAGTAAAGCTCCATCTCCTGGCGCTTTCCGCTTTCATATGTGGTATCGCTCCGTCCGTTCACCTGCCAATATCCGGTCACGCCGGGTTTGGCGCTTAGAAAGAGATCTTGGCCGTGCCCGTATTTGTTTAGTTCCTTACGCACCACCGGACGCGGCCCCACAACACTCAGGGTTCCCTGCACAACGTTGATGAGTTGCGGCAATTCGTCCAGACTGGTTTTTCTCAAAAACGATCCGACTTTTGTAATCCTCGGGTCATGATCTAGTTTAAAGTCCCTATCGAACTCCGCTTTTTGATCATCAGAAAGCTGGTTGATGAGCTCTTCCTCGTTGCTGACCATACTACGAAATTTGTAAAGTGAAAGTGATTTCCCGCCTTGTCCGACACGACTATGTACAAAAAATACTGGCCCCCCGTCTTCCAGCTTAATTGCGATGGCTATGAGCAACATGAATGGCAGGGCAAGCACAATCCCAAAAATAGCTACAAAAATATCAAGCAGCCTTTTCGCAGTTTCATAAACCGGCTCCTGTTTTGTGGGAGCCAAAACAAATTCGTCCTTCCGTATTGCCTCTTTTGTCATTGCGGGCATGCCTTTTCCTCCTTATCTTTTCGACTTTCCTTGTCTCAACACTGAGAATACGGCCAATGGTTTTCGGTTTAACCTGCCGAGGGGCTTCGGTCGTTTTTTATCCGCGGACTGCCTCCTCTTTCGCAGCCGACACGATCCAGATCTGATTTAAGCCCTCCTTTCGACATTCTGCCATATGGTCGAGGGCGAAAACAGCCGATCACAATTGACGAAACGACTCATTTCTTTCAAAGAAACGACGTATAAACGCCGCCCTCCAATTGTAACAAAACGACCCTCCTTCTGTTTGTTGTTTTTATGATGTGAATCCTCTGAAAAACGGCATCTTCATTGGGCCTTTATATTGCGGAATATCGCCTTCGTTCCTTCCGCCGCAGCGTACTCTTATCAACCAGCCTTTAAAAACAAATTCGTAGCCCAATCCTAGCTTTTCATCCAGCCGTCTTTCCATTGGTAACATGAATCTTATATAATTGTATAAATATCCTTCATCCCGTAACCTCTATGAAGTAATATTATATGGGTTTTTTTGTCGCAAGTCAAGGATTTTTGAAGTTATTATGGTAAAGACCCCCCTCCACCCGTTTGCAGAAATCCGGATTAGCGGGTTTCCTTTTTTAAAAATGCCGGTGACGATTTCGACGAGGGCATTTTGATTTCCACGCGCTTCGCCGCGTTGAGACCTAGGCCGGGAAACGTGCCAAGCCCGCGGCTGGCCCCGGCTCTCTGAAAAGCGGCCGCTCCACGTACAAGATGTTTCATCTCCCTTTTCCTCTGCTCCAGCGCCATATCCATAGATTATGATGGACTTTCCCCGACAAAAGAGGTAAAATAAAAACAAATGGCAGGTCCCCTGCCAAGCACAAAGGAGGAAATCATTTGAACGCATTGAGCCGCAAACTGGATCGGTTTTGCTACAAGCACCCCCGGTTTGGCATACCAAATTTAATGCTTTGGGTTGTGATCGGCAACGCCGTTGTCTATTTGCTTACCATGATTGACCGTACCGGCCTGTTCGCCAGCTACTTGGTGTTCTCCCCGCAGCTCATTTTGCAAGGGCAGATCTGGCGGCTGGTTGCATTTGTCTTTTTTCCGGTGTCTACTGGGAATCTGTTTTTGGCAGCCATCTCCCTCTATTTTTATTACTTCATCGGCAGCACCCTGGAGCGGGAGTGGGGCACCCCGAAGTTTACCATTTTTTATGTCTCCGGCATCCTGTTTCACATTGTAGCAGGCATTTTGGCCACGCTCCTGTCCGGCAGCCCGGGCATTGCTTTCAGTGCGCATTATTTGAACCTTTCTATGTTTTTTGCGTTCGCTTCCCTTTTCCCAAACATGCAGGTGCTGCTCCTTTTCGTCCTCCCCATCAAGATCAAATGGCTGGCCTGGCTGAATGCCGTCTATTTCCTCATAGATATCATCCGGCTCCCCTCTGTTTATAAACTGATTCCCATCATCGCCATTTTGAACTATCTCCTGTTCTTTGGCGGCGATTTGATCCAAATGGCGCGCCGCGCCCTGGGCCGGCGACCTTCCAAAACCATCCGCTTCCGTTCCGCCGCCAAAGCAGCCAAAGAAAAAAAAGGCTACCTGCACAAATGCGCGGTTTGCGGAAAAACAGACACCGATTATCCAGATATGGAGTTTCGGTATTGCTCCAAATGCAATGGATATTATTGTTACTGCGAAGATCATATCAACAACCATGTACACATCCAGTGATCTTTCGCCAGCTGATGCTCGGTGAACCGCAAATGATACAGCCTGCCATCCCAGCGGATGGCAGGCTTTTTTTATCTGTTCAAGGGGAACTCCCTCCTCTGGCGGGGATGTTCTTCGTGTTTTTCCCTCCGCCGCCAGCGAAATTGTATTGTATTGTCATAGGTAACACCCTGCGTGGCTTTGCCGCAGTCTTTGGCCGCGCTGCCGAGCTGAACTGCACTCCGCCGGGGCAGAAGCTGATCTTCATTTAAAGCCGTTGCGCTCCGGTTTGTCTCCGTCGGCGGCCAAAGCAGGCAGCGGACCGCCAGGGCCGCTTTCCCCAAGCCGTCGCAATCGGCCGGGCATCTGTATACACCCCTGTGTAGAAAGATTTTCATTTTTATTGAAAAAAATTTATATTTGTTATTGACATATGACATAAACTAAGGTATGCTTGTTATGGGCATATGCCAATAATTAAACCGTCAACGATTTTATTTTAGAAAGGGGGCGTAATACATGCCAAGAAGAGATGGAACAGGCCCCGCGGGAATGGGTCCCGCAACGGGAAACCGTGCAGGCGCCGGCCGTGGCTATGCAAACGGGCAGGCAGCTGGATTGGGGAAGGGCTTGGGATGCAGGTCCGGCAGAGGGCATGCATTTCGAAGCATGTCCCATGCGATGAAGCCTTCCAGACGTGGACAGATGGGACTCCCTTCTTCCGCCGAGGAAAAGGAAACTGTCTTTGATGAAAAAAGTCGTTTGGTTCGTCGAGCGGAATGTTTGGAAGAGCAGCTGAAGCAGATCAAAGAACAGCTCTCCCAATAAAAGAAGGGCGTCAAGCCGTTCACCAGAAGGATAAGGACGAGGCAGGGGTGGTTCCCTGCTTCGTCCTTTGTCTTTTGCGCCTCTCCGGCAAAATAAAAACGGTTCGTTCCTCTGCGCCGCCGGCCTCCCCCTTGTTGCTGCCACAGTGCGAAAAGCTTCGGCATCGGCGCCGGAAAAGGGGGAAACAGCCGGCTGGCAAACGCGAGCCCGGGCTACGAAAAAAACCGCGGGAACCCCTTTCTTTCAAGCCGCCGCATCGGTTGACATATACCCCCGATTGCACTACACTGTAGGGAGAATGCATCACAAGCATATTTTCAATGCCAACATCTGCAACCCCCTTTGCCAGATACATGAAACGGAGCTGAGAGTTATGGCAAGACCGACCAAATGGAGAAAAATCGAGCACATTCCCGTCGTCCCCTTCTTCGTTCCTTCGGATGAACCGGCCTATGAAATCCCGGGAAACAGGCTGAAGTTGGAGGAGCTGGAGGCCATCCGCCTCAAAGATTTGGAGGGGCTTGAGCAGAGCGAGTGCGCGGAAAAGATGGAAGTATCCCGTCCCACCTTCCAGCGCATTCTTTCCTCGGCACGAGAAAAAATCGCCGACAGCCTGGTAAACGGAAAAACCATCCGCATCGAAGGGGGGAATTTCACCCGGAATATCTGCCCCGTTAAGTGCGCAGACTGTGGGAAAGACTGGATGGAGCGCTACGAAAACATGGAGGCCGTCAAAAGCGGATCCCACGCGTGCCCCGCCTGCGGGTCACAAAAAATCGCCTGCGCGCCCAGCTGCCAAGATCGATTCTGCCGGAGGCACTGCCGCCGACACAGCCGGCGGGGAGAGTAGCCCCGGCGGCACCAGTCGCACCATATTTCGGGAAAAGAGGCAACGCCATGAAATTAGCAGGATTGCAAAAAACAACATTGCTGGACTATCCCGGGTACCTGGCCGCCACGGTGTTCACCGAAGGCTGTAACTTCCGGTGTCCCTATTGCCACAACGCCTCCTTGGTTCTGGGGCCTTTCCGCCCCGGCGGGATATCGGAAGAAGATTTTTTCCGTTTTCTGTCTGCTCGGAAAGGGCTGCTAGACGGCGTTTGCGTGTCCGGAGGGGAGCCGCTTTTGCAGCATGATATCAAACGGTTTCTTTCTAAAATCAAATCCATGGGTTTTTTGGTCAAGCTGGATACCAACGGCAGCTTTCCGGAGCGGCTCAAGCAACTTGTGGCGTGCGGGCTGGTCGACTATGTGGCCATGGACATTAAAAACGCTCCTGCCAAATATGCCCTGACGGCGGACACGACAGAGGATGTGCTGCCAAACATAGCAGAAAGCGTTTCCTTTCTGCTTTCCGGCCCTGTGGAGTATGAATTTCGCACCACAGTGGTAAACGGCTTTCACACAGAGGAGGATTTTGCCGCCATCGGGGCGTGGATCCAAGGCGCCAAACGATATGTTCTCCAAGGCTTTGCAGACTCCGGCGATCTGATCCGCCCCGGGCTGCAAGGCGCCGTGGACCGAGAGCAGCTTATCTTGTTTGCGAAGGCCGTCCGCCCCTACGTCCCTTCTGTGCAAATTCGAGGGGAGACAGCCCTGTCCCCCTCTTGAGCTCGCCTTGGGATTGCAGTTTTTTCTGCTTTCCCTGTCTGCCCCGTTTTTTCCTTTTCCTTGTTATATTTGCTGAATATGGTCCTTTTTTGGATCAACTTTACATAAAACTTGTTCCGAACATCTTTCTCGTTATGACTGTATCTTGTGTCTTGTTGTCCAATGAAGTACAATATATTACGTTTCCTCTTGACAAACCCAGGTTTCGGCACTAAAATAGATTTACATCCACAACGGACAAATCAACAACAGCAATGGGCAGCGCCGCGTTGCTTTTATGAATGCGAAATTGAACATAAGGGAGTAATCGAGAGATGTATCAGGTTATCAAACGGGACGGGGCCATTGCGGAGTTCAGCATCAGCAAAATTGCAAACGCCATTACCAAAGCATTCGATGCTCAGAACAAGCAATATCACCCCGATATCATTGATTTTCTCGCGCTCAAAGTAACGGCTGATTATCAGGACAAAATTGAGAACGGCTTCATCGGCGTGGAAAACATTCAAGACAGCGTGGAGCGGGTCTTGGTGCAGGCGGGCTATGCCGATGTCGCCAAGGCATATATCTTGTACCGGAAGCAGCACGAAAAGGTGCGAAACGCCAAGTCCACGCTGCTGGACTATAAAGAGCTGGTGAACAGCTACGTCAACGTGGACGACTGGCGGGTGAAAGAAAACTCCACGGTCACATATTCCGTCGGCGGCTTGATTTTAAGCAACTCCGGCGCCATTACGGCCAACTACTGGCTTTCCGAAGTATACGACGAGGAGATCGCAAACGCGCACCGCAACGCGGATCTGCATATTCACGATCTGTCGATGCTTACGGGCTATTGCGCCGGGTGGTCTCTCAAGCAGCTGATCCAGGAGGGGCTGGGCGGCATCCCCGGAAAAATCACCTCCTCCCCCGCCAGCCATCTTTCCACGCTGTGTAACCAGATGGTCAATTTCCTTGGCATCATGCAAAACGAATGGGCCGGCGCCCAGGCGTTTTCATCTTTTGACACATATCTTGCCCCCTTTGTGAAGGCCGACCAACTGAGCTATAAAGAAGTGAAGCAGTGCGTTCAGTCCTTTGTTTACGGGGTGAATACTCCCAGCCGCTGGGGTACCCAGGCGCCTTTTACCAACATCACCCTGGACTGGACCGTGCCGGACGACCTGGCCGATCTGCCCGCCATCGTCGGCGGACGGGAGATGCCTTTCCAATACAAGGACTGTACAAAAGAGATGGACATGGTCAACAAAGCCTTTATCGACATCATGATCGAAGGGGACGCCAACGGCAGGGGCTTTCAATACCCCATCCCCACCTATTCCATCACAAAGGATTTCGACTGGAGCGACACGGAAAACAACCGGATGCTCTTTGAAATGACCGCCAAATACGGCACGCCGTATTTTTCCAACTACATCAACAGCGACATGCAGCCAAGCGACGTGCGCAGCATGTGCTGCCGGCTGCGTCTGGACCTGCGGGAGCTGCGGAAAAAAGGCGGCGGATTCTTCGGAAGCGGCGAGAGCACCGGCTCCATCGGCGTTGTCACCATCAACCTTCCCCGCATCGCTTATCTGGCCTCCGACGAAGCAGATTTTTACCGCCGTCTGGACAAGCTGATGGACATCGCCGCCCGGTCTCTGGATACGAAACGCACGGTGATCAAAAAATTGATGCATGCCGGCCTGTATCCTTACACCAAGCGGTATATGGGAACATTCGACAACCATTTTTCCACCATCGGTCTCATCGGGATGAACGAGGCCGGGCGAAATGCCGGCTGGCTGAAGGCGGATCTGACCCAGAAGGCCACCCAGCAGTTTGCAAAAGACGTGCTGACCTATATGAGAAATCGGCTTATGAACTATCAGGAGCGGTACGGCGCTCTGTTTAACTTGGAAGCGACCCCCGCGGAGTCCACCACCTACCGCCTGGCCAAGCACGATGTGAAGCGTTTCCCCAACATCATCACGGCAGCCAAGCCCGGCGACACCCCCTATTACACAAACAGCTCCCACCTCCCCGTGGGTGCCACAGACGACTTGTTTGAGGCGCTGGCCGTACAGGACGAGCTTCAAGTTTTGTATACATCCGGCACGGTGTTCCACGCATATTTGGGGGAAAAGCTGCCCGACTGGAAGGCGGCGGCTCTCCTCGTCCGTAAGATCGCGGAACATTATAAGCTGCCGTATTACACCCTCTCTCCCACCTACTCGGTATGCCGCGCCCATGGCTATATCAGCGGGGAGCATGCCCTTTGCCCCGTGTGCGGCCAGGAGACAGAAGTGTACAGCCGCATTACGGGCTATTACCGTCCGGTGAAAAACTGGAACGACGGAAAAACCCAGGAATTCAAAGACCGCAAGGTGTACCGTTCCGACGACGCCGGCGTGCAGCCGGGAGACGGCTCTGCGCAGAAACCCGCGCTGCTGCTGTTTACCACGCCCACCTGCGCAAACTGCACCATGGCGGAAAAAGCTTTGTTCCAGGCCGGCATTGCCCATCAAGCCATCGATGCGGGCGAACACCCGGATCTGGTGAAACAATATGACGTCCTTCAGGTGCCTACCCTTGTCTCTGTGACAAGCAGCGGCGCGGAGGTATTCGCCGGGGCGGCCAGCGTACTCTCTTTTGTGAAAGCCTGCACCGCCTGAGCCAGGCAAAGCTTGCCGGAACGAGCCGTTTGAGTGGCTCCTCCGCTTCCCCCTTTGCAACAAGAACACATTCTCCGTCGTTTTGTTAAGGCAACATCACGGAAGGCCTGCTTTTCGAAAAGCAGGCCTTCCGTTTTTTCGTCGATTTCCAGTTGAAAATTTCAATTAGATATTGACATATGCCATAAACAGGTTTAAACTATCAATTGTGAGCATAAGACCACAATTTGCTTTTATGCCATGCACGCCCTCTCCTCGGTGTGGCGTGTGCCCCCATGAATTGTCGCAGCAAACCGATCACCCCTCTGCCTCGGATGACGCCGATCTTTTGGAGCGTCCGCCGGGCAGCCCGGCTCCTTTGCCGGGTGATGATTCTTTTATGCTATAACGGAGGATGGATGCAAAATGTCTTACGCGATGTTCTCAGATACCGTCATCGAACACTTCATGTGTCCCCAAAACGTGGGGACTATGCCGGACGCGGATGCCGTCGGAACCAGCGGCGACCCCAGTTGCGGCGATAGCCTGACGCTTTATATCAAAGTAAAAGACAATGTGATCGTGGACATCAGTTTTCTGGTGTTTGGGTGCGTGGCGGCCGTCGCATCCAGCAGCATGACAACGGAGCTTGCAAAGGGCAAAACATTGGAAGAGGCCCTTCATATAACCGATGCCGATATCACAGACGCCCTGGGCGGTTTGCCGGAACACAAAATGCACTGTTCCGTGCTGGGCGCGGCGGCATTGAAAAACGCCATTGACAACTACCAAAGCCAAAAGTAATGCCCCAATGTATCCACAAATATCATAAGGAGGACTCCAAAATGAAAGTAATTGTACCCGTAGAAAGCAAATCCTTGGACGCACCCGTCTGCCCTTCTTTCGGGCGGACCCCCTTTTTCGCATTGATCGACGGGGACAGCGGCAGCTGTGAATTTTTGATCAACAAAGCCGCCGCAAGCCAAGGCGGCGCTGGAATCAGCGCGGCGCAGGCCGTCGCGGACTGCGGGGCCAACGCCCTGATCACCTATCGCTGCGGGGAAAATGCGGCCAACGTTCTAAAGGCTGCGGAAATTAAGATCTACAAAGCACAGGACGGCTCCGTTCAAGACAATCTTACCGCACTCCAAAAGGGGACCCTTGCTCTGCTGACTGAAATCCACCCCGGTTTCCACGGTCACGGAGGCGGCAAAGAATGATTGTTTCTGTGCTCAGCGGAAAAGGCGGAACGGGTAAAACACTTGTCTCTGTCAATCTGGCCGCGGCCGCCGAGCAAACGACATATGTAGACTGCGATGTGGAAGAGCCAAACGGCCATCTGTTTCTGAAACCGGAGATAACGGACACGACCCCTGTCTCCACGAAGGTTCCGGAGATAAATATGGATCTATGCACCCGCTGCCGAACGTGTGTCAATTTCTGCAAATACAATGCCCTCGCATTGGTTAAGGACAAGATTCTGGTTTTTCATGAAATCTGTCATTCCTGCGGCGGCTGCGCCCTCCTTTGCCCTGCGAAGGCAATCACGGAAACGGAACGCACCATCGGCAGGATCGAAGAAGGCCTTTCCGCCGGGGTTCGGGTTCTCACGGGATACCTGAACCCCGGGGAAGTCTCCGGCGTGCCCATCATAAAAGAGCTGCTTGCCAGGCTGCCCAAAGAGGGTGACGCAGTCATCGACTGCCCGCCCGGAAGCGCCTGCGTTGTCATGGAGAGCATCCGAGATGCGGATTACTGTGTTCTGGTTGCCGAGCCAACTTTGTTCGGCGTGCATAATCTATCCATGGTATATGAGCTGGTGCAGCTGTTTGAAAAGCCGTTTGGCGTGGTGTTGAACAAATGTCTCCCCGAGGAAAACCCTGCCGAGACCTTCTGTCTCCAACACCAGATCCCTGTTCTTGCCAAAATCCCTTATGACGAAACCTTGGGGCTTCTAAACTCCCGGGGTTCTGTTTTGGTGCGGGAACAAAAAGCGTATCAAGCCATGTTTTCCCGTATGATGGAGCGCATCAAAAAGGAGGTGGCGCAATGAAACAGCTTCTGGTTCTAAGCGGAAAGGGCGGCACAGGAAAAACCACAGTGGCCAGCGCCCTGATCGCCTTCTCCGGCTGCCGCGCCTTTGCCGATTGTGACGTGGATGCCCCCAACCTGCATTTGGTCATGCCCCAAATGCCTCAGCCGCAAAGGGCAGATTATTACGGCTTTGGAGCAGCAGCCATTGACCCCTCCCTATGCATCCGCTGCGGGCAGTGCGAAGCCCATTGCCGCTTTGGCGCGATCAAGGACTTTGTCGTTTCGGAAACCGAGTGTGAGGGCTGCGGCGTCTGCGTAGAAGTTTGCCCGGTACAGGCCATCACCATGCAGGATCGAGTATCCGGCCATCAAATGCTTTATCAAAACGACCAAGTCACGTTCTCTACCGCACAGTTGAAGATGGGCAGCGGCGCTCCGGGCAAGCTGGTATCGGCCATCAGGCAGCAGCTGGTTCAGGAAGCATCCGATGATGTGGACTTGGCGATCATAGACGGCTCCCCGGGCATCGGCTGCCCTGTCATCGCTTCCATCACCGGCGTGGATCTGGTGCTTCTTGTGGCCGAGCCCACTGTATCCGGCATACACGACATGAAGCGAATTCTCCAAACGGCAAACCATTTTGACGCGGACTGCATCGTCTGCATCAATAAATTTGATGTCAATTTGGAAAACACCGAACAAATCGAAGCGTATTGCGAAAGCCTTCAGATCCCTGTTGTGGGCTTGATTCCTTTTGACAAAACAGTTGTGCAGGCGGTAAACCGCTGCGAAAGCATCGCCCAATATCCCGACAGTCCCGCCGGGAAGGCGTTGAAGGCCATTTGGGAGACGATTGACAACCTCTATTTGCGAGACAGCGCCGAATGAAGCCTCCTGTCAGAAAACAGGACTCCCGGCGGTTAAGATGTATATAAAAAAACAACAAAGGAGAAACAGATGATGAAAATTGCAGTGGCAAGCGAAGGAAAAACAGTGGCGGAACATTTTGGGCATTGCGAGGGCTTTGCGCTTTTTGAAACCGAAAATAATCAGATCAAAAGCAAGGAATTTGTTCCGAACCCTGGCCATAAGCCCGGTTTTCTTCCGGTTTTTTTACACGAAAAAGGCGTCAATGTGATCATTTCCGGCGGTATGGGTGGCGGCGCCATTGATATTTTCAACGAGAAAAAGATCGAAGTCATTGTGGGCGCGCGAGGCGACGCGGAAGAAGCGGCCAAGGACTATTTAAACGGCAGCTTGAAGTCCACCGGCTCTGTCTGCCATGAGCACAAGCACCACGACGAATGCGGCGGGCACTGACGCCCTTCTCCCCCCAACGAAAAGAAAAGAAGCAGCCACCCGTCCGTTTTATGGATCGGGTGGCTGCTTCTTTTTTATTCAAAACTTTCTTCATCAAAAAATCGACTGCAAGCCAAGGTTTCAACGCAATTGCGCCCTTTTTCCTTCGCCAGATACAGTGCCTGATCCGCGATGTTGATGATTTTTCCGATGTCGCTTGGGCTGGATATCTTTCCGGTGCATGTCCCCAAGCTAATGGTGATATGCGGATTGACAAGAGAAGCCTGATTTGGAATTTGTAGCTGCTGTATTTGCGCCTGGATGGTTTCGGCAATCTTTATAATTTCTTCCCTGTTTGTGTGAAACGCGGCATAAACAAATTCCTCGCCGCCCCATCGAATGGCAATTTGGTCTTTGCGCCCAACCAAAGCGCCAATCTGCTCCGCAACTGCAATTAAAACATGATCACCCTTCCCGTGCCCATAATAATCGTTGTATTGTTTAAAATGATCCACATCCATCATAATGACAGACACCGTTCGGTCTGGCGCCTCATCCTGAAAGTTTTTATCAATAAATTCACGAAATCCCCTCCGGTTGGGGAGCCCGGTCAACTCGTCCAAAAGCGCCAGCTTTTTCAGCCGTTCGTTTGCGATGGCAAGCTTTTGATTGATGACCATGTTTTCTTTCATCTCGTTTGCCAGCAATGCATTGGATTGATTCATCAGCCGCTTGATCACATAATTATCACAGTGGCTGCGATAATTGATCCTCGTTGCAGCCCAGGAAACCACAACGAAGACGGCCAAGTTGATGTAGTTCCCCATCAGAACACCAATGGAGTTTCGAAAAAAGGGCAATCCAATCGCCAGGATAGAAGTAGAAACCAGATAAGAAATCCCCATTTTTTTGGCATCCAAACAATAAACCGTGGAGCATATGATCATATTGACCATAAAAGACACCGTCTGTCCATCCATCGTCCGATCCAAAAGGGACGCAACCCCGCCCCATGTCATAAACAGAGTGAGAAATACCACCGTAACCACATCCATGGTATTTAGGCAGATCTGTTTCTGGTCATAGCGGTGAAGCAAAAGTAAATACAGCAGATTTATGACGATCATAACGAAATACATCACCTGACAAGAATGAAGCTGAAACAGATTGCCTGTCGTAAGGGAATAAAAAACGCTGGCTGCCAATATAAAAGCAACCTCAAAAGCAATCACAATGATGGCCAGCATTTTCCCCTTTCGGTTATTTTGCATGATCAGATTCTCTTTAAATTCTCGACTGCGTAAATATTCGTTTTTGATTCCCTCCGGGACACTCGCATTGCCCATATGTAGCATATTCATATTTCTTCGGTCTCTACTTCCTTTTTATGTAATATCGCTCTGTATGCTTATCTTCCATCGATATGCCTCAAAGGTGTCTGCTTTTTCTTTTCCCACGACCTTTCAAACACAAAAATCGCACCCCCTTTGAAGGCCGCCCTCCCAGATACGGAGTTCAGCCATAAAGCCACCGCTTATCCGCATCCTTGGTTCAATGATGCTCCCATCAAAGAAAGGGCCTTGGCCCGGACTTCCTGTCCCCCCTTCGGGGATCCAGAGCCAACTGCCGTTCTTCCACGTATTTCCATTCTCTATTTTACCCCGCAATGGCGGACAATTCAACTCGATTTGTGGAGAAAACGCCATTTTCTATACTATTATTTTGATTTTATGCAAAAAGGAGAGGGTTTGTTCCTTCAGAACATGCGATTGAAGGCACATAATACCACGTTTTGCGCTAGGTTTCTCTTTTCGGTCTAGAATAATCCATTCCAAAAGAGTCGATATTATACTATGCTCCCCAGCCAGTTTAAACCCCCATTTTCTTAACGGGTATTTCGTGTGCAAGGAGAGATGAGATGGAGACAATGACCGAGACAATCCCGACCCTCGCGCTAAGCCGCATCCTGATGGGTATCTTCATGGGAACCGCCGCCCGTTTTGTCACAATACGAATCGACTCAAGGCAAATGCCCAGTTATCCAAACGGCTATTTTATCAACCTTGTCACCGGTTTTTTCGCGGCAAGCCTTGGTTCTGTAGCCATTCCCGCTTTGTTGTCCAACGATTTTGCGGCGGTCACGTTTTTAATGCTGGCCGTTCAGCATTTTCGGGACATTCGAAAGCAGATCCACGAAAGCTTAGAAAACCTCGATCCGATTGGCTTCGCGCCCAGAGGCAGCGCCTACATCGACGGCATTTCCAAAACGTTTGAGGCCAGAAACTATATTTGCCTGCTCACGTCCCTCGGCACTGTCCTGGCGCTTTATCTTACGATGAGTGAAACCATATGGGTCAACGGAACCATCGCGCTGGCCGTGGGACCCGCCCTCGCCTTCTCCATGATTCGTTTTACGAAGGGACAGTGCATCGGAGATATCTGCACACTTCATTACGGAACCGTCCTCGTGCAAGGCTCTGAGCTGTATGTGGACGGCATCTGGGTGACCTGCTTGCTGGGGCTGCAAAAAAAGCAGCAGCTCTTTACGGAGCAAGGAGTTGCGCTGGTTGCAACACCAAAAACAGACACGCAGCGGCTTACCTTAGAAAATGAAGGACAGCGGACCGCCATTTTGTGCGATGCCGCCCGGTCCTTCGGCACCAAAGACCTTTGGTTTACAAAGCGAAGCTTCCCCGACGGGCGCATTGTCGTCGCGTTTGTTCCCATCATCAATGACAAAGAAAAAATACTGGCCGCAGTGCGCAATACGCCTATTTTAGAAAGCGTCCGCAAGCGGTCGTGAGGGAGCGCGTCTGATGGAAATTATCTTATATATTACAGACTGCCCGAATCGGGTCATCACCGGGCAGCCCCTGGCTTTGCATATGCCAAACGATGCGGAACGTCAGAATTTTTTGGATATGCTGGCTGAAACCCTAGAGGCAAGCGTCATCCAGACCAAAAACGGCGACCATATCGTTGTCCGAAGAAGCAAATAGCGCTCGGGCAGCAAAGAAAGGACCCCTCTGGCGCTTGCCCCGCCGTTTCAGCCCTTCCTGCTATCTCCCAAGCCGTGTTTTGTCTCAAAACAGCGAGAGACGAAACACGGCTTTTAATATTTAAAAAGAACACTTGACAAGCCCGATGAATATAAGTATATTAGTAATATGTAATATACTTATATGTAAGGAGATGTGCTATGTCTGGTTCAAAAAAGGTCGCGTATATCGGCAAAGACTGTGTCGCCTGCGGCGTTTGCGTCAAACACTGCCCCCGTGCCGCCTTGGCCATATACAAGGGAATCTACGCTGTGGCGGATCATGAAACCTGTATTGGCTGCGGAAAATGTCTTGCGGCCTGCCCCGCCGGGGTCATTCAAATGGTTGCGAGGGAGGTCCGAGCCGTATGAAAAAGCGTTGGTACGATTATCTTTGGATTTTTTCTTCAATTTACTTAATTCTTGGCCTGTTCAACATCTTGTTCGCCTGGCTGGGCCTGATTTGTTTTGTTGTTCCCCTTGTCATTTCCGTTGTGGCAGGAAACAAGGCATATTGCAATCGGTTCTGCGGGCGGGGGCAGCTGTTTGAGCTGCTGGGCGGCAAGCTGGGCTTGTCTCGAAAAAAGACGCCGCCCAAATTTTTGCGGTCCAAGTGGTTTCGATATGGCTTTTTAACCTTTTTTATGACCATGTTCCTGCTGATGATTTATAATACATATCTGGTGTTTGCCGGGGCGTCTTTGCGGGAAGCGGTCACTCTTTTATGGGTATTTAAGCTGCCTTGGCAATGGACGAATACCGCTTTTGTCTCCCCTTGGGTGGCGCAATTCTCCTTTGGGTTTTATGGCGTCATGCTAACGTCCACCGTCCTTGGGCTGGTCACCATGATCGCGTTCAAGCCCCGCTCCTGGTGCGTATATTGCCCTATGGGAACCATGACCCAAGGCATCTGTACACTAAAGAATAGAGAGGAAGCGAAAAAATGGAAGAAAGGGCACAAAGAATCGCAGAGCTGCTGAAGGTTCTCGCCAACGAAAACCGGCTGCTGATTTTATGCGCGTTGATGCAAACCCCGCTGACTGTGAGCGAGATTGCAAAATTTGTACCAAATATCACCCAGTCCGCATTGTCGCAGCATTTGTCCCTGCTGAAAGCACACGGTATTTTGGTGTTTCAAAAATCCGGGCAAAGCATTACCTACTCCATTGGGGACCATCGGGTGGAAGCGGTCATCCACGTCCTCAAGCAGCATTACTGCGCAGAAGAGGGGGCGGAAATATGAAAAGGCAAATAAAAAAATGGATGCTCGTTTTTGCTTCCGCCCTTTCTGTTTTGCTCTCCGCCTGCGCCGGGGGCGGCCTGTCTGCCCCGGACGTGTCGGATCCGGCCTATCGCACCATAACAGCCCAAGAAGCAAAAGCCATTTTGGACGGAACCGACCCGTTTGTTCTGCTGGATGTCAGAACCGAGACGGAGTTTCAGCAAGGGCATATTGAGGGAGCCATTTTAATCCCCAATGACGCTCTGGCCGACCGGGCAGCCGAAGAGCTGCCGGATCGGGACGCGCTGATCCTGTTGTACTGCCGCAGCGGGCGCAGAAGCGCCGCCGCAGCAAAGCAGCTGTCCATAATGGGATATACCAATGTCATCGATTTTGGCGGCATCATCGACTGGCCGTATGAAACCGTCAGCGGAGAAAAGAAATAAAGGAGAAGATACCCATGAAAATGATCGTCAACAAAGACAAATGCCCCCAAGACCACAAATGTCCCGCCATGAAGGTTTGCCCTAAAAACGCCATTACACAGGCAGATATCTACTCTCTGCCCAAAGTTGACCCGGACCTCTGCATCCTCTGCAAAAAATGCATGCAGTTTTGCCCTAAAAACGCATTCGAACTGGTTTCTTAGTCCTCGAAACAGCAAAACAACAACCGATATGGATTCCGGCCGCCCAGAGGGCGGCCGGAATCTTTCTGGCTTATCTTTCGGCTCCCATCGCCAAGCTGCCCTCTGCGTTTCCCTTTCGCCCGGCCTCCATTTAAAAGCGACTGGCGTCACTTGATCAATCGGAAATGAAGTTGGTTTGCATCCTCGGCTCATAGCGGGGGGCGGGGACTCCGTTTTGTTTCCCCGCCTCAATGCATTTTAAAAGCCAGGCCATGTTCTCCCCCAGCGCCCGCATGGTTTGCATCCCTTCCTCATCTTTGCGCACATCTTCCGGCGTGAACCCATGAACCTGATTCCAGTATTGAGAGGATACAATGGGCATATTGCTGATGGTAAAATATTTATTCAGCCGGTCAAACGCCGCGCTGGCGCCGCCCCGCCGGCAGGAAACCACGCTGGCGCCCAGCTTCCCCGCCATTCGATCCTCGCTACAGAAAAACAGCCTGTCCAGAAATGCCGTCAGCTGGCCGCTGGGGCCGGCATAATAAACCGGGGACCCCACCACCAGGGCATCAAACCCGTCCAGCCGATCCAAAACCATGTTCACCTGGTCGGGAAAAACGCATCGTCCCGTCTCGGCACACGCCCCGCAGGCAATGCAGCCCGGAACGGGCTTTTTCCCCAGATAGAGCATTTCCGTTTGAATTTGGTGGCTTTGCAATATACGTTCCACTTCGTGCAGGGCTGTAAATGTACAGCCGTGTTCATTGGGACTTCCGTTGATCAATAATACGTTCATGGTTCTCCCTCCTGCCGAAAACGGCGCTGTTTGGTCATCCAATCCTTTGCCTTTCGCCTATTTAGAAAATGCGTCAGCTAGCTCTGCCGCCCGTTTGCACCCATCCGTGTTCTGGATGTCCTCTTCCTGGTGGACACCCGGAACCAAAACAGTTCCCACGGGCTTCCAGTTCAGCAATGCGGCTGTTTTTTCAAAGGGAATGCGCACGCCGTCTAAAACAGACAAATCTTTTTCCTCGCAGCAGGCGATCAAAGCGCACTCTTTCCCGCCCACTTCCCTGCCGGCCACGCAAAAAGAAAACAGTTTGTCAATGACCGCCTTGATCTGTGCCGGCATGGTGTACCAGTATACCGGCATGGTAAACACAATGGCGTCTGCCGCCTCAATGGCAGGCGCGATTTCGTTGAAATCATCGTCAAAGCTGCACGCCTTTCCTGTTTGGAAGCAGGTTTCGCAAGCGCGGCATCCTCCCACCGTTTTCATCGCCGCATCAAAACGGGTCACTTCATACCCGTTCGCTTTTGCCGCTTTTATAAAAGCGTCTGTCATAGCGAAGCTATTTCCTTTTTTGCGGGGGCTGCCTGTGATCACAACCATGTTTTTGCTCATACGGACTCTTCCTTTCCTCGTTGACACACATTTTATTTCATGTATTTATTATAACAAAATATGTCGAAAAAACAAGAGCATGCTTTGACCGGGTGCGACCAGCCACGTAAAGCGCAAAAACCCGCCAGGTGATATTTTTAAGGCGGCCACACAACGGAATCATCTCGAAAAACCAATCGCCGGCCGCATAAGCGGCCGGTGATCTGCATTGATTGGACTGATGCTGCGTTACCGCCTTGCCTTACGATTCAAAACAAAGTTGTTCCCATACCTTCCGCATCCACGCTCCCCGTTTGGCGAACATCTTACGCTCCGCTTTGAAGAAAGCGGCTTTGTATGTCATGTTCTCATTTTCCGCAACGTGGTTTTCGGCGCGTGCCCGAAGCAGATCCACGGGACACCCGATTTGTTCCATCCAGCCTATGAGTTCTGCCCAATTCCGCCTTTCTTCCTCGCATCGGGAGGGTTCTCCCTCTGCGTAAAGCGCCAAAAAAGCAGACTCGTCCAACGGTGCCTTTTCCGCTTGATTTGCAAACATGATGTCCCTATTTCTTCCTTCTGTCATGTATTTTACACCTCCCATGGGAACCAGTGTACCATGGGTTTTTTGCGAAATCCGTTTGATCTGCTCGAACGGATCTATTTTTTCCGGGAAAAACGCATCTATTTTCCCTTTTTCCGCCCTTCTCCTTTTCTTTTTTGGGGCGGTCTTTTTCCGCTGCAATGCCGGATGAAGCGGATCGGATGATAAAAAGCCGCCCATAAAGTAAGCGCCGCTGTTTCATCCGGCCTGCTTTATGGGCGGCGCTCCACCCTGTTTGGTTTCTCAGGTTTCTCCCTCAAAAAACTCCGTTGCAAGCTGCAGCACCCGCTCCGGCGCGCCGGGAACAGACAAACTGTGATCCCCGCCGGGGATCACAGCCAGCGGGACGTGAAACTGCGCTGCAAACCGCCTTGCATGCGCGAGGAGAATGGTTTGATCCTGTTCCCCATGGATCATGCGTATCTTTGTCCCCTCCGGCGGGCTGCACTGAAACAGATCGTGGCCGGCAAGATCCTCTAAAAAGCCGGTTGTCAGCTTGATGGGACGGGTATAGCCCTCCAGCGTCAGAAATCCGTCCCGCTCCAGCCGGGCCCGTTCCTCCTCTGTGGGGTGTGCGAACAGATCCGGCATATTCACAGCGGCGGAGCGGAAAAACGACTTTTCCCCCCTCCCCTTTCCCAGCGCAAGATACTGAAAATTGATATACGCGCCGAAGCTGGAGGAGAAATAAACAATGTCCGCCCGGGGGGCCAGGGAACGCACGCGCCGCTCTGCCGCCTCCAGGGCTTGCATACAAGTTGCGATCCGCAGCATTTCTCCGTCCACGGGGCTGTCCCCGTGGGCCGGAAAGTCAAATGCAAGGACGCCGATGCCCCGCTTGGGCAGCGCTCGGAGCAGCATCTGGGCCGTTGTGCTTTCTTTGCTGCTGCCAAAGCCATGGCTGACGATGCACACTGTCTCCTCCCGGCCGTCCACTTCATAAAGGCAGGGAACGCCGTACCCATTTGCGCCCGAAATCATGTCCCTTGTCATTTTTTGTCTCCCCTTTTTCCTCTCGTTTTCTTTGCGCCCTCTTTTTTCCCTGTTGCTGCGGCGGATGTTCGCTTTTGTTTCGTTTCATGATATACTATGTCATATCTTGTCGAAAAAGGAGCAACCGCCCCCATGAAACACAATACAAATCGGCACGCCTCTCTTTTCAAACGGGGGATGATCATTGCGATCTCCCTGCTTTCCCTGATCTTGGTCTGCGAATTGCTGCTGACCCATTTACATACGCTCTTCGACGACTCTCCCTACACCGCAGCGGATTTCGGCATTGAAACGCTGAAAAGCCCCTACGACAAAGACGGAGACGGGATTGACGATTATCGTGACCTTTTGTTGAGCGCCAGGGCCTACGTGAATACACGCCCCAAATACAAAAGCACCTATGAATCTGGCGGGTACCCGCCGGAGGGAATGGGTGTTTGCACCGACGTGATCTGGAGCGCCTTTCAGGGCGCCGGGTATGACTTAAAGGCGCTGATCGATGCGGACATTGCCGCCCATTTAGACGCCTATCCCGCCATACGGACGCCGGACCCCAACATCGATTTCCGAAGGGTGCGGAATCTGGACGTTTTTTTCCGGCGGCACGCGGAACCCATCCCCACAGACCTTTCCAACCTTTCCGCCTGGCAGCCCGGAGACATCGTCCTGTACGCGGACCACATCGCCATTGTGTCCGACCGGCGAAACAAGGACGGCCTGCCCTACATCATTCACCACGCGGGGCAGCCGATTTATGAGGAAAACGCCCTCACCCGAGCGCCCATTCTTGCCCACTACCGGTGGACGCCGGCCGCACCGTCATAAAATCGATCTTGTGCTGTTCAGCGGCATCCTTCCTTTCCGGTTCCGCCGTCTTTCGTCAGCACACCCACGCCCCCTCGCCCAAATCGGCGAGGGGCGCCTTTTTTATGCTCTGTTTTCTCTGCGCCTTTCCAGCAGCTCCCGGTAAGACACTCTCTGTCCCAAGGAGTCCGCCTGCTTCACGGCATTGATGATCGCACAGCGAACGGCTTCCGCGGCCAAAATGCCCGCCGCGTCAAAATTCGTCTCCACGTCGCCGGTACACATGGCAAACATCGTGTCCCCGTCAAACACGGAATGGGCCGGGTACACCGCCCTCGCGATCCCGTTGTGCCCCAGCATGGCCAGCTTTGTCGCCTGCGCCTTTTGGAGATTGGCGTTGGAGACAATGCAGCCTATGATGGTGTTGCCGCTGAATAAATCCTTGTCTCTGTGAAACGTTTCCAATATGACACGCTGGGAATCCGCCATGGAAACGCCGTCGTCTGCCAGAGCCCCTGCTAAAATCTCCCCCGTCCGGCTGTCTGCAACGTCCCCCACACAGTTGACGGCCATCACAGCGCCCACCATCAGCTCGCCCGTGCGAAACGCCGCCGTTCCCAGGCCGCCCTTCATGGCAAACGCCCTGCCTCTGGCTTTCCCAACGGTGGCTCCCGTTCCGGCGCCCACGCTCCCTTCGGCCCATCGGCCTTCGTATGCCTGCCGGCACGCCTCGTACCCCATGACGGCGTCCGGACGCACGTCGGAGCGCCCGCATTTGAGGTCAAACAAAATGGCGGAGCAGACGTTGGGAACCACAGTGACCCCTACGTCCCGCCCGATGCCCCGCTCTTCCAAAAAACGCATGACGCCCCCCGCCGCATCCAATCCGAAGGAACTCCCCCCGGACAGCACCACCGCGTGGGTCTGGGTGCGATTGCTCACGGGGTGGAGGGCGTCTGTGTCCCGTGTCCCGGGGGATCCGCCCCGCACGTCGACACCGCAAACCGCCCCGGATTCGCACAGGATTACGGTGCAGCCCGTGGCCGCCTCCAGATCCTGTGCGTTGCCCAGGTGAAACCCAGTGATTTCCTGTATTGTAATCTCTTCCATCTTTTTTGCTCCTTGTTTTATCATGTCGTACTTGGCGGTTGCACTAAACCGGATCGGTGATCAGCCGCACCACCAGCTCTGCCGCACGCACCAGCTCGTCTAAATGGGACTGTTCCAAAACGCTGTGGCAGCGCTCCATGCCACAGGCCAAAACAACGCCGCAAAGCCCCTTTTGAACAAATCGGTTGTTGTCACTCCCGCCGAATGTCTGAACCAGCTGAAACGGAATGCCGCAAGCGCGGCACCCTCTCTCCGCCCGGGCGATCACGGCGGCTTCCCTGGGTATTTCATAGGCAACGCAGCCAAAGCGGTGAGAAAAAGAAAGGGTCACGCCGAAGGCGTCCCCCGCCTGCTGAAAGCATGCCTTTATCTCCCCCCACTGTTCCAGCGCCTGCGCATGCCGGTAGCTGCGGATTTCTCCCTGCACAACGCAGGTGTCGGAGACGATGTTCGGCGCTGTCCCGCCCTGTATCGTTCCGATGTTCACCGTCAGCGCTTCTCCTACGCGCCCCTGTTTCACAGCGGAGATGCCCCTCGCTGCCGCCGCGACGGCGTTTACCCCTGTTTCCGGGGCAAACCCGGCGTGAGCAGACTTCCCCTTCCACGCCGCCGTAAACGCCAAAATGGTGGGCGCCCGGTAGGCGCAGCTGCCCACAGGGCCGGGTAAGTCCAGCACATACGCTTCTTTGGCATGTAGCATGTCATACTCAAAATGCAGGCCGCCGCCGCTGTAAATTTCCTCCGCGACGGTGAACAGAAGCTCCACTTCCCGGTTGGAAAGCCCCTGTTCCATCACGGTCTGCACCGCCTCCAGCAAAACAGCCACGCCTGAAAGGTCGTCCGCGCCCAAAACCGTGTCTCCCCCGCTTTGAATGGTGCCGTCCTCCAACAGGACAGCCCGCTTGCCCCTGGACGGCTCCACCGTGTCCAAATGAGCGGAAAACAGCAGCGGCGCGGCGTTTGGAAGCCGCCCGTCCCAGCGGCAAAATAAGTTTCCGCAGGTTCCGCCCAGCCGCTCTCCCGCTTCGTCCTCTGTTACGGACAGGCCCAGCGTGCTCAGCCGGTTTTTCACGAATGCGCCCATCTCCCGCTCCCCCAGAGACGGACTGTCAATGGACACCAGCGCCTGAAACGTTTCATACAGGCGGCTCCGGTTGACTCTCCCCATAAGAACCCTTCCTCTCCCGGCAACTTCGTCCGCTTTGTGTTTTTCAGCATATCACAGAAACGCCCTCCTGACCAGTTCCGTTTACAACAATTGGGGCTCCGCCTCCAGCCGGAAGCGAAACCCCAATGTTTTCTCTACGCCGTGTGATGTTATGCTTTCGTGAAGATCATTTTCATCCCGTCTTCTTCAAATACCAGCTTGCCGTCTTTCACAGTGGCCGACTGATCCTGGCCGTCGACTGTCAAAGTATACCCATCGGCTTCCTTTTTCCAGGTGCCTTCCGCGGCTTCACCCGCCACAAGGCCTGTGAAGACGCCGTCCTCCTTCATTTCAAAGGAAATGTCCATTTGAGAAGCATCTTCTCCCTGCGCGTATTCCTCGATAAACGTCTGCACGTCAATGGTCGCGCCGCCTACCTCCATATTGGTTAGTTTCCATTTGCCCACGATGGGATCTGCGTTGTTCCCGCCGCATCCGGTCAAGACCATTCCCATCATTAGAAGAATGGACATAACCAACGCCACAGGTTTCCATTTTTTCGCCATTTTTTTATTTCTCCTTTCCTTATGTATTTTCAGCTATCGCTTCAGACATTCTTACCCAAAGGGAATCATGTTCTGCATGGCTGACCCATTGTTCTTTTCTTGTATATGTATGAGGATCCGTTTCATAATATCATCACAATCATACCACAAAACCCGTCCTGTTTCCATGGAAACGCAACGGAGTGTGTCGTCTTTCTTCCGCCCCGGCTCTCTCCCGGCCGGGAAACGCCCCTTAGCCCTGTTCGTCCAAATCGTCAAAGGGGTCGCCGCATTCCGGGCAAAACTTTGGGGGTGCCTCCTGTTCGCCCGGCGCCCATCCGCACTTGTCACATCGATACGCCTTGGCGCCGGCCGGCTTCGGCTTGCCGCATTCGGCGCAAAACTTCCCCTGGTTCACAGCGCCGCAGACACAGCGCCAGCCATGATCCGGCGCCTGCGGCTTCGGACTGCCGCACTCGGCGCAAAACTTTCCTGTCTGGTTTTTTGCGCCGCAGGCGCAGTTCCACGCCCCGCCGGCGGAGCTGGAAGGGGCGGCCTGGTCCGACTTTTGCGCCGTTTGGCCCAAGGCAAACAGGTCGGCCGGGTTCATTCCCCCCGCCTGCCCGGCCAAATTCATCCCCGCAAAGGCCATCACCGGCCCTGCTCCTTCGTTTTTTGCTGCCTGCACCATGGCTTCCGCCTGGGCACCGGCCAAATGGGCGGCCGCCATCGTGGGGTCCCGCATGACGGCGCTCTGCTGGAGCCGCTTGATCATGGCCTCGTCTTCTTCCGAGGCCGTGACAGAGCTGATGCCAAAGGACGCCACCGCGATGCCCCGCATCTCGGTCCATTTCTGGGACAACACATGGTTCAGCGCATCCGCCATCTCCATGGTATGACCCGGCAGGGCGCTGTACCGGATGCCCATTTCAGAAATTTTTGCAAACGCGGGCTGAAGGGCCGTCATCAGCTCTGTTTTGAGCTGACTGTCCAAATTTTCTCTTTGATAGTCCTCTTTGATATTGCCGCAAACGTTGGTGTAAAACAAAATGGGATCCACAATTTTATAAGAATATTCCCCGTGGCAACGGATGGAAATGTCGATGTCCAGCCCGATGTTTCGGTCAATGACACGAAAGGGAACAGGACTGGGTGTGCCGTATTTATTCCCCACAATTTCCTTCATGTTGAAATAATACACTCGCTGGTCTTTCGCCGTATCGCCGCCAAAGCCGATGCGTTTTCCGAGCGTTTCAAAAGACGCCCGCACGCTGCTGCCCAAATCGCCGTAAAATAAGCTTGGCTCTGTGGACGTGTCGTACAGAAATTCTCCCGGTTCCCCCGAAAACTCCACCACCTGGCCCTGATCCACGATGATCATAAACTGGCCTTCATTCACCGCGACGATGGAGCCGTTGCTGATGATGTTTTCTTCTCCCTTTTGATTGGAGCCGCGCTTACCGGTACGTTTTTTCCCTTTGACCACCAAAACGTCCGATGAACTGGCCTCACAGTAAAAATATTCACGCCATTGGTCGGCCAAAACGCCGCCCACGGCCCCTGCCACCGCTTTGATCAGGCCCATATATCAAAAGCCCCCCTCTTCTGGATTTTCCCGTTTTTCCTTTTCTGCAGGAAATCTTCATTCAGTATACCATATCCCGGTCTGTTTGAACAGTCCTCTTCTGCCCCAAAATGTCCGATATGTCCCCGGATATGTTGAAAGACGCACGTCATATTTCCCGCATCCCCTCTGAATCGGCCCTGTGCGCGAGCGTTTTGGGGCGCTCTCTTTTTGCGGCCGGCTGCTCCTTTTTTTCTCCCGCCGCGGCATGCTCTTCTAAAAAAGAGACGAATCGATCCCCCGGCAGAGGCCGGCTGTAATAAAACCCTTGAATATAATCCACTCCCAGCTCTTTGAGAAATCGAATCTGCTCTTCCGTTTCCACCCCTTCCGACACGATTTTCATCTGCATCTCCTGCAGCATCTTCACGGTGTTGCAGTAAAACGTCCTGGCCTTCGGCACGCAAAATGCCTCCCAAAGCAGCTCCCGGTCCATCTTCACATTCTGAAACGGAAACTGTACCACAGAGTTTCCATTGGAATAGCCCTGCCCATAATCATCCAGCGAAAATGTAATTCCCTCTTGAGACAGCTCCTGCATCATGTCCAAAACCCGCTGCTTGGATCTGGCTGCCGTTGTCTCCGTGATTTCAAAATTGAGCTTGGTGGGAAAATGGGGAAATGACCTTATAATAGACAAAATCCGCCCCGCGGGATCCCCTTGGAGGAGCTCTGCCAAAGATAAGTTGATCTCTATGGTTTTTATGCCCAGCTCCCAAAGGGCGTTTTCCCGCAAAAAGCGACATGTTGATTCCAAAACAAACTGCCCCAATTTACAAATCAGGCCTTTTTGCTCCGCCACCTCAATGAATTCGCTGGGGTAAACCATGCCCAGCTTTTCATCTTTCATGCGCAAAAGCACCTCAGCTGCCGTAAACTTCTGTTCCGCCAAAGAATAGATCGGCTGAAAGTACAAACTCAGGCAATGGTTTTCATCTATCTGCCGCAACGTGGTTTCAATTTGGAACCGCCGATTGACATAATCTAAAATCGCGTTGTCTACCACCACTTGATGCCCCGTTTTCCATTTGGCAACCCCGATGGCATGCTCAAACACCGCCATCAGCCGCTCTCTGGAGCCTTGAACCTGGTGCAGCTGCACAATGCAGACACAATAGGAAACCTGCAGCTTTGATTCAAGGACGGTAAATCCCGCGCGAAAGCAAGCCTCCACTGCCAGCAGCAGCTGCCCTATCTTTTTCTTTTCCCCAATGACGGCAAACTGGTCGCTCCCCATGCGGAACACACGGCGTTTGTTTTTGCAAATGCGCAAAAGGTTTTGCGCCAATTCACAGAGCAGCTGGTCGCCTCCCCGAAAGCCGAACAATGTATTGATGGTTTTAAACTCCTTGATATCAATAAAAATCAAGGAATAATCCCGCCGCTCCCGTTTTTGATAGTCCATCACAACAAAAAGGGCGTCCCGCTCATACAGCCCCGTCAGCCGGTCTATGTAATCATCCGGACTTTGAAACGTCAGGTACATATTGCTCAGCGCCAGCGCGACCACGGCCCCAGTGAGCAAATAATGCGGAAAAAAATATTGGACCATCATTGCGACGATCATCAGGCCTACGTACAAAGTAATCAAATAAAACTGAACGGGTCGCACCCTTTTCCGGTATCGCCAAAGAAAATACATGCCGCAAACGATATAAAACGCCGCAATCACATACATAGAACAAAATTCGGTTCCACGGAAATACTGCATGTGCTCGTCAAGATAAAACAACCCACCCACAAATAAATTCGCAAATACCATCCCAACGGCACATAAACAGGGCACCAGCAAAACCCAGCAAAGCACAACATCTTTCCTTGTGTTTCCAAGGCAGCCGGTCAACCCCATGATATAAACCATGAACATGCCGGGCAAACCGATCTGAAGCAAAAACAGACCCGTGTTCACAAACATGTTCAGCCAAAGAGGAACATGGGTGCTGTAAGTCGTCGTGTACGCGCTTGCAATGTCAAACACCAAGTTGGTCAGCATAATACAAAGAAAAAGCCCATACAGCTTGCCGGATCGCGTGTATAAATTTCCTTTGGAGAAAAACGAAATCGCCACGATCAATAAAAACGCCAATGCGCAAATCTCTAAACATGGATCATATCTCAAGCTTTTATCCCCCCGCGCTGCGTTTGTTTCTTTTCCCGTTTTGTTTCCCGCAGGATTATTATACTGTAAAAATCATGAAATTTCAACGAAATCTTGCATCTGCCATGGTGATTCTAAGTTTCTTCCTTTTTCTGCCTCCCCGTCCTTGGCGTCATAAAAAATTCAAAAATGTGGGACAGCTTGTAAATCATTACAAGCTGCCCCACGATCCTTCAGGCCCGGTTTCTCCGCTCTGCCTTAAAAGCCCATCGCGTCCGAAATATAGTTAACAGCGTCACCCACTGCTTTCACCATCCGGCTGGCAGTTCCTTTTGATTTGGCCTGTTTCTGCTTCGGCATCACCGCGGCGCCAATGGCGGCGCCGGCAACCAAGCCAGCCGTCATTCCACGCAAAAATTCGCCGTGTTTCAAGTCCTTTGCCCCCTTTCCCCTTTATTTGCAAAGAGAAGCAGCGTGACATTTTCACCGGTTTTTCAAATGTCAGCGCCCCTTTTCCGCCTTTAGTTTGCCCTGAAATCGGAAAAGCAGTTGATTTTTCTCCGAAATCGATTGCGAAAAATTTTACCATACGATATAATAAAGAAAGCTGTATATTATGCGTGTTTTTTCGATGCAAGCCAAACGGAAACGCATCGTATTGTTTAGGAAAGGTCACAACAAAAAGGTGATTCATGAAACTCTTAATTCAAAAAGGACGGATCATTGATCCCGTAACCGGCATCGGCGGCCAGCTGGATGTCTTGATCGAGGACGGCATCCTGTCTCTGATTGCCAGCGAGATACGAGAGCCGGACGCCGATCGTCTGGACGCCTCTGGCCTGATGGTATGCGCAGGCCTTGTGGATATGCACGTTCATCTGCGCGATCCTGGTTTTACCCATAAAGAAGACCTGGCCAGCGGCAGCGCCGCCGCGGCAAAAGGGGGGTTCACGTCTGTCGCGTGTATGCCGAACACCCAGCCGACGCTGGACTCTCCGTCGCGCGTTTCAGCGCTGCGCGCCCGGGCCGCGCAAATTGGCCAAGTGCAGATCTACCCCATTGCGTCGGTCAGTTACGGCCAGCTGGGCGCAGAAATGACCCAAGCGGACGCCCTCCGGCAGGCGGGCGCCGTGGCCTTGTCCGACGACGGGATGCCCATCACCAGCGCCAACCTGATGCGGGACGCGCTGATACGGGCCAAATCCGCGGGCCTTCCCATCCTGTCTCACTGCGAGGACGCTTCCATGGTGGACGGGCGAGCCGTCAATGAAGGCCCCATCTCCCGCCGCCTCGGCCTGCCCGGCCGGCCGGCCATTGCGGAGGAAATTATGGTTATGCGGGACGCTATGCTGGCCGCCGAAACCGGAAGCCCGGTTCACATTTGCCATGTTAGCACCCGTGGCTCCGTTGAAATCATACGAGCTGCCAAAAAGCAGGGCGTTCCCATCACTTGTGAAACTTGCCCCCAGTATTTTACCTTGACGGAAGAAGACATTCTCACAAAGGGATCCCTTGCCAAGGTCAACCCCCCTTTGCGCACGCCGGACGACGTGCAGGCCATTATAGAGGGCTTGCAGGACGACACCATTGACGTGATCGCGACAGACCACGCGCCCCATGCCGCGGAAGAAAAGGCACGCCCCCTTGCGGACGCGCCAAGCGGCATCAGCGGGCTGGAAACGGCGCTGGGCGTGACGCTCACCGCCCTTTACCACACGGGGAAGCTGAGCTTGTCTCACATATTGCAGAAAATGACCATCAACCCTTCTGTTATCTTGGGTATCCCCAAAGGGCGGCTTGCCATCGGCGCGCCGGGTGACCTGACTTTGTTCCACCCGTCTGAGCGCTGGAAGGTAAACCCGGATGAATTTGTCTCCAAAGGGAAAAATACGCCCTTTGGCGGGAAAACGCTGACGGGCCGCGTGAAATACACCATTTTAAACGGAAGGATTGTCTACCCATTTACATCCAGGGAATAAAAGGGAATAAAAAGGAGCATATACATGTCATTCGACGTATTGCAGGATAAAATCCGCGCCATGAAAAACCCAACCGTTGTGGGGCTTGATCCGAAATTGGAACATATCCCCCCTCAAATTTTAGAGCGGCAGATCGCCCAGCACGGGGAAACCCTGCGGGCCGCCGCGGAGGCCGTTTGCGAGTTCAGCTGCGGGCTCATTGACGCGCTGTATGACTTGGTGCCCGCGGTCAAGCCCCAAGCCGCTTATTATGAGGTGCTGGGCGCCTGCGGGATGGAGGCGCTGGAGCGCACCGTTCAATACGCCAAAAGCAAAGACCTGTTTGTCATTGCAGATGTGAAGCGGGGCGACATCGGCTCCACTGCCGCCGCCTACAGCCAGGCCTATCTGGACTGTGTCACCGTTGGGGGAACGTCCTTCGAGCCGTTTCCCTGTGACGCCGTAACGGTAAACGCCTACCTTGGGTCGGACGGGATTCTGCCTTTTTTAGAGACCTGCAAGGCCAGGGATAAATGCTTTTTTGCCCTGGTCAAAACCTCTAACCCCTCTTCCGGAGAGCTGCAGGATCTGGTGGCGGGGGATCGGTTTGTATACCGGGTGGTGGGCGACTTGATCCAGCGTCTGGGCCAGGGAACGGAAGGGCGATATGGCTTTCACATGGCAGGGGCTGTTGTGGGCGCGACATATCCCATGGATTTGCGCTCTTTGCGCCGCCGGTTGGAGAACGTTTTTTTCCTGGTTCCCGGGTACGGCACCCAGGGCGGGAGCGCCGACGACGTCCGCCATGCCTTTAACCAGTTCGGCCACGGCGCCATTGTCAATTCCTCCCGAGGGATCATCGCCGCCTGGCAAAAAACAGGAAAAAACGGGGCAGACTATCAAGATGCCGCCCGTGACGCCGCCCTGCAAATGCGGGACGACCTGCGCCGGTTTATCACAATCGTATAGTACGATACGGTCGAAGGACAAACATTCCCTCGGCCGTATCTTTCAATTCAATCAATGGTAGGAGAGAATTACGATGCCCATGCAGAAAGATTGTTCTATTTTGCGGTCAGACCGCCTGATTCCCCATGGCCATTCTTTGGTTTTGGACGCGGGCGAGCTGGCCGATTCCGCCCAGCCGGGCCAATTTGTGGAGGTTCTATGCGACGGCCTTTTTTTGCGCCGCCCCATCAGCATCTGCGACGCCGGCGCCGGGCGCATCCGTATAGTATTTGAAATAAAAGGAAAGGGAACGGAGCTTCTCTCGAAAAAGCGGGTGACGGAGAGCGTCAGCCTCCTTGGCCCTTTGGGGCAGGGGTTTTCCATTCAGGGAGAGCGGATTTTGCTGGTGGGCGGCGGTGCCGGCGCGGCGCCCCTCTTTTTTGCCGCCCGGCGCTGTCCCGGTACAGCACATGCGATACTGGGGTTCCGGTCGGCTCATGTTTCCATGCTGATAGACGCCTTCCGCGCGGAATGCCCCCAGGTGGATGTTGTGACGGAAGACGGGTCTTTGGGAGAAAAGGGATTTGTGGACCTGCCGCTGCGCCGCCGGCTGGCGCAAACCCGCTATACCCGCATTTTGGCCTGCGGCCCCCGACCCATGCTGAAGGCCGTTTCTGAAATTGCGGCGGAATTTGGCGTTCCCTGTGAGGTTTCTATGGAAGAGCGAATGGCCTGCGGCGTGGGCGCCTGTTTGGGCTGTGCCTGTAAAATGAAAGACGGCAGCTACAAAAGGGTGTGCCACGACGGCCCCGTCTTTTCCGCGTCGGAGGTGGATTTCGATGCCTGATTTACGAGTTGATTTTGCCGGGGTTCTTCTGAAAAACCCTGTGGTTGCCGCCTCCGGCACCTTCGGGTTCGGAAGGGAATACGGCACCTTTTATGATCTGAGCGAGCTGGGCGCCATCTGCGTCAAGGGGCTTACTTTGGCAGAGCGGGCGGGCAACCCGCCTCCTCGCGTCGCGGAAACCCCCGGCGGCATGCTCAACGCCGTCGGCCTGCAAAACCCGGGGGTAGACGGGTTCATCTCCAAAGAGCTTCTGGAGCTGCGGCGGCACCGTGTGAAAATCATTGCCAACGTCTCCGGGAACACCGTGGAGGAATACGGCATTTTATGTGAGAAGCTGGCCGCTGTTTCTGTGGATATGCTGGAGCTGAACATCTCCTGCCCCAACGTAAAAGAAGGGGGCATCGCCTTCGGCACCTCCCCGAGCGCCGCTGCCGCCGTGACGGCGGCGGCCAAAAAAAACGCCGGCAAAATCCCGGTTATGGTCAAGCTCTCCCCCAACGTGACGGACATTGTCTCCATCGCCAAGGCCGTGGCAGACGCGGGGGCAGACGCCATTTCCATGATCAACACCCTTTTGGGGATGCGCATTGACATTCACACCCGAAGGCCCGTCCTGCGCAATAACACAGGGGGGCTGTCCGGCCCCGCCATCTTGCCCGTGGCCATCCGCATGGTTCACCAGGTTCGAAGGGCGGTTTCCCTTCCCATTTTGGGGATGGGGGGCATTGCGACGGGGGAGGACGCCGTTGAATTTCTTTTGGCCGGGGCCAATGCGGTGGCCGTTGGCAGCGCCAGCTTTCAAAACCCCTATGCGCCCATCGAGGTGCGGGACGGCATTGCCGCATATATGCAACGCTACCATATATCAAAGGTAACGGAGCTGACAAACGGCGTCCAGATTTGGGACGAGCCGTCCCCTTGACAGTAACAATACCACCAGTATCAACATGAGGAGGAATCTGTATGACAAACGTGTTCCTTGTGCGCCACGGCGAGGCGGAGGGCAACCTTTACCGCCGCATCCATGGCCATTATAACAGCACCATTACAACCAACGGCCTGCAGCAGCTGGAGGCGCTGCAAAAGCGGTTTGCCCCCATCCATTTGGATGCCGCGTATTCCAGCGACCTGTACCGGGCGCGGAGAACGGCCGAGGCCGTCTGCAAGCCAAAGGGTTTGGCGGTTCAGCTGGACCCCCGCCTACGGGAGGTCAGCATGGGCGAATGGGAGGACCGACCCTGGGCGGACGTGGCCCGGACAGACCAGGAGCAGGCTCTTAATTTCAGCAAGCGACATTTGGAGTGGCGTGTCACTGGGTCGGAAGGCTACCAAAAGGCGGCCGACCGCTTTGCAAAAGCCGTGCTGGAGCACGCCGCCGCCCACGACGGGCAGACCATCGCCATTTTTGCCCACGGGTCTGTCATCCGCACTTTTTTGTGCCTCGCAAACGGTCTCCCTCTGACAGAGATGAGCCAAATTCGTCACAGCGACAACACCGGCGTTTCCCTGCTGGAAATCGAAGGAGATCAAATTCGCTCCGTGTATGAAAACGACAACTCTCACCTTCCCCCCGACATCAGCACATTGGCCCGTCAGTCTTGGTGGAAAAAGCACCAGACAGGGGCAGACCCCTGCCTTTGGTTCCGCCCCATTGACTTTGAAACGGAAAGTGAATTATATATCACCGCCCGAAAGGACACCTGGTTTTCTCTTTACCGGGACCTGAAGGGCTTTGACGGCGAGGGCTTTTTGCAGGAAGCCAAGGAAGCAGTGGCGGCGGAGCCGCGCTCTGTGTTTGTGGGCATGCTGGAGGACTCTGTGGCCGGTATTTTGCAGCTGGAATTTCGGGAGGGGCGTTCCGACGACACCCTTTGGATTCCCTTTTATTACATGCTGCCTGACTTTCGAAGCCGAAACATCGGCGTGCAGCTGCTGGGTCAGGCCGTCAGCGTGTGCCGGTCGGCGGGGCGCTCCCGGCTGCGGCTGCGGGTTTCCACCGTCAACACCCATGCCATTTATTTTTATGAAAAATATGGATTCCGCTCCATCGGCGAAGAGCCGGGCCATTTCGTTCCGCTCAAGATCATGGAAAAATATATTGGATACTAAATCGGATGTGAAGAGGTTGTTATGAACGATTGGTTTTTGCCCGCCTCCAAAGAAGAGCTGGAAGCGTGCTCCTGGTATTATTATGATTTTCTCTTGGTCACCGGGGACGCATACGTGGACCATCCCGCCTTCGGCACCGCGGTCATCGGCCGGGTGCTGGAAGCGGAGGGGTTTCGAGTGGCCGTTTTGGCCCAGCCGGACTGGAAAAGCACAACAGACTTTCTCTCCATGGGCCGCCCGCGGTACGGCGTGATGATCAACGGGGGCAATTTGGACTCGATGGTGGCCCACTACACCGCCGCCAAAAAGCCCCGGCGCGTCGACCCATACAGCCCCGGCGGAAAAACCGGGCTTCGCCCCGACCGGGCGACCATTGTCTATGCCAACCGGGCCCGGGAGGCGTTCCCGGGCCTGCCCGTCATCATCGGCGGTCTGGAGGCGTCTTTGCGAAGGTTTGCCCATTATGACTATTGGGAGGACAAGGTGCGCCGCAGCATTTTGTTTGACGCCCAGGCCGATCTTTTGGTTTACGGCATGGGGGAATACGCCAGCCGGCAAATTGCCCGCCGCCTTGCCAGCGAAGAGCCCGTCTCCCAACTGACCGACATTCGCGGCACCTGCTACGGGGCGAAAGACACCTCCGGCTGCCCCTTTCCCATCATCGAATGCGGCGCGTTTGAGCTGGTCTCGCAACATAAGCGGGAGTACGCCTCCGCCAACCAAATGCAGTACCAAGAGCACGACCCCGTCCGTGGCCGGGCCATCATGCAGCGCCACGGCATGTCCCTTCTCATCGTGAATCCGCCGGCCATGCCCCTGACCACGGAAGATCTGGACGCCGTGGCCGAGCTGCCTTATCAGCGAGAACCCCACCCCATGTACGATGCCAAAGGCGGCGTTGCCTCCATTGAAGAGGTTCGGTTCTCCGTGATCCACAACAGGGGCTGCTTCGGCGCCTGCAACTTCTGTTCTCTGGCCTTTCACCAGGGCAGGATGGTCACCTCCCGCAGCCACGAATCCGTCATCCGGGAAGTCACTGCCATGACCCGGCATCCCCTCTTCAAGGGGTACGTCCACGATGTGGGCGGGCCCACGGCGAACTTTCGCCATCCCTCCTGTAAAAAGCAGCTGGAACAGGGGCTTTGCAGGGATCGGGCCTGTCTCGCCCCCACTCCCTGCCCCAATCTGGACGGGGACCATTCCGACTATCTCGCGCTGCTGCGAAAGCTGCGGGAGATCCCCGGGGTGAAAAAGGTGTTTATCCGCTCGGGCATCCGGTTCGACTATATGCTGTGCGACCAAGAGGGGGCGTTTTTTGCCGAGTTGGTGCGCCATCACGTCAGCGGCCAGCTAAAGGTGGCGCCGGAGCACACGGTCGATTCCGTTCTGGATTACATGGGTAAGCCCCACCACCATGTCTATGAAACCTTCAGCGCCAAATATAAAAAGCTGAACCAGCGGTATGAAAAAGAGCAATATTTGGTGCCTTATTTGATGTCCTCCCACCCCGGCGCTACCCTGGCGGACGCCGTCTCTCTGGCGGAATATTTGAACCGCTCGGGCTACCGCCCCGAGCAAGTGCAGGATTTTTACCCCACCCCCGGCACCCTTTCCACCTGCATGTATTACACCGGCATTGACCCGCGCACCATGGAGCCGGTCTATGTCCCTCGCTCGCCCCACGAAAAGTCTCTCCAGCGGGCGCTGCTCCAATGGCGGCGGCCGGAGTTTCGAAGGCTGGTGATCGAGGCGCTCCAAAAAGCCGGGCGGGACGACCTCATCGGGTTCGGCAAGCAATGCCTGATCCGGCCGGGCAGCGGCGCTCCCGACCAAAAACCGGGCCTTTCAAAGCAGAAAGGGCGAAAAAAGGCCTCTTCCCCCGCCGGCCGGGAAAGGCAATCCGCCGGGCGGGAAAAGCCGGCGGGAAAACAGGAGAAACAGAGGGCGAAGGGGAAAAAGCAGACCCCTTCTTACGGAAAACAAACCCCAAAACAGCAAAGCCGCTCCCCCCGCTCCGGAGCGCAACCCCCAAAACATTTTAAAAAACCTTCTTCTCTTTCGTCCGGCCGTTAAGCTGCTGAGAAAGGGTCTTTTGGCCATGCGCCAAAAGACCCTTTCTCTTTTTTGTGCGAAATCCCATGTGTAGAAACAACAGACAAAGGGCATAATACTCGTGTTCCGATCACTTCTCTTTCCTGCAGCTGGATCCATTGCTACATACCAGTTGATGGGAGTGACGATATGGGATACAACGGAAAAGTAGAAATCAGCGGCATAAACACCTCACATCTTACGGTACTCAAACGAGAAGAAGCAAAAGAACTTTTCTTGAAAGCGAAAGAGGGAGATGAAGATGCCCGGCAAAAGCTGATTCAAGGAAACTTGAGACTGGTTCTCAGCGTCATCAAAAAATTTGAGAACCGAAATGAAAATATTGACGATTTATTTCAAGTGGGCTGTATCGGGCTCATCAAGGGAATTGATAATTTTGACACCAGCTTAAATGTACTTCCCAGCACCTATTTGGTCCCCATGATCATCGGAGAAATCCGTCGCTACTTGCGGGACAACAGCACCATACGGGTCAGCCGCTCCATGCGGGACACCGCCTACAGGGTTTTGCAGGCCAAGGAGCGGCTCATGGGGCAAAACCAAAAAGAACCCACCATCGACGAGTTGGCAAAAGACATTGGCATCCCCCGGGAGGACGTTGTGTTCGCGCTGGATGCGATTTTAGACCCCGTCTCCCTTTATGAGCCAGTGTATTCTGATGGCGGAGACGCCCTTTATGTGATGGATCAGGTGCGGGACCGGAAAAACACAGATGAACACTGGCTGGAGCAAATCGCGCTGAAAGAGGCCATTTCCCATCTGGGCGACCGGGAACGGCACATTCTCTCCCTTCGTTTTTATGAAGGGAAAACGCAAATGGAGGTTTCCGCGGAGGTCGGAATCTCCCAGGCGCAGGTATCTCGCCTGGAGAAAAGCGCCCTTTCCTCGATTCGAAAGAAAATGTGACAAAACCGGCGAAGGGATGCCTCTTCGCCGGTTTTACTTGCATAGGCCAACCTTTCTTCCACATACAATAGAAAAAACGCAAAGGAGGACACAGGCCATGCGATGCAGAATTTCAGATCTGCGGTGCAAAGAAGTGATCAATATCGCCACCGGCGCGCGGTTTGGATACGTCGGCGATGTGGAGCTGGACCTCGCAGACGGAAAAACGTGTGCGTTGATCGTCCCCGGCCCGACCCGTTTTTTTGGTCTGTTTGGCCGGGGGGAGGACAAAATCTTTCCGTGGGAGTGTGTCAAGCGCTTTGGCGATGACATCATTTTGGTTGAGCAGGAGATCTCCCTTTCTTCGCCGACCCGGCCGGCGAAAGAGCGCCGCCGCTGGTTTTAACCCCGCCGTAATAGGGCAACTTCACGGCTTCTTCTGTCCCCGGCGAGGGCGCCTGGCGCCCCTCTCATGCCGCCAAAAAAGCCGGGCATTTCGCCTGGCTCCGTCGGATGGGCCAAAACCGGGGCGCAAACAGAGGGCGCCGTCTTTGGCGACAGCCCCCTCGCTCTCCTTTGTTCCAAAGGCAAGGCGGCGGCTCAAACAGCCGGCCCTCCCCCTCGCCGTTTCTGGTCGGCTTCGGGTGTTCGGTTGTATGCTCCCTTTTCCGTCCAATTCCTTGTCAAAACACGTTCCCCCATGGTATGATGAAACAAGCACCGCGCGGAAGCAGAAGGAGGTATTTATGGCAAAGCTGGAACAGGGCTTTTATCACAGGGAAACGTGTCTCGTTGCGGCCGAGCTTCTGGGGAAATACCTGGTGCGTCAACAAAATGAGGTGTATCTTGCCTGCCGCATCACAGAAACAGAAGCATACGTCGGGCCCATCGACAAGGCGTGTCACGCCTTCGGCAACCGGCGAACCCCCCGCACTGAAATCCTGTTCGGCCCCCCGGGATATGCTTATATTTATATGATCTACGGCATGTACCACTGTCTCAACTTTGTGACGGAACCGGAGGAAACCCCCTGCGCCGTTCTCATCCGGGGCGGCGCCCCCCGGGTCAACGGAGACCGTTTGGCCCGCAACCGGTTTGGCGTCTCTTCTTCTGACCTGAGCGCCTATCAAAAAAGGAACTTTTTAGACGGCCCGGGCAAACTCTGCCAAGCCTTTGGGCTGACAAAAGCGGAAAACGGCCTGGATCTCACCGGCGACACTCTGTTTGTCTGCGATGCGCTGGAGGATCTGGGCCTTCCCACTCCAACCGAGGATCGACTCCCCCTCACCGTCCGCACGGGAGCCCGGATCGGCATCGATTACGCCGAGGAAGCAGCCGCGTTCCCCTGGAGGTATTTTCTATGATTTTCTTCGATTTGGATGGGACGCTCATCGACTCGAACAACGTCCGGCTCCAAATCGACCTTGTTTTTTGGCCCGGCGCCGTTTGCCTTGCACCAAGGCATATACAGACGACGTCTCTCATGCGGCTTATGAAAATGCCGCCGCCTGCGAAAGCGCGCGGCGGGCCGGAACGCGGGTCGCCGGGGTGCACGACCTTTTTTTGCGGAGTATAAACAAAAAATGCAGCGCATCTGCTGCCAATACATCTGCCGTTTCGGAGGGCTGCTGTAGCAAAATGCCACAGCAGCCCTTTCCTTGCAAAACCCTTGCGTTCTCAAAAGACGGCGCCGCGCCGGAACGCGGCGGCAGCGGCTACAGCAGCTCCATCTGCCGCAGCGCCGCCTTGGCCATCATCCGCTTTTTCTCTTGTTCAAACTGAATCTCCAAAAGGGCGTCTCCCCCCATTTGCTGAACGGAGAGAACCTTCCCCCTGCCAAATCCTTTGTGCATCACTTCGTCCCCCACGGAAATGGCGATGGTTTTCGTCTTTGGCTTTGCCGATCCGACCCCGTGTTCATAACGGCTCTCCTGCTTTTTCTGGAGGGGGCGCGCAAAGGGCGCCGCGGAAAACGGCGCGGAGAACCCGGCCCTGACCGGGTTCTCAAACGCCTCTTCCCCTTCAGACCCATAAGACGCCTGCCGGGCTTCCTGTCCCAGCCGCGTGAGACAGGACGGGGGGATTTCCTCCGCGAAACGGGACACCCGATTGTTCATCGTCCGCCCCATCAGCGTGCGGTACCGGGCGCAGGTCAGCACCAGCTCCTTTTTTGCCCTGGTGATGGCCACGTAGCAGAGCCGCCTGGCTTCCTCCATCTCCTCCGGGTCCCCAATGGCCTGTATGCCGGGGAAGATCCCTTCCTCCATCCCCACCAAAAACACCGTTGGAAATTCCAGCCCTTTGGCGCTGTGTACGGTCATCATGGAAACGTAATCTTCCGTTTCCGTCCCCTCATCCAACACAGAGAACAGGGCAATTTCGTTCAAAAAGTCGGCCAGCGTCGGCTCCCCGCCTTCTTCCGTCGTGCGCTGCTGGTAGTCCAGCAGGCTGGATTTCAGCTCTCTCACGTTTTGCTCCCGTGTTTTGTTCTCCGGCGTGTTCTTTTCCCGCAGCATTTTGATGTATCCGCTTTGCACCATCAGCTCTTCATAAAAATCCGGCAGAGGAACGGTCTGAGACAGCGCCGTCATTTTCTCCATCATTTCCACAAACGCGCGTATTTTGGGCGCCGCCCGGCGCAGCTCCGGGTACGCGTCCGCCCCCGCCAGCACCTCCCAAAGGGAACAATGCGCCTGGGCCGCCAGCTGAACCGCCGTGTCAACGGTTTTTTCGCCGATCCCCCGCACAGGACGGTTCAAAATGCGCCGCAGGCGCAAATCGTCCGACGGATTGCTGATCACACATAAATAAGAGGTCATGTCCTTCACTTCCGCCCGGTCATAAAACTGCATTCCGCCAAACACCCGATACGGAATGCCGTTGCGCCGGCAGGCGTTTTCCAGCACACGGGACTGGGCGTTCAGCCGGTATAAAATGGCGCAGCCGCCCCAGCGGCCCTGCTCTCGGTACGCCTCCAGCAGCTTCCCCATGACATATTGGGCTTCTTCTTCTTCCGTGGCGGCAGCGTATAAAACGATCGGCTCTCCCGCGCCCTGGTCGGTCCATAAGTTTTTGCCTTTTCGCTCTGTGTTGTGGGCAATCACTTGGTTGGCGGCGGTCAAAATCGTCTGCGTGGAGCGATAATTTTGCTCCAGCCGGATCACCCGGGCGTCCCGATACTGCTTTTCAAAGCTCAAAATATTCTCAATGGTGGCCCCGCGAAATTTATAAATGCTCTGGTCGTCGTCCCCCACCACGCAGATGTTTTCATACCCGCCCGCCAAGATAGACGTCAATAAATACTGGACATGGTTGGTGTCCTGATATTCGTCCACCATCACATATCGAAACTTCTTCTGGTAGAACAGACGCACTTCGTCGAACCGCTGCAACAGCACCACGGTTTGAACAATCAAATCGTCAAAATCCAGGGCGTTTGCCTCTTTCATCTGGGCCTGATATGCCCCATACACCCGGGCGACCTGCTTTTGATACAAGTTCCCGCTTTTTTCCGCCTGATCCATCAGATCATCGGGCCATTCCATATGGTCCTTTGCCCGGCCGATGGCGCCGAGGATCTTCCGCGGCTCGAAGCGCTTCGCATCCAGGCGAAGCCGCTCCAGAACATCTTTGATCACCCGAAGGCTGTCGTCTGTGTCATAAATGGTGAAATTGGTGGAGATCCCCATCCGGTCGATGTCCCGACGCAATATTTTGACGCACAGGGAATGAAATGTGTAGGCCCAAACATCCAGCGCCACCGGCCCCAGCTGCTTTTCCAGCCGCTCTTTCAGCTCCCCCGCCGCCTTGTTGGTAAAGGTAATGGCCAAAATGTTCCAAGGCGCCGGCACGTCCCAGGCGCAAAGGCGCTGGGCCCTCGCCGCCTGATCCGGCGTTTGCCCTTCGGCAAACGCCTCTAAAAACCCGATGTCTTCCGCCGTCACAACATCGGGCACCTCTTTGGTGTCCGCACCGCTGCCAAACCGCAGCAGATGGGCCACCCGATGGATCAAAACCGTCGTTTTTCCGCTGCCCGCACCGGCCAAAAGCAGCAAGGGGCCCTCCGTCGCCAAAACCGCTTTTTTCTGCTCTGCATTCAGACCGGGATATGTAGATTCGATTGCCCTCCGGCGCGCCTTCCAGAACCGCCGGGTTTCTTTCTCTGTCAACATGTGATGAAAATCCCCTATTCTCTTTTTTTCCTTGGGCTTTATTGTAGTCTATTTCCCCTTTTGGGTCAACCGGAGAGCGGGCCGCCAAGCTGGCGGCCCGCTCGTGTTATTCTGCGTGCAGCGCGTAAACCGCCGTGTCTCCCGCAAAGTTTTTCAGGCTGTATAAGATCAGCACGTCTGAAATGCCCTGTGCTTTGATGTAGTCCCCCACAGGCTCTTTATAATACCGCAGATCGATCAGATGAACCTCTGCGTAGTCCTCCAGCGCAAACTGGGCAAAGGTGTTTGCGTAGGAGTCTTTGACAAGCAGAAGCTTCCCCCCTTGGGGGTTTCGCCCCTTGATCTTTGTGACCGGCTGGTTCCCGTTGAAAAAGACGGAATATTTGTCTTTCCCCTGAAGATAGCTTCTGGTGTATGCGCTTTGGGCGGTTTCGGCTCCGTTGTTATAAAAAACTTCGACCTGGTCCTTTGTGTAATAAGCCCGAATGGTGTCGGGCTCCGCCGTGTACAAATTGGCTTTGGAATAGGTGGTGCCGTAAAACCGGTCGCTCAGCACTTCTTCCGTATACGCCGACAGGGGCTTTGTCTCTTTCCCCTGGCTCTTCTGCCACGCCTGATAGGCATAGTACGCGCCCAGACCGGTCCAGTGGTGGTCTGTCTTATAATAAATCGATTCTCCGCTATGGGCCTGCAAAACATCCGTCACGTCAAACAGGGGCACGCCCCCCGCCCGGGCCTGCTCTAAAAGCGCGGTTTCATCTACTTCCGGCGCGTTTGCAGGCAATTTGTCCTTCAAAATGCCGGATGGGGCGGGAACCAGCATGGCCTGAACCCGAATGCCCCAGACCCGCTCTCCCTCTTCGGCGAACGCTTTTACCGTTTTCCAGTTTTTTTCGTACCGATCCGCATCGATCTGGGAGAACATTTCGATCAAATATCCGTCCTTGCCGAAATAGACCCCGCCGGAATCTCTCTTGCCCACAAACCGCTCCGTCAGCGTTTTCAAGCCCACCCATTGATTGCGCAGGGGGAACTGGTCCGTCATATAGTCTCCCAGCTTCTTTGTGTAGCTCCCGTCCGCCAAGGCTTTAGCGGAAAAATCGGGCATTTGGGCCAAGTAGCGGTTTTCGTTTTCGGAAAACGCCTGATCCGGCATCAGCCACTGAAACACCCCGACCCCAAACATCAGGATGACAAAGAGTACGCTGACCACTTTTCCTCTCATATGACTTCCTCCTAAAACCGAAAATAGAGAAACGGGCTATAGCTGCTATTCACCAGATATGCCAGGCTTATTACAAAAACAAACGCAATCCCGATGCACTCTGCCGTCGTCAAAAGCCCCGTATGCCACCGCGCTGCCGCCTTGTCGTATTGCTTTTTCATCAGCGGGGTGGATGCCACGCACAACAGAACCAGCATAGGCCAATGGCTTTGCAGCGCATACAATGCCGCATGGTTCAAAAACGGAATCCCGCCCCCGCCGAACAGATAGCCGATGTAGGCAAACCCCTCTGAAAACTGATCAAACGCGAACAAAACCCAGCCGATCATCACAAAGAAAAGGGTATATACATGGCCCACGACGGCAGGCGCCTTTTTGAGCCAGCGGAGCAAAAACAGCTTCTCCAAAATCAGCAAAATGCAGTAATACAGGCCCCAAGCGAGAAAATTCCAGCTGGCGCCGTGCCAGATCCCTGTCAGCGCCCACACCACAGCCAAATTCAGCAGCTGCCTGCCCATTCCCCTGCGGTTTCCGCCCAAAGGGATATAGACATATTTTCGAAACCAGGCGCCCAGGGAAATATGCCAGCGGCGCCAAAACTCTGTGATGCTTTTTGAGATATAGGGATACTCAAAGTTTTCCAAAATGCGAAACCCGAACATGCGGCTCAGCCCGATGGCCATATCGGAATAGCCGGAAAAATCAAAATAGATTTGAAAGGTATAGGCAATCACGCCAAGCCAGGCCGCCACAACGCTCCTCTGCCCGTCGCCCAAATTCGACATGGAGTCCCACAGCATGCCAATGTTGTTGGCCAGCAAGACCTTTTTCCCCAGGCCCGCCATAAAGCGGCGCACCCCTTCTGAAAATTGATCCATCGAGTGGGTGCGGTGTTCCAGCTGCGCCCCAATGGTTTCATACTGCACGATAGGGCCCGCGGTCAGCTGGGGAAACAGGGCGACATACGCGCCAAAATTGATCCCATTTTTTTGCACCTGCACCCGGGCGCTGTAAACGTCCACCACGTAGGATATGATCTTAAAGGTATAAAACGAAATGCCGATGGGAAGGGGCAAATTGGGCTGGGGAAGCCCGATATGCAACAGACCGTTGAGATTTGCCACCACGAAATCCCCATATTTAAACACACCCAGCAGCAGCAGATTGATCGCAATCGACAGCACCAGAACGAGCTTTGCCGCGCCGCTGCCCCGCCGGGCGGCGATAACCCGGCCAAGCCCATAGTTGATCCCCATGGAAAACAGCATCAGCAAAACATAAACCGGCTCGCCCCATGCATAAAATAGAAGGCTGAACAGCAGCAAGACGGCGTTTTTCCCCCGATCCGGCATCGCAAAATATGCCGCCAACATAAGAGGTAAAAACAAAAACAGAAATTCCAAGCTGCTAAATACCATATTGACCCTCTCTACTTTCCTATACTTTCATCCTATTACATACGGTCCCTTTGCTTTCCAGCGCAAAACACTGCGTCGGGCAGGGCAAATTTGCTCCTTTTGCCGCGGACGTACACGCTCCGCGCACATCCGCCTTTTGCGGCATTCCGGCATCTCCCGTTTCCCCATTGAGCCGTTTGATTATATACAATTTCCCCCTTTTTTGCAATGGGCAGTTTGACAAAAACCCAAGCGGCGGCCGGGCCTGGCTCTTGATATCCTTTGCTTCCCGGCCACTGTCTTTTTGTTTGAAAATGTTTTCTCCCTTTGCTATTTTGAGTTCTCTTTTTTCAATAGGCAGCGCAGGAAATGACTGCCCATGTACGCCCGGATAAGCATATGGATCGCGTATCATCCTGCACGGAGGTTCTGTTGCGTGAGCTTTGCACAAGCGACTGTCAGAAAACCGATGTTTTACATACCCGGCTATGGCAATAGCTGCCCGGCTCCCTACAGATATAAGGAAAGCTGACGGTGGCAGAGAAGCTTATCCACAGCCCCAATAAATTGACATGTGACGAATGCGCCAAAATTTGCAGCCACCCCATCGACGGCGCAAAGCTTTTAGGGAGTTTTTCTCCGAAAGGGAAGCATGAACGAATTGCATAAAGAAGTGGCAGCCTGTGCTGCCAAGAGCCGGTACAACACTCTGTTTCATTTGCTGCGTCGGGAATATACAAAGAAAGGGCGCCCACTAAAGGGTACTTTTGAATTGACCCCCCACTGCACGCTGGATTGCAAGATGTGTTATGTACATGCTCCGTCCGGTAACTATCCGGGGCGGGTGATGACTGGCGACGAATGGATACACATCATCGACGCGGCTGTTGACGCGGGCATGCTCTATGCCGTGCTCACCGGCGGAGAGTGCATGGTCCATCCCGACTTTCGCCGGGTCTATACCCATCTGAAAGAAAGAGGCGTATTTACGGCTATCCTGTCAAACGGAACGCTTCTGGATGAAGAAATGGTCTCCTTTCTTCGTTCGTCACCTCCCAGGTTTATCCGCATCAGCGTCTACGGGAGCTGCCCGGAGGTTTATGAGCGGGTCACAGGCTGTGGGCGCGCTTTTCACACTGTGGACAGGGCGCTGAATCTGCTCCATGAAGCAGGAATTGTTACGGATATTTCCGTTACGGTATCCCGCTATAATTACGAGGATTTTGAAAACCTCCTTTCCTACGTTCAAAGCAAGCCGCATGCAAATCTGTCGATTGACTGCGACATGCAGGAGCCACGCAGCGAAACCGGGCGCAAGCTTGCGACGTTCGCGCTCGGCATAGAGGAACAGGAGCGGAGTTTGGCGAGCCTATTTTAATCACGTAACCGGCGACACTCCCGCTGCCCTTTGCGGAGAGGATTTTGACGTCCCCGCCATGGAGGAAAGCAATTTGCCGGAAGAGGCGGCGGCAATCAGACACGGCCTTCCCTGCGTGGCGGGGAAATGCGGTTTCTTTGTCACATACAGCGGAGATATGCAGCCCTGTATCCAGTTCCCGCTGGCTAGAAAAAATGTCAGCGAAGCCGGATTTGAGTCGGCCTGGAGGGCAATCAACCAAGCGGCTGAAGCCTATGTCCGCAGCGAGGAATGCCGAAGTTGTCAATATTTTGGGCAATGTATGTTCTGTCCCGGCGTGTATTCACTCTGCTCCGGTGGTGAAAACGGATTACCAGGTGAAGCACCTTGTAATAAAAGGCTGCGTATGCTGCGGCCAATCATGCAAAAAAAGACTGGAGGAACAACACAATGAAAAAAATTTACAGCAAGCCGGTCGCCACTATTGTTGAAATGAGTTTTGACGAACACATAGCGGCCTCAGGGGGACAAAATCCGCACCAGTGCATACACCAGTATAATTACGCCTCGGCTTCCTGCAACATTTACCAAGGAACCGTTGGCCCATATGCGTAAACCAAACCAAAGGAGCGCGAAGCCACATGCAGCTTTACACGATTTCTGGACTGACCATATACATAATCAATCCGCAGCTTATCCCCCCGTTGTTTAAGGATTCTCTGGATCACTTCAAAGCGGAAAAGCCAAAAGAGGAACGTGCGGATATTGTGCTCCATGTGGAATATGGCCGACCAGAAGAGTGCGTCGCTGTTCTCTCGTCAGGCGTCCTAACAGTCTGCGCCGCGAACAAAGACACGACCGTTTTCCGTTTCACCAGGAAACCAAAGTGCGCGCTGAGGTGCTCTCACGATTCCGGACAGACAACTCTTTATCTTTATGATGATAAAGAGTTGTCCTGCCCGGAGTTGTCGGAGCAAGTCCGCGTGCTTTTCCGCATGATGTTTGAGCAGACTGTCGCATCAAGGGGGATTTTATCCCTTCACGCTTCTGCATTTGTATGGAAGGGAGAGGCGATTTGTGTGACAGGCCCTTCCGGCTCCGGCAAAAGCACGCTAACAAAAAACTGGATGAAAGCCGTTCCCGCGTCTTATATCCTGAATGGTGATCGCCCCGTTATTTGCCTGACAAACGAACCGCCGCTTGTTTGCGGCGCGCCGTGGAGCGGGGCGGAGAATATTTTTATCAATGAACGTGCGCCCTTACGGGCAATTATCGAAGTGAAGCAGCACTGCGTAAATAAAATTCAAAAACTAGATCCGCGCAGGGCATATCATCTGATTCTCAAGCGGATATCAAAGCCCCAATGGAACACAGAGGCGACTGTACAGGTAATCGGGACAATGGAAAGGCTTATCTCCAAAATTCCGGTGTATCGGTTTTACTGCGAAGACAATCCTTCAGCCGGCAAGTTTTTGCATCGTGCGTTGGCCGATGCAAATAAGATATCGTCGATCCCAGAAGGAGAAAAGGATATGAAAATAAAGGAAGGCTTTGTAACACGGAAGGTGCTGGATGATTATATGGCAGTGCCTGTTGGCTCCGGCTCCACTGCGGCGGCGGGCGCCATCATGCTCAATGACGTTGGCTTTTATTTATGGGAAAAGCTTGCACAGCCAACAACAGAAGAGGCTTTGTTGGAATGCCTGCTCTCGGAATATGACATAAACGATGCGGTGGCCGCTGAAGATCTTTCCGCATTTTTGCAAACACTCCGCAAGGCGGGTGCGCTTGAAGAAGACGAATAAGATGCTTTTGGTTTCCGCGGCCGTTTTATGCCGGAAAATCGCCTATAGAAAAGGAATATTTTATTTGTGTTACATGATCGTGCAAAGAGATTTGATATGGAACCGCAAAATCGACATTTTAACATGAGTGTGAACATGTTTGTTGGTTTTTGGGCAAAGGCCGGTGTGGGACTGGAATGTTCGTTGTTGGTTACTGGCCATAGTATGCGACCTTTCCTTTACCACAACCGGTCTGTTGTTTTTATTGTGAAAAAACAGCACTACGAGCATAGAAAAGGCGATATTGTTTTATTTCAACGGGATACCGGTGATATTGTTTTGCATCGTATCCTCTGTGTGTCCACCAAAGGGACCCTTCTCGTAAACGGGGATGCGCAGAATTGGACAGAAACGATCCGCCCGGCGCAAGTCTGCGCGCAAGTGACAAGGATACGCCGCAAAACGCGCACGGTTTCAGTCCGAAACCCGGTATACCGGCTATGCGTTGCCGTCTGGATCCGGTTGTTTCCAGTGCGTCCCTTTTTGTTTTGGTTGCGAGCGAGGTTGCCTAAAAGGAAGAATGGCGTATGCGGTTGAGATCATGTAAATATCTGAAAGAGCGTAAGATCAGCCGCCGCAGCGTGCGCTGGCTGTTCCAAATGACTGCGCCATATAAGTGGAAAATCCTTGGCCTGATCCTGATCCGATGTATATTGACTGTGATCGGGATCAGTATGGCCGTTATCAATAAATATATCGTGGATCTTGCAACGGCTTCCCTTGACATGACAGCAAGCATTGCGTTGGCGGTTCTTTGTACCGGTCTTTCCCTTGCCGGCGCTCTGCTTCTGAACGTGTTTATCATCAGGCTGACGGAGCAATACGCCTACCACCTTCGCAGCCGTATGTATGCGCACATCCTCCAAAGCTCTTGGCGCAGCCGGGTGGAATATCACAGCGAAGGAGTGCTCTCCCGTTTGACCAGCGACGTCAGCGCGATCACCGATGGCGTCGTTGAGGTGTCCGTTTCCCTCGTGTCCACGATACTGCAGTTTGTGATGGCTTTTTTTGTTCTTTTGCAGTATGACTTTTCATTGGCTTTTTTTGCCGCCGTCACGGGCCCTGTTATTTTCATTTTTAGTTATATGGTCGGGCGCAGGCTCAAGCGGGTTCAAGGGCATTTGCAGCAGACCGAAGCAGACTACCGGGTCTTTCTGCAGGAGCAGATTAGCAACGCTGACGTGGTAAAGGCTTTTGAAAAGGAAACCGACAGCTTAAACAAGCTGGACAAGCTCCAAAGAGTCCGTATGCGTTGGGTGGAGGAAAAAAACCGATGGACTGTCCTCCTTCGAACCGGGATCAATCTGATCTTTTCCGGCACCTATTTACTGGCATTTATCAGCGGCGCTTTGAAAATTGCGGCCGGAACAATTACCTACGGCACAATGACGGCCTTTTTGTCCCTGGTTGGGCAGGTGCAGGCGCCTGTTCATTCTATGTCTCGCATTTTGTCGTATGCGATCGGCGTTTTGGCATCGGCCGGACGCGTGTCGGAAATGGCAGAGATGCCAACGGAAAGAGGGCGCGGCGCCTCCTTGCCGGAGCTTACAAGCGTTGGCTTGTGTGTTGAGAATATTCATTTTTCCTATAATGGAGAGCATCGCGTATTTTCAGGATTTTCGATGCGCGTCGAACCCGGCACATTGGCCGTTATGATGGGGCCTTCCGGGGCGGGAAAAACCACATTGATCCGAATTCTATTGGGCTTTCTTTCTCCCACGCAGGGCGAGGTGTCCTACTTTGACAAAGACGGGTGCATGTTCCCCTGCTCCCCGGACACGCGAAAATGGGTCAGCTATGTACCCCAGGGGAACACCCTGTTCAGCGGAACCATCGCGGACAATCTAAAAATAGGCGCGTCTGACGCCACGGAAGAGCAGATGCGCCGCGCGCTTGAAATGGCATGCGCGTGGGAGTTTGTCGAGGGCTTGCCGGCAGGTATTCATACGAAAATCGGAGAGAAGGCGCACGGCTTGTCCGAGGGGCAGGCGCAGCGAATCGCGATCGCCCGAGCACTGATTCGTCCGGCGCCTTTGCTGATTTTAGACGAAGCCACATCGGCGCTTGATGCAGAAACAGAAAAAAGGATATTGACCCATTTGCGCACCAGACGAGAGGGCCAGACCTGCTTGATGATCTGCCACCGCGCTTCTGTCAAGAGCTATGCGGATCGCGTCATTACCCTCACCCAAGAAGCAGAGCGGCAATAGCAAGCCGCAGGCATGTTTTGCTTATGTAAAACCACAAAAGTTGAAAGGAAAAGAAGGATGATAGGGACGCAAAAACCCAGGGGGGTCGAATTTGATATCAGAAAACTCTTTCGATTTTATCTGAAAAAATGGTGGCTGATTCTGCTATGCGGTGCGCTGCTCGCATGCGCGGCATATTTTTATACGGCGAATTTTGTGACTCCGTTATATCAGGCCAGCGTGACAATATATGTCAACAACACAAAAAGCGGACAAGTTGATTCCATTACCGGAAGCAGCCTGACGGCGTCTCAGCAGCTGGTTAGCACTTATATCAATATGATTCGAAGCGATACCGTACTGGACAAGGTGGTAGATAGCTTAGGCGAAGGGTACAGCGCGTCTTATATCCGCAGCGCAATGTCCGCACAGCAAGTTGACAATACGGAGCTGTTTTACGTTATCATCTCAGGCCCCGATCCAGAACGGATCGCCCTTATTGCCAACACGGTAGCGGAAATAGCGCCAAGGGAAATCGAAAGCTTCGTAGATGGCAGTTCTACGAAAATCATTGACTATGCGAAGGTCCCCTCCAGAAGCTATTACCCCAGCTACGGCGGTAATACCCAGTTAGGCGGTCTGGTGGGATGCCTTTTGGCTGTGATGTTCCTCACCCTGCACCATCTGCTGGATGTAAAACTCGATACGGAGGAAGACTTTGAGCAGATGTTCGATATACCGGTTCTTGGCAGTATCCCGATTTTTTACCCAAACGAAAAAAATCACGGACATAAGAACAGCCCCCGAAGTTCGTAAGCGTTTATAAAGGGACGGGAAGCGGACTGTCCGTAAACAAAAAGGAGTCAACACGGAATGAACCGATCAAAAAAGAACGAGCTTCAGCAACTAAAAATAGACCGCAGCCACCTTCTCACGGTCAACAGCGATTTCTTTGTTCAGGAATCGTATAAGAGGCTTCGTACGAATGTGTTTTTCTCGTTGATGGCGGAGTCGGACTGTAAATCCATACTGATTACCTCAGCCAGCCAAAACGAAGGGAAAAGCATCATAGCGGCAAATCTAGCGATTTCCTATGCACAAGCCGGCAACCGGGTGCTGCTCTTGGACTGCGATCTCCGTCGGCCCAAGCTCTCGCAGCTGCTCGATCTGTATGCGCCTGTTGGATTGAGTAATCTACTTATGGATCCGGAGTTGTTGGACAGCGCGCTGCTAAACTCTCATGTGCCGGGGCTAAGCGTCATCTTGGCCGGGGATATACCCCCCACCCCATCGGAGCTGCTTGGTTCTATTCGCATGAAGCAGCTTCTGGAGCGGCTGAAAGAAAACTTTGATTATATCATTATGGACACACCGCCGATTACAGCCGTGACAGACACCACCGTATTGGTGCCCCAGAGCAGCGGTGTTCTTTTTATTGTCCGGTCCAGGTACTCTGATCATGACTCTGTGGCGTACGCGCTGAGTCAATTGCGGCATGCAAACGCCAACATATTGGGCTTTGTTCTCAATGGCTCCAACGTAGAAAAGAGCAATAAGCACCGCTACAAAAAGTTTCAACCATACGACAGCTATTCACAGTCAGCAAGCAGTTAAATCGGATCGCTGGGCGAAAAGAGCCAGCTGCAATTTCCTTCACACCGGGAGAACGCTTATGCCGTTATTTGGATAACAGGAGGAAACTATGGAACGAATTTTAATTGCGCTGCGGCGCTATAGAAGGATTGTCTTGCCGCTGGTGGACTCCTGCATATTGGCGTTTTCCTTCGTGGCGGCTGCTATATCCTGGGATGCTTCTTCAGGCCAGGATTGGTATGTGATCCTCTTGAGCTGGTTTCTTTGTACTGCGATCATCATTGTGCTGACAAGTTTACTGGGCATAAACCGAAACATGTTGCGACATGCCGGAGCAAAAGAATATTTGACCATTATAAACATCTATGCGGTTGGTTTCCTCTCCTTTTTCCTGCTGAACAAATTGCTTTTTCAATGGGCCGTGCCGGAATCCCTGGTTTTGCTGGCAGAATCGGGCGCGTTGCTGATTTCGCTGTATGTTCGGGTTCTCTATCGGTCTCTGCTTTTTCGAAAGCCAAGACAGCCCCATTCAAGGGAAGCGCGTTATCTGGCAATCATCGGCGCGGGGAACGCAGGGGTTGCTCTGCAGGAAGAAATCACCCGAAACCCCCAAAGCCCATACACTGTCTGGGGTTTTTTTGATGACGATCCTGCAAAGATAGGCCTTTTTATCAACGGTTTTAAGGTGCATGGGCCGATCAGTATTTTGCCGGAAATCATTAAAACAACATCGGTATATGACGTGGTGTTGGCCATTCCGTCCTTGGAGATAGCGCGCCGCCGTGAAATCGTCGGTATGTTTGGCTCTTTGCAATGCCGTCTAAAAATCATGCCGGACACCATGGCGCTGATAGGCAGCGACGGGAATAACATGGAACGCTCTATTCGCGAGGTCAAGGTTGAAGATTTGCTGGGCAGGACTTCCATTCAGTTTGACCGGGGAGAGTTGGATGCTTTTGTCCGCGGCAAGACCATCCTGGTCACCGGCGGCGGCGGCTCCATTGGATCCGAGATCGTAAGGCAGCTCGTTCAGGCCGGCGTACCTCGATTGATTATCTTTGATATCAACGAAAATGATTCGTATGTGCTGTTCCGAGAATTAAAGCCTTATTTATGCGAGGACTGTCAGGTGCATGTGGAAATCGGCTCCATGACAGACGCCGGGCGTGTCCATCATCTGTTTCGGCAGTATCGGCCCGACGCGGTGTTTCACGCGGCCGCACATAAGCATGTACCGTTGATGGAATCCTGCCCGTATGAGGCGGTGTCCAACAATATTTTCGGTACATACAACCTGCTTAAAGCGGTAACGGAAAGCGTCTGCCCTAACTTTGTCCTTATTTCCACGGATAAGGCGGTCAACCCCACAAATATCATGGGTGCCACCAAACGCTACTGTGAGGACATGATGCGGGCGTTTGCAAGCCGGGAAGCAAACCGAACAGACTTTGTGGCTGTCCGATTCGGCAATGTGCTCGGCTCTCGCGGCTCCGTTATCCCCCTCTTCCAGATGCAGATTGCGCAGGGCGGCCCCGTTACCATTACGGACAAGCGTATGACCCGATACTTTATGACGATTCCGGAGGCTGCGGGGTTGGTCATCAAGGCCGGCGCCATGGCCAAATGCTCCGAAACGTACATTCTGGACATGGGCAATCCCATAAAGATTCTTGATCTGGCGGAAAATCTGATCCAACTTTCCGGATTTGCGCCATATCGGGACATATCGATCGTGGAAACTGGTTTGCGGCCTGGTGAAAAACTGTATGAGGAGCTGTTGGTGAACGACGATATGCACATAGCCACCAGCGATTCGAAAATATTCATCGAACGCAACGAAGTCCATTTGACGATGAGCATGATCGAGAAGCAATTGGCAGAACTTTCTGAAGCAGTGTCTGCAACAGACAACGAAAAGGTGCTGTCTTTGATGCGGCACTTTGTCTCGAATTTCCGCACACCGGAAGAGGTGAATGCTTCAATGACTGCGCAGGCCGAGGGAAATAAGGGCGCGGAAGCAGCACAAGCGGATGATGGTGACCAAGGGAAGCAGGGAGTGTCGGCGGTTGCTTCTTAACGACAGAAAAGAGGGGTCATATCGTGAGAAATGTTTCGTTTTCACCACCGGATATATCGGATTTAGAGATAGAAGAGGTTGTATCCGCGATGCGGTCCGGCTGGATTACAACCGGACCGCGGACAAAGCTTTTCGAGCAAAAGATTGCTGAATACTGCGGGAATGCAAAAGCAGTTTGCCTGAACTCGGCGACGGCGGCAATGGAGCTGGTGCTTCGGCTGCTTGAAGTGGGGCCGGGAGACGAGGTAATCACTTCAGCCTATACCTATACGGCCTCCGCATCGGTTGTCTGCCACACAGGAGCAAGGCTGGTTTTGGTGGACACCGCGCCGAATTCCTATGAAATGGATTATGAAAAGCTGGCCGACGCCATAACGGAGCGGACGAAAGCCGTTATCCCTGTGGACATCGGCGGCATCATGTGTGATTACGACAAGGTATATGCTGCGATAGAGCGCAAAAAGCGGCTCTATCGGCCGAAAAGCCCTATGCAGCGCTTGTTTGACCGGCCGGTGGTCCTGGCAGACGCCGCGCATTCCTTTGGTGCGCGGTGGAACGGGAAACGCTCGGGAACTGCGGCGGATTTTACGGCGTTTTCATTTCATGCCGTTAAAAACCTCACCACTGCCGAGGGCGGAGCCGTTACCTGGATCGACAGGGACGGGCTGGAGCATGAAAAGCTATATGAGCAGTTTCGTCTGTACAGCCTCCATGGGCAAAGCAAGGACGCCGCCGCAAAGCTCCGGCCGGGCGCGTGGGAGTATGACATCCTTTATCCCGCGTTTAAGTGTAATATGACGGATCTTTCCGCGGCCTTTGGGCTCAAGCAGCTAGAGAGATTTGACAGCCTGGCCGCGCGGAGAAAAGAGATCGCTGCCATCTATGATCGTGTGCTGCTGCCGGGCGGAGTTGTCCGGCTTGCCCATGGGGGCGATCACTTCCAGGGGAACCACCACTTGTATCTTACCCGTGTGCCGGGAATCAGCCATGAGCGGCGATGTGATATCATTGTAAAAATGGCGGAAGCGGGGGTCGCCTGTAACGTTCACTTTAAGCCCCTGCCGTTGATGACGGCCTACAAAAACCTGGGTTTTGACATTGCCGATTTCCCAAACGCCTTTCAGCAATACGAAAACGAGATCACGTTGCCTATGCATACGCTGCTGTCGGATGAGGATGCGGAGTATGTAGCCGAGACGTTTTTCTCCGTGATCCAACAAGAGGTGGCAGAATGGAAAAAGACAAACTTGTGTTCCGACAAGTAAAGAGCGAGGACACCGGGGCAATTGATGGGATTTTTCAGATCCTTTGCCGCTGTGGTGAGGACATGTATCTAAATCAGGGGTTAAGCCATTGGAAAACACCGTATCCGAAGGAGACCATCCGGCAAAGCTGCAGCGATAACGCGGTGTTTCTGGTTGAGGCAGACGGAGAAGAAGTTGCGTCTTTTCAAATTGTGCATGATGGAGACACGGCGCATTTGGTCAAGTTCGCCGTGGTTCCGGAGCAGGCAGGAAAAGGGATCGGAAACACCTGCCTGCAATATATTTTCCAGTGGAGCCGCGAACGGAACATCGCGATACTGTGTGGTAACGTTTATGAAAAAAGCACACAAGCCCTTTCCTTTTATGTGAAAAACGGCTTTGAAATCGTCGGATCGAGCACAGGAAAAAGATTTACCGTATATTTAATAGAAAAGATGTTGTTATGAAAAAAAAGAGATTATTGATCTTGGGAGCGGGGTTTTTGCAGACGCATGTCATCCGCAAAGCAAAGGAGCTTGGCTATTATGTGATTGCAGTCGACGGAAATCCGCATGCGCCGGGGTTTTCATATGCGGATGCTTCGGAAACAATTGATATTGTGGATACAGAACGGTGTCTCGCGTTTGCAAAAAAGCAACAGATCGATGGCGTGATGACGGCAGCTACCGATTATGGCGTTGTTGCCGCAGCGGTGATCGCGGAAACACTGCTGCTCCCCGGAATTGGTGCTCAAACGGCCAGAACAGTAAGAGACAAATATGCCGTACACGAGCTTCTGCGGGGTGGTAAGGTCGATGACTCTATGCCGGCATACGAGGTTGCCTCCCACGAGGATATCGTAAAGATTGCCCCTCCAATAGAATATCCGGTTATGATAAAGCCCTGTAACGGCTCCGGAAGCCGGGGTGTGATAAGGGCAGACAATGAGGCCGAGTTGCATGCGGCGTTCGATGCCGCCGGCGCCGCCTCCAAAACAGGGAAAGCGTTGATTGAGCGATTTATCGGCGGAGCGGAATATGGCGCGGAAGCCATTGTCTATAACGGAGTCCCTTTTGTATTGGCGATTATGAAAAAGTGGATGACACAGCCGCCGTATTATGCAGAATTGGGACACGCCGTCCGCAGCGGCTTATCAGAGACATTGGAGGAAAAAGTGCGGAAGGCAGTGGAACAGGCCATTTTCAGCCTGGGTATCCATACAGGCGCTGTGAATATGGACTTTCTGATCTCCCACGATGAGACGATTTATATCATTGACGTGGGCGCAAGGATGGGCGGAAACCTTATTGGCTCTCATATCGTCCCCATGGGTACGGGGTACGACTATATGGGAAATCTGATCCGAATTGCGGTGAACGACCCTGTAGACCGACCGGAGATCACTCACATAAGGCCGGTCGCCACCAGGCTGCTCGCGCTGTCCCCCGGTACGGTGAAACATCTTCCGGATTTTGACGCGATTGAAAAACGCTACGGGGTTTCCATCATCCATCGTCTTACAGTTGGCTCGCGCATTGCACCATATAGAACAAACCTGGATGGATGCGGCTATGTAATTGCAACAGGAAGCGATGTGGTTCAGCCAGAGAAACGGGTGTCGGCAGCTTTATTGGAGGTTGAGCAGTCAATCGTCAGATGCTGAGAAGGAAGGGGGTGAGGAAATGGCGTACAAGACCATCAAAAGAACCTTCGATTTGTTTTGCTGCTGCGTTGGGTTCCCTATCTTTTTGATCATTTTTGTGATTGCGGCAACCGCAATCAAGCTGGAGGACGGAGGGCCAGCGTTTTACAAAGCGGAACGAATCGGCCGCGGCTGCCGAAAAATCTATATGTACAAATTCCGGTCCATGAAAGTCGGCGCCGAAAATATACTGAATCCGGACGGCGGCACATACAACGCCAAGGACGATCCGAGGGTCACCAGGATCGGACGGCTGCTGCGAGAAACCAGCATAGACGAGACCCCGCAGATCCTCAATGTTTTCAAAGGGGAGATGAGTGCGGTCGGCCCTCGTGCGAGTGCGTGGGAGGCACTTTCCTCATACCGGGAAGATGAAATCGGCAAAATGAATGTTCGTCCCGGAATAACAGGCTACACCCAGGCCTATTACCGAAACAGTCTTACTGTGCGGGAAAAACGGCTAAAAGACGCCTGGTATGCGGAAAATGCCTCCCTATGGATGGATGTAAAAATTCTGTTTAAAACCGTTCACACTTTAATTACGCGTGAGAATATATATTCGAATCAGGAAAAGGATCAAGGGGGGACAGTATGAACCTCTTGTACATATCCAATGCATCCAAAAAAGTAGGCAGTTTTTCGCTGTCCAGCATACAAGCAGCAAACGCATGTGGGATTGAATGCTACTATGCTTCCAACTGGTCTGCTGCCGATGCTGCACAGATCGCTTATGATGAATCGCAGCATCATGTATGGATCTGTCACGTCGATATTGAGCGAACGCCCTATTCTCCGAAAAATATCGGCGCTTACCGGCGATTGGTAGAGCTGACGCGTACTCATAAAATCGACGTGATACATTGCAACACACCTATCGGTGGCGTTTTAGGGCGCTTGGTGGGAAGGAAATGCAACATACCCAAGGTGATCTATCAGGCGCATGGGTTCCATTTCTGCAAAGGGGCGCCGCTTCTTAATTGGTTGATGTATTACCCTGTGGAGCGGATACTGGCACGTTACACGGACGCGCTTATCACAATCAACCACGAAGACCACGAACGGGCAAAAAAGTTTCGGCTTCGCGGCCGAGGCAATGTTTTTTATGTCCCCGGCGTGGGTGTAGATTGGAAGGAATACGCCTCTGTTGAAGTAGACGCCGCCGCGAAAAGGAAGGAACTTGGCTTGGACGAGGACGATATCGTCCTTATCTCTATGGGTGATTTAATCAAGCGGAAGAATTACCAAGTGGCGATTCAGGCGTTGGCAAAGGCAAGCCACTCCAAGCTGCGCTATCTAATCTGCGGCGCCGGTCCAGAGAAAGAAAGCCTGAAAGCACTTGCAAGCGCGCTTCAGGTGGATGACCGGGTCCGTTTCCTTGGCTTCCGAACGGATATCAAGGAGCTGCTGCGGATATCGGATATGTTCCTTTTTACTTCCTTGCAGGAAGGGTTGGCACGTGCGTTGATGGAGGCCATGGCAAGCGGGCTTCCCTGCGTGGTCTCAAAGATTCGGGGAAACGTCGACTTGCTCCGTAATGGCCAAGGCGGATTCCTATGCGATCCAAAAGATGCGGAGGGGTTTGCCCGGTGCATTGACACGTTGGCCGAAAACGAGGAACTGCGGCAAGAAATGGGAACCCATAATTCCAATGAAATCAGGGATTGTTTTAGCATAGACGCTGTGGAAGCGTGCATGGAAGAAGTTTATTGCGATGTGCTCGGCGTTACGCCGGGGAAGCGTGCCGCAAAAAATCAAGTCGTCGGCGCAGTGCGGTAACGTGCGACAAAAGGAGTATCGATATGGATCAATGGGAGGAACAGGAAAAAACGACAGTTGTACTAAATTACCTCGGCAGAAAGGGCGGGGGCGCTGTTTATGCTTATGAGATGGCAAAAGGATTGGTCGAAAACGGCTGCCAGGTTTATGCCATTGTATCAAAAGACATCGAAAACATAAGCCTCTGGGGGCAGCTCGCCCTTGCGCAGTTGATCTGTGTTGAGACGTATCGTAGCGCAGCTACTTTTGTAACTGGAATCGTTCGTTTTTTGCTTTGGGATCAATGGAAACTCAAGCGCATCTTTCGGGGCGTTTCGATTGACGCTTGCTATGTCCCTATGATTCAGCCTTGGTCCGGGTTGGTAAACAGGCATTTTAAGGATGCCCCCCTATTCGTTACCCTGCATGATCCCATTGCCCATAGCGGCACACCTTGGATTACCAGAACGATTTATCGCAGGGTTGCCAAGGCGGCCGACGTCATCATCCTGCTTTCCAGTCGTTTTTTGGAGTATACAGCCTCCGCCTATCATAAAGGGATTTCCGATATTCATGTGATCCCCCACGGCGTCTTTGATTATTATGAGAAACTGCCAACCTCTCTTGTGGTCAAACGGACGGCAGGCACCAATTTTCTGTTTTTTGGCCGGATTACCCCATACAAAGGATTGCACCTGTTGGCAGAGGCATATGCCCGGCTGAAACGAGAGGGTTACGACGTTTCTCTTTCGATTGTTGGGAGCGGTGACTTATCGGAATATATATCGGAATTTTCGGCGGAAGAGGATGTGGTAGTGGACAATCGGTTTCTTCCGGATGAGGACGTTTTCCCCTACTTTCGCGGAGAGCGTATCGTCACGGTTCTGCCTTACCTTGATGCAACACAGTCGGGGGTTGTTCCCATTGCGATGTTGGCGCAGTCTTTGCTGATTGCAACGGACACAGGCGGGCTGCGGGAACAGACTTGTGACGGACGCTACGCCATCTTATGTGAACCAAACGCGTGTTCACTATATGAGGCTATGAAAGAGGCGGCACTGCACCATGACAGCTACCGGCAGATGCTGACCGAGGCGGAAGGCTACATCAGAAGTCTGTCGTGGGACAAGCTTTCAGGGCAGCTTGTTGACCTGTTCAAAAAGTACACCGCGGAGGATGCTTCATGAAAATATTTGTATACGAATGCAGCGCCGGGTTCACCTCCTATACGGGCCCGTTGTCTGCTGCGTTAGCGGAAAAAGTGGACAATCAGATTACCTTGATAACGGTAGAGAACAATCCGTTTTTAAGCAACCTTTCGCCTAAGGTTCGCGTTCGCGCAGCTTTACACGATCTCCGAAAGGGACCCAGCAAACACTCGATTGCATGGGTATTCAACCGCATGGCGATTTCTGTTGTGAACATCGTCAGGCGAAACAAAATGGTGAAAAAAGAAAAACCGGATATCGTATCCATTCAATTTACCATTCCGATCCTGGATCAGTTCTTTCTAAAGGGCATGAAGCGGCACAGCAAGGTCATATACACGGCACACGACGTGATCCCGCCGAACCGATCACGGTTTTGGAGCATGAAGTCGCTCAGTCGGATTTATCATACGGCCGATTCGATTGTTGTTCATTCCGAGGCGAATGCGAAGCAGCTTATGGAACGGTTTTCCATTGCGAAAGAGAAGATAAAAGTTGTCCACCATGGCATTGCCACCGACTATGAAAAGCTGGAACGGGCGCAGTGCCGGCAGGCAATCGGTGTCGACAATGATACGCCCGTGTTCCTGTTTTATGGCAGTATCAGAGAACAAAAGGGACTTGACGATTTGATCCGTTCGCTGGAGGGGCTGGATTGCCTTTTGATCGTGGCAGGCGCAATGCCTTATGGAGAGAGCTTTGCCCCCTACGAAGAGCTGATTTCCGCCTGTGGAGTGAGGTCGTTTCTAAACATCGAACATGTCAGCGATGAGATGACAAACCTCCTCTTTCAAGCTGCCGATGTGATAGCCCTGCCCTACAAATACTTTTATTCGCAAAGCGGCGTGTTCATGCAGGCGATCCAATATTCAAAATATGTCCTCGTGACAGATGTGGGTTCTTTCCGGGAATATATCGAACAGTGGCAGTTTGGCTGCCTATGCAATCCAAAGGATGTACAAAGCATGCGGCAGGCCGCCTTGGAGTTAATCGGATGGATCAAGCAAAAAAAGGGTCTCCCCCTTGCGGAAGCTGCAAAGGAGGCAAACTCGTGGGAACAGGCGGCGGATAAACACGCAAAAATTTTTGAAAGCGAGTTGAATCACTAAATGACACCAGCGGCAATCTCTAACTACAATAGGTCAACTGGTTTCTTTTCTTATATGAGCGCTTCTTTGCTTTGTGTGTACATTTATTGGAGTTATATTCGGGGTGTCAACGCAAAACTCATGCTTGTGGTGATACTGGTTTCTTTGGTGATGCAGATGATTTCTGCGCGGCACTTTGTCTTCCATTTGTCCAAATACCAGTTTTTGTTTGCTGCAATTATTTTTCTCAGCAGTGTCGGCGCCCTCTATTCTTCAAATGCTTCTTCCGGGCTGCGGTTTGTGATGCAGCTTTGTTTGGCTTTCGCCGTTTATACCTTAATCGTTGACAGCCAGGATCTTCTTGGCGTCATCTTTCGTGTAACTTGCATCTCTGGAATGGTGGCGGTATTGGCGATTCTGCTTCAGGTCGCTTTCCCCGATTGGATGTTGCAGGTTTCCGAGCTGCTTATAAAAACGGATGCTTATGCAATGACACGTACCCTGTATTCTTACAATTACTACACCGGATTGAGCGGGTTTAACTGCCTGGCGGGTTTTTATGCGGCCTCTATGCTCGGTGTCTTTGGTATTCTCTCTTTGAAGGAAACGAGAATTGCCAAACGACTGCTCTTTGCTGCTTTTGCCTTTATCAGTCTATTTGCATTGATTGCAACGCAAAAGCGAGGGGTCTTTCTCTCCGCTGTCATTGCTTTCTTTTTCGCGATGGCGTCCTACTATCTTTTCAAAAGAAACTATCGGAAGATCCTGCAATTTCTGCTGATTATATTACTGGTTGGTACCGCAGTATATATTGTGATGAATCAGACAGAGGCCGGAGCCGTAATGCTCAAGCGTTTTCATGATTCAGCGAACTTCATGAGCGGGCGAGACGATATTTATGAGGCACTGCTGTCAGGAATCTGGCAGAATCCTTTGCTGGGGCATGGAACCGGATCCATGTATTCCGTATATGACGGTGCGGCGCATAACATTTATCTGCAGATCCTATACGACCATGGCGCCATCGGGCTCCTGCTTTATGTAGGGTTTTTTCTGACTCCGTTGATACGCGGCCTTTCTCACATCCGGGCAGGCAGAGCCACCGCCAGATTCTATATCTCCGTTTATATCCAGGTCCTCTTTCTCTGCTACGGGATGACAGGCAATCCCCTTTACGATTTCTGTTTGTTTATCCTGTATTTGCTTTTTGTGTTAATGACGGAAAGCGACATATCTCACGGAATGAAGGTGTACGATGCAACAGAAAAAGAAAATTGCGATTCTTACCTATCACAACGCTGTTAACTACGGCGCGGTATTGCAGGCATATGCCCTAAGCACAAAGCTTTCCTCGCTGGACGTTGCATGCGAAATTCTCGACTACCGCTGCCCTGCCGTGGTCGATCAGTACCGCATAAAACGCTTAAAACACTGCTCCTCTGTGCGGAACTTTTTTGCCCATAACCTTACCTGCATGCTTCACGCGGGAAAGAAAACACAGTTTGAAACGTTTCAGCGCAGACTTCCCCTGACGTTGCCTTGTGCCAAAGAGCGGCTTGCGGCGTGTTCCAACGATTACGCAGCGGTTATGACAGGGAGCGATCAGGTTTTTAACCCAATCTGCAACGGAGGAGACCCCGCATATCTCTTGGATTTTGCGGGGGATGCCTGTATAAAGAGCAGTTACGCCGCCAGCATGGGGTCGATTCGCCAATTTGAGCGATACAAGATCGAAACGCTCTCGCTTTTGCGCCGGTTTCAATATCTTTCCCTCCGGGAACAGGATGCGGCGGAGTACTTGAGCCATCGCCTCGGCAGGCCGTGCCGGACGTCTTTGGATCCTGTCTTTTTACTTGACGGTGATCACTGGTCCGCGCTTGCCGCTGAGACAACAGTATCTCCGTATATCTTTGTATATAACCTGATGGATTTAGGACATATGCGGGACTTTGTAAAAAAGATCAGGAGAAAAACGGGGTTTTTGGTGATAGCGGCAAACCGCACAGTGATGGGCGACGCGTCCTACCTGCCGATTGCGAGACTCCGTTCCAATGCCTCTCCGGAAGAGTTTTTGGGATATATCAAGGGAGCTGAATATGTGATTACAGATTCCTTTCACGGAACTTCTCTTGCAATCTTGATGGAAAAGCGCTTTTTCACCGCTGTAAACCGAGCGGAAAACAACACGAATGCGAGGTTGTTTTCTCTGTTGGAAAAGACTGCGCTGACGGACCGCGTAATTTCAGAGCACACGCTCGATATGTTAAACACTCCCATCGATTTTCCGGCGACGAAAAAGTCCCTGGAGCCAGAATATGAAGCATCTGTCCAGTATTTGCAAGCTGTCTGCTCGGCAGCGGAACAGGATGTGGCGGCGCTATGAAGGTGATTTGGATGGTCGCGTTTTGTTTGCTGGTCGTGCTTTTTGTCCCTCTTCCCTGCGCCTACTGCTCTCTTCAAAAGCGCCGGCGTGCAACGCATGGTTATCCATCGGATACCAACGCCGGCTCGGGAAACTCTCGGCGTGTTTGGGGCGGAATCGGGCCGTATCTTGTGGGATATACCAGGCTGCTTTGCCTTCTTTACGGCAGAATCCCCAGCTTCCGTCTGCGTCGTTTTTGCTATCGCCATATTTTTCGCATGACGATCTCAAAGAAAGCGATCATTTACGGCGGCTGTGAATTCCGCGATCCATGGAATATCTCAATTGGCGACAGTGTAATCGGCCCTAATTGCATTTTGGACGGCCGTCGCGGCTTGTTTATAGGAGATCACGTGTGCTTTGGCTCCCAAATAGCCGTTTGGACTTTGCAGCATTCCTATCAGGACCCTGATTTCGGAACGAACGGGGGAGCGGTTTATATAGAGGATTATTGCTGGATCACATTTCGAACCACTGTGCTGCCCGGCCGCCGCATCGGCTTCGGCTGCGTGACTGCCGCAAACTCAGTTGTCTCACAGGACTTAGAGGCACACGGCGTTTATGCGGGGGTCCCTTGCAGGCGCGTTGCGGAGCGCAACCGGGATCTGCATTACCGGCTGACATCACACTGGCATTTTTATTAATCGAGAGGCGTTTATGGAGATTAACAGGAAATACAACAAGCTGGTTCACGATACCACGGCGTTTTTCATCAGCAATTTTGCCTCTAAGCTACTGGTATACATTATGCTGCCGCTTTATACGGCGGTTCTCTCCGGCGCCGAGTATGGCGTGGCCGATGCCATTTCCACTATGGTCAACCTCATGTCGCCCATTCTGACGTTTGCCATATCCGAAGCCGTGCTTCGTCTGACCTTTCAGTATACAAAGGAGCGCAATGAGATCCTGACGCACGCGCTGGCCACCGTATTGGGAAGTACGGCGATCTTGGCGCTTTGTAAGCCATTGATGCAGTTGGCTGGCGCATCATTTATAAACCATTGGCTTCTTTTCATCCTGTGCTATTTAAGCTACAATTTGCAGCTTTGCTTTTCCTACTATGTCCGGGCAGTCGGAAAGACCCGCTTGGTTGCAGTTTCTGGAGTGATCCAAACCGCCACCCTAATGGGATGCAACGTCCTGTTTCTCCTTGTCTGGGAAATGGGGTTAAGGGGATATCTTCTGGCGCTTGTCCTTGGGAACCTTATGTCCATGCTCGTATTGTTTTTTGGCAGCGATATCGTCATTCGGCTGAAAAAACCCAAGTGGAATATGGTTTTGTTTCGACAGATGATGCGTTACAGCGTACCTATGATCCCGACAATATTGGCATGGTGGCTGAATACGTCCATCAACAAATATATTATAGCTTTTACCCTTGGAATCGCGGCGCGCGGCTTGTTTGCCATCGCATATAAAATCCCGTCCCTGCTCACCACAGTCGCTTCCATATTTACCGATGCGTGGAGGCTAAGTGCTTATGACGGCAAAGACGAAAACCCCTCGGCGTTTTTTTCGCCTATCTATCATTTTTTGAACATCCTCTGTATCTGTGTGTGCGCCGGGCTGATACTGTTGTCCGAGTTTATGGGGAAAATCTTGTTTTCAAATGAGTTTTTCAGTGCGTGGACCTGTGTCCCGTTCTTGCTGATCGCTTTTCTCTTCTCGGCTCTGTGCGGCTTTCTGGCCTCAATGTTTACGAGAGAGAAAAAGACCTCAAAGCTTGTGGTTTCCACCGGAGTGGGCGCGGCTGTCAATCTCATTGCATCGGTGGCAATGGTGCAAAGCCTGGGGATTATAGCGGGTGCCATCGCCACCTGTCTTTCTTTTTTTGCCACATGGCTTGTCCGGCTGGCACAGTCTCAGAAGATTTGCAGAATGGAAATCGACTATCGCCGCTCTGTGCCAAGCTATCTCTGTCTTGTAATCATGGCAGCCGTTATGACGGCCGCGGTTCCATCGAGATACATCGTTTCCGTCATACTATGCGTCATCATCGGCGCGATTAACTTCCGCGACATCAAAAATATCTGCAAGGTGCTTTTGGGTCTTATAAAAAACTTTTTACGTAGAAAACCCGCTGGTCAAGGCTGATCCCATGATCGGCGTATTTTAAAACCGCAGGAGGAGCAGTGCATGATTATCACACAAACGCCTTTTCGGATGTCATTTTTCGGCGGAGGGACGGATTTCCCCGGCTTCTATAAGGAACAAGGCGGAGCTGTCCTTTCCACGACCTTTGACAAGTATTGCTACGTAACGGCGCGTCATTTGCCGCCCTTCTTTGAATATACCAATGAACTGGTGTATTCAAGGCTTGAACGGGTTACGAACGTCGAGGATATTATGCACCCCGCCATTCGCGAGGCCATGAAATGGTTTGACATGCATGAGCTCCGGATAACGTACGAGGCAGATCTGCCGGCACGCACAGGGCTGGGGACAAGCTCGTCCTTTGCGGTGGGGATGCTCCACGCGTTCTATGCCCTCAAGGGAACATATGTGGACAAAAGGAGACTGGCGGACGACGCCATCTATCTGGAGCGGACCCTATGCGCGGAGAGCGGCGGGATCCAGGATCAGATAGCGGCCTCCTTCGGCGGATTCAATCGAATCAATTTTTCTGCTGATGGGTATGAGGTGAACCCGATTATACTTTCCGATGGAAGAAAAAAAGAGCTGAACGATAGTCTGATGCTTTTCTTTACAGGGTTTTCCCGGTTTTCTTCCGAGATTCAGTCGGCTCACGAACAGGCGCTCAGAGACAAAACCGCACAACTTTTGGAAATGAAAGCATTGGTTGACGAAGCGGAAAAGGTTTTGACCGGAAAAAATGAACTTGTGGAATTCGGCAGGCTGCTTGATTATACATGGAAACTCAAAAGAGGGATCACTACCAAAATTTCTTCCGATTCTATAGACATGCTCTACAAAAAAGCGATCGATGCCGGCGCTGCGGGCGGAAAGCTTTTGGGTGCCGGCGGAGGAGGGTTTCTGCTGTTCTATGTGGAAAAGGACAGGCAGCAAAGGGTTCGAGAGGCCATGCAGTCGCTGATGGAAGTACCGTTCCGGTTTGAAAACGGCGGGACGCGCGTCTTGTATTTCGTTCCGGAAACATATAAGGGCATACAGACAAAGGGGGCGGAATATGAAAAAAACCACTGAATGGATTATCAAGGATCTGGTTTGCCGTTACCCGCGCTTGGCAAGGGTTGAAAACCGTGTGACAGCTTCTGTTGAAGCTTTGACGCATGCCTTTCACAACGGAAAAAAACTGCTGATCTGCGGCAATGGCGGGAGCGCCGCGGATGCGCTTCATATTGTGGGAGAGCTGATGAAAGATTTCGCAAGACCCAGAGCACTGCCCGCTGAATTTCAAAAAAGATTGTCCGATTCAGGTGAGGACGGACAGTATATCTGTGCTAATCTTCAAGGCGCGCTGCCGGCGATTGCGCTGGTCGCGGAAACTTCGCTGGAGACAGCTTATGCCAACGACAGGGCGCCTGACCTCTCGTTTGCGCAACAGGTCTATGGATACGGCAAGCCGGGGGATATCCTGCTTGGGATAAGCACCTCCGGTAACTCCAAAAACGTGCTCTATGCGGCGCAGGTGGCACGAGCCAAGGATATGTTTGTCATTGGACTGACCGGCGCCACCGGCGGAAGATTGAAGTCTCTGTCCGATCATCTGATCAACGTTCCGGAAGAAGAAACCTATAAGATTCAGGAGCTCCACCTGCCGGTCTATCATGCGATTTGCCTGGCGTTGGAAAACGAGTTTTTTGGAGAGTGAAGGGCAATGAAAACAGTTATTATGGCAGGGGGAAAAGGAACGAGGATCGCCAAACTAAATGCGGACGTTCCAAAGCCCATGATCCGCCTCTGCGGCAAACCCATCCTCCAGCGGCAGATTGATTGCCTGAAAAAGCAGGGAATGACTGATATCACAATGGTTGTCGGCCATCTGGGACATGTGATTCAGGATTATTTTGCCGACGGCGCCCAGTTCGGCGTGAAAATCGATTATCTAGTCGAAACAGAACCGCTGGGAACGGCAGGGGCGCTGTATTACCTGAAGGACAAGGTGCGGGACGATTTCCTTCTGATTAACGGCGACATCCTTTTCGACGTCGACATACAGCGGTTTCTGCGTCGGCACAAAGAGCTTGGCGCTGCCGCCACCTTGTTCACCCACCCCAACGACCACCCGTATGACAGCGCTGTTCTGGTTGCGGATGAGCACGGCCGCGTTCGGGAATGGCTCCATAAGGAGGAGGCGCGGACATGGTATAAAAATCGGGTCAACGCCGGTCTTCATATGCTTTCTCCAAAGATACTGGATTACTTTCATACGCTGCGCAAGACCGACCTCGACCGGGATATTCTCAAACCCATAATACCGGAAGGCACATTATATGTATACGATTCGCCGGAATACGTGAGGGACGTCGGCACACCGGATCGATACCGCCAAGCCGAACGTGACATTCAGTCGGGTGTTGTTGCGGCAAAAAGCCTGCATAACAAGCAAAAGGCCGTATTCCTCGATCGGGACGGGACAATCAACCGTCATGTGGGCTTTCTCCGGAATATCGATGATTTTGAGTTGCTGCCCGGCGCCGCCGATATGATTCGGAGAATCAACAAAAGCGGATATCTTGCGATTGTAGTGACCAATCAGCCGGTGATTGCCCGCGGCGAGGTAAGTTGGGAGGAACTGTCTGAAATCCACAATAAGATGGAAACGCTGCTGGGGCAGCAGGGCGCTTATGTGGATGATATTTTCGTTTGCCCACATCATCCGGACAAAGGATTTGCGGGGGAGCGTGCGGAGTATAAGATCAACTGCAGCTGCCGAAAACCCAAACCGGGTATGCTTTTACAAGCCGCTCAAAAATACAATGTTGATTTGCGGCTGAGTTGGATGGTTGGCGACAGCAAATCGGACATGGAGGCAGGCAGGGCCGCCGGCTGCCAGTGCTACTGCGTTCACACTCAAACGCCGTAAAGGCTCATATTTTACTGGGGTGACTGACAATGAACCAATTTCAAACCATTGTTGTTGCATTGCTGAAAAACGCCCTGCTGCCCGACAAAAATCAACCGGCCATTCCGGACGATTTTGATTGGGAGGCTGTGTTAAAACTTGGTCATGAGCACCAAATCATTCCGCTGCTCTATTACGGCATTGAGAACCTGTGTCTGAAGATCCCGGAAGGCATCTTACAAAAAATGAGACAATCCGTTTTAGCAAATGCTATCATTGATGAAACGCAGCGGTACGAGGCAGGGGAAGTTACCAAATCTTTTGAGGCAAATCATATTGACTACGTGGTGCTCAAGGGCACCAAAATGAAACAATTGTATCCATATACAGAGATGCGTTCCATGGGGGATGTGGATATCTTGATTCGCAAAAATCAATACGGGCAAATCCGTCCCATTATGCAATCACTTGGATTTCAAGAACAGCAGGAGACAGATCATGAATATATCTGGGATAAGCGGAACGCTTTGCATATCGAGCTGCACAAGCAACTCATCTCTTCCCGAAATGAAGATTTCTGCGGCTATTTTGGCGATGGATGGAAACTGGCCGAGCCGCAAAGCGGGAGTGCCTGCTGCTATGCGTTAAGCGACGAGGATGATTTTACCTATATGTTTGCCCATTTTGCAAAGCATTACCGCGCGGCTGGCATCGGCATCCGGCATACTATTGACCTTTGGGTGTACTTGCGTGCAAAGCAAGAGCTGAATCATGAGAGAATCCGCTGCGCGTTTCAGGCGTTAGGCCTTGACCTTTTTTATGAAAATGTTATCAGAACCATTCAGGTGTGGTTTGACGGACAGCCGCCAGATGCAATAACGGAGTGCATTACGAATAAAATTTTTAACAGCGGCTCTTTCGGCGTTCGAAACGCAGAGGTTATTTCTTCTGCAATCAGACATTTAAACTCCGTAAAGGCCTTCAAAAGAGCCAAGCGGGAACGCCTGCGTCGAGTGCTTTTCCCAAGCCATGAGAACATGTGTCTAAAATATAAATTTCTTAAAAAGGCCCCCCTTCTGCTTCCCGTTATGTGGATGGTTCGTATATTTGTGGCCTTCATATTTAAGAGAGAGACCGTAAAAGAGGAACGAGAAAAGCTTAAGATGCTATCCACAGAAACAATGGATGCTTACCAGTACGAATTGAGCCTTGTAAGCCTGGATTTTCATTTGAAAAAATGAGGAAGGTAACATCCATAGCAAAACACATGACGAAGAAAGGGTGAAAAAGTGGAAAAACGAAAGATCAGCCCAAAAACGAGCAAGAAAAAAGTTGCGGCTATCGTCATCGGAAGCATATTGCTGCTCTTGGTAGCCGCGCTTTGTATCGGCAAGGGCATTGCCAATCATTATTTGGATAAGATCAATAAAATAGAAGCCCAGGATATCGAAACAATCCCCCCGGAAAAGGAGAATTTTTTAGAAGATGTTCCTGACGGGGAAAATGTGACAGTGATTGCGCCGGAGGACATACAGTGGGCAGATACCGTGGTTTTTGAAGAGAATGCATTGATCAACATTATGTTGATCGGACAGGACCGAAGAGAGGGGCAGGCGCGCCAGCGTTCTGACACGATGATTCTTTGCAGTATCAATACGGAAACAAAGCAGGTATCTCTTATCTCCTTTTTGCGAGATCTTTATGTACAGATACCCGGCGGGTACTCGGCTAATCGGCTCAATGCCGCCTACGCCTTCGGAGGGTTCCCGCTGCTAAGCGATACCATCTACACCAACTTCGGGATTACCATAGATGGAAGCATAGAAGTGGACTTTGAACGGTTTATTGACGTAATAGACGCTATGGACGGCGTTGATATGGAACTGACAGCCGCGGAGGCGAGCATCGTAAGAGGAGGGAGCGTAGCGGGGCACAATCATTTAAATGGAACACAGGCCCTGGCCTATGCAAGGATCCGAAAACTCGACGATGATTTTGGAAGAACCGCGCGGCAACGAAAAATACTGGAAGCGGCTTTCCAGAAAATTAAAACATTTAATTTCGTTGACCTTTTATCGCTCATGGATGTCATGCTCCCCTCTTTATCAACAGATTTATCCAACGATCAGATCCTTTTTCTTTGCGTGAAATGCTCCCCTTTGCTTCGCTCTGTGGAGCTGAATTCTTATTACGTGCCAGAACATACGGAGTACCACGGCGCAAAAATCAGGGGGATGTCCGTGCTGGTACCGGATCTTGAACAAATTCGGGCGCATTTACAAAACGAATATCTTCCACTGTCCTGATGACAGGGATTGTTTCTTCTGAGCCATTCAAACGAGAGCAGATTCTTGACTTCTTCAAGAATCTGCTCTCGTTTTATGAAGTCCTTGTCCCTTTTCATCTGCACAGCTTATTCCACCTCACCTATGCGCTCCGCGCCCCCTCGCGGGCGGAGAACCGCCAACGATTCACTCGCACCCCGGCTCCCCTGATGTAACAAAAAACCCCGCAGCCGCAATGGCTACGGGGTTTTCTATTATGGTGAAGACAACAGGGCTTGAACCTGTACGTTGTATCATAAACCATCTGCGCTGCAATCATTATGTCTCTTGTTGGCATTTTGCCCCTTCGTGGCCAGCTTTTGCTATGTGCGATATGGCACTTCGTTTTCGCCTTTCAAATTCATTTTTAACCTGGTTCAGTCCAGTTTTATTTGTCTTATTCTTTTACGCCTGTAATACCAAAAAGGCGAATTTGGGTATGAAAAAACCACCCTGTTAAGAGTGGTTTATATCAACTTGTTGCAAACATTAAGCTTCTTCTACGCTTGCTATCTCATCAACATATATTTCTATTATGAACCCGTCAGAAGTGTCAACGGTTATGCTTTCGCCATTCGGTTCATTATCGAGCGCGCTAGTGTGTCCAGATAATTCACCTGTGATTATTTGCCCGTCTACACAAACAACCTTGACAATTTTGTCATATAATTTTTCAATTTTCATTTTCAGTCTCCCTTTTTCGGTTTTCCGGGAACAATATGAATTCCTTTTTTCTTCGAATAGTGCATAACCCCCCTACGAGTAGGGAGTTCTAATCCTCCCGGACTCACATAAACGCCTATGGTATCGCTATGAATGAAGCGTTCACGCCCGCCCCACGTTCCCTTATTCGTTTGTATGGGTTCGCCCTTTCCTGCATATAGCTCTATCAATTCAGCAGGATCCGCAGTCAGCGTGCTCCTGCCCGGTATATAATTATTAGTTCCTATAATATGCTTGTCTTGCTGCCCCGAATTCAGTTTAATGCTATACTCTTTTTTTATAGTTTCGTGAACAGAATCCTTGAATTTATTGTACTGCGTTTGCCTCGGCCTGTCAATAAATTCACGCTTCCATTGTTCATACTTCATATCGCTCGGCACATAATAAGTTTCGCCATCGGCGTTGCGCGCGGCACGTTCTCCGAAGTTGTCCGGGAAATAAGGGATTGTCGTAGTCCGACAATTTGGATGAAACGGGTGGGCCGTTACCCCCGGCTCGAAGTCTTTGGATAGGCTACACTAAAATAGACAGATCTCTTAATGAGCGCCCGTTTTTAGCGCCCGATCAAATTAAAACCTTCATGAAAGCCATAGAAGGAACAAATGTCGAAATTCCAGCACTGCTCGGACTGCATCGTTTTCGCCGCTCTGAAATCTGTGCGCTACGATGGGAAAACGTGGGCTTAAAAAGCGAGAAATTCATGTGAAAGGGTTTGCTGTGTCTGATATTGGGTCAATGCGAAAGATGTATACGCACGTTGCAAACAATTTAAATTCAAGAAACAACCCGCAATCCACTGGAAACAACGGAAAACCCCGCAGCCGCAATGGCTACGGGGTTTTCTGTTATGGTGGAGACAACAGGACTCGAACCTGTGACCCCCTGCGTGTGGAGCAGGTGCTCTACCAGCTGAGCTATGCCTCCATAGAGTACAGCAGAGAAAGAATGATCCCCCTCTCTGCTGTACTGATGATTTGGTGACCCGTACGAGACTCGAACTCGTGTTACCGCCGTGAAAGGGCGGTGTCTTAACCACTTGACCAACGGGCCGCTTTTGGTAGCGGCAACTGGATTTGAACCAGTGACCCTTCGGGTATGAACCGAATGCTCTAGCCAGCTGAGCTATGCCGCCGTAGATACCCCTTTTTTAACAGGGCAAGAGTTATTATACTGGATATGATCCTGCTTGTCAACAGGGAAAATGACTTATTTTCTCCTTTTTTTCTTTTTTCCACCGGCTTCCCCCAAAAAGGCTTTGTATGATGGAATTGACAAAATGCGCGGGATGCCCCATAATGAAAAAAACAGTTTGGCCGATTGCACGATTTCGGACAAGCCTCCTTTGTGCCTGCCCTTCTGTTTCCCGCCTTCCCTCGGCATTCGGCGTGCTTTGGGCCGCACGAGCCGCTTTGTCTGTTCGGTTTTTATTTTTTCATTTTCCATTTGGATGATAAGGGGATTTTTCATGTATTGGTTTCGGCAATTGATGGCCGGTCGGCGGGGCGCCGATCTTTTGACCTTTGTCCTTTTGATCTTCGCCATTGTTCTTTCCCGCATCGCGTTTTACACCCGGTCTGTTCCGGTCTATGTTTTGTTTTTGGTTCTGTTCGCTTGGTGCGTCTTTCGCTTTTTTTCCCGGAATCTCTCCCGGCGTGCCGCGGAAAACGAAATGCTGCTGCGTTTGCTCCGCCCCTTGGGCCGCCGGATCTCCTCCGCGCGGCGGCGGCGACAGAACCGGCAATATCATCGCTTTTTTAAATGTCCTCACTGCAAGGAGCGCCTCCGGGTACCGAAGGGCAAAGGGAAAATCGTCATCACCTGCCCCAAGTGCGGGACAGAGTTTACCAGGACAACATGAAACAGTCTGTACCGTCTGCGGCAGCCCGCGCTTCCCGTTGGAGCCGTGACGCAGCACCCGATCTGTTCCGGGCGGAGCCGCTTTTTCGCGGCTCCGCCCGTTTTGCCGTCCCCATACGCCGATGACCCGGGGGAACGGGCCTTAGCTTATGCCGCCGGCGCGGAGGCGGGCGCCGCGCTTTCCGCGAACAGTTCGTTCATGTCGCAGATGTAGAACCATTCAATCAGGTCCCCTTCCTGCACCACGCAGTCTCCCGCTCCCACGGAGGGCATTTCCCCATTGACACGGAACAGCCAGCCGGACACTTCCCCGCAGGCCCCTTCGTACAAAGAGCCGATCCCTTTTACATATCCGTCGCCCACGTCCAGCGGAATGTTTTCAAGCCGCATCTCCCTTGAAAGCAGCTCCAGAACCGTTTCCCCTTCTGAGGCGGAAACCGTTTGCGCGGCATACAAGACTCCGCCTTCCGGCAGCGCTTCCCGGAGCGCGTCCGAAAGCAACTCGCTGCCCATGGCGTCCTCACAGGTGACGGACAGGGTAGCCTGATGCCCTTCCTGTTCCGGCGTGCTTGCCGGCGTGCCGCAAGCGGACAGGCAAACACACAAAAGCAATAAAATTCCTACGATACCGTTTTTCTTTCTCAACATTTTCTCTTCTCCTTTTTATTGTGGTGCTGAAAAGCCGCGGCGCAAGAAAGCGCTCCCCCGCGCCGCAAAACGCCCTTCTTATTTTGTGCCGAAAATGCGGTCGCCCGCGTCGCCCAAGCCGGGGACGATGTATCCGTGCTCGTCCAGCCCCTGATCCACCTGGGCGCAGTAAATTTCCACATCCGGATGGTCCTCAGTCACACGGCGGATCCCCTCCGGCGCCGCGAGAATGCTCATCAGCTTAACGCTGTGGCATTCATAATTTTTCATAAATTGAATGGCGGCGGAAGCAGAGCCCCCTGTGGCCAGCATGGGATCTAAAATGATCACTTCCCGCTCCATGATATCACACGGCATTTTGCAATAATACTGCACGGGCTCCAAAGTGTCCGGGTCTCGGTACAGGCCGATATGCCCCACTTTGGCGGAAGGAATCAGCGTCAAAATGCCGTCCACCATGCCAAGTCCCGCCCGCAAGATGGGGACAACGGCTAGTTTTTTTCCTGCCAGCATCTTCACCTTTGTTTTGCAGATGGGCGTTTCGATCTCCACGTCTCTCAACGGCAGGTTGCGTGTGGCTTCGTAGCACATCAGCCCCGCAATTTCCGAGACAATATGGCGAAAGTCTTTGACGCCGGTGTGTTTGTCCCGCAGCTTCGACACCTTGTGTTGCAGCAGCGGATGATCCAGCACATGCACATTCTGTTTTTCTGTTTCCATCGTTCAAAATCCCCTTTGTTGGTCTGTTTTTTGAGGTTGTTCCCGTTCCTGTCGTTCCCGTTCCGCTTGGGAAAGCCGCAAATAAGAAGGCTGCAGCGCAGACGGCGCGACCAGGCGCCCCGCCTCTGCCAGAGCCATCCCGGCGCAGGCCACGCCCCAGGCAGACTGGATGCGAAGATGAGCCGGGGGCAAATACAGCGTTTCTTCCTGTTTCTCTGCATCAGTATAGCACAAATGCGCCCCGTCTCCAACGAGAATCTTCTTTTTTTTGATGCTTTTCAGCTCGCAAAGCAGCTGGGAAAGCCCAATGGCCCGATCCTCACACAGGCGAAGGAGCCCCCCTCCCTTGGCTTCGAACAATGCGTTGTAAACCTGGCCGCGCCTTGCGTCCATCACGGGGCATATCACGGCGCCCTCCATATGAGAGAGCAAATGAGCCATCGCTTCCAGCGTGGAAACGCCGCAGCAAAGCTTGTCTCCCTGCCAGGCAAGCCCTTTGGCGATGGAAATGCCGATGCGCAGCCCCGTAAAAGAGCCGGGCCCCGCCGCAACGGCAACGGCATCTACGTCGTTCAGCGTCCATTCGCAGTTTTCCAGCATGGATTCGATCATAGGCAAAACCGTTCTGCTGTGGGTCTGCCCGTTGTTTTGAAAATACTGCGCCACCAAGGCGCCGTCTTTGGCAAGGGCCACGGAAGCGGCCGATGCGGAAGACTCAATGGCCAAAAGATTCAAAAATCTCCCCCCCGCCTTCTATTGCAATGGTTCTCTCCCGGTCTGTTTCCCCCGGGCCGATTTCAATCCGGATGCAGTCCTCAAACAGCCCGGGCGCCCGCTGGCTCCACTCAACGGCGCATACGCCGCCCCTTCCCAAATAATCTTCCCAGCCGATGTCGAACAGCTCCTCTTCAGAGCCCAGCCGATACAGATCAAAATGAAACAGAGGAAGTCGGCCGCTGTGATATTCATTGACGACGGTGAAGGTGGGGCTTGTCACCGGCTCCGTTATGCCGAGCCCTTCCGCCAGCCCCTTGACCAACGCCGTTTTCCCCGCGCCCAAATCTCCAAACAAAGCGACCACCTGCCCCGGCCCCAGCAAGCGGGCTATCCTCCGCCCAAGCGCCCGGGTTTCCCCCTCGCCGGCAGAATAAATCTTCATTTTCCCACACCCTTGCATTTCTGTGTTGTGTCATGCTCCTTTTCACAAGAAACCCGATCGCAAATATCATATCATAAAAGATCCCATAAAAACCAAAAGCGGAAAGAAAATTTCGAAATAAAGAGGCTTCCTTTCCTGTATCCGCTTTACTATTTTTACAAATAATGATACACTGATCCAAAGCAACGGAGGAGGCAAACATGAAGCTAAAGCATCGGAACCATTCCCATCATGCGATTCGGCAGGGGGACTTTGTGCTGCTTGCCCTGTGTATCATCGCCTCTTTGTACGGCATTGTTTTGGTTGCAAGCGCATCCAACTATCGGGACAGCACCCGGTATGTCCTGATCCAGTCTGCCGCCCTTGCGATCGGCGTTGTTTTGTATCTTCTCTGTTCTAAAATTGACATCCAGATTTTGACGGAAAAATGGGCTTGGATTTTATTTTTGAATGTGCTGCTCATTGTTTCTCTGGTCTTTTTGGGCGTGGACGGAGGGTCCGGCAACCGGAGCTGGATTCGGTTTTCCCTTCTGCCCATCGGCATTCAGCCGGCGGAGGTGGCAAAAATTACATTTACGCTGCTTCTGGCACGGCAATTGGCCGCCATGCAGAAAGGCGCCATCAGCAAGCTATCCTCCGTCGCAAAGCTGCTCTTGCATGTCGGCCTGATGTGCGGCCTTATTATGGTTGCTTCCGGAGACGCCGGGATGGTTGTGGTGTATGGGTTTTTGTTCCTCGTGATGGCCTTTGTCGCCGGGGTCAAGCTCCGCTGGTTTGCCCTTGGGATTGGTGTAGCCTCGGGCGCCTTTTTGTTTCTTTGGTACCAAACGCCTTTGATCAAAGGATATTGGAAAAACCGAATCCGTGTTTTATTTGACCATAGCTTAGACCCCCTGGGGATCGGCTGGCAGCAGGAGCGCAGCGTTCTCGCCATCGGGTCCGGGCAGCTGCGGGGGCAGGGCCTGTTTCATGGGCTGCAAACCCAAAGCCCCTATGAGAGCGCCCTTCCGGCACGGCACACGGACTTTATCTTTTCCGTGGCGGGAGAAGAGCTTGGGATCATCGGGTGCGCCCTGATCATCCTTCTGCTTTCCGCCATCATCCTCCGCTGCGTTTTCATCGGGCTGAAGGCGTCTTACACCATTGACGCTTTCACCGCGTTCGGGTTTGCCGGTATGCTGTTCTGCCAAACGCTGCTGAACATCGGCATGTGTCTGTATCTCACTCCTGTTGTGGGCCTGACACTCCCCTTTTTCAGCTATGGCGGCTCGTCCATCATCACGCTGTTTGCCGCTATGGGGCTTGTGTCCGGCATCAAGGCCCGGTCCCTCCCCAGCTGGCTGCAGGACCGGGGCGAGCTGCAGCAGATGGGTCTGGAGGAATAACAGAAAAAGCACTGCCGCCTGCAAGCGGCAGTGCTTTTTGCTAGATGGCGCGCTCCAGCAGCTTTTGCAGCGCGCGGGCGTGCTCCCGTTCCTCCTGGGCCAGCTCTAAGTACACTTGCCGCAGGGTTTCGTCCTTTTCGTTTTCCCCGGCAGCCTGGTAGGCCGCCGCCCCTTTCCGCTCCTCCAGAATGCGGACACGCAGGGCGTCGCAGTAATCCGGCAGCGGCAAGGGGCGCTTTTGCCTGCAAACAGGGATGCGAATGCACGCCCGCAAAAACAAGATGGCGGAAAGCCGCTTGGCATGCCGCTGCTCATCCGCGCACATGGCGGAAAAAACGTTGCCGCACGTTTGATAGCATCGAGCCATTTTCCGGTAATATTGGGCGTCCGCGTGCTCATCGGCGATAAACGCCATGATTTGCTTCTCCCATCCCGGCGCCGCGGGTTTTGGGGCAGGGCCGGATGGCGGTTTCTCCTTGCGTTGTCCCGCCAAATCGCAGGATGGCTCCGCCGCGGGCTGTTCCGCCGCGCCGGGCGCGGGTAGCGCTCCCGGCGGCGGCTCGCGCCCGTCTTTGGCCGCCGTCTTTTCCGGCGCCACCCGCTTCCAAACCTTTTCCAGCAGCTCGTTTTCCCGCTGATAGGGAGAACGTGCCGCCGTTTCTTTTGTTTTGTCTTCTGTTTTCATCGGAACCCCCTCCTCGTTTATCTTATTCCCCGGTTTCGTTTCTTGACAGTCTCTCGTGATTTCCCATTGCACTTTGCTTTTTTCTTTGGTAAAATGAAAAGACCATTTTTCATGGTTTCTGATGTTGATTTGGCGTACCGCCGGCCTTTTGGCGGAATTTGACCCCGGTGGATCACCCCCGGTTTGAACCAGGGGAGGCTCCGCTGCGGCCGAAGAGTAGGAGCATGAATATGTTAAAATTAGAACATGTAAGTTACCAGGTAACAGAAGAGGGGCAAACACTCTCTATTTTACACGATGTGAGCCTTACCATTGAAGACAATCGGTTTGTCGTCATCACCGGTCCCAACGGCGGGGGGAAAACCACGCTGGCCAAAATAATCATGGGGCTTGTCACCCCCGCCAGTGGCTCCATTTTTTATAATGGCACCGACATCACAAATTTAGGCATCACCGAGCGGGCGCGGCTCGGCATCAGCTATGGGTTCCAGCAACCCCCGCGCTTCAAGGGAGTCTTGGTGCGTGACCTTCTGGAGCTGGCCTCCGGAAACACGTCCCTCCCCCGGGAAGCGTGCTGCCAATATCTCACCCGGGTGGGTCTTTGCGCGGACGATTACGTCGACCGGGAGGTGGACGCCAGCCTGTCCGGCGGCGAGGTGAAGCGGATTGAAATTGCCACCATTCTTGCAAGGCAGTCCGGCCTTCTGATTTTTGACGAGCCGGAAGCCGGCATCGACCTTTGGAGTTTTTCCCGCCTGATCGAAACATTCCAGGCCATCCGGCAGCAGCGGAATGTGACGCTTGTTGCCATTTCCCATCAGGAGCGGATCATCTCCCTGGCGGATGAAATTGTTTTGGTGGCGGATGGGGAAATCCGTCACCGTGGCCCGAAAGAGGAAACTTTGCCGCTGATCATGGCGGATACTGTGCCGGGCTGCTGCTATATGAACGAGGGGGCAAACAAATGAACCAGATCGACGAAACACTTTTGGCGCAAATTGCCGACCTGCACGGCACGCCGAAAGGGGCTTATAACATCCGCAAGGACAGCGCCCTGGCAGGCCGCGCCAACACTGAAAACATTACCATTGAGACAAAAACGAATCAATCCGGCATTGACATTCATATTCGCCCGGGTACAAAGCACGAGGTGGTTCACATCCCTGTGATCATCACACAAAGCGGGCTGGAAGAGCTGGTGTACAATGACTTTTTCATTGGGGAGGACTGCGATGTGTCCATCATCGCGGGCTGCGGGATTCACAACGACGGGCACAACCGTTCCCAGCACGACGGCATCCATACCTTCCACATCGGCAAAGGCTCGCATGTTCTCTACAGTGAAAAGCATTACGGAGAAGGCAGCGGCGAAGGGGAACGCATTATGAACCCCCAAACGATCTTATATCTGGAGGAAGGCGCCAGCGTGCAGCTGGACACCGTTCAGATCCGGGGCGTGGACTCCACGAAGCGATATACCAAAGTCGTGGTCGGCAAAAACGGGGAGGCCGTTTTGACGGAGCGGTTGCTCACTCACGGGGATCAGACCGCCGTTTCAGAAATGGACGTGCTGTTGGACGGGGAGGGCGCTTCCACCCGGATCATCTCCCGCTCCGTTGCCCAGGACCAGTCCCAGCAGACGTTTTACCCCCGGGTGATCGGAAACGCCCCCAGCTTTGGCCATGTGCAGTGCGACTCGATTTTAATGGGAAGCGCTAAGATTCGTTCCATCCCGGCCATCACCGCCAACCACACAGACGCGCAGCTGATCCACGAGGCCGCCATCGGCCGGATTGCCGGCGACCAAATTACAAAGCTGATGACTCTGGGTCTGACAGCTGAAGAAGCAGAGGAGAGAATACTCAGTGGATTCCTTAAATAACCCGGAGCGCATTCAGGCGCTTGTGGAAGAAATCAACGCCCAAAACGATTATGCCCGCCGTGCGGGCGTACGGATGGTCAGCATCTCTCCGGAGCAGGCGGAGGGCGTTCTGGACATTACGGAGGACGCCTTTAATCCCCTGGGCATCGCCCACGGCGGCTTTCTTTACATGTTTGCGGACACTGTCGCGGGCGTCGCCGCCTGGGCGCTGACCGGGCAAAGCTATGTGACTTTGGACAGTTCCATTCATTTTTTGCGCCCCGTCAGGGAAGGACGCCTGCGTGCTGTGGCAAAGCCCATTAAGCTGGGAAAGACGATCTGCATTTATTCTGTGGATGTGTTTGACCGGGAAGAGGAGAAAGTGCTTTACGCAACCTTGACCTTTTTCCAAAAAGACCGCACTTCTTAAATCGTTTTCCCTTTGTTGTTTCTCTGCTTTTCTGGGGCAGCGCTCCAAACTGTTCGAAAATAACCGGGAGAGACGCCGTTTTTCATCTGTTTGAAACGGGCGTCTCTTTTCGCCCCTGTTGTCTGTTCAAAAAACGGTGTTGACAACAGGAACGCCCCTATGTACTATATTTGTACATTCCATCTGTTTCATTATACAAGATATTGTGAGTTTTATAAAACTGATGACAAAAGGAGGTCCTTCTCATGCTGATATCAACCATACGCAAGCGAGACGGCCGTTTGGCTCCCTTCGATCAAGGCAAAATTTCGCGTGCCATCAACAAGGCGTTTCAGGCAACGTACAAACCGGATCAAGAGGAAGAGGCATCCCGCATGGCGGAGGAAGTGACCTCCATGCTGGAGCTGGAGGGAATGGCCGATCCGGATGTGGAACACATTCAGGACATGGTGGAGCGGGTCTTGATGGACAACGGGTACATCCAAACGGCCAAAGCCTATATTTTGTACCGCTCCGAGCGCAGCCGCGCCAGGGAGATGAACACCCGCCTGATGAAAATTTATGAAGACATTACCTTTGCCGACGCGGCCGACAGCGACATCAAGCGGGAAAACGCCAACATCGACGGGGATACCGCCATGGGCGCGATGCTGAAATTTGGCTCGGAAGGGGCCAAGCAGTTTTACGATATGTTTGTGCTCAACCCGGATCACGCCAAGGCCCATCGGAAGGGCGACATTCATATTCATGATTTGGATTTTTTGACCCTCACCACCACCTGTTGCCAGATTGATATCAAAAAGCTGTTTCAGGGCGGGTTTTCCACGGGACACGGCACCTTGCGGGAGCCAAACGACATCGCTTCTTACTCTGCCCTTTGCTGCATCGCCATTCAGTCCAATCAAAACGACCAACACGGCGGGCAAAGCGTTGTCAACTTCGATTACGGCATGGCGGACGGGGTGCGCAAAACCTTTGTCCGCATCTATCGGCAGAACCTGACCCGGGCTTTGATGCTGCTCGCCGGCCGGGAAGACCCGGAACAAGAGATCCAGCAACTCATCCAGCGGGTGCAAGCGGAAACCGGGCTTCAGCCCACCTTGGAAGATTGCGACGGATATTTCGCGGCGGAGCTTCCCCATCTTGTTGCCGGGTATGGGAGCGAAGCGGAAATGCGAAAGGCCCAGGCCTTTGCCCATCAGCGCGCCCGCAAAGAAACAGACCGAGCCACCTACCAGGCGCTGGAAGCGTTTATTCACAACTTGAACACCATGCATTCCCGGGCGGGAGCCCAAACGCCTTTTTCTTCCATCAACTACGGAATGGACACCTCGCCGGAAGGCCGCATGGTGGTCAAAAACCTTCTTTTGGCGACAGAAATGGGGCTTGGCGGCGGGGAGACTCCCATTTTCCCCATTCAGATTTTCCGAGTCAAGGACGGGGTCAACTTCAACTCCGGGGATCCGAACTACGATTTGTTCCAGCTTGCTTGCCGTTGCAGCGCCAAGCGGCTGTTTCCCAACTTTTCGTTTCTTGACGCGCCCTATAACCTGCGGCATTACAAACCGGGCCGCCCGGAAACGGAAATCGCCTATATGGGCTGCCGCACACGGGTCATCGGGAACGTGTACGACCCTGACCAAGAGATCAGCAACGGGCGGGGAAACTTGTCTTTCACGTCCATCAATTTGCCCCGGATTGCCCTGCGGTGCAAAGGAGATATCCCCCTGTTTTTCGAAGAGCTGGATCGGAAGCTGGATCTGGTCATCGCCCAACTTCTGGAGCGCTTTGAAATCCAGGCAAGAAAACAGGTGCGTAATTTTCCCTTTTTGATGGGCCAGGGCGTTTGGATCGACAGCGACAAGCTGGACTGGGACGACAGCGTGCGGGAGGTGCTCAAGCACGGCACGCTAAGCTGCGGCTTCATCGGCCTTGCGGAAACCCTCAAGGCGCTGACAGGCCAGCACCACGGAGAGAGCGAGCGTTCTCAAACTTTGGGCCTTGAAATCATCAGCGCCATGCGGGGCAAAATGGACCAGACCAGCAAAAAATACGGGCTGAATTTTACGCTGCTTGCCACCCCCGCCGAAGGGTTGTCCGGCCGCTTTGTCCGTCTGGACAGAGAGCGGTTCGGCTGCATCGAGGACGTCACCGACCGGGAGTATTACACCAACAGTTTTCATATCCCTGTTTATTTCCCCATCTCTGCCTACGACAAAATCCGTCTGGAGGCGCCTTATCATGCCCTGACCAATGCGGGACATATTACATATGTGGAGGTGGATGGTGACCTCGCCCATAACCTGGAGGCCTTTGAATCCATCGTCCGGGCCATGCAGAAAGCCGGCATCGGCTACGGCTCTGTAAACCACCCCATCGACAGGGACCCTATCTGCGGCTTTTCCGGTGTCATCGGGGATCTTTGCCCCGGCTGCGGGCGGCAGGAAGATGACGTCCCCTTTGAGCGCATCCGCCGCATCACAGGGTATCTGGTGGGTACGCTGGATCGGTTTAACAACGCCAAGCGGGCGGAGGAGCGGGACCGTGTCAAGCACAGCCGCTAGCGCTCTGCGGATCGCCGGCACCGTTCAGGACTCCATTGTAGACGGGCCGGGTCTGCGGTTTGCCGTGTTTACTCAGGGCTGCCCCCACCGCTGCCCGGGGTGCCACAACCCTTCCACCCATGACCCCGAGGCGGGAGCGCCGGTTTCCGTTTCCGCTTTGATTGACGAGATGCGCAGCTCCCCTCTGACAGGGGGACTGACGCTGTCCGGCGGGGAACCCTTTTTGCAGGCGGAGGCCTGCATCCCCCTGGCTCGGGCCGCGCGGGAATCCGGCTTGACGGTCTGGGTCTATACGGGATATTGCTATGAAGCCCTTTGCGCAAAGGACGCGCCGGAAGCGTGGCATATGCTTTTGCAATGTGCCGACGTTTTGGTGGACGGGCCTTTTGTGTTGGAGCAGCGCTCCCTCTCTTTGCCCTTTCGCGGCAGCGCCAACCAGCGTCTGATCGACCTTCCCAAAAGCCGCCTTGCCAACAACGTTGTGCTTTGGGCGCCTTCTCAGCCCTCGCTGCCGCTTCGTCCCCCTGAAGGTTGAGCGGCGGCTATGGCCCTTTCCTTTTCCTGTGTTTTCCCCTTCCGACGCGGGAATGCCAACCATCCCAGATTGGCATTCCCGCGTTTTCTTCTTCATGCGCCTCCTGGGGGCGGGGGAAGCCACGCCCCTAAACCGCTTCGGTTTCCCTTTGGATTGTTACATTGCACTTTTATTTTTTTTTGCGTAAAGCAGGGCGCCCTCTCTCCCTCTTTCAAGTTGCGGGACGGGCTGTCCCTTTCTTTTTTGGCGGCGGCTTCCCCTTTGTTTTTCTTTTTGTTCCAACATATTGCACCCTCTCCCCTTCTCACGGAGTCTGTTGTTTCCGTTTGGGTCAAACACGCAGGGATCGCTTCTTGCATGCGCCTGAATGGTCTGTATCAGCTTCTTCTTTTCCCATTCGACCGGTCAATTTTCTAACTATAATAAGCCGTTTTCTGCCACTTTTCCCACAAACCAGAGTAAATGATAATAAACTGAATATTTTCGATGATAAACACAGTTCCTTGCAATATAATTCGCTTTCCATCGTAATTTTCATCTTGAAATCTGAGAGAGAAAGGCATATAATACAGTTATCTTCGTTGGAAGCTTCGTAAAAATCAACATTGTTTTGAAACACAGTCTTTTTTACAAAGCCCAAGCATCAGTACACCAAGTAAAGGCAGGCGAATTCATTGACAGAGTTTACGATTTCCATTCTGCTTCTCCTTGCCGCTGCTCTTGTCGCTGTCGTCGGGTTTTTTTTGCGACGATCCGCTCTTGTCAAGCTCCGGACACAGGAGGCAGCCAAAAAGGGGCCCCGCATCCTTTCAACCGTCGGTTCTCTTTTCCTGATCATCGGCGGCTGGCGGTTTACTGTGGGGCTTCTTTCGCTTTTCTTCGGATCCGTTGAACGCAACGGAATCTTTCCTCTTCCGGTGATCAGGCCCGATCCGGTCGGCGGGGTTTCCGTCGGCATCGTTTCTTTCGTGTGTCTGGGCATTGTCCTGGTTTTGGTCCTGTTGGCAGTGCTGGCGCGGCTTTTTGTCGTTCCGCGTATGAAAGACAAGCCGAAAACCATGCAAGCCGCCGTGGAAACGTTTGTTGACGCCGTTTCAAACTGCATGGACGTCCGGTGGTCGTTCGTTGTGGCGATGATCCTTTTTTCCTATGTCTCCATTGCCACTGTTGTCATTGGGTTAAAAGCTCCTTTGACCGGCGTCCCCTGGAACGTTGTTTCGTTCTCCCTTTCCGCTGTTGTCGTGGGCGCCGGCTGCCTTTTGCGGCGACACGCCATTCAAACAGCAGCATCACGAACCGAAAAAAGTTTGCGGCATACCAAACGATGGGGTGTCATCCTTATGGTCGCCGGCAGCTGGTCCATTGTGGTTCGGCTCCTCTCCCTGCTGCTCGGCATGCAGGAGAAAAAGGCATTTCATGTATCCATTTGGGCCGGACGGGTGCAGCTGGGCATCTTTGACCTCAGTGAAACCATGATCCTCACCTGGATCATCATGGCTATCTTAATTGTGCTGGCGATTGCTTTTCGCATTTTTGTCGTCCCGCGCATGCAGGAGACGCCAAAAGGCTGGCAAACTGTTTTAGAAACCGCCATCGGTTCCATTGCAGATTATACCAATGATATGGCCCCCGGCCTTGGAGACGCGCTGGGTGCTTACATCTTTACCATTGCCGTGTTTTTGGTTTCCTGCTCGGTGGCGGAGCTGTTTGGAGTGCGTGTTCCAACGTCTGACCTGACGCTTACGTTTGCGATGGCCTTGGTCACATTTTTCCTGATCAATTACTATGGTCTGAAGAGGAAAGGCTTTGTCGGAAGGATAAAAAGCCTGGCTTCCCCCTCTCCTCTGGTTTTCCCTTTGAGAGTCATCAGCGACATCGCCATTCCCATCTCTTTGGCGTGCCGCCTGTTTGGAAACATGCTGGGCGGTTTGATCGTTGTGGATCTGCTGTATTTCGCTCTGGGCACCGGCGCTGTCGGCATCTCCAGCGTCATCGGTCTTTACTTTAATGTATTCCATCCATTGATCCAAGCGTTTATTTTTATCACACTGTCTCTGACCTTTATCAACGAGGCAGCGGAATAAGATATTTTAATAAAAAATGAAAAATGTAGGAGGCTGTTTTATATGTCCGCTTTATTACCCATTGGTGTTGCACTCAGTTTGTTGTCTTGCGCGTTTGCCGGCGCTTCTATGGGAATCGCCACCGGAAAAGCCGTAGAGGCCGTTGCCCGCCAACCGGAGGCATCCGGTAAGATCAACGGCGTGCTGATCCTCGGTCTCGCTTTGACCGAATCCACAGCCATTTATGGCTTTGTCACCGCTCTCATTATGATGTTTACAATGCAGTAAACAAATTCATATGCACTCACTGAAGGAGGAGTCATCATGGAAGGCCTCAATCCCCTTGACATCGTAGTACATATTATCAGCATTGTTGTTCTCTTTCTCCTGCTTCGTCTTTTGGTCTATAAGCCCGTGCGGGCCTTTATATCAAAACGGGAAGGCAAAGTTGCAAAGCAGCTGGAAGACGCCGATGCCGCCGAGCAGAAAGCAAAGGCGTTGCAGACACAATGTTCTGAGGAACTGACCGAAGCAAAGGCACAGGCGCTGCAAATCGTGCGCGGCGGCGAAGAAAAAGCCATTCAATCGGCAGATTCTATTCTGGACAATGCCAAAAAAGAAGCGGGCGTCATCCTGGAAAACGCCCGCAAGCAAACAGAGGAGGACCGCCGGCGGGCCATTGCCTCTATGCAGGAAGACCTTTCCAACCTTACGTTGGAAATCGCCGGCCGCATTCTCCGCCGCGAGCTGCGTTTGGAAGACAATCGTGCCGTGGCTGAAGATTTTTTTAAAAAGGCGGAATAATACATGCGAGAAGCAATCTTAAAATTAGCGCCGCCTTATGATCAAGAAGAGCTGGATCTTATCGTACGGGGCTTTGAGAAAAGACTTGGAAAAACAGTGGATTTTCAAGTGGTAGAGGATCCGTCCTTGATCGGTGGATTTTTAGCGCAGGTGGACGGTAAGATTTATGATTATAGTTTTTCAACGCAGCTCCGTGAGCTGCATCACCAACTTTTAGAACATTTAGGCGGTGAGGACAATGCTACAGTTTGAAGCGAAACCCGTGGGTCCGTTTTTACGGGAAAGGATCAAACGGTTTGAATTTTCTCCAAAAGTCTATGAATATGGAACTGTGCAAAGCTCCAGCGATGATATTGTACAGGTGAATGGTTTGCCCCGAAGCCATTATGGGGAACTTCTGGAATTTGAAAACGACGCGTATGGCTTGGCGCTGGATCTGCGCCTGGGCGGTGTTGGTGCCGTCCTGCTTACCAGCGGAAGCCATATCTCCACCGGCTCTGTCGCCCGGGGCACCGGCCGGACGGCCGAAGTCTGCGTGGGGCCGGAGCTGTTCGGGCGAGTGGTTGACCCTCTCGGCCGCCCACTGGACGGAAAGGAGCTGCATGCTTCCAACTTTCGTCCCATTGAAAACCCCGCCCCGTCTATCATCGACCGTATGCCGGTGAAGGAGCCTTTGGAAACGGGCATTCTTGCGGTAGACAGCATGATTCCCATCGGCCGAGGGCAGAGAGAGCTGATCATCGGCGATCGGCAAACGGGGAAAACGTCTCTGGCTTTGTCTGCCATGCTAAACCAAAAAGGGAAAGACGTCATTTGCATCTATTGTGCCATCGGCCAAAAGGCCTCCACCGTCGCCCAGATTGTGCATACGTTGGAGCAGGCCGGGGCCATGGAGCACACCATTGTGGTCGCTTCCACCGCCGGAGACTCTGCCGCTATGCAGTATCTGGCGCCTTATGCCGGCTGTGCCATTGGGGAGCATTTCATGTACGAAGGCAAGGACGTTTTAATCGTGTATGACGATTTGTCCAAGCACGCCGTGGCCTATCGCACCATTTCTTTGCTGCTGCGGCGCCCCTCCGGCCGGGAAGCATACCCCGGAGACGTTTTTTACCTGCACAGCCGTCTTTTGGAACGGGCCGCTAAGCTGGGGAACGCCTTGGGCGGCGGCTCTATGACAGCCCTTCCCATTGTAGAAACCATGGCGGGAGACATCTCGGCATACATCCCCACCAATGTGATCTCCATTACCGACGGCCAAATTTATTTGGAAAGCGAACTGTTCCACTCCGGTGTTCGCCCCGCCGTCAACGTCGGGCTTTCCGTTTCCCGTGTAGGCCGCTCCGCGCAGCGAGACGCCATGAAAAAAATGTCGGGCAGCCTGCGTCTGGATGTGGCGCAATATCGGGATATGGCGGTTTTCGCGCAGTTTGGCGCCGATATTGATGATGCCACCGCTTCTTTGCTGCGCCGGGGAGAGCAATTGGTCGAATTGCTGAAGCAGCCCCAGGACGAACTTCTCTCCCTTGCGGAGCAAGTGTCGATCTTGTCCGCGTTTAATCAGGGCTGCTTTAAGGCCGTTCCCCTTCACAAGGTTCCGGATCATAAGCGGGCATTGCTCTCTCATCTAAAAAAGGAATATGCCCCTTTGTTGCAGATCATCAATGCAACCGGCGCACTAAATGAAAGCAGTCAAGCGTCTTTGGCAGATGCCGTCACCCGCTTTTCTGCTGCATATGGAGAAACGGATCATGCAGAACATCAGTGATATTCGCCATCACATCAATGCCGTTGCGGAAACCAGAAAGATCACCGGCGCGATGCAGATGGTCGCTTCCTCGCACATGAAAAAGGTCATGTCGCACATTGAGTACAATCAAAAATATTTTGTCCGTCTCCAGTCTACGATGAAGGGAATTTTGGAATCTTCACAGGAAACTGTACACCCCTATTTGCAGAGCCGGGGCAAAGACCGAAGGACTTATATCGTCATTGCCGGGGACAAGGGAATGGCCGGCTCTTATAACACCAATCTTTTGCACTTCGCCCACGCGGAGTTGGCCGCCCATCCGGGTTCTTACCTGATTGCGGTGGGTTTGAAAACCCACCAGTTTTTTCGGCGCAATGGGATCATCCCTGATTTGGAAATCGAGAACTATGCGCAAGACCCTTCCCTCGCCAACGCCCGGGCCCTTGCGTACCACTTGATGTCGCTGTTTGACGCGGGGCAAACAGACGGAGTTTATATCATTTTTACCATATTTTCCGGCTCCGTGAAAAACACCCCTGTGGTCAGGCACCTGCTCCCCCTTCTGGTGGGGGACTTTGACCAGTTTCAAACCCATGCTCTGGAACAAGATGTTTTCTATCTCCCATCCCCGCAGGAGGCCTTTGATTCCCTTGTGCCGCAGTACATCGTCTCCCGCATCTTCGCTGCCTTTGCGCAGGCATATGCCAGCGAACATTTTGCCCGGATGAATGCCATGCAAAGCGCGAGCCGAAATGCAGATGAGCTTTTAAAGCGTTTGAAAATGCAATATAATATGGCGCGTCAGGCGGCAATTACACAGGAAATTTCTGAAATTTCCGGTGCCGTTGAGGCGCTGCGAAAGGGAGATGCTGCTTATGCCACTGAATGAAACAGAAAAAGGGATCATCATCAAAATCAGCGGGCCTGTTTTGGATGTCCGGTTTGATGAGGCCTTGCCTAAGATCAATGATTTGCTGGTTACAGCTTCCGGGATATATATGGAGGTCGCCGCACACATTTCCCCCGACACGGTTCGTTGCATTGCGCTGGAAGCAACAGAGGGCCTGTGTTGCGGCACGGAAGCGATCAGCACTGGGGGCGGCATCCAAACCCCCGTGGGAGAGGCCGTGCTGGGGCGGGTTGTGGATGTGCTGGGGCGCCCCATTGACGGAAAAGGCCCCATTGACGCACCCGTTTGGGACATTCACCGTGACCCGCCCGCTTTTTCCGACCTAAACCCCACCACGGAGTTTTTTGAAACGGGGATCAAGGTGATCGACCTTCTCACCCCCTATGCCAAGGGCGGTAAAATCGGCCTGTTTGGCGGGGCCGGCGTGGGAAAAACCACGCTGATCATGGAGCTTATCTATAACATCGCCACCTACCACGGGGGCTACTCTGTGTTTGCCGGCGTGGGAGAGCGAAGCCGGGAGGGCAACGACCTTCTGCATGACATGCAGGACTCCGGCGCCCTTTCCAAAACGGCGCTGGCGTTTGGCCAGATGAATGAACCGCCGGGCTCCCGTATGCGGGTGGCGCTGACGGGTCTCACCATGGCGGAGTATTTCCGCGATGTGTCCCATCAGGATGTTTTACTGTTTATCGATAACATTTTCCGCTACGTGCAAGCGGGCAACGAAGTGTCCGCTCTGTTGGGGCGGATGCCCTCCGCCGCGGGCTACCAGCCGACATTGGCCACAGAGCTTGGCATTCTAGAGGAGCGGATCGCCTCAACCAATCAGGGCTCCATCACCTCTGTGCAGGCGATTTATGTGCCGGCCGATGACTTGACCGACCCCGCCCCTGCCACCACCTTTTCCCACCTGGATGCCACAACCGTCCTGTCCCGGCAGGTCTCTGAAATGGGTATCTATCCCTCTGTCAGCCCGCTGGAGTCTACCTCCCGCATCCTGGACCCCATCATTGTGGGCACAGAACATTACGAAACGGCACGGCGGGTGCAGGAATGCCTGCAGCGGTACAACGAGCTGAAAGACATCATCGCCATTTTGGGCATGGATGAACTGAGTGAAAGTGACCAGCGTACGGTATACAGGGCGCGGCGCATCCAGCTTTTTCTCTCCCAGCCGATGAGTGTGGCGGAAGTGTTTACCGGTGTACCAGGGCGCTCTGTGCCTCTGGCGGATACTATCCGTAGCTTCAAAGCGATCTTGGACGGAGAAGTAGATGACTTGCCGGAAATGGCTTTCTCCATGGTGGGCGACATCGATGAGGTGCGCCAGAAGGCAGAAAGGATGCGTCAACAATGAGCCGTACCTACCTGCTGGACATTTTAACGCCGGAGCGCCTCTTTTTTTCCGGCCAGGTGGAGGCGCTCACGGTATATGCTCCTGACGGCAGCATCACGGCGCTGGCAGGGCATGCGCCCTTGATCACCCCGCTGGAGGCCGGAAGTCTCCAGATCAAAACAGATGGCCAATGGAAAGAGGCGTTTCACGCCGAAGGGTTTATGGACGTGACACGGACCGGTGTGGCGGTGTTTGTTCAAAGCTGTGAGTGGCCCGAAAATATCGACTCACACCGTGCTTTGGAAGCCAAAATGCGTGCGGAAGAACGGCTGCGACAAAAACAAAGCATCAAAGAGCATCAGTTGTCCCAGCTTGCGCTCACCCGCGCGATGGCTCGGCTGCGTGTTGCACGCTACAAAAACCGCTGAACTTTCAGCAGCGAAAAACGCCAAAAGGGCTGCCACCAGCATTTGCCGGTGGCAGCCCTGAAATTTATGGTTTTGGAGTCATCCTGTTTTCCGGAGCGCAGCCCTGCGGCGCACAGCCCAGCAGGAAACAGGGCAACGAAACAGACGCTACATCTCGTCCGCGATAAGGCCATAGCCCCCATTGTGCCGTTTATAAACCACCGCAAAGGCCCCGTCATCGTCCTGGTTGCGGAACGCGAAAAACGTATGTTCCAACAGGTTCATCTGCAAAATGGCCTCTTCCACCGCCATGGGTTTGATGAAAAAGCGCTTGGTGCGCACCAAGTCAAATTCTTTCTCTTCCTGTATCTCCTCCAAAGGGGGTGCTGCCAGCTTCTCTCGTTCGAAGGCGCCTTGGCGCAGCCGTTTTTCCAGACGCGTCTTGTTTTTGCGAATCTGCCGCTCCAGAACGGATACCGCTTGATCAATTGCGGCACGCATGTCGTGATTCACGCTCTCTTCCGCCCGGTAAATCGTACCGCCGGAGCGCACCGTCAGCTCAACAATGCATCGCTCCTTTTCTACGCTCATGGTAACAGAAGCTTCCGCGTCCGCTTTGAAAAAGCGATCCAGCCTGCCAATCTTTTTCTCAGCGTACTCATGTACAGCAGGGGACAAGTCTACCTTTTTGTCTGTAAAAATGAATTTCATCCTTCTTCAGCTCCTTTTGTCTCCCGAAAGAGATGGTTGGGATTACAACCCTTAAGAGATTCCATTCCGGATGTTCTCTGCCCTTATTATATCATAAAAAAAAGCAAAAAACCACTCATATGTAAGGAATTTATAAAATTTATTTGGCGCTTTTGCCGTTCATAAAACAGCCGTGGCGTGGCGTGTCACGTGGCAGCCCAGATTGACCATACAGGGCAGACCCGCGATATGTGTGGGATGGGTCAAGATCTTGACGCTTAAGGCCGTTACCGTGCCACCCAGCCCTTGGGGGCCGATTCCCAGATCGTTGATCCGTTCTAAAATCCGGTATTCCATATCGGCGTAATACGGGTCCGGATGGGCCCGGTCAATGGGCAGCAGCAAGGCCTCTTTCGCCAAAAGGCCCGCATATTCCGACGTGCCCCCAAGCCCAACGCCCACAATAACAGGCGGGCATGGGTTGGACCCCGCTTTGTCCACCGTGTCTACAACGAAAGACTCCACCTCTTCCTGCGTGGCAGAGGGCTTGAACATGCGCAGTACGCTCATGTTTTCGCTGCCAAATCCCTTCGGCGCCACTGTGATGTGCAGCTTGTCCCCGGCTGTCAGCTCCAAATGGACGATGGCGGGCGTGTTGTCGTCTGTGTTCACCCGGCGCAAAGGATCTTCCACGACGGAGCAGCGCAGGCAGCCCTCTAAATATCCCCGGCGCACCCCTTCATCAATGGCATCCTGGAACAGACCGCCCACGATACGCGCTTCCTGCCCCAAGCGGCAAAACACCATCGCCATTCCCGTGTCCTGACAAATAGGGAGCTGGTTCGCCTGGGCATATGTAAAGTTATCCACAGCGTTTTGCAGCAGAGAGCGTCCCACGTCGGACACTTCCCGTTTCCGCGCTTCGCGCAAGCCATTTTGCACGTCCTCTGTCAATCGATAGTTGGCAGTGATGCACAAATCCCGCACCGCCGCTACGATTTCATCATAATGAATCTCCCGCATATCCTCTTTCTTCCCCTCACCTTTCGAAATGAAACCAGCCGACATAATCTGACAAAAGCTCTGTTTGACATTCCCTCGCTTCTTGCTTATACTGAAATGACAGCGAAGCCAATCTGCGGGAATTGCTTCATACAGTGTCTCTGACGCTCCTCTTTACGACTCACGATTCCATCCGAGTCGTTGCCCGCAACTCTGCCTTGGGCGCCCTCTTGGGGGCGCTCTTTTTTACTTCCGTGTGAAGAAACAACAAGGCGGAGGGAAAAACCCGACCGCCTTGTTGTCTTTCATTTTGTTTTAACGACGCCCTCGCCTAGAGCCACCTTTTTTATCGATATATCGATTGAGGTCGGACATCTTGCTGTCCGAGACTTGCATAAATTGCTTGAGTCTGTCTTCAAAAGTAGCCGGCTCTTTTGATACCGCCTGCTTTGGCGCATATGCTCCACGAGGCTGGGGCCGCGGAGTACCGCTAACAATGGGACGGCCACCCTGATTGGCCGGACGCCCTATATTGGCAGGCCGCGGCGGCTGCTCCATTGCCTTCTTGATCGATAAATTGATACGGTTGTTGTCGTCAATGCCCAACACCTTAACCTGTATCGTTTGTCCTTCTTTGAGATGATCCCGTATGTCATTGACATAGGTATAGGCAATTTCAGAAATATGCACCAAACCTGTTTTTCCATCTGGAAAAGATACGAAAGCACCAAATTTTGTAATTCCTGTTACCTTGCCATCCAGAACTGCACCAACACCGAACTCCATACTGTAAGCCTTTTCCTCCTTAACTTCCTATCCTTGAAAGTTTAATTGCTGATATCAATAAAAATCTTCTCTCCCGGCAGGACAAGGCCCAGTTTCTCCCGCGCGATTTTCTCCAGCAGCGCAAAGTCGTCGCTGTTATCGATGTCGCTTTTTAAGCTTGCGTTTCTTTGCCTTAGCTCTGTCACTTGCTCTGTCAGCTCCGCCTCCTGGGTTTGCGCTGATGTAATCTGGTCCCGCAGCGTCAGAAGAGAGACGGCCATATAAACCAGCAGTATCAAAACAATCAGCTTCGTTGGAACTCCCGCTCGTTTGAACTTCACGCTCTCTACCTCCTTTGTCTGGACAGATGCCCTTATTGGAAGTGTCCATTTTTTTTGTTATCTGTTTCATTTTATACCATTTGCCCCAAGAAAGGAAGACATTTTTTAATTTTTCTTGAATTTTTTTAAATATATGCCAGATCCACACCAGGGGACGGGTGAAAACACGGAAAACAAGACCAATCAGATCCGCGATTTTATAACCCACCAACAGAACGAGGCGGCTGAGCAGCAAAAAGTAGACCCCGCCACCAAGGGCGGCCCCCAGCAAAATATAAATGCGAACTTGGCCGTTTCCCGTCATAAGGGCATAGAAAAACAGCACCGGGATGGAGATCATCCAAAACAGAAAGTCGAAAACCCCGGACAGGGTCTTGCGGCGGAAACGGACCCGCAAAATCCGCAGCGTGTCGTACAGCACACCCACACAGCAGCCCAACGCCAGCGACCCCAACAAGGAAACCGTCTGCTCCCAAATTGAAATTTCCATTTCCTATCGGAACAGGCGAGAGAAAATACCGCCGCTTTCCCGCCGCTGGGCTTCATACATCAGCGCGTCAATGGTACCTTCTACGCTGAGTTCTCCCCCTTCTAAGCTCAGCTTTTCGATGTGCAGCCCGCTCCCTTTCACCACCAAGGTTCCCTTCACGGTGTACATCACAATGGCCGATTCGTCAAAGCTCTCCACGTCTTCCACGCCGGCAACCACAAGCCGCTCTCTTTCATCCAAGCTTAGCCGATGGGCCATATCCAAGCGTGCTTTTTTCTCCTCATATGCCAAGGGTACCACTTCCTTTCCGTTTTTTCATATATATGATAAAAAGGAAGGAGGTATGTCCAAAGGACAAGATGTTTTATTGCCCCGTTTCTTCCTGGTACATGGCGGAGGCGTCCTGTTTTCCCGCATGTTCCAAAAGAGAAACGACCCTGACGCAAAGCGTCCTCTCTCCGAAGCGGATTTCCAGAAGATCCCCCACCTTTACTTCATACGCTGCTTTCGCCGGCTTCCCGTTGACACTCACACGCCCGGCGCCGCACGCCTCGCTGGCAATGGTGCGCCGTTTGATCAGACGGGATACCTTCAAATATTTATCCAACCGCATCCGTCTTCGTCCTCCTTTTTCTCTTTTTACTGAAAATACGGAAAGAGGGCTTAAAAGCCCTCTTTTCATGCATTGCCCTACAAATATTACTTGCAAATCGCTTCTTTCAGGACTTTGCCCGGCTTAAACACAGGCACCTGAGAGGGGGGGATTTCGATGCTTTCTTTCGTTTTGGGGTTTCGTCCCAATCTGGCCGCCCGTTTTTTCACCTCAAAGGCGCCAAACCCCACCAACTGCACCTTTTCACCCTCAACCAGGGCTTCTATGATGGTGTCGATGGCCGCGTTGAGCGCACGCTCCGTGTCTTTCTTGGTAAGGCCGGCTTTTTCGGATGCCACATTGACTAATTCCGCTTTGTTCATCTCTGTTCAGTCCTCCTGCTCTTTTTTGGCCACCGGGGGGGCGGTAGCTTTATCTTCTTTAAAAAGGCGCGGGTCAGGGCATAGCCTGCAACCGGATGCCTTTATTAAGACCGTTTGGCGCGCTCCCACAAAACATCCATCTCCGAAAGGGACATCCCTTCCAGGGTTTTGCCCGATGTGCGCGCTGCTTCTTCCATGTCCTGAAAGCGGGAAATGAATTTATCGCACGCCTGCCCCAACGCTTCTTCCGGGTCGATCTTTAAAAAACGAGCCACATTCACCACGGAAAACAACAAATCGCCTAGCTCTTCTTCGATATTCCCCTGCTGGCTGATGGCCTGCCGCAGCTCTGTGGTTTCTTCCTCCAGCTTGTCCATGGCGCCGGAAAGATCCGGCCAGTCGAACCCCGCCTTTTTTGCTTTGTCCTGAATTTTTTCAGCACGCCACAAAGCGGGCAAGCTTTTCGCCACAGAGTCCATCGCCGACGTGTGGGTCTTTTGTCCTTTTTCCCGGCGTTTGATGTCGTCCCAATGGCGCATCACATCCTCCGACCCGGAAACCTGACTGCCTCCAAACACGTGAGGATGCCGTCCGATCAGTTTTTTGCACGTGACGTCCGCCACGTCATCCAGGTGAAAGCGGCCGCATTCTTCCTCAATGGCGGCATGAAAGATCACCTGTGTGAGAACGTCGCCCAGCTCTTCTTTCAAATGCTCGGGATCGTTTTCGTCAATGGCCTCCACCGCTTCATACGCTTCCTCTAAAAAGTTGCGCCGGATGCTTTCATGGCTCTGTTCCCGGTCCCAGGGACAGCCCTGCTCCGAACGAAGCAAATGAATGATTCGATTGAGATCCTCTACTGTATAATGATCTTTATATGCAAAATTTATCATAGTTTTTCGTCCTCTGCAAGTATTTCTTTACTGAATGCGTAAGATTTTTGCGATTTTTTCTCCTTTTGGCATCAAACTGAGATCCTCTTTGGAAATAATATGCATCTTCACCACCAGAACGGCATAAACCACCACACCCATGACCATTGCGCCCATCACAGAAATACCGTTCCCTATCAGCCCGTGACCGGAGCTGAAAACGGCCTGCACCCCTGCGTGCAGAATCTGATACGAGCCCCACGCGACGACGCCCATTAGGCCGGCCGCGATGGCGGGCATGAAAAAGGTACGACGCAGACTGGGGCGCTTTGGCAAGATGCGCAGCACCACAAAAAAGTTTAGTATGGCGATCAATGCAAAGCAAAGAAGCGTCCCGACAGGGGCGCCTTTGATGTTGATATCCGGGTTTCCAACCAGAACCCAGTTTGTCACAATCTTCACAACACCCCCTGCCAGCATGGTGATAATCGGTACGTTGACCATTCCATGGGCCTGCAAAATCGAGTTTGACAGGAGCATCAAGCAAACAAAGATAGAGGCGATCCCCAAAACAGCCAAAAGGGGCGCGCCAACGGCTGCCTCTTCCGGCTTTAGCGGATACACCAGGTTCAAAATCGGTCCGGAGAGGACACACAGGCCAATCCCCGCGGGAAACGCCAGCAGGGCCGTGATCCGCATGGAAGAGCTGACGATTTGGTTCACGCCCTTCCCATCTTGTCTCGCCAGACAGGCCGCAACCGCGGGGATCACGCTGACGGTAATCGGCACGATAAAAGAAGACGGGAGGTTATACAGGTTCATGGTGTTAAAATAGGCGCCATAATGCCAGCTGGCCATTTGCTCTGTAAAGCCAACCGCATCCTGCAGCCGCATCAAGATCAATTTGTTGTCCACCAACGTGATGATGCTCATCACAGACGAGCCCAAAGTAATGGGAATGCCCAGACGCAAAATCCCTTTTAAAATGGACTCCCGGGAACTCGGCCTGTCTCGGACGACCGCCAGTTCATACCGGCTTGTTTTTCTATAGTTGAACACAAGGTAAATCAAGGCCAGCGCGGTTCCCACTGTGACGCCTAAAATCGCGCCGCCGGCCGCGTGGGCTTCATCGTAGCCCGCGTTGACCATAAACATGACCAAAACCAGCCCGATGAGCAGCTTGCACAAAGCCTCGATGACTTGGGAGATGGCCGTCGGCATCATCTGCGTTTGCCCTTGGGTGTAGCCGCGAAACGCGGACATGCAGCATACACAAACCACGGCGGGAGACAGCGCTTTGATGGCATACCACGCCTGAGAATTGTCCATGATCACCGCCAATTGCTGGGGGAAGAAGAACATGGAAAGGGTTCCCACGGCGCCGATGACAAAAAAGGTTGCCAGGGCCACCCGGAATATTCTATGTTTTTGATTGTGCCGCCCAAGGGTGTTCGCTTCGGACACCAACTTGGAAAGGGCCAGGGGCAGCCCGGCCGTTGAAATGGTAAGCAGCACCGAATAGATGTTATATGCCGTTCCGAAATAACCCATGCCCGTTCCGCTGAGCATGTTCCCCAAAGGGATTTTATACAGCGCGCCTATCAGCTTCACGATGGCCACCGCGGCTGCCAGAACGGCGGCGCCTCCTAAGAAACTTTGCTTTTTTGCTTTTGCCAAATGAATCCATCCTCTCCAGGTCCCATAAGGCCGCAGCCTGAGACAGAAATCACCGTTTCAGCAGCGACCAGCCGCTGGCGCCAAAAACGGTTTTCGTTGCATAATGCTCCACTTCCCAGACCACTTGTTCTAAATCTATGGTGTGGAATGTCCCATTCTCATATATGATCGTTCCCCTTACCATATTCATCACCACGTCATTTCCTCTGGCGGCATATACAACGTTGGACGCCACGTCGTGACAGGGGATCAAATGGGGCCGCCTGAAATCCAGCAGAATTAAGCTGGCGTCGCACCCCACGGCAATCCGCCCGCTGTTGCGCCCTTGGGCCCGGGCGCCGTTTACCGTTGCCATTTTCAAAGCTTCCAGGGGGGAAACGGCCTGGGGAGACTGGGTGGTCCCTTTGTGCAGGATGGCCGCCAGCTTCACTTCCTCCAATAAATCGTGGCTGTTGTTGGAAGAAACACCGTCTGTCCCCAAGGCTACGTTGACCCCCGCCTGCAAAAAAGCGGGAACGGGGGCCACGCCGCTGCCCAGCTTTAAGTTGCTCACCGGGTTGTGAGCCACGGTGACACCACGCCTTGCAAACAGGGCAATGTCCTCCGGCTCCGCCCAGACGCAGTGGGCGGCAACGGCCCGGGTGTTCCAAACGCCGCATTCGTCCAGGGCCTGGGCCGGCGTTTTCCCGTTTCGTTCCAAGGAACCCTCGTGCTCCTGCTTTGTCTCGGAGCAATGCACATGCATGCCCAGCCGATGTTCCATGGCATAGTCCGCCAAGTACCGCCACACCCGATCGTACGACGTGTATTCTCCGTGGATGGACACATCCACTTGGATCTGTCCGTCTCCGTATCCGTGCCACCGAGAGACGAGCGCCCGCATCTCTTGGCATGCTTTGCTTTTTTCCGGGTCAAACCCGGGGGAAAACTGGGTCGTCCCCCGGCTGATGTTGGCGCACAGCCCGGCTTTGAGGGTCTCTTCGACGATTTCATCGCAAAAATAGTACATATCGGAAAAAGATGCAATGCCCGAGGCGATCATCTCCGCAAGACCCAAAGCCGTCCCGGCGCGGACGGCCCTTGCGTCCAGCCGGGCTTCCGCCGGAAAAATATAATCGTTCAGCCAAGTTTGCAGGTCATATCCGTCCGCGTACCCCCGCATTAGCGTCATGGGAACATGGGTATGGGCGTTCACAAGGCCGGGCATCAGCACCTTCCCCGTCCCGTCGATTTCCCGGCCCTCAAATGGTTCCGGCCTTTCTTGCCCTACAAAAACGATCTGTTTGCCCGACACCTGCACATAGGCATCTGTCAAAATCGTCCCCGCGTCATCCATCAAGACGGCTGCCACATGGGAAAATAAAGTATCCATTGCGTTCTCTCTTTTCAATGTGGGGCAGAACCGAACACTCGATCCTGCCCCATTCTTTCATTCATTCACGCTTCCAAAGCGTTCAGACATGCCAGCACAAGCTTTGAAAATTTATCCTGGCACGCGGCGCCGGCTTCCAGCACCTCCCGCTCCGACAAGGGCTGCTCCAAAATACCAGCCGCCATATTGGACAAAAGGGTAAAGCCCAGCACCTGCATCCCGCAATGGGCCGCCGCGATCACTTCCGGTACCGTCGACATGCCCACCGCGTCCGCGCCAAGCACCCGGGCCGCGCGAATTTCCGCCGGAGTTTCATACTGGGGGCCGGGGAAATACATGTACACGCCCTCCTCCAGGGGAATCTGCAGCGCCTTGGCACAATCTTTTGCCATGCGCCGGAGCGTTTTCGTATACAGAAAAGAGGCATCCGGAAAGCGGGGGCCAAATGCATCTACGTTCTCCCCCCGCAAGGGGCCGTCCCCATACAGCTTGATGTGATCGGTAATCAGCATCAGGCCGCCCGGCCGAAACGACAGATTCACCGCCCCCGCCGCATTGGTCACAAACAGAGTCTTTGCCCCCAACAGGTGCAGCACACGCAGGGGATACGCCACCTCTTCGTGGCTGTAGCCTTCGTAATAATGAATCCTTCCCTGCATAACGGCGACCCGCTTACCCTGCAAATAGCCGAACACGAGCCTGCCCTGGTGCCCCGGCGCCGTGGACGACCTGAAATGAGGGATCGTTTCATAGGGGATGGAAACGGCCTTTTCCACCAGATCGCCCAGAAACCCCAGGCCGGACCCTAAGATAAGCGCCACTTCCGGAGAAAAGTCACCGATGTTTGACGAAATGGCAGCCGCGCTTTCCTGATAATGCTTCAGCGGAACGCTCATAGCCCGATCCCGCATTTTTTGCAAAACACGTCTCCCTTGCTGCAGGCTGCGCCGCAGCGAGGGCATTGCTTGCTTTTTTTCAGCGCGCTGATCTCCTCTTGCAGCTGCGCGATTTTTTCCTTCTTCTGATCAATGGCGGAGAGCTTCCCCTCCAGCACCGATTCATCCACTTCCACGCCAATGTGCGTGTCATAGACAATCTGACCGATTTCTTTTAATAAAGGCGCAATTTCGCTGTTTAAATCAAACACACGAAGATTCAATTTGGCGATGTCCAGCATCTCTCCCGCATGCTTCCCCGCCTGCCGCGCTGTATTACCCGCCATCGCCCCTACCGTTCCGGCTGTATTTTTCACCTTTTCCAATAAGTCTTTTACACGATTGTCCATTTCTGTCCCTCCTTCAGAACAGGTTGCGCCCCGGCGCAATCATATTATTTTTCAGCCTCTTTTGTTTTTACCTCAAGCGCTTCCACTGCCTGCACCGTCTGTTCCAGATGGCCGCCGGCGAACGTCTCAATGGTTCCGTTGTCGCAGGCCTTGGCTATTTCAGGGTCGATAGGCAGGCGATCCAGCACGGGCAAATCCCATTTCCGCGCCACTTGTTCCAGTTCGCTCTCTCCAAAAATAGAGTGCATTTCACCGCAATGGGGGCATTGATAGGTGCTGTAGTTTTCCACCACGCCCAAAACGGGAATTTGCATCATTTGCGCCATTTTCACTGCCTTTTCCACGATCATAGACACCAGCTCCTGGGGCGATGTTACCAAAATGACGCCGTCCATGGGAAGAGACTGAAACACAGTGAGGGGCACATCCCCCGTGCCGGGAGGCAGGTCCACCAGCATATAATCCACCTCGCCCCAGGTGACGTTGCTCCAAAACTGCCGCACCAGATCGGCCACAACAGGCCCGCGCCAAACCACAGGGTCCGTCTCGTTTTCCACCAGAAGGTTCAGCGACATGATGGAAATGCCCGTTTGGGTCTTTTTCGGCTCTGTGCCGAGGGCGCTTGCGGCGGCAAGGCCATGCACGCCGAAGGCCTTTGGAATGGAGGGCCCCGTAATATCGGCATCTAAAATGGCGACCTTGTGGCCCCGGCGCCGCAGCGCGACCGCGAGAGCCGAAGTGACAGAGCTTTTGCCCACGCCGCCCTTTCCGCTCATCACGCCGATGACGCGGGAGATGGAAGCGCCCGGGTTGGGCGGGATAGAAAAATCATACGCCTCGGGCTGTCCGCATCCGGCGGCGCAAGTATCGCAATGTTGGGTGCAAGATTCACTCATATTGGTTTCACCATACCTTTCCTGTCAGATTCGGCTCTCGTAGCAGAGCCGAACGTTCTTTTTTCAAACAACCGTTCCAGCAACCGTTATTTTTCATCGGGGAAGCCCCGTCCTCAATACCGGTATCGGCCGCCCCCTATGAATTCCCGCAGCAGCGAGTCGTCGGACACAAGAGCGGGATTGATGGGCGCAAACGCGTCAAACGCGCAAAGCAAGCGCAAAATCTCCTCTCTCCGGGGGTTTTCCTCCGGAACGGCCGCCAAAAGCGGCGGCGCGAAATGCTTCATCACCAGCACTTCATAGGGCAAAGAGGAGTCCAATAAAATATCCGCCTTGTATTTAAACGGGGAAATATACTTTTTTTCTCCTCGCCGCACGTTTGCCCAGTGGGCCAAAGTAAACGTAACGTCGGAGCCCCGAAACTGATAATCCCGCACGGCTCGGCGCATCATGCGCATCCAGGTGTTTTTGAAAAACACCTGATCCCCGTCCAGCACACTGGATCTGGCGCTGACATATAGCTTGATCGCCCCGGGGTGCCGGTCGCTCAGCGTGTCCCGCAGTGCGTGGATCCCTTCAAAAATGACAATTTCGCTGGGATGCACCCGAAGCCGCCTGCCGGCGGCGTCGTTGCGCATGTTGCGGGAAAACTCAAATTTGGGGACGGTGATCTCTTCCCCTGTCTCCAGCATAGTGAAATGCCGGTTTAACAATTCCCAGTCTACACACGCCGGCGATTCATAGTCAATTTCCCCCTTCGGGGTGCGGGGGGCCGTTCCGGGGTCAACGGTGCAGAAATACTGATCCATGGAAACGGCGTGGGTGCCGACACCCAGGCGCCGCAGCGCCTCCTCCAGCTTTAACGCAATGGTGGTTTTCCCCGAGCCGGAGGGCCCGGAGAGCAACACAATGGGGGAGCGGCTGCGGTGTTCCAAAATCCACATGGCCGCTTCCTCTATCTTGCGGCGAAACAACACGTCGCTTTCCAGCAAGAACAGCTCCGGCTCTGTCCGGGCGCGGTGGTTGATTTCCTTCAATTGATAGGACAAACGCATCCTCCTCACGGGCGCCGTGTCTCTTCCCCGTCGCAAAACGTCAAAAGCGTTTCTTTTCCCTCTTTGACATGCGCCAAACGGCTGACATATTCATAAGGGTATTTGGGGTTGCAGACCCGGTTGATCAAGCCGCTGCTTGGGTTGACCAGCTTTGTGGTGCCGCCGGCGCCAAGGGACAAAATCGTATGCAGCTCTTCCATAATACAAATATTATAGACGCCTTCATACCCCGGCAGGCACCAACCCACGTTTTCAAAATTGCCGGCCATAAACTTTTGCCGATACAGATAATAGGGAACGTACCCTTTTTCCCGAAGCCGCCGCTCCGCGTAATCCAGCATCCGGCCCACTGCCTCCGCCGTCGGGATGTCTCGTCCTTCCAGCGCAAGACGGGAGCCCTTTTTCAGCGCCAATGTGTGTATTGTAATATTTTCCGGGTTCATTTCCAAGACTCTGTCCACAGAATAAGCAAAGCCTTCCGGGTCGTCCTCGGGGAGCCCGGCAATGAGATCCATATTGATGTCTCCAAATCCGGTGTCCCGGGCCAGCCGCATCACGTTTGGCACGTCCGCCGCCGTATGCCGCCGCCCGATGGCCGAAAGCACCGTGTCCCGCATGGTCTGGGGGTTGATGCTGATGCGGGTGGCGCCGCCCTTTAAAATGGCTTCCAGCTTTTCCTTTGTAATGGTGTCCGGCCGCCCGGCCTCTACAGTATATTCCGTACAATGGGAGAAATCAAATGTTTTTGCAATTTCATCCATCAATTTTTCCAGTTGCTTGGCCGAAAGGGTCGTGGGCGTGCCTCCGCCGATATAAACGCTGCGAATCTTTTTTCCCGCCCGCCGCACCACATCCCCCGCATGGCGGATTTCCTCGTGCAAAGAGGCGAGATACGGCTCCACCAGCTTCATGGATTTCTCCACCGAGTGGCTGACAAAAGAACAGTATACGCACCGGGTGGGGCAAAAGGGGATGCCCACATAAAGGGAAATCTCCTCCGGCGACAAAGACCGCCGAAGGGCAAGCCCCGCCTTGGCAGCGTCAATACAGAGCTTTCGCCTGGCCGGGGTAACGGCGTACACGTCCCGCAGCATCCGGTCTGCCGCTTCCTCCGTGTCTCCTGCTTCCAAAACCCGGGTGACGAGTTTCGCCGGGCGAATCCCCGTCAGCGCCCCCCAAGGCGGCGTCTCCCCCGTGCAGTCGCACGCGGCTTTGAAAAAAGAAAGCTTGATGATTTTCTGCAAAATACGGTCCGTTTCCAGCCGCCCTGTCAGCGTCTCTGTTTTGGCTCTGACAAACCGGCTGTACCGCTTTCCGTCCCGCACCAAAACGGTATGGGCCGTTGTCCAAACGGCGCCCTTTGACACCGTGCTGCGGATATAGTTTTCCCCCACCGCCGGCTTTTCCCCGGGATATTCGGGCCGTTCCTCGGGAAACAGAACCAGCAGCATCTGCTCCACCGCGTATCGATAGTTGTGTCGTTCCAGATAGAGTTTCATACCCATGCGCCCTGCGCCGGCGGGAAGCCCGCACCGGCATATGCCTTTCTCGTCCTATTTCACCGCTTCTCGCATATAAAAGTTGTTCGCCCGCTCCCTGGAAAGGGTAGACGGCGCTTCGTGCCCCGGGTAAACCTGGTAGTCCCCCGGCAAATCGTGAAGCCGCTTCAAAGACTGCAAAATCTCCTGATAGTTGCCGCCGTATAAATCTGTCCGCCCGCAGGAATCCCGAAACAGAGTGTCCCCCGTCAAAAGAACGTCTCCCACCTTCAGCGTCACAGACCCCTTGGAGTGGCCGGGGGTGTGCATCACCTCAATGGTCAGTCCGCCGAGGGAAAGGCAGTCCCCCTCCCCATAATATTGCAGCTGGGGAATGGGGCCGAATTGCAGCCCGCCGGCATCGGACCTGCCGCCGGCCACTTCGTCCTTGTGAATATACACCGGTACATTCAGCTGTTCCACAACACCTCTAACCCCTGTGGTATGGTCATAATGTCCATGCGTTAGCAAAACAAACTGTATGGTAAGTCCCAGTTCCCGCACCCCTTGCAAGATGCGATCCGGCTCGTCGCCGGGGTCAACGATTGCGCCAAGCTTCGTCTCTTCGTCGCCAATCAAGTAGCAGTTTGTCCCAATGGGGCCCACCTGCATCCGTTTTAAAATCATATTGGTTCCTCCCTTTTACAAGCATTTATGATAAAACATTATAAAGCATCCGTATCCAACACCAGGGTCACCGGCCCGTCGTTCACGGAAGAGACGGCCATGTCCGCTCCGAATGCGCCTGTTTCCACGGGAACTCCTTTGGCACGACAATGGGCCACAAACTGCTCGTACAGCAACCGCGCCGCATCCGGCCGGGCCGCCGCCAGAAAGTCCGGCCGGCGGCCTTTTTTGCAGTTCCCATACAGCGTAAACTGGGATACCACCAGCAGGCTGCCGCCTGCCTCTTCCAAGGAACGGTTCATCTTTCCCGCTTCGTCCTCAAAAACGCGCAGGCCTATGATTTTGTCCGCCAATTTTATCCCTTCCGCCTCCGTGTCCGTGTGGGTCACACCCAGCAGGACCAAGAAGCCTGCTCCGATCTCCCCGACAGACGTCCCGTCCACCTTGACGGACGCGCCGGAAACCCGGGCCAGTACAGCACGCATCCCTTTGTCCCCTCTCTTAATTCCTGTCGCTTTTACCCGGTCACGCGCTTGACGAAAAACACACCGGAAATCTGGTGCAGTTTCTTCATCACGCTTTTGAGCTGATTCAAATCCTTCACGTCGATGACCAAATGCGCTACGGCCTGGTTGTTCCCCGTACCCCGCACAGACAAAGAGCCGACCCGCAGCTTTTCCGCCGCCAGAACGCTTGCAATGTCCATCACAAGGCCGTCTCGGTCTTTTGCCGAAATTTCCAGAGCGGTGCGGTACGTCATTTTGTCTCCGTCAATCCAGGAAACCTCCACCCATCTGCCCAGTTCTTCGGGATTACGCCGCTCAAACGCCGCGTTGGGGCAGTCCTGCCGGTGAATGGAAACGCCGTATCCCTTGGTGATAAAGCCCACCACAGGGTCCCCCCGCACAGGGGTGCAGCACCTTGAAAATTTGATCAGGCAGTTTTCAAGGCCCTGGACGGCGATCCCGGTTTCGGAGTGAAGCTGCTTTTTGGGCTGGGTCTGGGACGAAACCGTCCCCGTTTGGGCCATGCGTTCCGCCGCGATCTTCTCCGTCCGTGTTTTGTTGATTCGGATCATTTCATCCCGAATCCGGTTCACGGCCTTCAGCGCCGTCAAGCCGCCGTATCCGATGGCGGCGTACATTTCGTCCAGAGAGCCAAAGGACACTTTTTTCAGAACCTGAGGCAAAATGGATTCCTCTGTAATGGAAGCCATGGAAATGCCCGCCCGTTTCAGCTCGCTTTCAAAGCTGCTCTTCCCGTGAACAATGTTTTCCTCCCGCCGTTCCTTTTTGAACCATTGGCGGATTTTGTTTCGGGCCTCGTTGCTTTTTGCGATCTGCATCCAGTCCCGGCTGGGGCCATGGGCAGACTTGGAGGTGATCACTTCCACGATATCGCCGCTTTGCAGCACGGTGTCAAAGGGGACGATCCGGTTGTTTACCTTCGCCGCCGTCATATGGTTGCCCACCGCGGAATGGATGTTGTACGCAAAATCGATGGGGGTGGCGCCGGCAGGCAAATTGATCACGTCGCCCTTGGGCGTAAACACAAACGCCTCGTCGGCGAACATATCCACCTTCAGCGTGCGAACAAACTCCTCGGCGTCGGTGTCCTGCTGGCTTTCCAGCAGCTTACGCACCCACTCAAAGTTTTCCTCCGTTCCCAGCTTCCCGTTGAGGCCTCTTTTGTATTTCCAGTGGGCGGCAACGCCGTATTCCGCCGTGTGGTGCATATCCCAGGTGCGGATCTGCACCTCAAAAGGAATGCCCTCCCGCCCGATCACCGTGGTGTGAAGGGACTGGTACATGTTCGGCTTCGGTGTGCCGATATAGTCTTTGAACCGGCCCAGCACCGGCTTGAACAGATCATGGATACAGCCAAGCACATTGTAGCACTCGGGAATGTCGTCCACAATGACACGAAAGGCATACAGGTCATAAATTTCGTCCATGCCGATGTTCTGGGCGTGCATTTTTCGGTAAATGCTGTATATATGCTTCATGCGGCCAAAGACTTGGCATTTGATCTCCGCCTCTTTCATGCGCTCTTCGATTCTGTTTTGAATGCGTTCTAAAAATTCTTCATGAATGGTGCTGCGCCGGGCCAGACTTTTGGTGATCTCTTCATATCCCACGGGATCCAGATATTGAAGGGACAAATCCTCCAGCTCCCACTTCATTCTCTGCATACCCAGCCGATGGGCGATGGGCGCGTAGATCTGCATGGTCTCCAGCGCCTTCTCCCGTTGCTTTTGCTCGCTCTGGTAGTTCATGGTACGCATATTGTGCAAACGGTCGGCAATTTTAATCAAAATGACACGAATGTCTTTTGCCATCGCCATCAGCATTTTGCGCAGGTTTTCCGCTTGTTCCTCTTCTTTGCTGGTATACTGCACCCGGGTCAGCTTCGTCACGCCCTCGACCAAATCTGCCACAGGATTTCCAAAGATTTTGGCAATTTCCGCGTGGGTGGCCTGGGTGTCCTCGATGCAGTCATGCAGCAGCGCGGCGATGATCGATTCGATATCAAGCCCCATTTCCGCCACAATCGTCGCAACGGCCAACGGATGAGTCACAAAGGGAGAACCATCTTTGCGCCGCTGCTGCACATGCGCGTTGTCCGCATATGTAAATGCGAAAAACAAGCGGTTGGTATCCAGCGTGGGATTATACTGTTTTGCTTTTTCTTCCATTGCGTAATATTGTTCCAATACCGGATCCACAGCGGCACCTCCTATCTATTCTTTTATTTCTATCGTTTTGATCCGTTAAGTTGTATGTATCCCTTCGCCTTTCTGCATATGCCGCAACCCAACCAAAATGGAGGACTGCTCTAAATCTACCTTCTGAATCCGTTCACAAAGGCTGATCTGAAGCCCCTGGCAGTCCCCTTGCAGCAAGATAAGGCCCCGCTCCGCGAACACCTCCAGACAAACCATGGTCCGCATCGGCGTTGCCCGAAGGCCGCGTGCCTTCGCAATTTTTCGGGACAGGTTCGGCAGCGTTTCGTTGAGCGCGGCGTCTTTTGCCCGCTTGGCAAGGTACCGCCAAACCGCGGCGAATTCTTCCCTGTTTGGGATGATGGCGTTTGCCTCTCCCTGTGTAAGCGGCACCCCGCTTTTGTATTTTTCATACAGAGCCTGCTGGATTTGCGCCCGGGTACACCCGGGGTGCAAATCCGCCAAAACCAGCTGCACTGCCTGATTGCCTCGAAATTCGTTGATCTGTAACGTAAAGGCAGCATCCACCCGATCCCCCGCCTGCACATTCATCTCCTGGGCGTTGGTGGAAAAAAAGATGGCGTCAAACTGCCGATCCTGCTTTTTCAGCCGCAGCTTCAGATGGCGCCCTTCCCCCACGTGGGACAAAGACGCAACGGTGAAGCCGCGCATGCAAAACATCGGCTTGGGGTTTCCGGCGCCGTGGGGTTCTAAAACGGACAGCGCCCGAATCTGCTCCGCTGTCATCATCTCCGGGTCATGCAGTTCCACGTCGATGGAAAGCTCGGCGCCCGGCTTCTGCCCGCCCCAATGGCTTCTGACGCATTCGTTCAGCCGCAGGCGCAGCGCGGGGATATTTTCCTCCGGGACGGTAAACCCCGCGGCCAGGGCGTGTCCGCCGAAGCTTTCCAGCAGATCCGCGCTTTTTTCCAGCGCTTCAAACAAGTTAAACCCGCCGTAGCTGCGGCAGGATCCTTTTCCTTTTTCCCCGTCCAGACAGATCATAAACACCGGGCAGCCATATTTATCCGCCAGGCGGGACGCCACAATGCCGATGACGCCTTGGTGCCACCTGGCGTCCGCCAGCACCAGCGCGTCCCGCTCCCGAGGCTGGGCCGCCTGAATATGCAAAAGGGCCTGCTCCGAAATGGCCGTTTCTATGGCTTGCCGCTCCCGGTTCAGCCCACACAGCTGCTTTGCCAGCTCCTCCGCCCGGGTCTCGTCCTCTGTCAAAAGCAGCTCTGCCGCAAGCCTTGCCTGCCCCATCCGCCCGGCGGCATTGATCCTGGGCGCCAGAACGAACCCAATGCTGGTGGAGTCGATTTCTTCTTTGTTCAGCCCGGCTTCCTGGATCAAAAGCTGCAGGCCGGCTCTCTTTGCCCCGGGTTTCCGCCTGGAGGTCTCCATTCTCGCCTCAATTTCACGAAGGCCCATTTGTACAATGGCCCTGTTTTCCCCCACGAGAGGCATCACATCCGCCACGGTCCCCATGGCCGTCAGTGGCGCATACGCCCGAAAGACCTCGGCCTGCCTGGACGCGGGCGCCAGCGCCATGGCCAGCTTCATCGCAACGCCGACCCCCGCCAGGTTCCGAAAGGAATAGGCACAGTCTTTCCTGTGAGGATTGATCACTGCCTGGGCGTCCGGCAGCATGTCCTTGCACTCATGGTGGTCTGTCACGATGACGTCTATTCCAAGGGACTTGGCAAACCGCACCTCTTCCACGGCGGTGATGCCGCAGTCCACCGTAATCAAAAGCTCCACCCCTTCTTCCGCCAGAAAGGAAACGGCCTCTCGGTTTAAGCCGTATCCCTCCTCCAGCCGATCGGGGATATAATAAGAGCAGGCAGCCCCCAGGCTCCGCAGACAGCGTACCATGACACAGGTGGCGGTGACGCCGTCCACGTCATAATCGCCGTAAACCGCGATCCGCTCTCCCTTTAAAACAGCCGATTCAATGCGCGCAACGGCACGGTCCATGTCTTGCAGCGCAAAGGGGCTTTGCAGCAGATGCACACCGTCGTCTAAAAACGTCCTTGCCTGCTCCACAGTTTGGATCCCCCGGGACGCAAGCACGGCACCCGCCAAAGGCGGCATGCCGGACACCCGCAACAATTTCTCTGCCGCTGGGGCATGGGCGGCAATGTTCCATCGTTCAAATTTCATGCCCCATCCTCCGATTTTGCTTTTTTCATTTACATTTTATTATACCAAATACGGCAGGTTTATACAAGAAAAATATACAAACCTCCCTGCTTTCCCCTGTCCGGCATTGTTTTCTACACGGCGACAGAAATGCCCTCCGCAGTCTTTTCCAAACCCCCCAAAAATCTTTTCCTTCTTTTTTTATTTTCCTCTTGCATTTTGTATAAAACACGCTATAATAAGGGCAGTTACAAGTGAATCATTTGTCTTCAGGGCAGGGTGCAAGTCCCTACCGGCGGTATAGCCCGCGAGCGTTTTGCAGAACTGGTGAAATTCCAGTGCCGACAGTTATAGTCTGGATGAAAGAAGATGAAGAGGGGTGCAGTTTTCTGCTCTCTCTTGTTTTGTGCGGCAGTGAACAAACAAAACACCTGAAAGGCAATGCTTTTCAGGTGTTATTTTTTTGAAGTGTGTTATTTTTGAAGGAGGAATACCAATGAAATACCAAACCCGCAAGCTTACGGTGATGGCCATGCTCACCGCCATTTCCGTGATTCTTGTCTACTTAGTCCACTTTCCGTTTATCCCCGGAGTTGATTTTTTGGAGTATGACCCTGCCGATATTTCCATTTTGGTCGGCACCTTTGCCTTTGGCCCGTTGTCCGGTCTTTTGATCACCGTTGTCGCCTCGGTCGTTCAGGGGCTTACCGTCAGCGCGAAAAGCGGTGTGTACGGTATTATCATGCACATTATCGCGACGGGCACCTTCGTCATCGTGGCCGGATGCATCTATCGCTGGAAGCGCACGTTTTTGGGCGCGCTTCTTGCCCTTCTTTCCGGTGCGCTGGCTATGACAGTGATTATGCTGGGGGCAAACCTTGTGGTTACCCCTCTCTTTATGGGCACCCCCGTTGACGTTGTGAAAAACATGCTGCTCCCCGTCATTTTGCCGTTTAACCTGATCAAGGCAGGGCTGAATGCTCTCTTCACGCTGATCGTCTATAAACCCATTTCCGTCCTGATTCACCGGGCCAGCGACAACCCTGTTGCTCAGAACTGATTTGGATTTCCCTGTGAAATTACACCCGTTGCAGAAAAGAGGCCGCCAAAATTTTGGCGGCCTCTTTCTCTTTGGTCATACGATCTCATAGGCGCGGCATATGTTAAAAGGAAAGGAGGGACTACTTATGGTGCCACGAAAATATATGGTCGCATGTTTGCTTGCCACACTTTTTGGAGTGGGGCTCCATTTTCTGTACAGCTTTTTTCCAAATCCGGTCACCGCGCTGTTTTCCCCGGTTCGGGAGAGTGTTTGGGAGCACGTCAAGCTGGTTTATTGGTCTTACTTGCTGGTCGCTTTCTTCCTGGTCCGGGGAGAGGGGCCCCATGTCTGGCGCATCCATTTGACCACTCTTTTGTTTATTTCTCTTTTCCAAACGGTATGCGGATATATTTATCACATTGTGCTTTGCAAGGGCGCGTTTTCCTTTGACCTGTCCCTTTACGTGCTGTCGATGGGCGTCGGCTTTGCTCTCTCCTGCTTTTTGCGCAGCCGCGGAGACCTGCAAATCGGAAAGCTGCTGCCTGCTTTGGCCGTTGCGCTGGGCATGGCCATTTTGCTGTTCACCTTTTATCCGCCCGGTTTTCGTCTTTTTGCCGACTTGTCCGCCGTCCACACTTGGGCCGTGATCCCTTATTGACTCTGAGATTGACTTTGAGATTGACTCTGAGAAAAGCGTGTTTTCAACTTACAGTTGAAAACACGCTTTTCTCATGTCCGAACCCAAAGGCGCCCGCTTTAGAAAAACCGGAACATAGCAGGCGTATTGGTGGTGGCGGTGGTGTACAGAAACAGCACCAGATCCGGCTTGTTTGTTTGAATATATTCCGCCAAAGAGCCTTGAAAAAACCGCAGGTCAACGGTCTCCAGCGTGCCGCAGGCCAAAGACAAAAAAGGCGTCATGGCGCAGGCATAGGAGTCCCGCACCAGCAAGATATAAGGCCCGTCCTGGTTTTCGTGGTTGATCACCTGGGCATAGTTGTAGTCTCCGCCCGCATACAGAACGTAGGGATTTCCGCCGAAATAATCCACAGACTGCACCCGTTCCTGAAAGATCACAGAATCTCTGTAGTCTCCCGTGCGCTCGATCTGCTCCAGCGGCACCCGATAGGTGAGGTTGGTTTTGAATTTGGGGGCGATCAAGGAAATGTCGTCCACGCCCCCATACAGCGTCCCCACCCGCTTGCCCTGGCTTCCCAAAAAGATGTTGCGATACACCGTGATCTCATATTGGTCAAAGTCCGGAATTTTCTCGTCAACGGAAATGCCGTATCGGTTCTCCAGGATGGGGCAGAGGGTTTGGAACGCCAAAAACGCGCCCTCCGGCTTCCAATGATGGTCGGTGTTGAAAAAATAGTCGTCATAGTTCGACAGACCGGCAAAGGTTTCGCGCAAATCCAGAACATCCACGCCCCCCTGCCCGGCCAGCGAGATCAATTGGTCCATCTGGGCGTTGCCATATTCCTTTGTCACCACAGGAAGCGCCCCTCCCCCCGCCTGCACCTTGGAAGGGGCCGCCATAAACAGCAAAGGCGTATCGGTTTTATCCATGGATTGCTTCAGCGCAACGAGGGCCTCCGCTTCGTCTGACACGTCCTGCTGCGCCGCTTTTTGGGAGACAAATTGCAGCTTTCCGTTTTTGAGCCGCACCACCATGCTGTCCGGGTCGGCGTCTTCAATCACCCGCTTGCCCAATAGATTCTGCACGCCGCCGAACAGCTGGATAAACCCGTGGCTGCGGTCCGCGCTTTTGTTCAGCGCTCCTTCCGCTGCCCCGATGGCGAGAGTCGCTTTATCCAAAAGCGTAGGATGCTCCGGCCTGCCCGCCAAATATTTCCCCCGGATGCTCTCCCAGACAGCGCCGCCATCCGCCGCGATCCAGCCAAACATGCCCCAAAAAACCAGCAAACACAAAACCGCGCTCCAAGTATGCCTGCGCATTGTACCCCAACACCTCCTTGTTGCTCTGTTCCCATTGGACGTTTACGTTAAAAGTTAAAGTAAATAAACGGATTGTATGTACCTTTTACAATGTACGAGACGGACAACACCAGCACGGCCATCAGCAGAGCCGTGTACCCCGCGTCCAGAAGCCCGGAAGGGCGCTCCAGGCGGTCCGCCCTCTGCCGAAGACTGCGGAAAACCGGCGTGGCGCACACGATACCCGCCAAATAAAACCACTTATATTCCCACAGGTAAAACAGCGCCCCCGCGTCCCACACGCCGGTTGTTCCGATGCCAAACATGGCGCCGATATGCGCCATGCCGGCGGACAGCGTGTCCGCCCGGAACATAACTTCGCCGATGCAGAAGAAAAACAGCGTATAAACAGACGCCCAAACGGAGTGACGCTTCAAAAACCCTTTCAGCGGCGTAAACTTTTCCAAACAAAGAATCACATAGAAATACAGCCCCCAGACGAGGAACGTCCAGTTTGCACCATGCCAGATCTCAGTGAGCAGCCAAACGGCAAACAAGTTCCATGCGGTGCGACCCTTTGACCCCCGGCTGCCGCCCATGGGAAAATAGACATAATCTTGAAACCAGGCACCCAGAGAAATGTGCCACCGCCGCCAAAGAGAAGAAAGGGACTTCGCGGCCAGGGGATAATCAAAGTTTGCCGGAAAATGAAAGCCAAACATCTGCCCCAGGCCGATGGCCATGTCCGAATATCCGGAAAAATCGAAATACAGCTGAATCACATAAGAAACGGCGCCCAGCCAGGCAAACAGAAGCGTAAGCCCCTCCCCCGACGCCTTGGCAACGGCGGCGTCCGCCACAATAGCCAAGCTGTTGGAGATCAGCACCTTTTTCCCCAAACCCGCAACAAACCGGCAGACCCCTTCTGAAAAATCGCCCCAGGTCTCTTTTCGGTTTTGCAGCTCCTCCGCGATGGTTCCATACCGCACAATGGGGCCTGCGATCAGCTGGGGAAAAAAAGCGATATAAAGGCCGATGTGCAGCGGGTTTTTCTGTGCTTCTTCCCTGCCTCGCAGCACGTCTATCACATAAGAAATTGCCTGGAACGTAAAAAAAGAAATGCCGATGGGGAGCGGGATCCCCAAAAGCGGAAGCTGGATTCCCAAAAGAGCATTGAGATTTGCAACGGTAAAGTCCAAATATTTGAATATGAAGATGATGCCCAAGTTGACAAATAGGGTGCCAAAAATGACCACTTGCCGGTTTCGGCCGCCATTTCGATAGGAACGGCCGGCCAAACGCCCCAGCCCGTAGTTTAACAGGATAGAGATCATCATAACCAAGACAAACCAAGGCTCTCCCCAAGCGTAAAAAAAGAGAGAGGCCAAAAGCAAAAAGATATTTTGTCCCAGCCGCCACCGCCGCAGGGGAACATAATACCCAAACAGCACCAGCGGAAAAAAAAGAAAAAGAAAAACCGAGCTGGAAAACAGCATATTGTTGACTCCTTTGCCCACGCCCGCATCGCGTTTTGCAGATATCGTTTCGATTGTAGCACGCTCTTTCCCGATTATCAACCACATTCCCCTTGAATGCTCCTTTTTTCTTCCCCTTCCGGTTGTTTCAGGCCATGCCTTATGATACACTGGAGCCACAGAAATGAGACGGAGGACTCAAAATGAAGAACCCCTCACTTGGCTTGCTCTCCCTTCTGAAGGCATACCGGAAGCGGGGCATTGTCCCCTTTCATATGCCCGGCCACAAAAGAAACACGGACGCCGCGCCCTACCTTTCCTCCTTGGGCGGAGGGTATGATATCACAGAAATAGACGGGTTTGACGACCTCCACCATCCCACCGGCATCTTGCGGCAGGGGATGGAAACGGCCGCCCGGCTGTTTGGCTGCGACCGCTCCTTTTTTTTGGTTGGCGGCAGCACCTGCGGTATTTTGGCGGGCATTCGGGCGGCCACCCAGCCCGGCGACTCGATTGTAATGGCCCGCAACTGCCACCAGTCGGTTTACCATGCCGTGGAGCTTTGCGGGCTGCGCCCCCGCTTTCTGACGCCGCCTGTGGAGGACGGCTTTGGCATTTTGGGCTCCCTTCCCCCGGAACAGGCGGCCCAGGCGCTGGAGCGGCACCCGGACGTTTCTCTTCTCGTTTTGACCAGCCCCACCTATGACGGCGTTTTGACGGATGTCAAATCCATCTGCACCTTGGCCCACGCCCGGGGGATTCCGGTTTTGGTGGATGCCGCCCACGGCGCCCACCTGGGGTTTTCCAAGGGGTTTCCCGGCAGCGCCGTCCAGGACGGGGCGGATCTTGTGATCCAAAGCCTGCACAAAACCCTTCCCAGCCTGACCCAAACGGCCATCGCCCATATCAGCGGCGCGCGCATTTCCCCCGACGCCTTTGCAAGGGAGCTTCGCGTCTTTGAAACCAGCAGCCCCTCTTATCTGCTGCTTGCTTCCATCGATTCCTGCGTCCGCTTTTTGGAAGAGAACCGTTCTCTGTTTGAAACCTGGGAGAGGCTGCTTTCCGACTTTGACGGGCGCGTTCAACCCCTGCGGCACCTCCGGGTGTTCCGGCACGGCGGAGACAAAGAAACGCCCCGCCCAGCCGTGTTTGGCTTTGACCCCGGCAAGCTGCTGATTTCCACCATGGGAACGTCTTGCACCGGCCCCATGCTGATGGGCCGCCTGCGGCGGGAGTTTGACATGGAGCTTGAAATGGCCTCGGCCAACAGCGCCCTTGCCATGACAAGCCTTTTGACCACCGAGGCCCATTTGGCACGCCTGGCCGACGCCCTTTGTGCGCTGGACCGGGATCTTGCGCCCGCCCCGCCGCAAACGCTTTCTTGTTTGGCTCCGTCCCCGCCCCGTCAGGTTCGGCCCCCCGGGGCCGTTCGCTCCCTGCCCCGCCGCCTGGCGGGGGCGAAGGAGGCGGTGGGCCGGGTGATGGGAGAATATATTTGGGTGTACCCCCCCGGCATCCCTCTTTTGATCCCGGGGGAGCGGCTGGACGCTTCCATGCTGGCGCATCTGAACGCCTTGGAAGGGCAGGGCATTGAAGTTCGCAGCGCGTCCGGGGGCGCGCCCCGGTCTTTTGAAGTCATTGAAAAGGCCGTTCTCCCCCCAAAAGGGAATGCGGCACGCTGAGTTCCTTCAGCCGATTTCCTTTCCGGGGCCTTGTTCGTGCCGGAAAGGCGGAATTTCTGCCTTCCGGCACGTTCTGTATTGACAGAAAGGAAAAAAAGTCATACACTAAAGGGGATCATACGTACTTTCACGGAAGGAGATTCTGATATGAAGAGAATTCAAACATTACACACTCGGAACCTGGCAAAAAGCGTGAAAACCGGCGGCTGCGGCGAATGCCAAACTTCTTGCCAGTCCGCCTGCAAAACCTCCTGCGGGGTCGCCAACCAGCCCTGCGAACAAAAGGCCAGCAAATAAGTGCAAATGACAAAATTGCCGCCTGTTCCACCATTTGTGGACAAGCGGCAATTTTTATGAAAAGGAAGGAACGCTTATGATACACCAATACAAATTAAATGGCTACGCCATCGTCCTGGACATCCCAAGCGGCTCTGTTCACGTGGTGGACGATGTGGCGTACGACGCCATTGCGTTATATGAAACCCATTCCAAAGAGGAAATCGCGCAGCGGCTGCTGGAAACATACGGAACCCGGCCCGACGTCACGAAAGAGGAGATCTCCCTCTGCCTTTCCGATATCGAGCAGCTCAAGGCGCAGGGAACGCTGTTTTCCTCCTCGTCTTATTTGGACAGCCCCATGGAGTGGCATCCGCCAAAGCCCGTCATCAAGGCCCTTTGCCTCCACGTAGCCCATACTTGCAACTTAAACTGTACCTATTGCTTTGCCGGCCAAGGGGAGTACCAGGGCCGACAGGCACTGATGGATTTTGAAACCGGCAAGCGGGCGCTGGATTTTCTCATAGAACACTCCGGCACAAGGACGAACCTTGAAGTGGATTTCTTCGGCGGCGAGCCTCTTTTAAACTGGGACGTGGTGAAACAATTGGTGGCTTACGGCCGCAGCCAGGAGACAATCCACCACAAAACCTTCCGTTTCACTTTGACCACCAACGGTGTCCTGCTGGACGACGATGTGATGGACTTTTCCAACCGGGAGATGCACAACGTCGTCCTCAGCCTGGACGGCCGGAAAGAAATCCACGACCGCCTGCGCAAGGACGCGGGGGGCAACGGCAGCTACGACCGGATCGTTCCGAAATTTCAGGAGTTCATCCGCCGCCGGGGGCAGCAGGGCTACTACATACGGGGGACGTTTACCCACAACAATGTGGATTTTACAAACGATGTGTTTCACATGGCGGATCTGGGGTTCACCCAGCTTAGCATGGAGCCTGTGGTTTGCGCCCCAGGAGAGCCGTATGCGCTGACGGAGGAGGATCTGCCGGAGCTGTATGCGCAATATGAGCTGCTGGCCAAGGAAATGCTAAAGCGGGAAAGAGAAGGCCGGGGCTTTACCTTTTATCATTACATGGTCGATTTGCAGTCCGGCCCGTGCATCTACAAGCGCATCACCGGCTGCGGCTCCGGCACGGAATATCTGGCTGTGACCCCCTGGGGAGAGCTGTTCCCCTGTCATCAGTTTGTGGGCGACCCGGACTACAGCATGGGGACGGTGTGGGACGGCGTGACCAATGCCCCCTTGCAGCAGACATTCCGGCAATGTAACATCCATTCCAAGCCGGAATGTACCGACTGCTGGGCCCGGCTTTACTGCTCCGGCGGGTGCGCCGCCAACGCGTACCACGCAACGGGGCGCATTACGGGCAGCTATGAATACGGCTGCCAGCTGTTTCGCAAGCGGATGGAGTGCGCCATTATGCTCCAGGCAGCCTTGCAGCTGGGAGAAACAGAGCAAGGCGACGGTCAATAAAATGGCTGCTCTCAAAAAGAGCCCGCGCCTTCTTGGAACGAACCCAAAGAAACCGCAAGCAGGAAAGCAGGCGCAAAACAGAAAACCAGAAAATCCTTTATCCATTCAAAGACGCTATCCCGTTTTCAGGATAGCGTCTTTTTCGTAAAAATACCTTGAAGTTAAAACAGTTTTATGTTAAAATCATCTCCAGAAAAGGAGGTGACGGCATGACAGACGAGCAGGCAAAAGAGCTAAACCGGTTTTTTGTGGAGACATTTCATCAAATTCTGGCTTGGGAGGAGCGGGCTTTAAACGCCACGGGCCTTCCCGATTTGTCTGTAAAGGAGCTTCATATCCTGGACGCCACGTTTCGCCTGGGGCAGCGAGAGGAACACACCATGTCTCAAATCGCCGCCGCCCTTGGCATCTCCGTAGGCGCTCTGACCACCGCCGTCAACACGTTGGTGAAAAAAGGGTATCTCTCTCGGGCCGGCCGGGCCGAGGACCGACGGATCGTTCTCCTGGAGCTGACAGAAAGCGGCCGTCGGGCCAACGAAATGCACGGGGTGTTTCACGGGGAAATGATCGCCCGGGTGGGCGCCGTGCTTCAGGAGACGGAGCTGGAAACGCTGACAGGCTCCCTGCGTCGGCTTTCCGACTTTTTTAAAAATTTAGATTTATAATTTGATCCTATTTGGATCACAACGAAAGGAAACCATATCATATGGCGATTCTGATCACAGATAGCACCTCCGACCTTCCTCTTGCAGAGCTGGACGCACAAAACATCACCATGCTGTCTCTCAAGGTCAGCTTTGGTCAGGAAGAATTTCTGGATAAACGCACCATCACGAACGAAGCCTTTTACGAAAAGCTGGCGCAAAGCGAAACCCTTCCCCAAACCACGCTTCTCAGCATCGGCGCGTTCCAAGAGGTGTTTGACCGGTTCCCGGATGACGACATCGTCGTGCTTCCGATTTCCGCAAAACTGAGCGGCACCTTTCAGTCTGCTCTGGCGGCAAAGGAACTGACCGGGCGAGACAATATTTATGTGGTGGAAACGGGCACCGTTTCCATCGGGCTGGGCCTTTTGGTGCAGAGGGCGGCGCAGCTCAACGAGGCCGGCATGCCGGCCTCTGAAATCGCTTCCCATATCAGCGAGATCGCGGATCGGGTGCGGATGTTCGCAATGGTAGACACCCTTAAATATCTGGTCAAAGGGGGTCGTCTGTCCGGCATGCAGGGCTTTTTGGGCGAGATGCTGCAAATCAAGCCGGTGATCTCTATTTTGCACGGAGAGGTGCTTAATGTGGCAAAGGCACGGGGGACAAAGGGCGCCATACAAGCCCTTTTAAAGCTGACGGAGCAGGGAGCCCCCATAGACACATCCCTTCCTCTCTGTTTTGGACACACGGGCAACATGGCTCTCTTGGCGCAATTGCGGGATCACTTTCCCCATTTATCTTCTGCCCCGGCATATTCTCTCGGCAGCGTCGTGGGCGCCCACGCCGGCCCGGGAACAACGGGCATCGCTTATTTTACCACCAAATAAAGATCGCTTAAAAAAGGCCGCCGCGGCACCCTCGTGAGGTGCCGCGGTGGCTTTTTGCTTCATTTGAACGGCTATGTTCCCAAGACCACCGGCCTTGTTCCCGTTTGTGCCGTAAGCAACGTGAAGTTTTCTAAACGCATATAATCTGGTAAAATCTGGTTGACCTTTTTGTTTGTATGTTATATGTTATATATGAAATATAAATAAAATTTTATTTATATTTATGTAATGTTTTTTCAATATGTTATTGTTGTAAAGGCATTCGCTTTATACTAAATGAAGGGAAGTGTAGTTTAGAAAATATTACCCACAAGATATGTAAGGAGGTGTCATTTAAAGGACGTCTAGAAGCTGTGTTGCGATATAAAAATCTACAAAATCATGTATTTATGAAAGGACTGCTATATTGTGAAGAAATGTTATTCTAGTATTTGCATCCTGTTGGTTGTTATGCTGTTTGGTAACATATTATCTGTTTATGGAGCAAATAGCAATGTGGACAAACAAATAAGTATAGATGATAAAATTGTCATTTGCGAACTTACAACCCCTCAAAAACTTACTTATGAAAAAGAAAAACTTTTTGGGGCTATATCTGCTAAGGAATCTGTTATCATAAATGGAGGCCAAAACTTTTTATATCCCACATTTGACGATATTGACCTCGCATTAAAAAACCTTGAAAGGGTAGCACCTAATTATTGCGCTCTTGTAAAAGAAAACATTGATTTAAAAGAATTATATGACAGCTCATATGAAGAATTATTAAAAGCAGACGTATTGCCGACAGGTGAGGAAATGAATGCGCTAGAGGAAAAGATCTCTGGTCGCTCGGGACAAGCAAACCTAAATCTAACTGGAAAAGAAATCTCCTTGCACAACGAAAAGGAGGAGTTTGATTTCTTCTATGACATTTATGAAAACAAAGCAAAAAACGAAGAAATTATGGAGTACTTGAATGCAAATCCTACACCGAAAATAGAGGAGTTGGCATTCTTGTTACCCTATAACACCCCGCTCGTGCAGCAATATTTTGAAAATGGTGAAATTTCATTATCAGCAACACCCCAATATTTTAACACAAAGCTAGGTATCAATTATGCTAGTATTCACGCCGAAAATCCAGCCTCAAAAACAATATACCCATATTATTCTAATGGAGATTGTACAAATTTTGTGTCTCAAATTTTAATTGCAGGCGGGGTTAAAATGCATGATACTTATCCGGATAAATATAGTGGTTGGTGGCATAGAACCAGTACTATGCCAGGAAGTGGAACTACCGTTACGCTGCATACTGTATCCAGGTCATGGTCACATGCCGATACCTTCGTAAGATTTATGGGAACGCATGGGAATGAATATACTTCATTTTACACGCTTTCAAGCAAAGTAGCTGCAGGAGATTTTATTGCTTTAGATCATGCAAAAGATGGAGATTGGGATCACGTTGGTTTTGTGACACTGGTTGGAAGTTATAACAATTATAAATATAAAAATAGCAGTGGTGTTGAGGTTACCAAATATTATCGAGATTTTAAGGTTGCTCAACACACACTTGACTATTATGATTATGTTAGTTCTGATAGGAACGGATGGGAGACAACAGATGGAACAGCAAACTATGCCATTGTCAGAAGAAATGCGCTGGCATAACATACGGATGGGGCTTATCGCGGCGGCCTTGCTCTTGCCCATTTTATTCTCCGTTATCTTGCAGGTTCAAGTGGGGCCTGCTGGGTACGAAGGCGCTCGCTCCACCTTAGAGGCGGGGTTCCAAGGGGACGGGTTCTTTGGGACCACCGCCGGGATAGACACCACCATGTATGCAATAGACGTCGGAGAAGCCATCCCCCTGATGCACCTGCATGACCTTGCTTATCTGCTGGGGGGCGTTCTGCTTTTATTCCTGTGTATCGAGAAAAAGGGATGGAAAACGGTGCTTTGGCTTTCGGTTCCCTATTGGCTTTTTTCTCTTTTGTCCCTGGTGCGGCTTTCCACAGAGGCAACCTTTTCCTCGGGGCAGGTGGCTTCTTACAACCGCATTTCTCTTTTGGGGTTTGATGTCATGTTTATGAAAGGCTGGGGCTCCCTTGTGCTGTACGCCCTCTTGGTGTTGGGCTGCGTTGTCTTTCTTGTGAGGGAACACAAACGAATGAAACAGTGAAAGCTGGGTTTGGTCCATCCGGCATCGTAACCGCATTCTGTATAAAACAAAGAGCGGCTTTCCCCGGCAGGTAACATACAACAGCCCCCGGCCTTCTTTTTTGGAAGGCCGGGGGCTTTGTGCCGCCGCAGGAGGGCAATCTTTCGGCTGTCCCCCTGTCCGCTGCCGGTCACAAGTCAAACCCGCCGGGGTATCCGGCGGGTTTGGCTTGCCTGTTTTTTGTTCTATGCTTCCGGTTCCGCTGTTTCCGGCGCAACCACAACCGAGATGCCGTCGGGGATGATCACCAAGTGAGCGTCCTCTCCCTTTTCCGCAAACGCACGATCCAGCGCCTCTTCCAACGTCGGAGCGTATTCCAGCTTGATGTCCTCAATCAAGGGTTTGATTTTGGGTTCACACACAAAAATAATCCGGTGGTGTTCCATCATGCGCAGTAAAATTTGATACTGCCACTGATCCGGCTGTGTTTCCTCCATAGGAACGCCGCGAATTTGCCGCAGCAAGGCGGCCGGGTCTTCGCACGTTTTCAAAGTCTGATAAAATCCTTCGCCGCCGATGCCGTCTGCACACGTGGCGCAAATGATCAAAATCCCCCCGGGGGCCGCGGCCGCCTCCGCCGTCGTCAGCCCTTTGACGGCTTGATAGACGTTTTGATCCAAAGGCGCGCCGCCGTTGGATGTCACCACAATGTCGCCCCGCTTCTTTGGCGCGACCATGCAATATTGGGACAGATGCCGGCATCCTTCCTCATGGGCCTTGTCAAATGCGCCGGCAAACGCCGCCGTCACTCGTTTTTCCCCGTCCAAAATGACGTTGACGATATATTGCAGCTTTGCTATGTATGCCGCCGCCATCGTGTCCCGGTGGATCAAGTTTCCTTCCAAAATCCCGGCACGGGAATGGGGATCGTCAATAAACCGGCTGCAATGATTGCCCAAAACCGTGGTTCGGCTGCAAACCCCGGGCATGGCGCTTTTCCGTCCGCCGGAAAAGCCGGAAAAAAAGTGAGGTTCGATAAATCCTTCCGCCACCAGCAGATCTGTTTCCACCGCCAAACGATTCATCACCAGCTTTGCGCCAGAGGGGAGAACCCCGATGGGAATGCAGTTTGCCTCATCCTCGCAGTCATGAACCACGATCCGCTCTTGCTCGTAAATGTCCCGCCCCACTTTGGAAATAAGCTCTTCCGGCGTGGTTTCCCGGTGAAACCCGGTGGCAACCAAAAGGGTCACCTCTATATCCGGGTTTCCTTCCCGCAGCTCTTGCAGCATAAAGGGCAGAATATGCTGACTGGGAACGGGGCGCGTATGGTCGCTGATCAGAATGGTCGCGGTGCGTTTGCCGATGGCCAGCTGCCGTAGGCTCGGGCTGCCGATGGGGCGCGCCATGGCGGCCTGCGCCAGCCCATCTTCATCCTTTTCTCCTGACTGTTCGTGTACTCGAGACACCAGCACCTCCGCGGAGCGAAATACCCGGTTCAGGTCGATCCCTGTCCTGCCATATGCAATTTTCACGTGCATTCCCAGCCCTCCTTCTTTCGCTGTTATATTGTTGTATTGTCGCATTATGTAATAGGGGCGAAGACCGCCCCTATTTTCTCAACTCCAACGCCGCGCTTTGCGCGTATTACGCATATTGGGGATGAACCATCCGCTCTTGGACTTCCCGCAGCACCCGCTCTCGGTTTTGCCTTGTCACTTCAAACACAGTGGTGTGCGCGTGCCTGTGAACCTGCTCCAAAAACGGGGTGCTCGCCGGCTTTACCACGCCCAAAACAGGGATGGTGCCGTCCAGGCAGCGGATCACGGCCTTTTGGAATGCAAGCGCTTCGCTCTCCATAAAACCCAGCTCATCCATCACGATCAGGTCTTTCCCCTGGGCCGCGCGCAGCAGCGCCGTGCCGACCCGGTCAAACGCCTCCGGAAACCCCTCATATCTGGTGGTGCCGATTCTGCGGGCCACCAGGCTCTCCGGCTTGCAGCCCGACGCCTTTGTTTCGTTGAGGTCGATCATAAATACATCAGAGCCGCCGTCCTCCGTCAAAGGGCCAAACACCGTGCGAAATCCGCCGATCGTCCCCGGGTATTCTTCCAACAGGCGCTGCACAATGGTGGATTTCCCCACTTTTATTTCTCCTGTTAAAAACAGATGCATACGCGTTTCCTCTTTTCACCGCTTTTCTGCCGCCCAGCAAACGTTACACCATACCCCACATGCAGTGGAGCGGCTCCGTTTGAAACGCCCGCTTCCCCACGCAGGCGGGCCTTGCGTGGGCCGCGGGGTAAACCGTCAGCGTCGCATCCGGCCGTCGTTCCAGAATGAGGGGCAGCAGCGTCTCTTTCGATGCATTGCTTACCACGTCCAAATGCAGCCCGTTTTCCGTTTGTTGCGCGGCATAGTCTATAATATCCCCTGAAATCGGGAAAATTACTTCATCCAATGTGTGGATAGACAGCTCCTTTTTTTCTTCCACGATCCGACCGGCGATGCGGTCCAGCCGCCGGAGTATGCTGCCGCAGGCGCACGGCCCGTCCAGCATCCTGCCCCTGTCCCCCGTTCGGTAGCGGATCAGCGGCTGTCCCCGCCGCAGCAGTGTGGTCAGCGTAATTTCGCCCCATTCCCCGTCCGGCACCGGGCGTCCGCCGTCGTCTAATATTTCCACATACATGTTCTTTTCCCATATATGCATGCCGTGGTGCACCTGGCACTCCAGCGCCATGCCCAGCCCGCTTTCCGCCAAGCCATAATGGTCAAAAACGGCGCAGTGCCAAATCCGCTCCATCTCCGCCCGGGCAAAGGGGGAAAAATAGTCCCCGCAGATCATCAGGCTTTTAATGGAAACATCATGCTGAAACGCCGCGCAGTACCGAGCCAGCGACAAAACAGTGGTCGGCATCCCCGAAACGGAGGTGACTTGTTCTTCCTCCATCAGCCGGCACATTTCCTCAAAAGGGGCGTTGGGCGTGCAGTAAACCGGCCGGGCGCCCATTTGTTCAAGCCCTCTGCCCACCAGCCGGCCGACGCTATAGGCGTGGTGATGGGGGTATAAAACCAGAACGACGTCTCCCGGCCCGATCAGCTCAAAATATCCCTGGGCGTAAAAGGCAACGGTCTCTTCCAAATCTTCCTTTGTGAAAAAAAGGCGTTTCGGCTTTCCCGTGGTGCCGGAGCTTTCCACTGTCAAAATGCGCTCAATTTCGCTTTGGGACACGCAAACCATCTTCTCGCTGTATTGGCTGATGTCGGAAGCGGAAATGGTGGGCAGGCGGCAGACTTCAGACAGGGCGTCCAAGCGGGAAGGCAAACCCTTATAATAGGCCGCGTGTTCCGTCGCATATTTCAAAAGGGCATTCCACAGGCCCAGGTGATACTCGTCCAAAATCTCCCGGGTCAATGGGACGCCGGGGCAAATGGCCGCTTCGGTCCATAAATCATACGTCGACATGCGCCCCCTCCTTCCCTTTTTCCGGCGCAACCAGCTTTCCCCGATGCAGCGTCTCGCCGGAAGCGGAGGTTAAGTTGTAAGCGCAGAAGGGGATCATCCGTCCGTCGGGGGAGACCTCTAAAATATAGCAGGATTTCAGCCGCTTGACGTCCAAATTCCAAGCATCCTGAAACAGCATGCCGGATACCGCCAAGGTATATTGCTCCATCTGCTCCAAAAAAGCGTCCAGACTGTCCAGCCCGCTTGCAACGCCTTCCTTCGGCACCAGCCGTACCTTCTGATTTCCCTTTTTCCCAGACCAGCGCCGGGCCACAAACTCCCGAGACTGCTGGGAGCTGGCACAGCAGCAGCTGGTGGGTTCCATTTTCGCCGCCTTGATGGATCCGTTGGGCAAAAGCATAAAATTCCCGTGGAAAGAGCAGTGAGAGTTTTCGGCGCCGCCGCCGATGAAGTCGGACGCTTTCATTCTGCCCTCTGTTTGCGCCTCGATCTGCTCCAACACCTCGGGAATGGTGATCCGATGCTCCTTGGGGGCGTTGTGGTACCGCCCGAAATGGCTCATGGGCTGAAAATGGACGCCGCGGACAGAGGGCATATGATCCAGCGCGAACTGAATGATCTCCCCCATCTGCTGAACGTTCACCCCTTCGGCAACGGTGGGAACCAAAACAACCCCCAGCCCCGCCTCCCCGCAGTACGCGATGGCCTTCTTTTTCTCCTCCAGCAAGGGCCGGCCCCGCAGCGCTTCATAGGGCGCGTCTGTCACCCCGTCAAACTGCAAAAAAACGCAGTTAAGCCCGGCTTCCGCCAGCTCTTTGGCGTAATGCGGCTCTTTCGCCAGCCGAATTCCGTTGGAGTTTAGCTGAAAAAAGGTAAACCCCTTTTCCTTTCCGATCCGGATTAAATCGGGCAAGTCGTCCCGCATGGTGGGTTCCCCGCCGGAAAGCTGGATGTTATACGGCCCGCCCGCCTCCAAAAGCCGGTCATACCAAAGGGAGATCTCCGCCTGGGTAGGGTCTGCCTTTGCCTCGCCCCCGGCGGAAGCGAAGCAGACGGGGCATTTTAGGTTGCACCGCTCCGTCACCTCCAGAACCACGCAGCAGATTTGTTGCTCGTGGTCGGGACACAGCCCGCAGTCATACGGGCAGCCGTCCTTTACCGGGGTTTGACATACCGTGGGGTGCGCCACAGGAGCCGGATGGTCCCACGCCTGATAGGACGCATAGTCCCCTTTCCAGATAAGAACGCGGAACTTGCCGTGCTCCTTACACTGCTTGTCCAAATAAATGCCGTCTTCCCGCTCTACTTTATACGCGTCCACCGGTTTGAGACAAACGGGGCAAACGCTTTTTGTCTTTTCAAATATCCTAACCAATGTCTACTCTCCTTCCGCAGTGAAGGCGGAAAGCGTTTGTTCAAACGCCTCTTTCGCCGCTTCCCATCGCTCTGTCGGAAAGCTAACCCGCAACAGGCTTCCTGCCAAATTTCCTTTGATCCGAACGCCGTCGTCCGTAGACAGCTTAAAGATCGGCCTGCGCAAATTCATTTTGTATGACACCTGCCCAAGCTTCTCCAGCTGATGCAGCAGCTGCTCATTCCGGCAAGAAATCCGATATTCCCATGTTTTTGCGTCCGCAAAGCAATTGTCTGTCTTTTGTGCTTCAAATGTAATCATGCGAGCAGTTCCTCAACCGCCGTGACCAACGTGTCGATCTCTTCTTCTGTGGTAAAACGGGACAGGCTGACCCGAACGGTGCCTGCGGCGGCGGCTCCGATGTCCGGCAAAATTTTGGGAGCGCAATGCAGCCCCGTTCTGCAAATGATGTCGTAACTGTCAAAAAACACGTCGCCCACATCATCAGGGGTCCAGTCCGGCACGGAAAAAACGACCACCGGCGTCCGCTCTCCCCGCACATCTATCACTTGGGCGCCGGCCTTCCGCAGGCGGGCTGCCGTTTCTTCCGTCCGCATTTGTAGGGAGAGAGTGTCCATTGGATGTTCTTTGCCCCATTGCAGCGCGGCGGCCAGCCCCGCAAAGGAATGCTCGTTTGGCGTTCCCGCTTCCAGACGAAGGGGCATCTCCCGGGGCATTTCCTCCTCGTCACTGTAAATCCCCGTCCCGCCGACATAGACAGGGTCCAGCGTCTCCCGCTGGGTAACGTAAAGCCCGCCGGTTCCCTGAGGACCCAGCAGATATTTGTGGCCTGTAAACGCCACGTAATCAACGTCCCAGGCCTCCGGCAGAACGGGGACAACCCCCAGGCTCTGGGCGGCGTCCAGAACCACCGTGGCGTTCCGCTCTTTTGCCAGCCGGGCCAGCGTCTGGGCGTCGTTGACAGCGCCTGTCACGTTGGAAGCATGGATAAACACCGCCATGCGGGGGCGATACCGCTCCAAATAGTCCCACCAGGTACTAGGATTGACACGGCCGTCCCGCTCCACCGGGACGAACACCGTGCGGATGATGCCTCGTTTTTCCATACGATATAACGGGCGCAGCACCGCGTTATGCTCTGCCATAGTGGTCAAAACCACATCCCCCCGCCGGAACGGGAAGCCTTGGATGGCTTCGTTTAAAGCATGTGTGGCATTGGCACCCAACGAAATGCGGGAAGGATTGGTCACTTGCAGCAATTCAGCCAAATGGGACCTGCAGATCCACATGTCATCCTTTTCTTTCAGCCCGCCCCGGTTTGCGCTCCCCGGCAAAGACCGAATGGCCTCTGACACCGCATCCGCCACGCAAGACGGCTTCGGCCACGATGTGGCGGCATTGTTGAGGTAAATCATCTGATTTTCTTGTGTTTGATTGGCTTTCATTGTTCTCCCTCCCGGTATTTCGCCATGCAAGACACAAAATGACCATTGAAATGGTCATTTTGTGCGGGTGGCAGCATTCCCCCAGCCAGAGGCGGGTTATTCCGCCAAAAGCTCCATCACCTTTTCATATGTTCGTTCCACAATTTTGGGGCAACGAGTCATTTTATGGCTGGGGTTTCCGTCCAGTATCGTCGCGCACATCGTGTCGCCGTACTCCGAACCCACTTCTTCTTCAAACCAGCGCACCAGCTTTGTAATTTTTTCGTTGGCGTGCTCGTCTTCCATCTCATCGTCCTCGCCTTTGCATAAGTAGTACCCCAGCAGGCAGGCGCCCCCTGTCAGCGCGCCGCAGACCCCGCCGGAAAAACCCATGCCGCCGCATAAGCCGCCCATGGCGCGGATCAAGTCCGGGTTTTCCTTCTCTTCGTCTTCTAAGGCAAGCTTCAACAATATTTGGCTGCAAAAATACCCTTTTCGGGACATTTCCAGCATACGGTCGAATAGTTCATCCATGGCGTTCTTTCCTTCCATACAGTAAAAAGTATCCAACGTTTTTTCGGCCGGCCGCAATGCGCTTCCAGTGTTCCGGCAAACAGCCCCGTTCCCAGATCATCTGAAGGAAAAACGCCTGCGCTTCTTCTGACGCATCCTCCATCAAAATCTCGTCAAAGCCCGCCTGATCCGCCATCCGCGCCCACAGCTCCCCTTGCGCTCCGTCTGTTTCCGAGAAAAACACATCGGAAGCAAACAGCCGGCCCCCGGGTTTTAACACCCGATGGATGTTTTGGAGCGCTTTGGGCGCGTCCCCGCTTGCCGAAAGGCTGCACTCCGCGACAACCGCGTCAAACGCGTGTTCCGGAAACGTCAAGCTTAGCATATCCCCCTTTTGTACATGGGGAACGTCATGCGGCGCCTCTTTGTCAATCCCAGTTGCCACATGACCCAAGCCACGCAAATACAAAACCGTTTGCCCGTTCCCGCAGCCCAGCTCCAGAATGTGCGATTTCTCCGGCAAATGACCAAGCTGCAGCAGGCGCTTTGTCATCTGCCGGCCGCCTGGGTGCAAGCACCCCTCCGTCATTTGTCTTCCAGCGCTTTCTCCACATGGAGCACCCGGCCCAAAGCCAACTCCTCTGAAATCAGGACTTGGCCGCAGACAGGACATGCCGGCAGCTCCACCGGGAAGCCGGCGTGCAGGTACAGCAGCTGCACCGGCGTTTTAACCAGCGGCACCTTGCATTTTTGGCATACATACCGCCCCTTGGGATCGACAGATCCGTAAAATTGATCCCTCGTTTCTTTTGACACGAACGAATCCTCTCCTTTCTGATCTTTGCTGCTTATCTATCCGGCTCTTTGGGGCCGTCAAAGCTCCTGAGCAAGCATACGGTAAGAGTATGCGTTTTCCAGTACATACCCTTCTTCTGTTTTCGTGAAAACGGCCCAGAACGTCACGTTGCCAATGCGGTGACTGGCCATTAAATACCCCGTCTCTACGTCTAAAATAAAGCTGTTGTCCTCTTCCGCCTTTTGGAACAGCTGGATCAGATCGCTCTCCAGAATCATGCGATCCTCCATCGTTGCTTGCACCTTGTCCGGAATGATCAGTTTAAAGTTTGGTTCTGCCACCACGACTTCCTCCTTCCACAGCTCTTCTAGCATTGCGGCACGTACGGAAAGACGATTTTTCCGCCGCAGACTGAATCCGGTCGAGCCCGAGTCATGCTCTCCGTACAGCAACTCCAACACATGCACCGTGGGCCGCTCCGTCCCGGCAAGCCGGTCTCTGCAGTTGGCGCAGTACGTGAGGCTTCGATGCTCACAGCGGTTCGCCGCGAAGGCTGCCATTTCCGCCCCGATTTCCCGGTTGGCAAAGGCAGTCAGCCCGCCGAACCCGCAGCACGGCGTTTCGTTGCCGCTAAATTTTGGCTCTTCCACTTCATATCCCATGCGGGACGCCAGTTCCCGCACGCAATCTTGAACGTCCTGATGGTTTCTGGCGCCGCAGGAATCGTGGATAGACAAGACGCCCTCGCCCTTTTGTGCCGTTTCCGGTAGCCCGATGTTGCAAAGCACCTGCCAGATGCCAGTGACGGGAATCTCCGTAAACGTTTGAAATATATGATAGCACGTGGGACAGGCTGTAATAAACTCCGGTTTACCCAGCTCTTCCCATGCCGTTGTAATCTTCTTTAGTTGTTCCTGGAACAATTCGATGCGCTGGGCCCATTCTCCGATGGCGCCGCAGCACCCCAAAATAAGCCCCACTCCGCCCTCTAACCGGCTGGCCAGATCTTCATATGCCGCCCGCAGGGAATCAGGCGCTGTGGCGGCCAGCTGGCAACCTGGGAAAAACACATATTTGCTTTCCGCATGCCCCGGCTGATGCCGCACAGTGAAAAACTCCTCGCTGTTGGAAAACTGCATGTCCAAAAGCGCGAATTCATGGGCAGACGGCGGCATTTTCTCGTCCTCCAGCATGATACGGCGGCTGCATTCCGTTACCTCTTTCATATCGCAGTCGTAGGGGCAAATGGCCTTGCATTGCCCGCATTCCGCACAGGAATTGATGACAATATTATGCATGCGGTTGGCCAGCGTAAAGTTTAGCGTGTTATGAAATTCTTTGATGAACACCTTGGGGTATTTATTATAGTGCTGCATAAACGCGCACCCTTTCACACACTCCAGGCATTGACAATTGATGCATCGGGAGGCCTCTGCTATGGCCTCCTCTTCTGTATATTCTTTTCCTGCCGGCTCGACTCTCGGCCGCGGCTCGATTCCTTCTACATTGGTATACAACTTCGTAGGCAGCGGCCCTTCAGATTCCCGTCCGCTGTCCATGTTGACGCCTTGCATAAAACGATCCATGGAAATCGCCGCTTGCTTCGCCCGGAAGGCCTCCCCCAGAAAAGAGGGGCGCAGCGCTTCTTCCCCGCTGCAGAACACCTTGGGTGTTTCCGATTGTCTCAGCTTCGGGTCAGATTTTATAATCTCTCCCTGCTCCGCCAATACACGGTATTGGTCGTCTGTGATAAAAATAGTGTGGTAGTCTTCGTTGTCCAAATACAGCTTCGGATCCAGCTGTTCGGGGCTCACCCGTTCGAACACCACAGGAAGCTTTTGAATGGAAGCAAGGTCCCCGTCAATCGCCTCTTGGGGCAACACATCGGGGATCAGCGGCTCCAAGCTGCCGGCAGGTGTTTCGCTGCTGTACAGCACATGTATCCGAAATCCCTTTTGGGCCAATTCCACCGCAGCCATAAAGCAGCCAAGCCCGCCGCCCAACACCAGCACTTGCTGGGTTCGCTTCGGCAGGAACACTCTCTTCTTGGTCGCCGCGCCAAACCGCATACATGCATCGGCAATTTGGTGGGTTTGAATCGGATCTCCGATTTCTCCATATTTGCAGGCATCCCGACAAGGAGCTTCGCAAAGCCGAGCCATCATGCGCGGCAAACTAAGCCCCTGTTCCAAAAGTGCACGACCTTTTTTGAAATCACCAGCGGCGGCAGCCCCACACACACCGCGCAGATCCACATGGAAGGGACAGCTTGCATTACAAAGAGGCGGATCTTCCTGGGTGCAAAGTTCTCCCAGCTCCAATATCCTTGCCTGATCATCGCTTCTCACTCTGCTCACTCCTCTGTCAAAAATTGTACTGTCTTATTTTTATATTATGTTCATATTGTGATGATCATATAACAACAGGTAAACACCCCATGGTTACATATCCTCCAATAAAAATAATATCTAACAGATCGATATTTGTCAATATATCTATGGGCAATTTCCAATCATATCCGTTTGGTTTTCAATGGATGGACATAGTGCCTCCCCAAAGGGGAGGCACTATGTCAAAGCGTATTACACGAATTTTAATAATAAAATTCTTATTTCTTCGGCTCTGCCAGTGCAGCCAGAACCTTCTCAGGCAGAGCAGGAACTTCTGTCACACGAGCGCCGCAAGCATTGTAGATAGCGTTCAGGATTGCCGGGTGAGGAGCAGTCAGAGGACCTTCGCCCAGTCCGGAAGCGCCAAGCGGGCTTTCCTTACGCGGAGTCTCCAGATACATAATTTCGAAATCATCGGGAGTATCCAGAATGTCAGGAATACCGCAGGCACGATAGGTGGTGTGCTTGTTGAGGTCCTCGAAGTCCTCGGTCAGTGCAAGGCCGATACCCTGTACAATACCGCCGTAGATCTGGCCGTCGGTGACCAGCTTGTTGGTGATGGTACCGCAGTCGCAAACGGTGGTGAATTTCTCAACCTTAACTTTACCGGTCTTCACGTTAACGGAAACAACCGGTACAAACACTTCCCAAACATAGGTCGGGGTCGGGTTACCCTTACCAACATGCGCTTCAACAGCCTTGGTGAAGGAAGCAGTGTAGGTGCCGTCATAACGGGTGGGCTTGCCAGCTGCAACCATTTCATCATAGGTCATGAAGGTGCCGTCGCCCTTATCCATCGCCTTCAGCAGAGCTGCGGATGCAATGGAGATCGCGTTGCCGATCATGATGTTGGAGCGGCTGCCGCCGGAAGGACCGCCGTTGGGGCAGTGAGCGGTATCGTTGAGGTCCAGCTTGATCTGCTCCGGCTTAATGCCGGTGGGACGCAGAATTTCGTGTGCGAAGGTCACACAAGCAATGTCAGCGCCCTGGCCGTGATCCTGCCATGTGGTCAGAACGGTAACACTGTTGTCGGAATTGAGCTCAACAGCAGCGGAAGAAGAGTCGCCGCCGTCCAGGCCGCAGCCGTAGCAGCCGTGAGCGATGCCAACGCCCCACTTGACTTCGTCAGTGGAATTGGCAGCAGCCAGCTTTTTGCCTTCTTCATATGCCGGGCGGATCATGTCATACATCTGCGGCAGGACGTAAACGTCAGGCTCACAGCTGGTGGACATGGTGTCGCCGGGCTGCATCAGGTTCTTATAACGGAATTCAAACGGATCCATGCCGATTTCAGCAGCCAGCATGTCAACAGCGGTTTCGCCGCCCATATAAGCCTGCGGGGAACCGTATGCACGGAATGCAGCGCCGTATGCATGGTTGGTTGCAACCAGATCTACTTCGAAGTGCAGGTTAGGAATGTTGTAGCCAACGCCGGTGAACTGGGTGACACGCATGATGAGCAGGTCGCCGAACTCGGAGTACGGGCCGTGGTCCAGAACACCGTGCAGCTTCCATGGCGGTCATCTTGCCGTCCTCGTCGCAGGCAACGGTAACGTCATAGTAGATCGGGGAACGCTTACCGGTGTAAGTGATGCCCTGCTTCATGTCAAACGCCAAAACAACAGGTCTCTTGGTGACCATGGTACCAACAGCCAGAAGGGCTTCGTTGGACGGGCTGAACTTGTACCCGAAGGTAGCGCCGGCGTTGCCCTGAATCAGACGGAGCTGCTCGGGCTGCAGGCCAAGGCCTTCCACGATCATGGCATGGTGCAGGTAAATGCCGATGGACTTAGAATGAACAGTGACTCTGCCTTCTTCGTCATAGTAAGCCAGACCAACGTCGGGCTCCAAAACCAAGTGGGGCTGACGGGAGCAGAACGTCTGAGCCGTAATCTTATGAGCGGCTTTTTCAATCATGGGAGCGGGATCGTCGCCCTTAAACAGCTTACTGGTGAAGTAATGGTTGGGCATTCCTTCGTGGATTTCCATGGCATCGGGAGCAATGGCAGCAGGGCCGCTCATGTATGCCGGCAGAACTTCCAGGTCAACCTTTACCTTTGCAGCAGCAGCTCTCGCGTTTGCTTCTGTGTCAGCGGCGACAATCGCGATGGCGTCACCATACTGGAACACTTTCTTGTCGCACAGGATGGGTCTTTCCCAACCGTCGTCAAGGCTTTCCGGCGCGGTGGTCAAACCGTTGATGCGGTTTTTCCCGGGGACGTCCTTGTGGGTGATTACTTTGAAAACGCCGGGCATTTTTTCTGCTTCGGATGTGTCAATGCCCTTGATGTTGGCGTGGGAAACTTCAGCCTGGGTCAGTGCGAGCCACAGAGTGCCTTCCGGCATTCTCAGCGCAACGTCGCCCATGAACTCCCATTCGCCGGTTACTTTTGCTACGCCGGAGGGACGAGCATACTCGGTGCCATAGATTTTGCCGTCTGCGCCGGGCTTGAAGATGAGATCTTCTTTGGTTTTTTCGCCGCGGACAACTTCAGCAGCAGCCATAACAGCGTCTACCAAAGGCTTGTAGCCTGTGCAGCGGCAAAGGTTACGGTTTTTGTTGAACCAGTTTCTGACGTCTTCTCTGGTGGGGTTCTGGTTCTGATCAAGCAGGGCCTTCGCGGACATGATGAATCCCGGAGAGCAGAAGCCGCACTGTGCGCAGCCATAAGCAATCCATGCAGCCTGAACAGGATGCAAATCACTGGGTGTGCCAATGCCTTCAACGGTTTCGATCTGTGCACGGTCTTCAATTCTGCCCATTTTGGTGATACAAGCACGAACAACTTTACCGTCTACGATAACGTTACATGCACCACACTGGCCAACGCCGCAGCCAATTTTGCAGCCTGTCAAAAGGAGTTGTTTCCGCAGTACGTCCGCCAAGGTGACGTCGTTGCTGTCCAACAGCAGGTCTTGTAGAATGCCGTTAACAAACACTCTTCTTTTAATCATGTAGTTTTTCCCCTTTTCCTTTTTTATTTATTTCACAGCATATTTGCTTTGAAATTTCCTTGTTTTTGGTGTATACTACCTACTATGCGGATTGCGCGTTGCAAATTAGCACACGTTGCGCCCACAAAATCATCAACCGTACGGAGGAATTATCTATGGAAAAGAAATCATTTGCAACCCATGTGATGGAAGAAGCCGAAACAAAAGGCATTTTGAAAAGCAAGGTGCTTACGCTGATGCTTCGGGAAGAGCTGATCGCCGCGCTGGACGAAAAAATCAACTCCTTTTCCCTTGCGGCAGAGCCTTCTTCCATCCACACCCAGGAAGCCATTCTGGAGATCAGAGACACGGCCACCGGCTGCATCTTCCGCCGCCAGCTTCCTTTGGAAGTGGAGGAAAATGCCACTGCCCTTCGTCTGAAAGGCGAAAACGCTTCCAATCAGAACACTGAAATCATTTTCTACTCCCACGGCGGAGCAGACCGCTTGGGTATGCTGATGGGACAAGGCCCCGATGAGGACCCCTGCGGCGGCCATACCGACCACGAGCATTGACTCGCCACTTCACCCCGTTTCTGACGAAACGGGGTAAAACCGCACAAAACAGAAATGGCAGATAAAACAAGAACAACAGGCTCCCCTGTTCACTTCGGATTATATAGCATAACAGCAAAAAAAGCAATATCTTTCTCGTTGATTTTGTAAATTTTTTTATTTTTATTCCGCCATTTTTGGTTATTTTCCGTAAAAAAGGTTATTTTTTTATCTAAATATCGTATGGCATGGCCATCCGTCCGCAAAGGGCGAACACCTCGTTTTGGCCGGGTTTGGCATCCGGGAAAGGGAGCCGATTCAGTCCTGAAAGAACCATAATAAAAAGGATACGTGTTGTTATTATATTACATAATGCGGCATTTATCCTTTTTGTTTTATATTTCCCTTTGCGAGGGGGCGTTCTTTCCAATCGCCTTCCGTGGTTTTCTTGCGCCCCTGCGTTGACTTGCGAAACAAAAGGGTGTTATAATGAGTACCCACATATTGAAACGGACCGGGTTTTTCTGGTATCTTACCGAAAAGGGCCGAAAAAGCGTGAAAAAGCGTCCTTGCGGCGCTGGAGTCGCAAGGCCTCCGCCCGGTTCGCCGTTTTATTTTATTGTATGATCCAAAAACGACAACCATCTGATTTCGCAACGCAATCGTTGTATGGCGCGAGACAGGAAGGAGAGATAACATGTACGAGCCGTCTTTTGATGAATTGGAATTAAACTGTTTTTTCTCCCGCACCTTCGGAGAGGACATCTTTTCTCCCCATGAAATGCGTTTGTCTCCCGAAGAGGCGCAGTATCTTCAGGTTCATTATTCTCATATCAGGCTGACCCCCTTGTCCTCTTGGGACGGCATGGGCAAAGCGTGGTTCGAAATCTGTCCGGAAGGAGCGGCAGTGTAAATGAAAAAACAGCCTTTCATCCCTTTATTGCTTGGCGGAGACATCAACGTATACAGCATGGCCCGGGCCTTTCACGAGGCGTACGGCATTCGTTCCGTTGTGTTTGGAAAATATCCCACCGGCCCCTGCTGCAACAGTAAAATCATAGAGCTTCACACCTTTGGTGAGGAAAACGACCAGCCGGAGGCTCTTTTGCAAAATGTCTCCCGTTTCGCGGCAGATCATCCGGAGGAGACGATTTTGCTGATCGGGTGCGGCGACAGCTATGTACAGCGCATCGGGGAGACCAAGGAGCGGTATCCGGATAATGTGATTGCGCCCTACATTGATGCCGATTTGATGAACACGCTGATTCACAAAGAACGATTTTATGCTTTGTGCGAAGAGCACGGCATTGATTATCCCGATACGTTCATTCACCGCAGGGAAATGGGACACGACTTTTCTCTGCCCTTTGATCCGCCCTTCATCATAAAGCCCGCCAACGGCGTTGCCTACTGGGAGCATCCCTTCCCCGTTCAAAACAAGGTATATAAAGCCCGAGACCGGGCCCAGCTGAACGAGATTCTCGACGAAATTTACGGGTCGGGGTACCCGGATACCGTCGTCATTCAGGACTTCATCCCCGGGGACGATACTTTTATGCGGGTTTTGACCAATTACTCTGACCGAACCGGAACCGTTCGATTTATGTGCCTTGGCCATGTGCTGCTGGAGGAACACAGCCCCCACGGCATCGGCAACCACGCCGTCATCGTCAACGAAGTCAACGAGCCTCTTTCCCAAAAGCTGCGGGCGTTTCTGGACGCCGTCGGTTTTGTGGGCTTTTCTAATTTTGACATCAAATATGACCAGCGGGACGGGAAATTCAAGGTATTTGAAATCAATGTGCGCCAGGGCCGCAGCAATTTTTATGTGACCGGCGCGGGATATAACCTGGCCCGCATGGCAGTGGAAGACTGGATCGAACACCGGGAAGCGGAGTTTACCCTGGCGGACAAGCCTTTGCTCTGGCGGGTGGTGCCCCAGAAGGTGGCAGACCGATATATCACGCCGCCGGAATACCGGGCGCAAATGAAAGCGCTGATGGGGGAAGGCCGGGCGGTAAACCCCCTGTTTTACGCTCCTGACCGGGGACTTTTGCGGCGCCTGCGTCTGTTCAAGAACCAGAGAGAGTATTTTAAAAAGTATAAAAAATATATGGGCAGGCCGTCTGCCGGAGGCGCGCGATGATGCAGCCGAACGCCCGAAAGACGCTGGGCGTCATTGGCGGAATGGGGCCTCAGGCAACCTGCTTGTTTTACCAGCAGGTCATCGCCCGAACCGCCGCCGTCTCCGACCAGGACCATGTCCCCATGATCATTTTAAACCACACCACCATTCCCGACCGCACCCAGGCCATTTTATCCGGCGGAGGCGACACGGTTTTTTCTTTGCTGCTGAAGGACGCGAAACTGCTCGAACAAAACGGCGCTTCGGCCATCGCCATTCCTTGCAACACGTCCCATTATTTTGCGGACCGGATTCAAAATGAGATCGGGATCCCCCTGATCCATATGATCCGGGAAACGGTGCATGCCATGTCGGCCCGGGGCATGAAGCGGGTGGGTATTTTGGCCACAGACGGCACCGTTCAAGCCGGCCTGTACCAGGCGGAGTGCAGCCGTCTGGGCTTGGAGGCCGTGGTGCCTTCCGATGAAATCCAAAAAATCGTCATGCATATGATTTACAACGAAGTCAAGCGGGGTTTGCCCGGCTCCCGCTCTCTGTTCGCCAAAATTGACCGGGAGCTGCGCCTTCGTGGGTGCGACGGGGCCATTTTGGCCTGTACGGAGCTTTCCTGCTTTGCGGCGGAGCACGACCTGCTGGATTATTATACCGATGCAATGGGGATACTGGTAGAGCGGAGTATCCTCGCTTGCGGCGGCCGGCTGAACTCGCCGGAGCAAGCCTTATAATCTCCCTTTGATGCGAAAGGCTTTGAAACGAGAAGGAATGAAAAAGAAGGATGCGTATGGATAGAACATTACATGGACTGGGGGATTACGTTCAGCTGCTCCAAAAGTACGGACTGATCAAAGAATCCCACCTGCTGCCCGGCGCAATGGCACGCCCCATCGCCTTTGTCTCTTACAACTCCCAGGAAAAAATGAAAGACACGCTGTTCATCTGCAAGGGGGCCCATTTTAAGGAATCGTATTTGCAAGACGCGGTTTTAGGGGGCATTGCCTGCTATGTTTCCCAAGAGGCATACCCCTCTGTGACAGACGTCTCTTACATTTTGGTGTCCGACGTGCGCCGGGCCATGGCGCTTTTGGCCGATTTTTATTACAATCAGGTGTGGAAGCGGCTACATCTCATCGGCATCACAGGCACCAAGGGAAAATCCTCCACCACTTACTATGTCAAATATATATTGGACGAATACCTGAAGGACAAAGACGGAACGGAGAGCGCCGTCATCTCCTCTATTGATACATTTGACGGGGTGGAGCGGTTCGAGTCCCACCTGACAACGCCGGAGGTGCTGGATCTTTACCGCCATTTTGACAACGCCGTGCAAAGCGGCCTTTCTTATTTGGAGATGGAAGTGTCCAGCCAGGGGCTGAAATATGACCGGGTCTCCGGCATTCAGTTTGACGTGGGGTGCTTTCTCAACTTGGGGGCAGACCATATCAGCCCTCTGGAACACCCGGACGAGGAGGACTATTTTCAGTCCAAGCTCAAGCTGTTTTCCCAGTCTACCGTGGCCTGCGTCAATTTAGACACCAAGCGGGCAGACGAAGTGCTGGCGGCGGCGCGAAGCTGCCGGCGGGTGATCACGTTCGGCACCGGCCCTTCTGCCGACGTGTACGGCCACGAGATTCAAAAAAGCGGGAACGACATTTTGTTTCGGGTGCGAACCGCCCGGTTCTCCCGTCAGTTCCGGCTGACCATGCCGGGGCTGTTCAACGTGGAAAATGCCCTGGCCGCCATCGCCATTTGCGAAGGGCTGGGCATCCCGGAAAAATACATTTACATGGGGCTCATGAAGGCCAGAGTCCCCGGCAGGATGGAGATTTACACCAACGCAAACAACCGGGCCATCGCCATTGTGGACTACGCCCACAACCGGCTCAGCTTTGAAAAGCTGTTTGCCTCTGTCATGGCGGAGTACCCGGGCCGCAGAATTGTTGCGGTTTTTGGCTGTCCGGGCCTCAAGGCGCTGGACCGGCGAAAGGATCTGGGGGAAATCTCCGGCCGGTTCTCTCAAAAGGTCTATTTAACGGAAGAGGACGCGGGGGAAGAGCCGGTGGAGCAGATCTGCCAGGAAATCGCCGCCTATGTGGCGGCGGAGCAGTGCGATTACTCCATCATCACAGACCGGGGAGAAGCCATCGAAACGGCCATTTTAGAGTGCGAAACAGACTCTGTCATCCTCATCACAGGCAAGGGAGAGGAAACCCGGCAAAAGCGGGGAACCCAATATGTCCCTTGCCCTTCCGACGTGGATTATGTCAAAGACGCCCTGCAAAAATACGACCGTCTGCATCATTTGGACGACATGGAAAAGGTAAAGTCGTTCATGTCCCTTCTTCCGGCGCTGAAACGCTGCGAAGGGAAAACCTATGTTTTAAAATACGGCGGCAGCGCCCTGGGGGACGATGCCGTCTCGGACACCATTTTGGCGGACGCCGCCGCCCTTCGCCTGGCAGGCGCCCGGGTGGTGCTGGTACATGGAGGCGGAAAGCACATCTCTGCCTGGCTCTCCCGCATGGGCATTTCCTCCTCTTTTCTGGACGGGTACCGGGTGACGGACACGTCCACCATGTCTGTCACGGAAATGACCCTTTCCGGCGAGGTGAACAAGTCCATCGTCTCCGCCTTGGAGCGCCTGGGGGTTTCCGCCGCGGGGATCTCCGGGCGGGATGGGAGCCTGCTGAAGGCCGTTCCCAAGCAGTCCAAAAGCGGCGACTTGGGCCGGGTAGGTACCATCACTGAAACCAACACCGGGCTGATTGAGACGCTGCTTTCCGCGGGATATCTGCCTGTCATCTCTCCCGTGGCCGGCGACGCGGAAACCGGCGCCGCGCTGAATGTCAACGCCGACGACGCCGCATGCGCCATTGCCGAAGCCCTCAAGGCGGATAAACTCCTGTTTTTGACGGACACAGACGGCATTTTGGTCGACGCCAAAAACCGGCAGACGAGAATTGAGCGGATGGACCTTTCCAGAGCAACGGAATTGATGGAGAGCGGCTTTGTGGGAGGCGGCATGCTGCCAAAGCTGCAAAACTGCATTCACGCCGTTTTGCACGACGTAGGGAAGGTTGTCATTCTGGACGGCTGTTCCGAGCACAGCCTGCTGCTGGAAAGCATTTCTCAAAACAGCATCGGCACCAGCATTGTAAAAGAGATCTAGCGACACAGAGGAAAGCCTCCGGCCGGGCCGGGGGCTTTTTTTGTGCGGTCATCGCCAAAAAACGAACGGCCGCGAAATTTCGCGGCCGCCCGTTTTCGTGCTACAACGTGTTTTTCATCTTGATTAAGAATCCATGTTTTCGTTGTTTTTCCCCCGAAGGTTCATCTTCTTTTGATGTTTGCAGAAATCTCCGACAATGCCTTTGAAGCTTCCATGTCGAACATCTGTCGTTTGGCCATATCGCCCAACGAAAGCATCCCAAGCAACTTTCCGTTTTCTACAACTGGAAGTCGACGCACTTGTTTGGAAGCCATGAGCCGTGCGGCGTTTCGCACATCGTCCTCCGGCAATACGGTTGCCACGTTCCGCGTCATAATTTCTTTGACAGGTGTATGCTCCGGATCTCCGTCCACCGCGATACAGCGCATCACGATATCACGGTCGGTTAAAATCCCACGCAGCACCTGTCCCGCGCTACAAACCGGCAAAGCGCCCACATTGTACCGGTTTAAGAGCCTGGCAGCTAGGCTGGCGCTCTCTTCCGGCGCAATGGAAATGACGTTTCCGTTCATAATCTCCTGTACCTGCACTTCCGATCACCCACGCTTTCTCTTATTTCAGAGCCAAGTGAATGATCCAGCAGGGATGGGCGGACAAATGGCTCTGCATTTCATTCGGGACGTAACCCAAAATTTCTTCTGGTTTACGCTCTGTTAGTATCCATCCTTCTTCGGCCTTTTATGCAGCTGAATGTCAAAGTTTCGTTTTAAAATCTGGAGACCGCGCCAAGCAAAGGCACGGTTTCCAAATTTTTTTTGAAACGCCGTTTCGTCCAGCCCTTCCAACATATCCGGGGTCAGGCAGCTCAGATAGGGAGCCGCCTGCTCCGCCCCTGTCAGGTCTGCCAGAGGGGATGGTTCCGCCTTCCGGTTTTCCGGGCAGGCCAGCTGGCACAAATCGCACCCCCAAACGTAAGGATGGGCTTCCAGCCGGGAGATCTCCTCTTCCGTGGGTGTCTTTTTGATCTGGGTAATATGGGAAAGGCAGCGGGCTTTGTCAAAGTGTACTTGTCCCTCTTTCAAAGACAACGCGCCAGACGGACACGCCCGAACGCAAGCCCCGCACCCCTTGCAATGTACAACAGGCCTTCCCGTTTCCCTGATGGGATAGCTGGTCAAAATGGCGCCCAGGAAAACATAGGAGCCATACGGATCGCAGAGAACCAGCCCGTTTCTGCCCAGCTTCCCGATGCCGGAAAGAAGCGCCGCTGCCCGCTCCGGCAAGGGGGACGCGTCTACGGCAGGCACAAAGGCATGGCCCGGCATCTGCTCTTTCATCTGCCGGCATGCTGCCTGAAGCCGATTCGTCACCCCCAGATGATAGTCCAGCCCCCGGGCATACAAAGACACGTTTCCCGCCGTGTGGCCGCTGAAATAGGGAAAGGCCCCCACCAAAACCCCCGCCAGGCCGGGGCAAAGCAGCGCCGCCCTTTTTTGCGCCCTCTCGCTCATCAGGGGCCGCAGCACATCAAAAGAAAGGGCGCCGCACTGCGCGGCGCCTGACTCCTTTACTTTGTCTATCATCCATGCAACAGGCTTCATCCCGCGTCCTCCAAAGCTGCTTCCTCTACCAAAGCAACGTGTACGGTCCGCTCCCCGCCGGGGGAAAGGACGGTTATTTCCATCGTGTCGCCCGCCTTCAGCCCTGTTTTGGCGGCCTCCAACGCATCGATCGAGTCTACCGCTTCGCCGTTCACCGCCAAAATACGGTCCCCTTCCCGCAGGCCTTGCCGGTATGCGTCGGACTTTTGGTTTACCCCGACGATCACCAAAGCGCCGTCTGCCTGTTTTTCTTCCTCTTCTGTCACGCTTCGCACCTGAATGCCGATAACGGCATATCGCACGCTTCCGTTTTGTATGATCTCGTCCACCAGAGGCTTTGCGATGCCAATGGGAATGGCAAAGCCAAGCCCCTCTACAGAAGAATAAAGCGAGATCATTTTCATGTTGTTGATGCCCACCACTTGGCCGGCGGCGTTGAGAAGGGGGCCGCCGGAATTGCCCGCATTCAGCGCGGCGTTGGTTTGAATCAGCGTCATAACCCGACCCTCCACCGTCACGTTGCGGTTAATGGCGGAGATGATGCCGTCTGTCATCGTTCCGCGGAGGGCCTCCCCCAAAGGATCCCCGATGGCAACCGCCACGTCACCCACCTGAAGGGCGTCCGAATCGCCAAATTCCGCCGGCAGAAGCCCCGTGGCTTCAATTTTCAAAACAGCCAAGTCGCTTTTTTGGTCTTTTCCCACCAAAGCAGCTTCGTATCGGCTGCCATCCTGCAAACGAACTTCTATGGCGGCGTTGTCCGCCACCACATGATAGTTGGTTAAAATATACCCCTGGGAATCAAAGACGATCCCCGTTCCGGTGGATTGATCCCCCACAATGCTGACCACAGAACGAATGGCCTTTTGATAAATCTCCTGGAGTGAAAGCTGCTCGCCGGACGCCTTCCCGATGAAAAGAGTGGCGTCGCCGCCCAACGGGGCGCTTGGCAGAAAAGCGGCCGACTCCGTAGCGTCCGGCACAAACGTGGGAAACGCGTCCATTTCCGCCAAAACACCTCCGGGCCATCGGGCGCCTAGCTCCATCAGCAAGATAGCGGTCGCCGTCCCGGCCACCACCAACAGTACGATCAGAAGAAAAAGCCGTTTCGGGCGCCTTTTTCCCCCTTGCGGCTCCGGTTTCCTTTCCCCCGGACGTGTTCCTTTGGTATCGGACGTCTCCTGAATCTCAGGCACCTGCTGCCCCAATTCATTTTCTCCCACTGTCGTCCCTCCCAAAATCAGATTCCCTCGCGCATGTCAATGTAAACGCGACCTCCACTGTTCCATTCTCGCTTTTCACCGTAACCGTTTCGTTGTGACTGTTTAAAATGGTTTTGACGATATAAAGCCCTAAGCCAACGCCTTCCCGGTCGATGCTGCGGGAATGATCTGTTTTATGAAACCTGTCAAAAATAAACGGGATTTCCTCTTCTGAAATCTTTCCCGGATTGCGCACGGAAACACATGCCTTTCCGCCGCAAAGCCCAACGCTTAACCCAAGGACGCCGCCCTCTGCTGAAAATTTTATGGCGTTGTCCAGAAGATTATACCCAACCCGTGTAATATCATCCACTTTTCCCCACACCAAAAGGGGTTCCTCCGGCAGCTGCGCGTCCACATCCAGATGTTTCGCGCTGATCTTCGGCTCTAAATTGACCAGGACCCGGCGCATCACTTCCGCAATGTCGAACGCTGTCATAGAGGTCGTCTCCGGCATCTGGCTTTGCAGCTGGGAAACATCCAGCATCTGACGCACCAGCCTGGATAGCCTCCTTGTTTCGTCGGAAATAATGCGCAAAGACGGCTCAATGCGGTCCCTTGGGATGGTGCCGTCTAAAATTCCGTTGGTGAATCCCGCTATCGTGGTCATGGGCGTTTTCAGCTCATGTGAAATATTGGCGACAAACTCCTGCCGCCTGGCTTCCGACTGCTCCAGCGACTTCGCCATGGCGTTAAACGCCTCTGCCAGCTCTCCGATTTCATCTTTTCGGCCATACCCGTTGACCCGCACCTGGAACTCTCCGTGGCCGAATTTCCGCGTGGCCGCCGCCATTTCTTTCAGCGGCTTTGTCAGCCGCAAAGACGTCACCGAGGTGCTGACAAACGAAATGCAAAGCACCACCACTGCCGTGATGAAGAAGATGGAAACCACCGTGCGCCACATCGCCGTTACGCTGGTGACATCAGCGGCGGCAAAAATCATGCCGACAACATATTCCCCCACCACTACGGGCTTTCCCACCACAAATTCCGCCTGGGGAAACAGCCCGTCTAACGTGCTGTTTCCGAAAAACTCACCCGTGGTCAAGATGGCTTGGGTGATCCCGTGCGGAACCCGGCTGTCTTTATAATAATTGCAGGTCTTCCCGTCTGTGCTGCAAAGAATTTGCCCTTCCGCATCCGACAAAACCAAATAACTGTCTGAATAATCGGCAAAGAAGTCCAGCATGTCCCAATACACATTGTCCTGATAGGCCTGGATGCTCCGCCCGCTTGCCAAGTAATTTTCCGTGTAATCGGATACCCGCACGGCATATCGCTCCAACGACTCTTTCTTTTCTTCCAGTGTATACCGGTAGCTCAATGTTAAAAACGAGGTGCCAAGCAACAAAAAGCTGAATAAAATCAGCCCGGCTGTCAGCGCAAATTGCCGCTTATATAAGCTGTTCATTCTTGTTTCTACCCTTCTGTGTGTAGCTCAAACTTATACCCCACACCCCAAACCGTTTTCAGCGACCATTGATCGCTGACGTTTTCCAGCTTCTCTCGCAGACGCTTGATGTGAACATCCACCGTGCGGGAATCGCCAAAATAATCAAACCCCCAAACCTCATCCAGAAGCTGGTTTCTAGTAAACACACGGTTAGGCGACGCCGCCAGGTGGTACAAAAGCTCCATTTCCTTTGGCGGGGTGTCCACCCGCTTCCCGTTCACCAAAAGCTCGTAAGAATCCAAATTGATCACCAGCCGGTCAAAGGAAAGCCGCTTCTCTTGTTTTTCTCCCGGCTTTGCTCTGCGCATCACCGCGTGAATGCGCGCCAGCACTTCCTTCATTTCAAAGGGTTTTACGATGTAATCGTCCGCGCCCATCTCCAGTCCGGATACCTTGTCCCTGGTTTCCCCTTTGGCCGTCAGCATAATCACCGGGATTTGGCTTCCGCTTTCCCGGATGGCCCGGCACACGCCCCATCCGTCCATCTCCGGAAGCATAATGTCCAGCAAAACCAAGTCCGGGCCGAACGTTTCAAACAGCTCCACCCCCTGTTTTCCCGTGGCGGCAATCATGGTCTGAAACCCTTCTTTCCCCAGATACAGCTGTAACAGCTCCGCAATATTTTCATCGTCTTCCACAATCAATACCTTGCGATTCACCCTCGTCCCTCGCTTTCATACGACACATTGTGTTTTGACTTTATTATAAAAGAATCTCTCCCCTTTTCCGTGAACATTTTATAAACATTCCCTTGGGGAAAAGTACCTTTTACCGGCTGGTTTCCGTCATCCGCTGAAAATTGCCTGCTATCCCCTGCCGGCTGGTTACAAAAGACACCAATGCCGTTTTCGCCTGGGGCATGTCGGTTAAAAACAGACGTGCCGTCTCCTCCGCCCGGTCCATGATCCGGCCCAGGCGGGCTTTGCAGTCAAGGGCCGTTTGTCCTTCTTCCCCAATGATTTCCGATGTCTGAAACGCCACATATCCCATCTGCTCCAACCGAGCCGTTTGCCCCTCATCCAGACTGGGTGCGGCAATCAGAACCGTTGTGGTGCCGGCGATCTGGCGCAGAAGCCGATTGCCCTGCTCCAACGCTGTTTCGGGCTTATCTTCCGCGCCGGTCAAATACAAGCCGATGCCATATCCTGAGCCTAAAATGCGCCGCACCAAATCCCCCTGGGACACAAGCTCGCTTGGCGAAACAAAAAAGCACACGGCATTTGTTTTTGTGTCAAGCCAGTCTAAAAACGCTTCTGTGTTGCTTGGGTCCGTCACCTGAATGCCAAGGTAAACAGAAACAAATGCCACAGGCTCTGTGGGCGAGGGAGAAGGCTCGTCCGACGCGGAAGCAGACGCCGGGGGCAGAGAAGTCGGCGTATGATACCCGCCGGGAACGGAACTGGTTGGGCGGGTCGTGCCTGTCGGCACGGCGGTTGAGACATTTGGTGTGCTGTCGGTGGGTTTTGGCGTTTGGTTGGTATACGCTGCGACATACTGCTGCATCAGGCCGGTGTTATTCCGCACAAAGGCAGCGTCGTTTAAGTCCGCCCCTAAATTTTTGATCCGTATCACCGTGCCATATTCCGCTGTCAAATAAGAATATTCCAGCTGAAAATATTGACACACAAAATAGGCCGGGACATAGATGGTCCCGTTGCGGGAGACCGTCTGGGCGGAATATGTCGTCTCAAGGTCATAGGCGTTTCCCGCGGCGAGACGAAAGGTCAGCGTCTTTTGATTCCCGGACAAAACGAGGGCGTCCGATGTTCTGGAGGAAACGGAAACGCCTACATTATGCGCCCAAAACACAGAATAAGGGATATATACGCTCCCGTTGCGTACGATCGGTATGGTGCCCGTATCCAAGGGCAGCAGGTGGTCGTTCATCGCCATAAAGTAGACAGACGGCGCCGCATCCGCCCGGGGCAACGCGTAAAAAACGGCGATCAGGGCAACGGCGCCAAACACCGTCCAAAACCGTTTCATCTCTTTTGTGCCTCCTCTCGCCAACGTTTCTTTTTGACCCCTCCTCAAAAGGGAGGCTCCGTCCGTTTGGCTTGCTCCGTTCCCAATGTCCGCTTTGGCAAGGCAAGCGGACGGCCTCTTTCCTTTAAAGCCCCATGGCAAAACGGCGAGCAAGGCGGGGCTTTCCCCCTCCGAAGCCGGGTGCAGGCCGCACTTTTCCCTCCGGCGTCGCGCCTTCGCCCCGCCATGCCCCAGACATCCCCCTGAAAAGGGGCATCCCTTTATTGTTTGACGATGACGGAAAGTCCCTCTCTGCAATTGACAATATTGGCTTCTGTCATCGTCCCGCCAAATTCCCCGTCCAACGTCCAGGAAAGCGCCTCCGGCGACGTAAACCGCAGAGAAGACGCGGAAAACGAATACAGTGTGTCCGGGCTGCCTTTTCGAAGATCGTGGCGCAGCACAGCGCCGATCAGCCTGCCCCATTGCCCGGCATTTTCCGGGCGTCGGATGAGCAGCACCTCAAACAGGCCGTCATTCAGACGCACTTCATCCCCGCACAGCCCCTTAAAGCCGCCCACGGAAAGAGAGTTTGTCACCATGCCCAGTATAAAATCGTCCTCAATCACCTGGTCGTCATACTCCACACGCACACGGTAGGACGCAAGCCGGGGCAACCGGGCCAGACCCTCCAGGATATAGGCCAAATGCCCCAAAATATTTTTCGCTTGCTGGGAGGTGGAATAAGACACCTCCGCGAAGGCCCCGAACGCCGCCACATAGACAAAGTAATTGTCGTTAAACGCGCCGACGTCGCAGCGGAAGGGGACTCCCTCCGCCGCGACCCGCGCCGCTTCCGCCATCTGCCTCGGCAAACCGAGGCTGGTTGCAAAATCATTTGTGCTGCCTGCCGGAATGTATCCAACCGGAACCGTATGCTTTCCCAGCAACAGACCGCGCACGGTTTCATTCAGTGTCCCGTCGCCGCCGCAGCATACCACACGATCGTATGTTCCTCCCATCTCTTTTGCCATGCGCAGTGCATCTTCCGGCCCCTCGGTCGGATACGCTGTGACCAGGTATCCAGATTGGCTGAGCGCCTCCAAAATGCGCAAAAGATGCACGCCCGCCCGCCGTTTGCCGGCGTGAGGGTTGAATAGAAATAACATCGTACGTTCCGTTTTCATTTGATTCAACCATCTTTCCTATTCTGTGGCTGCCGGTGTTGCTTCTCCTGTTTCTGTTGTGTCACCGGCCGCCCCACCTGTCGGTGCGGCGGTGGCGCTTTCTTCTGTTTTCCCCTCTGCGGCTGTGTCGTTCGCTTCAGGGGACGCACTCCCCTCGGGGGACGCACTTTCTTCCGGGAAAGCGCCTTCTTCCGGATGTGCCTTTTCATAAATCTGGTTCATTTTTTCATACAGGGTCTGGGGGTCAATTTTTTGATACGCGCCGGTAAACTGAACGTCTGCTTCCGAGATCCATGTTTCCAGCTGCTTCGTAAACTGCTCCTGCCCCCATGCGCTGAGGAAGATATCGAGGTTCGGCCGGCGCAGGATGATGTGGTACCCATTGGTGCTTTCCACAATGCCGCTGATCTCGTTTGCGTCCAGCGCCTTTGTGGCCGTTTCAAAAGACGCTACCATCTCCCCCTCGCCAAACACATAGCCGTCCGGATACTGGACAAGGCCGGGGTCTTCGCTGTGTTGCTTCATCAGCGCGTCAAACAGCGCCAAAGGCGTGTCGCTTGCTTTCAGCTGCGCCAAAAGCTCCTCCGCCTGTTTCTTTTTCGCCGTTTTTTCCTCATCCGGCAAGTCGGCCCCTTCGTCATCGGTTGTTTTCAGCAGAATATGCTTGGCATACATATACCCGGTCTGGGTAAAAAAGTCTTCCAGATCCTCATAGCCTTGGTCCTCGACGTACTGCTCGGCATACGCCTGAAGTGCCTCGTCGGAGGGCTGGTTGCCGGACTCTGTGCCATATAGTTTTTCAAACAGCGTGGTGTACAAAAACCCGACTTCCGCAAAATGCAAAAACGTCTCTTCGGAAAGACCCTGCAAGCGAAGTTCTTCTAAATAAGCCGCTTCGTCCCCGCCGCCAAAATATTGAATGTAATACGCGCGAAATTCATCCAGTTCCGCTTGGGACGCCTCTGTCAGCACGCACCCGTTCTTTTTCGCGTTTTCTTCTACCATTTGATAAAGGGTCACCGTTTCCACCGCGTCGTCCTTGACATAGTCCGAAACGGATTTATCCTCAATGGTGTCGCTCCATACCACGTCGCCGGAGGAAAACTGCTGCTGGCTCAAGTAATTGACGCTGCTGATGACCCAGTAGCAATACGTTTCCGCCGTGATGTCTGTCCCGTTTACTGTCATCACAACGGTGTCCTTGGGAACGCCTGTGGCTTGCAAAATAACGTCGTCTCCCGTGTCTGTGTCAGAGCGAAACAGGGGGGTACACGCCGCCAAACCGACTGTTAAAAAGCAGATCACCAACAGCACGCTGCATCCTTTTTTCCAAAGTTTCATTACATTTCTCCTTTTCGGCTTGTATCCAGAACAACGCATGCATTATACCATTTTTTACACGTAAACACAACGCTATTGTTCGGGTTTTTCTGCCTGGCTGTATTCCTTCACCAGTGTTTGCGCCAGCTTCAGCGCGTCTTCTCCTTTTTTGATCCGCAGGGAAAGATAGGGCTTTTCTCCCGCGGAGAACAAAAGCAGACCCTTGTAGCTCGGCTTGGCACAGAGGGCGGATACCTTTTGCAGATCCAGCGTCCGCAGCAGGAAGTTCAGATGGTCCCCTTTTTGGGCAATGTCCGAAATACCCACTTTGCCCGCTTCCGTCCGCAGCAGCGCAACGGAAACCAGCGCCGTCACTCCCGGGGGCGGGTCGCCGTATCGATCCAGCAACTCATCCATCACGTCATCCCCGTCCTCCTCGCTGCGGATGGACGCGATTCTCCGGTAAAGATCCATCCTCTGTTCCGGCGAGGGAACGTAAGACTCCGGAATATGCGAGGACACCGCCAAATCGGCGGAACATTCCGTCTTCTGCGGAGGCGTCTCCCCTTTTTCCTCCAGCACCGCTTCTTCCAGCAGCTTGAGATACATATCGTACCCCACTGTCACCATGTAGCCGGACTGCTCCGGCCCCAGCAGGTTTCCGGCGCCCCGGATTTCCAAGTCCCGCATGGCGATTTTAAAGCCCGATCCAAAGGCGGCAAATTCACGAATGGCGGACAGCCGCTTTGTTGCCACCTCCGTCAGAATTTTCCCCTGGCGATAGGTCATATAGGCATACGCTCTGCGGGGCGATCGGCCCACGCGCCCTCTGATCTGGTGCAATTGTGCCAGCCCCAGCCGGTCTGCGTCCTCAATAATCAATGTATTCACATTTGGAATATCAATACCTGTTTCTATAATCGTGGTGCAGACCAAAATTTGAAGCTCTCCTTCGCTCACGCGGCTCATAACCTGATCCAGGGCGTCCGCCCCCATTTGCCCGTGGGCCACGCCCACCGCAACCTCCGGGAACATGCCGCCAATGTAGGCCGCTACCCGGTCAATGGTCTCCACCCGGTTGTGCAGATAATATACCTGCCCGTTGCGGTCCAGCTCTCTTCGTATGGCGTCCGCCAGCACGCTCCAGTTGTGCTCCAGAACGTAGGTCTGCACCGGCTGGCGGTTGCGGGGGGGCTCTTCAATGGTGCTCATGTCCCGTATTCCCGACAAGGCCATATTGAGGGTGCGGGGGATGGGCGTCGCCGTCAGCGTCAGGGCGTCCACCCGTTTGGCCATCTCCTTCAGCCGCTCCTTATGGGTAACGCCGAACCGCTGCTCCTCATCCACCACCAAAAGCCCCAGCTTTTGAAACTGAACGTCCTTTTGCAGCAGCCGGTGGGTTCCGATGAGAATATCCAGGCTGCCGGACCGCACCTGGGAAAGGGTCGCCTTGATCTGAGCCGGGGTGCGAAACCGGCTGACCACGTCCACTTTCACAGGATAGTTGCGAAACCGCGCCACCATAGACGTATAATGCTGCTGGGCCAGCACCGTGGTGGGCACCAAAACCGCCGCCTGATATCCGTCTAACACGCATTTCATCATAGCGCGCACGGCCACCTCCGTTTTGCCGTAGCCCACGTCGCCGCAGAGCAGGCGGTCCATCGGGATCTCCCGCTCCATATCCACTTTGATCTCGCTGATGCACCGGAGCTGATCCCCCGTTTCCTGGTACTCAAATTCTTCCTCAAACTCCGTTTGCCACGGGCGATCCTTGGAAAAGGCATGGCCCGGGCGGCGCTGCCGCTCGGCATACAGGGCAATCAGCTCCTTTGCCAAGTCCTGCACCGCCCGCTTTGCCCGGCTCTTTTCCCTGGCCCATTCCGTTCCGCCCAATTTGTTCAGCCGGGCCTGCGTCCCCTCGCCCCCGCCGCCGATGTATTTGGAGATCAAATCCAGCTGGGTGGCGGGGATATAGAGGCAGTCGCTCCCGGCATAGGCCAGCTTTACATAATCTTTTTCCACTCCGTCCAGAGAGAGCTTCGCCATCTCCACAAAGCGGCCGATGCCGTGATGGGCGTGAACCACCAAGTCCCCCGGGGACAAATCCGCATAGCTGCTCAGCGCCTGCTTTCCCTTGGCGGGTTTTGTCTTTTTCTGCTTTTGGCTGCTGCTCGTCAGCTGTCCTTCCGTCAGGACAACCAGCTTGAAATCCGGATATTCCATGCCGCCGGACAAATTCCCAACGGTTAAAACCGCTTCCCCCGGCTTTGGAAGCTCCTTGAGCTGAAACGTCATTGCCACCCGCAACCCGCTCTCCCGCAGCAAATGATGCAGATTCTGGGCCCTTCGTTCCGACGGGCAAAGGATCACCAGCCGGTACCCTTCCGCCAAATAGCCCGAAACATCGGACACGGCGGCGCCCAGGCTCCCCCCATAGGAGGGAAGCTGCTTGCAGACAACGGAAAACAGGCTACGGGGAGCGACGGGATATCGGGCCGCCGGGAAGGTATCCGTCATGACCACGGGGAGCTTGTTCAGCCGGGACTTCATATGGTCAAGGGAAAGGGCAAAGGAAGTCAGCTCCCCTGCCAGCATTCCGGCGTCCATCAGCGCCTCTGTGTCCTGCTCCAGCTGCCAACTGTAGTTTTTGGCCCGCTCCATGATGCGCCCGCTCTCCGTCATGATCACAACGGCATCCTTCGGGATGTAGTCCAGCCCGCAGGTTTCCTCCGGATAGATCAGATTCAGATACCGGTCATACGCCGAGTAGAGCACGTCCTGCTCCAGCCGCTCTGTGTCCTGTTTTATGGTTTCCAGCAAAGCGGACCAGTCTCCCTTTCGTTTTTCCACCTTGCGCCTTAGCTTGTCAAGGGAGGCCAGAAGCTGCTCTTTGCCTCCCTTTGCCATGTGAGGCAGCACCTCCGCCGCCGGCAGCAGAAGGCAGCTTTCGCAGTTTTCCGTCCGTCTTTGGGTGCCGGGATCAAAATATCCCATGACGTCTATTTCGTCTCCGAAAAAGTCCACCCGAACGGGCTGCTCCTCCCCCGGGGAAAACACATCTAAAATGCCCCCCCGCAGGGCAAACTGCCCCGGCCCCTCCACCTGGTCACAAACGGCGTATCCGTTGCGTGTCAGAAACGCCGCCAGTTCATCCAGCCGGTACACAGCGCCCTGCCGCAACACACGCACCGCCTGCTGCATGGTCTCCGGCGGCATGGTGCGCTGGAGCATGCCCTCCACCGTCATCACCAGAAACGGAACCGGCCCCCGGCACAAAGCGGCCATTGCCTCCAGCCTGCGGTGCTCCCACTGGCGGGACACCACGGCGGCATCATAAAAAACAAACTCCCGGGACGCCAGATACACCACCGATTTCCCGGAAAGCGCCTTCAGGTCTCCGATCATCCGGTTTGCCTCTCCGTCGTCGGCGCAAAGGATCACCACCGGCCGATCGGAGTCCCCTTGCAGCGCCGCGCCCAAATGGGCCCGATGCACGCCGGAAAGCCCGGACAGCGCCGCCGGACACTGCCCCGCGTCGATGGTATAAAACAAAGCCTGGATCTCCTTGTTTTGCTGAAACGCCCCTGCGATGGCAAACAAAGCCACCCCCCCTTTCTCTTACTCATCCTTATAAAAATTTTACTCATACCTTAAAAATATGGAAATTAAAAAACCACAAAAAAGCACAGGAACAGGCAGGAGGCACGTGGCCCCTGTCCTGTTTGACTCTGCTTTTTCGTTTGGTTTTTGTCCAATGTTCTGTTTTTCGCTTTGATGCTGTCACAATTTGTCTTGCGGTTTTTTTACCCGGCTTCCCTTAAAACAACACGGAAAGGGAAAAGCGGAGCAGATAGTACACCGAGGCCAGCCCGAGGACAATGGACAGCACAAGGCCCGCCACCGCCATCCCGATGGCGCCGTTGTTCCGGTTGGCGATGATCATGCCGGAGATAGACAGCCCCAAAGACACCAGCGCCAGCGCCAGCCCCATCGCGGGGATCTCCACAAACAGCACGAGGCAGAGGGACACAACAAACCCGGCAATGGCAAGGCCGTTTGACCTCGGCTTTGGCCGGTCTTGCAAAGAACCCCCGACGGGCGTCCTTTGGGGCCCGCCGTTTGCCCCGGCGGGAGGGACAGGCGCCCCCGGCGGGAAGGCCGCCCCGTCCTGCCCCAGGCCCTCTTTCGGCCTTTCCGGCACCGACGCGGCGGTCGGGAGACGTGCTTCCTCTCCGCCGCCGGGCGGTACGCCCTGTGGCCCGGCCTGGTTTGCCCCGCACACCGGACAATACTTCATATAATCTTCTGTTTCAGCGCCGCAGTTGATGCAATATTTCATAGAACCCCCTCAAGCCTGGCCGGCTCCGTTGAACCGATTCATGCCTTCCTCAACGCCCTTTTGCAAGATCACTTCCACGGCGTCCGCCGCCAAAGAGACGGCGTGTTCCACTTCTTTTTGTTCCTGGGCGGAAAACGTCCCCAGAACCCAATCGGCCCAGTCATATTCCGGATGGGGCGGGGCGCCCACGCCGATTTTGATCCTTGGAAACGTGTCCCCGCCCATGCAGGAGATGATGCTTTTCAGCCCGTTGTGCCCCCCCGCGCTTCCTTTGCCGCGAACGCGCAGCCGCCCGGGGGGAAGAGACGTGTCATCCGTCACCACCAAAATGCGCTCCATGGGAATTTTGTAAAAGCCCGCCGCCTCCCGCACCGCTTCTCCGCTGAGGTTCATAAACGTCTGGGGTTTGAGGAGCACGGCCGATTTTCCGCCCAGGAGAAGCTCTGCATAAAGCGATTTAAATTTCAGCTTGCGAACGGGCACACGGCACCGCTCCGCCAACCGGTCTGCCACACGAAAGCCCACGTTGTGCCGGGTCTGTGCATACCGGGCGCCGGGATTGCCAAGACATACAATCAGAAACCATTCCTTTGGCTCTGTTTTTCGTTTGATCCACATGACGTCGTCCGATCATCCATCATAAAAAGATTTTGGAGACGGAAACCTCTTCATAAATGCGTTCGATTGCATCGGCAAACATGTGCGCCACAGAGAGATATTTGATCTTGTCGCTCTTCTTTTCCGGAGAGGGCTGAATGGTATTCAAAAAAACCGCCTCTTTGATCACGCTGTTGTTGATCCGCTCGATGGCTTTCCCAGACAGCACCCCGTGGGTCGCGCAGGCGTATACCTCCAAGGCTCCCCCGGTTTCAACCAGTGCCTGTGCGGCGCCGCACAGGCTGCCCCCCGTGTCTACCATATCGTCCAGCAAAATGACCTTCTTCCCTTTGACGTCTCCTATGATGTTCATCACCTCGGAAGAGTTTGCCTTTTGCCGCCGTTTGTCCACAATGGCAAGGGAAACCCCTAGCTTTTGGGCAAAGGTTCTGGCCCGTGCAACAGAGCCCACGTCGGGAGACACCACCATAAGGGAATCCATGCTCCCTTCAAACTTTTTCTCGAAATATTTGACGAAGATGGTGCTGCCCAGCAGATTGTCTACGGGAATGTCAAAAAAGCCCTGGATCTGAGAAGCGTGAAGGTCCATGGTCAAAACCCGGTCGGCACCGGCCCTTGTGATTAAATTGGCCACCAATTTCGCGGAGATCGGGTCTCTGGGTTTTGCTTTCCGGTCCTGCCTCGCATACCCGAAATAGGGAATGACGGCTGTGATCCGCCCGGCGGACGCACGCTTAAACGCGTCAATCATGATCAGCATTTCCATTAAATTGTCGTTCACCGGCGAACTGGTAGACTGAACCACGAACACATCCGAGCCACGCACGGTTTCATAGATGGAAACAAAGTTTTCACCGTCTGAAAAGGTCCCCACCTCCGCGTCGCCCAGCGCAATGTTCATTTTTTTGCAGATCCCTTCCGCCAGCGGCCGGTTGGATCGCCCTGCAAATATTTTGATGTCTTTCCCATGAGAAATCATGTCATTCAGCTCTCTTTCTTTTTTCTCAAACGTAAGGTTCATCTTAGATTGATTTATTGTTCTCCGGTTTGGCTGTCCAATGCAGCTTATTTTCCTGCCGGCTTCTGGCAATGGCCAGGCTCTCCGCCGGCACATCGTCCGTAATCGTGGAGCCGGCGGCCACATAGGCCCCTTCCGCAACGGTAACAGGCGCAATGAGGTTGGCGTTGCAGCCGACAAACGCTCCGTCCTTCACAACCGTTCTGGCTTTTGCTTTCCCGTCGTAATTCACGGTTACGGTGCCGCAGCCCAGGTTGACCCCTTCTCCGATATCGGAATCTCCTACATATGTGAGATGAGACACCTTGGTGCCGTCGCCCAGCACAGAGTTTTTCACCTCTACAAAGTCTCCCACCTTGACGTTGTCCCCAATGCGGCAGTTTGGCCGGATATAGGCAAAGGGCCCCACCTTGGTATGGGCGCCGATGGTGCTGTCGCTGCACTGAGAGGCGTTCACCGTCGTCTCGTCTCCCACCACGCAGTTGCTTAGCATGCTGTTGGGGCCGATTTCACACCCCTCGCCGATGACTGTCTTCCCTTTTAGAATGGTTCCGGGCAAAATCGTGGTGCCTGCCCCGATTTTGACCCGGGGGTCTATATAAACCGTGTCCAAATCGATGAAAAATACGCCGTTTTCCAAATGCCGGTGTACAATTTCCTGCTGCCCCGTGCTTTGGGCCCGATATAGCTCCAGGCTGGTAGACACGGGCCGGAGCAGCGTTCCATCCGCCGGGGCGTACGGTTCTCCGCCGGCTTTTTCCAGCGCAGCCACAAGGCCGTCTGTCCATCCTTGCAGCGTTTCTCGCAGCACGTCCGCGCCAAGCCGGTAAACCCCGCCGTTTGCCCGGCCCGCGGGCCAGGGCATGTGAGAGGCCAATTGGTTGGCCGCCGCCGCCGTGATCAAAACCGGCTTTGTCACGGCCACAATCTGCCCCCTCTCTTCTTGCTCCAGGAAGATCATCAGATCCTCTCTGGTGCTGCCGAATTCCACCGACACGGTTTCCGGAAAGCACCCGGCCACGGCAGCTTGCTCGGTTTCATGGCAGAGCGCGAAAAACCGCTTGACCCCTAATTTTGAAAGCGCCTGCACAATCCAGCCGCCGATGGGGCAGAACAAAAGCTCCTGCAGCATGTCGGACTTTCCCCGCCCTTCCGGGCTTTCTGTAAAAACAATGATCGCATGACCCATCTGGTTCCCTGCGTCCATGATCCATTCCCCTCTTTCTCTATCTTCCATTGTACCAAATCTCAGAATAAAGCGACAGGTTCTATTTTATTTTTTTCGTCTCCCCATTATTCCTCGCCAAAAATAGCCTGTTTTGGAACGCAGGCTGTTTCAATTCTTGTTTTTTACGCGTCAGCGGGGATCAATGTCCCCCCGTCGCCTGTTTTAAGCCGTTTTAAGGTGTTCTTCGTTCGTTTTTCAATGTCGTCCAGCTGCACGCCGTCTGCAAAGTTTGACACAATGGTATAGGCGGTTCCGCTTTTTTTCGCCCGCCCCGTCCGGCCGATCCTGTGAATATAATATTCCGTTTCCTCCGGCACATCATAATTGATCACAATATCAATGTCGTCGATGTCAATGCCTCTGGCGGCTACGTCTGTCGCGACCAAAACACGCAAGTTCCCCTTGCGAAATTTGGCCATCACTTTTTCCCGGTTGATCTGGCGGATGTCCCCGTGGATGCAGTCGGCGGGGCAGCCCGCCATACACAGCATCTTTGTGAGCCGCTCCACCATATTCTTGGTGTTGCAAAAGGCAATGGCCCGCCCTTTCGGCTGGCTGTTTAAAATAGCCAGCACCGCCTCCGTTTTTCGGTTGGCAGGTGCGTCCACCCGGTATTGGGCGATGTCGGGCTTGTTGTCCACATCGGCCCGCACAATGACCTCGACGGCTTCCCGCTGATAGACCCAGGCGATGTCCATCACCTCTCTGGATATCGTGGCGGAAAGCAGCGCCAGGTTTTTTCGCTTTGGCATCAAATCCAAAATCCTTGTAACATCCCGCACGAAGCCCATATCCAGCATCCGGTCCGCCTCGTCCAGCACCACGGTTTCCACATGATCCAGCCGTATGGTGCGCCGCTTGTAATGATCCATCAGCCGGCCGGGCGTTGCCACGATGATTTGGGGCTTCCGCTTCAGCTGGCCGATCTGCCGGTCGATGGGCTGCCCCCCGTATACCACCACGATCTTAACGCCCTGGGTGAAAGCCGCAAGCTCCCGCAGCTCGCTCCCGATCTGCATGGCCAGCTCCCGGGTGGGAGCCAAAATCAGCCCCTGCACCGTTTGGCTTTCCACGTCCAAATGCTCAATCATCGGGATGCCAAACGCAAACGTTTTCCCGCTCCCCGTCGGCGCCTTTGCAATGACGTCTTGAAACGCCAGCATGGGAGGGATCACGCCGGCCTGCACCGGCGTTGCCTGCTCATATCCTTTTTTCTCCAGTGCGCGCATCATTCCGGCAGACAAACCAAGATCCTTGTACTGTACTGTTTCGTTTTGTTCAATTCCGTTTATTTCCATTGTATTCCTCTTTATAACCTCTGTCCCATAACAGAGCCGGGACAAATGCCCCCAAAAGGAAAAAGCGCCTGCCTTTTCCCCTCATTTCGGCGGCCTGCCCAAACGCTCTGTCTTTCTTTGTGTTCTCATTTATCATATCATAACTCCTTTTAATGCGCAACAAAAAGCAATATTTATACACCTTCCCCCTTGCGTACCGGAAAGGGGGTTGCTATAATAAAAACATTCACGATCACAACATGGGAGGCATAAAAATGGGAACAAACACAATCAAGACAGAGCGCGCGTCGGTTTTTAAGCCGAAGCCCGACTCCGCCACCCTGACATTTGGCACCGCATTTACAGACCATATGTTTTTAATGAACTATACAGACGGCGCCGGCTGGCACGATCCCCGTATCGTGCCCTATGGCCCCATTGCGCTGGAACCGTCTGCCATGGTTTTTCATTATGCGCAGGAAGTGTTTGAAGGGCTGAAGGCGTACCGCCGGACAGACGGCGGCGTGCAGCTGTTTCGGCCCTGGGACAATGTACGCCGGCTGAACCGCTCCTGCGCCCGGCTGTGTATTCCTCAAGTGGACGAGGATCTGGCCCTTGAGGGAATCCGGCAACTGGTTCAGATCGACAAAGACTGGGTGCCGACGGCGCCCCAGACGTCTTTGTACATCCGTCCTTTCATCATCGCAACGGATCCCACTGTCGGCGTGCATGCGTCCCGCACCTATCTGTTTTGCATCATCGCCTGCCCCGTCGGCTCCTATTACCCCGCCGGTATAGACCCCGTCTCCATTTACGTGGAGAGTGAGGATGTGCGGGCTGTGAAGGGGGGCACCGGCTCCGCCAAAACCGGGGGCAACTACGCCGCCTCCCTGCGCGCGGGGGAACGGGCAGAGCAGTCCGGATATTCTCAAGTGCTTTGGCTGGACGGCGTCCACCGGAAATACATCGAAGAAGTGGGTGCGATGAACGTGCTGTTTCAAATCAACGGAGAAGTGGTTACCCCGCCTCTGGGCGGCTCCATTTTGCCGGGGATCACAAGGCAGTCCTGCCTGGATCTTTTGAACAGCTGGGGTGTGCCCGTTTCTGAACGGCCCATCACGGTAGACGAGCTGTTTGCCGCCGCGGAAAGCGGCGCCTTGGAGGAGGCGTGGGGCAGCGGCACGGCGGCTGTCATCTCTCCCATCGGCGAGCTGTGCTGGAACGAGACAAAGGTTGCCATCAACGGGGGGAAAATCGGCCCTGTGACCCAGCGGCTGTATGACACCCTCACTGGGATCCAATGGGGCGCCGCTCCCGATCCCTTCGGCTGGACTCTGACAATATAGCCCTTATCACGCCGTCATAAAAACCGCAAAACACCAGCGGGCGCCACGAATTGTCTTCCATCGTCATTTCGGCATGTTTTTGCCGCCGAACGTTTGGAACGCAGCTCCATTGCCCCGCTGGTTTTTTCTTTGCAGACAGGCATAATCTCGTGTAATTGGCAAAGACTATCTCTATCATCGCAAGCAAGGGCATGAGACAAATGAGGAGGTTTTTGCTTTGAAAAAATTATACCGTACACTGGTTTTGCTGCTTGCCGTTTTTTTCTGTTCCGCGTCGTCCCTTTCCGCATCCGCATTCTTTTTTACTCCGCCTGACACGACTTTGTCCGCCGCCCTGTCTGCCCGGACAGAGGAAAACGGCGGGTTGCTGCGTTCCGTTTTTTCCGTGATGAGAACCGAGCTACTGTCCCAGCCGGTGGGCAGCGCGCCTGTGGCGGAAAACCTGGACCTGCAAACGTACCGAAACGTCCCCCTTTCCGCCCGGTTTTCCGCGGTGGACGCCGACGGCGACGCCGTCACCTTTCAGCTGACGGACAAACCCGCCCGGGGGGAAGTTACCATTGACACAACAGATCCCAGCTGTTTTCTCTATTCTCCTTATGAAAACAAAACAGGGAAAGACACCTTCACCTATGTGGCGATCGACGCGGCGGGGAACGTCTCCCAGCCCGCCACCGTACGGGTGGTGATCAAAAAGCCTTCCACCAAGATAACGTATGCCGACCTTGCCGACTCCACCTTCCAACGGGCGGCCATTCGGCTGGCGGAGGAGGACATTTTCGTTGGCGAATGCATGGGCGGAACGTATTTCTTCCGGCCGGAGACCCAAGTATCCCGGGCCGATTTTCTTTCCGCCGCCCTTACCACATTGGGGGTCACGGATTTGTCTACCGTGTCAAAAACCGGGTTTGCCGACGACAGCGCCATCCCCTCTTGGGCCAAGCCGTACGCTGCGACAGGCTTAAAGCTCGGTGCCGTTCGCGGCCTGCGTGACAACGGCGGACAAATCATCTTTTCCTCCGGCGCCTCCATCACTTTGGCGGAAGCTTCTGTCATTTTAAACCGTCTTTTGGGCGTTTCTGATATCCCCACTTCGATTTCCCGTGTGGATCAGGCCGTTGTTCCCACTTGGGCGTATCAATCCACCGCCAATTTGGCCGCCTGCGGTGTGCTGTCCCATGTTGCCACTGCCGCTTCCCTCTCTTCCACCCTGACCAGAGGAGAAATGGCCGACCTGCTCTGCGCCGCTTTGGACTTTTCAGCGTCCCGTGCCGGAGCGTATGCCTTTTAACGAAAAACGCCCCACGAATTTGACGCCTTTTTAACCGGAAAACGGGAGGACGGCACAGTGCCGTCCTCCCGTTTTCCGGTTCTCGCCATCCACCATGCCCGCAGACACGCGGCATGGGGTTAGTTCCCTTTTACGATGATCCCCGTACCATGGAGATCGCACAGCGGAAAGAGATAGACCCCCTGTTCCTCGCAATATGCCCGCACCGCCTCGCCGGCGCCCTTGTACTGCTTGCTGTTATAATCGTGTAAAATCAAGTAGCCCCCCGGGCTCATGCGGGGGTAAAAATAGCGCAGGCCTTCGTACATCGGCTGGTACAAATCCGCGTCCAGGCTGACAAGGGCATACTGCTCCTCCGGCATTCCTTGGGCGGTTTCCGGGAAATAGCCCTGCCGCACCACGGCTTGCTCCGGGTGGGGCAAACGGGCCAACACGGCGGAAACAGAAGTGTCGCTGAAATCCCCCGCAGCCGCTTCTGAGTGCTGCTTTTCCGCCTCCTGCTTTACATCTCGATGGTCGAAGCCCTCAAAGGTGTCAAACAAATAAAGCCTGCGGCTTGGGAACAGCCGGTTTAGCTCCGCTGCGAATTCTCCCTGGTACACCCCGAGCTCCGCCAGAATCCCGGGGACCTTTCTTCCGCGAATTTCTTCCGCGAGAAGACGCGCCGTCGCAAGCCGCAGATTCACCTGCTGCCGCAGAGCATTGACCGTTACAATCTCTCCTTTGTACCCGGCCTCCTCCAGCTGCAGGGCCACCGCCCGACATCCTTCCTGGTTTACAATGGCAAGATAAACCCGGTCTGGCCGCAGCGCCACCGCTTGAAGCAGCGACAAAACCGGAATTCCGTCGATCTCCGTTCCCTGCAGATCCTCCCGGTTGTCTCCAAAAGCGACCACCTGCTGGGATGCATGGTGCATCATCCGGTACAATGCCGCCCCCGCTTGCCCGGCACCAAAAATTACAATTCGGTTCATTTTGACGTTCTCCTTCCATATGCAGCCTGCTTCGTTCGCAGTTCATTGATTGCCATTATACCACAAGCCGTCTCCCGGTAATAGAAAAAATTGCGGACTTCCGGCATGTTTTTTTCTGCCGGAGGCTTCTCCAAAAGCCGAGGAAACAGACGTCTCGCTCCCGCCGGCTTCGGATGCCCCAGGCGCCTCCTCTTTCTGCCGTTAAACGCCGCTTCGTTATCTTTGCGGGAGAGCAGAGACCAGATACAGGAGGGCATCTGAAGTTTTTCGCATCTGTTCGGCCCTGCGTTTTTACCGTTGATCTGGCTTTTCACCGTCTTTTCCTCCCGTTTGCGCGCTTCCATCTCCGACGACAAAACACAAAAACGTGCCGCAACGAATTTCTTCATCACGGCACGCATGTTCTCCCTTTCTACGCCAAGGGTCGGCAAACGGATGCGCTCCGGCGCCCACGGCGCACGTCAGGAGATGCCGCCCTTTGTGCTTTATCGAATCTTGCGCCCTTTCGCAAGTTGTGTTCCGCCATGTTCCGGTGTTTTTGGCGCCCTGCCCAACCTCGGTTCTGCCGGTTCCCCGTCAAAATCGTGAATCGTGCGCTTCCCTCGGCATCAGGCGGGCAACAGCCGCTTCAATCGCCTGAGAAATCAGCTGGTGGCCCGCTTCGTTGGGATGAATGCCGTCCACGCACAGATAAGCGCCGTAATCTTTTTGCGCCAAAAACACGCTGCGAATGTCAATCAAGGGCACCTGCTTTTCGCCGGCCAGCTGACACACCTGCATGTTATACAGCTCATGCCAGCGGTAAATATATTCCTCGCTGCCACCCAGCCACTTTAAAATATTATCCCCATTGAGCCCCCGGCTGACCCAACTGAAATACCGCTTTGGGTGAATGGGCGGCAGATTCAAAAGCACCGGATTTCCCCCCGCCGCTCTCGTCTTGTCAATCAGCTTTGCATATGTGGCGGCAAACACATCCAGCGGCGTTTTGGGCAGATGCTCCGCCTCCGGCGCCTCCGCCACCCGGGCCCAGTCAAAGTCGCAATCGTTCCCTCCGAATTCCAAAACGGTAAAATCAAAGCCTGCAATTTCTGCCTGATGCTGGTCCATCAACCGATTGCCTTTGCCGATGGTGCAGCCAAACTTGGCATAGTTGATCACACGGATGCGCATTTTGCGGCAAAACAAATTCACAAAGCTGTCTTTCAAAAACGCGTACCGTTCCCGAATGCGGTCAAAGACCACCCCTCTTGATAAAGAGTCCCCAAAAATACAAATGGCTTCCATGCGTTTGTACACCGCCCTTTGATCTAATCTAGTATAGAATACTATACTATGTTGTCTGGGGAATGTCAACAGGTCGCCTTCTCTGTTTACAAAAAGTTTTTAAAATCAATTCCCGGTCGGGCCCTTGTTAAAAGCCCCCCTCTCTTTCTTGCCCGGGCTCTGCGGAAAGCGAACGCTTCCAGGGCGCCCTCCGCGCGTGTTCTCCTTGCCGGGGCGGTCCCTTTCTCCGCCGGCCCTTTCATTTCCCCCGAAAAAAAGCCCCCTAACCGGAAACACCCGGTCAAAGGGCTTTTTTCAGCATTATTTCACTATATTCATGGCCTTATCGTTTCATCACTGCCGAAACCTTGCCAAAAACTCTTTTGTGCTTTGCTCCTTTGGGTTGCCGAAAATTTCTTCCGGGGTTCCCTCTTCGCAAATGACACCCCCGGCCATGTAGACCACAGAGCTGGAAACATCCCGTGCAAACGCCATCTCATGGGTCACCACGAGCATGGTCAGCCCCTCTTTTGCCAGCGCCCGCATGACAGACAGCACCTCGCCTACCATTTGCGGATCCAGCGCGGAAGTCGGCTCGTCAAACAAAAGCACCTCCGGCTCCATGGCCAGCGCCCTGGCGATGGCCACCCGCTGCTTCTGCCCGCCGGAAATCTGGCGGGGCTTTGCGTTGATATAGGGCGCCATTCCCACTTTGTCCAGATAGAACAGGGCGGCCTCCCGGGCGGTCTTTCGGTCCTTTTTCAGCACCTTTGTCATGCCCACCATGCAGTTTTCCAGCACCGTCATGTTGTTAAACAGATTAAAACTCTGAAACACCATGCCAACCTTGGCCCGATAGGCCGCGACGGTGGACTGAGGCCGGGTCAAAATATTTTCCCCGTGGTACAGAATTTCGCCGTTGGTGGGCGTCTCCAGCAAATTGATGCACCGCAGAAGAGTGGACTTGCCGGAACCGGACGCGCCAATGATGCAGGTCACATCTCCGGTGTGGACGGAAAAATCAATGTCCGTCAGAACCTCGTTGGTTCCGAAGGTCTTGCCCAAATGCCGGATCTCCAAAATTTCCTCACGGCTCATCTTCTGTCCTCCTTCCCGGCGTTCTTCGCCCCTCCGGATTTCCCCGGATAGCGGTACATTCCGCTGGTATGCGCCAACGTATCCGTAGAGGCCAGGTCATAGCTGTCCGATCCGTCCATCTTCCGTTCCACCAGGCGAAGAATGCGGGAAACGGTAACCGTCAAAATCAGGTATACGACCATGGTGACGGTAAACGTCTCGAAATACGTATAGTACGTGCCTGCAACCGACTTGCTGGCAAAGAACAGCTCTACAACGCCGATGACGGAGAGGACACAGGTGTCCTTGATGTTGATGATCAGGTTGTTGCCGATCTGGGGCATAATGTTCCGCAGCGCCTGGGGCAGAATCACCGATTTCATGGTCTGCCAGTGGGTCATCCCAATGGCCTTTGCCCCTTCTGTCTGGCCGGGGTCAATGGACAAGATGCCGCCCCTTGTGGTTTCCGCCATATACGCGCCGGTGTTGATGGACACAATGATAATGGCAGACAACAGCCAGCCCATATCCACCCCCATGTACAGCAGGCCGTAGTAAATAAACATGGCCTGCACCATCATGGGCGTTCCCCGGAACACCTCTACATAAACGTACAAAATGCCTTTGACAACGCTCACAAGGACACGCTTGACAGACCATTTTTTGCGGTCCACCGGGATGGTCTGCACCGCGCCCACAAGAAGCCCGATGATACAGCCGATCAGCGTACTCACCAAAGCAATGATCATGGTGGTCTCGGCGCCTCGCAAGACGGACATCCCGTATTTTTGAATCATGAATAGGATTCGTTCCAAAAATCCTGCTGGCATAAACTATCGTCCTCTCTCGTGCCGGGTCTTATGGGGCTGCCCCGCCGGCGTTTCAACCGCAGGCGATCACAGACGGCTTACTGTGCCAAAGGCTGCACCGCGATGGCCTGATCCATCATTGCTGTAAAATCTTCCTCCGTCATCTGGCTCAGCACGCTGTTGAGTTTTTCTGTCAGCTCGGCATTGCCCTTTTTGGTGGAAATGCCGATGTTGATCTCTTCCGCGGAGACCTCAAAATTATCCGCCTGATCGGTGAAATCCAGCATCATCATATTCGGATACGCCACGCAAGCCGCCATGGCCGTCGGCATATCGGTCACAACCAGATCCACTTTCCCGGAATCCAAAGCCACCAGCATGGACGGGGCGGATTCCATAGCCGGCTGAATTTTGGCGTCTTTGATCTGGGGCAGGCAAACATCGTACCACACGGTGTTGACCTGAGAAGTGGCCTTTGCGCCCTGCAGATCCGCAACGCCCTTGGCGTTTGCGTATGCGCTGTCCTTTTTGACCAAAGTCACGATGGAAGCATAGTAATACGGCTCGGTAAAGTCGACGGTCTCCAACCGCTCTGAGGTGATGGACTGGCCGGCGATGGCGCAGTCAATCTTCCCGGACTGCACCGCGAGGGGAAGGGAATCCCAGTCCAGCTTGTAGATTTCCAGATCCCAATCCAGCTTTTCGCAGATCAGCTTGGCCATCATCACGTCATAGCCATAGGCATAATCCTGGCTGTCCGTAATGGGAACGGCCCCGTTGGAATCGCCGGACTGGGCCCAGTTGTACGGCGCGTAGGCGCATTCCATGCCCACACGCAGCACCCGGCGATCCGCGCCGGCGCCGTCTGAAGGGGTCGCGCTCTCTGTCGCGTTGCCGCCGCAGGCGCCAAGCGCCAAAAGCAGAACACAGGACAACGCAAATGCAAACATACGTTTCATTTTCATAGCTCCTTTTCTCCTTATTTCTATCCTTCTATTTTGAAATACAAAACAGACCAATACAAAAAGCCATGTGTCTTCTCCGGCGGAAGTACACATGGCTAAAATCGCGGCGCGCCGCATGTTTTCACCCAATGATAGCACTCCACATTCGTGACAGTGCGCCGGATCTTTTCCGACGCCCCAGCATGGCGCTTTCAGGCAAACGTCATACTTCGGCCGACATCCCTTTTGTTTGCAGCGGGCGCCTGTCCTTTGCTGCAAACGACTTTTGATGTCCGCACCTCTATCATTGTTTTTGGGCAAAGCCCGAAAAACAACCATCCAACTGACATATCAAATCATTTCAAATCATCCTACAGAATAAATCAAACTTACCACGGTTTCTTCCTTCTGTCAACCATTTCCCCCTGAGAACGACACAAAGTTGGATTTTACCTCCCCCTCTCCCGGGGCGGAAACCAAAAAGGCGCGGGGCCTCCCTAGGGAGGCCCCGCGCCTTGTGTCTATTTTGAACTGATTTTTCGCCGTTTAAAACTCGTGGCGCAGCCGGGCAATGAGCTTTTGAAGCTCTGTGAACAGAAGCATCAAAACGCAAAGGCCCAAAATCTCCAGCCACTGCAGGCCGGGGATCACGCCAAGCCCAAACAGGGCGCGCAAGGGCGGAACCAAAACCACAACCAGCTGCAGCAAGGTGGACACGCCCAACGCCAGCCACAGCATGGGGTGTTTTTTCGCCTTCATGCGGAACACGGAGGTATGCTCCGACTGGAACCCCAGGGCGGCGAACAGCTGGGCCATTGCCAAAGTGACAAAGGCCATGGCAATGCCCACGTTGGGGTTTGCCGCCGTTTCAATCCGGGAGCCCAGAAGAAACGCCGCAATGGTAATCAGCGCTTCAAATCCGCCGGTCATAAAGATGCGAAACCATTCCCGTCCCGAGAAAAACGGGGTTTTCTTGTCCCTTGGCTTCCGATCCATCACGCCGTCTTCTTCCGGCTCCACGCCCAAAGCAAGGGCGGGGAACGAATCTGTCACAAGGTTGACCCACAAAATGTGAACCGGATTCAAAATACGCCAGCCGGCGATGGTAGCCACCAGCATGGTCAGCACCTCGCCCGCGTTGGAGGACAGCAAAAACCGCACGGCTTTATGAATGTTGTCAAAAATCCGCCTGCCTTCCCGCACGGCGATGACGATGGTGGCAAAGTTGTCGTCCGTCAAAATCATGTCGGAGGCGCCCTTGGAAACGTCCGTCCCCGTGATGCCCATGCCGACGCCGATTTCCGCGCCCTTGAGGGCGGGGGCGTCGTTGACGCCGTCCCCTGTCATGGCGACGATTTTGCCCCGCTTCTGCCATGCCGCCACGATGCGGCTTTTATGCTCCGGCGCCACTCTCGCAAACACCGCAATCTCATTGATCTCGTCATACAGCGTCTGGTCGCTCATGGCTTCCAGCTCGACCCCGGTGACGGCCCTTCTGCCGTCTCCCAAAATCCCAAGCTCTTCCGCGATGGCGGCCGCCGTGATCTTATGGTCACCCGTGATCATAACAGGCAAAATGCCCGCCTTGCGGCAGGTGGCGATGGCCTGCTTCGCCTCTTCTCTGGGGGGGTCGATCATCCCCGTGAGCCCGCAAAAAACAAGGCCGCTTTCTGTCCCTTCCATGTCCTCCGGGTCAAAGGCGTCTACGTCTTTATAGGCAAATGCCAATACCCGGAGCGCCTGCTTGGCCATGTCCTCGTTGGCCGTTTCGATTTCCGCCCGTTCCTGCATCTGCGCTTCCCTGCCGTCCTTTAACCGGCGGTCGCAGCGGTGCAGCAAAACGTCCGGCGCGCCCTTTACAAAGACACGCCGCTTCCCGTTTGGAAGGGCGATGACGGCGGTGGACAGCTTCCGGTCGGAATCAAAGGGAAATTCGCCCACCCGCACCCGGTCCTTCACGTCCGTCATGGTATATACATGCTGGTGGATCAAATAATCCAGCAAAGCCGTTTCCGTGGGGTCGCCCACAAAGCGGTCCTCGTCTCCCGGATGGGAGTCGTTGCAGTGCAGCATGGCGTCAAACAAACGCTCCGTCGCTTCTCCGCCGGTCCACACCTGTTTGACCGTCATGCGGTTCAGCGTCAAGGTCCCCGTTTTGTCCGAACAAATTACCTGGGTGGAGCCAAGGGTCTCCACGGCGGGCAGCCGGCGGATGATGGCCCCCTGGTCTGCCATGCGGCGCATACCCATGGCAAGAACGATGGTAACCACCGCCACCATGCCTTCCGGAATGGCGGCCACCGCAAGGGAAACAGCCGTTAGGAACATCTCCAAAGGCGTTCTGCCGGACAAAAGCCCCACCACAAAAATAACAGCGGCGATGCCGATGATACCAACCGACAGCACGTTGGACAATTTATTCAGCTTCTGCTGCAGAGGCGTGCTTTCCTTTTTCCCCGTGGCAAGCTGGTGGGCAATTTTGCCCATTTCCGTGTCCATGCCCGTTGCGATGATCACGCCGGTGGCTCTTCCGTAGGTTGCCGCCGTTCCCATATGGGCCATATTCAGGCGGTCGCCCAAAGGCGCCTCCGCATCTGCAATCACCTGGGTTGCCTTTTCCACGGGGACGGACTCCCCCGTGAGCGCCGATTCTTCCACCTTGAGGGAATTGCAGCTTAAAATCCGCAGGTCGGCGGGGATGCTGTCCCCCGCTTCCAGAACCACCACATCGCCAACGACCAGATCGGCGGCCGGCAGCCTTGTGACCACGCCGTCCCGCATCACCTTCGCAAAGGGAGCGGCCATTTGCTTGAGCGCTTCCAGCGCCGCCTCCGCTTTGACCTCCTGAACAGAGCCCAAAATCGCGTTGAGGATGACCACGGCGGCAATGATGCCGGAATCGATCCATTCTCCTAAAAACCCGGAAATCAGGGCGGCCGCAATCAGCACCCAAATCATAAAATCCTTAAATTGCCCCAAGAAAATACCCAGAACACTCCGTTTTTTGCCTTCTTCCAGTTTGTTTGGCCCGTCTTGCTCCAGGCGTTTTTCCGCTTCCTCCGAGGTCAGCCCGTTGGGGCCGGTTTCCAAGGTGCGAAAGATCGTGTCCGTGTCTTGCGTATGCCAGAACTGTTTCCCCACCGCCATGGTTCCCCTACCTTTCTCTTTGCAATGCATGCTCTCTGCGGGTCATCCTCATGATGTAACCACACGGTGCGTCCACCCGGCTTGACCGCAGGATTTTTCAGTATGTAATCCATAATTATAGTGCCCGGCTCCATTCCTGTCAACGAAAAATGTGAAACCGCTTCCACATTTGTATATTTACAAAATATTCACGGTTTTTTCATGGTTTGCTTTTATTTATCGGTTAGAATACAACCATCCCAAACAGAGAGGGCGGTGGCTATATCGAAGAGACACATAGAATGTGTTTTGTAAGAAGCACAATACCCTCCCAACTTCATATTCATCAAAACTCTGTAAACAGAACAACAAACAGAACAACACGAGACAAAGGACTGCCTTTCCCCCCGATCGGCAGTCCTTTGTCTTTTTTTGCTTTCTGGAAAATTGGCATGGAACCGGAACCCAAGCGTATATATAAAACAAGCTGTAACATCACAGAGGAGGGCTGACACGTGGCAATGTCAATTATCTGGGTTCTGATGGTTCTTCTTTCTGTTGTCTCCAGTTTTTTTCTGGGAACGGGGGACGCGGTTTCCAAAGCCGCTTTGGACGGCGCGGCGGCGGCCGTGCAGCTTTGTTTGTCCATGGCGGGCATTCTCTGCTTGTGGAGCGGCGTCATGGAAGTGATGCGGCAATCGGGGCTCATGGCGGGGCTCTCCCGCCTGCTGCGGCCGGTCTTGTCCCTGTTATATCCGGAGTTTAAAAATGACCGCAGCGTGATGGAGCCGCTCTCTGCCAATGTATCCGCCAATCTCCTGGGGCTTGGCAACGCCGCCACTCCCATGGGCATTCAGGCGGCCACGCAGATGAACCGACGGGCCCAGGGGGTGGCGACGGACCCTTTGTGCATGCTTGTGGTGTGCAACACCGCATCCATCCAGCTGATCCCTGCCACTGTGGCGGGCGTGCGCGCGGCGGCGGGCTCCGCCTCCCCCTTCGACATTTTGCCCGCCGTTTGGTTGGCTTCCGTCTGCTCCGTTCTGGCGGGCATTACAGCCGTCAAGCTGTTCCAGCGGATTTGGAGGCATTAGTATGAACTTGTTTCTCTCCATGTTGATTCCCTTGATCATCGCGTTTGTGGGGCTGTTTGGGTTTTGCCGCAAAACAGATGTTTACGCGGCCCTGTCCACCGGGGCGAAGGACGGCCTGCAAATTTTATTGCGGATTTTCCCCGCCCTTGTGGGGCTTCTCACCGCTGTTTACATGCTGCGGGCCTCCGGCCTTTTAACGCTGCTGGAGCAGGCGCTCACGCCTGCGCTGTCCCTTCTGGGCATTCCGCCGGAAACGGTGGGCCTGATGCTGATTCGCCCCGTCTCCGGCAGCGGGGCTCTGGGCGTCGGGGCGGAGCTGATCTCCACGTACGGGCCGGACTCCACCATCGGCCGCACGGCGGCGGTGATGCTCGGCTCCACGGAAACCACGTTTTACACCATTGCCGTCTATTTCGGCGCTGCCGGCATCTCCAAAACCCGGTATGCCATCCCCGCGGCTCTGTGTGCCGACTTCATCGGATTTTTGGCGGCCGCTTTGGCCGTGCGTCTCTTTTTCCCTTGATCTGCCAAACAGAGATCTGCCAAACAGGAAAACCACCGGAAGGGGGCTTGTCTCCGCCCTTTCTCGGTGGTTTTTTCGTTCATATTCCCTTGCTACGACGTGGTGAGGGGCGCAAACACCCCTTGGGTCAAGCGTATTAAATCTCGGGGCGCCAAATCGATCTGATGCCCGATTTTTCCGGCGCTGACAATGATGTTCGGGTGTTTCTCCGCGCTTTCATCCACAAAGGTTTTATAGTGTTTCTTCATGCCGATGGGCGAGCAACCGCCCCGCACATATCCCGTCACCTTTGTGATGTCTGACACGGGGATCATGGCAACGGACTTCACCTTTGCGGCCTTTGCCGCCTTTTTGAGATCCAGCTCCCGGCTCACCGGGACCACAAAGACATAAACATTCCGGTCGGCCCCTTGGGTCACCAGGGTTTTAAACACAATCTCCACATTCTGCCCCAAGAGCTTTGCCACCGTTTCCCCGTCCACGGCTTCCTTGCCGTGGGGATACGTATGGATCAAGTATGAAATGCCTTCCTTTTCCAACATCCGCATCGCGTTTGTCTTATGCTCCGGCATTGGACGGCATCTCCTCTCCCTTTGCCTGTTTGATGGAAAGGGACAGGCGCTTTTTCTCCACATCCACCCCCAGAACCAAAACGGCCACCACGTCGCCCACGGAAACCGCCTCGGACGCACGGCGGACAAACCGGCCGCTTAGCTCCGAAATATGGACAAGGCCGTCCTGGTGGACGCCCACGTCCACAAACGCGCCGAAATCTACCACGTTGCGCACCGTTCCCATCAGCGTCATCCCGGGCTTTAAATCCTTCAGCTCCATGACGTCCGTCCGCAGCATGGGGGGCGGCAGCTCGTCTCTGGGGTCCCGCCCCGGCTTTGCAAGCTCCGCCGCAATGTCGGACAGCGTGGGCACGCCCACGTTGCACCGCTCCGCCGCCTTCTCCAGGCCAAAGGCCTTCAGCCGCTCCTGCAGCTGGGTGCAGGCCCCCGCCTTCACATCCTCCATGGTGTACCCGCACAGGGAAAGAAGCGTCTCTGCCACCTGATACGACTCGGGGTGGACGCCGGTGCGATCCAGCACGCTGTTGCTCTCCGGCACCCGCAAAAAGCCGGCACACTGCAAAAACGCCTTCGGCCCCAGCTTCGGCACCTTCAAAAGCTGCTTTCGCCCGGTAAACGCGCCGTGCTCCTCCCGATAAGAAACGATGTTTCTGGCCGTTGCCGCCGTCAGCCCGGCCACCCGGTTCAGCAGCGGGGCGGACGCCGTGTTGAGATCCACCCCCACCCGGTTGACGCAGTCCTCCACCACGCCGCCCAGGGCCTCGTCCAGCCGCTTTTGGGGCAGGTCGTGCTGATACTGCCCCACGCCGATGGCCTTGGGGTCGATTTTGACAAGCTCCGCCAAGGGATCCAACAGCCGCCGGGCGATGGACACCGCGCTACGGAGAGAAACGTCATACTCCGGAAACTCCTCCGCCGCCAGCTTAGAGGCGGAGTAAACAGAGGCCCCCGCCTCGCTCACCACCATATAAGAAACGGGCCGCTCCAGCTCCTTTCCCACTTGGGAAACAAACAGCTCCGCTTCTTTCGACGCCGTTCCGTTCCCGATGGAGATCACATCCACCCGGTGGGTTTCGATCAGCCGTTTCATCGTTTCGGCGGCCTCTTTCGTTTTGTTGTGGGGCGGCGTGGGGTAAATCACGCCGGTGTCCAGCACCTTCCCCGTTTCGTCGATCACGGCCAGCTTGCACCCGGTGCGGTACGCCGGGTCAAGCCCCAGCGCCCGTTTTCCCTTCACCGGCGGCTGCATCAGAAGGGGCTTTGCATTCATCGCAAACACGCGAACGGCCCCTTCCCCGGCCTGCTCCGTCAGCATGGCGCGGATCTCCCGCTCCACGGAGGGAAAGACCAGCCGGGACCAGGCGTCTTCCGCCGCCGCTTCCACCAAATCGGCCCCAAAGTCGCCGGGTCGAACCACCTGGCCTTTGATCAGCTCCAGCGCCTTCTCGTCATCCACCGAAACGCCGCATTTTAAAAACCCTTCCCGCTCGCCCCGGTTGACGGCCAAAATCTGGTGCCCCTGGAGCTTTGCAACCGGCTGCTCAAACGCGTAATACAGCCGGTAAACCGAATCTTCCTCTTTGGTCTGCTTCGATCGCAGCGTTCCCCGGTTCCAAAACAAGGCGCGGAGCCTCTTGCGAATGTGGGCGTCCTCCGCGATCCACTCGGCCATAATGTCAGCGGCCCCGGCGAGGGCCTCCTCCCCGCTTGCAACGGACATCTCCTCGGAAACAAAGTCGAGGGCGATCTCCTCCGGCGGGCGGCCCGGATCCTTTTGATCAAACAGCAGCCGGGCCAGCGGCTCCAGCCCCCGCTCCTTCGCGGCGGACGCCCGGGTGCGCCGCTTCTGCTTGAAGGGGCGGTATAAATCCTCCACCTCCGCCAAGGTGGCGGCACGGCCAATGGCTTCCTCCAAGGCGTCTGTCAGCTTGTCCTGGCTTTCGATGGCCGCCTTCACTTCTCCCCGCCGCTGCTCCAGATTACGGAGATACTGCATCCGCTCCACCAGCAGGCGGATGGTCTGGTCATCCATCGTGCCGTGCATTTCTTTCCGATAACGCGCGATGAAGGGAATGGCATTCCCTTCATCGATCAACCGTATCACGTTTTCCACGTATTCCCGTTTTTGGCCCAGCTCCCGGGCCAGGTCTTGTGCCAAATCCCGTGCCATTTCTTCCATGAAAACTCCCTTGTTGTTTTTCGTCTCTGTCTTTATTCGTCAAACAAAATATTGTCAATGCCATGCTGTTCAAATTCCACAATATAAGCGTCGATCCGATTGGCCAGTTCTTCATAGCTGTCCGGGCTCACCGCTTCATCCTCCATGTCCCGGCGCGCCAGTTCCTCCGCCAAAATTTCAAAAAAAGCGGTGTTCTCATAATCCAGAATCGCCTCGTGGATGCCGCCCTCCACAAATGCCCGGGAGGGAACCACTTCCCCGCCGCACGTTTCCGCGAGCACCTGCATGCCTTGATGGGCCGCTTGTTCAAACAACAGGCTCTCCACCTCGTCATAATCCCGAAACCGGTCTTCTCCCCGGGTGGAATTGAGGATCCAATTCCCAATATAAACCATATCCAAGAGCCGCCGATACTGCTTTTTCGTTAATCTGAGTTCCATAGCCAACCCTCCTTTGTCTGCTTGGCTTCACCGCACCCCGGTGAATCATGTGTCTCCGGCGGGGTTCTCCCCGCCGTTCTCTGTGTAGTATATGCAAAAATCTCCTTCGAGATTGTGGAAGCGCCTTATTTCCGGCCTGCCTTTTCCTGTATATACGCCTGCAGCCACGGCCCCGTTTCCGGGTCCCGGGCGGAAAACTCCAAAGTGGCCTCTAAAAATCCGACGGGGTTGCCCGTGTCGTACCTCCGCCCCTCAAAATCCACCGCCACCATAGGCGTTTTCCGGCAGAGGGCCTGCAGCGCGTCTGTCAGCTGAATTTCGCCGCCGTATCCCGGCTCCAAATGATCGATGATATCAAAAACATCCGGGGTCAGCACGTAGCGCCCCAAAATGGCATAGTTGGAAAACGCCTCTCCCTGTTTTGGTTTTTCCACCATGTCTGTGGCCTTGAACACCCGGGGCTCCAGCGGCTCCACCTGAACGGAGGAATACCGGGAGAGCGCGTCGTCGGAAACCTGCTGCACGCCCAAGGCAGACGCCTTGTATTTCTCCGCCGCGTCGATGAGCTGGCGCAGCACCGGCTTTTCCGCCTGCATAATGTCGTCCCCCAGCAGCACGGCAAATGGCTCGTTTCCTACAAATCCCCTGGCCTTGCCCACGGCGTGTCCCAGCCCTTTTGCTTCCTTTTGCCGAATGAAATAAAAGTTTGCAAGGTCGGCCGGGCTGCGGACTGCCGCAAGCTCCTCCGCCTTGCCCGACGCCGCCAGCTTCCCCTCCAGGTCGGGGTGGTAATCAAAATAATCGTCAATGGCCGATTTGCCCCGATTCGTAATAATTAAAATATCTTCAATGCCGGAGGCCACGGCCTCTTCAATAATATATTGCAGAACAGGTTTCCCCGCCAGATAGAGCAGCTCCTTCGGCACGCTCTTGGTCACCGGCAGCATCCGGGTGCCCCAGCCGGCGGCGGGGATCACCGCTTTTTTCACTTTCATGTTTCTTCTCCTTCTGAAATAAAAACAAACGGCTGTGATTTGCCTTGTTTTCTTTTGTGCCGTTCGCCGTTGTTTTCATCGATATTTTTCCCTTAACGCTGGAAAAACGGACAGCTTCGGCAGCACCAAAAGCAGCGGAAGCCCCAGTATGTAGCAGGCGGCCAGCTCTCCGGCCGCCACCTGCGCGCCGTACAAGCCAAACGCCTCCCAAAAGTTTGCAGGGCTACCCACATAGGCCAGCATCGCCCCGATGATGACTCCGTTCCAAAGGACCGGCGGCAGGGGCGCCAGCCACTTGATGCCGATTCTCGCCGTACACAGCGCCGCCAGCAAGGTGGCAAGGGACCCGCAGACCAGATCCAAAACGCCGTATCCCCCAATGAGATTGGAAAGAAAGCACCCCACAAACAGGCCCCAAGCGGTAGAGGGAAAGTAAAAAGGCAGCACGCAAAGCGCCTCTGAAATCCTGCACTGAACCGGCCCGAAGGAAATGGGGAGAAACGCTATGGTCAAAACCAGATAAGCGGCCCCCACCACCGCCGACAAGGCCAGCTTTTTGGTGGAAAATGCGTTGTTCCATGCTCCGTTCACTTTTTCACGATCCCCCAATGTTCCGTTTTAGGGCAGCACCCTGTCTATTTTAATCATAGGCCTATGAAACGCCCAACGGAACGCTACGACCCGCCGGCGCATGGCCCGCCCTTGGCGCGGGTTCCCTTCATCTGCATCATTCTAACATGCATTCCTGTAAAAATCCACCCTTTTTCCGTTTCTCTTTTCCGCCGAACGGTTTCCCAAAACAGGCGGGGAACACACCGCGTTCCCCGCCTGTTTTCCCGGCCGCGAAAACGGACTTTCCGGGCGCTATTGAATCTCGATTTTCCTGGCGGGCGTCTTGGCCTCCATCGCTGTTTTGGGCAGCTTCACTTTTAAAATCCCATTTTGATAAGACGCCGTAATTTGGTCTGCCTGAATGCCGTCCAGGCTGAAGCTGCGGGACAGGGCGCCGTACCGCCTTTCCCGGCGTATAAAATTTTTGTCCTTTTGTTCCTGATCCATTTGGTGGCTGGCCCGAATCGTCAGATAGCCTTCTTCCGCGTCCAGATGGATGTCCGTCTTTTCAAAGCCGGGCAGCTCCGCCTGCAGGGTAAATTCTTTCTCGTCCTCTGTGATATCCGTGCGGAATCGGGTGAATTCATCCGCCAAATTTCCCCACAAGCTTTGTTCCATCCGGTCTAAAAACCGGAAGGGATTTTTCTCTCCCCTGTCGATCGGCGTTAACCCATACATTTCTGTTGCCTCCTGTCTGTCTCATTATATTACATAGAATTCGTCAGATTGCCAAAATGTGATCCACCTTGCGTTTCCTGTTTTTTTGGTGTTTTTGTCCGCGCCACGGCCACAATACATTGTCCTCTGCGGAAAGACACGATAATGCCCCATATTTCATCCTCTCCTTTTTTATGTTTTTTATGATTTCCATTTTTTAAGCCCCTCACTTCTTGTGCATTGTTCTGATTTTAAAAAAGCTGTTCCTTTTTTTACGTTTTGTTGATATACTAAGTATATAGAATATACAAAAAGTGAGAGATTCCATGAATTTATGTAGTCGTCCGGATGTTCAGGCGCTGTTGTCCAGGCATGGATTTCGCTTTTCGAAATCCATGGGGCAAAATTTTCTGATGGATCCGTCCGTTCCCGTCCGCATTGCAGACGCGTCCGGGTTGGATTCCTCTGTGGGTGTGTTGGAAATCGGCCCCGGCATCGGCGCTTTGACGGTGGAGCTTGCAAAGCGCGCCGGGCGCGTCACCGCGGTGGAGCTTGACCGGTCTTTGCTTCCCGTGCTTTCGGAAACCCTCGCCCCTTATCCCAATGCCACTGTTGTCAGCGGGAATATTTTAAGCGTTAATTTAAAAGAGCTGGTCTCCAGCTCTTTTCCCTGTTTGACGCCTGTGGTCTGCGCCAACCTGCCGTATAACATCACATCTCCCGTGCTTTCCGCATTGATCGATTCCGGTTGTTTTCAGCGCATTACGGTGATGGTGCAAAAAGAAGTGGCCCTTCGCATCTGCGCCGGGGCCGGAACGGCAAGCTACGGAGCCTTTTCCGTCTACGCGCAGTACCACATGGAGCCGGAGCTGCTTTTTGACGTGCCGCCGGAATCTTTTTTCCCGGCGCCCAAGGTCACTTCCACCGTGATCACCATGACCCCGCACAAAACGCCTCCCGCCCAAGTGGAGGACGAAGCCTTTTTTTTCAAAGTGGTCCGGGCCGCCTTCGGGCAGCGGCGGAAAACGCTGGTCAACGCCCTTTCCGCCGTGTTCGGAAGCCGGTTTTCCAAGGCAGACTTGCAGCGGGCCATCGTATCTTGCGGCCTTCCGGCGGACATCCGGGGGGAACGACTGGACATTCCCGCGTTCGCCGCTCTGGCCTCCCATCTTCAGGGGGTACGCTCCGCCTGAGCATCGGATCCCCTTTTTACAATACCGTATACCATGCAGACTTCTGCAACAAACAAACACTGAGAATTGAGGAGGATATACCATGGACTTAACGGACAATCCGTCTTTATTGGCCTGGGTTGACGAAATAGCGGCCCGCACCAAGCCGGATCAAATCGTTTGGATTGACGGCAGCGACGAGCAGCTGGAGCAGCTGCGGGCAAAAGGCTGCTCCACAGGGGAGCTGTATAAGCTAGGCGAAGCATTGCATTCGGGCTGCTACCTGCACCGCAGCGACCCAAACGACGTGGCCCGGGTAGAAGGGCGCACGTTTATCTGCTGCCGGGAAGAAAAAGACGCCGGGCCCACCAACCACTGGATGGCCCCTCATGAAATGTATGAAAAACTCCATTCCCTGTATGAAGGCGCCATGAAGGGGCGCACCATGTACGTCATTCCTTATTCTATGGGCATCATCGGATCGTCCTTTACCAAATACGGCATCGAACTGACCGACTCTATTTACGTGGTTCTCAGCATGGCGATTATGACCCGTGTGGGCCGCCCGGTTTTGGAGGCTCTGGGGCAATCTTCCGATTACGTCAAGGGCGTCCATTCTTTGGCGCAGCTAAACGCGGAGGAGCGGTACATCGCCCATTTCCCCGAGGACAACACCATCATGTCCGTTAACTCCGGCTACGGCGGCAATGTGCTGCTGGGGAAAAAGTGCTTCGCCCTGCGCATCGCTTCTTATTTGGGTAAAAACGAGGGCTGGATGGCCGAACATATGCTGATCCTCGGGGTTCAAAACCCCAAAGGTGAAATCCGCTACTTATCCGCCGCTTTCCCCTCTGCCTGCGGCAAGACAAACCTGGCCATGCTGATCCCGCCGGAAGGATACCAGAAAAAAGGCTGGCGGGTCTGGTGCGTGGGAGATGACATCGCCTGGATTCGGGTGGGTGCGGACGGCCGCCTTTGGGCAACAAACCCGGAATACGGCTTTTTCGGCGTAGCGCCGGGAACCAACGCCCACTCCAACCCCAACGCCCTCGCCACCACTTTGAAGGACACTATTTTTACCAATGTGGTTCACGACTTGGATCAAAACACCGTTTGGTGGGAAGGGCTCACCGACACCCCGCCCAAAAACGCGCTGGACTGGATGGGAAACCCCTGGAGCGGCGACAGCGGCACAAAGGGCGCGCACCCCAACTCCCGGTTTACCGCTCCGGCCAAAAACTGCCCCTGCATTTCTCCCGAGTTTGACAATCCAAACGGCGTTCCCCTTTCCGCCATTGTCTTTGGCGGCCGGCGGGCCAAAACGGCGCCCTTGGTGTACCAGTCCCGGGATTGGAAGCACGGCGTTTTTGTCGGCTCCATCATGGGGTCGGAAACCACCGCCGCCGCCACCGGTACCGTCGGCGTTGTCCGCCGGGACCCCATGGCCATGCTCCCCTTCTGCGGCTATAATATGGGGGATTATTGGCAGCACTGGCTGGACATGGGGGAAAAGATCAAAGACAAACCCAAGATCTTCAACGTCAACTGGTTCCGGACAGATGAAGAAGGCCGCTTCCTGTGGCCCGGCTTTGGAGAAAACCTCCGGGTTCTGGAGTGGATCATGGCCCGCTGCTTTGACGAGATCGACGCCCGGGAAACCGAAATCGGCTTTCTTCCCTACCCAGAGGACATCAACCTGGAGGATCTGGATCTGCCCCTGGAGACGCTCTCCGGCCTTTTGGACGTAGACTTGGCCCTCTGGCAGGAGGAAGTGGACAGCATTTCCCAGCTTTACGATATGTTTGGGGATACCCTCCCGTCTGCCCTCCGAGAGGAACTGGAGACACTGAAGAAAAACATAGGAAAAGCTTAGCGTCTCGCTTCGCATTTAAAATCGCAGGGTCAAACCGCAAGCCGAGCGGCAGGGTAGCGCTACCCTGCCGCTTGTTCTTTTGAAGATCGGCGTTTTGATTTGCCCTGTTTTAGAACCGTTTGACAGTGAACAAAAAATAGAATAGAATATTGGCAGAAACTGACGCAGGGGAGGACATTTTATTTTGGATCTCTTTACAAAATGCTTCCAGTATACAGATGTGGAAACAGCCAAGGCACAAGGCATTTACCCATACTTCCACGCATTGGAGTCCAAGCAGGACATCGAAGTGGTCATGGAGGGCAAACGCCGCATTATGCTTGGCTCTAACAATTATTTGGGGCTTACGGTACATCCGGATATCATAGAAGCCGGCATAGCCGCCATGGAGCAGTATGGCTCCGGCTGCTCCGGCTCCCGTTTTTTAAACGGAACGCTGCAAATGCACCTGGAACTGGAGCGGGAACTGGCCGATTTCTTGGGCAAAGAGGCAGTGGTTACCTTTTCCACCGGGTTTCAATCCAATTTGGGGATCATCAGCGCGCTGGTGGGCCGGGGGGATTATGTCATCTGCGACCGGGAAAACCACGCCAGCATCTATGACGGCTGTCGTCTCAGCTTTGGCAAAATGCTGCGGTACCGGCACAACGATATGGAGGATCTGGAGCGGATCTTGCAGCACATCCCGGATTCCGCCGGGAAGCTGATCGTCACAGACGGGGTGTTCAGCATGGGCGGCGACATCGCCCATTTGCCCAAAATCGTATCTCTCGCCAAGCAGTACGGCGCCCGCACCATGGTGGACGACGCCCACGGCCTTGGCGTCATCGGCACAGGCGGCCGGGGAACCGCCGACTATTTCGGTCTTGCGGACGATGTGGACATTTTCATGGGCACGTTTTCCAAGTCTCTGGCGAGCCTTGGGGGTTATATGGCCGCTTCCGCATCCGTTGCGGAATATGTCCGGCATGTGTCCCGTCCGTTCATCTTTTCCGCTTCTATCCCTCCCGCCAACTGCGCCGCGGCCCTTGCCGCCCTGCGCTATCTGCGGGCGCACCCGGAGCGGGTCTCTCAGCTGACTCGCGTTTCCCAATATGTGCGCCGGGGCATGAGCCGCCGGGGCATTCCCATCCGGCCGTCGGAAACGCCCATTGTCCCCATTTACACCCATGGGATCGAGGACACGTTGATCATCGCCAAGGAGTTGTACGAAGCGGGGGTTTATGTCAACCCCGTCCTGCCCCCCGCCACGCCGCCCACCGAATGCCTGCTGCGCACCAGCTACATGGCCACCCATACGGAGCCGATTCTGGACGAGGCGATGGACATCATCGCGCGGGTGTTGGAGCGGCATGTATGAAGAAAGTCGCTGTGGTCACAGGGGGCAGCAGCGGCATCGGCCGCTGCACCGCCGATTTGCTGTCTCAAAACGGGTATGCCGTCTATGAACTGAGCCGACACGGGGCGTCCCGCCCCGGCGTTGTCCACATCACGGCGGACATCGGGGACAAGGCCCAGGTGGAGAGGGCCATGGAGCAGGTTTTCCGCCTGTCGGGGCGGCTGGACGTGCTGGTGAACAACGCCGGCTTCGGCATTTCCGGCCCGGTGGAGTTTACAGACCCCTTAGAGGTGAGGCATTTGTTTGACGTCAACTTTTTCGGCGCCCTCCACTGCATTCAGTGCGCCGTCCCCTACCTGCGCCAGACCGGCGGCGGGCACATTGTGAACCTCAGCTCTGTGGCGGCGCCCCTTGCCATCCCCTTTCAGGCGTTTTATTCCTGTGTCAAGGCCGCCGTCAACGGCTTGACCCTGGCCCTTGCAAATGAGCTGCGGCCCTTTCACATCGCCGTTTCCGCGGTGATGCCCGGGGATGCCAAAACGGGGTTTACCGCCGCCCGGCGCAAGGAAACCAAAGGCCGGGAGGTTTACGGCGAGGCCATGGTCCGCGCCGTGCAGGCCATGGAGCGGGACGAGGAAACCGGGATGTCCCCTTCGGTCGTCGCCCGGTGCATTTTGCGCATTGTTTCCAAACCGTCCCCCAAGCCGTTTTATGTGGCCGGCGCAAAATACAAGCTGTTTGTGGGCTTGGCCAGGCTCCTCCCCGCAAGGTTTGTGAACTACGTGGTGGGGAAGCTGTACGGATAGCAGGATGCGGGCTTTTTGCCTGTTTCGACGATTTTTGCTCGTTTGGGGGAACTGAATTTTGATTGCCACCATTGTAAATGCACTGTTGATCCTGGCCGGCAGCATGCTGGGCATCGTTCTGCGGGGGCGGCTTAGCGCCGCTCTTTCTCTGCGCCTCACACAGGCTCTGGGTCTTTGCGTTTTGGTCATCGGCATGCAATCTGCCGTGGGCAGCCAAGACCTGCTTTGCGTTATCGTATGCATGGTGCTCGGCACCCTCCTGGGGGAAGCCCTCGGCATAGAAGACCGGCTGGACAGCGTGGGCGAGCTGCTGCGGCGAACGCTTGCCCGAAAAGGGGAAAACAGCCAGTTTACCCAGGGATTCGTCTCCGCTTCCGTCCTGTTTTGCGTCGGCTCTATGGCCATCATGGGCAGCCTGGAGGCCGGGCTGAATCAAAACTATACCATTCTGATTTCCAAAGGGGTCATCGACGGGGTCACCGCCATTACGCTGGCTGCCTCCTTCGGGGTCGGGGTTGCATGCTCCGCCCTTCCCCTGCTGCTTTATCAGGGCGGGCTGACGCTGCTTTCCTCCGCCGTGGGGCCGCTGCTGGCCGGGCAGGCGGCGTCGATTGCCGCGCTTTCCGCCGTGGGCGGTGTTGTCATTGTGGGCATCGCGTTTAACATGCTTCAGTTGTCGGATCAAAAAATCCGCGTCGGCAACATGCTGCCCGCCGTTTTTCTCCCTTTTTTGTATACCCCTCTTGTCCAGTGGGTGCAGGCCTGGTTTCCTGCTTAACCACGCAACGCCGGAAGGAGCTTTTCGATGGCTCCTTCCGGTTTTTTATTCATTATAATTGTTATATATTCATTTTATTGCGCAAAATACACAAGAACATACAGGAGAAATGAGAAAATATCTACTTGCATCATCCTTCACGCTATGGTACAATAACCCCACTGAATATCATATGGAGGAGCAAAGCATATGAAAGAGATTAAAAAGGTTGTCCTCGCCTATTCCGGCGGACTGGACACATCGGTCATCATCCCCTGGCTGAAAGAGAACTATAACAACTGCGAGGTCGTCGCCGTGTCCGGCGATGTGGGCCAGGGAACGGAGCTGGACGGTCTGGAGGAAAAGGCCATCCAAACCGGCGCGTCCAAGCTGTATATAGAAGATTTGACGGATGAATTTGTCAATGAATATATCATCCCCACCATGAAGGCCGGGGCCGATTATGAAGGGTACCTTCTCGGCACTTCTTTCGCCCGCCCCATCATCGCAAAGCGCATCGCCGAGATCGCCATTGCCGAGGGCGCCGACGCCATTGCCCACGGCTGCACCGGCAAAGGGAACGACCAGGTTCGGTTTGAGCTGGCCATCAAAACCTTTGCGCCGGAGATGCAGATCATCGCCCCCTGGCGGACCTGGGAGCTGAAAAGCCGGGAGGACGAAATCGCCTACGCAGAGGCCCACAATGTGCCTTTGAAGATCAACCGGGAGACCAATTACTCCAAGGACAAAAACCTGTGGCACCTCAGCCACGAGGGGCTGGATCTGGAAGATCCGGGCAACGAGCCGAAGTACGACGAGATTTTGGAAATGAGCGTCACCCCGGAAAAGGCTCCGGATGTGCCCACCTATGTCACCCTCGATTTTGAGCAGGGCACCCCCGTTGCCGTTGACGGAAAAGCCATGAGCTGCACCCAGATCATCGAAGTGTTAAACGATTTGGGGGGCAAAAACGGCATCGGCATCTTAGACCTGGTGGAAAACCGCCTGGTGGGCATGAAAAGCCGGGGTGTCTACGAAACGCCGGGGGGCACGATTCTTTACAAAGCCCACGAGGTGCTCGAAACCATTACTTTGGATAAAGACACCGCCCACGCAAAGGCCCGGCTTGCCATCACCTTTGCCGAGCTGGTCTACAACGGGCAGTGGTACACGCCCTTGCGAGAGGCCCTTTCCGCCTTTGTGGACAAAACCCAGGAGCCTGTTACCGGGCAGGTGAAACTGAAGCTTTATAAGGGCAACATGATCCCCGCCGGGGTCTGGTCCCCCCACTCTCTGTACAGCGAGGAGCTGGCCTCCTTCGGCGAGAGCGATTATGACCAGATGGATTCCCAGGGCTTTATCAATCTGTACGGCCTGCCCAACAAGGTGCGGGCCTTGCTGCAGAAGAAAAAATAAAATTTCATGGATCCGCCGGAAGCTTTTCCGGCGGATCGGCACTCATACAGGTGAAAACGGAAGGAGCAGGGCTATGAAACTCTGGGCAGGAAGATTCCAGAAAGAAACAGACACCGCGGTGAACGACTTTAACTCTTCCATTTCTTTTGACGCCCGGTTGTATCAGGAGGATATCACCGGCAGCATCGCCCACGCCACCATGCTGGGGGAGCAAGGCATCATCACAAAAGAGGAGTCTTTTCAGATCATCGAGGGGCTGAAGGCCATTTTGGCGGATATTGAAGCGGATCGTGTCAAGTTTTCTCTCGAAAACGAAGACATTCATATGAATATTGAAAACATGCTGACGGAGCGCATCGGCGCAACGGGCAAGCGGCTGCACACCTCCCGCAGCCGGAACGACCAGGTGGCGGTGGACCTGCGCCTGTATTTGAAAAAAGAAATCCGCCGGGTGCGGGACATGATTTTAGACCTGGAGCAGGTGCTGCTGAAAAAAGCGGAGGAAACCCTGGACGCCGTCATGCCGGGCTACACCCATTTGCAGCGGGCCCAGCCCACCACCTTCGCCCACTACATGATGGCGTACGCCAACATGCTCAAGCGAGACGTGACCCGCCTGGAGGACTGCTACGAGCGAATGGACGAATCCCCCCTGGGCAGCGGGGCGCTGGCCTCCAGCACGTATCCCATCAACCGCCAGCGGACGGCGGCGCTTTTGGGCTTTGCCCGCATCACGGAAAACAGCCTGGACGGCGTCTCCGACCGGGACTTTGCCATCGAGTTTGTTTCCGCCCTTTCCATTTTGATGATGCACCTGTCCCGTTTTTCGGAAGAGATCATCCTCTGGTGCTCCTGGGAGTTTCGCTTTGTGGAGCTGGACGACGCCTACTCCACCGGCTCTTCCATTATGCCCCAGAAGAAAAACCCCGACGTGGCCGAGCTGGTGCGGGGGAAAACCGGCCGGGTTTACGGCTCTCTTATCACGCTGCTGACGGTGATGAAGGGCTTGCCTTTGGCGTACAACAAGGATATGCAGGAGGACAAAGAGCCCGTTTTTGACGCCATCGACACGGTTTCGCAGTGTCTCTCTGTGTTCGGCGCCATGGTGGAAACCCTGACGATCCTGCCGAAGAACATGCGAAACGCCGCCTCTGCCGGGTTTATCAACGCAACGGACTGCGCCGATTATCTGGTGAAAAAGGGGCTCCCCTTCCGGGACGCCTATATGATCGTGGGCCGCCTGGTGAACACCTGCATCAAATCCGGGGAAAACCTGGAAACGCTGACGCTGCGAGATTTCCGCGCCGTGTCCGACCTGTTTGACATGGATGTTTATAAGGCATTGGAGCTGAAAACCTGCGTCAACGAACGAAAGGCGGACGGCGGCCCCGCGAAAGCCGCCGTGGAAAAACAGATCGCCTCCATCCGCGCCTTTGTGCGGGAGCGGCTGCCGAAAGCGGGGGATACCAAATGAAACCCAAGATTTTTATTGACGGGCAGGAAGGCACCACCGGCCTGCAAATTCACGACCGACTGGGCCGCCGGGCGGACATCGCTTTGCTGTCTATCGACCCCGCTCTGCGGAAAGACACCCGGGAGAGAACCCGGCTGCTCAACGAGGCGGATCTTGTCTTTCTGTGCCTGCCGGACGACGCGGCGCGGCAGTCTGTCTCTCTCATCGAAAACCCCTGCACAAAAGTGATCGACGCGTCCACCGCCCACCGCACGGCCCCCGGCTGGGTCTATGGCTTTCCCGAACTAAACGGGGGCCAGCGGGATAACATCCGAAACGCGGCGCGGGTGGCAAACCCCGGCTGTCATGCCACCGGGTTTATCTCCTGTGTGTATCCTCTGGTTTCCTCGGGCCTGCTCTCGCCGGACGCTCCCCTCACCTGCTTTTCACTCACGGGGTACAGCGGCGGCGGGAAAAAGATGATCGCCGCTTATGAAGAAGATCCCCGCAGCCCTTCGCTGAACAGCCCCCGCATGTACGGCCTCGGCCTGCAACACAAGCACCTTCCGGAAATGGCCACGGTGGCTTCGTTAAGCCGCCCCCCTGTGTTCTGCCCTATTGTGGCGGATTATTACAAGGGCATGGCCACCACCACTATGCTCTCTTCCGGCCTGCTCCGGGGCGCGCCTTCCGCCAAAGAAGTGCGGGAAATCTTCGCCGCTTATTATGAAGGTCAGGCGCTGGTTCGTGTGGCTCCCGTTCAAGGGGAGGGGTTCCTGTTAGACGGCACCATTCCCTCCAATCAGAAAGCCGGGACGGATTCCCTGGAGATTCTGGTCTGCGGCAACGACACCCAGATCACCGTCAGCGCTTTGTTTGATAATTTGGGCAAGGGCGCCTCGGGCGCCGCTGTGCAAAACATGAACCTGATGCTGGGCTTTTCGGAGACAGCCGGCCTTCTCCTGGAAACAGCCGACGAAAGGATGGACTAATATGAAACAAATCTCCGGCGGCGTTGCCGCCCCAAACGGATTCACCGCCGCGGGTATTCACTGCGGCGTGAAAAATAGAAACCGGGCCAAAAAAGACCTGGCGCTGATCGTGTCCCAGCAGGACTGCGCGGCGGCGGGGGTTTACACCCGGAATCGAGTCAAAGCCGCCCCCATCTACGTCACCATGGAGCATCTGGAAAACGGCACCGCCCGGGCCATTGTCTGCAACAGCGGAAACGCCAACGCCTGCGCCCCCATGGGCCACGAAAACGCCCAAATCATGTGTGATGTGGCGGGCAGCGCCCTTGGCATTTCCCCAAACGACGTTGTGGTGGCGTCTACCGGCGTCATCGGGCAGACGCTGAACATCGCCGTGCTGGAAACAGGCATCCCAGAGGCGGCCGCTCTGCTGTCAAAAAAGGGGTCAACCGATGCCGCCCACGCCATTATGACCACGGATACCGCGGAAAAAGAGCTGGCCGTTCAAGTGACCATCGGCGGAAAAACCGTGACCCTCGGGGGCATTGCCAAAGGCTCCGGCATGATCCATCCCAACATGGGCACCATGCTCTGCTTTATCACAACAGACGCCGCCATCACCAGCGAGCTGCTTCAGGAGGCCCTGTCCGACATCACCGCCCGGACGTTTAACCGGGTCAGCGTGGACGGGGACACCTCCACCAACGACATGTGCGTCGTTCTGGCCAACGCAATGGCGGAAAACCCACTTATCGATTGGAAAAACGACGACTATAAAGTGTTTTATGCCGCGCTTTCCCACCTTTGCGAGGTTTTTGCCAAATCCATCGCGGGGGACGGAGAGGGCGCCACCCGGCTGATCACCTGCGTCGTTCGCAACGCCCGCAGCGAGGAAACCGCCGAGCGGATGGCCATGGCTGTCATCGCTTCCCCGTTGGTGAAAACGGCCATGTTCGGAGCTGATGCCAACTGGGGCCGGGTGCTCTGCGCCATGGGGTATTCCAAGGCCCCCTTCCGCCCGGAGCATGTCGACATCCGGTTCCAGTCCGTGGTGGGCGCTGTGGCTGTCTGCCAGGGCGGCGAAGGGCTGCCCTTTGATGAGGAGGCGGCCAAGAGCATCTTGTCTCAGGACGAGGTGATCATCGACATCGACTTAAAGGAAGGCAGCGACACCGCCACCGCCTGGGGCTGCGACCTCACGTATGATTATGTCAAAATCAACGGGGATTACCGCACGTAAAGCGAACGCAGCGCCGGCTCCATGGCCGCATTTGAGAAAAATGGGAAAGATGGGAGGAACCTGCATGTCATATTCCACGGCAGACCGGGCCACCGTTTTGGTGGAGGCCCTGCCTTACATTCAAAAATACAACGGAAAGACCGTTGTGGTGAAATACGGGGGCAACGCAATGGTCAGCGAGGCGCTGCGCCAGGCAGTCATCAGCGACATTGTGCTGCTCTCTCTCGTGGGCATTCGCGTGGTCGTGGTACACGGCGGCGGCCCGGAAATCAACGGCATGCTCCGCCGCATCGGGAAAGAGCCCCGCTTTGTAAACGGCCTGCGGTACACAGACCAGGAAACCATGGACGTGGTGCAGATGGTGCTTTGCGGCAAGGTCAACAAAGATCTCGTCTCCACCTTGAACCATATGGGCGGCAAAGCCTTGGGCCTGTGCGGGATGGACGGGGGCATGCTCCGCGCCACCTGTTTGGACGAAGCGTATGGCCTTGTGGGCAACCTGTCCGGCATTGACCCCACCGTGGTCATCGACACGCTGGAAAACGGGTATATCCCCGTGATCTCCACCGTTGCCCTGGGGGAGGACAAAAACACGGCCTACAACATCAACGCGGACACGGCGGCGGCCAAGCTGGCCATTGCCCTGCACGCGGAAAAGCTGATTTTGCTCACGGATGTCAGAGGCCTTTTGCGGGACCCGAAGGACGACTCCACCCTTTTGCGTGTGGTGCCGGTGTCCACCGTGCCGGGTCTCATCAAGGACGGGATTATTTCCGGCGGCATGATCCCCAAGGTGGACTGCTGCGTGGAGGCGGTGCGCTCCGGCGTGTCTCGCACCCATATCTTAGACGGGCGCCAGCCCCACTCTATTTTGATCGAAATGCTTTCCAACGAGGGCATCGGAACGATGATTTTATAACAAGGGGAGAAGCCAAATGATGACATTTGAAGCCATGCAGCAAGCAGATAAACAAAATGTCCTGCAAACATATGCCCGGTTTCCCGTTGCCGTTGAATGGGGCGAAGGGGCGACGCTTTACGACGTAGCAGGGAAAAAATACATTGATTTTACCAGCGGCATCGGCGTAAACGCCATCGGCTACGGCAACGCCAAATGGGCCGAGGCGATCACCACCCAGGCAACGAAGCTGGGTCATATCTCCAATCTGTTTTACAGCGAGCCGTATATCAAGCTGGCGGAAACCCTTTGTGGGCGCAGCGGAATGGCATCCGCCTTTTTTGCCAACTCCGGCGCGGAGTCCAACGAGGGCGTCATTAAACTGGCCAGAAAATACAGCTTTGACAAATACGGAAAAGGCAGGGGAACGATTTTGACCCTGAACCAGTCGTTCCACGGCAGAACCATCACCACCCTTGCCGCCACCGGCCAGGACGTGTTCCACAATTACTTTTTCCCCTTTACAGACGGCTTCCGCACCGCCCCCACCAACGACATGGAGGGCATTGCCGCCGTTTCGGGGCACGACGTTTGCGCCGTTTTGTTGGAGCTGGTGCAGGGCGAGGGGGGCGTTTTGCCGATGGACAAAGCCTTTGTCCACGCCCTATCTGCGCTCTGTGCCGAGCGAGACTGGCTGCTGCTGATCGATGAAGTGCAAACGGGCATCGGCCGAACCGGCTCTCTCTTTGCCTTTCAGCAGTACGGCATTTTGCCGGACGCCGTCAGCTTTGCCAAGGGCATTGCCGGGGGGCTGCCCCTTGGCGGATTTTTGGTCAACGACCGGTGCAAAAACGTCCTGGGCGCCGGCACCCACGCCACCACGTTTGGGGGCAACCCCATCTGCTGCGCCGCCGCCTTGGCCGTGCTGGATATTTTGGATGAAACCGCCCTTTCCGCGGTGGGGGAAAACGGCGCTTACCTGCGGGAAGAGATCGAGGCCATGGGCAGCCCCTTCCTGGGTACGCCCCGGGGCCTTGGCATGATGATCGGCATCCCCGTCAAAGAAAAAAGCAACCGGGAGCTGGCTTCCCTGCTGGTGCAAAACGGGCTGCTCTGCCTGACGGCGGGGAAAGACGCCCTGCGCCTTTTGCCGCCCCTGACCATCACAAAGCAGGAAATGGACGAGGGTCTTGCCATCCTGCGCCAAGTATTATCCGATTGGGAGGAGTCTGATCTATGACACAGACCCATTTGCTCAAATTGCTGGATCTGACGCCGGGGGACATCACCGCGCTTCTGGACGTTGCCGATCAGATGAAATACAACCGGAAGCACGGCATTCCCCACCATACGCTCCAGGGAAAAACCCTCGCCATGATCTTTGAAAAAAGCTCCACCCGCACCCGCACCTCTTTTGAAGTGGGCATGTACCAGCTGGGGGGCCACGCTTTGTTTCTCAGCAGCAAGGAGTCCCAGCTGGGCCGGGGGGAGCCAATCGAGGACACCGCCCGGGTTCTCTCCCGCTACTGTGACGGCATCATGATCCGCACCTACGCCCAATCCCAAGTGGAGGAACTGGCCCAGTTTTCCACCATTCCCGTCATCAATGGGCTGAGCGACTTCTGCCACCCCTGCCAGGTTCTGGCAGACCTCATGACCGTGCGGGAAAAGCTGACCCGTCTGGAGGGGCTGAAGCTGTGCTACATCGGAGACGGCAACAACATGGCAAACTCCCTGATTGTGGGGGGCCTCAAATGCGGGATGCAGGTGTCCGTCGCCTGCCCCGAAGGGTACCATCCGGACCCTGTTGTTCTGGATTTTGCAAAAAAGACCGGCCATTTTCAGCTGACAGGCGACCCCAAAGAGGCCGCCGCGGGCGCGGACGTTTTATGTACCGACGTTTGGGCCAGCATGGGGATGGAGCAGGACGCCGCCCTGCGCAAAGCCGCGTTTCAGGGCTACCAGATCAACGATGAGCTGATGGCGCTGGCAAAGCCCGGCGCCATGGTGCAGCACTGTCTGCCTGCCCACCGGGGCGAGGAGATCACCGCCGAGGTGTTTGAAGCCCACGCCGACGAGATTTTTGAAGAAGCGGAAAACAGACTCCATGTGCAAAAAGCCGTCATGCATCTTTTGATGCGGGGGGACGTGTAAAATAAAAAACGCACAGGCCGGCGCCGCCCGGCCTGTGCGTTTTTATTGCTCTGTCCGACAGCGGCAATGCGCAGACCCGCCCCAAGATTCCCCTGAGAATATAATGCGTTTATGATGTCGAATTTCGCTTGTCCCATCTTTGTTTTAATGATATAATAGGTAAAATCAGCAGAATAAACTTAAAGTGGGTGGTACAATGCAGTATAAAGAAGATTTTATCACTTTGATGGTGCGCTCCGGCGTGCTTTTGTTTGGTGATTTTGTAACAAAAAGCGGCCGCAACACGCCTTATTTTATCAATACCGGGAACTATAAAAGCGGCGCCCAAATCGCCGCCCTTGGAACGTATTATGCCGCCTGCATTCAAGAGAGCGGCGTTTCCTTTGACGCCCTGTTTGGCCCCGCCTACAAAGGCATTCCTCTGGCGGTTTCCGCCGCCGCTTCCCTTTACCGGGCGACCGGGCGGGACGTGCCTTATTGCTTTAACCGCAAAGAGAAAAAAAACCACGGGGAAGGCGGCGGCCTTGTGGGCTATCAGCCCAAACAGGGCGACCGGCTCGCCATTGTGGAGGACGTGGTCACGGCGGGCACCGCCGTTCGGGAGAGCATCGCCCTGTTCGACGCCATCACCCCCGTGACCTTTGCCGCGCTTTATGTTTCGGTGGATCGAATGGAGCGGGGCGCCGGTTCCCGATCGGCGCTGCGGGAGTTGCGGGAGACCTACGGCATCCCTGTTTACTCCATTGTCACCGTGCGGGAGATCATCCGTTTCCTCCATAACCGCCCCATTGACGGAACCGTATATTTGGACGATGGGGCCCGGGAAAAAATGGAGCGATATTTGAACGAGTATGGAGAATAACACCCGTCCGCCGGCCGGGACGCAGTGTGACGAGCGGAATGTACACAGGGGACACCGTTCCCGCATGAAGCAGCGTTTTTTGAACCATGGTCTGGATGAGTTTGACGATCATGTCGTCCTGGAGCTTTTGCTGTTTTATGCCGTTCCGCAGCGAGACGTGAACCCCCTTGCCCATATATTGCTGGATCATTTCGGGACGCTGGCTGCCGTGTTTGACGCGCCCGTTGAGGAACTGCAAAAGATACCGGGCGTGGGAGAAAACATCACGGTTTTGCTGAAGATGATTCCCCAGGTCGCGAGGCGGTACCTGATGTCCCGCACCTCCTTTGACACTGTTTTAGACTCTGTGGAAAAAGCGGGCGAATATCTTTTGCCCTACTTTTACGCCCAACGGGATGAAGTGGTTTACCTTGTGTGCCTGGACGCCAAGCGAAAGGTGCTAAACTGCCAGCTGCTCTTTCACGGGAGCGTGAATTCCGCCCATGTCAGCATCCGCAAAATCGTGGAAACGGCCCTTATTTACAATTCCACCAGCGTTATCTTGTCCCACAACCATACCAGCGGCATTGCCATCCCGTCCAGAGAGGATTTTAATGTGACCAAAAAAATCCGCGCCGCCCTTGAAATGGTCGGCATTGAGCTTGCCGACCACCTCATTGTGGCGGACGACGATTTCGTTTCTATGCTGGAGACGGGCATGCTGATGACGTAGCTGTTTTTGTCTGTTGCCCCGCTTCTGTATCAGGAGGACCCTATGTCGGATTTTCAAGTGGTAAGTGAATATCAGCCTTCCGGCGACCAGCCGGAAGCCATCGCCGCTCTCGCGAACGGGCTGCGAAACGGTCTGGACGAGCAAATTCTTTTGGGCGTCACCGGCTCGGGGAAAACCTTTACCATGGCAAAGGTGATCGAGCAGGTGCAGCGCCCCGCCCTTGTCCTGGCCCACAACAAAACTCTGGCCGCTCAGCTTTGCGCGGAGTTTCGCGCGTTTTTCCCCCACAACGCCGTGGAATATTTCGTGTCTTACTACGACTATTATCAGCCCGAGGCGTATATCCCACACAGCGACACGTTTATCGAAAAGGACGCGTCCATCAACGACGAAATCGAGCGGCTGCGCCACTCGGCCACCGCCGCGCTGTTTGAGCGGAAAGATGTCATCGTCGTGGCTTCCGTGTCCTGCATTTACGGGCTGGGCGACCCCATTGATTACGCCAATTTGGTCATCTCCCTCCGGGAAGGCATGGAGAAAAAGCGGGACGACCTGCTGCATAAGCTGGTGGAAATCCGGTACGAGCGAAACGACGTGGCGTTTGAGCGGAACATGTTCCGCGTCCGAGGGGACACGGTGGAGATCTTCCCCGCCTATTCGAAAGACCACGCCATCCGGGTGGAGTTTTTCGGGGACGAGATTGACCGGATCAGCGAAATTCAGGTGGTCACCGGCGCCCCCGTCCGGCGCATTTCCCACGTGGCCATTTACCCGGCCTCCCATTATGTCACCACCAAAGAGAAGATGGAAGCCGCCATTGCAGAAATTGAGGCAGAGCTTGCCCTTCAAGTGGCCAAGTTTGAGGAAAACGACCAGCTTTTGGAGGCCCAGCGCGTTCGCCAGCGCACCCTGTATGACATTGAAATGATGCGGGAGCTGGGGTACTGCACCGGCATTGAAAACTACTCCCGGGTGATCTCCGGCCGTCCCGTCGGGTCGCCGCCTATGACCTTGCTGGACTATTTTCCCAAGGATTTTGTCCTTTTTGTAGACGAGTCCCATGTGACCCTCCCCCAGGTGCGGGCCATGTACGCCGGGGACCGGGCCAGAAAAGAAAACTTGGTGCAGTACGGGTTCCGCCTGCCCTGCGCCTTTGACAACCGCCCCCTGAATTTTGACGAGTTCAACCAAAAAATCGGGCAGGCGGTCTATGTCTCCGCCACCCCGGGGGAATATGAAAAAACACGGGCCGGCCAGATCGTGGAGCAGGTGATCCGCCCCACCGGGCTGCTGGACCCCAGGGTGGAGGTTCGCCCTGTCAAGGGACAGATCGACGACCTCATCGGCGAAATTCACCTGCGCACCGGCCGCAAGGAGCGAGTCCTCGTGACAACGCTGACCAAAAAAATGGCGGAGGATCTCACCACGTACCTGCAAAACGCCAACATCAAGGTGCGTTATCTGCATCACGACATCGACGCCATGGAGCGGATGGAGATCATACGAGACCTGCGCCTGGGCCTGTTTGACGTTTTGGTGGGGATCAATCTGCTGCGGGAAGGGCTGGATCTGCCGGAGGTTTCTTTGGTTGCCATTCTGGATGCGGACAAGGAGGGGTTTTTGCGCAGCGAAACTTCACTCATTCAGACCATCGGAAGAGCCGCGCGAAACGCGGAGGGCATGGTCATTTTATACGCCGACACCATCACCCGCTCCATGCGGGCGGCCATGGATGAAACGGAACGGCGCCGGGTCATCCAGCAGGCATACAACGAAGCCCACCACATTGAGCCGAAAACCATTTTAAAGCAGATCCACGGCTTGATCGAAATTTCCAAGGAGGCGGACGGCCGGTCCGCTTCCGATGCCGATGTGCCGATGACCCAAAAGGAGCGGGCCGCCGCCATCGCAAAGCTGGAAAAAGAGATGAAAAAAGCCTCTCAACTGTTGGAGTTTGAATATGCCGCCGCTTTGCGGGACAGAATCATTGCATTAAGAGCAAAAGAAAAGTAGGGAATCATATTATGCGAGAAAGCATTTTCGTCAAGGGCGCCAGAGTCAACAATTTAAAGAACATTGACGTGGAGCTTCCGAGGGATAAATTTGTTGTATTGACCGGCCTGTCCGGCAGCGGGAAATCTTCTTTGGCGTTTGACACCATTTACGCGGAGGGGCAAAGGCGCTATGTGGAGTCCTTGTCCTCCTACGCCCGCCAGTTTCTGGGCCAGATGGAAAAGCCGGATGTGGACTATATCGAGGGGCTTTCCCCCGCCATTTCCATCGACCAAAAAACCACTTCCAAAAACCCCCGCTCCACCGTTGGAACCGTCACGGAAATTTACGATTACCTTCGTTTGCTCTGGGCCCGGGTGGGCGTGCCGCACTGCCCTGTCTGCGGAAAGGAGATCCGCCGCCAGACGGTGGATCAGATCACCGACCAGGTGATGCAGCTTCCGGAAGGGACGAAAATTCAAATTTTGGCCCCTGTGATCAGGGCACGCAAGGGCGAGCATACCAAGGTCTTTGACGACGCCCGGAAAAGCGGATACGTCCGCTGCCGGGTAGACGGCATTGCCTACGACCTGACCGAGGACATCAAGCTGGAAAAAAACAAAAAGCACAACATCGACATCGTGGTAGACCGCCTGATCATCCGCCCCGATTTGGGCCGGCGGCTGACGGACTCCATCGAAATCGCCTCCAGCTTGGCCGGCGGGCTTGTCAGCGTTCATGTGCTGGAGGAAAACCGGGACATCCTCTTTTCCCAAAACTACGCGTGCGAAGACTGCGGCATCTCCTTGGAGGAGATGACCCCCCGGATGTTCTCGTTTAACAATCCGTATGGCGCCTGCCCCACTTGTTCCGGGCTGGGAGAACAGCTGAAAATTGACATTGACCTGATTTTGCCCAACCGGAATTTATCCATCATCGAGGGGGGGATCACCGCCAGCGGCTGGAACAACATCAAAAGCGACGGGATCGCGAGAATGTATTTCGAGGCCCTTGCCAAGCGGTATGGCTTTCATCTGAATACGCCCATCAAAGACTTGTCCAAAGAGGCGCTGGACGCCATTTTGTACGGCACCGGCAAAGAAAAGCTGACGCTTCATTATGACCAGGTGCGGGGCAAAGGCGTTTTGCACCAAGCCTTTGAAGGCATTGTCAATAATTTGGAGCGCCGATACCGGGAAACCCAAAGCAGCGCCATGCGGGTGGAGCTGGAGCAGTGCATGTCTGCCCACCCCTGCCCCGACTGCGGCGGCAAACGCCTGCGGCCGGAGTCTTTGGCCGTTACCGTGGGAGGCATCAATATCGACACGTTCACCCACTTTTCCGTCTTGGACGCATTGGAGTTTCTCTCCCGTTTGACCCTTACGGGACAGGACGCCATGATCGCCGACCAGATTTTAAAGGAAATCCGGGAGCGGCTTGGCTTTTTGAAGTCTGTGGGCCTGCAATATTTAACTCTCAGCCGCAAAGCCGGCACCCTCTCCGGGGGGGAGAGCCAGCGCATCCGTCTGGCCACCCAGATCGGCTCTTCTTTGATGGGCGTCCTTTACATTCTGGACGAGCCGTCCATCGGCCTTCACCAGCGGGACAACGACATGCTCCTCGCCACGCTGAAGCGGCTGCGGGACCTTGGAAACACCCTCCTCGTGGTGGAGCACGACGAGGATACCATGCGGGCGGCGGACTATATTTTAGACATCGGGCCGGGCGCCGGGATTCACGGCGGCGAAGTGGTGGCCGCCGGCACAGCGGAAGAAATCATGAAAAACCCCGCGTCTGTCACCGGGGCCTATTTGTCCGGCGCGAAAAAAATCCCCGTTCCCGCCCAGCGCCGCCCCGGAAACGGGCACCGGCTCTTGGTGCAGGGCGCCGCGGAAAATAACCTGCGGCATATCGACGTTTCCATCCCCCTTGGCACCATGACTTGCATCACCGGCGTCTCCGGCTCCGGGAAATCCAGCCTTGTCAACGAGATTATTTATAAAAAGCTGGCGGCGGACTTAAACCACGCCAAAACCCGGGCGGGCAAGCACGACGCCATTTTGGGCGAAGAGTTTTTAGACAAAATCATCAATATCGACCAGTCCCCCATCGGCCGCACCCCCCGCTCCAACCCAGCCACGTACACGGGCCTGTTCGGCGACATTCGGGATCTGTTCGCCTCCACCCAGGACGCCAAAAGCCGGGGATATGCCCCCGGCCGATTCTCCTTCAACGTGCGGGGTGGCCGGTGCGAGGCCTGCGCCGGGGACGGCCTTTTGAAAATTGAGATGCACTTTCTCCCGGACATTTACGTCCCCTGCGAGGTCTGCAAGGGAAAGCGGTACAACCGGGAAACCCTGGAAGTGCGCTACAAGGGAAAAAACATCCACGAGGTGCTGGAGATGACCGTGGATGAAGGGCTGGCGTTTTTCAGCAGCCTGCCAAAGCTCCACCGAAAGCTGGAAACCCTGCAGGACGTGGGCCTTGGCTACATCAAGCTGGGCCAGCCCTCCACCACCCTTTCCGGGGGGGAGGCTCAGCGGGTGAAGCTGGCGACAGAACTGAGCAAGCGCTCCACCGGGGGCACCATTTATATTTTAGACGAGCCCACAACAGGCCTGCACACCGCCGATGTCCAAATGCTGATCGAAGTGCTGGAGCGTCTGGTGGATGTTGGGAACACGGTGTTGGTCATCGAGCATAATCTGGACGTGATCAAAACCGCCGACTATATCATCGATTTGGGCCCCGAGGGAGGCAGCGACGGCGGCCGCGTGGTTTGCGCCGGCACACCGGAGGAGGTTGTCCGCTGCAAGGCGTCTTACACCGGCCAATATTTAAAGAAAGCGCTGGAATAGCGCTCGAAGCGGCGTGGTTCCACGGGGCTTTTGGACTTTTCTCCTTCACAGTCTCACCCCCCGCTTCCCTCTTCCATACAATGAAGCGGGAGGTGGAACACCGATGGACGTTATTTTTGACGGGCTTTTGGCCTTCTTCTCTGCTGTCGGAATCGTTTCCGTCTGTTATATCCTGGGGCGTGGAGCAGGCCGCCCCGTACACAAAGCAGCCGAATCTTCCGCCTATCTCCTTTTGTACACAAGGGGAGACGGCGCCCGGCTCCAAGCGACTTTGACGCAGCTGCGTCGCTACGGTGGGCCGGTTGTTCCCCAAATCATTTTGGTGGACGACGGGCTCGACCCCCAGGGGCTTCAGGCAGTTTCTCTTCTTCTGCGGCAGCAGCCGGGGGTCTTGTTCTGCCCCCGGGACGCCCTGCCGGCGCTTTTGCAATCCGGGCAATCGCCCCCCGCACCGCCCTAACCAATACACAAAGATACAAGGAGGCGCGACCATGGCCGAACAACATATGGAAATCATCGAGCTGTCCGGTACGGTTCGCGCCTTGATTTTCCAAAACGACGAGAATGGGTACACGGTTTTGCGTTTGGACGCCAAAGAAGCGGAGCATATCGTTGTGGGCTGCATGCCCGCCATCGCCCCGGGGGAGCAGCTTCTGGTGCGGGGGCACTGGGTCAACCACCCCACTTACGGAACCCAGCTCCAGGCGGATTACACCCAGCGGTCCCTTCCTTCGGAGGAGGCGGCGATCTTGTCTTACCTGTCCTCCGGTGCCATCAAGGGCGTGGGCGCCGCCACCGCCCGGCAGCTGGTTCTCGCCTTTGGCGCGGAAACCCTCTCCGTTATAGAAGAAGCCCCGGAGCGGCTCACCCAAGTCAAGGGCATCACGCCGAAACGGGCGCAGGACATCTCCCGTTCCTTTCTTTCTCAGTCCGGCATCCGGCTTCTACTGGATTTTTTGACTCGGCACAGCCTGCCCCTTCCCTTGGCCATGCAGCTGTACCGCAGATACGGGGACGCGGCGCTGCCCGCCTTAAAAGAAAACCCCTACCTTTTGTCCGACGAGGAATTTCATGTGGATTTTTCCACGGTGGACACGCTGGCCATTGAACTGGGCCTGGAGGCGGACGCTCCGGAGCGAGTGGAGGCCGGCTTGCTGTTTGAGCTTTCTTATAACGCCGGCAACGGCCACACCTTTCTCCCCCGCCAAAAGCTTCTAGACGCCACCTTGTCTTTGATCGGTGTCGGCCGGGACATTGCGGAAGAGGGGCTGGACGCGCTCATCGAACGGGGGGAGGTCATCTGCGCTCCTGTTGCCAACACGGAGGCCTGCTATCTCTCCTGGCTGTACGACGCCGAACGCTACGTGACCGAGCGGGTCTGCCTGATGGCTCAAGCCCCCATGCCTCCGCCTCCGCATCTGGACGCGCTTTTGCAGGACGCCCAAAAAACCCAGGGCATCCGCTACGCACCGGAGCAGCGGGCGGCCGTGGAAACCGCCGCGTCCTGCCGGATGATGCTCCTCACAGGCGGCCCCGGAACGGGAAAAACAACAACGGTGCGGGGCATTTTGGCCCTGTTTGACGCTTTGGGGCTGAAAACGGTTTTGGCCGCGCCCACGGGAAGGGCCGCCAACCGGCTGGGGGAGGTTTGCCAAAGAGAAGCCGCCACCATTCACCGTTTGCTGGAAGCGACCTTTGCCTCCGACACCCGCCAAACCGTGTTTTCCAAGCACGAGAACGATCCGCTGGCCGCCGACGCCGTGATCATCGACGAAACCTCCATGGTGGATCTGCCGTTGTTCCAGTCGCTTCTGCGGGCCATGCCCTTTGACTGCCGGCTGATTTTGGTGGGAGACCCGGACCAGCTTCCTTCCGTCGGCCCCGGAAACGTCCTGTCCGACCTGCGCCGCAGCCAGGCTGTGCCGGAGGTTTTGCTGACGGAAATTTTCCGCCAGTCGCTGCAAAGCGCCATCGTGCGGGGCGCCCACGCGGTGAACCGGGGGGAACTACCCGACCTGACCAACCAAAACCAGGACTTTTTCTTTTTGCGCCGCCGGGACCCGGAGCGGGTGGCGGAGACCATCGCCCAGCTCTGCCAAACCAGGCTGCCGCAAAACATGGGCATTCCCACAAGCCAGATTCAGGTGCTGTCCCCCACCCGGCGGTATGTCTCCGGCACGGAGCATCTGAACCTTTGTCTGCAAGAGGCCGTAAACCCCAAAGCCCCCGAAAAGCGAGAGCGGAAATTCGGCAAATATATCTTCCGGGAAGGCGACCGGGTGATGCAGATCCGCAACAACTACGATTTGCTCTGGACCTCCACAGACGGCGGCCAGGCGGGCGCCGGCGTGTTCAACGGCGACGTGGGGCAGATCGTTTCCATTGTCCCGGGAGAAGATGTGGTGATTGTGAACTATGACGGCCGGCTGGCGGAATACACCGCCGACCTGCTGGGAGAGCTGGAGCCGGCCTACGCCATCACTGTTCACAAATCTCAAGGCAGCGAATACCGGGCCGTCATTTTGGCCGTTTCCCAGGGATCCCCCATGCTTTTATCCCGCAGCGTTTTATACACCGCCATTACAAGAGCCAAGGAACTGTTCATTGTGGTCGGCGACGACGCCGTCGTATCGCATATGACCGAAAACCATCGACATCGAAAGCGATACAGCGGCTTGCGCTGGCGCATCGCGCAAACCGGTACATAAAGGCCCATTTCAACTTTTGAGAGGAGGCATCCCTATGGCGGCAAAATTGATCAGCGGACTTTTGGATTTGCTGTTTCCACCACGTTGCGTGTTTTGCCACAAACTGCTGAAAGACAGAGAGCGCTGGATCTGCGCCAACTGTCGGCGCACCCTTCCCTACACAACGCCGGACTCGGCGGTGCAGCCCGGCGAGCATTTTTCCAAATGCGCTTCTGCCCTCTACTACCAGGGTGTGGTGAAAGATTCGTTTCACCGCTTCAAGTTTTCCGGCCGCACCAATTATGCCACGCCATACGGCAAGCTGATGGCCGACTGTGTCAGGCGCCATCTGGCGGACTCGTATGACCTGATCACGTGGGTGCCCCTCAGCTCCAAACGGAAAAAGAAGCGGGGATATGACCAGTCCATGCTGCTGGCCATGGCGGTCGCCCTGGATCTGTCTGATGTGGCCGTGGAAATCCTGCGTAAAGTGGAGGAGCGCCCCGCCCAGTCCTCCTTGGAGGGCGCCGACGCCCGGTTTGACAACGTGAAGGACGCCTATATCATCACGGCCCCCGAGCTGGTTCTTGGCAAGCGGATTTTGCTGATTGATGATATTATCACCACCGGTGCCACCCTGTCGGAATGCGCCGATCAGCTTCGTTTCGCCGGTGCCGCCGATGTGGTCTGCGTCACGCTGGCCCGGGCGGCGCCAACCGGCCAAGCGGAAAAAAGCGACGCCGCGGAAGATCCGTCCGACCGTTTGGTTTGAGGAAAACCGCCAAAAAAACGGAACAAGCCAAAGAATAAAACAGGTGCCTTGCATCTGTTTTATTCTTTATCTGTTTTCAACGAAATCCGACTGTTTTCCCTTGACTTTGAAATTTCAGGGTTTTATGATAGTGGGACAGAACCCCCTTGACTGGCGGGAGCAGATAAAATAGAAAGTATTTGAGGTGCAATTGATGTTCAAATGGGGAAGAGATATAGGAATCGACTTGGGAACCGCTTCCATTTTGGTATATGTCAAAGGAAAAGGAATTGTGCTGCAGGAGCCTTCTGTTGTCGCCATTGACAAAAACAGCGGAAAATTATTAAAAGTTGGCGCCGATGCCCAAAAAATGCTGGGGCGGACGCCCGGCAATATCGTCGCCATCCGCCCGCTGCGGGAAGGGGTCATCTCCGATTACGATATGACAGAGCGAATGCTGAAAGAGTTCATCCGCAAATCCGTCTCCTTCCGGCTGTTTAAACCCCGGGTGGTCATTTGCGTTCCCTCCGGCATTACGGAGGTGGAGGAGCGGGCGGTGATCGACGCCGGGGTACAGGCCGGCGCCCGCCGGGTTTACTTGATTGAGGAGCCGGTGGCCGCCGCCATCGGTGCCGGCATTGACATTACAAAGCCCGACGGCCACATGATCGTGGACATCGGCGGCGGCACCACCGACATCGCCGTGATCTCCCTGTCCGGCATTGTGGAAGCCAGCTCCATTAAAATCGCGGGGGATCAGTTTGATGAGGCGATTGTAAAATACATCCGGCGCAAGCACAATGTTCTCATCGGAGAGCGAACGGCGGAAGATCTGAAGATCAAGCTGGGCTGTGTCTTTCCCCGTTCGGAAGAGCAGGCGCTGGAGGTCAAAGGCCGGTGCTTGATGACCGGCCTGCCCCGTCTGTTCCAAGTGACAGCCGACGAGATGATGGAGGCGCTGGAAGAGGTCTCCGAGCGCATTTTGGAAAGCATTCACGAAGTGCTGGAGCGCACCCCGCCGGAGCTGGTGGCAGACATCTCCACAAACGGGATCGTCATGACCGGGGGCAGCAGCCTGATTTGGGGGTTCGATAAACTCATCGAATCCCGCACGGGGATTGCAACCCGGGTGGCGGACGATGCCGTCTCCTGCGTGGCATACGGCACCGGAAAATCATTGGAGTGTATCCATCACATGCAAGACGGCACCATTAACCTGTCCCGGCGCCGTCAAATGAATACATAGCTTCCTCCTCCCCTGTTTTCTTTTTCCCGGCATCCGGGGAGCACAAAAAAGCAGAGTGTTTTCTGAGAAAACACTCTGCTTTTTGACGGCCCCTGGCTTGCGCTACGCTTCGCGGTTTTTCAAATCCTGCAAGCATGTGGCACAAATATTTTTCCCTTTGTAGCTGGTCACAGCCTTGACATCGTCACAGAAGATACAGGAGGGTTGGTATTTTCGCAAAATGATTGCGGACCCGTCCACATAAATCTCCAAAGCGTCTTTCTCCGCGATGTCCAACGTACGCCGCAGTTCGATGGGCAGCACAATTCTGCCAAGCTCATCTACTTTCCGAATAATTCCTGTTGATTTCACTGTTCCCTTCTTCTTTCCATTTAATTCTCCCATAACACATCCCCCTCTATGAACCGACTTTCAGTATATAATACATCTTGAAATCATGTCAATCGACAGAGTTTGGTTTTTATCCAATTCTTGTCCCTTTTCCGCCATGTTTTCGGAAAATTTACAATTTTAAATAGAAAGCGGGAGGGAATCGTCCTTGAAAAAAATATGTCTTTATATTATAATGATACATTGAGTTAGAATGAAGAACCCATCTGCATTGGGATGAAAGGTGACACCATGAGTTTAAAAATTGGGATCGATATCGGTTCCACAACGGTAAAGGTCGTTGTGCTGGACGAGGAGAATCAGGTGCTGTTTCGCTCTTATGAACGACACTACTCCCAAGTGCGAGAAAAAACATGCGAAATTCTGGAGCGCGTCTTTGATCAGCTGACCGGAAAAGAGGTGCGTCTGGTTATCACCGGCTCCGCCGGGCTTGGTGTTGCCAAGGCCAGCGGGCTTGATTTTGTACAAGAGGTTTACGCCACGGCCGCCGCCGTGAATTTACATATTCCGGACGCAGACGCCGTCATTGAGCTGGGGGGAGAGGACGCCAAGATCATTTTCTTCCAGGGTGCTTTGGAAGAGCGGATGAACGGCTCCTGCGCCGGAGGGACCGGCGCATTCATTGACCAAATGGCCACGCTGATGAACGTGAGCGTCAATGAGCTGGACCGGCTTTCTTTGCAGCATGAGAAAATTTATCCCATCGCCTCCCGGTGCGGCGTGTTCGCAAAAAGCGATATTCAGCCTATTTTGAACCAAGGCGGCCGGCGGGAAGACGTGGCCGCCTCTATTTTGCAGGCTGTGGTGGATCAGACCGTGGCCGGCCTGACCCAGGGGCGGGAATTAAAGGGAAAAATCGTCTTTTTGGGCGGCCCGCTCACCTTTTTGATGGGCCTGCGGGAGCGATTTGTGCAGACCTTGCATTTAGACGGAGATCACGCCGTTTTCCCGGAAAACAGCGACTGCTTCGCCGCCATCGGCGCCGCCCTTTGCGCCGCGGACTATGCCCCCCAGCCCTTTGACGATTTGTTTGCTCTGCTTCAAAAAACCGTTGCCCTCTCCGGGGCGACGGATACCCTCCCTCCTTTGTTCCAGTCGGAGGAGGAATATTCGGCCTTTTTGGAGCGGCACAACGCCACCCACCCGCCGGAAGTGGACATTCATACATATGAAGGGCCTGCTTACTTGGGCATTGACGCGGGCAGCACCACCACCAAAATGGTGCTGATCACCCCCGACGGCGGCATTTTATATCAGTATTACAGTTCCAACCAGGGCAACCCCGTCTCTATCGTGCATGACCAACTGACGGCGCTGTGCCGGATGTGCGGTGAGCGAGTCACCATCTGCGGCAGTGCCGTCACCGGGTACGGAGAGGACCTGATCCGCAATGCCTTCCGGTGCGACACCGGCCTTGTGGAAACCGTGGCTCACTTAAACGCCGCCCGCCACTTTTCCCCGGATGTGGATTTTATCATCGACATCGGCGGGCAGGACATGAAATGTTTTAAAATACGGGGCGGCGCGGTGGATTCTATCTTGCTCAACGAAGCCTGCTCCTCCGGCTGCGGCTCTTTTGTTGAGACCTTTGCCAAAGCCCTTGGGTACCACATTGCCGATTTTTCCAAGCTGGGGCTTTTGGTGGAGCACCCGGTCAACCTGGGCTCCCGCTGTACTGTTTTTATGAATTCCTCGGTGAAACAGGCCCAAAAAGAGGGGGCTTCCGTTGCGGATATCTCTGCCGGGCTTTCCATTTCCGTTGTGAAAAACGCCATTTATAAGGTCATCCGCGCCGCCTCTGCCGACGATTTGGGGCAGCACATCGTGGTGCAGGGGGGCACGTTTTTGAACGACGCGGTGCTGCGCAGCTTTGAGCTGGAAATCGGGCGGAACGTCACCCGCCCCACCATCGCGGGGCTGATGGGTGCCTTCGGCGCCGCCCTTGCCGCCAAGGATCTGGGGCTTGCCCAGTCCTCTTTGCTCTCCCCGGAAGATCTGGCGGCCTTTACCCACACCGCGAAGCCCACCACCTGCGGCCTTTGCACCAACCGCTGCCCCCTGACGGTGAACACCTTTGCAGGGGGCCGGCGGTACATCTCCGGCAACCGGTGCCAGCGGCCGTTGGGCAAAGAAAAAAGCACCATGCCCAATTTATATCAATACAAATACCGGAAGCTGCGCGCCCTGGAGGGAACAGGAGAAGGCAACGGCCTGCGGGGGAAAATCGGCATTCCCTTTGGCCTCAACATGTACGAAAACCTCCCCTTTTGGTATGCTTTTTTCACCAAGCTGAATTTTGAGGTGGTGCTGTCTCCCGCATCGTCCCGATCCTTGTATCTGAAAGGACAGTATACCATCCCCTCCGACACCGTGTGTTACCCCGCCAAGCTGCTCCACGGCCACCTGGAGGCTTTGCTGGACGAGGGGGTGCCTGCTATCTTCTACCCCTGCCTGCCCTATAGCTTTGATGAGGGCCGCAGCGACAACCACTATAACTGCCCCGTGGTGGCATATTATCCGGAGCTTTTGGCCGCCAACGTGTCCCGCCTGAAAGAAACCCGGTTTTTACATCCTTATTTCGGCCTGCATCGGCCCCGGGACTTTAAAAAACGGGCGGGGAAATACTTTGAAGAGGCGTTTCACATCCCGCCGAAGGAAGTGCATGCCGCGGCGGATGCCGCCTACGCCGCCTACGCCGCCTACCGGGCGGACATCCGGCGGGAGGGGCAGGCCTATATCGACTATGCCCGGGAAAACCACAAGAAGATTCTGGTTCTGGCCGGGCGCCCCTACCACATTGACCCGGAAATCAACCACGGGATTGACGAGCTTGTCACTTCCTTTGACTTTGTCCTCTTGACGGAGGACGCGGTGGATTACCATATGGACAAGGCCCCTCGAAAGGTGCTGAACCAATGGACCTATCACGCCAGAATGTACGACGCCGCCCGCTATGTCTGCACCCAGAAGGACATGCAGCTGATTCAGCTGGTTTCCTTCGGCTGCGGGATTGACGCCATCACCAGCGACGAGGTGCGGGAGATTTTGGAGCAGGGCGACAAATTATATACCCAGCTGAAAATTGACGACATCAACAACCTGGGCGCTGTCAAAATCCGTGTGCGCAGCCTCATCGCCGCCATTGACGCGAGAGAAGCGGCACAGCAGACCCAGTCACCCTTGCTTGCAAAGGGAACATGAAAAGGACGAAGGATATGGCAAAACTAATCTATGACGAAACCGGCCGCCTGCTGTTTACAAAGGAGATGAAGCGGGAATATACCCTCCTCATGCCCCAAATGCTGCCGGTTCACTTTTCCATGATGCAGCGCTGCCTCCAGCTGCAAGGATATCAGGTGGACATGCTCACCACCAACCACCGCGCCATTGTGGACACCGGGCTGAAATATGTACATAACGACACCTGCTATCCCGCTCTGCTTGTCATCGGCCAACTGATCGAGGCGGTGCAGAGCGGCCAATATGACCCACACAAGGTGGGGCTTTTGATCACCCAGACGGGAGGCGGATGCCGCGCTTCCAACTACATCCACCTCCTGCGAAAGGCGCTGGAGCGGGCGGGTCTTTCCTTTGTTCCCGTCGTCTCTGTGAACCTTTCCGGGCTGGATAAAAACCCCGGCTTTCGTCTGTCCCTTTCTTTGATCCGCCAGCTGATTTTTTCCATGATGTACGGCGACTTGATCGTGCAGATCGCCAACCAGTGCCGCCCCTACGAAGTGGAGTCCGGCGCCACAGACGCCTTGATCGAAACGTGGATCAATCGGCTGGTCTCCGGCTTTGAAGCGGGCAAGGGGCTTCGTTTTTCCGGCATGGTGCAAAATTTTGACGCCATCGCCGCCGATTTCAAGGCCCTGCCCCGGGCGGGGGAGCCGAAAACCCGGGTGGGCGTCGTGGGGGAAATTTATATCAAATATGCCCCTCTGGGCAACAACAACTTAGAGGCGTTCTTGCTCTCCGAGGGCGCGGAGCCGGTGGTCCCCGGGCTGACAGATTTTATCATCTTTAAAATTTATAACCGGGACGTGGACGTGGATTTATACGGCGGGAAATGGATCAAGCAGAAGATCGCCCGGATCTTCAAGCGCTACGTGGAAAAGTGCCAGCGGGCCATGATCGCCGCCATCGAAAAGGCAGGGTTCCGGGCGCCGGAGCCCTTTGAGTTCCTTCACCGCCGGGTCAAGGGATATCTGGGAGACGGGAACAAGATGGGCGAAGGCTGGCTGCTCACCGCCGAAATGCTGGAGCTGATCCACAGCGGCACCGACAACATCGTCTGCACTCAGCCCTTTGGCTGCCTGCCCAACCACGTGGTGGGCAAGGGGATGATCCGTCGCTTGAAGGACGACTACCCCACCTCCAACATTGTGGCCATCGACTATGACCCCGGCGCCACAAAGATCAACCAGGAAAACCGCATCAAGCTGATGCTGGCCAACGCAAAGCGGAGCCAGGGCCATGCTGCCCCTTCCCCGGCATCCCCCGTGAAGGCAGCGCCCCAGAAGGAAACGGTGGCTGTGTAGCGCTCCCCGGGGCTTCTGCCCCGTCTGTTTCCCTGCTGCCGTGCGCCGCCACATACATAACCCGGCGTCCCCTCGCCTCTCTGGCCGGGGCAAGCGCGGGGAGAGATCGTTTCAATCAACAAAGACAAAAAAACGCCCGTCAAGGAGAATCTCCTTGACGGGCGTTTTCGTCGTTCTGTAGTTCGTGTCCCCATGGGCTCGTTCCTTGGGCCGGTTCCCCCGCCGCTTATTGCAGCGTCGCGCCCTCAGAGGCGGAGGAAACCAGCTTTCCGTACCGCGCCAGCCAGCCGGTTTTGATGCGAGGCTCCGGCGCCGTCCATCTGGCCCTTCTCCGCTCCAGCTCCTCGTCGCTCACCAGCAGCCGGATGGAATAATGGGGAATGTCAATTTCGATCTCGTCGCCGTCCTCCACAAGGCCGATGACGCCGCCGCTGGCCCCCTCGGGGGATACATGCCCGATGGAGGCGCCCCTTGTGGCGCCGGAAAACCGACCGTCTGTGATCAAGGCCACCTCTTTGTCCAGCCCCATGCCCGCAATGGCAGAGGTAGGGCTGAGCATCTCCCGCATGCCGGGGCCGCCCTTCGGCCCTTCGTACCGGATCACCACCACGTCTCCGCTTTTGATTTGCTTGTCATAAATGGCGGAAATGGCTTCGTCCTCGCTGTTGAACACACGGGCGGGTCCCTTGTGCTGCAGCATCTCCGGCGCAACGGCAGAGCGCTTGACAACGGCGCCTTCCGCCGCCAGATTGCCAAACAAAATGGCAAGGCCCCCTGTTTTGGAATAGGGCTGATCGTAGGGGCGGATCACCGTTTTATCCTGAACGGTCACGCCCTTCACGTTTTCGGCCAAGGTTTTCCCCGTGGCCGTCATCGCGTCCCCGTCTATGGCGCCGTTTCGGAGCAGCTCTGCCAAAAGAGCCTGTACGCCGCCGGCGGCGTACAGATCCTGGACATGGTGCTCCCCGGCAGGCGCCAGACGGCAAAGGTTCGGCGTTCGCTCGCTGATTTCATTGAGCATCTTTAAGTCAAAGGGCAGACCCCGCTCCTTGGCGATGGCCGTCAGATGCAGCACGGAGTTGGAAGAGCAGCCCAAGGCCATGTCTGCCGTCAGCGCGTTTTGCAGCGCCGCTTCCGTCATGATGTCAGAGGGCTTCGTGTCTTTTTGCACCAGCTCCATGATCTGCATCCCCGTTTCCTTGGCCAGGCGAATGCGCCCGGCGTAAACCGCGGGAACCGTCCCGTTGCCGGGCAGGGCCATGCCGATGGCCTCTGTCAGGCAGTTCATGGAGTTGGCCGTGAACATGCCGGAGCAGGAGCCGCAGCCGGGACACGCGTTGTCCTCGATCTCTTTGACCCCCGCTTCGTCCATTGTGCCGGCCATAAAGCTGCCCACGGCTTCAAAGGCGCTGTTCAAATCCAGGTCTTTCCCGTTGAGATTGGTGGACAGCATGGGGCCGCCGGAAACGAAAATAGAAGGGATGTTCAGCCGGGCCGCCGCCATCAGCATGCCGGGTACGATTTTATCACAGTTGGGGATGAAGACCATCCCGTCAAACGCGTGGGCAAGGGCAACTGTTTCGCAGGAATCGGCGATCAGCTCCCGGGAGGCCAGGCTGTACTTCATGCCCTCGTGCCCCATGGCGATGCCGTCGCACACGCCGATGGCGCCAAACTCTACGGGGGTACCCCCCGCCGTGCGGATGCCGGCCTTCACCGCTTCGGTGATGGTGTTTAGATGGATATGCCCGGGTATGATCTCGCTGTGGGAGTTGACCACGCCGATCAGCGGCTGAGACAGCTCTTTGTCGGTGTATCCCATGGCCTTGAACAGGCTGCGATGGGGCGTTCTTTCCACCCCTTGTGTCACTTTATGGCTCCGCATATAACATCCCTCCTGATATCCACAATTGGGAATGAGGACCGTATCCCCATTCCCAATTGCGTCAATATTGTCAAATATGGCTGCTGTTTATTTTTTGCCGCCCCAGAGCATTTTTTCACGCAGGTCTTTGCCGACGATCTCGCACTGGTGCTCTGCCTGGGCTCTTTTTGTCGCATTGAAGTACGGGCGGCCGCACTGGTTTTCCAAGATCCAGTTGCGGGCAAAGGTGCCGTCCTGAATGTCGGACAGAATCTTTTTCATTTCCTTTTTGGTCTCTTCCTTGATGATCTTGGGGCCGGTGATATAGTCGCCGTATTCCGCGGTGTCGGAGATGGAGTGGCGCATAAAGTTCATGCCGCCGGAGAAGATCAGGTCAACGATCAGCTTCATCTCGTGAATGCACTCAAAATAGGCGCTTTCCGGCTGATAGCCCGCTTCCACCAGGGTTTCAAAGCCGGCACGCATCAAAGCGCAGACGCCGCCGCACAAAACGGCCTGCTCCCCGAACAAGTCGGTCTCCGTCTCCTCCTGGAAGGTGGTTTCCAAAATGCCTGCTCTGGCGCCGCCGATGCCGGCGCCGTATGCCAGGGCGATCTTCTTGCAGTTGCCGGTCGCGTCCTGGTACACTGCGATCAGGTCAGGCACACCCTTTCCCTCCAGATACTGGGAGCGGACGGTGTGGCCCGGGCCCTTGGGGGCGATCATGAACACGTCTACGTCAGCGGGGGGAACGATCTGCCCGAAATGGATGTTGAACCCATGGGCAAACGCCAGAGCCTTTCCGGCGGAGAGGTTGGGGCCGATGTCTGTTTTGTACAGAGCCGCCTGCCGCTCGTCATTGATCAAGATCATGATGATGTCGGCGGCTTTGGTTGCTTCGGCCGCTGTCATCACCTTCAAGCCGTCTGCCTCTGCCCGGGGCCAGGATTTGCTGCCGTTGTACAGGCCGACCACAACGTTTACCCCGCTGTCCCGCAGGTTTTGCGCATGGGCGTGTCCCTGGCTGCCATAGCCGACGACCGCCACCGTTTTCCCCTTTAAATAATTGAGATCACAATCTTTTTCATAATACATTTTTGCCATAATTGAATTCTCCCTTCTCTTTGTTGTCATCATGAATGGTATATGCTCCCCGCTCCAACGCGATGGTACCGGTGCGCGCGATTTCCAAAATGCCAAATTCCTCCAACAGCTTCAGAAGCGCATTGTTCTTTTCTGTGTCGCCGGTGTTGGAAATGGTCAGCGCGCTGCGGGAAACATCAATGATATTGGCGCGGAAAATATTGCTGATCTGGATAACCTCATCTCTGGTGTCCCTCGTCTCGGCGTTTACCTTGATGAGGAGCAGCTCTCGATGGACCGCCTGCTCGGAATCCAGCTTCTGCACAAAAATGACGGGACGCAGCTTTCGAAACTGACTGATCATTTGTTTGACCATCAAATCGTCCCCTGTCATAATGATGGTCATACGGGAAACCGTTGGATCGTTGGTGACGCCAACGGCCAAACTTTCAATGTTATATCCTTTGCGAGAAAACAGACGGGACACCTGAGACAGGACGCCGGCACTGTTTTCCACCAAGGCGGATATGGTATGATGCTGCATATGAACGCTCCTTTCCTGATCCAGCTGTCCAAGCGGACAGTTTGCTATTTCAGTAAGAATTGGGTGATGGGCGCGCCGGCGGCCACCATAGGCCACACCATTTCGTCCGCATCAATGATACATTCGATCAGCGCGCTTTTGCCGCAGGCAATGGCCTCCTTCAAGGCAGCGTCAAACTCCGCGACGGTTTCCACCCGAAAGCCCGGCATGCCAAAGGACTCCGCGTATTTGACAAAATCAGGCCCACGGTCCAAGTTCGTCTGGGCATACCGTTTGCCGTAAATCAGCGTCTGCCACTGACGCACCATGCCCAAAGCGCCGTTGTTGAACAAAACGGTGATCACCGGCGCCTTGTAATATTCCGCCGTGGCATATTCGTTTCCGTTCATCCGCAGGCATCCGTCCCCCGTTGCGTGGATCACCACGGTGTCGGGATTGCCGACTTTCGCGCCGATGGCGGCGCCAAGACCGAAGCCCATGGTGCCAAAGCCGCCGCTGGTCAAAAGCTGGCCCGGGCGGCTGTAGTTATAATACTGGGCCGCCCACATCTGGTGCTGCCCCACGTCTGTCGCGATGATCACGTCGTCCCCCAGCTGCCGGTCAATGCAGGCAAACACTTCCTTGGGGTCCAGCGCGCCGCCCCGCTGCCGGTTTGGCTCCCTGCGCCAGCTGTTCACCAGGGCGAGCCATTCCTTATGCTCGTATTTCGGCATTCTCTGGCAAAGGGCGGACAAAACCTCTCCCGCGTCCCCTATGATGTGGTGGGTCGTGACCACGTTCTTGTCAATCTCCGAACGGTCGATGTCAATATGCACCAACTTGGCCTTGGGCGCAAACTGAGTCAGGTCGCACGTGACCCGGTCGGAAAACCGGGCGCCCACCGCGATGAGCAAATCACATTCCGTGGTGGTCATGTTGGAGGCAAGGGTGCCATGCATCCCGATCGCGCCGGTACACAGAGGGTGCCGCCCCGGAATGGCGCCCTGCCCCATCAAGGTCACGGCCACGGGGGCGTCCAGCTTTTCGGCAAAGGACACAAACTCCCCGGAAGCCCGGGAGCGGACGATGCCTCCGCCGGCCAAAATCATGGGTTTTTTAGACTCCTTGATCATCTGGAGCAGCACTTCCACGTCCTGCTCGTCGGGCTTCGGGCGCTGGAGCGTGCCGCCCACTCTCCGGGCCAAAGCGGCCAGCCGGCCGTGGTTCACGTGCTCTTCCTTGGGCAGCGGAGTGTAGTCTACCATTTCAGTCGTCACGTTTTTTAAAATATCAATCATAACGGGGCCGGGCCGACCCCCGGCGGCCACGGCAAACGCCTCCCGCACAACGTCGGCCAGCTGAGACGCCTCCCGCACCAGATAGGTCGCCTTCGTGATAGGCATTGTGATGCCGGTGATGTCCACTTCCTGAAACGCGTCTCGGCCGATCAAGGTTTCCCCCACATTGACGCTGAGGAACACAACGGGGGAAGAGTCCATATACGCCGTGGCGATGCCTGTTGTCAAGTTTGTGGCCCCCGGCCCGGACGTTGCGAAGCAGACGCCCACTTTCCCCGTGGACCTTGCGTATCCGTCTGCCGCGTGGGCCGCGCCCTGCTCGTGGGCGGACAAGATATGCCGGATTTTTGTCCCATATGCGTTGCGTTCCAATTCGTCATAGACGTTTAAAATGGTACCGCCCGGATAGCCGAATACGGTATCCACACCCTGCTCCAGCAGACATTCAAACAACACCTGGGTACTCTTCATCATCATTGCGTAACAACCCCTTCCTCTCTTTCCGTTTCCTGTTGATGGCTGTCATTTTTCGAAATAAGCATAAAAGCTCCGTCCTGTATAGGACGAAGCTTTCTCTCCGTGGTACCACCTAAATTCACACGGCAACCCGTGTGCGCTTTCCCTGCCAAATAACGGCGGCAACCCGACAGAACCTACCCCATGCGCGCCGCGCAGGCTCAGCCCAGCCGCTCCGGGGCGACGTTCCACTCTACATTCACGGGAATTTACACCGACCATTCCCTCTCTGCGCTGAACTGTAGACTGTACTTACCCTTTCATTGCGTTTCTGATATCATATGTCATTTCGTCATTTTCGTTGAAACAATCAGCCAAATATAATAAAGCAAGTATAGCACATGTTTTTCTTTTTTGTCAACGCAAACGGAACAAACAGATGGGTTTCTGCGTTTTTGACAGAAGAAGTGGGAATTTTGCCCCGATTTTCAGCCTGTTGACAAAAACCCCGTCCGTCCGCCGATGGGAAAACCGGCTGCCCCCTGTCCCGCAAACGGCGCCGGAACAGGGGCTTACGCCACGCCGCCCAGACGCTGAAAGGGAAACAGAACCAGCAGCGCACGACCCAGCACGTCTCTCTCGTCCACCGTCCCCACTTGGGGCGCCCGGCTGTCTGTGGAGTGGTTCCGGTTGTCCCCCATGACAAAAATGCTGCCTTCCGGCACGGTGATGTCGTCCACATTGTCCCAGCCGGGGCTTTGCATCAGCTCGTTGATATACGGCTCGTCCAAAACCGCGCCGTCTACGCGCACCTCTCCCGCTTCGTAATCAATCCGCACGGTCTGCCCGCCCACGGCAATGACCCGCTTCACGATGGGCTGCTCCATAAACGATTCTTTGGTCAGCACCACGATGTCCCCCTGTTTGGGATGATAGCCGATGCTTTGCAGCAAAAGCATGTCTCCGTCCAGCAGCGTGGGTTCCATAGACTCCCCCTCCACGCCGATGATCCGCCCCACAAACGTAAACACCAGGATGATGCAAACCAGGGCAAACACCATGGCCTGCAGCCAAAAATACAGCTCCAGCTTGATGGTTTGCCTGGGAGGAAGCTTTTCCTCCGGTACGGGTGGGCATTCTTCCAGGGTCATACAATTCCTCCGTCCTGCCGCATGGCGCGGCTGTTCTGTTTATGCTTCTTTTCGCTCAATTCCCTGCAAAACATGCGCCCGGTCCTTCCCTTTCAGGTAGGCCGCCTCCCTATTATGGCAGGTGAACAGCAGAATCTGGCGCTCTTTCGCTTCTTCCCTCAGCGCATCCAGAGTATATTGCAGTCGTGTGTCGTCAAACCGAACGAGGGCGTCATCCAGAACCAGCGGCACCTGCCGCCCCAGAACCAGCTCGCAAATGGCCAGACGCACCGCCAGATAAAGCTGATCCATGGTGCCGGCGCTGAGGGTGAGATCCTGCCGCGAAATGGTGTCGTCCTCTGTCCGCACGCTGGCGGCAAAGGTTTTGTCCAGCCGCAGATCCTGATATTTTCCGCCGGAAAAGCGGGCCATCCACGCACCGGCCTTTTCGTTCAGCGCCGGGGAAAACCGGGACTGCAGCTCTTGGTGCGCCTCGTTTAGCACCTCCCGGGCCAGCTCCAGCGCGCCATATTCCTCTTCCAGCGTCTCCCGTCGGGAAAGCAGGTCGGCCTGCCGGGCCTGAAGCGCCTCCGGATCCCCGCCGATGGCCTGCTCCCCCTTTGCCATGGCGATCCCCTCTAGGCACCTGGTTTTTTCCCTTTGCAGCCGCTTTCGCTCCTCCTGCAATTGCAGCTTGGGCTCCTGAGGGCGGGCAACGGACGGGGATATTTCTTCCGCTTCCGCCGTCTGCTCCGCCGCTTCCCACTGTTTTCGCAGCATTTCCACAGACATCCGCTCCCTTTCCCAGAGAGACAGCGTGGAAAGTCCCCGGCTGCACGCTTCGGCCGCCTGGGGGGCCTTTTTCGCTTCCGGCGCGAAGGGGAGGGTAATTTGAAACAGCTGGGACTCCATCTGCGCAAGGCGGCCCTTGGTCTCCTCCCGCTCCCCGAGGGCCTCTTGCAGCTGCCGGTTCCACTGCTCCGTCTGCCCCTGCCACTCCCGGTACGTGGCCGCCTGCTCCAAAATTTCTTCCGGCTGCTCCACATGGTATATTCGGCAGATGGAAGCCTTGGCGCTCAAGGCCGCCGTTCGCTTACGGTACCACACAAACAAGACGATGGGCAGCGCGGCGCTGACCAGCGCGGCGCAGGCAAGGCCAAGAGCCGTCAAAAAAGCGGCCTTTTGCAAAGACAAAACGATGACCACGCCGATGGACGCGAACACCGCAAAGCAAAGAAGCGCGAAAAACCAGGGCCGGAACACGGCGGTTTTGTCCAGCGCCTTGCACCGCTCCACCGCCGTCTGGGCCTGCCGCCACGCTTCCTCCGCCGGCTTCCCTTCGAAAATGCCTGCCTCTGCCTGCTGATTCCTTCGGGCCACTTCTTCCTCCAAACGGAGAACCTTCTCTTCCTGCTGAGAAAGCACCGGCGCTTGGGCTTCGATGGCCGTGCCCAGCGCCTGCCCCTTTTGCAAAAGGTCTTGGGGCGGCAGCGTCTGTTTTTCGCTGTCCAACGCCGCAAGCCGCCGGGCGGCCGCTTCCAGCGCGTCTCTCGCCGCCTGCTGCTTTTCCGCCGCTTCCTGCCGCTCTGCCGCCGCCCAAAGGGCCAGCTTCTCGTCAATCCTTTGTTCCTCTTGTAAAATCGTCTCCAAAGACATCTCGTATTGCCGCATCCGTTCCTTGCTCTGCTCCACCCGACGCAAATCCTGCTCCGTCTGGCTCAGCTGGTCGAACAGCTCCGGAATTCTGCCTGTTTTGTTGTGCTTTCGCCTGTTTTTCCAGCTGTTCAGCCGGGAAAACGCCTCGGAAAAGGAGGTGTCCTCTCCCGACGATACCAGAGCGGCGATGCGCCGCTCCAGCTCCGGCGCCTGAGAGACGGCCAGGCCCGATTCTCCGATAAAGGCGCTGCGGACAAACACCTCCCGCTCCACGCCCAGAAGCACCTGCCCCACGTTGTCCCCCGTCAGCCCGGGAACGGGGTCCCCCGTGTCCCGGTACCAGGCGAAAAACTGGCTCATAGGGGCGGCGCCCCGCCTGCCGCCGCGCTCCAGCACAAGGGTTCTCCCCCCTGCCACGCACTCCAGCGTGCCGGACATGGGCGTGCCGCTCCACGGCTGAAATTTATTCTTGTCCGCCAGAACGCCCTTTTTGTTGCGCTGGGACGGGTCGATGCCGTAAAACATCGCAACGAGAAAGGCGCTCCATGTCGATTTTCCCCATTCGTTGGGCGCGTGGATTACATTTATCCCCTCTTCCAGCTCCAGGGTTTCCTGCTCCAGCCGGCCAAAGGAGGCCGTCATCTTTTGAATGCGCATCGCCCTCACCTCCTTCCGCCGTTTGCATTCTGTCCTATGGGATCCTCCCTGCCTTCCAAGGCCGCAAGGCCAAACCGAACGGCCTTTTGCAGGCGCAGGTGCTCTGCCTCTGTCGGCGCGGCATCCATCTTCTCCCGCATTTTTTTTAAAAACAGCCCGGTGAGGGTGTCCTCCTCCGCCCTTGCCCAAAGTTCCTGCCGGATGGCGCTTTTGTCCCGCAGCGCCACATGGTAAAACCGCGGCGCCAGGGCTTCGGAAAGGGCCTCTATGTCCAGCCCCTCCGCCCCGCTCTCTCCTTTGAGGATGATACGGTAAATATCCTGTTCTGTTCCCTCCGGCAGCGCCGCCAGAATGGTCTCCAGCGGATCTTCGTCCGGCTGAAGGACAACCGACTGCTCCCAATATCGATGGGCGGCCAAAGGAAGAAACGAAAGCGTAACCCCCGTTTCGTCTGCCTGCCCCCGCAAGACGCCTTTTTCTCCCGTTTCGTCAAACCCCCGCCCTTGGGGGCAGCCGGGCCAGGCATATGCGGTGTTCCCCGCTTGTTGAGGGCCGCTGTATTGATGGATATGCCCCAGCGCCAAATAGTCCAGCCCGCTCTCTTCGATTTCCTGTCTCGTTATGGGGTTATAGGCCCCCGTGCCACTGCCCACCTCGCCGTGCATCACCATAAATTGATAGCCGCTCTCGCTTTGGGACGCACGGAACCCCTCCAGCAGGGATCGGCGGCACTCCGGCGCCAGAAAGCCCGCGCCATACACCGTGCAGCCGAGAGAGGGAAAGAAAACAGACGTGACAGATTCCGAATCGAAAACATGCACATTGGACGGCCAGCCCACTTGGCGGTAGGGCGAGTGCCGGGAAACCCAGTCGTGGTTGCCCGGGGCGATCAAAACCGGGGCGCTGATCTGCCCCAGCGTCCTTCGAATGCAGTCTGCCGTTTCCGGGTAAATCTGATCCCCGTCGAACAAGTCCCCGGCCAAAAAGACCAAATCCACCCCCTCCGCCAAAGACGCCAAAGACGCAAACAGCGCCCGCTGCTCTGCCCTTCGCTCTGCCGCCTGCTCCGGCGGCAGAGCGGAAAAGGGGCTGTCCAAATGAAAATCCGCCCCGTGGATAAAAGAAATCATATCTGCCTCCATCTATTACCATAAGGTACCAAAGACCTTCCTGCCTTTTGCCGCTATAAAATCGAAATGCGCTCCACTTCTTTGCACCGTCCCGTTTCCAAGTTCACCGTAAACAGGCAGCCTTCCAGCTTGCACGGGCCGGACGCCACCTCATACCGCCCGGCAATGCCCCCTAAAAACGTGGTCACGCTTTGCTCCGGGCGAATGCCCAAAACGGACTCGACCGGCCCTGTCATCCCAAGATCCGTCACATATCCCGTGCCTTTTGAAAACACCCGGGCATCCGCCGTGGGCACGTGGGTATGGGTGCCCCACAGGGCGGTGACCCGCCCGTCTAAATAATACGCCATGGCCAGCTTTTCGCTGGTGGCTTCCGCGTGAAAATCGACCAAAACAAGGTCCGCTGTCATCCTTTTCAGCAGCGCGTCCGCCGCGAGAAAGGGATTGTCAGGCCCAAAGTCCATGCCGCAGCGACCGATTAAATTGATCACGCCGACGGCAACGCCCCCTACGCAAAAAACGCCGGACCCGTGCCCCGGCATGCGGGAGGATACGTTGGCCGGCCGGAGCAAATGGGGCACCGTGTCCATCAAGGGGAAAATCTGCTGCTTCGCCCAGCTGTGGTTTCCCAGCGTAATCACGTCAACCCCCGCCGTTTCCATTTCCCTCACCTGTCGGGGCAGCAGGCCAAGACCGGCGGCGTTTTCTCCGTTTGCGACCACAAAGTCGATTTGCTTCAGTCGCTTCAATCCGGGCAGCACCCTTGTCAAATGCTGCACCCCCGCGTCCCCTACAACGTCCCCAATGGCCAAAATCTGGAACTTCATAGTGTCCTCTTTCCTCCCCCATAGGTTTTGTATTCTTTCGTATTATAGCATATCCCATTTTGAAAATATAGATTGTTTTTTCCAGTTTCCCGCCCTTTTCCGCCTTCTGACCCATGTTTTGGCTGGGTCTGTTATTGACTTCCGGCGGAAATCTGCATATACTGTTCCCATGTGAATTGACGCTCACAAACGCGAGGAGGATTACAAATGAAACTGTTTATCGACACCGCAAACGTAGATCATATTCGGGAGGCCGCCTCTTGGGGCGTGCTGGCCGGCGTTACCACCAATCCCAGCCTGATCGCCAAGGAAGGCCGTGACTTTAAAACCGTGGTGCGGGAGATCGCAAAAATTGTGGACGGGCCCATCAGCGCGGAGGTTCTCAGCGACAAAGGCGCCGAAATGGTGACAGAGGCGCTGGAGCTGTCCCAGCTCCATCCCAACATTGTCATCAAGGTGCCTATGACCAAAGAGGGGCTAAAGGCCACGGCGGCCCTTGCCAAAAAGGGCATCCGCACCAACGTGACGCTGGTTTTTTCCGCCAACCAGGCGCTTTTGGCGGCCCGGGCGGGCGCCAGTTTTGTCAGCCCTTTTGTAGGTCGGATGGATGACATGGGCAACAGCGGCGTTGCTCTCATTGAAGAAATCACGGACATTTTTACCCTTCATAACATCAAAACGGAAATCATCGCCGCCAGCATCCGCACCTCTATGCACGTGACGGACTGCGCCAAGGCCGGCGCGGACATCGCCACCATCCCCTTTGACGTTTTGAGTAAAATGTTCCAGCATCCTTTGACAGAGGCGGGCATCGCCCGGTTCAAGCAGGACTGGGCGGCGGCGGGAATGAACTAACCGTTTTCCCGGCGGCGTCAGGGAGATGGGGCTGCTTGCCCCGCCCGTTTTTTGCGTTGATTGCACTGAGCACGCCGAAAACGAACCGGCTTTCCGCGGGATCTGTCACGGGAAGCTGGTTCGGCGCACAGATGCACGACGGCAGCATGGACGATGTGTTCGTCCGGATCCCGGCAAAATGCGCCGCGCGCCGGGGCGTTTCCCAAGCCAGGGAAAGCGCTTCGCTCCGCGTGGCATCGGCCGGGACAAGGCCGCGCACGGCACGACCGGTACCGGTCAGAAAGGAAGGGTTAAATGTCTATTTTTGAGGCGGGCATGCTCATCTGCTTCGGAATCGCATGGCCCATCAATATCCATAAGTCATTGAAATCCCGCTCCACCGGGGGGAAAAGCCCCTTTTTCTCCATCATTGTCAATTTAGGCTATGTTTGCGGCATCTTACATAAGATTTTGTTTAATCCGGATCTTGTGATGATCCTTTACGTTATTAACTTCATCACGGTTTCCATTGACCTGCTTTTGTTCTACCGCAACCGGAAATACGAGCGGGAGCAGGCAGCCAACGTGGTCTGTGTCCCCGTGGAAAAGCAGGACTAGGGCTTCTCTGCAAGCTTCAATCCAGGTTCATCTGCCGTTTGCGGTTTGCGGAATATTCCAGCTTTTCCGACAGGCGCTTTCTGTCGCCGGACGCCAGGGTTTCCCGGTAGCTTTTCAAGTTTTCCTCCAGCCGCTGGATCTTGCCGCAGAGAGCGGAGGCATTCATGGAAAACAGCTGGGTCCAAAGGGGAACGTCCAGCGCCGCCACCCGGGTGCAGTCCCGAAAGCTGTTGCCCTCGAACCCCCGGCAGGAAAACAAGCCCGGGTCGTCGCACACGGCCGCCGCCATGATGTGCATCACCTGGCTGGTGTAGGCGATCAGCTCGTCGTGCTGCTTTGGCGTGGTGAGCACCACATCGCGGCACCCCAAATAGTCTGTCATGCGCCGGAGCAATGCGATGTGCTCCGGCTTGCTTTTTTCCCGGGGGGTCAAAAGATAGTGGGTGCCTTGGAACAGCGTTTTTTCCGCATGGGCCATTCCGCTGGTTTCCCGCCCCGCCATGGGGTGGCCGCCGATGAAATCCACGGTGTCCGGCAGGGCTTCGGCCGCCTCCATGATGGCTGTTTTGACGCCGCAAACGTCTGTCACCAGGCTGCCTGTTTGAAAGTCTGCCCCGTGTTCCTTCAGAAAATCTACAATGCCCTGGGGGTGCAGGCATAAAATGGTCACATCCGCCTGCCGGATGGCCGCCGCGGCGTCTTTTGTCAGAATATCCGCGGCCCCCCGCTCCTTGGCAATGGCCAAAGTGTCCTCCGACCGGGCCACGCCCACGATTTCGTAGTCTTCAAACCCGCGCAGCGCCAACGCCAAGGACCCCCCGATGAGCCCCAGCCCTATGATTGCAATCTGTTTCATTTCGTCCTCCCTGTCAGATCGAGCGCCCCACACACAGGGCCACAGAGCGCAGCTTTTCCATCAGCGTGTCGAACTCTGCCGGCGTAATGGACTGGGCCCCGTCGCACAGGGCGTTTTTGGGGTCATTGTGGACCTCGATTAAAAGGCCGTCCGCCCCCGCCGCGATGGCGGCCATTGACATCCGCTCCACCATCCACGCTTTGCCGCAGGCATGGGACGGATCCACCACCACAGGAAGGTGGCTGACCGACTTAATGGCGAGGATGGCGCTTAAATCCAGCGTGTTCCTTGTGAACGTTTCAAAGGTGCGGATGCCCCGCTCGCACAAAATCACCTGGTCGTTGCCCTCTGACATGATGTATTCCGCGGACATGAGCCATTCCTCAATGGTAGAGGACAGGCCGCGCTTGAGCAGCACCGGCTTTCTCGTACGCCCCACCTGCTTCAACAGGTCAAAATTCTGCATATTCCGGGCGCCGATTTGAATCACGTCAACGCATTGTTCAAACATCTCGATGTTATCTGTCGACATAATCTCCGTGACGATGGGCATCCCCGTCAGCTGTTTTGCTTCCAGCAGCAGCTCAATGCCGTCCTGGGCCAGACCCTGGAAGGAGTAGGGAGAGGTGCGGGGCTTAAACGCGCCGCCCCGCAGCGCGCAGGCGCCGGAGGCCTTGACTGCCTTTGCGATGTCTACGATCTGGGATTCGCTCTCCACAGAGCAGGGCCCGGCGATGACGCCAATTTGGCCGCTGCCGATTTTCGCGGTTCCCACTTCGACGACGGTGTTGTCCGGGTGATATTTCCGGTTGGCCTTTTTCCACGGCTCTGTCACCACCATCACCCGGGCCACCCCGGGCAGGATGCCCAGTTTATCTTGATCCAAGCGGGCCGCGTTCCCCTCCGCTCCCAAAATGGTGGTTTCGTTTCCTTCGCTGACCATCACCTTCACGCCCCCTGACTCCATTTCCTGGATCACGGCATGCAATTGCCCTTGGGTGAATCCGTCTTTCATAATTACGACCATGTCTTTTTCTCCTTCGTATTGATATGGGAATAAAAAAATACGGCAGCCTTTTCCGGGCTGCCGCGTTACGATGATCTACACGATGATCTGCATTTCGTATTGCTGCGTTGATCCGGTTACAGGCGCATGAAAACAGCCGCTATCGTTCCAATAGCGGTAGCCCCGATAAAAGCAGATTTGAGCGGCGTGCAGCATCGTTTCATTCCTCACATTCCTTGATGATGTATAATTTATCACTTTGTGGCGCTAAAGTCAAGTTTTTTCAAAGAATAAAATGAAACGGACATCCGGCAGTTTTCGTAAAAAGCCTTCTGTCCGTTTCTTTTTATTGTAAATTCCGGCCGGGCGGGACCGAACTTTTTTCTTGGTCTGCCCGGATACGGGCGGTATTCCGTCCCCCGCACCGAAGCAGTTACGATTGATGCTTCTTAGTATGCAGGAAAAATGTGAGCGAAGTATGAACGAAGATTAAATAAACTTTGAATGACAGGTTTCCCCTTTTTTCCCGTTTCCCGGCGCCGTCTTTTTCTCTGGTTGATGCCGTGGCGCCCGTTCTCCCTCCTGGATTTTGAGGGCAAAGGACTGAAGCATGACAGAATTTTATCATTTTTCAAATCCAGAGCATAAGAACGGCCTAAAGTTCGTACAATAAGCAAAAGAATTTGCTTTGGGAGGTATTATATGCAAAAACGCAAACTCACAGCCGCACTGGCCTTGCTTTTTGCTCTCAATATTTTCGTCATCATATTGATTCAGGCAAAACCCGCCCAGGCGGAGTCTTACCGCCAGGGTTCCTCCGGCGACGTTGTGCGCACCATTCAGACGAAGCTAAAAAACTGGGGCTATTATTTCGGAGCTGTTGACGGCATTTACGGAAGCGCCACCACAAAAGCCGTTCAGTACTTTCAGCGGCAAAACGGGCTGACCGCAGACGGCGTGGTCGGCTCTGCCACAATGAAAAAGCTGGGGATGTCCGCCGGCTCCGGCGGAAGCGGCAGCTCAGGCACCGGTGCCCAGGCAAACGACCTCTATCTGCTGGCAAAGGTCATTTCCGCGGAAGCCCGAGGCGAGCCTTACAGCGGGCAAGTTGCCGTCGGCGCCGTTATCCTCAACCGCATCAAGCACCCTTCCTTTCCCAGTTCCCTGTCCGGGGTCGTGTACCAGCCCGGTGCCTTCACCTGCATGACAGACGGGCAGATCAACCAGCCCATTGCAGACTCCGCTTACCGGGCGGCAAAAGACGCCATCAACGGGTCCGACCCCAGCGGCGGCGCCATTTATTATTTTAATCCGGTCACCGCCACCAGCAAATGGATTTGGAGCCGCCCTTTGATCACCGTCATCGGGAAACACCGGTTTTGCTCCTAAGCGCGAAGCCGCGCCCGGCACAATGCCGGGCGCGGCTTTTATACATCCTGATCCTCGTCCGGAAGGGCGGAGGATGCCGTGGGCAGGGGGTTGGTGTCTTGCTCTGCTTTTTTTGCCTTTCGGGCTGTGATGTACCGATAAATGCAAAGGCCGATGATGCTGACCACCGCTACAACGGCCAATGTGACAACAGCAAAGACATAGTTCTGTTCTCCCAGCGCATTGCCGCCGATGGTGGACGTCACCACAGAAGGAATGCGGGCCACATTGGAAATGAAAAAATACGTTTTAAACGCAATGGGGGTCAGTCCCGCCATATAGGTCAGAAGGTCCTTTGGCGTACCCGGGATAAAAAACAAAAAAAAGATGAGGGTATGGAGGCGCTTTCCGTCCTGCAAAAATTTCAGCGACCGGATCTTCTCCATGGGGAAAAACAGCGCAACCAGGCGGGTTCCCCACTTTCTTGTCATCCCAAATACCAAGGAACTGCCCAGTATAATGCCGATCATACACAGAAGCGTTCCTTCCCAAAACCCAAAGGCATATCCAGCGCCGATCTCCAGCGGCTCTCCCGGGATAAACGCAATGATGATCTGCAGCGCCATCATCCCGATGAAGGCCAATCGGCCAAAAAAACCATGCCCATCCACCCAAAGCCGAAACTGCTCTGGCTCTGACACAAATTGCAGCATGGGCCGCCCCACAAAATAGCCAACCGCCACGCAAAACGCCAAAAAAACGACGATTGCCAGCACGCTGAACAGCTTTTGATGGGGGTGATGCGGGTCTGAATATCTTTCTTTCTGCTCGGACTGTTTTGTCATAGATCCCTCTTTGCTCCCACGAATAAACACTCTACAGGGGCCGTCGTTTTTCTTTAGTATACCTCACTCCTTTTTAAATGTAAAGATTTCCCCCGTCCCCCCGGGCCAACTTTATAAAAAAGGCTGAAAGGGGGCCCTCCCCTTGACATTTCTTTTGAAATTATATACAATCAAGGCATTCTGGATTGTATAATGAAGGTGGATTGGAAATGGCGAAAGAAAAAAAGCAAGTGGAGCGTATCACTGCGCGGGACGTGGATTTTGCCCAGTGGTACACCGACGTTGTGACAAAAGCGGAAATGATTGACTATTCCGGAGTCAAAGGGATGTTCATTTTGCGCCCATATGCGTACGCATTGTGGGAAAATATCCAAGCGGGGCTGGATGCCAGGTTCAAAGAACTTGGACATGAAAACGTCTGTATGCCTCTGTTGATCCCGGAATCCTTGCTGCAAAAGGAAAAAGACCATGTAGAAGGGTTTGCGCCGGAGGTCGCCTGGGTCACCCACGGCGGCAGCGAGCTTTTGCCAGAGCGGCTTTGCATTCGCCCCACTTCGGAAACGCTTTTTTGCGAGCATTGGGCCCATGTGGTGCATTCCTGGCGGGATCTTCCGAAACTATATAACCAGTGGTGCAGCGTGATCCGCTGGGAAAAAACGTCGCGGCCGTTTTTGCGCCACCGGGAGTTTTTGTGGCAGGAGGGGCATACCCTTCACGCCACCGCGGAGGAAGCCAAGGCAGAAACAGAGCAAATGCTGGAAGTGTATGCCGACTTTTGCGAAAATCAGCTGGCCATGCCCGTGGTGCGCGGCGTAAAAACAGAGAAAGAAAAGTTTGCCGGCGCCGAAAAAACATATACCATCGAATGCATGATGCATGACAAAAAGGCGTTGCAAAGCGGCACATCTCACTATTTTGGCAATGGCTTTGCAAAGGCCTTTGATATTACGTTTTCCGATCAGAACAATCAATTGCAGCATCCCTATGAAACATCCTGGGGGCTTTCCACCCGCATCATCGGCGGGATCATCATGACCCACGGGGACGATAACGGTTTGATTCTCCCCCCCAACGTTGCCCCCATTCAGGCAATCGTCGTTCCCGTTGCCCAGCACAAGCCGGGTGTCACAGAGGCGGCAGAGGCCATTTGTGCCCGTCTCAAGGCCAAAAATGTTCGGGCCAAGGCAGATTTGTCTGACCAAAGCCCCGGCTGGAAGTTTGCGGAATATGAAATGAAGGGCGTCCCCCTTCGAGTGGAAATCGGCCCGAAGGATCTTTTGGAGAATCAGTGTGTGTTCGTTCGTCGGGATACCGGCACAAAAGAGGTGGTTCCTCTGGACGCGCTGGAGGAGCAGGCCGCACGCGCGTTAGACGAGATCCATCGTCATCTGTTCCAGCAGGCGAAGGACAATTTAGACCGAAACACGCTGCCTGCGCGCACCCTGGAAGAAGCCAAAGAAATCATCCAAACAAACGGCGGCTTTATCAAAACCATGTGGTGCGGCGACCTTGCGTGTGAGCTGAAAATGAAGGAAGACGCAGGGGTTTCTTCTCGCTGCATTCCCTTCCAGCAGGAGCAAATTTCCGATGTATGCCCCTGCTGCGGCAAACCCGCAGCCAAAATGGTGTATTGGGGCGTGGCTTACTAAAGACTCTCGTTATCACAAAGAGACATCCCGGACAAAGGAAAATGTTTGTCCGGGATGTCTCTTTATAGTAATTAAGAAGGGCTTTGAAAAAGCAAAGAACCGATTCGAATGAATCGGTTCTTTTGTGTTGGCACTACCTATTTTCCCGGGCCGTCACCAGCCAAGTATCGTGAGCGCAAACGAGCTTAACTTCCGTGTTCGGGATGGGAACGGGTGGAACCTCGCAGCAATCAGCACCAACTATACTTTCTTAGAAAAAGAAAGTAAGCAAAGAAAAGAAGATATTTTTCTCTCCTTACCGCCCTTTTCGCAGTAAAAAGCATACCATATAACAAGCCAAAAATCAAGCTTTTTTTAAAAATTAGAAAGATGGTGACCCGTAGGAGAGTCGAACTCCTGATTGCGGCGTGAGAGGCCGCCGTCTTGACCACTTGACCAACGGGCCATACCGCTTCTCGTCCTCTGATGATCTATACCAACAGACATTGGTCTGTATGAATCTGGTACACCTTCAGGGACTCGAACCCTGGACACCCTGATTAAGAGTCAGGTGCTCTACCAACTGAGCTAAAGGTGCATAATCCTGCGCCCGAAACGGGCTGCACCTGCCACCGCACACTGCACCCTCAAAACTGAACAACAACCTTAAATCAAGCAACGCAATATAAGCCTGCATACCTTCTCGTGTAAGGTCAAGCCCTCGGCTTATTAGTACCGGTCAGCTACATGCATTACTGCACTTCCACCTCCGGCCTATCAACCATGTAGTCTACATGGAGCCTTACCCTCTCTCAAGAGAGTGAGAGATCTCATCTTAGGGGGAGTTTCACGCTTAGATGCTTTCAGCGTTTATCTCGTCCGTACATAGCTACCCAGCTGTGCCCTTGGCAGGACAACTGGTGCACCAGAGGTACGTCCATCCCGGTCCTCTCGTACTAAGGACAGCTCCCTTCAAATCTCTTACGCCCGCAACAGATAGGGACCGAACTGTCTCACGACGTTCTGAACCCAGCTCGCGTGCCGCTTTAATTGGCGAACAGCCAAACCCTTGGGACCGAATACAGCCCCAGGATGCGACGAGCCGACATCGAGGTGCCAAACCTCCCCGTCGCTGTGGACGCTTGGGGGAGATCAGCCTGTTATCCCCAGGGTAGCTTTTATCCGTTGAGCGACGGCATTTCCACTCACATACCGCCGGATCACTAACTCCAACTTTCGTTACTGCTCGACCCGTCGGTCTCGCAGTTAGGCTGGCTTATGCGTTTGCACTCATGCACGATTTCCGTCCGTGCTGAGCCAACCTTTGAGCGCCTCCGTTACCTTTTTGGAGGCGACCGCCCCAGTCAAACTGCCCACCTAACAGTGTCCCCCGACCGGATTCACGGCCGCAGGTTAGAAATCCAGCAATCCAAGGGTGGTATCCCAAGGGTGACTCCACCAAAGCTGACGCCCTGCTTCCAGTCTCCCACCTATCCTGTACATGAATTACCGAACTCCAGTATTAAGCTGCAGTAAAGCTCCATGGGGTCTTTCCGTCTAGTTGCGGGTAACTGGCATCTTCACCAGTACTACAATTTCGCCGGGCGGGCTGTTGAGACAGTGCCCAAATCGTTACGCCATTCGTGCGGGTCAGAACTTACCTGACAAGGAATTTCGCTACCTTAGGACCGTTATAGTTACGGCCGCCGTTTACCGGGGCTTCAATTCAAACCTTCGGGTTGCCCCTAAGCTCTCCTCTTAACCTTCCGGCACCGGGCAGGCGTCAGCCCCTATACGTCATCTTTCGATTTAGCAGAGACCTGTGTTTTTGGTAAACAGTCGCTTGGGCCTATTCACTGCGGCCTGCTCTCGCAGGCTCCCCTTATCCCGAAGTTACGGGGTCATTTTGCCGAGTTCCTTAACAACCCTTCTCCCGTTGGCCTTAGGATTCTCTCCTCATCTACCTGTGTCGGTTTGCGGTACGGGCACCTTAGTATACCTCACACCTTTTCTCGCCACAGAGCATCGCGGACTTCCCTACTGATGTTCGGTCCCTTACGCCCGGGTCAACCAACGCCCGGGTTCCGCTATCTCCATGTGTCAGTGTGCTTAAAGTTCGGTGGTTACGGAATTTCAACCGTATGTGCATCGACTACGCCTTGCGGCCTCGCCTTAGCTCCCGACTTACCTTGGGCGGACGAACCTTCCCCAAGAAACCTTAGATTTTCGGCCATTATGATTCCCACATAATTCTCGCTACTCATTCCGGCATTCTCACTCGAATACAGTCCACCGTGCTTCCGCTCTGACTTCACCCCGTATTCGACGCTCCCCTACCCCTGCACTTACGTGCAAGCCCAAGCTTCGGTTATATGCTTAGCCCCGTTATATTTTCCGCGCAGAGTCACTCGACCAGTGAGCTATTACGCACTCTTTTAATGAGTGGCTGCTTCTAAGCCAACATCCTGGTTGTTTTCGCAACTCCACATCGTTTTCCACTTAGCATATATTTGGGACCTTAGCTGTGGGTCTGGGCTGTTTCCCTTTTGACAATGAAACTTATCTCACACTGTCTGACTGCCATCATCAATTCTCCGGCATTCGGAGTTTGATAGAGTTCAGTAACCTTATCGGCCCCTAGCTCATTCAGTGCTTTACCTCCGGAATCTAAATAACGCTAGCCCTAAAGCTATTTCGGGGAGAACCAGCTATCTCCGGGTTCGATTGGAATTTCTCCGCTATCCACAAGTCATCGCCGGCCATTGCAACGGACGTGTGTTCGGTCCTCCATGGGTTTTACCCCACTTCAACCTGCTCATGGATAGGTCACCCGGTTTCGGGTCTATTGCATGCAACTTCATACGCCCTATTCAGACTCGGTTTCCCTTCGCCTCCGGTACTGAGTACCTTAAGCTTGCTCATACAATAACTCGCCGGACCGTTCTACAAAAAGTACCTCATCACACATTAACGTGCTCTGAGTGCTTGTAAGCACAAGGTTTCAGGTTCTATTTCACTCCCCTCCCGGGGTCCTTTTCACCTTTCCCTCACGGTACTGCTCCTCTATCGGTCATCAGGTAGTATTTAGGCTTGGAGGGTGGTCCCCCCTGTTTCCCGCGGGGTTTCACGTGTCCCGCGGTACTCTGGATACTCGCTGCAGTAGATTCACTTTCGCCTACGGGGCTCTCACCCTCTATGGCAGGCCTTCCCATGCCGTTCGACTAGCCTATTG